>NZ_CP031967.1:0-1486206 GCF_003443615.1 Alteromonas sp. BL110 | reverse complement strand
TCGTTGCGCGAAGCAACCATGGAGATGCTAGAAGAAGCCAAAGCACACATGCCTGAGGTGGTTTATCGCCGTGCGAAGCATATCATTACTGAAAACGCGCGTACGTTAGCAGCAAGTCAGGCGTTAAAGTCTGGTGATATTGAAACGGTAAGTGACGCTATGGCGCAGTCTCACGTTTCTATGCGTGACGATTTCGAAATTACCGTACGCCCAATTGATTACTTGGTTGAGATTATTGGTGAAGTACTTGGTAAATCTGGAGGTGTCCGCATGACGGGCGGAGGTTTTGGCGGCTGCGTTGTAGCGCTTGTCCCTACAGACAAAGTCGATGCTGTGAAGCAAGTAGTCGCAGACAAATACTTTGACGAAACTGGCTACCATGCAGACATCTACGTGTGCACTGCAACACAAGGCGCATTTGCCTAAAGATTCATCAGCAGGAACAAAGATTTTAGGTACAGAACGTTCCCTTTTCTAAACAATCCTATTCGCTAGAATTGTTTGTGTCCCTTAAGCCGCTTCCATAGGTAGCGGCTTTTTTTTTAACAGAAGTACACATTTCTTGTTAAAAAAAAGCAACAAAGTGTGTTACTAATACTATCCGCAATAACACGGTGCATGTGTCGGTGGTTTTCTGACCAATGGATGCTTTATCGTAAAATGCGAAACGCGTTTTCATACGCGACACTGGTGTGGCAAAAACCAATAAAATAATAAAAACAATTTTTCACCTGTGTACCCTGCATATTAATCGCCGCACCCAAAATAAAAACTTTGGGAAAAATTATGAAATTAGCATCAATAGATATCACATTATTCGTGATATACGTCGTCGCGCTAGTCACAATTGCCTGGTGGGTCTCACGCGAGAAGCAGGGGCATCAAAAAGACACAAATGATTATTTTTTAGCAGGCTCAAGCTTGCCATGGTGGGCAATTGGCGCATCGTTAATTGCCGCCAATATTTCCGCCGAACAAATTATTGGTATGTCTGGCTCAGGCTATCAATTAGGTCTTGCTATAGCGTCTTATGAATGGATGGCCGCCATAACATTGCTCATTGTCGGCAAATTCTTTTTACCTATCTTTTTAAAACACAAAATATACACCATGCCTCAATTCTTAGAGCAGCGGTATGATCATCGCGTGCGCAAAGTAATGGCAATATTCTGGTTAGGCGTTTATGTATTCGTAAACCTTACTGCTGTGTTGTGGTTGGGTGCTCTGGCTATTAACACTATTTCCGGTGTAGATATGGTTTACGGTATGATGTTTTTAGGTCTTTTCTCGCTAGCCTACTCACTTTACGGCGGCCTGAAGGCGGTAGCGTTAACCGACATTATTCAAGTGGTGCTGTTAGTTATTGGCGGGTTATTTCTATCGTATACCGCATTAAACCTAATCAGTGATGGAAACGGTGTTATTCAGGGTTTTGTCGATTTAACCAATAAACTACCTGAAAAATTCGACATGATTTTGTCAAAAGACAACCCGCACTATATGGACTTACCGGGCATTTCTGTACTGGTCGGCGGTATGTGGATAATGAACCTGTCGTACTGGGGCTTTAACCAGTACATTATTCAGCGTACGTTGGCGGCAAAAAGTGTGCAAGAAGCCCAAAAAGGTATCGCGTTTGCGGCATTCCTTAAGTTACTTATGCCGTTAATAGTGGTGTTGCCTGGCATAGCTGCGGTACTCATTGTGCCTGACCTAGCTAAGCCTGACCAAGCTTATCCAAGCTTGATGACGCTAATGCCTGTAGGCCTTAAAGGTATTATCTTCGCCGCGCTTGTGGCGGCGATTGTCTCATCACTAGCCTCAATGACAAACAGTGTTTCAACTATCTTTACTATGGATCTTTATAAAGATAAGCGCCCGAATGAGTCGCAGCAACATTACGTAAAAGTAGGGCGGATCGTAAGCTTGATAGCGCTTATCATAGCAATGGTTGTGGCTAAACCACTTTTAGGCAATTTCGATCAAGCATTCCAATACATTCAAGAGTTTACCGGTTTCTTTACACCAGGTATCTGCGCGCTGTTCGTTTTGGGTATGTTCTGGAAGAAAACCACAGCAAACGGTGGCCTATTAGCCGCCTTAGGTTCATTTTTATTAAGCATTGTGTTTAGACAGTTCTGGCCTGAACTGCCGTTTATCGACCGTGTTGGGCTCGTATTCCTGCTTTGTGTTGCTTTAGCTGTGGTTGTTTCTCTGCTAGAGAAGAAAGGCATTAGTGAAAACGCGGTTGACCTGAATGAAGTGCAGTTCAAAACCACAAGTTGGTTTAACGTAGCGTCAATCGCCGTAGTGATTTTGACCGCAGCGTTTTATATTACATGGTGGTAGCAAGTATAAGAGGGCGTTTTTAATCGTAACGCCCTAACTAAGCTTTGCTCAAAACAACGCGAAAGTTCAGAAGACGCTGACAATAAATTTTGTTAAGTTCTAGAATGTGTTGCAGTTAGTGAAGTAAACGTGAGGCGAAAAATTTCAAATTTTCCACATAAAATACGATATACTAACCGGCTAATATTCGATGAACTTTCGCGCTTGCTGATGTCTTACTTAATGAAGAGTTATACAGCAAGCCACTAAAAACGTTACAGGAGACATCAATGGCAACGAAAGGCGTTAATAAGGTTATTCTTGTTGGAAACCTTGGCAATGATCCTGAAGTTAGATACATGCCTAACGGAAACGCCGTTGCGAACTTAAGCCTAGCAACTAGCGAAAGCTGGAAAGACCAACAGGGTCAGGTTCAAGAGCGCACTGAGTGGCACCGCCTTACAATGTACCGTCGCTTAGCAGAAATTGCCGGAGAGTACCTGAAAAAGGGCTCGCAGATTTACGTTGAAGGTAAATTGCAAACGCGCAAGTGGCAAGATCAGCAAGGTCAGGACAAATACACTACCGAAATTATCGTAGACCAAATGCAAATGCTTGGCGGTCGCGGCGGTGAAGGCGGTGGCGGTAACGGTGGTTATCAGCGTCCTCAAAACAACCAGGGTGGTTACAACCAAGCACCAGCGCAGGGCGGCTATAACCAAGCGCAACAGCAAGGCGGTGGTCAACAAGGGGGTTACAATCAAAACCAAGGTGGCGGCTACAATCAAGCGCCTCAAGGTGGTAACCAAGGTCAGCCTAAGACCCCCCCAATGGCCGAGCCAGACTTTGATTTCGACGACGATATTCCGTTCTAGGGAACCAAAATCGAAACTGTAAAAGTGTAAATATAAATCACTTTATATTAAAAGATTTGACTAAACCCAGTGTAAAAGCTGGGTTTTTTATTCTCGCTCTGTGTTTGTTGTACTGTACATAAGGCACGTGGTTACGGCTTTTGGAAGTTACTTTCCTAAGACCTGTGTTTCCTGTTAGCAAGCTAATTGAATGCAGTAAAGGCAGTACTAGCCTTGTTTTAGAAAGCCGTATTTTAATTTAAGGGCTATAAAGAGAACTGAAATTCTTAGATTAATAAGTGACCCTTCTAGGAAGCGTCATGAATTGAAAGGAGTAATACGTTTCACCTTTTTAATCATTACTTCTTATTGTTTCTAATTACCATTATAAATAACGCATATCTTGCTCCTCACTCGTTAAAAGGTATTATTATTTTATTAACTTATTAAAAAAATGCCTATCATCATGAAAACGTTATCCCTACTTGCTAGTACGTTCGCTTTGGTTTCAGCAACCACCATCGTTTCACCCACAGTATCAGCTGCTCAAAAGCTGTATAAGCCTTTTCCTGCCGACGTGATGCCGTCGCTCAGTGAGAAAGGTACACATACAGTTGGCGTAAAAACTATTGAAGCCACGTATCCTGAAAAAGTAAAAGATATCGCCGGAAATGATATCAAGCGCAAATTGACGCTAGAGGTCTGGTATCCAGCTTCAAGTGCTGCTGAGACGGCGACGTATGTTAATGAAACACGAAGTGGTCAAGTATTTGAAATTGAGGGTGATGCCAGCCGCGATGCGCCTATTGCCGCAGCAGAATCTGATTACCCGGTGGTGGTTATATCTCACGGGTATACTGGTTATCGCACGCTTATGTATTATTTAGGTGAACACCTTGCGTCTCACGGCTATGTAGTAGCAGCAATCGACCACACAGATTCTACGAATAAAGATGTTAATTTTGCAGAAAACCCGTATTCAGGTTTTCCAAGCACATTACTAAACCGCTCACGAGACCAAGTACTTACTTTAAACAGCATCAGCGAAAACGAATTTTTCAAAGAGAGTGTTGACGCAAGTAAAGCAGGGGTAATTGGTTACTCCATGGGAGGCTATGGTGCGGTAAGTACAGTAGGTGGTTGTTATGCATTTAACGATCAAACAGCAGCAACCTTTACCGGTACGCAAGACCCTAAAGTGGCCGCCCTTATCAAAGATGCGCTAAATACGTGCGCAGGTGGCGAAGAAAGTAGCAAAGATGTGCTGCCAGCTTGGAAAGCAGCGCTAGCGCTTGCTCCATGGGGCGGGCAACATCAGCTATTTGATGTTGAATCACTTAACAATATCAAGGTGCCGGTTCTTTATGTGGCGGGTGATAACGACGATATTTCTGGTTACGATGGTATCAAATGGTTATTCGAAAATACCGGCAGTAAAGGCTCTAAGCTACTTACCGTTAAAAATGCGCGTCATAACGTAGCGCCACACCCAGCACCTAAAGAAGCCTATGGCAGCGAGTTTGATTTGGGCAGCTACATTGAACCTGCATGGGAAGTGCAAAAGTTGAACGCTATCAACGAGCACTTCGCTTTGGCGCTTATGAACTGCCATGTGAAAGGCTTAAAAGATGATTGTGAATACCTGAACGTGAGTGGCAGTAGTGCCCAAGTACCCGTAGACGGTAAGAAGCCAGAGCCTTGGAAGGGCTTCGACGACCGATGGGCATTGGGGCTAGAAATGGACAGTAAATAACAGTTTGAAAAGGATGCTTCGGCATCCTTTTTTAATTTTGTTACATATTTATTTTTCTATCGTAACGCATAGTGGCGTAATATAAGACTGCTTCTACCAATCATTGATAATAAAAAGCGCTCTAAAGCGGCATCTCAGAATACCTTATCGAACAAAGCATAAACTAAACCATAAGGAAGTGAAAATGCGTAAATATACTGTGTCAGCACTATGTGCCTGCTCTATTTTGTTAATGCCGCCCATGGCTATTACCGAAAGCTATGCAGCAGCACAAGACGTTGCTGCAGCAAGCGCCGATGAGGTAGCAAGGCTAAAGGCCTACTTCAAACAAGGTGACTTTAAATACGTTGTAGAATCCCTCGAAGCCGTTAAAGGCAAGTCGCCAGAACAGCACAACATGCTTATTTCTGCCCTGATGAACATAGATTTAGATGAGGCAGAAGAGGCAGCAGAGCAGTTTATTCAGGATTACAGTGATAACTATAAGGCTTACCATACACACGCCAGCGTGATGGGAGCCCAAGCCTCAAGTAGTATATTTTCAGCTCTAGGCTATGCGAAAAAAGCAAAAGAGAGTTTAGAAAAAGCAGTGGAAATCGCCCCAGAAGAGGTTGCTGTTTACCAAGCCTTAATGCAGTTTCACTTAATGGCTCCTTCTATTGCTGGAGGGGACATGGATGAAGCCATGACACTTGCGCAAACAATTTCAAAACTAGATGCTACCGAAGGCCAGTTTGCCTTAGCTAAGGTTTATTTGGAAAAAGATAAACAGGAAGAAGCAGAGGTGATCTTTGCCTCTTTAATTGAAGGTGACAGCACCCAAATTCGCGCTAGGGTTGAGCTAGGTAGTTTCTATTTAGGTAGTGAGCAGTACGCGGCATCTTACGATACTTTGTTGCCGTTATCAGATACAGATGTGGCTGCGGTTTCCAAAGCAGATACTGAGGCTTGGGATACTTATCAAAAGCGTAAAGCCAGTCTTATGTATGGAAAGTATCGCTTAGGGCAAGTTGCTGTTGAAAGTGGCGAGTACACAACTTCAGGTATTAACGCGCTAAAAAGCTATTTGGAGGACTACCAGATTGCGACCATTGATACTGAAGGTCTACCAACAGCTAATTGGGCTCAGCTACGCTTAGCTGAACTTCTTCTTAATGCAGATAAAGTTATTGAAGCGCAAAACGTTGTTGAAGCGATAAAAGAAGAGAAAAATGAACGTTTTGCTAAGACACTCAAAAAAATCAAAAAGGCACTAAAAAAGCGAGCGGCGGTGTAATACCGCATAGCTCGCTTAATTGTATTTTCCTTAGGCAGCGCTTAGAAAGCTAAAGCGCTTAAAAAGCTACAGGGCTTTAACAGTATAAATCAGCGCTGTTTGTGGGAAGAGTACCGGCAGTTGCATACCGTATTTCATCAAGACTTCGCCAGAGAACACTTGTCCTTCAGTTTGCTGTAAAATTGAAGGAGTGTATTCTTTCAGCTTTTCAGGCCACACACGCTCAATGGTGTATTGCTTGTTAGCGTCAAGCCCTGCGAAGTAGAAACGGTTAGGCGTAGTACGTACGGTTTCTGTAACACTGTTATATGCAAAAATACCCTCCTGCTTGTCTTTCGACACATAACCAAATTTCACATTCATGCTGTCATCATCCATGCGGAATAAATCGCCGCCGTGGGTAATATGGCGATATTTCTTATAAAGCGAAATAGCGTCTGTTAGCACGCTTTGCTCGTGGTCTGTCAGTTCACGTGGGTCCATTTCTATGCCCATATGACCAAACAAGGCTACTGCTGAACGAATCTCAATAGGTAGGTTACGACCTGTAATATGGCAGTCACGCGGACCTACGTGCGCGCCCATTACTTCAGATGGGAAGAAGTAAGAGCAGCCGCGCTGAATATATAAACGGTCTAGTGCATCGTTAGAGTCTGACGTCCAGAAGCGATCCGTGTGTGGCAATATGCCTAAATCTACTCGTCCGCCACCTGAACAGCAGCTTTCTATTTCAATGCCTGGCTTAGCTGCTTTTACGCGGTCAATCAAGCCGTAAAGCGCTGCCATTTGGCCGTGCATTGCCGGTTTGCCTTGCAGGTTGCCCGGATGGTTTACGTCGCGGTTCATGTCCCATTTGATGTAGCTTATTTTGGGATAGGCTTTAAGTACATCAGTAATAACTTTATAAAGGTACTCAACCACTTCTGGATTGGTTAAATCTAGAACGTATTGGTTTCTAAATGGCACATGAGGGTTGTTTTCAGTTTGAAGTGCCCATTCAGGATGCGCGCGATATAAGTCGCTATCTGGGTTAACCATTTCTGGCTCAAACCAAATGCCGAATTCCATGCCAAGACCAGTAACATGGTCAATTAACCCGTCTAGTCCTTCAGGGTAGATGGCTTCATCTACAAACCAGTCACCAAGCCCAGCTTTGTCGTTTCTGCGGCCTTTGAACCATCCATCGTCTAAAACGAAGCGTTCAATACCTAGCGGCGCTACCTTGTCAGCCAAGGCTTTAAGTTCGTCTTCGTTATGATCGAAATAAATCCCTTCCCAGGTGTTGTAGTGAACTGGGCGAGGCTTAGACTCAGCGCTATGGTTTAGCACATTGCTACGTATAAAATTGTGGAACTGTTGCGACAGGGATGAAAAACCTTCACAGCCATAGCCTGTGTAAAGAACTGGTGATGTATAGCTGTCCCCAGCGTTAAGTACTACTTCACCTGGAAATAATAACTCACCAAACTGTACGTAGCTTCTACCATCAGCCATTAGCTCGGCGCGAAGCTTGTGATTTGCAGAAGCGCCCAGGTGATAACCATAGCACTCACCGTTAAGTTCACCCGTACCTTGAGGGAATGCAATAAGGCCAGGGAAGGTGTCGTGAGAGGTTTTGCCACGGCGGTTTTCACGTACATAGCTGCCAAAGAATAGGTCGTGATCTTTGGTTTGGAATTCAGCAGACCAACGACCTTCGAATGTTTTGATTTTACTAACCGTTGTAGGAAGTGGAAGGCTAGCAGCATTTAGGTAATTGAGGTTCAGCGCACTGCTGCCGGTGTTTTCTACACGAGAAACATATTTTACAACGCTGGTCGCAGTATCAAGCTCTACACTTGTGATAAGGCGCATACCGCGATGTGCATCTTCAGCAATGAAGGCAACCGATTGAGCGTCTTGATCTATTTCTACTAAATTAAAGCCTGCTGACCACTGGTCCGCATCACCGGAAACTTCAAGGCCTGGCTGTCCTGTCCAACCTTCACCATGGGTTGGCACTAAAGTAATGGGTGGCTCTATTACTGGCGCACACTTAGCTTCTTGGCGTGTGTTTAAAACGCTAAGCATTTCAGGCGTTGTGCTGTCACTTAATGGCGCACCATAGTAAATGACTTTTGGCATACGACCCTGACAGTCGAATATTAAGGTGACTTTTTCGTTCGACAGGCGTACGAATTGAGAAAGTGACGACATAAAAACCTCAGCGTTAATAAAACGTAAATTAGGTGGTGATACAACTTTTTTACAACGTAAGTAGTGTCTTCTTACGCCATAATTTCGCATATTAAATCACGTTCACTATACCTATTCTACAATTTTAGGGTAAACGTTTTACTTTCAATGGTAGTCTGCATTTCGAAGGAAATGAAGTCTGACCAATAAGTGTAAAATATAGACGATATTAATTGTTAAAAACAAAAAAGGATGCCAAAAGACATCCTTTTTCTAGATGTTGCTAATTTGTTAGGCTTCTTTTTTATAAAGCTCTAACGAAAACTCTGCCTTCTGGTTAAACACCACACGGTTCACAATAAGAGCAAAGGCGACACAGCCAATGAGGGTTGCGAACATTAGGTGTATGTAATGAAGTCCAAACGGTGCATACAGAGGTGAAGCTTCAAAGCTCATTAACGCGTAAATTGAAACACCGAACAACACTGCCCCAATGGCTGCGAATGCATGCACATTTCTAAACAGTAAGCCAACAATGAATACCGAAAGAATAGGCATACTTAATAGGCCATAAAGCTTTTGAACCAAGTTAATAATACTATCAGCTTGTTGGTATACTGGGATTAGCGCAAGCGATACTAGGCACAATAAAACCGTAACGTAGCCGCTTAGCTTAGGTACGTTAGGTGTTTTGTTGATATAGCTTTCGTGAATGTCGCAAACGTAAAGTGCAGTAGCAGAGTTCAGGTTACTGTTAAACGTGGTTAACACCGCAGCTGCCATGGCCGCTGCGAATACGCCAGAAAGCCAATCAGGCAATACCGTTGCAACAATTTTTCCGTAAGCACTATCACCAATATCACCAAATAGTTTGTATGAAACGATACCTGGAATAACAATAATGGCAGGTACAATCAGCAAGCGAATGCCGGCCGCAGCGAATACGCCTTTTTGCGCTTCTTTCAAAGAGGGTGCTGCCATTGCGCGCTGAGTAATTACTTGGTTAGTACCCCAATAAAACATTTGGATAAAGATCATACCGGTAAGTAGAGTGTGCCAAGGGATCGGAGACTCATCATCGCCAATTAGCGTAAGTCGCTCTTGCGGAATTCCATCAAAGTTATAGTCGATGGCTTGAAGCGCTAAAATAACCACCAATACGGCCATGGTTAATAGAAGCACGCCTGAGTAGGTATCAGACACGGCTACCGCACGAAGACCGCCGAAGATAGCATATAGGGCACCAACGATAACGAATATAACTGCAATGTACATAAGCGGCAGTTCAACGTTAAACATAGACTGCATGAACAAAGAGCCAGAATAGATTACAGCCGGGCAAAATATTAAAGCACTGCCTGCGAAGAAGAGCGCACTAATAACTGCGCGTATATGCTTGTCGTGATAGCGCTGCTCTAGAAGTTCTGTTGTGGTTGTACACTTGAATTTGTAATACACAGGCAGAAATACTTTTGCCAGTACGAAAAGGCCTACAACGGCTGCTAGTTCCCATAGGGCTAACAAGGCCATTTGGTTACCGTTCATACCTACTAGCTGGTCGGTACTTAGGTTGGTGAGCGTGATACTACCTGCAACGAAATACCAAGCTAGACCTCCGCCTGCAAGAAAGTATTCGCGGTTTTGGTTTTGGGCATTTCTATTTTGTCCGCGGCAACTTAAATAGGTTAGAAAACCAATTAAAGCAGTCACAAAGACAAAAACAGACACCTGAATAGTGCTGGAAAACATGTTTTACTCCTAGAGGGCAGTTATGACTTGCTGGTTTCGAACTTAATGTTGTTAACAGCGCGATCAGGGAATTTAGTGTTATGAAGACGGATAACGCGGTTCACCTGCAAAATAGAGCCAAGAATATTAAAAAGCACGTTTAGCAGGCCCTTTTGATTCAAATTAGCTAGTTCTTCACCTGTAAGGCTTTGCAAGCGCTGTTCATTCACCGTAGCTAATCCGCCCACGCGTTGATTGGTGTTGTCCTTGTACTCTATGATCAAGTCAACAGTATGAATGAGCCCCATCTCGCTAATTTGATTCATCATTACAGCGGTTTGCTGCATGGCGGTAACGCGCTCATCTAGCAATTTCTTTTTGTTATCTAAGTACGCAGTAGGGCGCTTTGAAGGCAAAAAGAGCGCTTCACCGTTTTGAGAAGAAACGGCTGGCGAGTCGACATCAACTAAAACTTCTTGCTGCTCAGCATCATTTCCCAATCGCACGATAAAAGGTAAGGTGCGAAGACTAAGCGGTGCATAGTGACCAAGCCATGTACCTTGCGTTTCAAACACGTTTTCTTGGGGAGCTAGGCCGCACAGGGCCGAAATTGTCCAATACTGCGCTTCAGTAGGTTTACTGAAAAACAAAGGGAAGTCGCTAGATGCTTGAACGGCTTCCTTTATCTCAATGTTGAGAAGATGAAATTTCGAATAAGTACTAGCAAGCTTGCTCTCGTCAATAGTAAGAGCACTGTGGGTATCAGCCGATAAGGTTTCAAATGTTGGCATATTATAATTCTCGTTAGCTTGCCAACCACTGCTCAATGTAGTCGCGGTGATTAGGTAAGCTGCTTAGTTTTTGCTGCGTGATTAGCTGATTTTGTTGAATTACTTTATCTGCTAGGTCACGTTCGTTGTAGAAATGAGATTGCAAAGAAAAGTCTGGAGAAAATCCCATTCCGTATAACACATACTGATAGCTGGCGGCAGGGAATAGCTCTATTGCCGCTGAAAAATCAGCAATTTGTGGTCCGCGATACTTCCAAATTTCCAAATCTTCTTTTAAAGAGTCGGGGATAGAAGACGCATCGCGATTGGCAACCCAGTAAGGTTCACTGCGTTGATTAAAAATATAATGAAGTTTCAAGAAGTCGATAATGCGTTGCCAACGATAGTTCATTTGCTTGTTAAAGCGCTGGCTGACTATAGGCATAGCTGTGGCGGGCAACGGCATTTGCTCTGCAATATAACGTGCTGAAATCTCAATAAGCATAAGGGCGGTTGCTTCTAATGGCTCTACAAACCCTGCGGAAAGGCCCACGCCAATGCAGTTGCCTTTCCAAATACGCTTCTTGTAACCAGAGTTAAAGCGAATTGTGCGCGCTTTCAAGTCACCCTGCTCGTCACCTACGTATTGACGCAATACTTCTTCCGCCCGTTCGTCGGTAGTAAAATCGGTCGAGTAAACATGGCCTACACCTCTTCGAGAAGACAAACCAATATCCCAAATCCAGCCTGCTTCTTGAGCTGTTGCTTGGGTATAGGGCTTAATTTCAAAGTCTTCTTCGTGGGGTACATGAAGGGCAAGGGCAGAGTTATTAAATAACACATCGTCTGTAGAAACAACGCTTTCACCGAGGGTTTCGCCAAGTAATAGTGAGCGAAAACCAGAACAGTCGACAAATAAATCGGCATGTAAAACCATGCCGTTGTTAAGCGTAACGCTTTCGATATGTTCGTTTGAGGTTGCGGCTACGCTTTCTACAGTGGCGACAATGTGTTTTACGCCTAGCTCCGTTTTGCTGAAGTCTCGCAACATGTCAGCAAATGCACCAGCATCTAAATGATACGCATAGTTCGACTGTGCGCTGCTGTATTCTTGTTCGCTTAGCGTACGAGGCGCCATATTGCGTTCACACACGTGCTGCTGAAAGTTAGTGGCATTGGCAAAATTTGCAATGTCGCCTACGTAGGGAGCCATCTCAACGCGGCCATAACCTAGCGGTACGGTAAACGGGTGATAGTAAAAATCGCCATCGCCATTTACCCAGTTAACAAACTTACCGCCCTGCTTAAAAGCAGCGCTACAGCGTCTAAATACTTCTTTTTCAGATAGGCCAATATCTTTAAGCGTGTTACGCATCGTTGGCCACGTACCTTCACCTACGCCTACAGTAGGAATGTCACTAGATTCGACCAGAGTAATGTCTAAGCCACATTCACCCATTGCTACCTTGTGTTTAGCTGCGACTATGGCGGCAGTAAGCCAGCCAGCGGTGCCGCCACCTACGATGACAAGACGCTGTTTTTGAGATCTATAAGATGAATGGTTCATGAAACAACACTGCTTAAATGGAATTATGACTGTTTTCTACATTTATCCATAAACGTACTCGTTTTGCCAATAGGCTTATGGATAAATGGCAGGGTTTTACCCCTGCCAAAACACACACACAAATCTTAGAATGAGCCTCGGATACCTACAGAGTAGCGAGCACCATTGTCTTCAATTGAGTATATTTGGTCTGGGAAGCGGCCTATCTGCGAAAGCTCTTCTTCCGTTACGTTAATACCTTCAACAAATACCGTAAGATGTTCGTTGATGTCGTAACTTGCACTTACATCCCACTGACCGTAGGTTTCAGTCGTAATTGGCTCGCCTGTCGCGCCGCCAACTTCAGTATTATCTAGTGCAAATAGGAACGACTCTCGGTTATTAAACGCTACACGAGCCTGGAACGCATCGCGCTCGTAGAACACGATAAGGTTTTGTGAATCACCAAGACCTGCTAGCGCAAACGTCTGTGTTGTATCGCCAGATACTTCCGCATCACTGTTAACTACAGTAGCGTTAGCGGTTACACCAAAGCCGTTATCCCAAACGTGGGTAATCGCTACTTCGTAACCATTAACCGTTGCCGTTTCGCCGTTTTGAGGCCGTGTAACAGTATAAACTTCGCTTGCGCCATTAAGCTCTTCTGTGTCAGCCACTACGTCGCGATCAGGGTCTTGTGGGTCAAGCGATACGCCCACCGCACAATCTTCCGCCGCACAGCGATAGTCATTTGGAAGACGGTTCGTCATGGTATAAGTTTCATCGCCAGAAAGCGTGACAATGAAGTCTTCTACTTCTTTGCTAAATACTGCAAACGAGAACACAGAATCATCGCTGTAATACCACTCAAATGATAAATCCCAGTTTTCAGCGCTAAATGGCTTAAGATCTGGGTTACCGCCGCTTGCCTGTAGGTTTTGACGACGAGGCTCGTTGAAAGTGGTCGCTGGAGACATCTGAGACATAGTAGGGCGTGTCAAAGAGTCGTAGCGAGAGAAACGCACAATCATATCTTCTTGTACTTCTAACTTAACGTTCAGGCTAGGTAGAAGGTTGGCATATGAAGATGAACCTGTAATGTTTTCTGATGGAGCGAAGACATTTGAGAACAAGGTTAAGTCAGTAGTAGGAACAACGTCGGCGATAAGCGCTTGTACTGCAGAAACTGAAACACTGGTTTCTTCGTAACGGGCACCGAAGTTCATGGTTAACGGCATGTCACCAATGTCATAACCAAATTCGAAGTTAGCGTAAAGCGCCGTTACGTCTTCTTCAATGTTGTAATAGTTCGGCTGAAGCGTAGGTACTACTGGCGCACCTTGTGATGCAAGGTAGTCTAGGTATGCATCGCCATCGTAAGTATACCAAGTGTCAATCAGACCGCTGAAGAAGTTGTTTGCAGTAAACGGACGAATGTTCAGTTCATCGATTGGAGCCTCTGTGCCATAACCACAGAATGCACATTGTGACGCAAACTCTTGGTAAACAAATTTTTCACGCTCTGAACGTAAGATACCGAAATCTACCTTACGAAAAACGTCAGAATCGGCTAAATAAGTGAAGTCAGCTTTGTATTCTGTTACTTCATCTTCTGAGGCAACAACGTTACCTAAGTCGTTATAGTGAAGGCGGTTTAGTGAGATATCAGGCAATTGCCCATCGGCGAAACCATCGTGAATTACAGTAGGTGTGCCGCCTGTGCTATCGAACTCGTAGTTGTTGATGATACCAACAACATTAAAGCGACCTTCGCCAGCTACATCATTTTCAGCTTCAGAAGTTGAAACATCAAACGTTGCAGATAACGCGTCAGTCACTTGCCAATCAACATTTAAACCAAAGCCTTTGTTAGTTACATCACGTACACCACGAGTTGATGATACGAAGTCAGATGCAGGGTTACCGCTACCTTGGTGTAAGTCAATTTCTTGTGTAAATTGTAAAGCCGTACCAAACTCAGAAATAGTTGCAGAACCAACACGATCTGGTTCAAACCATGATGCAAGGTCAGTAACTTGAGAATCAACCTCAAACTTTGAAATAAAACCGTCTAACGTGATGGTTACATCATCAGATGGCGCGAACTGTGCAACAAGTGATGCGTTAGTACGAGTTCTGTCTTGTTGATCAACAACTTGGTCCCAGTTACGTGGCAAATAAACGTCAGTAGCAATAATCTCAGCCGTTTCGCCATCGCCACGGTTAGAAAGTGTTAGACCTGGACGCCAGCCTGCCGTTTGAATACGGTTAATTTGAACTTGACGCTCTTGATGCGATACCGCTAGAAGTAAACCAAACTTATCGTCGGCAAATGTATTACTTACCAAGAAAGAGGCTTGTGGAGACGTTTCTTCAGAAAGGGTTTCATAAACACCCTTCACGCTACCTACCGCTTGGAAACCGTCATAGTCAAATGGGCGAGCAGTAGATACATTGATGGTTGAGCCGATGCCACCGGATTGAAGGTTGGCAACGCCACTTTTGTAAATACTAGCGCCAGTAATTTGGTCGGCAGCGAGTACGTCGAAGTTAAACGCACGGCCAGCATCGTCGGTAGCTAGTTGGCGACCGTTTACAAGTACAGTGTTAAACTGTGGGCCGAAACCACGTACCGTAACTTTTTGGCCTTCACCACCGTTACGGTCAATAGAAACACCAGTAATACGCTGAAGTGATTCAGCAACGTTTAGATCTGGGAATTTACCTAAATCTTCCGCTGCGATACCGTCTGAAACAGCGAGGTTTTCTTTCTTATCAGACATTGCTCTTTTCAAGCTGCTTACAATGCCGC
Organism: Alteromonas sp. BL110; assembly: GCF_003443615.1. Classification (NCBI taxonomy): domain Bacteria; kingdom Pseudomonadati; phylum Pseudomonadota; class Gammaproteobacteria; order Alteromonadales; family Alteromonadaceae; genus Alteromonas; species Alteromonas sp. BL110. The sequence goes on along the minus strand of NZ_CP031967.1, from coordinate 1,470,964 downwards.
GAACTTCAATAACTTCAACAGGTGCATCGTTTACACTTTGAGTGTCAGCATCTTGAGAAAATGCTACCGGTGCGTGTAGGGCAGAGGCGATAGCAACACCTAAAAGTGAGCGTTTCGCAATTGGGCCTAACTGTGATGTGTTAATTTTATGTGTCACTGTGTTTTCTCCGTGAGTAGGCTACGTTTTAACGTACTTTGCACTTAAATTACGTTTTTAGTATGTGCGGATCAAGCTTATTAACATTACTTTTACACATTTAACGTTATATTTTCTCGATTATTATTTGTAACTTTATGAAATATATAACGTTTCTATTTCAAGGTAAAAGGTGAAACGTTTACCTTAGATCCAATACTAGCACAAAATGACAATGTAATTACAATGTTATAAAAATTTTTTTGTATAAAAAAAGTGCGGTATATAACCGCACTTTATTAACAATAGGAAAAATAAGGAGAAATTAGCTACAACGGATACGGTCTACAGCGGCCTTCCAACCGTCATAGGCTTGATCACGTTCCTGCTTCGATAGTCTGGGGGTGAAAACGCTATCACTTTTCCAGCATTGGGTTAGATCATCAATACTACTAAACACACCTGCTTGTAATCCAGCAAGGAAGGCAGCGCCTAACGCGGTTGTTTCGGTGATTTCAGGTCGCTCTACTTCAGCACCTAAAATATCCGACAAAAAGCCCATGACCCAGTCATTACGCGACATTCCGCCGTCTACACGTATATTTGTAGGGCGAGCTCCGTCGCTTTCCATCGCCTTTTGAAGGTCTTTGGTTTGGTAGCAAACCGATTGCAGGCCTGCCGCAACGATTTCGCTTATTCCTGTATCACGAGTAAGTCCTAAAATAGCGCCTCGAGCATCGGGGTCCCAATAAGGCGCGCCTAAGCCGGTAAATGCGGGAACTAGAAACACACCGTTATCTTCTCTAGCGCGTTGTGCTAACGCTTCAGATTCTGCCGCATCATCAATAAGCTTTAAGCCATCGCGAAGCCACTGTACGGTAGCGCCAGCCATAAAAATACTGCCTTCTAGGGCGTAAGTCGTTTTACCATTAAGCCGATAGCCCACTGTTGTAAGTAAGCGGTTCTTAGATTGAAGAGGGGCGTCGCCGGTATTAAGGATCATAAAGCACCCCGTTCCGTACGTGCTTTTTGCCATGCCTTTTTCAAAACACGCTTGACCCACCAGTGCTGCTTGCTGATCGCCTGCAACACCCTGAATAGGGATAGCTTTGCCGATGATATCTTCTTTAATTACCCCAAAATCCGCGGCACAGTCCATAACTTCCGGTAGCATTGAAGCAGGGATATTAAATTTATTGAGTAGTTTTTCATCCCAACACTGATTATTAATGTCAAACAGCATGGTTCGAGACGCATTTGTGGCGTCAGTTTTGTGTGATTCACCGCCCGTTAAGCGCCAAATCAAATACGTATCCACGGTACCAAACAGAAGCTCGCCATTTTCCGCCTTCCCTCGGGCGCCTTCAACATTATCCAGTATCCATGCGACTTTTGTTGCTGAGAAATAAGGGTCAAGTAAAAGCCCTGTCGACTCTGTAATATACGAAACGAAGTCTTCGTCTTCGCTAAAATCTCGGCAATATTGTGCTGTGCGTCTGTCTTGCCAAACAATAGCAGGGTAGACAGGCTTTCCTGATTGTTTATCCCAAACTAGCGTGGTTTCGCGCTGATTTGTGATACCAATAGCGGCGATGTCAGAAGGGGTTATATTACATTTGTCAAAAACTTCCTTCAGGGTTGCGACAACGCTTTCCCAAATTTCTTCCGGGTCGTGTTCAACCCAGCCATCTTTAGGGTACTTTTGAGAAAACTCCTGTTGAGCGATGGCCTCTATACTGCCTTTTGCAGAGAAAATAATGCTGCGAGAGCTTGTTGTGCCTTGATCAATGGCAAGAATATGTTGTCCCATAAGGTCACTCCTGAAGATAATTTTCATAGAGTTTGCATCATTTACAGGTGTTTAACAATGCCATATTTTCGAAAACGAACATTTGGTTTTCGTTTTATCGCGTGAACTTTGTTGTTAAGCACGTATAATTATTGTCGATTTTACTTTTGAGGATGTGTGATGAACCAAACGCAAAGACACGAAAAAATTGTTGGGCTAATAAAGCAACATGGTTTTATGTCTATTGATGATTTGGTTAGTGCTTGTGAAGTGACGCCACAGACCATTCGAAGAGATTTAAATCAGTTGGCTGAAAACGGTGTAGTTAGTCGCTATCACGGTGGCGCTGGATTAAACAGAAGCTGGGAGAATACGCCCTATCAAGAACGGAAAACGCAGAACAGTGAAGTAAAAGAAAAGATTGCTGAAGCGGTTGCAGCCATGATCCCCGATGGTGCGTCTTTGTTTATAAATATTGGTACTACGACTGAGCTTATCGCTACTAAGCTGCTAAATCATAAAAATCTACATGTAGTAACAAACAACATCCATGTGGCAACTATCTTATCTGCCAAAGAAGACTTCTCGGTGATTATCGCCGCAGGTGAAGTACGCTACCGCGACGGTGGTATTATTGGCGAAGCGACCTGTGATTTTATCAGTCAGTTTCGCATGGACTACGGCATTATCGGTATTAGTGGAATAAGCTCAGACGGCGCGTTATTAGACTTTGACTTCAGGGAAGTGAAAGTCTCACAAGCTATTCTAGAACATACCCAACACGTCATCCTTGCGGCCGACTACAGTAAATTTGAACGCCGCGCCATGGTTGAACAGGGCCATATATCCCAAGTCGACTGTTTAGTTTGCGAGAAAACACCACCGCCAAGTATAGGTAAAATTATAAAAGAAAATAACATTACTTTTGTAAAAGCATAACTATAAGTCGTCTTACTCATTTATCATCATAATCACAGATCTGTCATAAATCTGGACTAGCTTTAACACTCGATAACGTTGCGCGTTACTGCAATGCTAATTACTCCTTGCACATGGTTTTGTGTTGATTCACTCGGCTAGTTGTATTTTCAAGCATGCGACTCAGTGCCTATATATTAGCTAAACCTTTTGTTCTTTCTTTGCTTTATATATCAGCAAACTAACACATAATTGGGTTCATTTAACTTTCTTTAATGTTCGATTATGTTCGTTTTGTGTTGACATGTTTTCTTTTTGATTGTCAAATAGCCAATAATTAGATAAGGCAAATGTGAATACGAGCAGGGGCAAACTATGAGTCACAGCAATGAATCTGAAAAAACAGTCGACGTTTTGGTCGTAGGCGGCGGCGTTAACGGTGTCGGCGTAGCGCTTGACGCTGCAGGACGCGGGCTTTCAGTAGCATTATGTGAGAAAGGTGACCTTGCTGGCGCTACATCTTCATCAAGTAGCAAGCTCATTCACGGCGGCCTTAGATATCTAGAACATTACGAGTTCCGTTTAGTAAAAGAAGCGTTAGCCGAACGGGAAGTATTGCTTCAAAAAGCCCCTCATATCATGTGGCCCTTGCGCTTTCGCTTACCGCATCAAAAGCATTTACGCCCAGCGTGGATGATTCGAATTGGTTTGTTCCTTTACGATTCGCTGGCGAAACGCAACATGCTGCCTCGCTCACGTAAGCTGTCGACAACAAGTGAAAGCCCGTTAGTTAGCGATATTACCACCTGTTTTGAATATTCTGACGGATGGGTAGATGATGCACGCTTAGTGGTATTGAACGCACTAGCCGCACAAGATCAAGGCGCACAAATTTACACCCGCACTGAATGTGTTAAAGCTGAAAAGCAAGACAACCTGTGGAGTGTTGAGCTTAGAACAGCAAAAGGGAAAACGTTTACAGTAAAAGCGAAGTCTATTGTCAATGCTGCAGGCCCTTGGGCGGTATCCTTCTTAGATCGTTTAGTAAATGTTAACAACCCAAATGCTATGCGTATGGTGAAAGGAAGCCACTTCATTGTGCCTAAACTTTACGATACTGATGAAGCATACATACTGCAAAACAAAGACGGGCGTATTGTTTTTGTTATTCCGTACGAAGGGGATTTTTCTCTGGTAGGCACTACTGATGAAGACTTCAAGGGCAACCCATCAGATGCTGCTATCTCGGACGAAGAAACCGAATACCTGATAGATGTAGTAAACACCTACTTCAAGTCAAAAATCACTTTAAGCGATATTGTTCACTCTTACAGTGGCGTAAGACCTCTACTGGAAGAAAAGAATGCTTCTGCTCAAGAGTTAACCCGAGACTACAAAGTTGAGCTTAAAGGCGAGACAGGTAAGCCAGTGCTGCTTAATATTTTTGGCGGGAAAATAACGACCTACAGAAAATTAGCTGAGCATGCGGTAGACAAACTGACTACATGTTTCCCTAAGGCCAAGAAAGCATGGACGAAAGATGTGCCTTTACCAGGGGGGGCCTTCGAAAGCCAAGACGAGCTTGTTGATAAGTTAACGGGTGAGTTTCCGTGGTTGAACAAAGATATTGCCCAACGTTATGCGCGTCAGTATGGCCTTTTAAGCTACAAATTTTTAAAAGGAAAATCGTCAATTGCTGAGATGGGAGAAGACTTTGGCGCAGGAATGTATCGCGCAGAAGTAGACTATTTAATTGAGTGTGAATGGGCATATACCTTGGAAGATGTTATTTGGCGCAGAACTAAGCATGGTTTGCGTTTAAGCAAAGCGCAACAAGACGCGCTATCCCAATACATTGAACAAAAAGCGCACTCCCTTGATAGCGAGCAACCCGCTATTGACCCAGTATTAGCGAGTGCGTAACTTTATTAAGTGGTTACGACAAATTGAAAGGGCGTTGCATTTAAAATGACGCCCTGTATTTCCGTATACTCTAGGTCTTATTAATCTAGTGCCGTTTTGTAGAATCTTTTACGCTAGTTAGAACACAATCTCGAATTCACCGGATCGAAAATGAACACGGATGTCATGAAAGAAAGCGCAGTGAAAGAAGTGATTTTCATTCGCCACGGAAAGCCACTTTCAGCCCACAATGAGAAAGTGAATGCTGCGGAATATGCAAGCTGGGTTCGTAACTATAATAAATCTCCTCTAGACCCAGCCAGCCAACCAAAACAAAAAATAGATATAACCGGTAGCTACATCGCCGTCAGCCCGCTTTTAAGAGCAAGGTTAACAGCAGCTCAATATGGGGCCACTTCAATTGATGAAGAGCTACCGGAATTAAGAGAAATGGATATACCTTATTACAAGCTACCTTTCACTTTGCGCAGTTGGCACTGGGTTGTGCTAAGCCGTGCTCTTTGGTTTATGGGAACTAAAGGCCGCTTTGAAAGTTTCAAATTTGCTAAAAAACGGGTTGAAAAACTTTCCCTGCATATTAATAAACTTAGCGAAAAACACCCTAGAGTGGTTCTTTTTGGGCATGGGATGACGAACTACTATACGCGAAAAGCGCTAATGAAAAGCGGGTGGCAGCTAAAGCAAAAAGACGGTGATTTCTGGGGAATCACTATTCTACAAAAAAACGTTTAACCAAGCGTCTTCCTGCGAATTATCGATACTTGTAAATAAGTTAGACCTAAGGTTTCGTTTAATTATCTATGCGGACTAATGGTATAACTTCATATTTCCTTCAAAATGCCGATAAACTAACAACATAGCGATGTGGTTTTCACAGCTATAGCAATTTCATATTGCGCAAATAGCGACAAACCCCACGCTAAACAGGGTTTAATACTTCAGTTATAAGCTGAGGAGCCACAGATGAATAAAAATAATAAAGATACCGACACCATTAAAAACGTTATTAAAGCTTCTATTGCCGTTGCTTTCGCGCTCTTGTTAGGCATAGCGATTAACTATTTTCACATTGGCGAAGAAGATACGACTACAAAGGCCTTTGCTGAGCGTTTAGATACGTTCAAGCGGCATGTGGTTTCTTCACATTGGCAATGGCGAGTACGCCAACCTACCACTATGATAATGCTTATTCACTATGATGACTCAGGCAGCGAAATGAACCGATCGCCAGTTCGTATGAACCATAATGGGTGGCCCACGGCAGAAATGTCAGATAAGGGATGTGAAAAAATCTGGTCATCATTAGTGGCATCTCCATTACGAGTCGACGGGTTCAAAGTGCATGCAAGATACTACGCCGAGCTTGAAATGAATGAGGATAACTACTGGTGTCGCTTCAGTTTAAGTAAAGGAACCTACTTCGACTATTATCCAGCAAGCGGTTCGGTAACTGCCCTAGAAGACTAGTCAGGTATTCATATACATCCATATTAATATAAATAATCCCCTATGTAGGTATTTGGTTTATTTAGGTAATTAGTCTACTTTTGAGTTAGCGCCATGTCACAAACTGGCACCTTAAGGTATTGTTGATAATAAGATAATACTCGACACTAACGAATTAAGTAGACATATGCTTGCTAGCTTATTCTCTTCGCAAAAGAACAATACAACGCTCACTGTAGGTGTGTCTGTGAGTGCTGCTGAGTTACATATTGTCGCTGTCAACTTTGGGGATAGTGGTTATGTACTCAGTTCTGTTGCGTCTGTTCCCTTTGATAATCGGCAACCTCTTGAACAGCAATTAAGTAACGTGGCGCGTGATTTTGAAAAAGAGGCGTGTCGAGTCTCCGTCGTGCTTTCTCAAGAGATGTATCACATGGTTCAAGTGGAAAAGCCTGATGTACCGGAAGAGGACATCACGACAGCACTACCTTGGACTCTTGGCGAGCTGGTTCCTTTTGATTCTAGCAATATGGTTTTGGACTATATCGATTATCCAGTTCAAACACGAACCGGCGGTAAGAAAATAGATGTGTTTGTTGCCGATAAGTCTTCGCTTTCTTCACTGGTTCAAAGTCTATCGAAAAAGAAAGAGGTTAAGCTCACCCATATCCATGCCAAAGAAGCATTGGCTACAGAAATGGTGCCTGATGATGATTACGCGCGATTACTCATCATTCAAGAGCCCAATAGCGAACCATTTTTGATGATCGTACGTTCTCGTGCTATTTGGCTATCGAGACGGTTAAGGGGCTTTGTTAAAAAATCCGCCGCGCAAGAAGATCTGGCCCAGTTAAGCGATATGCTTGGGTTAGAAATCCAGCGTTCAATGGATTTTTACGAGTCGCAATTGAAACAGCCTCCGCTAAAAGAAATCTTATTCAGAACTCAATTTGATTGTGAGCCTGTTATCGAACGCTTAAAGCCATTTCAGCCTGCGGCTATGAAAAAGTTCGTTCCGCATCTCGAATTAGCTGATGTTGTTGAGCCCGCTTGCCACTTTGCCTTGGCCAGTGCACTTGTTGCAGCGAGGGAAGCACAGTGAAACGTACGATTAACCTTTATCACCCCTCGCTTAAGCCTAAAAAAGAGCGCTTACCCTTATCAAAGGTGCTTTGGGTTAATGGCCTAGCGTTTGGAGTAATGCTCATTGCCGTTGTGGCTTTAAATGTGATGCTAAACGCTAAACAAGAAAAAATAGAACAGCAATCTGCTTCAACCCGCCAAATCAATAACGAAATTAAAACGCTGAATGACGCGCTAGAGAAAAAGCGCGATACCAAAGCGCTTCAACAGCAGCTTGAGCAAATAAATGCCAAGATTGAAAACAGAAAGCAGTTGCTTGCCTATCTAGAAAGTGGAGAGCTGTCTTTTGACGCCACCAAGTATGGCGAAGTAATGGATGATTTAGCCGACTATCACAACCAAAACCTTTGGCTTACCAGCATAAACATAGATACTCAGAAAATTCGTTTGTTAGGGCAGACGGTGGCTCCGTCGTCTATCCCTCTTTGGTTAAAGAAGTTACAGCAGTCACCTTTCTTTCAAGGTAAGTCATTTTCATCAGTGAAGTTTGACGAAGTAGACGGTGATGAAAACGTGAAGCAATTTTTGATATCAACTGACTTTGAAGGAGATGCTGATGAGCCAGTACCAACAGCTCTCTGATAAGTTTTCTGCGCTTGAGAACAGAGAAAAGCAGCTTATTTTGTGGGTGAGCTTAGGTCTTATTATTTATCTGTTTTTTTGGTTCGGCGTATCACCAGCACTTGATGATATGTCTGCTGCTGACAAAACCGCTACTCGAAAAGAAAGTGAGTACAAGGCGCTAGTCATTCAGCGAGATGCCATTGTGCAAGCACTGACAGTCGATTACACGCAACGTATGCAACAGGAACTTGATAACGCGAGAAAAGAATTGCTTAACGTCGACGAAGCACTGCTTTCGTTGAACGAAGGCTTCGTGGCTGCCGACAGAATGCCTGAGTTGCTAATGACGCTGTTAAATGAAGAAAACAACGTGAGCTTGGTTAATTTTAACGTGGAAGCCACTCAAGCCATTCGTTTTGGCGAAGGTGAAACGCAAAGCACATCATTCTATCGTCACAATATGCGTTTAGTTATTGAGGGAAGTTACTTCGACTTGCGTAGTTACCTCGCGCGTCTTCAATCGGCACCTGAAAAAGTCATTGTGACTGACTTCGCTTATAACGTCGTCGAATATCCCAACGCATCACTGACGTTGGGGTTAGCGACAGTAAGCAATAACGCTACCTTCATTTCGCTTTAGGGAGTCTAGGTGAAGACAATGAAATGCTTCATATTTAGTTTGTTAGTGGTAGGCAGTGTTCTCAAGCCTGCAATAGCTTCCGTAGACCCAACCAAACCTGCCCAGTTCAAGGGGGCGAGTGCAAGCGAAAGCAACCTTTTAGATGGCGAGCTGGCACTGCAGTCAATTTTTAAACGCAGTTCCGGTTACAGCGCGATTATCTCAGGGAAATCTTATCGAGAGGGTGACACGCTCAATGAGTTCACGGTGTCCAAAATAAACCGTAAACACGTGATTATAACTGACGGTCGTCAGCAGAAAATACTAAGAATGTATGCATATGAAATTAAAAAATAGCCTTATTTCTAACGCACTGGTCCTAGCTGCGGCGTTTGTTATAGCGGGTTGTCAAACCTATGGTGTTGGCGAGGAAGTGAAACCGCATATTCGCGATGAACTCAACCGCTCCCAAAATGCACCTGTTACCAAACCAGCGCCTCCACCGCAGTTAAACCAAGAATTGCTGTCAGAAGTGGCTCGCTATCAGTCGCTACCCGCTCCTACCACTCAGAAGATGTTTGCAGTGTCCGCCAATAATGTGGATGTTCGCCCGTTCTTCGATGCGCTGGTGGAAGATACGCCATATAGCGTGGCTGTGCATCCAGCAGTGTCTGGTCAAATCAGTTTAACGCTTAAAGACGTGGCCCTTGATGATGTACTTACTATTATTTCAAGAATGTATCCGCTGGATGTATTTTTAGAAGGTAAGGTCATTCAGGTGATGCCGTCGCAACTAAAGACAGAATCTATCCCGGTTAACTTCCTAATGATCAAGCGCTTTGGTGTTTCGAACGTGAGCGTGATTGCCGGAGGCGTCAGCGAGCAGGATCAGAATAACGGTGGAAACAACGGCGGTATTAACGGAAACAACAATATCAGCGGTAACGCTCTGGGCGGTCAGAGTGGAGTAGGAGGTAACAACAATATACAGCAACTCAATGGTTCAAATATTCAAACCACCAGCGAAAACGATTTTTGGAGCGACTTGAAAGAGGCATTAAAAGTGCTGGTCTCGCCCACAGAAGGTCGCCAAGTTGTGGTTTCACCGCAAGCTGGTTTAGTCACTGTTCGTGCGCTTCCTAGTGAGATTGCCGTGATCAAGGATTTCTTAAAACAAAGCCAAGAAAGCCTGCAGCGTCAGGTGGTATTAGAAGCTCGCATTATCGAGGTAACTCTTGATGATGGCTATCAACAGGGCGTTCGATGGGATCGGATTGCCAGCGGTTTAACTGGCAGCCTCAATTTTGGGTTTAGTGGTGGGGCACTTGCTTCTAATTTTGCGGCAAACACTGCTGCGGGAATTGACCCAGCTATCAACGCAGTTAATGCTATCGGCAATACTATCTCTACCGATATCGGTGGGGTATCGACGTTACGTATTTCCCGCGGTGACTTTGATGGCGTTATCAATATGCTTCAAACCCAGGGCGATGTGCAAATGCTAAGTAACCCTCGAGTAACGGTAACTAACAACCAGAAAGCCGTTATTAAAGTAGGGCAAGATGAGTACTTTGTTACTGATGTGTCTACAAGTGAAGATGAGAGCACAACCAGTACTGAAAGCGAAAACGATATCGAACTTACCCCCTTCTTTTCTGGTATTGCGCTAGATGTAACACCACAAATAGACAGAAGTGGTTCTGTGATACTGCATGTTCACCCTTCGGTAACAGAAACGGCGGAACAGACAAAGGTTATCCAAGTTGGCGACCAACAAATCTTGTTACCGCTTGCACAAAGTAACATTCGTGAATCAGATACTGTGATCCGCGCCCGTGACGGCGAAATTGTAGTGATCGGCGGTTTGATGGAAACCGTTACCAGCGAGCAGGAATCTAAGACGCCGCTGTTAGGGGATATACCTATTATCGGTAACGCCTTTAAAAACATAGCAAAAACTCAGAGCAAGCGCGAACTGGTCATTCTTATTCGCCCTTCTGTGGTGCAGCCGGATACGTGGGAAAAACAGCGCCTTCGTACCCAGTCACTGCTTGATCAATGGTATAGAAACTAATTATGTACCAAGGCTTTTATCACTTCACAGAAATGCCGTTTTCGCTTACGCCGAATACAGATTTCTTTTGTGCGCTGGCGCCGCACAATGAAGCGTTAAAAGTCATTTTGTCTGCGTTAAGTATGTCTGAAGGTTTTATCAAAGTGACTGGTGAAGTAGGTACAGGTAAAACCCTGTTGTGCCGCAAACTGATAAACCACCTGTCGGACAAATTCGTAGCCTGCTACTTGCCGAATCCATACCTAAGTCCTGATGAGTTGCGTATAGCTTTCGCCAATGAGTTAGGTATTGATACAGGTAAAAACGAAGCTTCTCAGGGGTTACACAGTGCCATAGAGTCAAGGCTTTTAGCACTTAAGCAAGAGGGGCGGCAAGCGGTACTGATTATTGATGAAGCGCAATCGTTAAGCTGGGATGCACTTGAGATGCTGCGCTTATTTAGCAACTTAGAAACTGAGAAAAGTAAGCTGCTTCAAATCGTTTTATTTGGTCAGCCAGAGCTTGACGCTAACCTGTCAAACCCCAAGGTTAGACAAATCCGTCAGCGCATAAGCTTTTCGTACACGCTGCGTACAATGACGTCGGCAGAAGTGGACTATTACATAGGGCACAGGCTAACAACGGCCGGAGGCAGCGAACAATTAATTACTAAAGGTTTACGCGCTTTTATTGCGTTAGTCACCCGTGGAACACCACGGTTGGTCAATATTGTTTGCCACAAAATTCTTCTTCGTGCTTACGGGCAGGGTAAAAGCGCTGCGAATTGGCAACATACGATAAATGCTGTGTTTGATACTGATGACTGTAAGCGAAGGCTTGTTCCTAGACAAAGCATTGTTATTTTATCGATTGCTGCCGTTGCTGTAGCTAGTGCGCTTCACCTTTACGGGGCACCGGGCTTATGAGCATTTTAAATGACACTTTAAAATCGCTAGATGAGCGAAACCAGAGTGAAGATTTTGGTTTGCCACCTACGGTTCACGTCGCAAATCGCTCGATTTGGCCAAAAGCGCTTATTTTGCTCATTGTACTAGGTCTAGTTATATGGTTAGTGTTGAGCATTATGACTGGGCCTGTGGATAGTAATAGTGCTAGTAATACAGGTAGCACTGATACTGTTGCAAAAGTCGATATACCGGATACAGCAGCAAGCCCAATTCAAAATGAGCGCATTGAAACGGACAGTGAAAGTACTTCCAAGCAAGATGTCGATAGTGCCGAACATCGGTTAGAAGGCATGAAGTCTACGCCGTTATCCGAGCAAGATTTAGCAAATCAAAATACGCCGTCAGATGTGGCCGAGATTGTATTTAATAGTATTGATGAGACGGTAGCCGACGACGAGGCAGAATATAGGCAGCGTACGCAAGTTGCTAGTTCTTCAAGCCTAAACTCGAATACCCAGTCAAATAAAAAGTCAGATAAAAAGGCAACCGAAGTTGAAGACGAAACCATATCTGCCGCAAACATATCAGTAGAGACAGAAGAAACGGGCTCGGCAGTAGTGAAAGCCTCAGGCTTAACCCAAGAAAACGCCAATATACAAACGGCCAACAAGACAAACGTTAAAACAATCGGTGAATTAAGCACGTCCAGACCAGAAAGCATTATTTCACGTCAGCCCACAATCGACGTTACGCCGAAATCACCAGCGCAGCAAAGCGCTATTCATTTAGAGGCAGGGCTCAAAGCTTACAACTTTGGTATTTTCGACGAAGCGCAAAAAAGCTTTACCCTTGCACTGTCTACTTACCCGCAAAACATCGAGGCCCGCAAACAATTGGCCGCGCTTTATTTTGGTCAAAACAACAACCTACAGGCGTTACAGGTACTTTCAGAAGGCGTTGTGATGTCGCCAGAGTCGTTAGTGTGGCGCGAACTCATGGCCAAAATTTTGGTTCAAGAAAGCCGTTTTGAAGAAGTACTGAACCTTATGCCAGACAGCTTAGATGCTAAAGCACTGGCTGAAAAACGTATCGATTACCTGATATTAAAAGGGACGTCTGCTCAAACAGTTAATAAACCAGAACAAGCTATCTCGGCGTTTAGCGCCATGACCTCGCTACAACCGAATAATGCAAAATGGTGGCTGGCACTGGGCGTTAATTACGATGCACTGTCTGACAAGCGTTTAGCCATATCTTCATATTCCAAAGCCCTTGCGATTGGTGACCTCTCTTCTACATCATCGCAATATGCTAGTGCCCGCCTAACTGATTTACAGGAGCAGCCTTAATGCGTCCTCGATTAAAGATGCGCCTCGGCGATTTATTAGTTCACGAAAATATTATCACCAGCGAACAGCTTGATGATGCGCTATCGGCGCAGCGTTCATCTGGGCGCAAACTTGGGGATACGCTTATTGACCTAGGGTTTATCAGCGAGCCTCAACTTCTTCGCTTTCTCGCTCAGCAGCTCAATATTCCTTTTTTAGATATTACCCAGCGTCGAATCGATCCAGAACAAGCACAACTTATCCCTGAAACTTATGCAAGACGTTATCGCGCGCTAGTACTAGAAGCTGACGACGATGAAGTGCTGCTAGGTATGAGCGATCCCACTGACTTAGGGGGCCTCGACCAGTTAGGACCGCTTATTGCGCCCCGTAATATTGAACTAGCAATAGTACAAGAGAATCAGATGCTGGAAGCGTTTGACTCGGTTTATCGTCGTACTCAGGATATTGCGTCATTCGCTGAAAAGTTAGGTGAAGAGTACGCCGATGAAGCCGACTTTGAACTCTCTGCCTTAGACGATACCACTTCCGATGCCACAGTAGTAAAGCTACTACACTCTATTTTTGAAGATGCGGTTCAGGTGCGCGCCTCTGATATTCATATCGAGCCGGATGAAAATATCCTGCGAATCAGACAGCGTGTAGACGGTGTATTGCAAGAAAATACGCTAAACCAGGTAAAAATTGCCTCGGCATTGGTGCTTAGGTTAAAGCTAATGTCTGGTCTCGACATATCAGAAAAGCGTATTCCTCAAGATGGACGTTTTAATATAAAGGTGAAAGGCCACACCCTTGATGTACGTGTTTCCACCATGCCTGTAGCCAATGGCGAAGCGGTGGTTATGCGATTGCTAGATCAATCCGCAGGTCTTCTGACGTTAAATCAGACGGGTATGCCTGATGCAATGGCCGAAAAGTTTCGCGCTGCCATAAACCGACCTCATGGCATGATCTTGGTTACTGGACCAACGGGTTCGGGTAAAACCACCACCTTGTATGGCGCACTAAGCGAGCTCAATAAGCCCGATTTAAAAATTATTACCGCCGAAGACCCCATTGAATATCGCTTGCCTCGTATAAACCAAGTACAAGTTAACTCAAAAATTGGCCTCGACTTTGCGTCTATTTTGCGTACCACCCTTCGACAAGATCCTGACATTATCATGGTGGGGGAGATGCGCGACCAAGAAACCGTAGAAATAGGGCTTAGAGGCGCGTTAACTGGCCACTTGGTATTGAGCACGCTTCACACCAATGACTCTGTAACTAGCGCTATACGTCTTATCGATATGGGGGCAGCGCCCTATCTAGTAGCTACTTCACTACGCGGGGTATTGGCGCAGCGTCTGGTACGCCGTTTATGTGAAAACTGTAAAGAGGAGCGGGCGCCCAGTGCGCAAGAGCAAGCTTGGGTTGGCTTCTTAAAACCAGAATTAGCAAATGCGACCTTCCACAAAGGTAGAGGCTGCAATAGCTGTAACCATACAGGCTACAAGGGTCGTATTGGTGTTTTCGAATTTTTAGAAATGAACGAAAACATGATGGAGGCCCTGCGAGATGATAATACTCAAGGTTTTGTTGATGCCACAAAGACTAATAAAGACTTTGTGCCCCTTTCACATATGGCACTTGATTATGCCGCAGAAGGTAAAACCTCGTTAGATGAAGTTTTTAAGGTGGCCGAATTTGTGCCTGAGGTAGTGAACCACTAATGCCTCAGTTTAGTTATGCGGGTAAAACGGCTCAAGGTGGCCCTCAAAAAGGCATTATTGAGGCTGCGTCTGCCCAAGCAGCGGCGCAAGCCTTGTTGTCTAAAAACATTGTTCCTATTTCAATAGAAGAAACTAAAAAGGCAGCGAAAGCGAGCAGTGGTTTAGACATAGGTCATCTATTCGAACCTAAAGTGGGATTGGATGAGATGATCATCTTTTCTCGACAAATGTACTCGCTTTTAAAAGCGGGTATTCCAATTATTCGGGCAATTAAAGGGTTAAGTGAAAACGCCTCGCATAAGCGTTTCCAAGAGATTTTAAAGGACATTGCCGATCAGCTTGAGCAAGGCAGAAGCTTATCTTCGGCTATGTCGAAGTATGAAAAAGTCTTCACGCGGTTAACCATTTCTGTTGTCGTAGTAGGTGAAAATACCGGTAAGCTGGACGATGTTTTCCTGCAATTAGCGCTTTATTTTGAACGGGAACAGGAAACGCGAAAGCGCATCAAATCGGCGTTGCGATACCCCACTTTTGTTTTGATAGCACTCGCTATTGCCATGTTTATATTAAATCTTTTCGTTGTGCCCGTTTTCACACAAATGTTCGAGCGGTTCGACACCGAGCTACCCATAATGACTCGCGTTTTAATAGGAACTTCAAACTTCTTTGTAAACTACTGGTGGTTAATTTTAATCGTATTAGTTGGAATAATTTTCTCTGCTAAACAATACGTTAATTCGACTAATGGACGACTTAAATGGGACAAATTTAAACTAAAGTTGCCTGTCGTAGGCAGCATTATTGAGCGATCATTATTATCAAGATATAGCCGTAGCTTTTCTATGATTTTACGTGCAGGTGTGCCGTTGACGGCGGGCCTGTCACTAACAGCGGATGCTGTAGATAACGCTCATATGCAAATGCGCATTAAAGAGATGCGCCAAGGCATAGAAAAAGGCGAAAGTTTGCTGAGAGTTTCGAAAAATAGCGAACTGTTTTCTACACTTGTACTACAGATGATAGCTGTGGGTGAGGAAACGGGTCGATTAGAGCCGCTTTTAGAAGAAAGTGCAGACTATTACGAACGTGAAGTCGATTTCGACCTTAAGAGCTTAACCGCCAAGATAGAACCTATTTTGATCGGTTTTGTGGCGGTCATGGTGTTGATACTGGCGCTTGGCATCTTTACACCAATGTGGAACATGATGTCGGCGGTGAAAGGCGGGTAATAGGTTTACTTCAATGGGGTAAAACGTGGCTAGCACTAGAGCAGGGTTATTTAACTTTATCGTGATCGGGTTGGTGCTCGCTGTTTTGGCTACATCGTACGTGTATCACGCAGCACCAGTGATAGAAGAAGCTGAACAAGTAAACAAAGAAAATGCAGTGGCTCAGTTTCAGCGGGTTGTTATGTTAGCCAGGGCCCAATGGATAAAGACGAAGCAATCCACGGTTTTGATTTACGAAACTGATTTTGATGCCAGTGGCGGCATAAAGCATCAAAAAGAAGTGGCTGCAGAGTTATTTGTAAATACAAAGGGTTGGCCTGAGGGGCTGGAACCGAATCGAGGAAATGCGTGTGAATACATGTTCACATTGGCCACATTAAGAGAGTTTGATGTGTCGTCTAAAATATCGGTAAGCGATAAATACGTAAACGGATATTTGCAATGCGCATTCTTTATCCAAGACAAAGTTTGGTTTGAATACAACGCCGGTAGCGGCGTAGTAAGAGAAAGAAAAAGTTAACTAGGCGTCGGAGTTATGCGCTTATTTGTAATCTAGGAGATGCTATGAACACGAGACAACAAGGCTTTACGCTAATAGAGCTCATCATTGTTGTAATTATTTTGGGCTTGCTTGCGGCTACGGCGCTACCGCGTTTTATCGACGTTACTGATGAAGCACGAGAAGCCAGTGTAGAAGGTGTAGCAGGTGGCTTCGCCGCCGCTGTTGGTCTTGTGCGCGCACAGTGGGAAGTGGAAGGTCGCCCCAGTGGCAACAATGGAAACGGCAATGGCACAGTAGTCACTTATGACCAAACGCCTGTGGGCGTTGACGGCACCATTGGCTACCCTACCGGCAGCTCTACTGGTAATACGCTTATTTCTACGGTTAACAACACCGAATGCAAAAACACATTTGACCTAATCTTACAGTCGGCGCCTACCAACACGACATCAACGAACGATACGGTTGTTGCTGACTTCAGATACGCGGTACGTTCAGATGACTCTGGCGCAAATACGCTTTGTGTTTACTACTTAGTCGAGTCTATGGGCTTACCTAATAATTCAGCACCAGCAGACGGCACGCCTGACGGTACCTCGTTTGACGGTTTCACTTACAACCCAGCCACTGGCCAGGTTACTGTTTTTTAATTAATACTCAGGAAGTTTGATTATGCAAAAAGTATCAACACAACAGGGTTTCACCCTAATCGAGTTAATCATTGTTATTGTATTGCTGGGTATTCTAGCGGTAACCGCAGCACCTAAGTTTTTGAACCTTCAAGACGATGCGCGTGATTCTGTATTGCAAGGTATTGCTGGATCAATAGAGTCAGCAGCATCTGTTGTTTACGGTAAGGCCTTAATTAATGGCGAGGCGAGTGCAGCAACAGGTTCGGTTAATGTAGGGAACGGCACGACTATTAATACGGTTTATGGTTACCCAGATGGTGGAACGGCAACCAACTTGACCAACCTTTTAGATGCAGATATTGATAACGCTGGTGACTATTTGACTACTACTGTCGCTGGTTCTGACCCTGCTGAATTACTAATTTATTACAAAGGTTACACAGGTTACAGCACGACTGCTCCTACTGCAGCTAACGCACCATGTACGATTACTTACACGAATTCATCTGGTGAAGGTGTTCGTCCAACCATCAATGTTGTTTCTTGCGTCCAGTAATGTGAAGAAAAACGGTTTTACACTAGTAGAACTTATTATAACCATATTGGTTATTGGGGTGCTGGCGGTAACCGCCGCACCCCGCTTTCTTGGTAGCGACACCGAAGAAGCCATCGCGCTTCGTGACAGAACCCTTCAGCTAGTGCGCAATATGCAGCTTCGCGCTATGCAAAACGTACAAGACAGCAGCTGCGTGAAAATAACGAGTACAGTTATTGCTCCCCCTGCAGGACACGATTGCGCAAATGCTCTTTCCACTGCTTTTGATGACGACCAAGTTATCAATGCTTCTAATACTGATTTCACTTTTCAAACTGCAGATGAAAACGGCGATAGCTTTTCTCAAATTCAGTTTGACGGATTCGGCCGACCAAGCAATATTGCCTGCTCAACTAACTGCAAAATTCAGATAAGTACCTTTACCCTGTGCTTGCAAAGTGAAGGAGCTATTTATGCGTGCTAGCGGAATGTTTCCTACGCCTAGAAAACGCAGTGAAGGCTTTACTTTATTAGAGCTAGTAATTGGTATTGTTGTATTTACTATCAGTCTAACAATAGTGCTGTCGCTTATTGTGCCCCAGGCTGAACAAACGGCTGAGCCATTTCGTCAAGTAAAAGCTGCGAAGTTAGGTCAGTCGTTAATGAACGACATTCTAAGCCGCTCCTATGATGAAAACAGCGACAGAAGCCCGCCTTTCGAAACCTGTAATGCCAAAGGAAATTGCTCAACAACACTCGGACCTGATGAAGCGAGTGAAGACGACTATGACGATGTTGATGATTACAACGGCTATGTGGTTAGTAATGTGGGAGGAAACTATAACAATTTTAGTTTTGCAGTAACGGTAGATTACGACAGTGACTTAGATGACAGTACGCCAACAGACGGTCAAACGTACAAGCGTATTGATATAGCTGTTACCGCACCAGACGGCCAAGTCTACAACTTCAGCGCTTATCGAGGGAGCTATTAGTGACTCCACGAAAAGCACAGCGCCAGCGAGGTTTTACGCTTATAGAGCTTATTTTAGTTATCACCATTTTAGGCGTAATTAGTGTATCTGTGGCGCAGGTCATTTCTTTAAGTGCACAAATCTATATAACCGGTGCAGAGCGTACTCGTCTTGTTTCAGACGCGCGCTTTATTATCTTGCGACTGGAAAAGGAGCTACGCAATGTGGTGCCAAATTCAGTGTCGTTTGATGCGAGTTTAGGGTGTCTGTCTTATTACCCGATTAAAGAAAGTGGCACCTACGTAGGTGATGCGTTTAACAACCCCATGCACGTGGTTGTCTTCAATAGTCAGTTGAGTGAGGGTGACACCCTCGTCATTTACCCCACAAACCCGCAGAGCGTGAATGATAACGGGCGAACCATAGATGCTATTGCGGATGCGGCTTCTGAGCCGACTAGCGATAATCAATATGATCTTACGCTTAGCGCCGCGAACACACAATCCTCTCCAGGCAAACGCTTCTTCGTTCCTGAAGAACAAGTGACAATATGCAGAACATCTACCGCGCAAGGAGAGCGTTTAATAAGAAACCAAGGTGCTCACTCCGGCGTTATAGGTACTAATGTGGCTTCGTGGAGCGCGAACGTAGTAACCGCGGGGCTACGACAAAATGGTCTTATAGAGCTGCAAATGACCTTAGAAAGCAGTGATGATGAGCTGATATCGGTTGTACACGAGGTTCACTTCCCAAATGTGCCATAAAAATACGCGACCAAACTTTTACCATAGCAAACACCGACGGCCTGTCGGTCTATGTCATTCGCCAGTCCGGCAAAAAGGTTCTACGACTATCGTGGCTATTATTATAAGCATTGTTCTTTTAGGGCTTGGTATTGCATTGTCTAATCAAATTTCATCAAACATCCGTCAGCAATCTATTGAATATTATGGCGCTCGCGCTTATTTAGCCGCGCAGAGCGGAATGGAAGTTGCGATATCGAGACTGATTAACGGAAATAACCCCGGGTGTAGTGCTATTACTCAGCCAGTAACTATCAGCGCAGCTAACGTGCAAAATTGTACAATTACACTATCTTGTGAGCTGGAGCCCGAGGTTGAAGAGCCAGAGGTAGCCGCTGGTGAAATTAGAGTATATGCATTAGGGGCAGAAGCGCAGTGCAGCGCAGGGCAACTTGAAACCTCAAAACGCGTTCTTGTTGAAGTAAGGCAGGAAGAATAATGACACACCGTATATCTCTTTTTCGAGCCCTATTTATTGGGATGCTATCTGTATTAGCTTTGCCCGTGCTAGCCGTCCCTCAAATCGAAGGCAGGTTCATCGAACTCCAAAATACCTACAATAAAGCTGAGTGGACAACCATAAGCTTTTCGCAGGTGTACGACGAGCCGCCAGCGGTATTTATGCTATCGACCAATCAGGGGGGGAACCCTGCTATTGTTAAAATCCGCAACGTTACCAGAACTGGTTTTGAAGCACTGCCGCTTGAGCCCTCTGGTGAAGATGGCCCTCATATCACTATGGGAGGTCATTACTTAGCTATTGCCTACGGCGTTCATGAATTTCCTGACGGCGATATCGTTGAAGTGGGCAAAATGGAGGTGGGTGCTGATACTATACAGGCATCGGTAAATTCTCCTTGGTACGAGCCCAATGGGCCATTGAAGGTTGGCGAAGAAGACGCGCGATACGCACAAGTGCCACTGCAAACAGATTTTGGCGAAAAGCCGGTATTTTTCCATTCGCTTCAAACTGTCAATAACCAAGTTGATGTACGAGGGGAGGCCCCCCCTGACACTTATCTTCTTCCTTATTTGACGGTGGCTGCGAAGTACGACGCTATTGGCAGCAATGCCCAACCGCCTACTCCTCAGCTCAGCCAAGCTTATTTTGTTGCACTGGAGGCATCAGAAACGCTCTATGAACCCGTTACACGCACAGAGACACTGGCATATATGGCAACTACAGAAGGCGATGGCCGCGCTTTCTTTGACGACAACGGGGTGCAAGTTGATTGGGAAGCATTCTTTGCCGATGACCAAATAGTGGGGTGGAGTGACAGGTGTACGTACAATTTTTATAGAAATAATTATGCCCAAACGCCTCTTGTTGCTGCCAGTAAAATTAGTCGCAACGGTGGCGATGGGGGATGGTTGAGAAGCTGTGGTGTAAATAGTAACCGTTTAGGTCTTCGCGTTGACGAGGACAGAAGTCTTGATAGTGAACGAAATCACGACCCAGAAGATGCCAGTATCATTGCGATGACTTCGGAGTTTGTTTTTAGTGGCGAATTCCCTAGCTGTGAGGTTGCTTTCCCCGGCGCTTTGGCTACCTTCGGAGGCTCTGAAATTTATCTAGGCGCTGATAGCCGAGTCTTTGATGATAACGGTGGGGTTTTAACTACCCTAGGTATTACTAGTGATTCAGATACTGCCGAGACTTTTCCTAAGTGTGGTGAAAATGCCGTTGCATGCTTTCCTTCAAATACGGATGCGCTAAGTGAATCTCAAGCGCGTGCTATACCTTCCATTACTATTGATGACAGTGGCCCAGGAATTACGCCGGGGGATTTAGCCGGGGATTATTACTTCAGTCGAACTACCGTTAACATGGGGTTGGGCATTTATAATGTTATTGCACCAACGCGAATTTATATCAATGATCCGGGGGATAACCCTTTAGGGGTTTCAACGATTTTCTCGATGGTAGATGCAAGCATAAATGTCGCTGACGGCGCTTACCTTGCTATCTATGTCAACGGCGATGTAGTGATTGATGGTTCAAATCCACAGGCTGTAGTGCTTGCAACAGGAAGTATAACGTTTGTAAATGTATCAGGCGAAACCATTGTGGGCTCTTTTACCGCAGGTGGTGGTATAGACTCGCAAGCAGCGTTAAGTGTTCAAGAAACGGCCGTTCCAAGCAATATACCGGGCATTTGCGGGCGAGAAGTTATCGAGGTATTGAATCACTATCGATTTGAATTAGCCGACAATAGGGGCAGTAGTTGTGCCGCGAAAGAAGTGACATTAAAAGCGTGTGCGGACGTTAATTGTGACTTGTTGTATTCTCAAAGCGCAACAGTAGGCCTATTACCAAGCTCCAACAATTATACATGGGCGCCAAGCGACAGTGTTACCTTCATTGGGCAAACATCACTTACCATAGATAGCCTAAACGGAAATGACCCCACGCTCGCTACTTCAGGCGAATCGCCTTCGTCACAGCTTCGATGCTTTATCGGTGGCGCAGAGGTAAACCTCAATAGCTGCAAGGTAAATTTTGAAGCTGATGGCCTTACCTTTAAAAACCTTACAGACAATAATGATACCTTGCTCACTCAATTGTCAGGTAAGCCTTCGGATGTGGGCTTCAACGAGAAGCAATATGCTATTGAGGCTTGTGGAGATACAGACTTACTTAGAAACAAGCTTGTAGATGTTGAATTGAATTACAACTGTGGAAGCGCGTCTACCTGTTCAAATAAACTGGTATTTGAAAATAATGGCAATGAATATGAACTAGGAACGAGTTCAGAGACATTCTCGCTACAGTTTGACGATAATTCGCAGGCTATTTTTTCTATTCAGTATCCTGATGCTGGCGAACTATCCCTAAGTGCTGAAATTGCTGATCGTAGTCCTATTTCTGGATCATCCAATACTTTCATAGTTAGGCCGTTTGGTTTTGCTCTTGATATATTAGACGATTCAGGTAGTGCGACAAACCCAAATGGCTATGCGAACAACGCCAACGATTCACTACTTAAATTAACGGGTGAAGATTTTATTCTAGGGATAAAAAGTGTGCAGTGGGTTGATGGTGAAGACGCCAATGATGATGGTATTCCCGATAATTATGGGCAACTGCAAAACAACCGCACGGCAGAGCATTTCTCTGGAAGCGTTTCGCTTTCGCCTACCACTTCACTACCAGCAGGTGGAGCCACAGGTACGCTAGCTGGAGCTGAAAGCGGTGTACTCTTTGATGATGAAAGTGAATTAAATATAGCGTTAAATTACAGTGAAGTCGGGATAATAAGTATTGCCGCCACAAGTAACTACCTCGCTAGTACTACAGTAACAGGCTTAGCATCGAACGTAGGTCGTTTTGCGCCCTCAAACTTTACTTTGTCTGGCGAAGTGACCCCAGCTTGTAGTGCAAATGGAAACTTTACTTACTTTGACCAACCGCTTCAGAGCGTTACCTATACCCTTGCTGCAACAAATCATTTGGGCTCGGTTACTCAGAACTACTTTGCAGGTTTTGATAAGTTAAACGCTATGGGGCTAGAGATTGCCTACGACACGCCGCTAACAAGGCTAGACAGGCTTATTAATGACGATACCGGCATGTGGCCGCAAAGCGGGGCTACAGGTGTATTGAGTGTTATCGATAACGACGTGATATTTACGCGTTTGGGGAGTTCTGCAACAGATACAGACGGACCTTTTGAGGATACGTCGCTAGTGCTAACGTTTGCGTCGTCACTTATTGATGGTGCCACGGTAAATAACATTTCTTGTGATAGCGATTGTGTTGCCATTATTGATAACGATTTAATGTTCGCCTATGGCCGAGCCACGCTAATAAACAATTACGGCGGAGCTGATGAAGCCTTGTTGCTTCCCCTTCGCACCCAATACTGGGATGGTCAAACGTGGCGCATAAATACGTATGATAGCTGCACAGATTTTGCCCACGCAAATATCAATGACGCTTCCGGTGAGCTAGTTTCCTCTGAAGACGGAACCCTTAATGAAGGGGCGTATACCACCGGTGAAGGCATGCGTTTATCATCGCCAAATGGGGCGGGTAATTATTCTGTGACTTATACCCCTGACGCTTGGTTACTGTGGGATTGGGATGGGGATGGCGAAGCTGATAATCCGCCTAGCGCCACGCTAACCTACGGTGTTTATAGAGGGAACGACAATATCATTTACAAGCGTGAGCAAATTAACAATTAACCAGAAAGGTGTGTTATTTGGTTGTGATATTGCGTTCAAAGAAGGGCATCGCCCCACCTATATAAAAAAGACTTGTACAATCCATGGATTGTTTTTTGAACCTTCCATTTTTCATGGGGTCATTAGTGGGTCTAAAGTAGGAATCAATCGATTAACGCGTAAGTGCTATGCCTTTATGGGGCAGACGCAGAATTTGCTTGTTAATAAAGTAGTTATTTTGGCTCTAAGTGACAGCATCACTTGCCCAAAATTGCCCCCATTGTTAAAGTGTGCGAATAAATATCGACTTCACGTTAAAGCGTCGCCATCTCACCTTTGCAAATACGCGTTAACATAGGAACAGGAATACACACTTCATGTTTAAAAAGCTTCGAGGCATGTTCTCTAATGATCTGTCCATCGACCTCGGAACAGCTAACACGCTGATTTATGTAAAAGACCAAGGTATTGTTCTAAACGAGCCTTCAGTAGTAGCTATTCGTCAAGAGCGCGCAGCAGGACCGAAAAGCGTTGCTGCAGTAGGTGCAGAAGCTAAGCGAATGCTTGGTCGTACGCCAGGCAATATACGTGCTATCCGCCCGATGAAAGACGGTGTTATTGCCGACTTCTACGTAACTGAAAAAATGCTTCAGCACTTTATAAAGCAGGTGCATGACAACAATTTCTTGCGTCCTAGTCCACGCGTATTGGTATGTGTACCTTGTGGTTCAACACAAGTAGAACGCCGAGCGATTAAAGAGTCTGCACTTGGAGCCGGAGCGCGAGAAGTTTATCTAATTGATGAGCCAATGGCTGCGGCGATCGGTGCAGGTCTGCCTGTATCAGAAGCGCAAGGTTCTATGGTAGTAGATATCGGTGGTGGTACTACTGAGGTTGCTATCATCTCACTAAACGGCGTGGTCTACTCATCTTCTGTTCGTATTGGTGGTGATAAGTTCGATGAAGCTATCATCAACTATATTCGTCGTAATTTCGGTTCTCTTATTGGTGAAGCTACTGCTGAGCGTATTAAACACGAAATTGGCGCGGCATATCCAGGCGAAGAGGTTCGTGAAATTGAAGTTCGTGGTCGCAACCTTGCAGAAGGTGTACCTCGCGGATTCACGCTAAACTCAAATGAAATTCTTGAAGCGCTTCAAGAGCCGCTGACGGGTATTGTTTCTGCTGTAATGGTGGCGCTAGAGCAGTCTCCGCCAGAGCTTGCGTCTGATATTTCTGAGCGCGGCATGGTACTTACCGGCGGTGGAGCACTTCTTAAAGACCTAGATAGGCTACTTATGGAAGAAACGGGGATCCCAGTGGTTATCGCTGATGACCCGTTAACCTGTGTAGCACGCGGCGGTGGTAAGGCTTTCGATATGATTGACCTTCACGGTGGCGACCTGTTTAGCTACGAATAAACAGGAAAGGCAACCGTAAGGTTGCCTTATTTGTATCATGGATACTATTTTTACTCGCGGCCCTTCTCTAAATATCAGGCTTACGCTGGCGCTTGTGCTGTCAGTAACACTGATATTTGTTGATCATAAAATGGATGGCTTCAAGTCTACGCGGGTGTACCTCAATTCCTTAATGAGCCCACTTCAATACATTGCTAATCTTCCCGGATTGATGCTTAGCGAAAGCGCACAACGCCTTACCTCTAAAGAACAGTTACTTGCAGAAAACCAAACGCTTAACAATCAACTGCTGTTGATGAGTGAAAAACTTCAGCAGTTCGAGGTTATCGAAAAAGAAAACGCACAGCTTCGAGAATTGCTGCAAGCACCTGTGCGTCTATCTTCAAAAAAGATGGTTGCCGAACTGATGGCGGTAGATAAAAATCCCTATAGTCAGCAGGTTGTCATTAATAAAGGGGCAATAGATGGGGTATATCCATCGCAACCGGTCCTAGATGAAAAAGGCATTGTGGGCCAAGTCATGGAAGTGGGGTCAACCAACAGTCGCGTATTGCTGATTGCTGATGTGACGCATGCCATTCCCGTGCGCTCTCTTCGAAATGATATCCGCTTTATTGCCACCGGCAGCGGGGCTTTGAACGAGCTGTATCTTGAGCATGTACCGCACAGCGTCGATATTCAAGAAGGGGATACGCTTATTTCATCGGGTTTGGGTAAAGTATTTCCAGAAGGTTACCCGGTAGCAACGGTCAAACAGGTAGTGAGAGATGAAAGTCGCCCTTTTGCTCGGGTTATTGTTACACCGATGGCGAATTTAGACAGACTTCGCCATCTTTTGCTTTTATGGCATGAAGATGGCCCATCTCAAAAGTCTGAGCCAGATAAGGATGAAAAGGTAAATAAACCTGCTACCAACGAGGAAGAGTCTTCAGATGCGTAAACGTAACCTCGTTATTTGGTTAAGCCTGCTAGTGGCGCTGGTACTGCAAATTGTTCCTTTGCCCACTCAAGTCGATGTGTACCGCCCCGACTGGGTGCTCGTTGTGCTGGCATACTGGAGTATGGCATTACCCCACAGAGTGAACGTTGGGGTAGCATTCCTAACTGGCGTTGCAATGGATGTGCTCGTCGGCACAACATTGGGCATTCACAGCTTTGGTTTGAGTATTTGTGTTTATGTGCTGGCTGCCAATTACCAGAGGCTCAGAAATTACTCCGTGTGGCAGCAGGCAATTATCATTGGTCTACTTGCTTCGCTTTACCATTTATTGACGTTTTGGGTTCAGCACCTCTTAACGGATATCTATTTCCAAGTCGATTACCTGTGGCCAGTTTTAACGTCTATGGTGCTTTGGCCGTGGGTGTTTTGGCTCCTTAGGCGCACGCGTAGACAACTATCAATTTCTTAATGTAAACACCTTCACGATTAAACCAAAGGTAAGCCAATGACAAAATCGGTAGTGTTAGCGTCAGCCTCACCACGACGCACTGCTTTGCTCAAGCAAATGAACATAGCCCATACAATACAAGCTGCCGATATTGATGAGTCGCCCCGTGACAATGAACCACCGCTGGAGCTTGTAGCAAGGCTTGCTACTGAAAAAGCCCTAGCAGTAAAGGCGCAGTTAGTGTCTCAGCAAGCAATGACGAAGGACAAACTCATTTTAGCTAGCGACACCCTGATATCTTTCAACGGGCAAAGTGTGGGTAAGCCCGAAGATAAAGCCGACTCAAAACGCATCCTTACCATGCTTTCTGGTAAAACTCATGACGTACTTACTGCTATCTGTGTACTCGATAACGCTCAGCAACAGACTCAAGTCATTACTACGTCTGTAACTTTTGCAGCATTGACGGATGCGCAAATTGACGCATACTGGGAAACAGGAGAACCTGCTGATAAAGCAGGGAGTTACGCTATTCAGGGTATTGGTGGTGAATTTGTGGTCTCTATCAACGGTAGTGCAAGTGCCGTAATAGGCCTACCGCTATACGAAACCCGCCAATTACTTAATGCATTTGGACTGAATGAATTTGGAGTAGTATCGTGAGTGCTGAACTGCTTATTAACGTTACCCCGTCAGAGTCACGGGTGGCGCTTATTGAAAACGGAATACTGCAAGAAATTCACGTTGAGCGTCATACTAAACGGGGTTTAGTTGGCAATATTTATCGTGGAAAAGTAAGTCGTGTATTGCCGGGCATGCAGGCGGCATTTGTAGATATAGGCTTAGAAAAAGCGGCGTTCTTACATGCCTCTGATATCGTTATCCATAATGAAATCGCTGAAGAAGTCTCGGCCAGTCATATTCAAAAGCAAGACATACGCGAGCTGGTGCGTGACGGTCAAGATATCGTGGTTCAAGTGGTAAAAGATCCCATCGGTACCAAAGGAGCGCGCCTTACCACAGATATCACTATCCCAAGTCGTTATCTTGTATTTATGCCTTCGGTAACCCACGTTGGTGTATCGCAACGCATTGAAGAAGAGTCAGAGAGAGAGCGTTTAAAATCTCTTGTACAAGAGTTTTGTGATGAGAACGGCGGCTTTATTCTTCGTACCGCTGCAGAAGGCGTGGGTAAAAATGAATTGCAGTCAGACGCCGCGTTTTTGCGAAGACTGTGGGATAAAATTCAGTCTCGAATGAAAAAGCGCAAGTCGAACGTGCTTTACGAAGACTTACCGCTTGCGCGACGGGTGTTACGAGACTTTGTAGGTACAGAGTTAGACAGAATTCGTATCGACTCGAAACTGTCATTCAACGAACTACACCAGTTCACCAAGGAGTACGTGCCTGAAATGAACGGCAAACTCGAGTACTACCCGGGTGATAGACCCATTTTTGATTTGTATGATGTGGAAAACGAAGCGCAACGAGCGCTAGAGCGTCGTGTAGACTTAAAATCAGGCGGCTATTTGATTATCGACCAGACCGAAGCCATGACCACTATCGATATCAATACGGGCGCTTTTGTTGGCCACCGAAACTTAGAAGAAACGATTTTTAACACTAATATTGAGGCGACGCAGGCGATTGCTCGCCAACTGAGATTGCGTAATTTAGGCGGTATGATCCTCATCGACTTCATCGATATGATTGAACCAGACCACAAACGACGTGTCTTACACTCATTAGAAGTGGCGACGAACAAGGACAGAGCTAAAATAAATATTCACGGTTTCACTGCGCTAGGGCTTATTGAAATGACCCGTAAGCGCACCCGTGAAAGCATTGAGCATATACTGTGTGGTGAATGTCCGGTGTGCAAAGGCCGTGGCACAGTAAAAACAATTGAAACCATTTGCTTTGAAATTATGCGTGAAATTGTACGGGTGAATCGCGCCTACGACGCAGACAAGTTTGTGGTTTATGCATCACCAAAAGTGGCAGAAGCCTTAATGGGTGAAGAGTCTCATATGCTGGCGGAACTTGAAGTATTTGTGTCTAAACAGATCAAGGTTCAAACCGAAACACTGTACAATCAGGATAAGTACGACGTCGTCATGATGTAATGCATTAACGTATACGAAGGCAAAATGTGACAAATTTTTCGTCGGTAGCCGCTTATCTACTTAAGAAGTTTTGGCTACTACTTGCCGTATTGCTTGTACTTTTCGCGCTTGTTTTAAGCGCTGCACGCTATGCTCTGCCGCATATTGAGCACAACAAACACTTGTTGGAAAATTATATAAATGAGCAGTATGGCGTAAATCTATCCATTAAAAGTGTGCATGCTGTTTGGCAGCGCAGTGGGCCCAGCATTGTGCTCAATTCTGTGTCGCTGGCTAAAAATGATGCATCCCCCGTGGCGTTGGATATCAGACAAATCTATGTTGAGCTAGATTTTTGGGAATCGCTACGCCATCAGCTCATTTCATCCAATCGTTTTGAACTTCGGGGCTTAGAACTCGATATTGATGCTGACCGCCTTTCTGGTGACGGTAAAAATAACTTTCCCGTGGTGAAGGCCCTTGAGAGGCTTTTTCTAGAGCAACTTCAAAGCTTCTCGCTAGAGGATGGTGTGGTTTCTGTTACCCATTTCAGCGAAACCAATTCCTTTGATATAGAGAGCTTATCCTGGAACAACGATGAAGAAAGGCACCAAGGTTTAGGGCAACTGAAAGTGGCAGATTTAGCCGCGAATTCAGCCTCTTTCATTATTGATATAACGGGAAAGCGAGAAGAGTTTGAAGGCGTGTTCTACGCCAAAGCCGAAGAGCTTGATATTTCTCCTTGGGTAAGCGATCTGATTAAAACGAAGCGTCCGTTAGCTCAAAGTCGTGCAAACTTCGAGGTATGGACTCACTTTTCTCAAAGTGAAATTACCAGTATACAAGCCGAGCTAAGTGAAAGCCTTTTGGAATGGGGGAGTGGCCGCGCGAAAACGGTAACGGGCGTCAGCGGTGGCAGTCTTCAGGCGTTACCAAACCCTGAAAGTCATCAGGGCGGTTGGAATGTCAGAGTCGATCAGCTCGTGCTTAATTCCAGCAATGAATCACTGACCACCGATCTTATTGGTAGCATTAGTGCAAACGGTGACGTGCTGATAAATACCATGAAGCCCGTGCAAATTAACCCCTTTTTATTGCTATTACCCCTTTTTATGGATGATACCAGTGAAGAAGAAATACGCGGGCTAAATCCAAAAGGTGAGTTAGCTACATTGCAAATTCAACTGCATAACGGCCAGCCTTCTTTGGCCGCTAAAGTACTCGATTTGCAGTGGGATAAAACGGACAAGGTACCGGGGCTTTCTTCCCTCAACGCCGAGCTCTTTTGGTATAAAAATAATGGTGCCGTTTACTTAGAAAGTCACGATAGCGTGTTAAGCGCTGATGGCGTCATCAAAAAAGACATCAATATAAAGCAGCTTGAATCTCGATTTTATATTTATCCAGAGCAAGCAGGCCAAACAGAGAAACAGTGGATAGTGAAAGGTAGTGACATGCTACTAGATAGCGATGCTGTTACTTTGCATCCACAGTTTAAACTGAATACGGCAACGGGGTTTATGTCGCTGTATGTCGATGTAAGCCCGCTGGCTTTAAATGAAGTGAGTAGCCTGTTTCCGACTTCCCTAATGGGTGCTAATACCGACAAATATCTTACTCGAGCCTTTACTGGCGATGGCGAAATTACAAATGCGCGTGTGCTGTGGCATGGCCGAACAAGTGACTTCCCCTTTGAAGACAATACCGGTATTTTCCAAGCTTATGTCGATATTAAGCAAGGGGATTTTCTTTTTGCGCCTAACTGGCCTGCGCTCAATAACTTAGATTTGTCTTTGTTTTTTGTGAACAATGCCTTAGTGATGGAAAGCCCAAGTGCAACCCTTGCCGATGTAAAAATAAGCAATATGTCGGCTGCTATACCAAGCTTTAAGCCTGGTACTCGCTTGGAAATCTATGCCACCGGCAAAGGTTCTGGTGAGGCGCTTACGGTGCTAATGATGGACTCATCCCTTAAAAATTCGCTGGGTAAGGTATTAAGCGATGATGTGCAAATTAGCGGGCCCCTGTCTGCTGATATTAAATTAGATATACCTTTTAAAGGCAAAGATGTGGTGGCATCGGGTATCGCGCATTTATCCAATAACCCTGTCTATATCACAAAAACTAACATGCTTTTTGATAAAGCGTCGGGTGATGTGTCGTTTACTAATGGAGATATAGACGCAAGCGGTCTTACCGCCCAATTTCTTCAGCAGCCGGTGAATTTGTCGCTGTCTGGCAGGCAGGGCGACATGTACGATCTCAACGTAGAACTAGATGGACGTTGGCATGTCCACCCGCTGGCTAACTATGTAAACACGGACCTCACTGAGTACATCGATGGTGAAGGTGATTGGAATACCAAAGTAGAACTTACCCTTTCTAAAGATGGCTTTGAATATTCCGCAAATCTCACGGCAGATTTAACGGCAACACAAAGTATATTACCTGCTCCCTTCGATACTTCAGCTGGCAGTAGCTTTCCTCTACAAATAATAAGCACTGGCGATGGTAAAGCATCGAACGTTAAAGCTACGCTTGGCAGCAATATCCGTTTTGACGGCGTGCTTCCTCACAAAGAAATGAAGTTCTCGCGGGCGCATTTGGCTCTGGGTGAAAGCGATATTGCCAATATTGGAACCGGTTTTAGTATCAGTGCAAATTTGGCTCGAGCCGATGTACAAGAGTGGTTTAGCACTATCGATATGTTACTTTCTGGCAAAGGGAAAGACACCGGCGATGCCTCTGCAAAAACTAATGATCAGTTAGCTAGCCAATCAAAAATTACTGAAGGTAAGCGCACGAACCTGTTCGGAACACCCTCGCGTATATTTGCTAAAGCCGACATGCTTAATCTTGCCGGTCATACCATTAAAAAGGCAGAATTGAACGCAACTGAGCGCAATAAGGATTGGATCTTAGACCTCGCTTCACCTCAGGCTAGAGCAACTATTCGCATCAACAGTGATTTAGATGAGCAAGGCATTGAAGTAAATGCCGACTACTTGTCGTTAGATAAACCTGCTGAACCTGAAGCATCTGCCACAGCAGATAATAATAACGCGTTAGCCGCTACTGGCGTTGCTCCAATTGAGGAAGATGAGTCACCTTATAGTATTGACCCCAACACGCTGCCCCCCATTTATTTTTACTGCCAGTCTTGTGGCGTGCATGGTATTGATTTAGGTGAAGTAACGTTAGACGTTGCGAAAGAAGATGGTGGTCTAGCCATACGCCAGCTCTTAGTGAAGTCTGATGAAAGCAACCTAACCGCTACGGGTTACTGGAAGCACATTGGCGGCGAGGTTAAAAGCGCGTTAAACGGGACATTAACGTCTCCAGATGTTGGGCAAATGCTGAAAGAGTACGGCGTTGAATCGGGAATTAAAGACTCTAGTGCAAATGTTCAGTTCGACATTAACTGGCCCAATGCGCCAATGGACTTTGGGTTTGAGCAGCTTAACGGTAACGTAGAGTGGTCGCTGTCTGATGGTTATCTTACAGAGTTAAGTGACAAGGGCTCGCGTATTTTTACTCTATTTAGCTTAAACTCGTTAGTAAGAAAGCTGAGCCTTGATTTTCGAGACGTTTTTGCCAAAGGCTTTTTCTACGACGACATGGGCGGCACCTTAAGCATTGTTAACGGCAAAGCGTATACTGACGATACTGAAATTGACGGCGGCGCTGGGGAAATAGAAATTACCGGCTTCACCGATTTAAATACGGGTGGGTTAAATTACAACGTGTCGTTCGCGCCCAATGTAACCGGGAACCTTCCGTTTCTTGTGTATTTTTTAGCAACGCCGCCTACCGCATTAGCTGCCCTTGCCATTGACCAAGTGTTGACCTCTGCGAAAGTCATTTCAAATGTGAACTATCGCGTAACGGGTACCATAAAAGAACCTAAGTTCGATGAAGTTGAACGTAACAGTAAAGACATTAGCTTACCTGCCCAAAATGTGCCTGTTCCAGAGAACCCCCAAGACAGGCCATTAACGGATGATGACGTACGCAGGCTGAAAATGGAGGTGATCGATGGTTAATTTAGTAGCACTACAAATGACTTCTACGCCAAACGTGGAAGAGAATCTCGATACGGTGGCAAGTGAAATGGCGGCGGCCACTATCGCAAAAGACAGCTTGGTCGTGTTGCCAGAGTGCTTCGCTTGCTTTGGCGGTAAAGACAAAGGTCAACTTGACGTCGCTGAAGTAAAAGGTGATGGTGCAATACAGCGCCGTTTATCGTCACTTGCTAAGCAACACCAATGCTACATAGTGTCAGGTACATTTCCGGTCAAAACTGAAGACCCTGAAAAGTTTTCTGCGGCATGCATGTTATTTGGCCCAAGCGGCGAGCTTCTAGCTGATTATCGTAAAATTCATATGTTCGATGTATCGGTAAACGACAACACGGGCAGCTACAAAGAGTCGGCTACCACCGAAGCAGGAAGCGAAGTGGTCACTGTTCAAACACCAATAGGCAACATTGGGCTTGCGGTGTGCTATGATGTACGCTTTCCAGGGTTATTTACTGCAATGGGCGATATCGATATTTTGGTGTTGCCTGCGGCCTTTACCCAGCGCACTGGAGAGGCGCATTGGCATGCGTTGTTGCAAGCCAGAGCCATCGAAAAACAGTGCTATGTGGTAGCGCCAAATCAAAGTGGTGTGCACGCTAACGGTCGCGAAACTTATGGGCATAGTATTATCCTATCGCCTTGGGGCGAAACCCTTGCCGAGCGAGCTTCCGAAACAGGGCTGGTATCGGCAAACGTAGATATTGCAGCAAGAGAAACCATTAAACAGAATATGCCGGTTGTCGAACATAACCGATTCAGGAGTCATTTTGTCTAAATCTGTTGAGCGTCATTTATTATCTGACTCAGGCCTAGATATTACTAAGCTAGAAAGCGCGCTAGCGACCATTCATCGCCACGACACCGACTATGCCGATTTATATTTTCAGTCGAGCCAACATGAAAGTTGGGTATTAGAAGACGGTATTATCAAAGAAGGCAGCTATAACATTGAGCGCGGAGTAGGCGTGCGTGCTATTAGCGGTGAAAAAACGGGTTTTGCTTATTCTGATGAAATAAGCGAAGAAGCGTTAACTAAAGCATGTAAAGCGGCTCGCGGTATTGCGCCAAGCGGCGGAACCCAACAGGTAGCTGGCTTGGGTCACAAGAGCGTTGAAGCACGTTACTCTGAAAACAATCCCATTCTTGCGATGCAAGACGCTGAAAAAATTGCTTTGCTTAAAGCTGTAGATACCTATATTCGTAAGCAAGAACCTTCGGCTAACCAAGTAGTAGTAAGTCTAAGCGGCGTGTATGAAGAGATATTAGTGGCTGGTAGTGACGGTACGCTAGCCACAGACATTCGTCCGTTGGTGCGTTTAAACTGCTCAGTATTGCTAGAACAAGGTGATAGACGCGAGCGCGGTTCAGCGGGGGCTGGTGGTCGATATGCTTACTCATTCTTTAAGCAAGATGACGATGGCAAACCCTATTATGAGCAACTAGCCGATGATGCCCTACACATGGCGCGAGTTAATATGCAGGCAGTGGCTTCACCAGCAGGTGCTATGCCTGTGGTATTAGGCAACGGTTGGCCTGGCGTATTGCTTCACGAAGCAGTAGGGCATGGTCTTGAAGGTGATTTTAACCGTAAAGGTGCATCAACTTTCAGCGGTCGCATTGGCGAGCGCGTAGCCGCCAAAGGTGTAACGGTTGTTGATGACGGTACATTAAGCGACCGTCGCGGTTCATTATCAGTGGATGACGAAGGCACGCCAACGGCGCACAACGTGTTAATTGAAGACGGTGTTTTGAAAGGCTATATGCAGGATAAACACAACGCTAAGCTGATGGGTGTTGCGCCTACCGGAAATGGCCGTCGTGAATCTTACGCTCACCTGCCTATGCCACGTATGACCAATACTTACATGCTGGAAGGTCAGCACGACCCGCAGGAAATTATCGCCTCTATCGACAAAGGGATTTACGCGCCTAACTTCGCTGGCGGTCAGGTAGATATTACCTCTGGTAAATTCGTGTTCTCTAGCGCTGAAGCTTACCTTATCGAAAACGGTAAAATTACTGCACCAGTTAAAGGGGCAACCTTAATTGGCAACGGCCCTGAGGTTATGCAAAAAATATCAATGATCGGCAACGACACTGCGCTAGATAAAGGCGTGGGTGTGTGCGGTAAAGACGGTCAAAGCGTACCAGTAGGTGTAGGCCAGCCTACGCTTAAAATTGACGAGCTAACAGTAGGTGGTACGGCTTAGTTCAGCTCACATAGCCACTCATAGAACTAAAAAAGGTTGGGCATAAGCACCAACCTTTTTTGTATCTGAAGATCACTCAATGCCGAGAAGGCGATAAGTTAATCTTCGTGAATAACGTCTTTCAAATACTGAAACAGCTCTCTGAACGCTTTCGGTGGCGCATTCTTTTCACGCTCTTTTTTAATTTGGCGGTGGAATTGACGCAGCTTTTGGCGATCAAGCTCAGGGTGCGCTTCAATCAACTTCTGAATAGCTGGGTCGCCCTCTTCAATTACCGCTTCTCTGGCCTTCTCTAGCGCATGAAAAGCCGCGTTTGAAGCTTGGTGCTGGTGGGTAAGTTTCGCAAGAGCTTCTTCTATGTCGGCAGTATCGCGATTACGCAGTGCTTTACCAATAAACTGAAGTTGGCGTCGATAGCCATCTTTTTTCTTGTTAACTTTACGGGCAATAGCAACTGCATCGGCCAGCTCTTCATCCATAGGAATAGTGGCAATGTTTGCATCGGTTAAGTTAACCAAGGTTTCGCCTAGCTTGTGAAGCTCTTTTGCTTGACGCTTTAGCTCAGTTTTACTGACAAACTCTTCCTCTTCGAACTCATCTGCTTGCGCATCTTCGAAGTAAGGATCTTCAGGAGAATTGTATTTCTGATCACTCATTTCAAACTCATTAGTGTTACACTTTAGCTAAATTGTAACTATCACAGTCGAATTAAGACAGCGAAACTTACTATGCAAATTGAGCAGCAGTTAGCCGACATTCAAAATGTCGTAGATGATGTACTAAAATTAGCCGTTTCAAAAGGCGCAACGCAAGCCGAAGCCAGCATGTCGAAAGTGCAGGGCATTGCCGTATCTTCACGTATGCAAGAAGTTGAAAACGTTGAATTTACCAACGACGGTGGCTTAGGTATAAGCGTATACGTAGGCAAGCGAAAAGGTAGTGCTTCTACTGCTGATTTAAGCAAAGCAGCATTAACTTTAGCGGTAGAAAAAGCCGTAGATATTGCACGTTACACCAGTGAAGATCCTTGTACTGGTTTGGCCGACGCTGACCTTATTGCTACTGAATTCCCAGATTTAGACCTGTATCACCCTGAAGAGTTAGATACTGAGAAGGCCATTAAAACCACTATTGAAGCTGAAAAAGCGGCAATGGATTACGACTCACGCATTACTAATTCCGATGGCGCGTCGTATAACGCAAACTTAGGAATGCGTGTTTATGGTAATACTCATGGTATTAATGCTGGTTATCCTAGCAGCCGTTATTCACTAAGCTGTATGGTGATTGGCGCACAAGATGACGACATGCAGCGTGATTATGCCTACACGGTAAGCCGTAAGGCCGATTTGTTGCAATCAGCAAGTGCTGTAGGCATTGACGCTGCAAAAGCGACTGTAGACCGCTTAGGCGCCCGTAAGATTAATACGGCGAACGTACCTGTACTTTTACACCGCGACATTGCATCTAGCTTGTTCGGTCATTATGTTGGTGCTATCAGCGGTGGCAGCCTTTATCGTCGTTCTAGTTTCTTACTTGATAGCCTTGGCGAGCAAGTTTTCCCAGAATGGCTTAATGTTGAAGAGCGCCCGTTTATTAAAGGCGGCTTAGCAAGCTCTAGCTTCGACAACGAAGGTGTAGCCTGTTCAGATATGACCATTGTAGATGGCGGTAAATTAGCCACATACCTTTATACTACGTACTCTTCGCGTAAGCTAAATACTCGGTCTAACGGCCATGCTGGTGGTATTCACAATTGGCTAGTAGGCGATACAGGGCATAGCGACGCTGAGCTTCTAAAAGAAATGGGCACAGGACTATTTGTGACCGAGCTTATGGGGCAGGGCGTTAATGGTGTAACCGGTGATTATTCAAGAGGCGCTGCGGGCTATTGGGTTGAGAATGGCATCATTCAATACCCAGTCCACGAAGTAACCATTGCTGGTAATCTAAAAGATATGTTTAAAGGCATTGTGGCAATCGGTGCTGAAAAGGATGTGCGCGGCAGTGTACAGACTGGTTCTGTACTCATTGACCAAATGAAGATAGCGGGCAGTTAGCTCGCAGTTTCTCGAAACGCTGAAGGAGAAAGACCTGTCGATTTCTTAAAGCGTTTTGAGAAAGTAAATACATTTGTGTAGCCCACATAGCTTGCAATGTAGGAAACGGGCCACTGCGTGCTTAACAATAAGCTTTTGGCCCGTGCCATCCGCAAATGAATAACGTGCTGTTTTGGGCTTCGCCCAAACACTTGTAAGCACAACCTATGAAGGTGAGGAGCAGAGTAATGCGCCTTTTCACTTAAGCTTTTCATATCCCAGTCAAACTGAAGTTGTTTATCCACCACTGAAAACAGCGCATGTACCCGGCTTATTTGGCGCCGCTCCTTATCGTCACAGGCATGCTTTTTACCTAATGGAGCATCAGCTATGCGGTACAGATAACGAGAAACAAACTGCATGGCAGCGCGACGGCTATCAAGGTCGCGTTCCAAGTACACAAGTTCCATGGCGTGATGGAGTCCTTCTAGCATGGCGTTATCTACAACTAAGGCATCGTTCTTTCTAAATGACTTCCAGCGCTCGGTATTAGCTAAATTTACCCAAATTATGTCCCACTGCTCGCTGATAATGGAAACTTCAAAGCTTTGTCCAGCAGGTAAAATAATAAGCTGCCCTTCATTTAGCTGTAGTTCGCCTGATGGAACGCGAAACTTTCCTTGCCCTTTTATGCTGTAGAACAAGGTATGGTTAGGCGGAGAAACACGCCCCACTGTATAGTTCCCTGATAAGTTAGAGCATCCTGCCAGTTCAATGCCTAGGTTGCTGATTTCTGGCGCGTTGCTACTATCTATAAAGCGTTCGAAGCAGTTGGGGCCAATATCTACAATGTCTCTGAAGCTAGGTTGCATAAATGTAAAATGATAGTTTTGGATAAATAGATGTAAGTTTAGAGCATAAAGGATCTGTAGAAAGTTAGCTATATTTCGCTTAACGAAAAAGTAAAGGATATGACATGCTTAATGTTTCCCAAGTAGTCGCTCAAAAAGACTGGCAAAACCCAGTTGTGTTTCAAAGAAACCGCATCAGT
Source organism: Alteromonas sp. BL110 (assembly GCF_003443615.1). Classification (NCBI taxonomy): domain Bacteria; kingdom Pseudomonadati; phylum Pseudomonadota; class Gammaproteobacteria; order Alteromonadales; family Alteromonadaceae; genus Alteromonas; species Alteromonas sp. BL110. Next base: position 1,433,269 of record NZ_CP031967.1, on the reverse strand, counting down.
GCCCACAGTCCACATTACGGGTACAAAACGCTAGAAGATGCACTGCACAGTACCAATGCGCAAAAGCGCAGTTTAAATGGTCAATGGGATTTTCGTTTGTTTGATGCCCCAGAAAGCGTACCTGACAGCCTACTTACTAAAACGTTGAGTAACGATGAATCTGAAAACTGGCAGCCTATAGCCGTGCCGTCCAACTGGCAGCTGCAGGGGCATGACAAACCTATTTATTGTAACGTTAAGTATCCGTTTGCAGTAAACCCTCCTGTGGTACCTAGCGACAATCCAACGGGTTGCTATCGTACTACGTTCAACGTTACCGATGATGAACTAAAGCAGCGTAACCACATTGTGTTTGAAGGCGTAAATAGCGCCTTTCACCTTTGGTGTAACGGCGAGTATGTAGGTTATTCTCAAGATAGTCGCTTGCCTGCTGAATTCGATTTATCCCGCCTCTTAGTAGAGGGAGAAAACCGCTTGGCTGTTATGGTGATCAGATGGTCTGACGGCAGCTATTTAGAAGACCAGGATATGTGGTGGCTCAGCGGTATCTTCCGAGACGTTAATTTGGTCACCAAGCCTCAGCATCACATTCAAGATGTGTTCGTTACACCAAAGCTTGATGCGTGTTACCGCGACGCTACGGTTTCAGTTCGTACTGCCATCAATGCGCCATCTACCTTTAAAGTGGGCATCCAGCTTTTTGATGGTGATAACGCTGTTACCGAGCAAGCTATTACCGGCACCAATAATAAGCGTATTGATGAAAAGGGAGGCTGGGATGATGTGGTTTTCCAAGCGCTAGACGTGAAAGAGCCCAAACATTGGACCGCAGAAACGCCAAGCTTATACCGCATTGTGGTATCCCTTATTGATGAGAGCGGTAACACGGTGGACCGTGAAGCCTACAGCGTTGGCTTTAGAAATATTGAAATGATAAACGGCCAGCTATTGGTTAATGGCAAAGCTGTGCTTATTCGCGGTGTAAACCGACATGAGCACCATCAGTTTAAAGGTCATGCCATCAATGAAGATGACATGCTTGAAGACATAAAGCTTTTAAAGCAGAACAATTTTAATGCCGTGCGTACTGCGCACTACCCCAATCATCCTCGCTGGTATGAGCTTTGCGATGAATATGGGCTCTATGTGGTCGATGAAGCGAATATCGAAACCCACGGTATGTTTCCCATGGGTAGGTTGTCTCGCGACCCGCTTTGGGCAGGCGCTTACATGGCTCGCTTTACCCAAATGGTTGAACGAGATAAAAACCATCCAAGTATTATCATTTGGTCGCTAGGCAATGAGTGTGGCCACGGCCCTACCCACGACGCCATGTATGGCTGGGCGAAGTCATTTGACCCATCACGACCTGTGCAATATGAGGGTGGGGGCGCTGACACAACGGCTACCGATATTATCGCGCCTATGTATGCGCGGGTAGATACGGATGTAAAAGACGATGCTGTACCTAAATGGGCTATCAAAAAATGGTTGTCGATGCCGGGTGAAAACCGTCCCGTTATTTTATGTGAGTACGCTCACGCGATGGGTAACAGTTTGGGCAGTTTTGATGAATACTGGAAAGCATTTAAAGACTATCCACGTCTTCAGGGCGGCTTTATTTGGGACTGGGTTGATCAAGGGTTAACCAAGTACACAGACAGTGGTGAAGCCTACTGGGCTTACGGTGGCGACTTCGGTGATACCGATAACGACCGTCAGTTCTGTATTAACGGCTTGCTGTTCCCAGACAGAACGCCTCACCCCCACTTATTCGAAGCAAAATATTGTCAGCAGCACTTGAGCTTCTCGCTAATTGAAAGAGACAACAAGTTTGAGCTTACCGTAAGCAGCGATTACCTATTTAGACATACAGATAATGAATTGTTGTGTTGGCAAGTACTAGAAGACGGAAAACCAATTGCTAATGCAAAGGGTGAATGCGAAATCAATATAGGTCCGCAGCAAACAAAAATGCTGACGCTAACCCCTGAAATTACGTTTAAAGTTGGGGCTGAGTATCACTTAAATATTGATGTGGTATTAGTGAATGACTGCACGTGGGCTAATGCTGGGCATAATATGGATATGGCCCAGTTAGAAATAGTCAACAAGGCGGGAATAATGCCGTTTTGTACCAATGAGAGTGACATAGTTAACGGCACGAGTGAGCTGTCAATTGAAGCTCAAGATGGGGTGTTGCTGGTACACGCCCGAAACAACGTGTTTAGCTTTAATAGTGAAAGCGGGCTATTGACGTCGTGGCTTAAAAACGCAGAGGAAGTTCTGAGCGCGCCGCTAGAGGATAGTTTTTTCCGGGCACCGCTAGATAACGACATTGGGGTAAGTGAAGTTGATAACCCAGACCCTAATGCTTGGGAGTCTCGCTGGCGTCGTGCTGGTATAGGTGAGTGGTTACGCACTTGCACGGGCGTAAACGTCGAGCAGGGCGCGCAAGACGTGCGTATAACATCGTTATTTGAATATCATTATGATCAAAAGCTGGTGGCTTCAACCAAGTGGGTTTATACCATAAACACGCAAGCCGAACTTTCAGTAGAAGTAGAGGTGTTATTAGACGATGGCTTACCTCCCATGCCGCGTATTGGTATGCAAACCGCAGTGCCAGAGTCACAGGAACAAATGCCAGTAACATGGCAGGGGCTAGGGCCGTTTGAGAACTACCCAGACAGAAAAGCGGCGGCGCGCTATGGTCACTACACCTTGCCTTTAGAAGAGATGCAAACGCGCTATGTATTTCCTACCGACAATGGCTTACGCAGTCACTGTAAAGAACTGGCTATCGGCGAATTTACTGCCACCGGGCAGTTCCACTTCAGTGTAAGTGAATATGGGCAAGCACAGTTGGAGGACGCAAAGCATACCTGTGATTTAGTCCCTCAGGATTGCGTGTTTGTTTACATTGACCATGCACATATGGGCGTGGGCGGCGATGACTCGTGGAGCCCAAGTACACACAAAGCATTTTTATTAGAAGAAAAGTATTACCGCTATTCGGTTTGCTTTCGCGCTACTGCTAGCTAGTCTGATACCATCACGTACAAAAAAGCCGCTACATGGTAGCGGCTTTTGTATTAACTTAATATCCATTCAAGTAGCGACTTAGCCGTCAACCTGACCGCAGAAGCGGTAACCTTCACCGTGGATAGTTACAATCAATTCTTCATCTGTTGGATCTGACTCGAAGTGCTTACGAATACGACGAATAGTTACGTCAACCGTACGGTCGTTTGGACGAAGCTCGCGTCCAGTCATTTCCATAATTAGCTGTTCACGGGTAAGGATCTTACCTGGGTTACTTAGGAAAAGGTGAAGCGCACGGAATTCACTACGAGGTAGACGGAATTCTTTACCGTTAGGAGAGATCAATGAACGGCTATCACCATCAAGGGTCCAACCATTAAAGCTCACACGGCTTGGCAAATCGTCATCTTCTGAAGAGTTTGTTGTACGAGACAGTAAGTTGCGCGCGCGGATAGTTAATTCACGCGGATTGAACGGCTTAGTCAGATAGTCGTCTGCGCCAATTTCAAGACCTAGAATGCGGTCAACGTCGTTGTCACGGCCTGTTAGGAAAATAAGACCAACGTTCTTACGATCGCGTACTTCACGCGCTAGAATTAGGCCGTTTTTACCTGGAAGGTTAATATCCATGATAACCAAATTGATAGCGTGATTCTCGAAGAAATCATGCATTTGATCACCATTTTCGGCTTCAAATACATTATACCCTTCCGCTTCAAATAAACTCTTAAGCGTGGTACGGGTTACCACCTCATCTTCAACAATTAACACATTTGGCGTCTGCATGGTGTTTTACACTCTTTCTAAAATACGATTTAAGCAACTAACTGGTTAAATTTTAATATTCATGTACTTGATTGCAAGTAACTTGTGAATATTCTTATTGTTAAGGTATTGGGGTTAGCCAATAAAAATCAAGAAAAGTTCATACTTTATACAACTATTCTGATGTTTTCGCATTAACAACAGGGAAGATAATGACAAATTCTACCCCGTTGCCCTCCTCGCTGGTAATCGAAATTGAACCATTAAGGGCTTGCGTCACTAAGTTGTACACTAAGTGCATTCCCAATCCGGAGCCGCCTTGACCACGCTTTGTGGTAACAAAGGGGTCGAAAATCCGCTTGCGGATTTCCGGGGAAATGCCTTTTCCGTTATCGGTATAAACAAGCTTGAGCTTATCACTGCTAACCAACTCGGCACGAATATCAATGGTGCCTTCATCCATGGTTTCAAACCCATGAATTACCGAATTCATGATTAAATTAATCAAAATTTGATTTATCGGGCCAGCCTTCGTTTCAACGCTAAGGGTAGGGTCGCAATTTACGTTGATGTTGTGTTTTAATTTTTTAAGTCGAGGCTGCAATGACAACAGTATCTCATTAACTAGCTGCACAACGCAAAAACTTCTACTAGATTCTGAGGTTTGATCTACGGCAACCTGCTTAAAACTGCTAATAAGCTCGGCAGCTCTATTCAAATTACGGTAAATAATATTGAGGTTTTCGTTACTTTCTTCCAAGAAGCGCTTCATTGCGCTGGCTTTCAGGGTTTTATTTTCAAAGTCCTTGTGAATAACAGCTAACCTATCTAACATCATGGTTGATGCAGTTACGCCTAAGCCAATTGGTGTATTAACTTCATGGGCGACACCGGCAACCATGTCACCGAGAGAAGCCATTTTTTCGTTCTGCACGATTTGACGCTGGAATTGATGCAGCTTTTCTAGCGTTTGTATAAGCTCTTGGTTTGCGTCTTTAAGTGCTGTCGTTCGATGGCTGACCATATCTTCAAGACTGGCATTTAGTTTTCTGTGTTGCTCCTCTGCCTGCCTCTGTTTTTGCATGTATTCTTGCATGCGAAGCAGCATTACATTGACCGCATCAGCTAAAATATCGAGTTCTTTAATGCTTGAACCATTAGCACGGGCTGAATAGTCACGCTGTCGAGACGTGCGCTGTAAAAAGTTAGCTATGCCTTCCACTGGGCCGGTTACAAAGCGCTGCATTCTAATAGCAGAGTAAAAGCTTATGGCTAACAGCACTAAAGCGACTGCTAAATTTAGCCAAATTGACTTTCCAACCAGTTGATTAAAGTTTTCCGAGGAGACCCTTAAATATACCCAACCCAACTGGATGTTCGTTTCCGGGTCAAACACTTTGGCGCTCAGTTCAAGGTAGTGCCCGTTATCTGCCAGTATTGGATTCATAACCATGGGAGCTAACTGGTTTTCCTTGCCACCTAATAAAAGCTGCCCCTCTTTATTGTACGAAGCAAAAATTTCTGGCTGCAATGCACCGTCTTGAGCTTTGTAAACGTGAGCATTGAGTACATGCTCAGCAGCGGTAAGATTACTTAACGCAACTTCTATACGTTCAGGGGTGTCATCATAAAGGTAGGTCGATGAGCTTCTAGCCACCAACTTGGCCAGCATCATTGCGTTAGATTCAAGCTCATGGCGATAGGTTTTTATTTGCGTATAAACAGCAAGGCCTGACAACACTGCAATTGAGAAGGTAATAATAGACATCACTACCCAAAGAAAGAGGCTTTTTATAGAAAGCTTTACTGCCTTATCCGTCATACCTGCCTTGTGTACTGTCCATTTACGTCATCCGTTTTTTAATAGTGGCGCAAAAGTAAGCAAAAAGAAAGGCGCTTATAAACAATAATTAATGTAGAAGGTAATGAAGCTATAACCTACTTCATCTACGGTTTTTGTGCGCTTTTGTCGTTGCTAACTATGATAAAAGACACAGTTAAAAAACGGTACAAAACGATAAAAGAACAACAAATTAGCGTCTAGTTAGTCGCCGATAAATACAGCTGCTGATAACTTTTAGCTGACGTTTCCCACGTAAAGCGGGTTCGCATACCTCGTTGTTGCATTGCTCTGAACTGGGCCGCATCTTCATAGAAAGCCAGTAGAGCCCGACGAATACAAGCTAACAAAGCACGGGGCGTAGGTTCATCAAACACAAATCCCGTACCTTCACTATCGTTGCTATAGTCGATGACTGTGTCTTTAAGCCCTCCTACTGAGCGCACAATAGGGATAGTGCCGTAAGCCAGGCTGTACATTTGATTTAATCCACATGGTTCAAACTGTGAAGGCATAAGGAAAAAGTCTGCGCCAGCTTCTACTAAGTGTGCATGCTCTGAACTAAACCCATTAATAAATGAAAATTTGTCAGGATGTTGTTGAGCAAATTCACCAAGGTCCATACATACTTTGGGGTCGCCAGTACCTACAATGACCATTTGAATGTTATGCTTAATAAGGTCGTCTAAAATGGGCAGTATATACCCGAAGCCTTTTTGTTCTGTAAGGCGGCAGACCATTCCAATAAGTGGGATGTTGCTATTCTCAGGCAGTGCTGACTTTTCTTGCAATACTCGCTTACAGGCCGTTTTTGGATGAAGGTTCTCTACGCTGTAGTGCTCTGGTAGAAATGTATCTGTTTCGGGATTCCACTGCGTATAATCACATCCGTTGAGAATGCCGCTTAAATCGGCTTGACGGTTAACAAGACGTTCGTGAAGCCCATGACTGCCTAAGTCGGTAAGCAACTCCCTTGCATAGTTAGGACTTACAGTCGTCACTTTCGAGGCAAACTCAATACCGCTTTGCAACATGTTGATGTATCCGCCATGTACCTGCGCCAAGATGTTCGGGTGATGCCGAAGAAACGGGATGGTTTCTAGTTTATGTACGCCTTGGAAAGCGGCATTATGAATAGTGAATACTGTTTTGGTGTTATCGAAATACCCAGATTTGTCGTGAGTAAGTAAAAACGGAAGCATGGCCGTGTGCCAGTCATGACAGTGAATAATATCCGACTTTTTATCAATCGCTTTAAGCGTCTGTAGAACAGCGCCGCTGAATAAACTAAAGCGCTCACCATTGTCTTCGTAAGCTTCAAAGGCGTTGGCGTATAGTCCCTCACGCATAAAGTAATCAGGCGCGTCTACAAAGTAAATTGGAATGTCGTGCCATTGCATGTAGCGAATATCGAAGTGGTACACTTGCCCTTCAGTGAACAGTGTTTGTTGCTCGGTTACCGTGGGCAGGTTTAATTGCTCTGCCAACACTTGGTAATAAGGCATTATTATCGTGATGCTTTCGCCCAAACTATGTAGTGCGAGAGGGAGCGCTTTGCCAACGTCAGCAAGTCCGCCAGTTTTGACCAACTCTTCAACTTCTGAAATAGCAAATACAATATTCACAGGTAATCTCCCAGAGCGTACATGTAGTGCACTCGTAATGCTTAAGTTTAGTGTACGAAAAGCGCTGAGTGCCATTGTGAAGTATTCACAATGGCATAAGCAACAGGTAGAAAAGCTAAGTTAGCATAAGCCAATGGCTTTTTTAATTACAATGCAGCCTGATAAACAGAAAATTGCGATGTTTGTGCTGTGGTATAAACCGTTTGGAAGTGCTCAGCAAGCAAACCAGGGTAGGGTAAAAATCGGTTTGCCACCATTTGCATAGTGCCACCACGGCTTAAGGTTGCCTTTGCGTCTGAGATAAATCGCTTCGTAATGGTGTAGTCGGTTTTAATGCCAGTGTGAAACGGTGGGTTGGTCACAATATGCTGTACTTTTTGAGTTAACCCATGTAAACCATCCGCAGCATATAAGGTTGCTGCCAACCCGTTTTCAGCTAGGGTCAAAGCACTACAATACACCGCAAGGGCGCTCACATCGGTAAGGTGCAGCTTTAAATGCGGGTATTTCAGCATAATGTAGCTACCAATCACGCCGGCGCCACACGCGAAATCTAATACATCACCGCTCAGTGACGCCGAAAGCTTTTCAAGCAGCAACTCTGTTCCCGCATCCAGCTCTTTGTAGCTGAATACCCCAGGCATTGAGGATACTTGCCATTCTGTACCTTCAACTTGATAGGTATTCATGTCAAGCCAAGCATCGGGCTCAAAGGCAAGGTGGGGTTCTTCAACCATGACGGTAATCAGGCTGCAGTGGCGCGCCGAATCAACCTTTTGTGTAGGGCCATATTGTTGCATTAATTTAGCAGCACTTTTAATACCGCCTTTGTTTTCACCAACCACATGAATGCGACCATGTTGGCCGACCATACTTGCGGCCATTCGCAATAACATTTGAAAATGGGTTTTTGCTTTGGGTAAGAAAATCATCACGTCACTGTGAGATTTTTCTAAAGCCAAGAAAGGCGCAAAAATATGCGTATGATTGCCAACCTTTTGCGTCACCTCAAAGCCTGTGTGTGTAATGTCTCTGCTATCAAACGATACTGAAGGTATGACGCGCACGCATTCCGAAAAAATATCGAAATACTGGTGAAGAACCGTGACTTCTTGCGATTTAAGGCCGTCTAGGAAATACGCGTCAGCAGGGTTAATAAATGCCCACTGGCCTTCATCGAAAAGCGCAATATTACGTTCTAACAGCTGACTTTGAGGAGATAAAATCATTACTTAGTTCGCTCGAAAATTAGATCCCACACTCCATGGCCTAATTTCTGACCGCGAGTTTCAAACTTAGTAATTGGACGGTAGTCCGGACGAGGCACATAATCGCCATCGGTTGCGGTATTAGTGTAGCCCTCAGCATGGGTCATAACGTCTAGCATGTGTTCAGCGTATTGTTCCCAGTCAGTTGCCATATGAAAGCAGCCGCCAATAGCTAACTTGGTGCGAACTAATTCAACAAACTCGGGCTGTACAATACGACGCTTGTGGTGACGCTTCTTGTGCCACGGATCTGGGAAAAATAATTGCAGGCGGCTCAATGAGCCATCAGGGATCATATTTTTCAGCACTTCAACCGCGTCATGCTCCATTACACGCAAGTTCTCAACGCCTTGCTCACTGGCGTCAGCTAAGCATGCACCTACGCCAGGGCGATGTACTTCAATGCCAATAAAATCTTTTTCAGGTGCGTTTGCCGCCATCTCAACTAGAGATTTACCCATGCCAAAGCCAATTTCCACAACCACTTCTGCGTCTCGGCCAAACACCTCTGGTAAATACAAGGGGGCGTCAACATAGTCTATGCCTTTGGTTGGCCAGTAATCTGCTAGTGCTTTTTCTTGTGCTTTTGTAAGTCTGCCTTCGCGCTTAACAAAGCTCTTTACTTTACTTACGTATACTCCAGCGGCTTCTGCTTCCGCCTGACTTTTGAATTGCCTCATTTGCAATGCCTTTCTAACCCAATTTTCTGGTGGCGCATTATCCACTTACCCACGGCTTATGCAACGCTATAGTGGTAAATATGATGTAATTTTATACGCTAATTTGTTTCGCAATAATAGACGCTACGGCGTCAGTTTGCTCAAGCACCAGCATATGTCCGGCATCACCAATGGTATGGAAAGTTGCTTTAGGCAATACGCTTTTAAGTCGTTGTATTGCATCTGCTGGCGCAATCGCGTCCTGCTGAGCGGTAATTAACGTTAATGGCGCATTGATCTTCGCCAGTGCTTTTACGGTACTCTCTCGTGGTGTTGTGGCGAGCGTGTGGTTAAGAAGCGTTGTTTTACCTAAATCCTGAGCCATTGATCTTACAACGCCAGCCACGTTTTCATCCTCTAAACGAGAAGGGTGAATAAACCGCGAGAGATAAGCATCATTGTCGGGTTTAAACTTTCCTTGCTTAAGCATAGTAGTCAGCTGCTTACGTTTGGCAATTTCTTCTTTCGACAAGCCTTCTGGGTTGTAACCTATCAGCGTAACAGAGGCTACATTGTTAGGGTTGCGCTGTGCGACTAGTGCCGCAATAAACCCACCCATGGAGTAACCTACTAGGTGCACTTTTTCGTTATCGAGAATACGGTCTTCACTTAATGCCAGCATTTCTTCTTGCGATGCTGCCCACTGGAGTGGCACATAGCGACGTTGCGGAATGTTTAGCTTACGCCAAAGCGGTAAAAATACGCGCTCGTCGCAAAGTGTACCGGGAAAAAACAAAACAGGGTGCTGCACAGACACGTGTGCTCCTTAACATTAAACTAGCTAGTTACATGCTACCATAGCGCGCTTGTTAATGAATGGTCGTTAGAAAGAAAGCATTAAGCTTTGTGGCGCTAACCTTTATTAGTAAAAGAATCAGCAGCAACTACCCATATAGATAATTATGACAGAACAACAATATTCAGGAAGCTTTGCAGAGCGAGTGCTTGCCTGGTTTGAAAAGCACGGGCGAAAGCATTTGCCTTGGCAGCAAGACGTAACGCCTTATAAAGTATGGGTGTCGGAAATTATGCTGCAGCAAACCCAGGTTACTACAGTAATTCCTTACTTCGAACGTTTTATGGCGTCATTTCCCACCGTACATGACTTAGCTAAGGCGTCTCAGGACGACGTGCTTCACCATTGGACGGGGCTTGGCTACTACGCAAGAGCAAGAAATTTGCACAAAGCGGCAAATACACTGGTGGATAAGTACGACGGTGAATTTCCTTACAGTCTTGAAGAAGTAATGGATTTGCCCGGCATAGGACGCTCAACGGCTGGTGCTATATTGTCGCTGTCTCGCAATATGCGCTTTGCTATTTTAGATGGCAATGTAAAGCGTGTATTGGCCCGTTACTACGCAATAGGCGGATGGCCGGGGCAGAAAAAAGTTGAAAATCAGCTTTGGGAGGTGGCCGAGAAAAACACACCTACCAACCCAGAAGGCGGACGTTGTGCCAGCTATACCCAAGTAATGATGGACTTGGGCGCAATGATCTGTACGCGAAGCAAGCCAAAGTGTGATGAATGCCCGCTTCAAGCCGACTGTATTGCCTACGCCCAAGGCGCGCAAACTGAGTATCCAGGTAAAAAACCGAAAAAAACGCTGCCCGAGAAATCTACCTATATGATGGTGGCACAGTTTAACAGCCAAGTGTATTTAGAACAGCGTCCCTCGACAGGACTGTGGGGCGGTTTGTATGGCTTTGTTGAGGTATCTTCAATAGAAGAGGGGCTTGAGCAGCTTAACAAGCGGGGGATCAGTGTCGAAGAAACCCGAGAGCTTGAAGGTTTCCGCCATACCTTTAGTCATTTTCATTTAGATATCACCCCGGTAATGGCCGTGGTAAACTCTGCTCCAACAAAGCGCGTAGCTGAAACGGCATATCGCTGGTTTTCGTTGAACGAGCCTATTGAAGTTGGTTTAGCGGCACCTACAACCAAGATAATTCAGCAGTTAGTGCGTTAGGCTTGTAAAGGTAGCCTTATATTAATTGCTAAGCAGATAGCGAACGAAAGGAAATAACATGGCAAGAACGGTATTTTGTCGCAAGCTTCAAAAAGAAGCAGACGGCTTAGATTTCCAACTTTATCCAGGTGAGCTGGGTAAGCGTATTTTCGACAACATTTCTAAAGAAGCATGGGCCGAATGGCAAAAGAAGCAAACCATGCTAATTAACGAACATAAGTTAAATATGATGGAGCCGAATGCCCGTTCATTTTTGGAAGAAAAAATGTCGGCCTACTTGTTTGACGACGTAGAACCTACGATTGAAGGCTACGTTCCGCCTGAAAAATAAGCAAAAAAGCGTTTTTTGAGCAAACAATGCGCAAACAGTAATAAAAGCGCAAAAAAAGCGAGAAAAACGGTTGACTTGTGAAGGCGAAAACCGTTTAATACGCACCCACAGCAGGACAGGCAGTAAACGCCTAGAACGCTAACAAGTTTCAGCCTCGATAGCTCAGTTGGTAGAGCAGCGGATTGAAAATCCGCGTGTCCCTGGTTCGATCCCGGGTCGAGGCACCATCATTCAAGCCCTTGCAGAAATGCGAGGGCTTTTTTGATTCCGGCGGTTGAAGAACCAGGCACACGCTAACGTGTCCCTGCGGCTGCGCCGCGCGTTACAATCCCGGGTCGAGGCACCATCATTCAAGCCCTTGCAGAAATGCGAGGGCTTTTTTGATTCCGGCGGTTGAAGAACCAGGCACACGCTAACGTGTCCCTGCGGCTGCGCCGCGCGTTACAATCCCGGGTCGAGGCACCATCATTCAAGCCCTTGCAGAAATGCGAGGGCTTTTTTGATTCCAAATCCTTTCCCCTAGTTTGAAATCGTTTTTGTAAATACTCGGATGGCAGCTTTAGCGCTTCGCATCGTATAATGCGAAGACTATATGCAAAGAGTTTGAGAGCAGGGTATGAATCGTCGTAAGAAAATTTTCACTAAACTTAAGAAAAAAGATAAGAAAGCTAAGGCTAAACTTCATAAAAGTAATAAGCCAGCTTACATCTCTAAAGCGGAACGGGCAAAGCTTGCAGAACAAGAGCACGATGAATTGTCTGTGACAGAAAAAAGTACTAAACCAGTCGACAGATAAAATAGCGGGCAAAATTGGCGATGAAGTTACCCAGCTTAAACAATGGGACCGATTTTTCTGCCCAGCTGGGGTGAGCAATTTCGAGTACAAATGCCACAGTGAAACACCGTTATCGATTTTGGAATGCTATCCGGGTAATACACCCTAACGAACTGTTTTGTCTCGCACTATTTTGAATTATAAAAAGATAAAGTAACGATATAGCCAGCTTGTAATGAAGCTGGCTATCTTTCAAGGGTTATTTAGTCATGCGTTACATCAAGCGCATAGAAGGTCGCTTGAACATAATCATCACCATCGCCCGTATTATTTTGATTGTAAACGCCTGCCTTGAAGTACATGTAGTCATCAGCAACATCATAACCACTATTACTCATATCCACCTCTTCAGTTAGCGTAGGTTTACCCTCGCGCAATATTTTAACGGTAAGGGTGTTGCCCGTTACGTCAATTTCGTAACTGAACACTTCATTCAGTGCGATACCGTCGCTAGGCTCACTTGCTGAGCTAGAGCGTGAACCAATCATTTCATACCATTGCTCGGCATTGCCATTGCCAGGCTCATGGGCAAAGTAAATCGAGCCTTTGTCATGTCCTGGTAGTTTTCTGTAGTAAAGGCGTACCGGTTCATCTGAATCTGCATGTATCTGCCCTATGATCACACGACCTACTTGCCCGCTATCGCCCGTTGTGGTTACGTGATTAACAGCAACAGTAGCTTTCATATTCCCATCAACACCGCCTGCCGCATTCTGTGCAGAAGAGGGCGCAGAACTAAATACCCAATTGTTTTTATTAACACCTTGCGTATCTATAGAAGTGTCACCTGCCCTTAGCATCTCCCGGAGCTCAGAACGAGTATAGCTAGTGTTAGTTGATGTTTTATAACCATCTATTTCACTTCTAAATGTCATTCCACCATCGTTAGCCGTATAAAAGAAACGACTATCTTCAAAACCTGCGTTAAGTTCGTCTTCTTTAATTGAATCTGCCTTTCCATTGCCATCATCGTCGGTTTGAATGCTGAGGTACCAACGAGACAAATCAAAATTGGTTGATGGTGGCGCGCTTGGATCTAATGAAGGGTTTGATGTCGGAGGCGTAACAGAGCCGCCTTCATAGACTTCAACTTCTGTAATATTCGTCCAAGTTGAATTTGCTGTGTTAGAAAACGTTTTGATGCGAATTTGTTGAGCTGCAATATCATCAATATCAAAAACTTCAATATCGGACGTATTTCCACTGCTCACGTCATCAAATACTTTTGTCCACGACCCGCTAGTTCCCGGGCGCGCATATATTTCAAACGTGTAAGCCTGCGTATCCCCTCGTCCCCACGCTATACCAACTTCAGATACCGTAGTGGTTTGGTTCAGCTGAACCGTTAAATTCACCGGCGAGCCGCTACCTGCCCAACGTGATGAGAAGTCGGTATTTCCGTCAATAACATTGGTCGCGGGATAACTGCCATGGCCGCTACCATCGTCAAAAGCGGTGTTAATTGTCACAGAGTTCCCAGCATTGCCCGTAGATGGCGAATCTGCGTCTGTTCGAGTTAGTTCCCATTGTTGGTTTACATTACTGTTGTTGGAAGACCAAAGATATAGCGGTTGTTGTCTCGTTGCGCCGTTTCCTCCATCAATCGAATAGCCAGAGGCGTTACGCTTCTCGAAGCGATAAATTTCTGTGCCGCTAAACACCTTTATTTTTTCCCAATGTTGATCGTAATTCGATGCATCACAAGGTTCTAAAGTTATAGCTTGGCCATTAGAGCCGCCGCTACCACCATCCCAACAAAGGTTTGTATCTTGTTTTTTATATGAGTAATAGCCATCGCCATGACTAATCTGCACCCACTGCTGGTTAACATTGTTGAAATTCGTGTTCCATAAATAGGGCTGTTGGCCAACAACAGCACCACCGTTTCCATCTATAGAAAACGCAGTGTTATTTTTTTCCATTACAAAGGTTGCTGCGTGCGCATTAGTAGCGGCAATAGCTAGCAATGCACAAGGTAGGGTAAAGGCAACTTTCATTATTAAATCCTTACTTAATTATTAAAAGGTATAACCAATTTAATGCCAATTTGTATAAAATTGGTTAACATAATGTAAGTGCATATTTGAAATAGATCAAAATAACAATGATATTTATTTTTATTATCAAGTATAAATAAATGAAAATATTACTTATTTTTATTTTATGATATTTTTCTATAAATATTTTGGTATTACCAATTTAACTTTATTTTAAACGGTTAATAGTAAGACTCGTGATCAAAGAGACACAGGCAATCGCTGAAACACCGTTCCAGCCGAATTGAGCATAAAGCTTCACGCCTGCAGATGAACCTACAGCACCGCCAATGTAATAGCCCAACATGTATACACTGTTCACACGACTTTGCGCTTGTGCATCTATGGAAAAAACTCTGACTTGGTTAGCAACTTGGGCGCTAAATACGCCAAAATCGATAAGTACAATGCTTGCAACTAGCCCCCAAAGGATGTTCTGAGTAAAAGCTGAAAGGGCGAACCCTGAGATGATAACAAGAATTGAAAAGGAAACGCTTTGTGCTGCCCCTACTTGGTTTACCCATTTGCCCGCTAATTTAGCACCTGCAACACCGGCCAAAGCGACTATGCCGAACATACCCGCTTGTTGAGCATTGAAATAGAAGGGGGCTTCGCTGACGTGTAGCGCTAATGTAGCCCACAATGCGTTAAAAGCTGCAAACCAAATCATGCCGGTATAGGTCGCTTTTCGTAGCGTTTTGTGCTCGTTAAAAAGCTGAAGCAAGCTTTTTAACAGCGCCGTATATGACATAGAAAGGGTAGGCTTTCGATTGGGTAAAATGCGGTACAGCATTAGGCCCACTATGCCAGCTAAAAGTGCAGACATTACAAAAACCGCGCGCCATCCAAAGTGAGTTGCTATCGCGCCGCTGACGGTTCGAGAGAGTAAAATGCCTACGGTAAGCCCCGTCATTACGGTAGCAATGGCTGGCCCTTTTTTATCGGCACTCATCATAGATGCCACTAGGGGGATGATTTGCTGAGTAATATTGGCACTTAAGCCAATTAATACACACGCTACACCTAGCATCACGATATGACTGGAAACTGATGCGATACACGCTCCAATAAACAGTAAAACTGAGAGCACCGCAATGATTTTGCGCCTTGCTAGGACATCGCCTAAAGGTGATATGAAAATAATCGCCATGGCATATCCTATTTGCGCAAGAGCGGGAATGGTGCCAAGTGCGCTTTCTTTAACACCTAGGCTTTTGCCTATTAAAGGCAGTATAGGTTGGGTGTAATAAAGGTTAGCTGCAGTTGCTGAAACGGCGCAAGCTAATAAAAAAAGCTGTTTTTTGGTAAGTTCTGAAAAAGAGGATGGCAAAACAATCTCCCATGTCTTATTGATGGAAAAATTGTACGCGCCCACAACTTATACTAGAAATGATATTAATGGAGAGGCTTAATCTCGTACTGACATAAGTGGCTATCAGATACGAAACGTTCCTTCATGCTCTTCGTACCAGGTTAACCAGGCGCTAGTCACGGCTGATGGCTGTTTGGACCAATGCATACAAAGCTTAACGTTCATGCCGGGATTCAAAGGGATGAAAGTACAGCCATAGGTTTGCAAGTTCTGAACACAGCTAGGAGCAAGCGCGACACAATTGCCACTTGCTACTTCTGTCAGTAAAGCTTGCATCGAATGGGGTTCACTTACTAGATCTACACTTAAGTTTCGTTCGTGAAATAATGCCATCAGGTTATCAAATTGGTCAGGCGCATGTGTTCTTGAAAACAAAACCAACGGATGCTCGGCCACAATCTCCGGCGAAACTTCATTTAGCGCTCGCAATTCATGCTCATCTGATACCACAGCTTGGATAGGGTCATAAGCAACAGACTTTTCCTGTAGCAATGACTTGTATGTATTTGATGCTGGGCGTGAGAATCCTATATCAATAGAGTTTTCACTAAGTGCTTGAAGTTGCTCAGCCACTGTCATTTCGCTAATTTTCACTTTTACGTTTGCATGCTGCTTGGAAAACTGGCGTAACATGTCTGGCAAAAAATGCGCTGTTGAAGAGCTAAGATAAGCAATTCTAAGTAAACCTTTGTGTCCGCTCTGCACTAATTTCGCCTCTTCTTTGGCATCGCTGCAGTGCTTAACAATAGCCAGAGCGTGGCTAAAAAAACTTTTGCCTGCTTCAGTTAGCTCAACCGTGCGGGTATTACGCAATAGCAAGGTCACGTCTAAATCTTCTTCTAAAGCATTAATATGGCGGCTTATAGCACTTTGCACTGTGTGAAGCCGAGTAGCCGCGGTTGAAAAACTCTTACTCTGCGCAACTTCAATAAATGATTTAAGGTGCTTAAAATTCATGCTTATGCCGTTTTGAGATTAATGAGATTGAATAATATCATTTAAGGGATGGCTAGCAAGCCGTTACCATTGCGCCTAGTTTCAATACAAAGGGAGCACTTTATGAATATCTCTAATAACCTTTCGCGCACCGGTGAATTTACATTGCTCTTATGCGCCACCCTTACAATTATGGTTGGAGCAGCTGTTGCACCGGGGCTGATTCCGATAGCCGAAGGGTTGTACTTCACCGAATATCCATCGTTACTCATCACATTACCCGCGCTTGGCGCTATTGTCTTCGCTCATTTCTTTGGACGCTGGATAGACAAACACGGCGCGCGAAAAACGCTGCTATTTAGCTTATGGAGCTACTGCGTAGTTGGCGTATCTGTCGTCCTGCTTAGCGGTGAAGCGGCGGTTGCTGCTAACCGCATTATATTGGGTGGGTTTGCCGCTGGTGTTATGGCGTCAGGAACTGCCCTTATATCCCAATGGTACGATGGTGAAGCGCGTTTAAAAATGATTGCAAAACAGGGAATGGCTATTGAGCTTGGTGGCGTTATTTTCCTGTTTATTGGTGGATTACTTGCGCAAGTTCATTGGAAAGCCGCGTTTTTACTATATGGAATTGCTGCTGTGTGTGCTTTTTTAATCATCTTTTCTGTACCCAGCAAATCTAAGTTATCCGTTTCAAAAGTTAGCGCTAGCCGCACTAAAGTGGAACACACTGCAACAAATCCAACTAGCATTAAATCAATTCTAAGTTTTGCTATATGTGCGATGATCCTATTTTTCAGTATGGTTGTCTCTCTACCTCAACACCTTGAAGCGCTTAGTTACTCAGAAGCGCAAATTGGCTATATTTTATCGTATATTTCGCTGGTTGCTGTCTTTGCGGCTTTGATATTGCCCCGTGTTGTTAAAGCAATAACTGAGAAAAGAACACTGTCACTTTCATTTCTTTGTTTTGGCGCAGCGCTGTTGATTTTCGGTATGTTTAGTGAGATCCAGACTATAATCCTAGCAGCGACATTTGCAGGTGGCGGCTTTGGTTTATCAATACCACTACTCAATCATGCTACGGTAGAAATAAGCCAAGAGGGGAACCGAGGGCGAAACCTGTCGTACTTTGCGATGGCCGTGTTTGCCGGTCAATTTTTCACGTCTATTATCGATTTTCTTCCTCTAAATCTGAACCTAGTATTTCTGATTTTCTCAGCGGTGGCAGTGTGCATATCGATAGGTACTTTCCTGACGACATTTGCTAGCACGTTAGACACAAATAGCGACTAAAACCTGCTCACATCATCAAAGACTTTCGTCCAAGAGCCGCAAGTTCCTGGGCGTGCGTATATTTCAAATGTGTATGCCTGCGTATCGCCTCGACCCCAAGCTATGCCAACTTCTGATATCGTAGTGGTTTCGTTAAGCTAAACTAGTTAAATTTACTGGCGAGCCGCTACCAGCCCACCGTGATGAAAAGTCGGTATTACCGTCAATAATATTGGTCGCAGGATAGCTACCATGGCCGCTACCACCTTCCCAGCAAAGGTTTGTATCTTTTTTTTATATGAGTAATAGCCATCTCCATGACTAATCTGCACCCGCTGCTGGTTAGCATTGTTGAGATTCGTGTTCCATAAATAGGGTTGCTGTCCAACAACCGCTCCACCGTTTCTATCTATAGAAAACGCAGTGTTATTTTTTTCCATTACAAAGGTTGCTGCGTAAGAGCATACGAAAGGGTACTTAACTTAGCGAGTGGTGTACTTGTTGATTTTTAATCTAAGTAATTTCATGCACTTAATTGTCGAGGTTTGATTTAATGCGTTTTGCTTTATGCATGGGCTACGACTAGGCTTTAGTTGCGGACTTTCACAATTTAAATTAAGAGGGAGTTTTAATTATAATGCCTAAGTATATTCATAATTCTCTATCATCGAATAAAAGCCATCGAACACGTTCGAAGTCGCCAAAATTAGTCAAATTAGGTACTTATGTATCACTCTTCGTGGTTTCATTTATTGTATTTTCTGGTTCCACATTAGCAAAAACGGTTTGTAGTACTGAAGTGGTAGAGGAAAAAGGCACCCCTAATCTTAGTTCTGGGCTGATTGATGCAATGTATGAAGCAATTAGCACTAACACTTTTGACCTTGACGAACCTTATACTTTGATAAGTAAGAAGCATTTCTGTACGGGTGTAGGAGATTCTAATAAAGGAGCCGATAGTTCTTTTGAAACTCTTAACAGTGTTCCAAATCCTGATCCAGCACCGAAAGAAGGTGATAAGCAAACAGTCAAGCAGACTAGAGCTGATGGAACCAGGGAGTGGACTTATACTTATGTGGATGGAGTTTTGGTATTGACTGGATACAAGTACATACCTTTGCCTGATACTGATAGTCTGGAGCCATAATTGATCGGCCTCTATTAAATAGATCCGCAAGATAGATGAATTTGGGCATGATAATGCCCCCTAGTGGGGCTTATCGATAAAATCGAAACTGAACAGATATTTTCCTCTATTAAACTGAATGAAGCGGAATTGAAAGGCCAATAAACGCCTCTAGTAATTGATAATGACGAATACACAAGCGCTACGACATCTGAACCAAAATTAAAAACTCTTGAAGCGAAGACACATGGAATTGTGCTTTTAGTGGCTTTTTAACGCCCGTTCGAAGTATCTGAACCGTTTTCATGCCTAAACTATTACCTGCACTAATTTCGGACTCCCTACTGTCTCCAATAACCCATACCTCATTCGTAGCTGAATTATATTTTTCAACCGTATAGTCCAAAGGCTTACCTCAAAAAAACAGACGCATTTCTTGACTTAAAGAGGGAGTTAAATCGTTACGCTTATCTGACTCAATGACAGTAAATAGAGGTAACAAAATGTCTTCACCTACACTATCGCTCGGTGTTAAGCACTTGTCGAAATCAAAAATTAATAATGGCATATATGGCTAAATTACTAGGAAGTGGTGTGCATCATAGGCGCACTTGAATGTTTCGATTTCAGAAAGAGCACCCTGCATAGTCGCATAGTGGAACGACGCCAAATACTCTGAAAACAAGCCTGATAAGAACTAGTTTACGCTTTTTAGACGCAGTTAAAGCCAAAGAGAGCTTTTTTTATAAAAAACTTATGCTTGTTCTTGCCTACTTTTCAAAATGGGTACTACGCTTACTTCATGTGTGCAAAGACAATTAAACATAACTTTGTTACCTACCTTGTCTAACAAGGTTATGTGGTCTTTGCGTTAGGCGGTTTTGCCTATTGGCGCTCGCAATGGCGAGCGCTGTACTTTGTAATTCGTTAATAAGTAACGTGCTTTAGTATGAAAGAGTGCTGCTGGTGTTAAGTCACAGTGTTTTTTCAAGGAGAGTTTTTTTGTCAATTAATAACTTACCTTCAACGCAGCAAGGGGCTTTAAAAAGTATATATGTACTTTGTGGAGTAGGCATAGCTGCTTCTTGGGCTTTATTCTTTTTTGTGTCTGGTGTTACAGCTTTAGTGGTACTGACAGGCATAGTCATAATAAGTGCTGTCGTTTCTGCAAAGGGGACGGGTGATGTCGAAGAGATTTACGCCAATAATGAAAACCTGGCGCAAGGCTTACAAGCAGATAGCACTGAAATTAAGAAGGCGAGCGACGAGCTTGCTCTATCTTTAAGCACGTGTGATACCAATTTATCGTCCATTAAATCTACGCAAGATGACGCCGTAGAAACCTTATCTAATGCCTTTAGCAGCCTAAAAGCGCTTGTTGCACAGCAAATTCAATGTATCGACGCGTTATTAAGCGTTGATAGTACGCAGACACAATCGTATTCAGAACGCATGCGTACGTTTGCACAAGAAACAGATGGAACTCTGACCCAGTTTATCGATTCAACCGAACAAATGTCCTCGTCAACCAAGCACCTTATGGAACAGGTGCAAACCATTCAACAGGCGATGCCTACAGTTATAGATGCACTTAGCGGCATTGATGATATTGCCGCGCAAACTAACTTGTTGGCCCTAAATGCCGCGATAGAAGCGGCAAGGGCGGGTGAGGCTGGTAGAGGTTTTGCGGTGGTGGCAGATGAAGTACGCGCATTATCAACTCGCTCTACACAGTTTAGTGACGTCATTAAAACCCAAGTTGAGAACATTCGTAGCTTGGTGGATAAGCTCACCGACACAGCAGAATTTGTAGCCTCGCAAGATATATCTCAGGTAGTTAACGCTAAATCACATATAAGTGATCAACTAGCCGAAATCATTAGAAAAGCAGAAGCTGACCTTGTTACTACTAAACAAATTGAAGATATAGGGTCACAGCTTGATGAGTCGATAAACGCCGCTATCCGGGGGATGCAGTTTGGGGATATAAACGGTCAACACATTCAGTATACCCAAGACATGATTACGTTCATTCTAGAACAGTTGGCTACGTTAGATGCTGGCAATATTGAGAGTTTCGTCGATGCATTAAGCGAGTACCAAAAAGGGCTTGCAAAAAAAGGTAAAAATGATCACAACCCGGTGTCTGCAACCTCTATGGACGCTGGAGAAGTGGAATTGTTCTAAGCTAAGAAAGGAACAGGAAGCACGGTCAGTAATGACATACTTTGGAGAAGTGAGCATATGAGCAAACATATTTTAGTTGTCGACGATTCAGTGTCGATTCGTCAAATGGTAGAGATGACACTAAAGGGCGCCGGATATACCGTTACCACAGCCCAAGACGGTCAAGAAGCCCTGGATAAATGTAAGAGTCAGCAGTTTAACTTTGTGCTCACTGATCAAAACATGCCTCGTATGGACGGTCTTACACTTATAAAAAATTTACGTGGGTTAGGTGCCTACAGCAGAACTCCCATTGTCATGCTTACTACAGAAGCGGGCAACGATATGAAAGCAAAAGGTAAAGCCGCAGGTGCGACAGGCTGGATGGTAAAACCTTTTGACCCAAACAAACTTCTTGATGTTACTAAGCGCGTCTTAGGTTAAGCCCATCTTCTAATACCTTAAGTCTGGAAGGATTCAGAATGAGCATCGATATTGAACAGTTCCATAGCGTATTTTTCGACGAGAGCGATGAGCACCTCGACGATATGGAACAGCTATTGATGAGCTTAGACGTCGAGTCTCCGGATCCCGAAGAACTCAATAGTATCTTTCGCGCTGCTCATTCCATTAAGGGCGGAAGCGGTATTTTCGGCTTTGATGCGTTGATGAATTTAACGCATGTGATGGAGAATTTACTCGACAAAGCCCGTAACAATGAACTTAGCGTCACAGCTGACATTGTCAATGTACTTTTAGAAACTCTCGATGTCTTAAAAGACACGCTAAATGCCTACCGCGATGAAACACCAGTTCCGCAAGAAAGTATTGTTGAGCGCATCAAAATACTAAACGACGTAATGAATGGGCAAAGTGCTAAACTTACGCCGGATGGAACAGGCGAAGAAGAAGGCGCAAGTAAACAAGCCGAAAGTGCTGAGGATGACAGCTTTGGCTTCTTTGATGATGAGCCCTCTGAGGCTAGTTCAGCTACTGACGATGGTTTTGGCTTTTTCGATGAAGAGCCTGTTCACAATCAATCTAGCGAAAGCAGCGAAGCAGACGATGATGACTTTGGGTTTTTTGATGACGTATCGGATGATAGCGACCTTCAACACAGTGAAACACCCCAATCGTCACCCCAAGCTGACGACGGCTTTGGGTTCTTCGATGATGAAGAAACCCAAAGTAATGGTCTGGAATATCAAGCGGAAAAATCAGAAGCCGCAAAAGCTGAAAGTGATAATAAAGAGGAAAGCCAAGGCTTTGGCTTTTTCGAAGACGTACCTTCGGCGAGTCAAATAAATACTGCACCAAACACAAGTAGCGCGCCGCAAGGGCAAAATGCAAATACATCTCAAAATCTTGCACCAGCATCTAACGATGTAAAAGCACCACAAACAGGGGCGGGCTCTACCCCCGCACCGGCTAATAAGAAAACTAAACCATCTGCGAAAAAAAGCACTGCTCGAGAGTCTGCTTCAATTCGGGTAGATACCACTAAAATTGACGCCATGGTTAACTTGGTAGGCGAGCTGGTTATCACCCAGTCAATGCTGTCCATGATAGGGCAAGACGTTGAAGGGCAAGTTGGCGAGCGGCTGCAGCTTGCTATTGACGAGCTACAGCGAAACACAAGGGAAATTCAAGAGTCGGTTATGTCTATGCGTATGCTCCCGCTAACCGCAACCTTTAATCGCTTCCCGCGTTTAGTAAGAGATCTCGCTGGGAAGCTAGGTAAACAGGTAGAGCTTGTGCTTCAAGGCGGCAGCACGGAAATCGATAAAAGCTTAATTGAAAAGATTGTCGACCCGCTTACTCACTTAGTGCGAAACAGTATCGACCACGGCATCGAAATGCCCAACAAACGCGCTGCTGCTGGCAAGCCAGAAAAAGGCACGGTTATTCTAAGTGCCGAACAAAAAGGCGGCAGCATTATTATTAGCATTATTGATGATGGCGGTGGTCTTCATCGTGACAAAATTCTCGATAAAGCGCGAAGTAACGGGCTTGATGTATCTGATGATATGTCAGACGCAGAAGTATGGCAGTTGATATTCCAGCCCGGTTTTTCAACTGCCGAAGCCATTACCGATGTGTCTGGAAGAGGTGTTGGTATGGATGTAGTGCGTCGCAATATCGAGTCAATCGGCGGACGTATTGATATTGAATCGAGTGCTGGGGAAGGCTCAGCTTTCTTCATTCACCTACCGCTTACGCTGGCCATTGTTGACGGCATGTGTGTGTCAGTGGGTAAGCAAATCTTTGTTATTCCTCTTTTAAATATTATTGAATCTTTCCAGCCTACAAAGCAGCAGCTGAAAACCTTGGGCAACGACACCGTACTGTACATCCGAGACCAATATTGGCCTTTAGTGCCCCTTTACGACTTTATGGAAGTAGAAGACGCCGCGCTTTCTCCCACAGAAGGAATTGTGGTGCTACTTGAAAGCAGTAAAAAACGCTTTGGTATTTTAGTTGATGCGTTAGTAGGCCAGCAGCAGGTGGTTATTAAAAGCTTAGAGGAGCATTACCGCAAAGTGGCTGGAATCGCGGGGGCAACCATTATGGGGGACGGTAAAGTGGCACTTATTATCGATGCAGACTCCATTGCTACAACCTACACCTCCAGCCAAATAGAGGAGTTACTTTCATGAGTGAAACTGCCTTGCATCAAGCGGTTACCGGCGGACAAGACAAAGAATACTTAAGTTTCGTACTTGGCGATGAGCATTACGCCTTGGACATAACCACAGTGAAGGAAATAAGAGGGTACGAACAAGTTACCAAAATTGCGAATGCGCCGGCGTTTATCAAAGGCGTAATTAATTTACGTGGTGACATAGTTCCTATCGTGGATTTGCGTATTAAGTTTAACGTAGGCGAGGCCACATATAACGACTTCACAATTGTGATAATGCTGAATATACAAGAGCGTATTGTTGGCATCGTGGTAGATGGTGTATCCGATGTAATCCGCTTGTCTGAAGAGCAAGTACTTCCGCCACCAGAGTTTGGCGTAGCTTTTGACAGTAGGTATCTGCATGGCTTAGCCGATGTAGATGAAAACATGGTCATTCTGGTGAACATCGAAAGCTTAATTACCAGCGAAGAACTGGGTTTAGTTGCACCTGATAGCGTTAACGATGACGCGTAGTAACAAGGTCCTCCACTAAACGGAAACACCTGAAAATGGGAAATATTAGTTATGGGCGTATTTAATTTTCTTAACGGCGAAGAGTTAAAAATAGCGAAACACGACGCGCTATTAAAGTCGAATATTTTAAAGGCTAGCGCCTCAAACTTGTTAGTTATCGACAAGTCCGGGGTTATTCACTACTGCACGCCGGCATTCCTGCACATGGCAAAAGCCTATCTCAAGGACTTCTCTGTCGGCAGTGGCGAGTCGACATTATCAGGAAGGCATATTGACGATATTACTGTTGGTGCAAGTTCAGCAGAAAATCCGTCCTATTTACTCACCCATGCTTCAGGTGACAAAAAGCAGCTTGTTTCACTCGCTGAACATAGCTTTTGCGTAAGTGCATCTGCAATAACAGTGGACGAAAACGGTACTCAGCTTTTCGTCACAGAGTGGCGGGACAATACAGAAAATAAACGCAATAAAGGCATGGTCGATGCCATTATGCGAAGCCAAGCTGTGATCTCGTTTACTACAGATGGGGAAATATTATCCGCTAACGACAACTTTTTATCCGCCATGGGGTATAGCGAGGGTGAAGTAGTCGGAAAGCACCATCGTATTTTTGTAGACAGTGACTACGCACAAAGCGATGAGTATAAAGCGTTTTGGGCAAAGCTTAAAAGCGGAGACGTACACAGTGGTGAGTTTTGCAGAGTCAATAAGCAAGGCGACGAGGTATGGATCCAAGCTACCTATAACCCTGTATTTGACGACAACGGCGAGGTGGATTACATCATTAAATTTGCCTCTGACATTACTGCGCAAAAACAGAAAAATGCAGATTTCGAAGGGCAAATTATTGCAATTAACAAGTCTCAAGCCGTAATCGAGTTCGACCTTGAGGGAAATATTTTAGACGCCAACGAAAACTTTCTTGCCGCAATGGGCTATAGCTTGTCAGAAATTAAAGGGCAGCATCACAGTATGTTTGTCGAGCCAAGGTATAAGCTCAGTTCAGATTACGCCGCTTTTTGGCAGAGTTTAAAAGCAGGAGAGCATACCGAGGGTGAATACAAACGCCTTGCAAAAGGCGGCAAAGAAATATGGATCCGCGCGTCTTACAACCCCATTTTTGACAGTACAGGCAAGCCATTTAAAGTGGTTAAATTTGCCACCGACGTAACGAAAGATAAGCTAAGAAACGCGTATTTCGAAGGGCAAATTAAAGCTATTAGTAAATCTCAGGCGGTCATCGAGTTTGATGTAGATGGCAACATCATTACCGCTAATGACAATTTCCTCAACACCATGGGTTACCGTCTAGATGAAATCAAAGGTAAGCATCATCAGTTATTTGTAGATGAGGAAAACAGACAAACAGACTCATATCAACGTTTTTGGTCTGAACTTAAAGAAGGCAAATTCTTCTCTGGCGAGTTTAAGCGCGTAAGTAAGTCGGGTAAAAGTGTTTGGATTCAAGCCTCGTACAACCCTATAGAAGACATGAACGGCAACCCGTTTAGGGTAGTAAAGTACGCAACTAATATTACTGAAGATAAATTGAAAAATGCTTACTTTGAAGGTCAGTTGAACGCCATAAGTAAGTCTCAGGCGGTCATTGAGTTTGACCTTGAAGGCGTAATCTTGAACGCGAACAGTAACTTTTTAGCCGCGATGGGCTACACCCTTGATGAAGTAAAAGGTAAGCACCACAGCATTTTTGTGGACCCTGCCTTTAAAAACAGCCCTGAATACGCAGCATTTTGGGATCAGTTGCGCCAAGGCGTTTATGCTAGCGGTGAATATAAGCGTTTCGATAAATCAGGAAAACCAGTTTATATTCAAGCCTCTTACAACCCTATTTTAGACCAAAACGGTAAGCCGTTTAGAGTAGTGAAATACGCGACAGATGTTACGGGTAGAACCTTAGCAGTAGAAAGTATCAAATCTATTATGGCTAGCCTAACAGAAGGCGATTTATTGAAAACAATAGATGAGCCCTTAGACGGCGACTTTAAAGTGCTTGGTGAATCCATTAATCATTTTATTGGCGAGCTGCGCGACACCATAGTCAAAATTCACACCGCTGTGGAAACCATCGACACTGCTTCAAATGAAATAGCCACGGGCAACGCCGACCTATCCAGTCGTACCGAGCAACAAGCGTCTAGCTTAGAAGAAACAGCGTCAGCCATGGAGGAGCTAACGGGGACAGTGAAGTTAAACGCAGAAAATGCCGATCAAGCAAAAGGGTTAGCAAGCCAAGCGTCGGATGTAGCCTCCGAGGGCGGCAAGGTTATTGAGCAAGTGGTGCATACTATGGGAGAGATTAATGACTCTGCTCAGCGTATTTCCGACATTATCGGTGTGATTGACGGCATTGCTTTTCAAACCAATATACTGGCGCTAAACGCAGCCGTTGAAGCTGCAAGAGCCGGGGAGCAAGGTCGCGGATTTGCGGTTGTTGCCTCTGAAGTAAGAACACTGGCCCAGCGTTCAGCAGAGGCAGCAAAAGACATTAAGGCGCTAATTTCCGCATCGGTGGATAAGATTGGCGATGGTAATGTATTGGTGAATAAGTCTGGTGAAACCATGGCTAATATCGTTACAGCCATAAAGCGTGTTAACGACATCATGTCTGAAATTGCTGCGGCATCATCTGAGCAGGCTACTGGCATTCAAGAAGTCAGTAATGCAGTAGTTCAAATGGACGAAATGACCCAGCAAAACGCCGCGCTAGTTGAGCAGGCAGCGGCCGCCGCTGACAGTATGCGGCAGCAGTCGGGCGAACTTGCGCAGCGGGTATCGGTTTTCAAAGTAGGAAATAATCGAAAACCAGAACAGGTTTCTGACGTACGCTCTTTAAATGGCAGTCACGCATTACCTAAAGAGCGCGAAGTGCCAAAACAGCGGATTAAAGCGCTGAATCCAGCCGCGCCTGATGCGTCGGATTGGGAGGCATTTTAGTGTATGTCGGCCATACAAAGCACAGACGCGCAAAGGGAGTTTTCATATAGTCGAAGAGACTTCGAACGCGTAAAAGGTCTGCTTTTTAAACAAGCTGGCATTAACCTAGCCGACTCTAAAGACGCGATGGTATACAGCCGCCTAGCAAGGCGGCTGCGCACGCTCGACATAAATAGCTTCAAAGAATATTTAGCTTATGTTGGAAGTTGTGAAGATGAAATGGAGCACTTCATTAATGCGCTTACCACCAATCTCACTGCGTTTTTCAGGGAGCCACATCACTTTGAGGCGTTGGCTAACCATCTTCGAAAGCGTCCGCAAATTAAACGTATTTGGTGCGCGGCGAGCAGTTCGGGTGAAGAGCCTTACAGTATCGCGATGACGGTGGCGTCTGTGTTCGGCACCTTTACGCCTAATATACAAATACTTGCCACCGATATTGATAGCAAAGTGTTGCAGAAGGCCCGCCAAGGCGTTTACGCCCAAAACAGTATTAGTCAGCTTTCTTACGATTATAAAACCCAATTCTTCTACAGAGGTAAAGGTTCACAAACCGGAAGAGTAAGGGTGGTAGATGAGCTACGAAAAATGGTGCAGTTCGAACCACTAAACTTGATGTCGCCAAACTGGTGCTTAGATGCGCCAATAGACGTAATTTTTTGTCGCAACGTCATGATTTATTTCGACCGACCTACGCAGCGCAAAATTTTAGCGCGCATGGTGAAGTTGATGCATAGCGACGGCATGTATGTGGCAGGGCACTCTGAAAATTTCACTATGTATCCTGAACTGGTTGCGCCCATGGGGAAGACTATTTACCGGCCCGTTGTTTAAAGGAATTAGCTGTATGAGTCAGGATGAAAACCCCATACGTTATTTTGATAATCGACTTCAAAAAGAGGCCGTGAAGCTCTTACCAGGGCAATACTATGCAACTGCTGCAGATAAAGCACTGGTCACTATCCTCGGTTCGTGCGTAGCGGCGTGTATTTTCGATCAAGAAAAGAAAATTGGCGGTATGAATCACTTCATGCTGCCCGATCTCAACTTCACCAGTAATCTCGATGGCTGCCTTGCCACAAAGTATGGCGTGCACGCTATGAATATGCTGATAGACCAGCTCGTGCATTTGGGCGCGCGACGTAACAAGCTGGTGGCTAAAGCATTTGGTGGCGGAAAGGTGCTACCAGGGTTTGTTCAGCAAGACATTGGGCGAGTAAATGCTGAGTTTGTCTCAGAGTATTTAGATAATGCGAATATTCCCCTTATTAGCAGCGACTTATTGTCTACTTATGCACGCAAAATTTATTATTTTCCGGTTGACGGGAAAGTTTATATGAAGCGAATTCGCGAGTTCAACAATGCTACGCTTTACGAGCGTGAATCTACGCATCGCGTTTTACTTTCTGAGCAAGCGAAAACGGGTGTTATTTCATTTTCGGAACAGTCACATGCCTATAAAAGTTCTCGTCGTTGACGACTCTGCCTTAATACGACAAATTTTGTCAGAAATCGTCGGGAAAGCGCCTGGGTTATCATTAGTTGGCGCAGCGCCCGACGCCTACGTAGCTAAACGAATGGTCCAAGAATTTAGACCTGATGTTATTACCCTAGACATTGAAATGCCGAAGGTAGACGGGCTACGTTTTCTAGAAGTAATGATGAAGGCGATGCCGACCCCGGTGGTGATGATTTCTACGCTTACTGAACGAGGTGCTGATGCAACATTGCGCGCACTGGAGTTGGGAGCTGTTGATTTTATGGCAAAGCCAAAGTTAGGTGTCGCGCAAGGTATGACTGAATATGCCGCTGTTATCATTGAAAAGATAAAAGCAGCTGCTCACTCCAAGTTAGGTCACCCCACCGAAACACGCTGCACTAAGCATGCCTCCATGCGCTATACCGGCACGGAGAAAATAATTGGTATAGGGGCGTCAACGGGAGGCACGGAAGCGATAAAAGATGTCATCATGCACTTTCCTCGCAATGCCCCCGCCACCGTGATCTCCCAGCATATGCCACCAGGCTTTACCACCACCTATGCAAAGCGACTTGATAATCTTTGTGAAATAAGCGTAAGAGAAGCGCAGGGGGGAGAGCGATTGTTGCCAGGCTTTGCCTATTTAGCGCCAGGAAACAAACATCTGAAAGTAGAACGAAGTGGTGCCGATTATCGCTTGAGCCTTGATGATGGGCCTAAGGTATCGGGGCACAAGCCCTCGGTTGACGTCATGTTTGATTCGCTCGCTGAGCATGCAGGCGCAAACGCGGTGGGTGTATTGCTTACTGGTATGGGGCGTGATGGGGCAAAAGGCTTGAAAAATATGCACACTAAAGGCTCTATCACCTTCTGCCAAGACGAAAAAACCTGTGTTGTATACGGCATGCCTAAAGCCGCAGTAGAAATGAAGGCTGCAAGCTTCATTAAGCCTTTAGAAGAAATTTCTGACGCTATACTCGACACTCTCGAAGCATTAGGCGCGGGTAGTCGCCTTTGAGTGGTTCTTACTCATCCTATTGCTTCAGTTTCTCCCACAATCCTTTCTTTTCCTTTCCCTATTTCTACCCCTATATCCACTTACAATTTTTTTACTCACAACTGCGCGTGTCGCAAATGTCACAAAAGTAATAAATTAATAAAAATATTCAAAAGTATAATTGTTGAAGCGAGAAATTTGACCATAATTTGATTGTGTTTTGTACAGTCGTTAACGCGGTGGTAACAATTGAGGTGTATTTGTGGTCGCCATAGCAGCAAATTATTTTGACAACTTCTTCTCTAGCAAGAGCAATGCTTTCATTGTGGCATTTTTAACGATGTTAGGGAGCTGGAGTTTATCCTTTACTTCAGTTTCGCATTTAGGCCTTGCTCTCAGTTCTGCTTGCGTTATGTTTCTGTTGTTCGTATTACTGAAAGTGACAAGTGTAAGTCAGGCATTAGAAACACACGGTGCGCACCCTTCTACAGTTCACGAACCTTCTTCAATTGAGATTTCGCTAGCGTCTGATTCAATGGTGGGTGCCGTATCCGACGCAAGTGAAATACTGTCTGTTACTTCATTAAATATTGGCGACATCTTTTCCACACAAACCGACGCGGTCGCTACTTTAAGTAACTCGTTTATCTCGCTTCAGACACTGCTTGGTCAGCAAGAAATAAGTATAAACAATTTGCTAAAAGACGATGATGACAGTGACTACGCTTACGCTGACAAGATGCGCGCATTCGCCTCAGACACCGATAAAACGCTAACGCAATTTATCGCGTCAACCACTCAAATGACCGATTCTACAAGAGCGTTAGAAACCCAAGTTCAAACAATTCAACAAGCAATGCCTACCGTGATTGAAGCGTTAAGCGGCATCGACGATATTTCTTCTCAAACCAATCTGTTGGCGCTCAACGCAGCTATCGAAGCCGCCCGCGCTGGTGAGGCGGGTCGCGGATTTGCCGTTGTTGCGGATGAGGTTCGCGCGCTATCTACCCGTTCTACGCAGTTCAGCGATGTGATTAAAACCCAGATAGAAAATATCAAATCGCTTATCGATAAATTGACTGAAACGGCTGAAGTGGTGGCTTCCCAAGATATCTCTCATATAGTCAATGCAAAAGGTGCCATTAGCGCGCAGCTTAGGGGCATTATCAAAAAAGCGGAAGCCGATATACAGGGGGCCAGCGAGCTTGAAGCCATTCGACAACAGCTTGCCGACGCTACTTCCGCAGCCATTCGCGGCCTTCAATTTGGCGATATAAATGGCCAAAACCTCACGTATACCCGCGAAATTATCGACTTCATTGTTGAGCAACTTTCAGAGCTCAACCCAGAAAGTGCAGCACGTGTGCGAGAAAACCTAGAAAACTATCAATACTCGCTTACGGAAAAAGGCCAGGCAGATCATAACCCTGTTTCTGCTACTTCTATGGATGCAGGTGATGTGGAACTTTTTTAGCGATAACAAAAAATCGCTTCAAAGCAAGCTTAGAGCAACTTTGACAATTCAAAAGGTGATTGAATTATGAGTAAAAGCATATTGATTGTTGACGATTCTGTATCTATTCGTCAGATGGTTGAAATGACCCTCAAGTCAGCAAATTACAACGTAACTACTGCGCAAGATGGTCAAGATGCATTGGATAAATGCCAAAGTGCTCGCTTCGACTTCGTGCTTACCGATCAAAACATGCCTCGCATGGATGGCTTAACGCTCGTTAAGTCTTTGAGAGGCTTAGCTAACTTCCGGTCGACGCCAATTGTCATGCTTACCACAGAGGCTGGCGATGATATGAAGGCCAAAGGCAAGGCGGCGGGTGCCACGGGGTGGATGGTGAAACCTTTTGACCCAAACAAGCTGCTAGATGTGATGAAGCGAGTGTTGGGCTAATCGAACGTCGGTTTTAATAGGGCAAATGGGAGTCAACCATGACCATTGATGTAAACCAGTTTCACGGTGTGTTTTTTGATGAGAGTGATGAACACCTCCAAGACATGGAGCAGTTGCTCATGACTTTGGACGTGGAGGCTCCCGACCCCGAAGAATTGAATAGTATTTTTAGAGCAGCACACTCCATAAAAGGCGGAAGCGGAATTTTTGGCTTCGACGCTTTAATGAACCTTACTCATGTAATGGAGAATCTGCTTGATAAAGCCCGCAACCAGGAAATACAGGTAACGGCAGAAATCGTTGATATTTTCCTGCAAACCTTAGATGTACTCAAAGACACCCTATCTGCTTACAAAGAGCAATCAGAACTTCCCCAAGCGCAAATTGATGAAAGCATAAAAGTACTCGAAGCTACGCTTGCTAGCGCTTCGGGAGATATAGCACATGAGCCTCCTGAGCAATGCGAAGCCCTTGACGCTACCTCTGATAATGAGATTGAAGGATTTGGCTTCTTTGATGAAGAAGAGGCTGAGGCGCAAAGCGGCACGTCTGAAACTTCGCAAAGTCAAAAAGATATTGAGGAAATTGAGGGCTTCGGTTTCTTTGACGACGACAAGGTCGATGTGGATAAACTGCCTGAAGCGACGCCTGAAGCCTGCAAAAACGACGAAGGATTTGGCTTCTTCGAACCAGAGAGCCTTCCTGTTAAACCAGATGTAACACAAATTGCTTCACCACAAGACGCTCCCAAACAACCTATCGTCAAGCCAGTAAAAACCAAGCCTAAAGCGGCCACAAAAGAAGCCGCATCAATTCGTGTAGACACCACCAAAATTGATGCCATGGTCAACCTAGTGGGCGAGCTTGTTATCACACAGTCAATGCTTTCTAACGTTGGGCAAGAAGTAGAGGGGCAAGTCGGTGAGCGCTTACAGCTTGCCATTGATGAGCTACAGCGCAATACCCGCGAAATCCAAGAGTCGGTGATGTCTATGCGCATGTTGCCGGTGAACATGACATTTAATCGCTTTCCTCGTGTTGTGCGCGACCTCTCCTCAAAGTTAGGCAAAAAAGTTGATTTGGTCATTCAGGGTGGCAACACTGAAATTGATAAAAGTCTTATCGAAAAACTGGTAGACCCGCTTACTCACCTAGTTAGAAACAGTATCGATCATGGAATAGAAAGCCCGGAAAAACGCCTTCAAGCAGGCAAGGCCGAAAATGGTACGGTTATTTTAAGTGCAGAGCAGAAAGGTAGCAGCATCATCATTGGCATTATTGACGACGGTGCGGGCTTAAATAAAGCGCGTATTTTAGATAAAGCTACGCAAAATGGTCTAGCGGTTACTCCGGAAATGCCGGACAGCGAAATTTGGCAGCTTATATTTCAGGCAGGTTTTTCTACTGCCGCCGAAGTTACCGATGTGTCGGGCCGTGGCGTGGGTATGGATGTGGTTCGCAGAAACATTGAGTCTATTGGTGGGCGCATTGAGATTGAATCGTCGCAGGGCGAAGGCTCAGCGTTTTACATTCATTTACCCCTCACGTTAGCTATTGTTGATGGCATGTGCGTATCGGTAGGCGACCAAATATTTGTTATTCCTCTGCTCAATGTTATCGAGTCTTTCCAGCCTACGACTTCTCAAGTAAAAACGCTCGGCAATGACAGGGTACTGTGGATTAGAGATCAGTATTGGCCTCTGGTATCGCTTACTCAGCTTATGCAAGTGGACGACGGCATCACAGAGCCGACCCAAGGCATAGTAGTACTGCTAGAAAGCAGCAAGAAACGCTACGGCGTGCTAGTGGACTCTTTGGTAGGTCAACAGCAAGTCGTCATCAAAAGCTTAGAGCAACATTACAGAAAAGTAGCCGGGATTGCAGGCGCCACCATTATGGGCGATGGCAAGGTGGCCATGATTCTGGATGCCGACTCGGTGGCAGCAAATTGTACCAATATTCCAAATGAAGAGGTTTCACTATGAGCGAAGCAGCATTACAGCAAGCCGTTAGTGCGTCAAAAGAGAATGAATTTTTAAGTTTTGTATTGGGCGAAGAACACTACGCCTTAGACATCACAACGGTGAAAGAAATTCGTGGCTATGAACAGGTCACCAAAATTGCCAATGCCCCAAGCTTCATCAAGGGGGTGATAAACCTTCGTGGCGACATTGTGCCTATCGTGGACTTGCGGATTAAGTTCAATGTAGGCGAGGCCACCTACAATGACTTTACTATCGTCATCATGCTCAACGTGCACGAGCGTATTGTTGGCATTGTGGTCGATGGGGTGTCTGACGTTATCCGCCTTTCAGAAGAGGACATGCTTCCCCCACCTGAGTTCGGTGTAGCGTTCGATAGTAAATATCTTCACGGGTTGGCTGATGTAGATGAGCACATGGTTATTTTAGTAAATATCGAGAGCTTAATTACAAGTAACGAATTGGGCTTAGTTGAAACAAAAACACAAGCGGTTGAGGGCTGAGACAATGGGAATTATGACGTGGTTAGAAGACTTCACGAAAGCAACGGACGTTAACCAAGCATTAAGAAACAAACAGGCGCTTGATGTCACCACCTGCTGCATCATGATGGCTGACGCAGACAGAAATATTATTTATGCCAATCAGTCGGTTAAAACACTGCTTAAAGAAAATGAGAAGAAGCTACAGGCGGTTCTTCCCAGCTTTTCTGCTGACAATCTTGAGGGGCAGAACATCGATCAGTTCCACCGTAACCCGTCGCATCAACGTAATATTCTTGCTGAACTGAAATCGACCATGACCTCTACAATAAGCATAGGCGACTTGAATTTCAAACTTACGCTTACCCCTCTTTTCGACCAAGATAGCAAAAACATAGGCACTATGGTTGAGTGGGTTGACCAATCTGAGTTGCTCATTAAAAGCACCATGCTAGATGCCCTTAACAACGCACAAGCGGTTATAGAGTTTAATGCTGATGGTGTAATTCAAAACGCTAACGACAATTTCCTTATTGGTCTTGGCTATAGCCTTAACGAAATTGTAGGCAATCATCATAAGATGTTTTGTGATGCTCAGTATATTCGTACTGAAGAGTACGCACAGTTTTGGCGCGACCTTAAAGCGGGCAAGCTACAAAGTGGCGAGTTTTGCCGCTTTGATAAAATGGGTAAAGAGGTTTGGATTCAAGCCACCTACAACCCGGTATTTGATGGTGATGGTAAGGTCATTCGCGTAGTGAAATTCGCCACCGATATTACCGAAAGCAAGCTTCGTAACGCCTATTTCGAAGGACAAATTGAAGCAATAAACAAAGCGCAGGCGGTAATTGAATTCGACCTTGACGGAAAAATTTTAAACGCCAACGAGAATTTCACCAACACGGTTGGCTACAGCCTAGACGAAATTGTCGGCAAACATCACAGCATGTTTGTAGAAGATGAATACAAGCGCAGTGTCGAATACAGCCAGTTCTGGGAACAGTTACGCCAAGGCGTACAGTTCACCGATGAGTTTAAGCGTATAGGTAAAGGCGGCAAAGAGGTCTGGATCCAAGCATCTTATAACCCCATTTTAGATCAAAATGGCAGGCCGCATCGCGTGGTGAAATATGCCATCGATATTACGGGTAGAAAGCAGGCTATAAGTGATATCAAGACAGCTATGAATGAATTAGTTCAGGGAAATTTAGACTGTCGCATTGAGCATGAGTTCGACGGCGAGTTTAAAGAACTAGGTACATCAATAAACCGCTTCATTGATGATATGCGCCGTATTATCGGCTCAATAAGTGATGTGATGACCCGCTTGTCGGATGGCGACTTAACCGCAGAGCTTGATGAACAGTTCCAAGGCGAGTTCCAAGTATTGGGGGATGCCATAAACCAGTTTGTCGGTGAAATGTCCGGCACTATCGGTTCTATTTACCAAGCAGTAGAAACCATTAATACTGCATCGTCTGAAATAGCCACGGGTAACGCTGACCTTTCAAGCCGTACCGAGCAGCAAGCGTCTAGTCTTGAGGAAACCGCGTCAAGCATGGAAGAGCTTACAGGTACGGTAAAACTCAATGCTGAAAACGCAGAGCAAGCTAATAGTCTGGCTTCGCAGAGCTGCGATATTGCCACAAAAGGGGGGGAGTTAATTCGTCAGGTAGTCGATACCATGTCGTCGATTAACGAGTCAGCCCAAGAGATTTCAGACATCATCGGTGTTATCGATGGCATTGCATTCCAAACCAATATACTTGCTTTAAATGCTGCTGTGGAGGCGGCACGAGCGGGTGAGCAGGGCCGTGGCTTTGCAGTGGTGGCCTCAGAAGTAAGAAGCTTAGCTCAGCGTTCTGCTGAAGCGGCGAAAGAAATTAAAGAGCTTATTTCGGATTCGGTGAGCAAAATTGACGGGGGGAATAAACTCGTTAATCAGTCTGGTGACACCATGGAAGAAGTAGTGACGTCTATCAAGCGCGTTAACGACATTATGTCGGAAATTGCGGCGGCGAGCTCTGAACAGGCGTCCGGAATTGAAGAGGTCAGCAAAGCCGTTGTGCAAATGGATGAAATGACCCAGCAAAATGCGGCTTTGGTAGAAGAAGCTGCGGCAGCTGCTGAAAGCTTGCAACAGCAATCCGGTAATCTATCTGAGCGTGTATCGGCGTTTAATATTGGTGATAAAGCTGCAATTGCAGAAACGAGCCCGCAGAAAGCGCCAAAGGTAGTGTCAGAGAAAAAGGTGGCTTCAGTAGCCATGTTAAAAACAAATAAGAAGCTAGCTCCTAAAGTACCAAACAATGACGAGTGGGAGTCTTTTTAGTTAACTAGAGGCGAATTCTTCAAAAGGGAATTCGCCTTTTTTATTACTTGCAGTTTTATTCAGCGCTCCAAACACGTAGCGCTACAAAAAATAGGTGATGCTATGGGTGTTTTTAATATATTTCACAATGAAGAATTGGTTGCTGCTCAAAGCCTTTCGCGTTTTCAAGAGCAGGCGTTGAGTGAGAGCACGGCATGTTTAATGCTGGTGGATGCATCGGGAATAATAACCTTTGCCAATAAAGCGTTTAAACAACTTGCAGCAGAGTATCGGGCACAGTTCAACCTCTCCCTTCCCAATATTAACCTTGACGCTATAACCGGTACCTCGGTTACAGGCTTTTTTACTAATAGCAAAGAACTGAGCCAGCGATATAGCGCCTGTAATAGTAGCGATACCTTTTTACTACAAGTAGACGACCTATTATTTACTCTAAAACTGACCACAATTAAAAGCGTTGAGGGTGAGAAACTTGGCACAATGGTGGAATGGATAAACGACCAGGAGTTGCAGCATAAGTCTGGCTTACTGGAGGGCCTCGACCGTTGCCAAGCCGTTATTTCCTTCACTCCCGAAGGGATAGTTGAAGATGTTAACAACAATTTTCTAAAAGTAACAGGCTATTCGAAAGAAGACATTATAGGTCAGCATCACCGACTATTTGTGTTACCTGATTATGGCATATCTGAAGAATACAACCGTTTTTGGGAAGACCTGAGAAATGGAGAACTCAGCAGTGGAGAGTATTGTCGTGTAGCTAAAAACGGTGACAAAATTTGGATCCAAGCCTCGTATAACCCTATCTACGATAAGTTGGGCAATATTGTTCGCGTTGTTAAATTTGCCACAGACATCACCGCGCAAAAGCGCAAAAATGCAGACTATGAAGGACAGATAAACGCTATCGATAAATCGTTAGCTGTCATCGAGTTTGACCTAGATGGTGTAATTCAATACGCCAACGAAAACTTCTGTGCAACAACAGGCTATGAGCTAGGTGAAATAAAGGGACAACATCACAGCATGTTTGTCGAGCCCAACTATAAAATGAGCCCTGAATATGCAGCATTTTGGCGAGATTTGAATAAAGGCGAGTTTAAGTCAGGGGAGTTTAAACGGGTAAAAAAAGATGGTAGCGAGCTATGGATTCAAGCGTCTTACAACCCTATTTTTGATGAGTTCGGTCAGCCTCAAAAAGTGGTGAAATACGCTTCCGATGTTACTGAACAAAAGCTGCAAAACGCATTTAATACCGGTCAGATAGATGCGATCGGTAAATCTCAAGCAGTCATCGAATTCGATTCCAACGGCAACATAGTAACCGCAAACGATAACTTCTTGGCCACGGTTGGATATGCACTAGATGAAATTCAGGGTAAACACCACAGAATTTTCGTCACTAGGGAAGAGCGTGAATCTGAAGAATACCGCACCTTTTGGAAGAAGTTGGCTGAAGGCCAGTTTTATTCTGGTGAGTTTCACCGTGTTGCGAAAGATGGCTCTGATATATGGATTCAAGCCACCTACAATCCCATTTTCGATATGAGTGGCAACGTTGTCAAAGTGGTGAAGTATGCCAGCAACATTACCGAGCAAAAGGTTAAAAATGCGTATTTTGAAGGGCAGTTAGCCGCCATTGGTAAATCTCAAGCGGTTATTGAATTTAACATGGATGGCATTATCCAAAATGCCAATGAAAACTTTTTAAATACAGTGGGTTATACCCTAGAAGAAATCAAAGGTAAGCACCACAGCATGTTTGTCGACCCCGCTCATCGCGCAAGCCCTGAGTATGCTGCATTTTGGGATGCGTTGCGCAGCGGTACTTACTCTTCAGGTGAATATCGCAGAGTAGGTAAAAACAACAAAGAGATTTTTATTCAAGCTACCTATAACCCCATTTTAGACCACAATGGTAAACCCTTCCGGGTAGTGAAGTTCGCTACCGACATTACAGGCAGAACCCAAGCGGTTGATGAAATTAAGCACGTTATGACTAAGCTTACTGAAGGAGATCTAACGGTTAACATTGACCACGCGTTAGATGGCGATTTTGCCGTGTTAGGCGAAGCAATAAACCAATTTATTAATGAAATGCGTGGCACCATCACCAGTATTAATGAAGCGGTAGAAACTATCAATGTAGCTTCAGGTGAGATAGCAACGGGCAACGCTGACTTATCAAGCCGCACAGAACAACAGGCCTCTAGTCTTGAAGAAACTGCATCAAGCATGGAAGAACTAACTGGAACCGTGAAGCTTAATGCCGAAAACGCTGAGCAAGCAAACAGCCTTGCAGCGCAGGCAAGTAAGATTGCCTCTCAGGGCGGAGATGTCATCGGTGAGGTCGTGGATACCATGACCGAAATCAATGATTCTGCGCAAGAAATTTCAGACATTATTGGCGTTATCGACGGGATTGCCTTCCAAACCAACATACTGGCATTAAACGCCGCAGTAGAAGCTGCGCGTGCTGGAGAACAAGGGCGCGGTTTTGCGGTTGTCGCCTCTGAAGTGCGCAATCTAGCACAGCGCTCTGCTGAGGCTGCAAAAGACATTAAAGAGTTAATTTCCGACTCGGTGAGTAAAATTGCAAGCGGTAACCAGCTAGTAGTGAAGTCGGGTGAAACCATGGCCGAAGTTGTGACCTCAATTAAAAGAGTGAACGATATTATGTCTGAAATTGCAGCGGCTTCCGCCGAGCAAGCTTCAGGAATAGAGGAAGTAAGCAAGGCCGTAATTCAAATGGATGAAATGACGCAACAAAATGCTGCGCTGGTGGAAGAGGCAGCCGCTGCGGCCGACAGCCTTAAGCAGCAATCGCTGCAGTTAAATGAACGGGTGTCTGTATTCGTAATAGGAAAAGGGCTAAACAGTGACCAGCAACATATAGCGGCTCTTACTCATGGAGATTTTCGCCAGCCGCAGCGCTTATCTGCGGGACCCGTTCATCGCGTGCCTCAAGCCAAGACGCTAACACCGGCTATGCCTAGTGAAGCAGAGTGGGAGTCATTCTAATGACAGCGGCTGTTACAACAAAAGATAGCACCAGGGAGTTCGCCTTTGAAAAGGCGGACTTTAAAAATGTGCAGCAGATGTTGTTTAAAAAGGCTGGGATAAATCTATCTGACGCTAAAGAGGCAATGGTTTACAGCAGGCTAGCTCGTCGGATAAGAGCAAGAAACCTGCGTAGTTTTAATGAATACCTGGCCTTGGTAAATACATCGGAATCGGAGTTAGAGCAATTTATCAATGCACTTACCACGAACCTTACGTCTTTCTTTCGCGAGCCGCACCACTTTACTGCACTATCTGACTATTTAAGACAGCATAATGTTACTAATATTTGGTGTGCTGCTAGCTCTACTGGTGAAGAGCCATATTCAATCGCGATGGTAGTAGCGGAAGCGTTCGGAAGTTTTAAAACACCCGTCAAAATCATTGCTTCAGACATAGACAGCAAAGTTTTAGCAAAAGCCAGAGCCGGTGTTTACCCCTTAGCTTCGATAGCGAAAATACCGCAACACCAACAAAAGCAGTTCTTCCACAAGGGCAAAGGCGCCAACGAAGGAAAAGTAAAAGTTGTCGATGAGCTTCGCAATATGGTGCAGTTTAAAAAGCTCAATCTGACCGAGGCGAAGTGGGATGTTAAGGGGCCGCTAGACGTTATATTTTGCAGAAATGTAATGATCTACTTTGATAAACCAACGCAGCTCAAAGTACTGCAAAAAATGGTCGGTATGCTAAAGCCAACGGGGTTATACATGGCCGGGCATTCTGAAAATTTCAATATGTATACTAATCTTGTTAGACCGGTGGGGAAAACTATTTATCGCCCCGTCGATTAGGAGATATTGTGGCGCCCCCCAATTTTGAACTGCCCATAAGTTACTACGACAAACGTTTTTCTACAGAAGCGGTAAAGCTTTTACCCGGTCAGTATTTTGTTACCACACAAGACAAAATGTTGGTTACGGTGCTCGGCTCTTGTGTAGCGGCTTGCTTGTTTGACCCCAATACGGGAATTGGCGGTATGAACCACTTTATGTTGCCAACCGTGAATAAATCGGCGGGTGAATTTAAGCAAGTGCAAGGAATGGCTGCAAAATACGGCGTTCACGCTATGGAAATATTGATTAATGAACTCGTTAAAGTAGGTGCACAGAAGAACCGGCTTAAAGCAAAAGTCTTCGGCGGCGGTAAGGTTGTTCCTTCTTTTGTTCAAAACGATGTGGGTAAGTTTAATGCCGAGTTTGTAACCCAGTTTTTAGAAACCGAAGGCGTACCTATTTTAGCCAGCGACTTGTGCGATGTTTATGCGCGAAAGGTGTATTTCTTTCCAAGTAGCGGACACGTGATGATGAAGCGCATTCACGAGCTTAACAATGCAACAATTATTGAGCGAGAAAGTCAGCACCGCTGGGAATTATCGAAGCAAGCGCCAAGTGGCAGCGTAGATTTATTTGAGGACTAGACATGACAATAAAAGTGTTGGTAGTTGATGATTCAGCGCTTATCCGCCAAATACTCAGCGAAATAATAAAAAGCGAACCAGATATGACGCTGGTAGGTGCAGCGCCAGATGCGTTTGTTGCCAAAAAGCTAGTACTTGAGAAGGCGCCCGATGTCATAACATTGGATATTGAAATGCCAAAAGTAGATGGCTTGCGCTTTCTCGAAGTGCTTATGAATGCCAGACCAACCCCTGTGGTTATGATTTCTACCTTGACAGAAAAAGGAGCGGAAGCCACTTT
Source organism: Alteromonas sp. BL110 (assembly GCF_003443615.1). Lineage (NCBI taxonomy): Bacteria > Pseudomonadati > Pseudomonadota > Gammaproteobacteria > Alteromonadales > Alteromonadaceae > Alteromonas > Alteromonas sp. BL110. Next base: position 1,391,915 of record NZ_CP031967.1, on the reverse strand, counting down.
GCGATCGCTAGAATTAGGTGCGATTGATTTTGTAGCCAAACCAAAAATTGGCGTGGCACAAGGCATGGCTGAATATCACGATTTAATTGTCGATAAAATTCGAACTGCCGCCCGTTCAAAAGTAAAAAAAGCTTCGCCTGCTAAAGTATCTTCCGTCAATAAAGTGAGTTACTCAGGAACAGAAAAGCTCATTGCAATAGGCGCTTCTACAGGCGGTACTGAAGCTATAAAAGAGGTACTGCGAACCTTTCCAGCTAACGCCCCAGCAACAGTGATTACGCAGCATATGCCGGCGGGCTTTACCTCTACTTATGCACGGCGGCTAAACTCTGTGTGTCAAATGCAGGTGAAAGAAGCGAAGGGAGGTGAACGTCTGCTTCCTGGGCAAGCATATTTAGCGCCGGGCGACAAACACATGGAAATAGAAAGAAGCGGTGCAGATTATCGCATTAAGCTTACTGACGGTGCGCGGGTATCAGGTCACAAACCCTCTGTTGATGTGCTGTTTAATTCGTTGTGTAAAAGCGCGGGCAACAACGCGATAGGCGTATTGCTAACGGGGATGGGGAGTGATGGCGCTATCGGGCTTCATGAGTTATTCAATGCGGGCTGTGAAACCTTTTGTCAGGATGAAGCAAGCTGTATCGTTTTCGGAATGCCGAAAGTAGCCATCGAGAAGGGAGCTGCAAAGCATGTACTTGGATTAGATGATATGGGTAAAGCAGTTATGCAGACGGTAGAGAAGCTTTCCGCTGGCAGTCGCTTGTAGTGTTACGAGGCATAAAACATCTCGTATCCCCTGATTTATGTAAAAGGATTGTTATGCTTCCCTTGTCCCTAAAAAGCTAAGGTGTTTTAATAGCATCGCTTAATAAGTAGGTAATGCTGCTTCAGAATGCTGTTACTGAAGCCGATACTATGGATAGGCTTACTTGGAAGTGCGTAAAAATATAAAAATCGATACGTAAGTGGAATGGTAAGGTCAAGCGTTGTTGCCATAATAATAAAAAAGACAACGGTTTATGTGTAATAGCGGCGGCAAAGTAGTGAAGGTTTTATTACTACGTATATTTTGCTGTACCTAATAACAAAAAAAGGCCTGCTATATTCCTTACAGATTTGAGAGCAAGTATATGCTCATTCTTACGGTAAAACACTAACCCGAGATAATAACGAGTAGTTGGGGACTCTTATGAAACAGCAAACGCTAATTGCGCTATCAGCCTTAATGTTTTCTTCTTCAGTTTTAGCTAACGGTGGCTTTGAACCGAATAAAAAAGCATGCGTTAACGTCGGAAAAGAAATCACTCGCGTAAGCACTGAAATGGACGTAGCAAAGTCCGGTATTCAAAAATCATGGCTTAAGCGTCAGCTAAGTGCATTAGAAACTAAGCGATCTTCATGTAGTACAAAGGGCTTTAAAGCTAACCGACCAGAGTTAGCAAAGCTTTAATTGCGAAGCGTGTTTAGAAACAAAAAAGTCTTACCTAGGTAAGACTTTTTTTGTTTGTACAATAAATGAAGTTAGTCAGTCACTATACTTATTAAATCATTTAGCGAACTAATACTGTGATCAGGTACTAGCCCTAATGGATACATCATTTTACCTGAACGTTCTACAAATGTAGTCTGCATACCTGTTGCCTTAGCGCCGCTTACATCCCAGCCATGGGCCGCTACCATCATGGCATCTTCGTTCTTCACATTTGCCTGTTGGCAGGCCCAGTGATAAACCGCTGCATGTGGCTTGTAAGTTCGCACGCTTTCCACACTTAATACATGAGAAAAATACGGCTTAATATTGGCGTATTCAAGCTGCGCATCCAGCCCTGCTTTTGATGAATTTGAAAGTGCCACCAAAGAGAACCCCGCACTTTGAAGTGCCTTCAACGCTGGGATGACGTCACTATGAGCGGGCAGTTTAGTTATATGCTGTTTAATGGTGTCTTTCGCGGTAGTCTCATCAAGGGCTATTCCCTTACTGTGGGCCACCATGGTAAGTACTGCTGCTCCAATATCGATGAAGTCATGAAACTGCCCCGACGTTACATCCACCAAGCTATGATGTAGCAAGTTAGCAAACCATAAGTCGACTAGTGTCTCATCGCCATTTAATACTGATGCCAAGCCTGTTTTAATAGCCTGCATATCTAAAAGTGTTTCATTGATATCGAAAAAAATAACCCTTGGCTTCACAATTCACCTTCCTATTATTAATGGCAGAAAACGTTGCGTGTTGTCCTAAACCGCTTGTTGCTTATACCACTGTAAAACAGAATTGGTTTTGCTAAAGCCTTATACGACCAATGTCGATGGATTGGCGTTGAAGGAGATTGTGAGGAAACGGGAAGCGCGGCACTGCAAATGTGTGTCGCGTTTTTTATTTAAGCTAATCGGTTTCAATGTGGCTGCTCATATCAATCGACATGGCGATGTCATCGAGTATGTCGTTTAGACCAGTAATTTTTTCGTTAGCAATAAAGACGCTCATTTGAGACTTAACCACAATGTTGTTGTCTGAGTTGTCGCTCTCAAAGGTGTTTTCTAGTGCACTTTGTACTCGGTCGAAGAATTGGCGTGCGCTTCGTTCTTCAATATTGTGAAGACATAAAATGAATTGATCGGTTCCAAAGCGGCCTACAATATCGTTGCCACGAGTTACGTTCTGAAAGGTTTGTGCAATTTGTCGCAATACAAGATCGCCTTTTGTTGAGCCTATTTTTCGCGTTATTTCACGTAGGTTGCTGATGTCGAATATTGCAATAGCAATGGCTCGTCCTTTTTTAGGGGCATCCAGTTTATTGATGCGGGCAATAGCTGAATCGGCATTAAGTAACAGTGTTACTGGGTCAATGGCTTTCCGTGCTAGATGCTTTTTACGTAAAACGTAACCGGCAATAACAACCAGCAATAAGAACACAGCAATAGCGGTATATAAGGTATTTCTTCTTTTTTCTTCAGCTTTTTCAATGGTTGATTCAAGATCATAAATACGCGTATACAAGTTGGCGGCACCGACAATCATCGCGGTATCTTGGGTAACTTCTCTTCGCTTAATGACCTCTTTTGAGTAGATACTATGGGCTTCTTTTGCGCGCTCTATATCGCCTAAAGCCAAAAATATTGAAACGTTGAAGCTCAAATAGTCTAGGTTGGTTTCGAAAATCCTTGGAATAGCATTTTTATCTAACGCACCTATGTCAGCTAGGTATTGCTTTATACAGGTTAGGTTATTGTTGTGTAAGCATAGTTCAGCTTTGTGCCAATCAACCAGCATTTGACCAAAAGAGCTAGAGATATTGGCTGTTGCTTCTTCTAAATCGGACAGAGTATAGGCTAGGTTATTGTAATCTTGCGTTTTTCTATAATAGATAGACAGTGCATATTGATACAAAAAATTGCTAAGCGGCGTGTTTATTTCGCTATTCAGTGCACCTAACTCCAAAATGCTTTGATAAGCTTTGTCGGTTTGACCGCTACTTAACAGTGATACAATGGCACTAATGATAATACTTACCTTATTACTGCCTTTGTAAACAAGCAGACCCATTTCATGGGCTTTTAGATACTGCTCCGCGGCCAAAGCGTGTTGTTCTAAATCGCCATAGAGAAGGCCGATAGCATTGTGGATATGCGCCAACTCGCCTGGGCTACCGTTGTCGGAATAGCGTTTAAGCACGCCAAACATTTTACCCAGCCTTACCTCGGGTGACGTAGACTCAGAACAATAGTTAATAAGCCCTAGCGAAGAGCTGGTAAAAATATCACTGTGGCGCTCTGGGGAAGATAAATCTTGTGCTTGTTTGTAGTACTTGCAGCGCGCCGGGTTTTCTCTGGCATCATAAGAAAAGCCAATTTGATAAATAGCCGATGCAAACGCGTACGAGCTTTCATCTATATTGCTCTGCATAATGGCTTTAAGCAGCATCTTTTCTGCTTCTTCATACTTGCCGCGACAAATCAAAAACTGCCCTTTGGCTACGGTCAAAGCAAAACGTTGTTGGGGTGTGAGGCTTTCTAAAGTAAGCGTTTGTTCTAGTTCTGGCAGCAACGATTGACTAGGGCAATCGTACGAGGGCGAGCGAACTTTTTCGATAACGGCATCGACATCAGTATTTGCCAGAGTCGCAGAAGACGCGAACAACACGCTGAAAAAAGATAAGAGTGTTAAATATAACCTTCGAGTCATAAGGGATAACGTTTACGTTTTTTCTTTATAATATCGATTTGAGCCAATAACTACTATATAAAGCCCGTAAATCTTACTGCTTTTTTGTATCTTTATGCGTATTTTGTGTCTGAACTTAGCAGCTACTAAAAAGTGGTAAGCACATTATCCCTAATGCACAGGCGACCCAAAACTTACCAAAATGGCGACCCCGACTAAGGCAACGGCAGACCATGCAATGGTGGCTTTTGTCGCTTTTTCACCAAGCACCCAGGCTACCCCTAACGACATTAACGCACTTGTGGCAATTAACGTTTGAACAACGGCGGCTTTGGAATAAGCGAACGCAAACATTTGTAAGTAGATAGCGGCAGTAGTGCCAAGTAGCGTGGCCAACACAAAAGCGGGCCACACTCGTTTTCCGCTGTCGCTTTGGTAATTAATAACAGGCATATAGCGGGTTTTGGTTAAGGCTATAAGCGGTATCACAAAGACCATACCGCCTACTAATCGCAAAAATGCTGCACTTGCAGCATCAATTTCACCGGCGCTTAAAATGTCGCGGCTTACTACTGCTCCGATTGCCTGACACAACGCTGCCCCAACACCATATAAATAACCACTGGTAGCAAACACATGAGTAGTGCTGCGTTTACGTGCCTTTATGACCATATCTACCGAGAATAAAACTACTGCTACGCCAACCCACTGCTGCCAGGTAATCCATTCGCCAATAAAGGCCATAGCAAAAAGTGCGGTAAATAAAGGCGCAAGGGTTTCGGCAACCAGTACCGCTTGGCTATCGCCAATGCTCTGTAGGGCTTTAAAGAAACAGGTGTCGCCAATGCCTATGCCTATTAGGCCGCTAAGCAATAGCCACAACACTGCGCTGGTGGTAAGCCCAGTTGGCTGAACGAAAAGTAGCACAACGGCCAAGATGGCAATTGAAATTAAGCCTTTCCAAAAGTTCATCGTAAGCGGCGAAAACGCGTTACCCGTACCACGGAATAAGCGCGCAGCAATTGCCCAACAAAGCGCAGTACCTAGCGCAGCAAAAACACCCATAGATTACCTGTTAACAATATGAATAAATGAGAAGGGCAAAGTTTAGTCTGCCAAAAAGAGCGGCTATGCTAATGCAAGGTGTAGTTGGCGTAAACTTAAATCATTCAGTTAGTTTTTAGCCAAAACATCATAGCCTTAAGTAAACGTAACAGAAGCTGAAGGGCTTTCGTGGCATTATACGGATAACAAAAAAGGAGCGAGACCGCGCTGAACTATTTTAGGTGAGCGTTAATCGAGTCTCTAGAATATTACTGAAGTGAAAGGGCTAGAAAACCGTGAGTATTGAGCAGATGAACTTAAGCGGCATAAAAGGTGTAATATTCGATTTAGACGGCACCTTGGTAGAGTCGAGCCTTAATTTCACGCAAATGCGCGCCGACATAGGTTGCCCACAAAACCAAGACATTCTTACCTTTGTTGATGCCCTTAACTGCGCCGAAACCAAAGCGAATGCACACCGCACTATTTTGCAGCATGAACTAATTGATGCAGAAAATGCCAAGTGGTTACCCATTGGCAAAGCCATGGTAGAAAAAGTGCAGGCACACAAACTACCCATGGCGATAGTTACCCGTAACTGCCGCCAGGCCACTGCAATTAAGGTAGCCAATAACAGTATACCCATCGATTACGTGCTAACCCGCGAAGATGCCCCAGCCAAACCCGATCCAACCGCCTTATTAATGGTGGCGAACACATGGCAGCTTCAACCTGAAGACTGCCTGTATGTGGGCGACTTTATTTACGACCAGCAAGCCGCCGAAAATGCTGGGATGAAGTGGTTGTTGGTTTAGATGTCATCTATCCACATCTGGTTTTTTGGGTTTTATCGGCCCTATTGGTAAAATAAAATAATAACCTTCATCCAATAATGGCACGTTAATCCCTGCATATACTTTAGTATAGTCTTCCTCTTCCAGCTCTTGCATGTTTGTTTTTTGTTCGATATTCATGTCCCTTCCTATTTTTTTTAATCTTCCTGCTCTTATGAGCAATTAAAAAGTACACGTTATACAGGGATGTAAGATATGACTACTGAGACAGTTCATCGATATCGACTGAAGACTCATTCTTATGTCCTAATTTTCCTTGTCTATTTGATTTTTCTTCCAAAAACGGGCCAAGCCATAGGTGTGAATTTAGAGGGTAGGACCACCTTCGGCGGGATTCCTTCAGGTGTAATCCGCGATATGGAGGTTTCAAACAGAGTGGTTTATATAGCCGCGGAAAATGGTGTGTTCGAAGTAATTGGGAAGGAGTCCGAGCGTTTAAAATTCAACACGACCAGTAATGCTACGGGTATCATCTCTGATATTCACTTGATTGGCGTTAGTTTGTGGGTTGTCGAATATGGCGTGGGTATTTTCGAAATTAATTTGAAAACCAAAGAAGCAAAGCAGCTATTTGCCGATAGAAAGTGGTCACGCTCTGTTTGGGCCATGACAATGACTTCCACAAACTTTTATTTTTCTGTCATCGACGATGTTATACAAGTGAATAGACAATCTAGTCATTCAACCAAGTTAAGCTCCCAATTGGCAGCTTTAAAGTTAAATGGTGTTTACTCTCTTTTCTCTGAAAAAAGTAACGTGCATATAGCTTCAGACAAAGGTTACGTCTCAATCTCAGAAACGGCAGGTAATGTGGAAGAGTATAAACTAAGAGACAAATTACCGTTGCTATCTAGTGCGACGTTTATCAAGGTGATCGATAAAGAGCTATACATTGGAGGTCCAGAGGGACTTTACATATTTGGCAACAAAGAGCGATATATTCCTACTGAGGGAATTAGTGGTACTTATATAAACGATGTAATTAAAACAGAAGATAACAAAGTTTGGGTATCGGATGGGAGGCTATTAATTTTAGAAAACGAGAAGCTTTCAACGCCTCCCTTTATGAACCCAGTGCTTACATCTGAGGCGATTCGATCTATAACCAAAATTGCGGTTGGTCCTTATGATTCAATGCTTATTGCTTCATCTCAATTGGGCTTAATTTCTTTACCCAAAACAAAGTTGTCGACAAACCTAGTATCGCTTAACGGGAACGCTCTAAGAGAAAATATTCAGAAATCTGCTATCGACGAAACGGAAACATTGGTCAGAATTGAAAATGGTCTATTTACTTTAAATGAATATAGTGGGGAGCTAACTGAGAAAACTCTAGTAAAAAATAAAGTCGCCCATTGTACGTCACACAAAGAAGAAATTTTTGCTCGGTTAGCAGGTTTAAATCCATTGGAACTGTGTAGAAGTGATTTCATCCATTTTATTCAAGTCAATAAAGACGCTTTCTATTTTTACTTCGATGATGGGGTTAGCGCCAACTACTATTATTTAGTGAATGAAGCCATAAAAGACACCATCAAAGCTCCTCGTAAAATTGTTTATAGCGCTTTGTTAAGTGGTGGTGAGCTAGCTGCTTTTGATGTGTTTGATAATGTGCACTTTCAGTTGTCTAGGTTTAATTGGCGGACAATTAGCTCAGACGAAGGGAATTGGTTTGGACTTCAGTGTTTAATTGAGTTTGAAAACGCTTATTTGTTATGTACATCTGGGGCAGGCTTAAAAGAAATCGATAAGAAGAGTGGCTCGGTCAACTCTTCGTTTATTCAGGGGCTAAGTGAACTAAGGTTTATTCGAGGGGCTATGGTTACCGAGAGCGGTAATCTATGGGTGGCCTCAAATATGGGGCTTTTCATAAAGCCTCGGTCAAGCGAGTCAGCTTTTAATGTAGACATGCAGTTTGGTCTTTTTGATACAGACTTTGAGTACAGAAGTTTTGAGGAACTGCGCACAAAAGTGTTAGTGAAAGGGGATAAATACAGTTATTTGCTCGATGAAAAGGAATTAATACAAAGCCTTAAAAATCTACCCACTAGAGTGGAAACTACTGTTCTAACGCAAATTAAATGGAATGATAAAAGGGGACAGAACGAGCTCCACTTTCCTGAGCACCTCAATTTTAACTTCGACAGCGGTTTTAAAGAGGTCACCTTTAATTTTGTCGATAGTGATGTTTATAGCAAGAGCGAGGGAATTGAGTTCAAGTTAGATGATGATGCTTGGTTCTCACATAACAAAACATCAATGAGTTTAACTTTAAGTGACTTGGGCTTTGGTACTCACACGCTTAAAGTCATTACCAGCCACAATAGGGATACTTCAAATGGGTTGACTATAAAGTTTGATATAGCTCCGCCTTTCTGGGCTTCTAAATGGGGCATCATTTTATATCTTTCTATCGTCATATTGTTTTTTTACTTATGGAAGGTGGGTATAGCAAATAAGCTTTATGAAAAAATCAAAGCCACCAATCTATACGCACATCTAACTCGTTATGAGATTACAGATGGGCATTCAAAGTTCGAAAAAATGCTGCGTAGTAAAGAGCGTTTCATCAACGAAATTACCTCTGAACTTCGAACACCTATTCAAGTGATTAACGGTTCGTTAGAAAAAATTTCTGATGCAGATAAGGGCACGCGCAAAGAATTAGTCTGTATTCAAGACAATGTGAAAAGGGTCGAGCAATTAATTAACCAGATGAGTCAGGACGTCCCTACAGCTTTCAAAGCAGAAGATTATTACAAGTCCTATTCACCCGAAAATATCCGTTTTATTTTGCTATCTCTAGAGCCCCTAGCCAAACAAAAGAGGCAAAATCTTGAAGTGCGGATAAAGGTCAAAAAAGGTGTGTCTCTGATCAGTGAAAGCCTAGAGAAAATCTTGGCTAACTTGGTTCAGAATGCTATTAAGTTTACACCTGAACTTGGCACGATAAAAGTTAGCGCAATACAGGATAGCAAGGCGCTAAAGATTATTGTAAATGATGATGGTGAGGGGATAGAAGAGAACTTGCAAAGCAAAGTGTTTGAAAGGTTTGCTAAGGGCAACACAAAATTAGATGGAAATGGTGTGGGATTGGCTAAGGTTAAAACTCTAGTAGAGTTAAACCAAGGAGAGATTGCGCTTCAAAGCCAAAAAGGTGTCGGAACAAAAGTAACCGTAACGCTGCCGGTTGATGATATTACTTTTGTGAATTCGCACGCTGAAGATCTTTTGCCAGCGGACGCTAAAACAAATAAGAAATCGCTGTTAATTGTTGACGACAGCAGAGAATTCCGTTCTTATCTTTTCGACCTGTTCTCAGACAAATATCGCTGTCTAGTCGCGCGAAATGGTGTGCAAGCCTTAGATGTAATGCAGCATTATTTGGTGGACTTGGTAATAACGGATCAAATGATGCACGAAATGGATGGGCTTGGTTTAACTAAGGTTATTCGCCAAAACTCTAGCTACGCAAACATTCCGATATTAATGCTCACTGCTGAAACCGGAGCTGAACTGGAGAAAGCAGCGCTAGAGGAAAAGGTCGATTACTTCTTAGCAAAGCCAGCCTCAAATGAAGAAATAATACTGCGTGTTGAACACTTATTGTCGGTCAGAGAAGCAAAAGAAAAAGAAGAAGATGAAAGTGCGCTTCCCGTTTTCAAATTCGGGTGCTTAATAATTCCAGAATTTGATAACGAGAAGGATATGGCATTCTATCTAAACTTCATCGCTGTTCTTGAAAAGAACTATCAAGATGAAGCATTCAATAGAGATCAAGCTGCTTCCCAGTTATTGATAAGCCCAAGAAGTTTAAATCGAAGGATGTCTGAGTTGTTCGACTACAATTTCAGCGAGTTTCTGTCGCGCTTTAGAATCGAAAAATCTATACCACTGCTGCTAAAAGGAAATAGCATTTTAGATACATGTCTAGACGTGGGTTTTGGAACAGCTGCGTACTTTTCTACCTCGTTTAAAAAGGTCATGCATCTACCACCTAAAAAGTACATAGAGCAATATAGTAAAACAGTCGCTTAGTCTTTCGGTGCACGACAATAAGGCTTATCAAACATACCTACGCCTTTCAGCCAAAAAGCCAATCAACAGAAATGATGCCACATAGCCTGCTCCTTGGTAAGGCCAAGGCAAGTAGGCTAGGGTGTGTTTCAAAAAGGGGCCGCCGTACAAGGTTAGTGCACCATAGCCAAAGGCACACAGCACTACAAACAAACTAACGCGAATAATAAAGTGATAAGGTGCCAGTATGCGTTTTACATGGCCGTTAATCAGGTCGCCATACACCACCAAAATTGTGGCCATAAGCATAATGCTCATTTCGGTGTAATAGGGGCTTAATGCGCGAGAAAGGGCACTGAAAAGTTCACTCATAAAATTACTACTATTATGATGCTTTGCTATGTGCCCATTATAACCACGGCAAGGTCAAAAGCGTTAGCTAACGCCTTTATTTAATGCGCTTACTGCTTTAAAGCCTTGTTCAATAGTGGCTATGCGGTCGGTGGTTTGGTCGCGCTCTACAAATTTATGTTCAATGCCAGCTAACTTACCGTGCGCAAATATATCTTTAAAGTTAATAGTGCCTGTGCCCACGTCAGCAAAGCTGCCGTCTTCAGCCAAATCTTTCACATGCCAAAGCTTAAATCGACCTGGGTACTGCTTGAAATAATCAACCGGGTTTTTACCTGCTTTTACCGCCCAGTATAAATCAAGTTCCATGGTAACAAGGTCTGGATCGGTTTGGGTAATTAGTACGTCTAACGGCGTTTTGCCGTCGCGTATTTCAAATTCGAAATCGTGGTTGTGGTAGGCAAGGGTAATGCCTTCTTTCCTACAGGCTTCACCAATGGTATTTAGCTTATCGGCTAGGGCTTGGTAAGGCGCTATACCCGTACCGCGCTGGGCTTCGCTAAGCCAAGGCACCACTAAGTATTTGTGGCCAACGGTGTGAGCGTCATCTAAAATTTGTGAAAGGTTAGTATCGAACGCATCTAACTGAATATGAGCCGATGGCGCAGTAAGGCCGTTTTCATCAAGCAGTTGCTTAATCTCTTTTGCGCTATGGTCAAAGTAGCCTGCAAATTCCATTTCTGTGTAGCCTACGTCAGCGACCAGTTTAAGCGTAGCTGGTACACTTACCTTCATAATATCTCTTAGGGTATAAAGCTGCAGGCCAACCGCGCTATTATGCATGCCCTTCATCATTGCTCCTTTATCACCGCCATGCCCCTTAGCCGAACTAGTATGTGCCAAAACAGCCGGAGCGCTCATAGCCGCCAATAAACCAGACGAGTATTTAATGAACTGTCGTCTAGAAACGCCAGAGCCAATGTCGCTGGCCGCGTCTAAAATTACTGTCTTGCTTAAGTTTGCTTTACTTAAATTCACTGCTTGCTCCTTTTCTGTAGTGGTACATAGGTGATGAAGCATGGCTATCATCAATTAACCCAAAGCTTTGCCCGTACTCTCGCGCACAATAAGTTCAAACGGCATGATAACTTTGGGAGCCTTGCGAATTTTTCCGTTAAGTAAGTCCACTAAAAGCGTAACCGCTGTTCTACCAAACTCTTCTGCGGGTTGTGCAATGGTAGTTAGTGGCGGGTCAACAAACGCTGAGAATGCAATGTCGTCAAAACCTGCCACAGAAATATCGTTTGGAACATGCAAGTTAGCTTGCTTGAAGGCTTGCATGGCACCAATAGCGGTTTCGTCGTTTTCACAAAAAACAGCGGTGGGTCTGTCTTTCAAACGGGCGATAGTTTCACCGGCGTTGTAGCCGGCCTGCAACGTAAAGTCGCCTGGAAACAGCAAGTTTTCCTCAAAGGAAATACCAGCTTGCGTTAGTGCGTCTTGGTAGCCAGCTAACCGGTCTTGGGTTAGCGGGCTTGAGTTTGGCCCTTTGATCATGGCGATGCGGGAATGCCCTAACGATATTAAGTGTTCGGTCATTGCCTTGGCTGCAGCACGATTGTCTAACGACACAACAGGGTATTGACCATCGTCAATTACTTCACAGGCATTGACCATGGGAAGCAGACCGTTGTCGTTAACCATAGAGGCATCAAAAGGATTGTGTGCACGCAATTGTATAAGTCCATCAGCCTGTGAAGTGCTGACCATTTTGGCGTAATGACTTTCTATTTCACTATTACCAAGGGTGTTGGCAAGTAAAATGGAATAACCTAGTTCTGCGGCGGCTTCCTGCATACCGCTAATAACACGGGCAAAAAATACGTTCGCTACCGTGGGCACAAGCACCACCAAATTGTGGCTTTTACCCGAGCGAAACTTAACCGCCATTAAATTAGGTTTGTATCCCACAGCCTGAACCGCAGCCATCACCTTGTTGCGTGTTTTAGGAGAAACACGCTCAGGTTGTTGTAGTGTTCTTGATACGGTAGCAACCGAAACGCCGGCACTATCTGCTACATCTCTAATATTTGCCATTGATATTTTTATTGTTTGTTAGTTCATGTATGCATTGTAAACCCAACCAGCTAACGGTAGGCGTTATACGATGGTAGCGAATTCAAATTTACTTAAATTTAAAATGTAACCGTTTTCATTTTAGGTAAGAGAATACGTACTTTAGCGAGAACGTCAAAGGTTATTTGTAGATTAATTGTAAATTAGAGGCTATTTGCGTTTCAAGCTTAGCAATTTAAGTAGCTATTAAAGCTAGTTAGAAACTGAGTTTACGCCCAAAATGTAAACTTTAGATTAATAAAATGCTGTTTTTTGTGTTGACCAATAAAATGTAACGGGTTACATTTTGTCGCATTAGCGACACCAATAGTGCAATTGCACAATGAGGAATTTCGATGCAACCAATACGAATGGGAATGATCGGCGGCGGGGAAGGCGCATTTATCGGTGCCGTACATCGCCATGCCGCAGGGTTAGACGGGAACTACCAGTTAGTGTGTGGGGCATTTAGTCGCAATGAAGACAATAACTCACGCACTGCCACATCGTTAAACGTGCCGTTAACTCGCGCATACAGTAGTTGGCAGGCAATGCTTGACGAAGAAGCTAACTTACCTGAGCAAGAGCGCATGCAGGTGGTGGTAATCGTCACACCTAATCATCTTCATGTGCCCATTTCAATTGCCGCTATTAAAGCGGGCTTCCATGTGTTCTGTGAAAAACCAGCAGGCGTTAGCTTTGCAGAAGTAAAAGAGCTGCAAGATGTTATTCACGCAAATGAATCACTATATGGCTTGGCCCATACCTACCTTGGCTATCCAATGGTATGGCAAGCACGTCACCTTATTGAAAGTAAAATGCTGGGCAACATTAGAAAAGTATATGTTGAGTACCCTCAAGGCTGGTTGTCTGGCGAAGAAGAAACGCACAATAAACAAGCGCAGTGGCGCACCGACCCAGCAATTTCTGGGGCAACAGGTGCAATGGGCGACATCGGCACTCATGCCTTTGGTCTAGTTGAGTTTGTATTAAACGACAGTGTTACCTCGCTATGTGGCGAGTTGAACACGCATGTTGAAGGGCGTCGATTAGATGATGACGGCGCTGCGCTTATTAAAACTAGAAAGGGCGCGTCGGGTGTGTTGATTGCTTCACAGGTATGTGCCGGTGAGGAAAACGCATTGAAGATCCGTGTATACGGTGACAAAGGCGGTTTACAGTGGTGTCAAATGGAGCCTAACTCTGTTACTTATCGTCCCATCGATGCACCTTATCAAGTGTTAAGAGCGGGCCAAGGTCAAGTTGGGCTATGTGATGAGGCATCTGCACGTTGTCGTGTTCCAGCTGGTCATCCAGAGGGTTACTTAGAAGCCATGGCAAATTTGTATACCGACTTTGCCAAAGCAGTGCGCGCTAATCAAAAAGGCAAAGCCGAAGGCGTTCCCGGAATAAATGCTGGCTTACGCGGAATGGTATTTATCGACGCCATGCTAGCGAGTACTGACAGTGACACTAAATGGGAATCGGTTAGTCAGGAAGGAGTGCAGTAATGCGACTACAACTTAATACGAAAAAGGTGAGCGCTTATGGCTACTAACCAACAACCTATAAAAGGGCCCGCAATCTTTCTTGCTCAGTTTATGGGAAAAGAGGCGCCTTTCGATACGCTTGAAAATATGGCGAAGTGGGCAGCGTCGCTTGGCTATAAGGGAATACAAGTTCCTACCGACCCTAGTCTTTTTGATTTAGAAAAAGCGGCTGAAAGCCAAGAGTACTGCGACAACATTGCTAAAATTTGCAAAGACGCAGGGGTAGAAATAACAGAACTTTCTACACATTTACAAGGTCAGTTAGTTGCTGTTCACCCCGCTTACGACGAATTATTCGACAACTTTGCGCCAAAGCATCTGCATGGTAAGCCACAAGAGCGAACCGAGTGGGCAATCAACCAGCTGAAATGTGCGGCTATTGCTAGTAAACGTTTGGGATTGAAAGCTCACGCTACCTTTTCAGGTGCATTAATGTGGCACTTAGTTTATCCATGGCCTCAGCGTCCAGCTGGTTTGGTTGAGCAAGGCTTTGCTGAACTCGCTAAGCGTTGGAAGCCCATTCTAGATGCATTCGACGATGCGGGTGTTGACGTATGCTACGAAATTCACCCTGGGGAAGACCTGCATGATGGCGCTTCGTTCGAACAGTTTTTAAAAGCTGTAGATAACCACCCACGAGCAAATATTCTTTTCGATCCAAGTCACTTTGTTTTACAGCAGCTTGACTACCTTGACTTTATTGACCGCTACCACAGCCGAATCAAAATGTTTCACGTCAAAGATGCCGAGTTCAATCCTGACGGTAGAAACGGTGTATATGGCGGCTATCAAGACTGGCAAGAACGGGCTGGCCGTTTTCGCTCTCTTGGCGATGGGCAAGTCGATTTCAAAGGAATTTTTAGCAAGCTTACCCAGTACGGCTTCACCGGCTGGGCAGTACTTGAGTGGGAATGCTGCTTAAAAGACAGTGCACAAGGCGCTGCAGAAGGCGCACCGTTTATCGCTTCACACATTATCGAGCCAAGTAAATATGCGTTTGACGACTTTGCTGGCGGTGCCGTGAGTGAAGCGAAGAATAATCGTATTTTAGGGCTTGAGCGCTAAGCGCCATCAACAGGATAGCAATAACTATGATAACCCTACGCCTGAGTTTGATGATGTTCCTTCAGTTCTTCATTTGGGGAGGCTGGTTTGTAACATTAGGTACGTATTTGTCGAATACCTTGGCTGCTAATGGTGGGCAAATCGGTATGGCTTTCTCAACCCAGAGTTGGGGCGCCATTATTGCCCCCTTCATTGTGGGACTTGTTGCCGACCGATTCTTTAATGCAGAAAAGATCCTTGGTTTCTTACACCTCATTGGCGCTGTACTTATGTATTGTATGTACCAAGCGAATGATTTTGTCAGCTTCTACCCTTATGTGTTGGCGTACATGATTGCCTATATGCCTACGCTGGCACTGGTCAACTCGGTGTCATTTGGGCAAATGGTCGACCCATCAAAAGAATTCGGAAAAGTTCGTGTGTGGGGCACTATCGGCTGGATTGTGGCTGGTCTTATGATTAGCTATGTATTCTCATGGGATTCTGCCCAATCTATTGCCGATGGTATGCTCAAAAACACCTTCTTATTATGTAGCATTGCCTCCTTAATTTTAGGTGTGTTCAGTTTTACGCTACCTAACACGCCTCCTCAATCTAGCGGCAAAGCCGTAACCATACGGGATATTCTAGGCTTAGATGCGTTGGCATTGCTCAAAGATAAGAACTTCTTTGTGTTCTTTTTATCTTCGGTACTCATTTGTATTCCGCTGGCCTTTTACTACCAGAATGCTAACCCTTTTCTTACCGAAATAGGCGTTGAAAACGCCACGGGAAAAATGACATTGGGCCAAGTATCTGAAGTACTGTTTATGTTGGCTCTGCCAGTATTTTTAAATCGCTTCGGCATTAAAGCCACCTTAGTGATTGGTATGGCTGCATGGGTAATTCGCTATGCGCTGTTCGCATTTGGAAACGCTGACGAAAGTTTGTTCATGCTTATTATCGGTATTGCACTGCACGGTATTTGTTACGACTTCTTTTTTGTATCAGGGCAAATCTATACCAATGCAAAGGCGGGAGAACATGTAAAAAGTGCCGCGCAAGGGCTAATTACCTTGGCCACGTACGGCGTAGGTATGTTGGTGGGTTTTGCCGTAGCAGGCGCAATTACCGATACCTACACGATGGAAACAGGTGCGCATAGTTGGCAGCAGGTTTGGTTATTCCCAGCAGCGTTTGCCGCGGTGGTGTTAGTGCTCTTTGCCGTTCTATTTAGAAAGGAGAAGGTAAATGCCGATGCATAACAATGCCCGCAGAAAATTACTTCAAAGCATGGCAATGACTGGGGTAGGAATAGCTGGAGTAGGGCTAACCGCCTCTGGTTTAGCAGCAGCCGAGTCAACCACAGCAGGTAAAGGTAGTAATGCCATGAATACACCGCTTAAAGGCAATGTGAATCACTCGGTAAGTCGATGGACATACGGTGATTTAAGCATTGAAGAGTTGTGCCAAACCGTAAAAGATCTGGGCTTTAGTGCGATTGACCTAGTTGGCCCTGAAGATTGGCCCGTGCTAAAGCAATATGGCATCGACTCTTCTATGTGTAATGGTGCCGAGATAAGCCTTGAAGACGGCTTCATTCACAGCGAATTACACGATGAATTAGAAGCGCGCTATTTAAAGCACATCGATTTAGTCGCCAATGCAGGTTACACCAACCTTATTTGTTTTAGCGGTAATGCCAGAGGCATGTCGCCAAAAGACGGGCTTGAAAACGCCGTCAAAGGATTACAGCGAATTCTACCTTACGCTAAAAAACGCAACGTAGTGATCTTCATGGAGCTATTCAACAGCAAAGTCGATCACCCTGATTACATGGCCGACAACTCAGCGTGGGGCATAGAGCTTTGCAAACGCCTTGGCTCCAAACACTTCTCACTACTTTACGATATCTATCACATGCAAATTAATGAGGGAGATATCATTCGAACTATTCGCGAGAGCCATCAGTACTTCGGTCATTATCACACGGCCGGCGTTCCTGGACGTCACGAAATAGATGCTTCACAAGAACTCAACTATGAAGCCATTGCTAAAGCCATTGTTCAGACCGGATTCAAAGGCTATCTAGCACAAGAGTTTATACCCACATCGAAAAGCAAAGCCAGCAGAATCGCGTCGCTACACCAAGCGATTCAAATCTGCGATGTATAACGTGCGAACAGGCACAGCGACGAATGAAGTTTTAAGGACGTGTTATGGCGAGTAACGAATACGATGCAATAGTCATTGGATCTGGTATCAGTGGCGGCTGGGCAGCTAAAGAGCTTACAGAGAAAGGCTTAAAAGTGCTTATGCTCGAGCGTGGTCAAAATATTGAACATATAAAAGACTACAAAAATGCCCATAAAGAGGATTGGGATTATCCACATCGAGACTTACCTACACAGGCGATGAAAGTAGATTATCCCGTACTCAAGCGCGACTACCCCTTAAATGAAAAAACCTACGGTATGTGGGCAAACGAAAAAGCAAATCCTTACACAGAGGATAAGCGCTTTGACTGGTACAGAGGCTACCATGTAGGCGGGCGCTCACTGTTATGGGGGCGCCAAAGCTACCGTTTGAATAAAGAAGATTTTGAAGCCAATGCTAAAGAAGGTATAGCGGTTGATTGGCCTATTCGCTACGAAGACTTGGCACCCTGGTATGACTATGTAGAGAAATTCGCAGGTATCAGCGGTAACCGAGATGGTTTAGATGTGTTGCCAGATGGCATTTATCAGCCGCCGATGCCAATGAATATTGTAGAGGAAAGTGTTGCAGCCCGCGTTAAAAAAACCTATGAAGGCGCGCGCCACATGGTGCATGGCCGCACTTCAAACATGACACAAAGTAAACCTGAAGAAGGGCGTGTTCATTGCCAGTACCGCAATAAGTGCTGGTTGGGTTGTCCGTTTGGTGGCTACTTTAGTACGCAAGCGTCTACGCTTCCGGCTGCTGTTAAAACAGGTAACTTAACACTTCGACCTTTCTCGATTGTGAAAGAGATCTTGTTCGACAAAGACAAAAAGCGCGCGACGGGCGTAGAAATTATCGATGCAGAAACTAACAAGACCTATGTATTCAAAAGTAAAATCGTTTTCGTTAATGCGTCAGCACTTAACTCGGCTTGGGTACTAATGAATTCAGCCACGGATGTGTGGGATGGTGGATTGGGGAGCAGCAGCGGTGAGCTGGGCCACAACGTTATGGATCATCACTTTAGAGTAGGTGCTTCTGCTGAGGTTGAAGGTTTTGACGACAAATACACCTACGGTCGCAGACCAAGTGGCTTCTATGTGCCAAGGTTTAGAAATTGGGGTAGTGATAAGCGTGACTATCTACGTGGGTTCGGCTACCAAGGAAGCGCAAGCCGTTCGGGCTGGCGCAAAGACATTGCCGAGCTTGGTATAGGTGTAGGGCTCAAAGATGCGATTACCGAGCCGGGTCTTTGGACCATCGGCATGACAGCTTTCGGTGAAATTCTTCCGTACCATGAAAACAAAGTGTACCTGAACAAAAAAGTCACCGATAAGTGGGGCTTGCCAGTACTTGCCATGGACGTTGAGATCAAAGAAAACGAACTCAAGATGCGTAAAGATATGCAGCAGGACGCCGTTGATATGTTCGAAGCGGCTGGACTTAAGAATGTTCAAGGATGGGATGCCGACTATGCTCCTGGCATGGGTATTCACGAAATGGGTACGGCCCGTATGGGCAGAGATCCAAAAACCTCCGTGTTAAATGCGCATAACCAAGTATGGGACGCACCTAACGTATTTGTTACAGACGGTGCAGCAATGACATCAGGCAGCTGTGTTAACCCGTCGCTAACCTATATGGCGCTAACGGCTAGAGCTGCTGAGTTTGCCGTGGAAGAGTTAAAGCGAGGAAACCTTTAATGGAGCGCAGAGAACTACTTAAACTTATCGCGACAGCCACGGGTACGGCGTTATTTGCGGGGAATGCGTTTGCATACAAAGATATTCCTGCGGTACCGCTAAGCAACACATTATTTAATGAAAAAGACGTGGCTCTACTCAATGAGATGGGGGAGGTGATCATCCCCCAAACAGATACGCCTGGAGCAAAAGCTGCAAACGTTGGTGCAACAATGGCTGTGCTGGTAACAGATTGCTACACACCCTTACTTCAAAAGACGTTTGTCGATGGTATAAAGAAAATATCTTCATTAAGTGAAAGTCGCTTCAATAAGTCATTTATCCAGCTTACCAAGCAAGAGCGCGAAACCTTCTTCAACGATTTGGATGTGGAAGCAAAAGCGGCAAACCTTGCTAACGGCGTTTATCAAGGCGTTGAAACAGGAAAGCCAAGTCAATGGGAACCTGGTACCGATGAGCCAACGCCTCACTACTTCACCTTATTAAAGCAGCTGACACTTTATTGCTTTTTCACATCTCAAGTTGGCGCAACCAAAGTACTTAGATATGTCGCTATTCCTGGGCGTTACGATGGTGCATTTCCTTACAAGAAGGGCGACAAAGCTTGGGCCACGTAAGCCTGGTATACATAGGCTTGATAGACATAAGCCTGATACAAAAGCTTAGTGAATAAAGCAAAAACAAGAAAGCCAATCGCTACATAGTGATGAAACAGATTATAAAAGGTACTTACACAATGAATAAGACTCTTCTCGCCTCTACAGTGGCGCTACTCATGCCACTTACCGCGTGCGCTGCAACAGAAGCAAATTCAGAGAAAAGCGAGTCACGTCTATCTCGTGAACAGCAGGCAGCCAAAACAGAAGTTTGGGAGCCGGTTCCGGAAGTTGTTTTTTTTAGTGAGATTGGCGTGCCTTCTGATGCCACCATTTTAATTGGCAATGACTTATCAAATTGGAGTTCGGTAAAAGAAGGTGAGGCTAAGTGGGCGCTTCAAGATGGTGTACTTACCGTAAAACCGGGCACGGGTGATATTAAAACGAACGAAGCATTTTGTGACGTCCAGCTGCACGTAGAGTGGAAAGTACCGCAACCAGAGGCGGGTATGGAAGGACAGCAGCGCAATAACAGTGGTATCTTCCTTCAGCAAAGGTACGAAATTCAAGTATTAGACTCATATCAGAATAAGACCTATCCCAATGGTCAGGCGGCAAGTGTATATAAGCAAACAATCCCTTTAGTTAATGCTATGAAGGCCCCTGGCGAGTGGCAAACCTATGACATTATCTATAAAGCCCCTACCTTTAAAGGTGAAGAGTTAGCAACCAAGGGCTATGTTACTGTTATACACAATGGCGTAGTAGTTCAAAACCATACCGAGATCCAAGGAACCACAGAATGGATAGGTGCACCAAAATATAAAGCTCACGGATGCGCGCCGCTTCAATTACAAGATCACGGTAACTTAGTGAGCTTTAAAAATATGTGGGTAAGACCGCTTTAAAACGCGAGTCGGTATATATCTTCAATCTCTTTAATACTTAATTGCTTGGGATTATTGCGAAGGAGGCGAGTTACTTTACTCGCTTCTTCTGCTAGTTCCCCTACACAAGTTGGCGAAATATTAAAATGGGTGAGTGAATTTGGTATGTCTACATCCCTACACAGCTTTTCTATAGCACCTAATAGCAGTTTAACTGCTTCTTCCTTTGAATGGTGGCGCTCACATACCTTCAGTAGCTTAGCTACGCAATAAAGTTTGTCTTGGCAGAAAGGCGCATTAACTTTCAAAACGTGAGGAAGCATTACCGCGTTACTCATGCCGTGTGATAAATGAAAGCGCCCTCCTAATGGGTAGGCCAATGCATGTACTGCGCCCACGCCGGCATTTCCAAATGCAAGACCTGCCATTAAACTGCCGGTGGCCATATCTTCACGAGCTGATAAGTTCTCTCCATTATTATAAGCGTGTGATAATGAATTAAATATAAGCTTAAGCGCCTTCTCTGCAAGCGCGTCGGTAATGGGGCTGGCATTAACACTTATATAGGCTTCAAGCGCGTGAACAAATGCATCTATACCGCTCGCTGCTGTAATTGAGGGAGGGCACGTTTTTGTCATCTCAGGTGCAACAATTGCTACATCGGGTAATAAGCAGTGACTAACAATGCCTTTCTTCATTTGTGCTTTAGGATCAGACAAAATAGCAATGTTGGTAACTTCGGAACCTGTACCTGCGGTAGTGGGAACAACAATAAGAGGGAGGTTTCTTTGTGTAAGCGTATTTTCACCGAAGAGATCTACAAGGGGGCCGGTATAGTCATATGTAGAGGCAAGTACTTTAGCGCTATCAATAGCACTGCCTCCGCCCAGCGCGATTATTCCGTCTATCTGTTTTTCCCGAAGCAAGCACAACTTTCTTTCTATAACATCTACTTCAGGCTCAGGAGGTATGTCATCAACAATAAGTAAAGGTTTAGAAGGAATGAGCGTGAGTATTTGGTCGAGAAGCCCTGAAGAAGATACGCCTTTATCAGTTATCACAGCACAGTTATTTATGCCTAAACGCTTCATTTCATCAGTAAGGGCTTTAATAGCACCTAGTCCAGTAATGAGTTTTCCCGCGGTCTTAAATTCCGAAACCTTCATAGAGTGCTCCTGATAAGAACGTACTTTTAATAGCTACGAGTTAACTAATTTATAGTACAACACAGCGGATACCACTTAACTAACCTTATAGATGGTTAAAAGTGAGATGAATTCGTGGTTTTAATGAACGTTTTGTGTGTTGTTTGTGCAAACGATCGAAAAATAAGGTTTTTTTCGAAATAAGTGTTGACGTGAGCGCTCATTTCCCTAAAATGCGCATCCGCTTCGGGGGAAAAGCAAAACAGCAACCCTCCTGAAGTAAGTCTCTACTACCTATATAGGCCAGTAAAGACGGGAGTTTAGAAGAAACGCTTCAGAAAATAAATTTTCAAAAAGTGTTGACAACGAAAACTTCCAGCGTATAATGCGCACCTCACTCGAACAGGGTGAGTCACTAAGAAGCAACGGCTTCCGGTGAATTGCGACGAAGTCGCAACGTTCTTTAACAATTTAGACAAGACAATCTGTGTGGGCACTCGTTAAGAGTGTCAACATAACGACGATTCATATTTCGATATATTTAATTGAAGAGTTTGATCATGGCTCAGATTGAACGCTGGCGGCAGGCCTAACACATGCAAGTCGAACGGTAACAGGAAGTGCTTGCACTTCGCTGACGAGTGGCGGACGGGTGAGTAATGCTTGGGAACTTGCCTTTGCGAGGGGGATAACAGTTGGAAACGACTGCTAATACCGCATAATGTCTACGGACCAAACGGGGCTTAGGCTTCGGCGCAAAGAGAGGCCCAAGTGAGATTAGCTAGTTGGTAAGGTAAAGGCTTACCAAGGCAACGATCTCTAGCTGTTCTGAGAGGAAGATCAGCCACACTGGAACTGAGACACGGTCCAGACTCCTACGGGAGGCAGCAGTGGGGAATATTGCACAATGGGGGAAACCCTGATGCAGCCATGCCGCGTGTGTGAAGAAGGCCTTCGGGTTGTAAAGCACTTTCAGTTGTGAGGAAAAGTTAGTAGTTAATACCTGCTAGCCGTGACGTTAACAACAGAAGAAGCACCGGCTAACTCCGTGCCAGCAGCCGCGGTAATACGGAGGGTGCGAGCGTTAATCGGAATTACTGGGCGTAAAGCGCACGCAGGCGGTTTGTTAAGCTAGATGTGAAAGCCCCGGGCTCAACCTGGGACGGTCATTTAGAACTGGCAGACTAGAGTCTTGGAGAGGGGAGTGGAATTCCAGGTGTAGCGGTGAAATGCGTAGATATCTGGAGGAACATCAGTGGCGAAGGCGACTCCCTGGCCAAAGACTGACGCTCATGTGCGAAAGTGTGGGTAGCGAACAGGATTAGATACCCTGGTAGTCCACACCGTAAACGCTGTCTACTAGCTGTTTGTGGCTTTAAGCCGTGAGTAGCGAAGCTAACGCGCTAAGTAGACCGCCTGGGGAGTACGGCCGCAAGGTTAAAACTCAAATGAATTGACGGGGGCCCGCACAAGCGGTGGAGCATGTGGTTTAATTCGATGCAACGCGAAGAACCTTACCTACACTTGACATGCTGAGAAGTTACTAGAGATAGTTTCGTGCCTTCGGGAACTCAGACACAGGTGCTGCATGGCTGTCGTCAGCTCGTGTCGTGAGATGTTGGGTTAAGTCCCGCAACGAGCGCAACCCTTGTCCTTAGTTGCCAGCATTAAGTTGGGCACTCTAAGGAGACTGCCGGTGACAAACCGGAGGAAGGTGGGGACGACGTCAAGTCATCATGGCCCTTACGTGTAGGGCTACACACGTGCTACAATGGCATTTACAGAGGGAAGCAAGACAGTGATGTGGAGCGGACCCCTTAAAGAATGTCGTAGTCCGGATTGGAGTCTGCAACTCGACTCCATGAAGTCGGAATCGCTAGTAATCGCAGGTCAGAATACTGCGGTGAATACGTTCCCGGGCCTTGTACACACCGCCCGTCACACCATGGGAGTGGGATGCAAAAGAAGTAGTTAGTCTAACCTTCGGGAGGACGATTACCACTTTGTGTTTCATGACTGGGGTGAAGTCGTAACAAGGTAACCCTAGGGGAACCTGGGGTTGGATCACCTCCTTACCATTACGTCGTAAGACGCACTTGATGCAGTGCCTACACAGATAGTCTTGTTTAAAAATGAAGAACGACACAAGTTTATGGGGCTATAGCTCAGCTGGGAGAGCGCCTGATTTGCATTCAGGAGGTCAGCAGTTCGATCCTGCTTAGCTCCACCATCTACTTGACACTGAGCTTGCATAAGCGAAGTACTGAAGGCTTGTAGCTCAGCTGGTTAGAGCGCACCCCTGATAAGGGTGAGGTCGGCAGTTCAAGTCTGCCCAAGCCTACCATTCACCTGCACTTGCTTTGCAAGTGGTCGTGAAAAAGCCGCTTAACCGGAAGGGAACCTTCCTGACGGTTTTTCTACTCGCTAAAGTTAGCGGTAGTCAAAGGCTAAAGTGGAAACCGATTTTATGTGTCACGTTGGACCCTAAATCCTAATGAATATTTACTGTTTCAGTAAGCATTGATTAGGGTTTTTTACTCTAAAGTGAAATGACTCGTCATTTTGCGAATGTTCTTTAACAATTTGGAAAGCTGATATTAATAGTAATCAATCAAAATTGAGTAACTGAGAAGTCGAAAGACGTACTTTTTACTCTACTTGACTGAATTGCTTGTTATCTAAAAGCGCTGAAAAGCGTGCCAATCGGCAAGCCGATTAGCAAAAAGATAGCAAGGCAATTCTTCCGATTAGCTTGTCATTCATGCGACATAACTTAAGCAGAAGTCAAAAGGCTGTTTGGGGTTGTATGGTTAGGTGACGAAGCGTATACGGTGGATGCCTTGGCAGTTAGAGGCGATGAAGGACGTGTAAGTCTGCGAAAAGCTGTGGTGAGCCGACAAAATGCATTTGAGCCACAGATGTCCGAATGGGGAAACCCACCTGTTTACAGGTATCGTTACATGAATACATAGTGTAACGAGGCGAACGAGGGGAACTGAAACATCTAAGTACCCTTAGGAAAAGAAATCAATTGAGATTCCCCTAGTAGCGGCGAGCGAACGGGGAACAGCCCTTAAGCTGTATTGAATGTAGTGGAATCCTTTGGGAAGAGGAGCGATACAAGGTGATAGCCCTGTACACGACGCAATCTTTACAGTGAAATCGAGTAGGTCGGGACACGTGTTATCTTGACTGAATATGGGGGGACCATCCTCCAAGGCTAAATACTCCTAACTGACCGATAGTGAACCAGTACCGTGAGGGAAAGGCGAAAAGAACCCCTGTGAGGGGAGTGAAATAGAACCTGAAACCGTATACGTACAAGCAGTGGGAGCCCTTCGGGGTGACTGCGTACCTTTTGTATAATGGGTCAGCGACTTATATTTAGTAGCAAGGTTAAGCGAATAGCGGAGCCGTAGCGAAAGCGAGTGTTAACTGCGCGTTTAGTTGCTAGGTATAGACCCGAAACCCGGTGATCTAGCCATGAGCAGGTTGAAGGTTGAGTAACATCAACTGGAGGACCGAACCCACTGACGTTGAAAAGTCAGGGGATGACTTGTGGCTGGGGGTGAAAGGCCAATCAAACCGGGAGATAGCTGGTTCTCCCCGAAATCTATTTAGGTAGAGCCTCGGACGAATTCCATTGGGGGTAGAGCACTGTTAAGGCTAGGGGGTCATCCCGACTTACCAACCCTTTGCAAACTCCGAATACCAATGAGAACTATCCGGGAGACACACGGCGGGTGCTAACGTCCGTCGTGGAGAGGGAAACAACCCAGACCGCCAGCTAAGGTCCCAAAATATTGCTAAGTGGGAAACGATGTGGGAAGGCATAGACAGCTAGGAGGTTGGCTTAGAAGCAGCCACCCTTTAAAGAAAGCGTAATAGCTCACTAGTCGAGTCGGCCTGCGCGGAAGATGTAACGGGGCTAAGCAATATACCGAAGCTGCGGCAGCATAGTTTACTATGCTGGGTAGGGGAGCGTTGTGTAAGTGGATGAAGGTGAGTTGTAAAGCTTGCTGGACATATCACAAGTGCGAATGCTGACATGAGTAACGATAATGGGAGTGAAAAACTCCCACGCCGGAAGACCAAGGTTTCCTGTCCCATGCTAATCAGGGCAGGGTAAGTCGGCCCCTAAGGCGAGGCAGAAATGCGTAGTCGATGGGAAACGGATTAATATTTCCGTACTTATATAATCAGTGATGGAGGGACGGAGAAGGCTAGGCAAGCTTGGCGTTGGTTGTCCAAGTGAAAGCGAGTAGGCCGAGAATTTAGGTAAATCCGGATTCTTAAAGCTGAGACGCGAGACGAGCTCCCAAGGGAGTGAAGTTGTTGATGCCCTGCTTCCAGGAAAAGCTTCTAAACTTATGATTATATGAACCGTACCCCAAACCGACACAGGTGGTCAGGTAGAGAATACTAAGGCGCTTGAGAGAACTCGGGTGAAGGAACTCGGCAAAATTGTACCGTAACTTCGGGAGAAGGTACGCCTCTGTTTGTGAACACTTCGCGTGGTAAGCAAATGGAGGCCGCAGTGACCAGGTGGCTGGGACTGTTTATTAAAAACACAGCACTCTGCAAACTCGTAAGAGGACGTATAGGGTGTGACACCTGCCCGGTGCCGGAAGGTTAATTGATGGGGTTAGTTTTCGGACGAAGCTCTTGATCGAAGCCCCGGTAAACGGCGGCCGTAACTATAACGGTCCTAAGGTAGCGAAATTCCTTGTCGGGTAAGTTCCGACCTGCACGAATGGTGTAACCATGGCCACGCTGTCTCCACCCGAGACTCAGTGAAATTGAAATCGCAGTGAAGATGCTGTGTACCCGCACCTAGACGGAAAGACCCCGTGAACCTTTACTACAGCTTGGCACTGAACATTGAACCTACATGTGTAGGATAGGTGGGAGGCTTTGAAGCACAGTCGCTAGATTGTGTGGAGCCGTCCTTGAAATACCACCCTTGTATGTTTGATGTTCTAACATAGGTCCCTTATCGGGATTGTGGACAGTGTCTGGTGGGTAGTTTGACTGGGGCGGTCTCCTCCCAAATAGTAACGGAGGAGCACGAAGGTTAGCTAATCACGGTCGGACATCGTGAGGTTAGTGCAATGGCATAAGCTAGCTTAACTGCGAGACAGACACGTCGAGCAGGTACGAAAGTAGGTCATAGTGATCCGGTGGTTCTGTATGGAAGGGCCATCGCTCAACGGATAAAAGGTACTCCGGGGATAACAGGCTGATACCGCCCAAGAGTTCATATCGACGGCGGTGTTTGGCACCTCGATGTCGGCTCATCACATCCTGGGGCTGAAGTCGGTCCCAAGGGTATGGCTGTTCGCCATTTAAAGTGGTACGCGAGCTGGGTTTAGAACGTCGTGAGACAGTTCGGTCCCTATCTGGTGTGGGCGTTGGATGATTGATGGGAGCTGCTCCTAGTACGAGAGGACCGGAGTGGACGAACCGCTGGTGTTCGGGTTGTCATGCCAATGGCATTGCCCGGTAGCTATGTTCGGAACGGATAACCGCTGAAAGCATCTAAGCGGGAAGCCGGCCCAAAGATGAGTCATCCCTGAACTTTAAGTTCTGGAAGGGTTGTTATAGACGATGACGTTGATAGGCAGGGTGTGGAAGCGTTGTAAGGCGTTAAGCTAACCTGTACTAATTGCCCGAGAGGCTTAACCATACAACGCCCAAAAAGCTTTAGGCTTTTGAGTGTTGTAGACAAGCTAAAGCAAGTAGAGTGAAAAGTAGTTACTCACTGATTGAATTAATATCCAGTTTTCTAGATTGTTACCAGTTTTTCCTGGCAGCCATAGCGATACGGTACCACCTGACTCCATTCCGAACTCAGAAGTGAAACGTATTAGCGCCGATGGTAGTGTGGGGTTTCCCCATGTGAGAGTAGGACACTGCCAGGTCCCATTAAGAAGAACCCGCCTAACGGCGGGTTTTTTGCTTTCTGCACCTGAAAAAGTAATGGGATCAGAGTACATTCACCCATTCCTCCCCCAGCAAACACTCAAAAATGGGGTCAGAGTACTTTAGTACTATCAAGATCAGAGCGCGGTTATAACCTTATCTCCAGTACAGAAAATTCAAAGAAATATACTCTCGTTTTTATTCAAACGAAAAAATGTACTCTGACCCCATTGTTATTTTTTATCACACTGATATCGCTATATTATTTGTGGGGATAACTCAGACCCCTTTATTTAAAGGGGGGAACGATTTTACACGATTAAACTCGCCTAACGAGGGTTTTTATCAATATGCTTCCATCATTTATTTCATCAAGAACCGCTTACCAGTAAGCGTTAAGCGTTTACGCGTAGTAATATCTTACAAATGATTTTAAAGCCTACATTACAGAATGTTAGGCATTTCAACCTTGAAAAGGGTATTGTAAGAAATCTCAAATTTAGTCTAGCTAACTTGCTATTGGTGTATTAGCGGTAAGTCATTTCATACATTGATTAGCTAGACGCTTTAATAGGCTATAAGAGGGAACTGCTTATGTCTGAAAAGATAATTATAAATGCCACCTTTAACCCGGCGGTAAAAATTTACTGGCTTATAAATTTATTGTTATTGTCTACGATTACTGTAGTCGGTATACCTTTTTTGATCATATCTATCCCTTTGTTCTTTCTAATAAGTAGCAGAATATTGGCTGCTATGTCTGCAACAGTGACAGAGCGAAAACTCGTCGTGAAACGGGGCGTGTTTCAAAAAGAAGAGAAATCTATCCCGTTAGAAAAGATAACGGATGTTGCTATGGTGCAAGGGCCATTAATGCGAGTGTTTAACTTATATAGACTTTCATTTGAAACAGCAGGGCAGTCTGCGCAAGGTGCCTTAGTCTCGCTAATTGGTATCAATGATGCTGATATATTTAGAGAAACTATCCTTGCGCAAAAAGATAAGTTACTAACGGGTAATAGCGAAATGCCGGAACACAGAAATTATGAAAACAGCGATATGAAGGCGTTAGTTGAAAGTGTTAAACGAATAGAGTTGCTGCTTGATAAAGCACTAAAAGAGCAATAGCGGCGGATATGGGGTGTTGTCAGTATTTCTAGACATTCTTATTCGATAAAAGCCTTAATAGAATCGACTTACTTTTAGCAATGTGGAGGTTTTTTGGTAAACTCTTGCGAATATCATTTTAGTCGAAGTAAATAGGACGAACTAATGGCCGTATTCGGTACAGTATTCATGCCACAAATGGCACTTGCTACCTTTGTCAACGATAAATGGACTGACACCGAATTTGTCAGTGCAGACAGTATTTCACTTCATCCTGGCGCACACGTGCTTCATTACTCAAGTACGTGCTTTGAAGGTTTAAAAGCATTTAAGCACGAAGATGGCAGCATCAATATTTTTAGAATGGATAAAAACATTGAGCGTTTTGCTCAAAGTAGCCGTCTTTTAAATTTGCCAGAAATAGATAAAGCGCAAGTTGAAAAGATGATCATCGATATTGTAGCAAAGTATGCCTCTGAGGTTCCAGAGCCTCCTGGTTCTATGTATATTCGTCCTACTCATATCGGTACAGAAGCGTCTATTGGAAAAGCAGCTGCACCGTCTGCAGATTCGATGCTATACGTATTATTGTCTCCAGTCGGTGATTATTTTGCGGGCGGAGCAAAGCCGCTTCGCTTGTTACTAGACGAAACAGGGATGCGCTGTGCATCGCATATGGGAATGGTAAAAAGTGGCGGTAATTATGCCAGTGCGTTACCACCTATTCTCAAAGCCCGCGCAGAAGTGCAAGCTGATCAAATCTTGTTTTGTCCCAACGGTGACGTTCAGGAAACAGGTGCAGCTAACTTCTTACTTATTGACGGAGACGAGATCATTACGAAAGGGTTGGACGCTAGCTTCTTACACGGAGTAACCCGTGCAACCGTTCTTCAAATTGCCAAAGATCACGGCATGAAAGTAAGTGAGCGTGATATTACAGTTGAAGAGTTACTAGAACGCTCTGCAAAACCAAATACAGAAGCTGCGCTGTCTGGTACAGCGGCTGTGCTTACGCCAGTGGGTACTTTTATTCATAACGACAAAGAGTATCAGGTTGGAAGCGGCGAAGCTGGCCCGGTGACAATGAAACTTAGACAGGCGTTAAATGATATCCAATGGGGTAAAGCCGAAGATACCCACAACTGGCTAGTCAAAGTGCCAAACTAGTATAACATCCATAAAAAAGCCTGCTAACGCAGGCTTTTTCGCATTTACTAAGGCGCTCGCTTATTTCGCTTGGCCTTGTTTAGCAACTGCATCCATCATTGCTTTAATTGCATCCGCATCGCCAAGATACTCTTTAGAGATTGGCTTAAGGTTTTCATCTAGTTCGTAAACTAGTGGCACACCTGTAGGGATGTTAAGACCTAATACTTCTTCGTCTGACATACCATCTAAATACTTAACAAGCGCGCGAAGGCTGTTGCCATGGGCCGCTATAATGACACGCTTACCAGCTTGGATGTCTGGGCGAATAACGTCATGCCAGTAAGGTAATACACGTTCGATAGTAAGTTTCAGACTTTCACCACGTGGTAGAATATCAGCATCTACATTATTATAACGTGGGTCGTGACCTGGGAAATGTTCACTGTCGTCTTCAACTGCCGGAGGTGGAATGTCGAAGCTACGACGCCAGATTTTCACTTGCTCTTCGCCGTGCTTAGCAGCCGTTTCCGCTTTGTCTAGACCGGTCAATGCACCGTAGTGACGCTCGTTCAAACGCCAATGGCGCTCAACTGGAAGATAGTGTTGACCCATTTCTTCAAGGGCAATATTAAGCGTTTTGATTGCGCGAAGAAGTACAGACGTATATGCCTGGTCAAATGTAAATCCAGCATCTTTAAGAAGCTGACCTGCGGTCTTTGCTTGTGCTACACCAGTGTCGGTCAAGTCAACGTCGTGCCAGCCCGTGAAACGGTTTTCTAAGTTCCACTGACTTTCTCCATGACGAATAAGTACCAATTTATACATAGTTGGGTTACCTGCGGCGTTAAAGTGAAGTAGTCTGAGATAATTCCAGAAGTTGGACGTTCAGACGTATATTTAAAATCTGTTGTCATCATCCTTGATTGGCGCTAAAAAATCCAGTTTATGCACTCATAAAATCGCAGGTAAGACGTGTGTTTGCTGTCAAAATAAGAGATTTATTAGATAAACCGTGTAAGGTCTGGGTGGGCCACTTTTATCCATTCTTTCATTGATGGTTCTTCAATAAAGCTAAAATCTTTAAAATCAAACCCTGGCGCAACTGTGCAACCTACAAGTGAGTAATCCCCCATAGTTGCAGCCGCTTGAAAATTACCCGCTTCAACTACCTCAACATAATCGTTATTGCCACCACCTATACGGCGTTCCCATAACTGTTGTTGTTGAATTTGGAATAG
The DNA here is from genome assembly GCF_003443615.1 of Alteromonas sp. BL110. NCBI lineage: Bacteria > Pseudomonadati > Pseudomonadota > Gammaproteobacteria > Alteromonadales > Alteromonadaceae > Alteromonas > Alteromonas sp. BL110. The sequence goes on along the minus strand of NZ_CP031967.1, from coordinate 1,360,823 downwards.
CTGTAAGGGAGCCCCTTCGTAGTGATTCCATACCTCATCGTGCAAAACGCGATGAAAGCGACTGACTTGCCCCTTAAGCAACAGAAAATAGATATGGGTGAGTGCTGGACGACTGGCACTATGAACAAACGAAGTAGTCTGATTTTCTGAACGGAAAACCTGACGATAAAAACCTCCCTCAGGATGAGGTTCAAGGTTGTATTTCTTAATAAGGGGATGGGTCATGATAACGTCTTTATTGTTGTTATTGCTTTTTGTCGGCGCTCGCCCTTCAAGGATTTTCTGAGCATATATTAAGGCATTAGGCGTTTAGCGTGGTACTAAGCATAACGCTTGCAAGATTATAAGAAAATAAAAATGTTACATAATTGTAAATTGGTGGGCTGTCTGACATTTCATTCTTAATAAAGGTTTCCGCTTCAGTACAGACCAAAGCTTCTATTTGCTCACAATAGCTAACTATTTTAACTCGTAGTCTATTGCTGACATGAAACGCTTTATCCGTTCACCTTTTTAAAAGCATAAGTTGAAACGAAAAAGAGGTGATACCAATAACTAATGGTAGGTGAACTTTTTTTCATGTTTAGGCCGTACAAACTTGAAAATAACGCGACGGATTAAACACGTCGCTCGTTTCTTACGATGGTAAATTTGAAACGCAGACAACATTCACGAACAGGCAAAGAAGGATGAGAGCGTATGACATATAAGTCTTTTTCGCAGCTTGAAGTAGACGGTAAGAACTTCAAGGCGGTCAATTTTGATAGTATAGGTAAACAGTATGCGCTCGACCGGCTACCTTTTTGTATCAAAATTCTCCTCGAGAACCTAATTCGACATGAAGATAAAGAGTTTGTTTCAAGCAGTGATATTGAGGAAGTAGCTAAGTGGGATACTGAAAACCACGCTGATCACGAAGTATCATTTGTTCCTGCGCGGGTTATTCTTCAGGACTTTACCGGCGTTCCTGCCATAGTCGATTTAGCTGCTATGCGTGATGCAGTTAATCGCTTGGGAGGCGACGCGCAAGCAATTAATCCTTTGAACCCGGTAGAGCTGGTCATTGACCACTCTGTGATGGTTGATCATTTCGCTGAAGAGAATGCACTAGAAAAGAATACCGATATAGAGATTGAGCGCAATAAAGAGCGTTATCAATTTCTAAAGTGGGGACAGTCTAGCTTTGATAACTTTAAAGTTGTCCCTCCAGGTCGCGGTATCGTACATCAAGTTAACTTAGAATATTTAGCTCGTTGTGCGTTCACCAAAGAACAAGATGGTGAGACATTGGTTTATCCGGATACACTCGTGGGTACCGATTCTCATACTACAATGATTAATGGCCTTGGCGTACTTGGCTGGGGTGTAGGTGGTATTGAAGCAGAAGCGGCAATGCTTGGGCAACCCGTTACTATGTTACTGCCGAAAGTCGTAGGCTTTAGATTGTCAGGTAAATTACCTGCTGGCGTCACTGCTACAGACATGGTGCTTACTATCACTCAGCAGTTGCGTGGACACGGAGTTGTCGGGAAATTCGTAGAGTTTTACGGCCCGGGCCTTAAACACTTAACCACAGCAGATCGAGCAACAATTGCAAACATGGCACCAGAATATGGTGCAACGTGCGGTATTTTTCCAATAGACGACGTGGCGCTAGATTACCTGCGACTTACAGGTCGAGATGAAGACCAGATAGCCCTTGTTGAAGAATACGCTAAATTTAGTCACCTATGGCATGATGACCATTCAAAAGATGCTCAGTACCATGAAACACTTGAACTAGATTTGGGCGAAGTAGTGCCATCACTTGCTGGGCCTAAGCGCCCACAAGATCGGATAGCGCTTGATAAAGCCGCAGAAGCATTCAATGAATGGCATCGTTCACAAATTGATGTAAAAGTACTAGATGAAGAAACCGATTTAATTGCCGAAGCTGGGCTGGGCACCAGTGATGATGTAGATGAGGGTCATGACTCCTTTGTTGAATTCAGAGGTAACAAGTTTAATTTAGAAGATGGCGCTATCGTCATTGCTGCTATAACCAGTTGTACTAATACATCGAATCCCTCTGTGCTTGTTGGGGCAGGGCTACTTGCTAAAAAAGCAGCGGAAAAAGGGTTGACCCGTAAACCGTGGGTTAAAACTTCATTGGCACCTGGCTCTCAGGTTGTTACTCAGTATTTAGAAGATGCTGGCCTTATGGACCCGTTAGAATCCCTTGGATTTAACTTAGTGGGTTATGGCTGTACAACCTGTATCGGCAACTCTGGGCCTTTGCCTGACGCAATTACTGATGCTATCAGAAAAGCTAAACTCACGGTTACATCTGTGCTATCAGGTAACCGTAATTTTGAAGGTCGCATTCACCCCGACGTAGCTGCAAATTACCTTGCATCGCCACCGCTCGTAGTAGCGTATGCGTTAGCGGGGAACATGAATGTAGATATCACCAAAGAGCCACTGGGCCAAGCAAGCGATGGTTCACCTGTTTACCTGAAAGATATTTGGCCTTCTGAAGATGAGATTCAGCAATATATTGCTGAAAACGTAACAGGCGACCTATTTAAAGAAAAATATGCGGATGTGTTTAAAGGCGCCGGCGAGTGGAATGAATTAGAAGTAAGCAAGACATCAGTTTATGACTGGCCAGAGTCGACTTACATTAAACATCCACCTTTCTTTGAGGTCATGGGTAAAGAGCCAGAAGCCCTGACCGTAATCGAAAATGCACGATGCCTAGTAAAAGTTGGCGACTCAATTACAACCGATCACATTTCACCAGCAGGTGCCATTGCTAACGATAGTCCTGCTGGAGAGTATTTACAGGCTCAAGGCGTTGAGCCTAAAGACTTCAATTCATACGGTTCTCGTCGTGGTAACCACGAGGTTATGATGAGAGGTACGTTTGCGAACGTTCGTCTTCAAAACCAATTGGCGCCGGGTACACGAGGCAGTGCAACAACCCATTTCCCAAGTGGTGATAGCATGTCTATTTTTCATGCTGCGATGCGCTATAAAGATGATGGTGTTCCGGCAGTTGTCATTGGTGGTAAGGAGTACGGTACTGGTTCCAGTCGAGACTGGGCAGCTAAAGGCCCGTCTCTTATGGGCGTGAAGGCCGTGCTAGCGGAAAGCTATGAGCGTATTCACCGTTCTAACCTAATAGGAATGGGTATTCTTCCACTTCAATTTAAGCCGGGTGAAAGTGCTAGTGCTCTAGATTTGAGAGGCAATGAAACTTTTTCAATTGGCGCAGTAGAGCGTGGGCAATCAGAGGTAGAAGTAAATGTGGTTACTGACGAAGGAGAAAGTAAATCCTTCATGATGGATATTAGAATTGACACCTCTAACGAGTTCACTTACTTCGAAAATGGTGGCATTCTCCATTACGTCATTAGAGAGTATTTGAAGAAGTAGCATTACAGGTTTCTAACAATGAACCCAAGACTAAGCGACCCTTTAAAAGGGTCGCTTATTTTTTAGAACTAGTAATAACGTTTTTCGCAAATAATTTCTTTAATATTAGAGCCAATAGCGGCACGCTTTTCACATCGTAAATCTTGCGCTTTTGCGCCATACAGTGAAATGTATTCGTCTACGTAAGGTTTCAAAGCGGTTATGTAGTCGTCAGGGAGCGCGTCTTTAATTTGTCGGTATGAACGATTCCACTCAGCCGTTTTCTGCTCCATAGCTACGCTCAACCATAACCAACCTTCTTCGTAATTTACTGGTGTGCCCCATCCTTGGAAGTACATCTGTGCCAAATAATATTGACCTTCTTTATTTCCCATTTTTGCTGAAGCAGTCAGCTTTTCCATAGCCTTATCGTATTTTTCAGCTTTCAAGGCATGAAGGCCTAACTCTAAAGTTGATAAGTATTCTGATTTCCAGATGTGATTCTTTGTTTTAACCTGGGCTAGTGTAGAAGCCGAAAACGTCAAACATGAAATAGTTAGAACTAAGGTAATAAGTTTTTTCATTTGGTATCCCTTCCTTTTTTTATGTATTTATACGGTACTTTAAGGTGCAAGTGAACCGCTTGAAAGTACAGTTTTGTAAGATTTATAGTTACAGCGTTTAAAGAAACGCCATTATTCTCCTCCTATAATTTGCACTTGTGCTAGGTCGGTGTCTCCTTTTAGCACTTTGAAAATGGCATCTTGTACAAGGGTGCGCATGCCATCAGCAGCAGCCTGAGATTTCATATCGGCAACGCTGGCTTCTTTATACACCATTGAGCGAAGCTCTGGCGTCATACCCAATAATTCGTGTACACCTGTCCTACCTTTATAGCCCGTATTCCCGCACTCGTCGCAGCCTTTGGCCCTGTAGAGCTCTAACGGCGTTTGGAGTTTAAGCTCTGACAGATGTTCTTGGCCGTATTGTCGTTCAATAAACGCCATATCTTTCTCGCCTGCAACATACTTCTCTTTACAGTTCCCGCACAGGGTTCTAATTAGTCTTTGGGCCAATATGCCCACACATGCATCAGAGAAGTTTACCGGATCAAGACCTAAGTCAAGTAAACGGGTGATGGTTTCTGGTGCGGAGTTAGTATGGAGCGTTGAAAGTACTAAGTGACCAGTTAATGACGCTTCAATACCCGCATGAGCGGTTTCCTTATCACGCATCTCACCAATAAGAATGATATCTGGGTCTGCACGCAAGAACGCTCGTAGTGCCGCGGCAAAGTTAAAGCCGATTTTAGGGCTTACCTGAACTTGTTGCAGACCAGGCTGGGTAATTTCAACCGGATCCTCAGCCGTCCAAATCTTCTTTTCTGGCGTGTTCAAATATCCCAATATCGCGTGAAGAGTGGTCGTTTTACCTGAACCTGTAGGACCTACAACAAGTAAAATGCCGTGTGGCTTTTTAATCATTTCTTCCAACCTTGTGCGGTTGGTAGGGGCCAAATTCATTTTGTCGATAGGCATTGCGCCACCGGAGGCCAAAATACGCATTACTACACCTTCACCGGCAACGGTGGGAATGGTAGCTACACGCACTTCGACAAGCTTACCGTTCATTCTAAACGCGAGTTTACCATCCTGAGGTACGCGCTTTTCCGCAATATTAAGATTTGACATGATTTTAATACGCGCAATCACCGCATTATGGTGCGAGTGAGGTACTTGGTTCATATCGCGGCATACGCCATCTACGCGCATACGAACACGAGTAGGGGCATTCTTTTCAGGGTCTATATGAATATCTGAGGCATTTAAACGTTTAGCGTCGTGAAGTATACGACTTACCAAACGGACAACAGCCGGCGCGTCATCTGAAAGCTCATCAATATGATCTTCATTGTCATCGGTGGATGAGCCAATTTCATCGAGAATATCGCTCATTTCACCAGGGCCGCCGCCACCGCTATTCTCCCCTAAATATTGAAGAATAAGGTTGGGTAAGCTTACCGCGATTTCGTAGCTATCTATGCCCATTGCACTTTCAATTTCCATTAGAAGCGCGGCATTGTTTGGTTCAGCCATCAGAACAATGGGCTTGTCGTGGGCATCGGCAATAACTGCCACGTAGTTTCGCTTAAGATAAGAAACGTTTAAGCGACTTTCGTTTTCAAACCTGTGATATTTTTCTGGCAAGTAAGAAATGAACGGCACTTGATAGTGAATTGAAAGAGAGTTACCTATTTCATCTTCCGATATGCGATGTTCAGATATTAACCGCTGAACCAAGGCGCGTATATCCGGAGTTGTCGTTTGTATGTCGGCGAGGGTCGCTTCTTCTAGCAAGCTTTTGTGAACTAAAAGGTCAAACGGGTTATTAGTGCCGCCTAATTCAAATCTGAATTTATCACCGAGAATAAGCGCCAATGCATTCCCGCGCTTGAGGTCCTCTTCGGTAAACCCGCCGCTTGCCTTGTTGATGATTTGAATGACACCCATTAACACCCCTGCGTTCATTATCGGTACGCAGAGGATGTTTTGTGTTCTAAAGTCATTGTCTTTATCGAACTTGTCGGCAAAGCGAAGACGAGGATGGATGCTTTGAAGTAGCGTAGGGCTGTACGGATCATCAATGACCACAGGCTTTTGGGAAAGCGCAACGTAGCCAGCAATAGACATGGGGCTTATCGGTACTTTTATTTCCAGGGTTTCTTTCCCTGTTTTGAATCTGGCGACCAAGTCTTGATGTTGACGACGACGTTGAAAAATACTCATGCGAGTGGCGTCAAACAAGCCCAGTATCATAGGTTCTAATAGGCTGTAGGCATCTAACAACGTAGAGTGGTTATTTAAGATGCGTTTTATTTGTGCAAATGTTTGCTGGTTATTTACTACTTCCATATTCTCACTACTAATAATGTTGGCGCCCATTCCTTTACGCTTGTGGCGCTATAAGCATATTTTGCTAGGGTATCAAGATATACTGTTACCACGAAAGCAACAATACTACTTATAGACAGTTACATACACTGTTATAGCGTAAAAATATGTGTATAAAAAGCAAACTGCCACTTGCATTGCCCTCTGCTTTCTGTATAATTCGCGCCCACTGCCCAATTAGGGTATGAAGTTTTTAGCCGCAACCTCACTGTTTTTAGGGTGGTTGCCGAAGTGACGGATTTATCATTACTGATTAGCCTGTTGCTGGCGTGCTAGAAAAAAGAACAGGGTTCCGATAGGGAACCATCGGTTTACGCACATCTTTTCTTTCCGAAATTAATGGAAGAGAAAAGGTGAATTTTTTTGTTCTTTCGATTGGAGCTTAATCGATGCCAAATCAAAGAATTCGCATTCGTTTGAAAGCGTTTGATCACAAGTTGATCGATCAGTCTACGGCTGAAATCGTTGAAACTGCGAAACGCACTGGTGCTCAGGTAAGTGGTCCTATTCCTCTACCTACTCGCAAAGAACGCTATACAGTTCTGATTTCTCCGCACGTTAACAAAGACGCGCGTGATCAATATGAAATCCGTACTCACAAGCGTTTGGTAGACATCATCGAGCCAACTGATAAAACAGTTGACGCGTTGATGCGTTTGGACTTGGCTGCTGGCGTTGATGTTCAAATCAGCCTGGGCTAATAAGAGAGGGTTATAACAATGGCGATTGGTCTAGTCGGTCGTAAAGTGGGTATGACTCGCATCTTCACTGAAGATGGTACGTCTATCCCTGTGACTGTTATTGAAGCGACCCCAAACCGCGTTACTCAGCTTCGTACTGAGGAAACTGACGGTTATCGCGCTCTTCAGGTTACTGCTGGAACTAAGAAAGCTAACCGCATCAACAAAGCTGAAGCAGGTCACTTTGCTAAAGCTGGTGTTGAAGCTGGACGCACTCTAGTAGAATTCCGCCTAGAAGAAAACGAAGGTGCCGATATTGAAGTAGGCAGTGAAATCACTGTTGAAATCTTTAACGACACTAAAAAGATTGATGTAACTGGTACATCAAAAGGTAAAGGTTTCCAAGGTGCTATCAAACGCTGGAACTTCAGTTCACAGCGTATGACACACGGTAACTCTTTGTCACACCGCGCACCTGGTTCAATTGGTCAAAACCAATCACCAGGTAAAGTATTCAAAGGCAAGAAAATGGCTGGTCAGCTTGGTAACAAGCAAGTGACTACTCAGTCTTTGGAAGTTGTACGTGTTGACGTAGAGAACGGCCTTATCCTAGTTAAAGGTGCCGTACCTGGCGCAACTGGCAACGATGTAATCGTAAAGCCAGCTGTTAAAGCGTAACGTCTGGGGAGTGAACTGATGGAATTAACATTGAAAGACGCGCAAAGCGCTCTTGAAGTATCCGAAGCGACCTTTGGACGTGAATTCAACGAAGCCCTGGTACACCAGGTAGTTGTAGCTTACGGTGCAGGCGCTCGTCAGGGTACAAAAGCGCAGAAAACTCGCGCTGAAGTTCGTGGTGGCGGTAAGAAGCCATGGCGTCAAAAAGGTACTGGCCGCGCTCGTGCTGGTACAATCCGTAGCCCAATTTGGGTTGGCGGTGGCCGTGCTTTCGCAGCAAAGCCTCGTGACTTTGACCAAAAAGTTAACAAGAAAATGTATCGCGGTGCACTTAAGAGCATCCTGTCTGAACTAATCCGTCAAGACCGTTTGGTTGTTGTAGAGAAGTTCGGTGTTGACGCACCTAAGACTAAAGCTCTTATTTCTGCACTTAACGAATATGAACTAAATGATGTTCTAATCGTTACTCCAGAAGTTGATGAGAACTTGTTCCTTGCGGCACGCAACTTGTACAAAGTTGACGTACGTGATGTAGCAGGCATCGACCCAGTGAGCTTGATTGCATTTGAAAAAGTGCTAATTACTGCTGATGCGGTTAAACAACTTGAGGAGGCGTTAGCATGAAAGAAGAACGTCTACTGAAGGTGCTAGTAGCACCTCACGTTTCAGAAAAGTCTACAATGGCTGCTGAAGCGAACAACACAGTTGTATTTAAAGTAGCTAAAGACGCGAACAAAGCTGAAATCAAAGCTGCAGTTGAAAAACTGTTTGAAGTTGAAGTTGAAGGTGTTCGTACTGTGAACGTTAAGGGTAAAACCAAGCGTCACGGCATGTCTTTCGGTAAGCGCAGCGACTGGAAAAAGGCCTACGTGGTTCTTAAAGAAGGTCAGGACATCGACTTTGTCGGTGGTGCTGAGTAAGAAGGGGATTAGAAATGCCATTATTGAAAGCTAAGCCAACTTCTGCCGGTCGTCGTCACGTTGTTCAGGTCGTAAATCCTGACCTGCACAAAGGTGCACCGTACGCACCTTTGCTTGAAAAGAACAGCAAATCTGGCGGTCGTAACAACAATGGTCGTATTACCACTCGTCACATTGGTGGTGGTCATAAGCAACACTACCGTGTAATCGACTTTAAACGCAACAAAGACGGCATTCCAGCCAAAGTTGAGCGTTTAGAATACGATCCAAACCGTTCTGCAAACATTGCACTAGTATTGTACGCAGACGGTGAACGTCGTTACATTCTGGCTCCAAAGGGTATGAAAGCAGGTGATGCAATCCAGTCTGGTTCGGGCGCTCCGATCAAGTCTGGTAACACGCTACCTATGCGTAACATCCCTGTAGGTACTGTTGTACACGCAATTGAAATGAAGCCTGGCAAGGGTGCTCAAATCGCACGTTCTGCTGGTGCTTACGCTCAGATCCTAGCACGTGACGGAAACTACGTTACCCTACGTCTACGCTCTGGCGAAATGCGTAAAGTTCTTTCTGATTGCCGCGCCACCATTGGTGAAGTTGGTAATGCAGAACACATGCTTCGTTCACTAGGTAAAGCTGGTGCTACACGCTGGCGTGGTATTCGTCCTACCGTTCGTGGTGTTGCCATGAACCCGGTTGATCACCCACACGGTGGTGGTGAAGGTCGTACATCAGGCGGTCGTCACCCAGTAACTCCTTGGGGTGTTCCTACCAAAGGTAAGAAAACCCGAAGCAACAAGCGTACTGATAAACTTATCGTACGTCGTCGTAACAAGTAATAGCGAGGATTCACCATGCCACGTTCTCTCAAGAAAGGTCCTTTTATTGACCTTCACTTGCTGAAGAAGGTAGAGGCTGCAGTGGAAAAGAACGAACGTAAACCAATCAAAACTTGGTCTCGTCGTTCTATGATCATCCCAGATATGATTGGGTTGACCATTGCGGTCCATAACGGTCGACAACATGTACCTGTCATTATTAGTGACGAAATGGTCGGCCACAAGTTGGGCGAATTTGCGCCAACGCGTACTTACCGCGGCCATGTCGCGGATAAGAAAGCTAAACGTTAAGGGGTAGGAAGATGGAAGCATTAGCTAAACACCGTTTTGCCCGCACGTCGGCTCAAAAGGCACGCTTGGTTGCGGATCAAATTCGCGGTTTACACGTTGAGAAAGCTTTAGAAGTTCTTGCGTACAGCCCGAAGAAAAGCGCAGCGCTAGTAAAGAAAGTTTTGGAATCTGCGATTGCTAACGCAGAGCACAACGAAGGCGCGGATATCGACGAGCTAGTCGTTGCCAAGGTTTTCGTTGACGAAGGTCCAACTATGAAACGTATCAAGCCACGTGCTAAAGGCCGTGCTGATCGTATCTTTAAGCGCAGCAGTCACATCACTGTGGTTGTAGCGGATAACTAGGAGTAGATAATGGGACAGAAGGTACATCCTACAGGTATACGCCTGGGTATCAGCAAACCATGGACATCTACCTGGTACGCTAATACTGCAGACTATGCAGACAACCTGTATAACGATCATCAGGTACGTCAGTATCTGACTAAACAACTTAAGAACGCTTCACTTTCTAAAATCGTGATCGAGCGTCCTGCTAAGAGCATCCGTGTGACTATTCACACTGCTCGTCCAGGCGTAGTAATCGGTAAGAAAGGTGAAGACGTAGAGAAGTTGCGTAACTACGTATCTAAGCTAGCCGGTGTGCCAGCTCAGATCAACATCGCTGAAGTACGTAAGCCAGAGCTAGATGGTCAGCTAGTAGCTGACAGCATCTCTAGCCAGCTAGAGCGTCGTGTTATGTTCCGTCGTGCTATGAAGCGCGCTGTTCAAAACGCAATGCGTCTAGGCGCGAAAGGTATTAAAGTTGAAGTTAGCGGCCGTTTGGGCGGTGCAGAGATTGCACGTTCTGAATGGTACCGTGAAGGTCGCGTTCCTCTGCACACTTTCCGTGCGGACATCGATTACGCAACCTCTGAAGCGTCAACTACTTACGGTATCATCGGCGTTAAAGTATGGATCTTCAAAGGTGAAGTTCTAGGTGGTCTACCTACAACTCAAGAGCAAGCACCAGCTGCTCAACCTAAGAAGAAAGGCCGCAACGCTAAGCGAGAGGGCTAATCATGTTACAACCAAAACGCATGAAGTTCCGTAAGATGCACAAAGGCCGCAACCGCGGCTTCGCAGCGGGTAGCACTGTTGCCTTTGGTACTTACGGCCTTAAAGCAGTTGGCCGTGGTCGAATGACTGCGCGCCAAATCGAAGCAGCGCGTCGTGCTATGACTCGTCACGTTAAGCGTCAAGGTAAAATTTGGATTCGAGTTTTTCCTGACAAGCCAATTACTGAGAAGCCTCTTGAAGTGCGTCAAGGTAAAGGTAAAGGTAACGTTGAGTACTGGGTATGCCAAATTCAGCCTGGTCGTGTTCTTTACGAGATGGAAGGTGTTCCTGAAAATCTTGCACGCGAAGCGTTTGAATTGGCAGCGGCTAAACTGCCATTTAAAACAACCTTTGTAACTCGGACGGTGATGTAATGAAAGCGACTGAACTGAAAGACAAAAGCGTAGAAGAGCTGAACGCAGAGTTGATTAACCTGCTACGCGAACAGTTCAACCTACGCATGCAGCACACAACAGGTCAGCTTGAAAAAACTGATCAGTTGAGAAAAGTACGTCGTAACATCGCGCGTGTTAAAACCATTCTGACTCAAAAGGCTGATGCGTAATGACTGAGCAAAAAATTCGTACAGTACAAGGTCGTGTGGTTAGCAACAAGATGGATAAAACCATCACTGTTGTAGTTGAACGTTTTGTTAAGCACCCAATCTACGGGAAGTTCATCAAGCGCTCTACTAAGCTTCACGCCCACGACGAAAACAACGTGTGCAACCAAGGTGACGTAGTAACAGTACGTGAATGTCGCCCGCTATCTAAGAACAAATCTTGGATGCTAGTTGACGTTGTTGAGAAAGCTGGCGTTTAATCGCTAACTTTTTTCAAAGTCTTAAAAAAGCCGCTTTCGAGCGGCTTTTTTGTTTTTCTTGACCGCTAAAACACACAGGAAAAAGACGCGGTTTTATCGATACAATAGTGCCTAATTTATATTCAATAAATAGTCATGCTTCATGTCACTCACGCATTAGTAATTTGGTTATAAAGTACTGTGTACTCTTTTGCCATATTCTCTATACTGAAGTGCGTTTTCACATGCTTGTGAAGTGCGCTAGCTAATGCTTTATTTTTATCAGGTTTCGTGAGTAATAAAGTTACTGCTTCCACAATACTGCTAACATCCCCAGGCTCAACCATTAAACCCGTTTCCTGATGTTTTACAATTTCCGGTATTCCGCCAACGGGGGTTGATACAACAGCACATTTGCTTATCCCTGCTTGAAGAAGTATAACGCCAAGGCCTTCGGCGTAAGCGGGGTGAACCAGCGCGTCTATATTAGGCAAAATGCTAGCGACTTCATTAGTAAACCCACACAGCTTTACATTACTGTGCAGATTATACCTGTCGATTAACGACTTATAGTGTTCTTCTTGAGAGCCCTTACCAAAAAGCAGGCACGTTAAGTTATTAAATTGCGCTGTTAGTTCACGCATAGCGAGTATTAAATCAGCTTGCCCTTTTCGGGGGATATATTGTGCAAAATTAGCGATAACGAAATGGTGCTGTGGAATATTATACTTATTCTTTAACCACTGCTGGTTAGCCGGCTGTGCGTATTCTTCCTGGTCGACGGCAGAGTGAATAACTTCTTGGTATTTTACTTTTTCGCAATGCTTTGAGACAATTTTTCGTACACCCTCCGATATGCTTATTACAGCTTGGTACTCTCGATATTTAAAGCGAGCGAATTTACTTTCAGTATTGTCTACACGGCGGGTACATATTGCCGGTATTCCAGTGAATTTTGCTGCCAGTGCGCCCCAGACATCAGCGCCACGTCGACTATGTACGTGAATTACGCCGGGCTTAATACGCTTTACAACATCAAGCAAACGCTTAAAGCCTATTAGGTCGGCATCGCCTTTGTAGCCAATAGAAAAAGTTTTACAGCGGTCAAAATTGTAATTACTGATTTCGCTATTAGCGGCACAAACAAGATGTTGAGTAAACCTACTGTCTTTATCTAGCGCATCTATAAGATAAGTTACTTGCTTCGCACCACCGTATAAATGCCTACCCAATTCGATATGCAACACGTTAATGTTGGAAGAATGCTTATTGCCCATACTAGTGACTTATATATGCTTTAAGCTGATTAAAGACTTGTTCAGGAGTAACGAGCGTCATACAGTCAAAGTGTCCATCACACGTAGGTTTTCGCTTACAGGGAGCGCACGCCATGTCTTCAAACAGTACATGGGTATATGCATTGTCGGTTACGGTGTAGGGTCTCGTTGAACCAAAAATGGCAACAGTAGGTTTTTTATAGCTTGTTGCTAAATGGGTAAGACCCGTATCTACACCAACAAATGCATAGCAAAGCGATAGCACGCTCACTGACTCCTCTAAGCTAATTTTTCCTGCCAGCGAAATTACCCCTTTACACTCAAAGGTTAAGGCTTCGGCTTGTGCTGCATCCCTAGGGCCTCCTAAAATGGCTATAGGTAAATTAGAGTGTTTGCGTATCTTGCGAATTAAAGTTTGCCAGTGCTTAGAAGGCCAATGCTTTTGAGGGCGAGTGGTAAAAGGCGCGATGACTATAAAGGGTTGTGTTAAGCCTAAGTGACTAGTTTTCGATATCGCTGACTGCATCGCAACATTACTAGATCTAATACACATTTCGTAACTCATGCTGTCATGGTCTTCAGCGCTGCAAAGTGAATGTAGCGTTTTCGCGAGGTGTCGATATTCGCTGCTAATCTGTTGTGATGATGGCTTATTTAGCGCGAGAGTGAGTAATCTTTGGCTATTTTCTTTGCTTTTAAAACCTATACGTTGCGAGGCCCCGCTGAGGTAAGCGAAAAAGGCGCTTTTCAACAGGCCTTGTCCTTCTATAGCCACTGTGAAATTCTTTTCTCGAAGCTGTTTTCTAAACGCTTTGATAGCATTAAAAAGCGCCCAGTATTTTCTAGCCTTTAATAGAGCTCGCCATTCGCTTTTGGGCCACGTAATAACGTGGTCGACATAAGGGTGATTGCTAACTAACGCCTCATAGGGGGCTTCTACTAGCCAGGTTAATTCAACGGCTTTACCGTTATGGGAATAACTTTGTTTTATGCTAGACGGTAAGCCAGAAGCCATTACAATATCGCCAATGGCGCTAAGCCTGATAAAAAGAATTTGTTGTACGTCTTTAGGCATTAGAATAGGCTTTCAAAATTCATGTGGAGCTAACTAATTAGCTATACCAACACAGTTTGACGACACTTTAATGACGCACACTCCATTAACGGCTATGTATGCGTTTATGTTTACCATTAAGGACAATTTATGTTTGCTGCCGAGCGTAACGGCTACAAACCCACACTTATCGAAGATATATGCCGATGGGGGTACTCGCTGGTATTAGTGTTCATTATTCCCTTCGCCTTTTTACAGTTAATGTTAAGAGGTTCCACGAGAAACAAAGACTATAACCGAAGAAGGTTTGAACGTTTTGGGTTCGTCGCACATGCCCCTAAAAAAGATGGATACTTATTTCACTGCGTTTCAGTGGGAGAGGTGGTAGCGGCTTCATGTTTGATTAAGCGTATCATGACGGACGAGCCCGATTGTCAAATTACTGTGACCACCACTACGCCTACAGGTTCTGCACGTGTTCGCGCGATCTTCGGTGACAGTGTGCATCACTTTTATTTACCTTACGATCTGCACATGGCTATGGCAGGAATGCTAAAAAGAATTCAGCCCAAAGCTGTGCTAATTACTGAGGTAGAGCTATGGCCTAACCTTATCCATGCATGCTGGAAACGAGACATCCCTGTAATGGTCGTTAACGCCCGTATGACAGATAGGTCTTCCAGGCGTTATAAAAAGATTGGTAAGTTGTTTAACCCTATGCTTGCTAAGCTTTACCATATTTGTGCACAAGGACAGCGCGATTACAAAAATTATGCATGGCTTGGTGTGCCTGAAGAAAAACTAACGCTTACTAATAACATCAAATTCGATCAGGTGGCATCTGCTACAGCACCCGGCCAGCCGTTTTTAAGTTTGAGTCAAGCGGATTACCCCATACTTGTAGCGGGGAGTACCCATGACCTTGAAGAAGAAGCAGTACTTAAAGCGGCAAAACAGTTGTGGCAAAAAAGCCCTTCATTGAAAGTAATTATTGTTCCTCGTCATCCCGAGCGTTTTGATGCAGTAGCTAAGCTTATTGAAGCTAAATCGCTACCCTTTGTACGAAGTTCTCAGGTGCAGTCCGTACCTCAAAATACCAATGTGGTTTTACTCGATGAGATGGGTAAGTTAAATGATGCCTATGCGGTAGCTTCTTTCGCCTTCGTTGGTGGCTCCATAGCTGATAGAGGGGGGCACAATGCCCTAGAGCCTGCAAGCTTTTCTATTCCGATAATAATGGGCCCTCACACGTATAATAATCCGGTGATCTGCAGTTACTTAGAAGAATGTGGCGCGCTGCTAAAAGTGGAAAGTGGAGAAGCAATGTCGACGATTGTTGATAGGTGGCTCCATAACCCCAATGAGCGAAAAAAGGCGGGCCAAGCAGGTCGTAAAGTACTTGAAGAAAATAGCGGAGCACTTGAGGCTACTGTTCAGTGCATACGAAAATACGTTAACTAATTGTTTTATGGTTAAAAATTGAGCCCCTAAATAGTGCGTCTGTGCACTTAAATGGGGTTTTCTATGATGTGATTGTAAAGCTAGAGCATGTAAATTAGTGTAAGTTTTTGTAAAATATGATTTTTACTAATATGGTCTACTCCTTGCTATAAAGGCTACGACAGCGTAGCGACAGTAAAATCCAAATAAATATGCACCTTTAAAAAAGGGCACTGTGTTACGTGTTCTCCAGGGAGAGACCTCCTGCCGAGAGGCAGGAGGTTTTCTTACTTTTACTCTTCTACTTTGTGCTCAGGCTCAGGCTCAATCAAGCTGATAATACGCCAGCCAGCTTTAGGCTTAATACTGTTTCCGTTAATAAAGGTGTAGCTTTTACCTTCGGCGTTAATGGCAATAAGCGGCGTAGCCCGTTCACCATACTGCTTCGTATACTGCTCAAAGGTAAACTCTTCTGAAAGCCGAGTCGTTTTAACTGCAGATTCACGGGCAATGGCTGATGCTAAATAGCCATAGGTAACACCTTCATCAAATAACGTAAGCTTTTTAGCATACTGCTCGCTAACTTGGTGACTAGGACGCGTAGACTGTTCATTATTAGTCAGTGCCCACACTTTGTCTTTACCCATAGTGTATTCAAAGTGATAAGCAATAAGCGGGTTTAATTGTTTGTAGGGCGACATAATTAGCACGGTACCAAAGGTGTTTAAATCGAGGTTTCGCGCTGCATGATCTGACATAGGATTTCCGAAATATACCGGAATATCCATCATGCGCGCCTCTCTAATAGCATCCCAGTTGGTATCTGCAATAGTCACCTCCAATTTTTGATTCAACATCTCACTCGCAAGCGCACGGTTAAATCTGCTCCCCCCAAAAATAAGGTAGCCAGTAGGTGCAGGCGCTCTAACCTTAAGAAGAGATGCAACACTGCGAGAGGTAAGGCTTTGCACTACAACTGTTGCGATAATCACCATAAAGACGATAGGCACTATAATGCCCGCTCCTTCATAGCCGATTTCTTCAAGCTTCAGAGAGAATAGTGCAGAGACCGCTGCAGCAACGATACCACGCGGTGCAATCCAACTTAGCAACGCTAATTCATTAAGCTTAAGTCCAGTACCAATAGATGATGCTAATACTGACAGGGGCCGTGCTACAAACATAATCGCGGCTAGAACAACAATCGAGCCCCAACCTACATCTACGACAGACTGTAAGTTCAAACGCGTGGCAAGAAGTATAAATAAGCCTGAAATAAGTAAAACGCTTAAGGTTTCTTTAAATTCGAGAATGTCTTCTACATCGACATCTTTCATATTGGCCAATACCATGCCAGAGATGGTCACGGCCAGAAGGCCCGATTCATGCGCTACGTAGTTCGATGCAGCAAATACACCTAAAATAACGGTTAGCACAGCCGTGTTAAGCAGATAGTGGGGGATCCATTCCTTGCGAATGGATAGGCCCAGTAAATAGCCTGAGGCGAGCCCCAGTACAGAGCCAATACCAACAGTTTTTCCAAAAGCAATGAGCGTGTGTGTGATGGCTGTTTCTTGCGATGCTACGATAAATTCGAATACCAATACCGCTAACAAGGCGCCAATAGGGTCAATAACAATTCCTTCCCAGCGTAAGATATTGGCTAGGTTGGTTTTAGGTCGCACAGTCCTTAGCATAGGAACAATAACAGTTGGTCCAGTTACAGTAACAATAGCACCGAACAAAAAAGACAGCTGCCATGAAAGGTCTAAGCTATAGTGAGCGGCTGTTGCCGCGACCACCCAGGTGACTAATACACCGATAGAGCACAGATTTCTAACCATATTGCCATGACCCGCAATATCGCTAAATTTCAGCGTCAGTGAACCTTCGAACAGGATAATGGCAACAGAAAGAGATACCACGGGAAACAGTAATTCGCCGAATAAGTCGTCCGCATTAAGCACACCGAATACCGGGCCGACAACAATACCGACTATTAAGAGTGGCAAAATTGCAGGAAGCCGTACCTTATAAGCTAAGTATTGGCATGTTATTGACAGCAGTCCTACTGCAACGAGTGAGAGAAGCGGGTCTGACAAAGTGAATCCTTATCGCGTTGTTATTTATCCATCCTATATCAGCCTAAATATTTGTCATATAGAGACTTTAGGCCAAGCATTAGCTTATAGCGATATACGCTTGGGCTTGAAGTTTAGACCAATAGACCATTTTTAGCGCGCTAATTGCATATTCGATGTTTAAAACCTTTGTTATTATGGCAAAAGATTACTGGCCTTTTCGGAGCGACTTCTTTGAACTCTTTTTCTAAATCTGCACTTGTATCGTTAGCGTTTTTTTTAGCATCAGCGTGCGCGTATCAATATCCTACGACGGTTGCTTCGTTTGACGTTAAGAGTGTTGTTGAATTGCCTGAAGAGCTTTCGGAAACATCGGGTTTGTTTTGCGAAGTTGAAGGTATGTATTCGCTCAATGACTCAGGCAATGCACCAGTAATTTACCGTATTAATTACCAAGGTGACATAACTGAGCGTACGCGCTTACCTCTTACCAATAGGGACTGGGAAGCAATAACCGCTGACAGCACGTCTTTTTATATTGCAGATGTTGGAAACAATAAGGGAAAAAGAGAGAAGGTTGAAGTTCACAAAGTGAGTCGCCGTAACACAAACGATATAACTACCTTCACGCTAAAATATGCAGGAAATAATGCTTCAAGCAACATTCCTTACGCACACGATTTTGATTCCGAAGCGATGGTCAAATACGGGAATGAACTGCTTCTGTTTTCAAAAAGCTGGAGAACGGGCATTACTCATGTTTACAAGGTTAACGAAGGGGAAATCGAGCAAACTATCAGCCCTTTTGCATCGATTGATGGCTTGCCTGGTGTGGTAACCGGCGTTGACTTCGACCGCCATCAAGGCAAATTTGTTATCACAGGGTATAAATCAGATCCCTTTGGCAACTTTGCTACGTTTATTGCGCAAATCTCGCAAGACTACAAGCTTCTTGACGTATGGCAGTTAGAGCAATTTAAACAAGTTGAAGGTGTTTGTGTGGATAACAATGGCACCTATTGGTTTAGTGAGGAAGCAACTGAAGGGCGCAAAGCGTCATTGTCTAGTGCTCAGGTAACACCAAAATAAGCGGAATTTGGCCGTTACATTTATTTTATCTTATACACGACCGTGAACACGCACGGTCTCATCATCAATAGTAATTCTTTTTAAGTTATCTTTTAGCTGTTGTTAGTAAAATGGCTAATACCCAACTTGCTATTTTCCCGTCTATACTGAAATTGTGTTCGAATAAGTTGTAGCCAACCACAAGCTCAGAGGCAACCAAAATGCGACGTTTACACCAGTCCCTTTTATTGATGTGCATTTGCCCATGTTTATTAATGGCCAATGCAGCTAATGCCTCAGTGGTTGAAAAGGCGCAACAATGGCTGAACAAATATTCAGACAGCGACGATATTTTCTCTTTAACCCTTACCAAAAACAAAATTAAATTCAAAGGCTGTAAACAGAAGCAGTACCAATTAGCGTTCAGCCAAAAGATAGCGCCTACGTTTAACGTTGAAGCCATAGTGCACTACAACAAAGGGCTTCTTGACTACGGTGTTTTATCACAGCGCGTAAAAAGCCACGAATTTGAAGTAGTCAGCTGGTGGGACAGAGGAGTTTACCGTTTAGGGTTGAGCCACAAAGTGCGCCCTCGCCATGAAATGCGTATTCCGGTTGCCGATACTATTAGACTACCAACTAGCACGACGGCTGGCTTATACGTTGAAGTTCCGTTTAACGAAGACAAGCACTTACTTACCATTGGTGCTATGAGAGAGTCGTGGGAAAGTGGTGATGCGTCACTTCAACTGCCATGGCGTTCAAGCCGCGATAATCAGGTAACAGTGCAATACGCCATCACGTTCTAAATGATGGCGCACACCTAGATAATAAAAACAGTGCGATTAGCGCAAAGCGATCCCCTCAGATCCATCCGTAGGCTCGCATTACATGGGTTGTAGTCAACGAAGCTGCTACAGTTTGAATCTGCTTACCTCTGACGCAAGTTCTTGTGCTAGCTCATCGAGTTTATCACTTACATTCACCAATATTTGCGTTGCATTTAAGGTTTCTTCACTAGATGCGCTGATATCGTTAATGTTTCGATTTATATCTTCAACCACAGTCGCTTGTTCTTCGGTGGCAGTGGCAACCTGCGTATTCACGTCATTGATATGAGCAATCTCTTCGGCAATATCTTGAAGCAATTTGTCTATCTCAGTGGTAGCGGTTACTACATCAGTAGTGCGTGCACGGCTTGACTCCATTTGCGAAACCGCCGATTTGGAATCCTGCTGGAACTTGTCAATTTTGACCTGAATTTCATCGGTCGCTTGGGCAGCACGTTGCGCCAAAGTTCGTACCTCATCGGCAACAACAGAGAAGCCTCGACCGTGATCCCCAGCCCGCGCTGCTTCAATTGCAGCATTTAGTGCAAGTAGGTTAGTTTGCTCCGAAATACCTCTTATCGTATCAAGAATACCGCCAATGGCTGCGGTGTGTTCATCTAGCGACTGAATAACCCGTGATACATCTTGAATTTGTTCTGACAGGCCGTTTATCGCATGCACCGCACGCTGGGTAATTTCGCGACCGTGCGCCGAATTTGTAGTTGCTAAATTCGCATTTTGCGCTGCATGAGTTGCTGACTGGGCCACTTCATTTACCGTGCTGCCCATCTCTGTTAAGGCCGCCGCTGCTTGCAGGGTTTGATCGCGCTGACTTTTGGTGGAATTCTCAGTCTGATGCGACTGCAGTGCTACATCTTCGGCAGATGTTTTTAATGCATGGCTTGTTTTAGCTACTTGAGAGATAGTGCCGTGAAGGTGGTCGATAAAGTTATTAAACCCTTCTACTAAGCGGGCAATTTCTTTTTGTTCAGGCATAGGAATTCGAGAGCGCAGATCACCTTGACCTCTGCCAAGCTGTTGGAAGACATCCGCGAGTGATTCAAGTGGTTTAGTTAGGGTGCCAGCCAGCCATATTCCGATAAATGCAAAAGCACCGGCTATTATCAACGCCCAAATAATGATTTGGCGACTACCAGCATCTAAAGATGCATAGAGTTCGTGCTCGGGAACTTGCGCTACCACATACCAACCCGCTTTTTCCACATAGGTACTGGCAAATAGCTGAGTATCGCCTGCTGAGTCGCTGGTGGCCATGGCGAATCCCTGACGATTAAGCAGTTGCCCCGCTGTGTTCGAATCGCTTATTGAAGCTAATTTGGCTTTGCCCAGTAACTCAGTATTGGGGTGAGCGATAATAGTGCCGCTACCGTCTACAAGAAAGACAAATCCCGTTTGCGCAATTTTAACGGCATTGATAATACCTAATAACTCATCTACCGATTTAGCTACGCCCGACATACCTCTGCCGTTTACTTGCTGATAATTAGCAAACAGGCGGTAACCCTGTCCGGGTTCGTTGTACAAGCTCAGCGAGATGGGTTCGCCACTATTTTTGTAAGCGAAAAACCACCCATCGAATTCATCGTCTTTAAGTACACGCAAAAAGCCATCTTGGTTCCAATATTTGTAGGTGTTTCTGTCTACGAACGAGGCTACCGTTAAATCGTTAAATCCAACGATATTGTTTAGATAGCCCAGTAGACGCCGTTCGCCAGCGCTATCGGCACCGGATGATGACCAAGCGAGAATATCCGGGTTAGAGGCAATACTATGTGCTACGGTAAGCATCACGCTAGCCTCTCTGTCTACGCGGTTGCCAACCTGTTTCAGTAAAGATGGGAGCTGTAGTTCTTCCATGTTCTCTTTAACGAGATCACGGGCAATCCATTGGCTAATTGAACCTACAAGAATAGCTGCGGCAAGTACTGCCACAATAAGAGAAATAATAAGTTTTTGTTTAATACTGAAAGTCATGACTTTCGACCACGTAAGTTAATGCTGAAAATTAATAGATCAAAGGTGACGTGGCATTGCAGGCACAGCAACGTCTGATACTGAATCCTAGGCGGATCAGTACTACTTGATGATTCTTACGCCCATGCTTTTATTATTTTTTGAAAGCGCAGATAAATTATCGACCTATTCCTTGCAAAGTTTATACTTTTTACTAATAAATAGGATAAATCGATTGTGAGGCATAATTGACCAACAGGTCAATAAAAAGATTAGGCTTTATACCAGTCTGCATAAATAAAAAGGCTCTCGAATTTGTCGAAACAAAAACGAGAGCCTAAGCATTTTAGCAGCGGGTTTGCGTAGTTACAGGCATTAGATTAACCCGCTGCGATCGCCATTTTTCCTACTCTTTGTTTTCCTTAGGAATAGGGAAACCACGGTCACGCATTAGTGCGTCTACCTTGGCGTCGCGGCCGCGGAACTTGCGATATGCTTCAGCTGGATCCATTGCGTTACGTACGGCGAATAGATATTTCACTAAGCGATCGCCTACTTCTTTATCGTAGAAACCACCCGGTGCTTCCATAAAGGCTTCTGCTGCGTCAGCGGTTAATACCTCTGCCCACATGTAGCCATAATAAGCCGCTGCATAACCTTCGCCTGAGAATACGTGGCCGAAATGAGGTGAGCGGTGACGCATAACAATTTCTTCCGGCATGTCTAGTTTCTTAAGTTCTTCACGCTCAAAAGTGTCAGGGTCAATCTTGCTAGGATCGGTAGTGTGGTACTTCAGATCCATGATGGCAGAAGCCATGTACTCGGTCGTTTTAAAGCCTTCGTTGAAGGTTGAAGCCTTTTTAATTTTTTCTACCAACTCAGCAGGAATAGGCTCACCTGTTTCGTGGTGAACCAAGTAGTTGTTGATAACCTCATCGGTAGTTAACCAACGCTCTAATAACTGAGACTGGAATTCAGTGTAATCGCGTACGCCAGAATGCGATGACGGGTATTCGACGTCAGACGCTAAGAAGTGAAGTGCATGACCAAATTCGTGGAAGTAGGTTTCAGCATCGTCCCACGAAATAAGCGTGGCTTCACCATCAGCGCCTTTTACGAAGTTCGAGTTGTTAGAAGACAATACGGTTTTCTTGCCATCGAAGGTTGTGTAAGAGCGGTATGTGGTTGCCCAAGCGCCAGAGCGCTTACCTTGACGTGAGAATGGGTCAAGATACCAAAGACCAATGTGTTCACCGCTGTCTTTATCTGTTACTTCCCATACTTTCACGTCTTCGTGGAAAACCGGCACTTTGCCTTCTTCAACAGGTGTAAAGTTGAAGTTGAACAAGCGACCTGCAACGTAGAACATCGCTTCGCGAAGCTTATCAAGCTGTAAGTACTGCTTTACTTCGTTTGAGTCTAGGTCGTATTTAGCCTGACGCACTTTCTCTGCATAGAAGCGGTAATCCCAAGGTGCAATAGTGATGTCTGCACCTTCCTCATCGGCTATGGCTTGCATGTCAGCCACTTCTTCTTCAACACGAGCAATGGCGGCAGGCCATACTTTCATCATCAGGTCCATGGCGTTTTCTGGGTTCTTTGCCATGCGATCTTCTAAGCGCCACTGAGCGTAGTTTTCGTAACCTAATAGCTCAACGCGCTCGTCTCGAAGGGTTAAGATACGCTTAATAATGTCGTTGTTATCAAACTCGTCAGCATTGTCACCTCGGTTGTAGTAAGTACGCCATACTTTCTCGCGAAGCTCTCGATTGGTGGAGTATGTTAAGAACGGATCCATTGATGAACGCGTGTTGGTAATTGCATATTTACCTTCTTCGCCGCGAGACTCGGCTGCCGCTTTTGCTGCCTTAACAAATGAGGCAGGCAAACCGTCAAGCTGGTCTTCAGTAATATAGGTAACGTAGTTTTCTTCATCTGCTAGTACATTGTTAGAAAACTTAGTGTGTAGCGTAGCAAGCTCTTGGTTAATTTCAGCGTAGCGTTTTTTCGCTTCGCCATCTAAAGTCGCGCCATTGCGTGCGAAGCTATTGTAAGTCATCCATGTTATACGCTGTTCTTCTGGCGTAAGTGAATCTAACTCGTCAGATTCATATACCGTTTTGACTCTTTCAAAAAGCTTTTCGTTTTGAGTAATTTGCGTGAAGAAAGCTGATAGCTTTGGCGACATTTCTGCCTGAATTTCGCGGAATTCAGGGCTCGACTTGTTTGAGCTCCAAATACCGTAGTAAGTGAATACGCGGCTAAGTTCTGCACCAGCCCGCTCCATTTCTACAATAACGTTTTCAAAAGTTGGCGGAGCTTCATTGTTCGCGATAGCTTCAATTTCTTTAAGATTCAGCTCCATGGCTTTCTCTAGCGCTGGCTTTAAATCTTCAAGGTTCATCTTATCGAAAGCAGGCACTCCGCCATAGGGGCCTTTAAATTCTTGAAGCAGCACGTTATCAAACTGTGCTTGTTGAGATGCCGTAGTATTTTGCACATCTGTGCTAGACGTTTCTGGCGCCTTTTGTTCTGAACATGCACCCAGTGCGACCACAACCGCCATAGCGGTAAGTGATGTTTTAAATTTACCCATGAGTTTTCCTGTCTGTTTTTATCTATAGGTTTTTTGACAAAAACCATCTTAAGATAATGTAAAAATAAGTTAAATGCTCTTTAACGTAATTCCTTGCAGTACAACGGTTTGGAGGGGAAATCGTACTGGTATGCAATTCGTCGAAATTGCACAAATTTTGATTGGCTTTGCGCTGGTTGGAAATTACACTGCGCGCGTTCTGAATTAGCTGTATTCCACAGCGTGTAAACCACTGACTTATTTACTGTGATCACCATGTTTGAATTACTTCTTCACGGGTTTCCCGTAGCATTCGCTTTGGCCTCTTTTTGGTCGAATACTGAGCGCAAATTACTGCTGCTAAATTTAGGGTTATGTATTGCTATTGGTTCTCTTTTGGCTTTTGAGCAAGCATGGGGAGGAGTTGTAGTTATCACGGTAGCAGGAATGAGTACCAGCTATCGCATAGTAAAAAATAAGCTACTGTCGCCTATTGCAACTTACATTACTTTAATCACTATGATGGTGATTGTACTGACAGTAAATAATTTAACCGGCAAAACCTCGCTGATTGAGGCTATGCCTGTGTTAACTTTCATGGCTTATCGCTTTGGTGAACTGCACTGTAAAGAAGCAGGCCTTCGCGTGTGTATGATTATTGGTTCAATCAACTTCACAGCATACGGTGTTATTACTCAAACATGGGGGTTAGCTATTACTGAAGCGCTATTTGCAGTATCAAACCTGTGGTACTACATGAAGCTTAGACGTGCCATGCGCACTAGCCCAATTTAGTTGAATATATAGCCGTTTTGTGATGTATTTATTGTCAAACGGAATTGAATCCACAGGCAAGGTAATGCAACGCAAACCCATCGACAGAGTAATATTTTTTTGTGTTCCGGCTTTTCTATTGGCACTTTTTATTTTAAATATAAATGCAGACGGTGAAGTGAAACTAGCGGCTATCCTTGGTAGCGTAGGGTTATGTGTTAGTTATTACTCTTTCTTAAGAAGCGGCTGTGTCAGCAGAAGGTACCCTATCGAGGATTTGATAGAGAGAGATGGCGAGTCCTTGATCTTTCATTATTTTCACCGTCACGAGCGCCAGCCACTAAAAGTGAACGCTGACACAATTTATGCGCTTAATTTTTCTCACCGATATCTAGGGGTAATTTTAGATAGGAATGGCAGAGGATTTGATTTTCACTATCCACACAAAGAAGCCGTGATAAAAGCTAGGCTTCAAGAGGTACTTGGTGAATATAAGTTCAATAACGTGAAAAAAAACGTCTAGATAAAGCGAAAATAGACCAAATCAAAGCCCGAGAGTAATTTTACTGTCGGGCTTTTTCATTAGGTAATCGTAAAAGCTTACGCAAACACCACGGTTTTGTTTCTGTGAATAATTACGCGGTCTTCTAAATGGTAGCGCACGCCGTGAGCTAGCGCGGTTACTTCACAATCTTTACCTTTGCGTACCATGTCTGTAGCACTGTCACTATGACTAATACGCTTCACACTTTGCTCAATGATGGGCCCTTCATCCAAGTCTTTGGTGACATAATGACAGGTTGCGCCAATTAATTTTACGCCGCGATCATACGCTTGCTGGTATGGCTTAGCGCCGGCAAAGCTAGGTAGGAAGCTGTGGTGAATGTTAATGGCTTTGCCTTCCAGCTCCTGGCATAGCGTATCAGGTAAAATCTGCATGAAACGGGCAAGTACGGTCAAATCAATCTTGTACTCTTGTAGTAAGGTGGTGATTTGCGCGAATGCCGCGTTTTTGCCTAACGCTTTAAAGTCTACCCAATGAAAAGGGACTTTGTACCAGTCAGCAAACTGTTTCATTTGCGGGTGGTTGCCAATAATCACTGGGATATCACAGTGCAGCTCGCCAGTATGCCAGCGGTGAAGCAGGTCAACTAAACAGTGAGATTCAAGGCTCGCTAACAAAGCAACGCGCTGTTTTTTGTCTGAGTCACTGAGTTTCCAGTTCATCTGGTACTCGTTAGCAAGTGGGGTGAACTCTTTAACAAAGCTTTGGTGGTCTAGTTTTAGCGAATCGGTACTAATTTCATGGCGCATGAAAAAGCGGCCGGTCTGTAAATCGGTATGATGGCTGGCTTCAACGATGGTAGCGTTATGGTCGGCTAAAAATTGCGACACGCTGGCAACTAGCCCGATTTGGTCAGGACAGTCTATAACTAATCTAAATGTTTGTTGCATGTGGGCAGTTTGAATAAAAAAACAGGCTATCTTTTTACCCGTGACGCTAGGCGTTGTAAAGGCTATAGGCAATTTAAAACCAGCTTAAATTGCTATAACTCATAATTATACTCATCGTTCAGAGCTACTTAGCTCTTTTACTCGTCCGTAATTCCTCGGCGAAGTTTCTCTCTTACCGACATATTGTGTTTCAACGGCCAAGATTGGCGAATAGGGTAGGTTACCCCCTGCGGCGTAGTTACAGATTCAAATAGGTGAAATGCTGAGATGTGAACGTCTACGCTCGGGCTGTAAAGCGGTAGCGGCAATGTCGACGTAGCCTTTCTTACAAGAGTGACGTGAGGCTTATACTCTCTGTTTTCTACTTCGATTGCCGCTTTACGGGCCGCTTTTCGCGACAATTTAGCGAGCTCATTAAGGGCTTTTGGTGTATCTGTAGGCGCAGCAAAGAGTATTTTAGGCCCATTCCACAACCCTGTGGCATTGAGAGTTAGAGAGAATGGTTCACTGACGAGCTGATCGAGTTCATACACAAGCGCTTCGTGCTGGCGGTGGTTTATCTCGCCTAAAAAGCAAAGCGTGATATGAAAGTTTGCTGCTGGCACAGCATAAGGTATTGCGGGGCCTTGGCTGTTGATGTGCTCGTTACGCTGGTTGCCAGACTTACGAGTACGAGTTACCTCACTTTTCACCCATTGACGTGGCATTACTTCAGGCAATGCCTGTTGACGCCAGCTATCTAGAGCAAGTTTTTCTGTGGCGCTAAGATCTAAACCTATAAAGCTTCGCATAGCTTTCCTCCTTTAAATTTGCCCTATCTATGTACATTAAACAGTAGTACTGCCCACAAGCTTAAGACGGCAGCGGACGTCCGTACGATAATAAGTTTATCATGGCGCTGTGGACGAGTTCCAAAACAAGTCGCGCGTATTGAGTATTTACCAAATTTAAAAAAATAGCTGTGATGTTCGAGTGCATTGTTTACATCAGGTACACTATACCCACCAACTTATAACACCTATATGCCCTTTATGTTACAGCCGTTTTCTCACCTACCCGCTTATGAACTTGTTACGCCGCTACTAGAAGCCGTAGCGACTAACAACATCATCATAGGGGCGCCTCCGGGGGCGGGGAAATCTACTGTGCTGCCTTTGTCGCTGCTGCAATCTTCGCTAAAAGGAAAAATATTGCTAATGCAGCCACGTCGCGTGGTGGTGAGAAATCTTGCTGACTACTTAGCAAAGCAATTAGACGAAGAGGTTGGGGAAACCGTTGGTTATCGTATAAAGGGCGAGTCGAAAACCTCGTCAGCTACTCGGCTTGAGATAATAACCGAGGGCGTGTTAACGCGCATGATTCAGCAAGATCCAGAGCTTACTGGTGTAGATGCTATTGTGTTCGATGAGTTTCATGAGCGCAGTATTCATAGTGACTTTGGTTTGGCGCTGGCACTTGAAGTCCAGTCTGGGCTTCGCGATGACTTACGCCTAGTGGTGATGTCGGCCACCTTAGATATTGCGCCACTTCAAACACTGTTTAATGCGTTTAGCGCACTGCCAGTAGTGAACTTGGAAACTCAAGGTCGTATGTTTCCTGTTGATGTCCGCTACACCCAGGACGTGCAGGCTTACGAGTTGGTATCGAAAACCAGTAATCTTATAAAACAGGCAGTAAGCGAGCACGATGGTTATATCTTAGTGTTCCTCCCCGGCCGAGGTAGCATAAATGCTGTTGCCAGAGAGATAAAAGGGTTAGCTGAGAGTGCGGACATAGCCGTACACATGCTCTACGGTGCTTTAGAAAAATCAGCGCAACACGCAGCCATAGCGCCAGACCCACAGGGCAAGCGAAAAATCATATTATCTACCAATATTGCAGAGACAAGTTTAACCATTGAAGGCGTGACAGTAGTTATTGATACTCTGTGGGAGAACAGTGCTCAGTATCATCCTTTAAGCGATATTACCGCGCTTACCCAGCAACGTATTTCACAAGCATCTGCCATTCAAAGAGCAGGGCGAGCAGGACGGGTAATGGCCGGTACCTGCTATAGGTTATGCAGTAAAAGCAGCTTCGAGCGCTTGGCCAAACATAATGCAGCGCAAATTGAGAAAGAGGACTTAAGCAGCTTCTTGCTTGATACTCTAGCGTGGGGTAGCAACCCAGATACGTTGGCATTGTTGACTAAACCTACACAAGCACAACTGCAGGTCGCACAGCAAAAGCTTTGCCGAGTTAATGCTGTTTCAAAGGCAAACATTACCCCTTATGGAAGAGCGTTAGCCAAGTTGCCATGTCAGCCGCATTTAGCCCACTTATTGCTAACGGCAAAAACAGGTATAGAGGGGCTAAGTGCTGATGAAAATAGCGCGCTTCGTTTTGCTGCACCGTTTGTTGTGGCAATAAGCGAAAGCAATATTAATGTGAATGGTGCGACAAACGTAATGGATGCGCTGCTTCTTGCCAATAGCAGCACTCGCAATCAGCTAATACAACAAGCTTCCCGTTATGCGCGCTATGTGCAAAGCGAGAAGGGGAAAGCGCAGACTTTTAAGCCTGACATTAATGCATTAGACGAAAGCGCCCTTGGCCTCTGTATCGCCATCGCATTTCCTTTGCAAGTGGGCTACCGGCGAAATGCGCCAAGCAGTTATGGCGGTAACTCTGGTAATTCGAAAGTTACGACGAAGGGGGCTACACGGAGCGGTGCTTCTCAATCTCATATTATTGAGTACAAGTTGGCGAATGGGAAGGGGGCTGAGCTAACCGCTACAGCCGGTAATACATTTTCCAATGAAAGCGAGAAAGATAATGAACCTTGGATAGCGGTACTTGAGGGTCAGCTTATTAAAAGCATAGTGGCAATACGCCTAGCTCAGCATGTGCCCGAACGCTGGTTGTGTTTGGCTTTCCCTGACGCATTTAGCGAAAAGCGTAGCGTTATTCTTAACAGCGACACTGGCGTAATGGAAGCCAGAGTAAGTACGGGGTTTTATGACATAACGCTAAATAGTGCGCCAGTATCAGGACAGGAAAAAAGCCGCGAAAAAGCGTTTTGGGATAGCGCAATGTGCGATGCCTGGTTTGCCTATCTCGATACCTTGCCGTTATCCAATTGGCCGCTGTCGGATGCCGATTGGCAATGGTGGCGAAGAGTTCTGATGGCCGCAAAGCTCAATCTACCGCAAGATAAAGCTTTTGACGAACCGGAACCCTGGCCATTGTCATTAAGCGACCTGGTGCATAAGGCAAAAGACAGCCTAGCGCCTGTTTTAAAAAACTGTAAAAGTATTAAAAACCTTAAGCAGTTACCGTGGAAAACAGCCTTGAATAATGGGTTATCTTGGCCTCAGCAAGATGCATTGGCCACGCTTTTGCCCACTCACATGACTATACCCACGGGCAGAGAGGCTAGCCTAGATTATCGCGACAATGGGGATGTGGTGCTGTCGGTCAAAATGCCAGAATTGTATTCGCAAAACACGCCATTAACCTTAGCGGGTGGGCGAGTGACTGTTGTTTGCGAGTTGCTCTCGCCAGCAGGTAGACCACTGCAAACCACCAGTGATTTAGGTGCGTTTTGGCAAGGTAGCTATAAGGAAATACAAAAAGAGATGAAGGGGCGTTACCCCAAGCACTTTTGGCCGGATGATCCTGCCAATGCATTGCCGACCAGCAAGATAAAAAAACATATGTAGCCGCTACTGCGGCCATACCTCTTACTGTTTTTAGTTGATTGTTGTGTATTTCAAACACCAGTCATTGCTTATACATCAGTTTCTTACACAGTCTGTTTTTAACGACAGTGGTTATACAATAAAAACTAAGCTAAGTTGAGGGTAGCAATTACAAACTTTCATTTAGGTAACCTTAAGCTATGAAATTATCCAGTTTAGCCACCGCGGGCTTTCTGTTTGCTACATCTTTAAGCGCTCAGGCTCATGACTTTTGGTTAGAGCCAGCAAGCTACCGCTCACAAGAGCCAAGTGCTGTTGCCTTGCAGTTTAAAGTAGGCCATAAAGAAGATACCTCTCACTGGAACCTGTCATGGGATAGGATAGTCGCGTTGCGCACTTATTCTTCTAACGGCGTGAGTGATATGGCCGCCAGCGTAGTACCTAAAACGTCAATGCTGCCCGGCATGGCTAAAACGGCCAAGCTTTCACCTGGCACCCACGTTATAGGGTTTGAAAGCTATCATGCTACTAGTGTTCTAAAAGCGAAGAAGTTTAATCAGTATGCGAAAGATGAAGGTTTAACCGAAATACTAGCCCATCGCGAGGCGAGAGGGCAAAACGATATCGCCGGAAAAGAGCTGTACTCAAGGAAAGCGAAAACCATAGTACAAGTGGGTGAGGCAATAACGGGCAATGCCCTAAAACCCATTGGCCATACGTTAGAAATAGTGCCCCTTGAACACCCATATAAACTTTCAGATAACACCCTACCTGTTCAGGTGTTATTCAAAGGAAAGCCCTTAAGCAATGCACTTATCAGTGCAGTATCCTTAGTTGATCACCAGGCCGAAGAGCAAGCGGTTAAAACTGACAGTGAAGGAAAGGCGACGTTTAAAGTTAATGTGGAAGGGCCTGTTATGCTAAATACGGTTTGGGGCGTACCCCTTACAAATAGTACTGCAGCAGATTTCGAGACCTATTTTTCAAGCCTAACGTTTGAATACCTGCAGTAACCTGAGCTGCTTTTACCTTACTGGTCACTGAAAATACCAAGTGATTAAGGCGCCCCTCGAAAGGGCGCTGTTTTAATCAAGATTGAGAGGTAGCTTTGCCTGCTAGGTCGATATTAAGTGCAGCCATCACTTCCAGACCTGGGAACCCATCTGCAATCATGTTGTTGCGAATTTGGTAGTTGCGGATACCCTCGCGAGTGGCAGGGCCAATGATGCCGTCGGGTTTGCCCACATCGAAGCCTAAATTATTTAGCTTACTTTGAAGCGCAATAATGTCTTTGCGACTGTAGGCGGGGAGATCAGGTAAGCTTGCTTTAATACCAGACGCCCCAGCGATGCGGTCGGCCAATACGCCTACGGCGATTGCATAAAACTCAGAGTTGTTCCAGCGCATAATAACGCGGAAGTTCTTGTAGGCGATGAAGGCAGGGCCGTTATGCCCAGCAGGCACAATAACATAAGCTGTGGTATCGCCTTCGCCCAGCGCAGAGCCATCGGCTTTCTTCACGCCTTGAGCGTTCCATTCGCTAAGAGGTTTTCTATTTTTATAGCCAGACTCTTGATAGTCAAAGTTCTCAGGCAGCTGCACTTCACGACCCCAGCGGAAGCTGCGCTCCCAACCTAGGCTTGCAAGGAAGTTTGCGGCAGAAGATAAGGCATCTTCTTCACTTGCCCACAAATTAATTTGTCCGTCGCCGTCGCCGTCAATGGCATAGTGGGTATAGGCTGAAGGCATAAACTGAGTGTGCCCCATAGCACCAGCCCACGAACCAATCATGTCTTCTTTTTGAAGCTTTTCCCGTTCCATTAGCTTCACGGCCACAAGGAACTCTTGGGTAAAGTACTTACTTCTTCGTTTGTCACAAGCCAGCGTAGCAAGAGAATCAAGTACCGGCATTTTGCCTTTGTAAGAGCCAAAGTTTGTTTCTAAGCCCCAGAAAGCGAGCAGGTAGTGAGGAGGCACGCCGTACTTATCACTTAGTTTGTGCAAAAGCGCTTCGTGCTTAGCGTACATCTCTTTGCCTTTTTCAGTGCGCCAATCGGTAACGCGCTTACTAAAGTATCCTGGAAAGGTTTGTACAAATTCGGGTTGGCTTCGGTCTAACTCAATCACACGGTCCTGGTGAACAAGGTGAGGAAATACATCATCAATGGTTTGCTGGCTAACCCCTGCTTGCTTTGCTTTATCTGCAAGTACGGCGGTGCAACTAGCAAATTGTTCATTGGCATACGCGGAGTTAATCGACGCACTAGCAATAAGCAGAGCCAAAGATGTACGAATGAATGAGGTGTAAGACTTGGTCTTCTTAGGCGAACAATCCGAAAGAAAAGAAGACTTAAATGAAGCTAAGCGCATAGTACGATTCCTGTGTTACTTGCCAGCATGCTATCGCATTGTGACCGTGAAACGCGAGTAAAATTCACTTTTCCTAGTGCGTACAGAAGTACTTTATCCCGCATCAATAGTAAATGGACAATAGGTGTGCATATTTGGAAACAGTTGTTGAGCGGCGGCCCGAATGGTAATGTTGATACTATTAAAACTAACGTTTTAAGCGACGTTTGTTAAACCTATATCGCAAAGTATGCGATGTCATCCTCAATGATCTTCATGGCGTTTTCACGTGGCAAAAAAACAGACACAAAACAAAACATCTTCAAAAAGCAAAGCAACCAACAAGGGTAAGAGCTCAGCCAAGCGCTCGTGGTTTTTCAAGCTGTTCTGGCGAGTCACTTTAATTGGCTTAGTGGTGCTCGGGGCTTATGCGTTTTATCTCGACGCACAAATTAAACATGCGTTCTCGGGTAACAAGTGGGAAGTACCTGCGCAAATTTTCGCACGTCCTTTAAAAGTGAGTAAAGGCGAGGAGATCACGCCACAAGAAGTTATTGATGAACTCAATTTGCTGGGCTATCGCAAGGTGACTTTTGCTGACAGTAGCGGTGAATATAGCTATCAAAACAAGGTGTTAACCGTGCAGCGTCGAGCGTTTCAGTTCCCTGAAGGCGCTGAGCCTCTTCGACACTTGGTAATAACGTGGGAAGGTGCACGCATTGGGGAAATTTATGACAAATCGCAGGGGCGCCCTTATGGTTCTGTAAAACTAGAACCTTGGTTAGTGACGCGTATGACAAGCGGTTCGCAAGAAGACCGAATGCTTGTGACCCTCGATACTATTCCTGAAATGTTACCTAAAGCGCTGACGCTGGTGGAAGACCGCAATTTCTATAACCACCATGGTGTTGCACCACTTTCAATATTGCGCGCCCTAATGGCGAATATTGCTGCTGGTCGTACGGTTCAAGGTGGCAGCACGCTGACGCAGCAGCTGGTTAAAAACATGTTTTTAACCCGTGAACGCTCAATTGTGCGTAAGGCAAAAGAAGCTATCATGGCGGTGATCATTGACGCACGCTACAGCAAATCAGAAATTATTGAAGCTTATTTGAATGAAGTGTTTTTAGGTCAAAACGGTGACATGGCCGTACATGGTTTTGGACTTGCCAGCTATTTCTACTTTGACCGACCAGCCAACGAGTTAAGCACGCCTGAAATAGCCACGCTCGTTGCCATTATTAAAGGCCCATCTTATTACAATCCACGCAAATATGCCGAGCGAACAAAAGAGCGACGTGATTTAGTACTTCGCATGTTGTTCGATGAAAATGAAATAAGCCGTCAAGACTACGAACGTTTCGTGAATATGCCGTTAGGGCTTGCCAGTGGTGCGAGTTTAGCAAGTGGCAAACACCCTGCTTTCATGGAGCAGGTACGTCGAGAGCTTAATGAAATTTTAGCAGAGCCAAGTTTAAGAGACTCGGGCGTTAAGGTGTTTACAACACTTGATATCGTAGCTCAGCGCCGTGCAGAAAGTGCATTGTCAGGCACATTAGACGGTTTGCAAAAAGACAGACAAGTGCCATTACAGGGGGCGATGGTTGTGACTGACAGTGCAACTGGTGAAGTGCGCGCAATTGTAGGCGGTAAAGACTTTGCGTTTAAAGGTTTCAACCGAGCACTAGATGCTAAGCGGCCAATAGGTTCTCTGATTAAACCTGCTGTGTACTTAACTGCTTTGGAAGATCCTACCCAATTTAACTTGGCTACCCCCCTTGAAGACGAGCCAATTACCCTTGAAAGTAGAAACGGAACCGAATGGTCGCCGCAAAACTACGATAAAGAGTTCAGAGGGCAGGTGCCTCTGCTTCAGGGGTTAGTCGAATCTTTGAACGTGCCAACAGTTAATTTAGGCATGCAGATAGGCCTAGATGCGTTAGCCGATACCATTGAGCGCTTAGGAATTACTACGCCAGTAGATAAAGTACCGTCGTTAACCCTAGGCGCCTTCGAACTGACGCCGTTTAGCACTAATCAAATGTATCAAACCCTATCTAACGACGGGCGTTATATACCTCTTCACACAGTGACTTCTGTAGTGACAGCGGATAATGCTTTGCTTTGGAAAAAAGCGGAGTTCTTTAGTCAGCAAACTGATGAGGCTGCCACCTATCTGCTTAACTACGCGTTGTACAAAGTAACAACAGAAGGCACTGCGAAACGTATAGGCTGGAACTTTGGTAATGTAAACATGGCCGGTAAAACGGGAACCACAGACGACTACCGCGACAGCTGGTTTAGCGGCTTTGATAGAAACAATGTGGTCACGGTTTGGGTAGGTAACGATGATAATAAACCCGTCAACTTAACCGGTGCAAGTGGCGCGCTTCCCGTTTTCATTAACTACATGAAGTCTCAATCACCTAAATCATTATCAAGACGTTTCCCTAAAGGCTTAGGAATCGCACATTTCGATGCAAAAACCGGGGCAGTCGTTGTTGCAGGTTGTGCTGAAAGCTTAAGCGTACCGGCTATTTTGGATGTACTACCTCCGCCTCAGCAAGACTGCTCGGGTCGCCCAGTAGATAAGGACAGCGATAAAGACGAAAAAAGCTGGTGGGAACGCATATTCGGATAAAAAAACTCCAGTAAGAAGATAGAAAACACAATCACTTGGCTCTGGGAACGCATAGCTAGCGTACAGTCCGTGCTTTCTATCTCCCTCTGGAGTAAAAGGCCCAGGGAAGGCAAAACAGGTTGTGGTAGTCGGTTTGGCACCTATTTGTTTTTATTGCGTTTTCAATGCCCTTTCTGTAGGAATAGGCGCGCTGTAGAAAACACCAGCGCACTCACAGCAAACGCAATAACCGGCCCGAGTACTATCATAAATAGGGTGGCGGCGGTTAACATGTGCACTCTCCTTATGCGTCGTTATCGTCCGAGCTGATAGGCTCAATCGGGGTTATAGTTATCTCTGCAACTAACGAATGGGCTTCTTCTACCTCTGGTTCAAATGTGTGGCTTGTAGTTAACACGTCATAGGTCACATCCAGCGCTAAGTTCTGCTTTACGTCGTACATGGCGCTTTCAACGATAAAATCTGTATGTGAAACAATGTTGCTCTGAGATTCGTCAGCGAATACTGCTGCGCTCAATACGCTAGTTGCTAAAGTTAGTGCAGTGAAAGTTTTGCGACCGATAAACATAGTAATCTCCTAAAAAATAAGTTGGACACTGCACTTGAACATACTGCGTGGCAGCTATCATGTTGCTAAAGGTTTCGATAATAAGTCGTTATCAATTAACAATTAGTTTATAGCGAGGGATGTGCCAACTCGTTATAAATACATATGTAATTGAAATTCTTAAATTTTATTTTTTGTGGGAAAGTGAGTGAAAAGTTTGCTTGTAACAAAGATACTAAAATTTAGTGTTTTTCATTTGGAGGTGGTCAAAAAGACTAACGCAGCCTTTTTGAGAGTGTGGATTAAGGTATCTTTTGTCAGATTAAGTGCTAAACGGAGGGGCAGCGGTACAGAAAGCCGCGACGCCCTCGCTTAAAAGAGAAAGTGAAAAAGCAAAGTAAAAAGACTAAACAAAAAGGTAAAGCACAGAGCACGGCCCTAGGATTTTTTGCCTTTGAATTTCGAAACCATTGTCACAGCCAGCGCAATGACCACACCCGCAGCAATACCAACCACACCATCAGCGAGTATAGACATAACTAGCGAGGCATCTGGGACAAGCGCAGTAAACCAGTCGGTAAAAATATGTAAAAAGCCTATGCTGTGAGTAAGGATTCCGCCGCCCACCAAGAACATAGCCACCGTACCCACTACCGCAAGGGTTTTCATTAGTGCGGGCGCGGCAACTAACAATGCTCTGCCGATAAATCGTTGAAGGCTGTTCATTGAACCTGTTAATGACTTGCGAAGCATGTAAAGGCCCACATCGTCCATTTTAACTAAGCCCGCGACTAGTCCATATACGCCAAGTGTAATGGCCAAGCTTAGTGCCACTAACACACCAATTTGCGTTGTAAGCGTTGCATCTGTCACGGTACCTAACGCAATAACAATGATTTCAGCAGATAATATGAAGTCGGTGCGAATAGCGCCTTTAATTTTATCTTTCTCAAATGCCACCATATCCACATTTTCGTGGGTAAGTGCCTCTATTCTGGCTTCTCGTGTTTTTTCCTCATCTTCGTGGGGGAGGTATTTATGCAGCAGCTTTTCTGCCCCCTCAAAACATAAATATAAACCGCCTAGTACCAAAAGGACGGTTATTAGTGAGGGAACAAAAGCACTTATGGCTAACGCGGCGGGAACCAAAATGGCTTTATTGATAAGTGAGCCTTTTGCTACCGCCCATACAACGGGTAGCTCTCTATCTGCTTTAACACCTTGAACCTGGTCGGCATTCACCGCTAAATCGTCGCCTAAAACACCCGCTGTTTTTTGTGCAGCGACTTTTGACATGGTCGCGATGTCGTCCATTAACGTTGCTATATCATCAAGTAGGGCAAGTAAGTTAGCTGCGGCCAAAGTGATTTTCCTTGTGTTCGTTGTTATAAAGTGTGCTGTTTTTATATTTCACTAACATAGCGAATCGGCAAGCGATAAGTAGTTGCGGCATACAAAGAATACGCGCAGCATATTACCTTTGGCAACTTATGTATAACGAGACATCAGAGAAAAAGGCTGGAATCAGTGTGAGTAACGATAGAGAAATAGTTGAAGCAACAGAGTTACCCTCGCTTTCAGTTCGTTCTTATGCCAGAAAAGCCCGTAGACACGCACACCCTTTTTATCAATTAGTATTGCCCGTAAACGGGCATATAGAAATAGTACAAGACTATTTTACAGGCAGCGTCGGTGTAGGGGAGGGAGTGTGTATTGCGCCACTCGAAGTACATAGTTTTAGTGCAAACGAAAATGCAAAGTTTGTGGTCGCCGACTTACTTTCAGTACCGGTACAGTTGCAAGACAAACACCATCCTATTTTTCAGGTTAATACCGCCCTTCAAGCTTTCTTAAGTTTTGTCGAAGTGCAGTTAACGCATTACGCTTTTTACGGGCACGATGAAATGACCGCGTTATTTCAGGTATTGCTGGCAAAAAGCGAGGTGGGCACGGGAGCAGACAAGCGAATCACCCAAGTAATAAGTCATATACATGGAGACTTAGGGACATCGCATACGTTGCAGTTGCTTTCAGAGATGGCTTGTATGGGAACCACACAGTTCAAAACTCGGTTTAAACAAGCCACTGGGCTTAGCTTACGTGATTACCTAGTGAAGATAAGGATGGAGAAAGCCAAAGCGCTTCTTAGAAATACCGATACGCCTATGTCGAGCATAGCTCAAATCACGGGGTATGAAGATGTTGCGGCATTCAGTCGTCGGTTCAAAGCGTATTTCGGGCAACCACCAAAGTCTTTTAAGAGGAAGTAATACGCCTTGCTAAAGGGGGCCCTCGCCGGATATGGACAAATTAAAAAAAGCACAGAAATAATTAATACGGCCTAGTTTCGATTTTCCTCTAGGGGTAATTTATTAACTCTGGCGTCTATAAAACGTTTGTGATCGTCCATTTTGGTGCATTTTAAGGTGCCACCGGCAATCCCACTCAATATCGCCAAGGTTTTATTGGTCGTACTGCTACAGTTTACACGTTTTGAAGGACGTCGATTTTCATTAGCTTGTATTTGCTGTGTGCTTGGCCCGCTGAGTACTGGGCTATTTTTATGCTCTTGAAACGCTCTCGCTGCTTGTTCAGCTTCTTCAGAGACTTTGTCACTGTGGTACTTTTCAAAGTAATGGGCCGCACCATCTTTTGCCGATAGATTCAACGAGCCAGCGCGCCGATTGGCATCTTTTGAAGTAGTGGGCGTTGGTAGCACATTGGTCGGTTTACTTTCTACGGGGACTTGCTGTATGTCGGGCTCAGTAACTTTCTGCTGCTTTGTTTCAGGAATTTCAGAAAATTTATCTTTACTATCAGTTGCTTCAGTGGTTTGAGTGACATCTGACTTCAACTTAATTTCTTGCCTTTCTGAGGAAACATCGACTGCTTGAGTGTCTTCTGTTTCGGCTTGAACCGAGGGGCGCGGAATTGGAGGGTAATAAAGTCTGGCACTAATCTCGGGCGTTCGCTCTAAAGCATTTACTCGCACTTTTTTATCGTTGATTGTCAACTGAGAAAGTATGACTACCACAATGACCCCAATAACATGCGCACTACCCGAAATTAGTAGCGGCCGCCACGCCGTTTTTTTTGCAACGGAATGGTACTCAAAGCTGCGTTCTGGCGCAATAAAAGAGGGGGTGATAGTCGTCATAGTAAACAACAGACCATCCGCGCTACCGAATAGTTCCATCCTAATTTCACCGCACTTTTTAGTCACCTTACCTCAGTTATTCCTTTATCCGCTTCATTGTTGGGCATTTTTTACCTTGTGCACCATAAGTGTGCATTATTTTTGTGCATGACCTGGCTGTTTGTGATTATGTCTATGATTTGTATGGGGAAACATTTATGGCATGGCTCTTGGTTTATCTTCCCGTAGTTGGAAACACGACCATAAATCACAGAATAACCAAAACAAACTGGGAGCAACTCATGAAACTAGTCACAGCGATCATCAAGCCGTTCAAGCTAGATGATGTTCGTGAAGCCATTTCAGAAATCGGTATCGACGGTCTGACCGTCACCGAAGTGAAGGGCTTTGGACGTCAAAAAGGACACACTGAACTTTACCGTGGAGCGGAATATCAGGTCGATTTTCTACCTAAAGTCAAACTGGAAATTGCTGTTCAGGATGATCAAGTAGAGCGCCTGGTAGAAGCCATCGTTGGCGCTGCCAAAACAGGCAAAATTGGAGACGGCAAGGTGTTTGTTTATGACCTTGAACACGCCGTTCGTATTCGAACTGGTGAGTCGGATAGCGACGCGCTGTAAGCCACAACGATATATTTGCGGAGAAAACCATAATGGAAATCACTTTTGAACTTGGGTATGCGCTAGATACCTTTTATTTTCTAATCTGCGGTGCACTGGTTATGTGGATGGCTGCAGGTTTTGCGATGCTTGAAGCCGGTCTTGTTCGAGCAAAAAATACCACAGAAATTCTAACTAAAAACGTGGCACTATTTGCAATTGCTTGCACCATGTACATGATCTGCGGCTACGGTATTATGTATGGTGGTGGCGACTGGGGTCCATTCCTAAGCGGGATCATGGGTGATGGCGCGACAGGTGTAGCTGAAGATCCAGCAACATACGCACCTTCTGCTGACTTCTTCTTCCAAGTAGTTTTTGTTGCTACAGCAATGTCTATCGTATCTGGTGCGGTTGCTGAGCGTATGAAGCTTTGGGCATTCCTAGCATTCGCAGTTGTTATGACAGGTTTCATCTATCCAATGGAAGGCGCTTGGACGTGGGGCGGCGAAGCGGTATTCGGTATGTATACCCTTGGCGACCTAGGTTTCTCTGACTTTGCCGGTTCTGGTATTGTTCATATGGCCGGTGCGGCTGCGGCGCTTGCTGGTGTGCTTGTACTTGGTGCCCGTAAAGGTAAATACACTGCAGACGGTAAAGTAAACGCGATTCCAGGTGCTAACCTGCCGCTTGCAACTTTAGGTACATTCATCCTTTGGATGGGTTGGTTTGGTTTTAACGGTGGTTCAGTACTGGCTACTGCAACAGTTGAAAGTGCAAACTCAGTTGCAATTGTATTTATGAACACGAATGCTGCAGCTGCAGGTGGTGCTATTGCTGCACTTATCGTAGCACGTATTCTATTCGGTAAAGCTGACTTAACTATGGTACTTAACGGTGCGCTAGCTGGTCTTGTTGCTATCACGGCGGAGCCATCTACACCAACGCCTCTTCAAGCTACTCTATTTGGTGGCCTAGGCGGTATCCTAGTAGTGCTTAGCATTGTTGCACTAGATAAACTTAAGATTGATGATCCAGTGGGCGCAATTTCAGTTCACGGTGTGGTTGGTCTACTAGGTCTAATCCTTGTACCTTTCACAAATGACGGTTCAAGCATCTCTGGTCAGCTAATTGGCGCCGCGACTATCTTTGTATGGGTATTCGTAGTAAGCCTAGTGGTATGGCTAGTGATTAAAGCGGTAATGGGTGTACGTGTGAGCGAAGAAGAAGAGTTCGACGGCGTAGACATGAGCGAGTGTGGTCTGGAAGCATACCCAGACTTTACAAGCGGCCGCTCGTAAGAGAGTCTCGATTAGGCAAATGAAATAACAATAATAATGCCTTATTACTTCGTTTAAGCCCCGCAGTTGCGGGGCTTTTTTCGTTTGAAGTCATGTACTTTTTAGTTGCTATAAGACTAAAGAAAAGGGCCTAGGCGTAAAGTGACAATAACGCTACACTATGTTTAAAAATGCTTAGGTTTTAAAATGCTTAGGTTTTAAAATGCCTAGGTTTTAAAGGGCTTAGGCTAGATTTATCAACGGCAATGTTTTAGTAAAAGGATAGTTATGACTGCATGTGTGCGACTACTGCCTTTGATATTGGCTTTTTTCAGTATCAATTGTTTGGGCTATGACAGAGTAACGGGGCAACCCTTTGCAAGTCGCTCAGAAGTTATT
Source organism: Alteromonas sp. BL110 (assembly GCF_003443615.1). Lineage (NCBI taxonomy): Bacteria > Pseudomonadati > Pseudomonadota > Gammaproteobacteria > Alteromonadales > Alteromonadaceae > Alteromonas > Alteromonas sp. BL110. The sequence goes on along the minus strand of NZ_CP031967.1, from coordinate 1,319,990 downwards.
GCAAAAAATGGCATGGCAGCCACTAGCCAACCATTAGCTACGCAAGTGGCTTTGGATATTTTAAAGCAAGGTGGCAGCGCGGTTGATGCGGCTATTGCGGCCAACGCAATGTTAGGGTTGGTTGAGCCTACGGGTAGTGGTATTGGCGGCGACTTATTCGCTATTGTGTGGGACGCAAAGGAAGAAAAGCTGGTGGGTTTAAACGCTTCTGGCCGTTCACCCAGACAACTTACCAAAAAGGTCTTTGCCGAACGCGGTCATCATCAAATACCCAAATTTGGGCCCCTGCCCGTGTCCGTCCCTGGAGCTGTGGATGGTTGGTTTGCGCTACACGAGAAATTTGGCAAGCTGCCCATGTCAGCGTTGCTCACGCCATCTATCAAATATGCCCGTGAAGGGTTTCCGGTTTCAGAGGTCATTGCTTACTACTGGCAGATGAATCAAGAACGGATTGGTCATTACGATGGTTTTGCAGAGACCTTCCTTATCAATGGTAAAGTACCGCAGAAAGGTGATATTTTTAAAAACCCTGGGTTAGCCGTGACCTATGAAAAGATAGCAACTGGGGGGCGTGATGCCTTTTATAAAGGGGATATCGCCCGTACTATCGATGCCTATATGAAGTCCCAAGGGGGCTTTTTATCATACCAGGATTTATCTTCGCATACCTCTGAGTGGGTAGAGCCTCTTTCCGCTAACTATCGCGGCTATGATATATGGGAGCTTCCGCCAAACGGACAAGGTATAGCGGCACTACAGATTCTTAACGTGCTAGAACACTATGATATTGAAGGGATGGGGTTTAACTCAGCTAACTACATACATACCTTCGTTGAAGCCAAAAAGCTTGCCTTTGAAGACCGTGCTAAATTCTATGCTGATCCAGATTTTAATCAGATTCCAGTGGACTGGCTAATTTCGAAAAAGTACGCCGCTAAGCGTCAGAAGCTCATTGATAATGAACGCGCTGCAGAGCGTGTTGACGCGGGCATTTATGATGGAGATACCATTTACCTCACCGTTGCTGATAAAGAAGGTAACATGGTGTCTTTGATTCAAAGCAACTACCGCGGTATGGGGTCAGGTATGACACCGCCTGGACTTGGTTTTATCCTTCAAAATAGAGGCGAGATGTTTACGTTAGAAGAAGGGCACTTTAACGAGTACCGCCCGGGTAAGCGTCCGTTCCACACGATTATTCCAGCTTTTGTAACAAGAAACGGTAAACCCGTGATGAGCTTTGGTGTAATGGGCGGAGGAACACAACCTCAAATGCATGCGCAAATTATAGTGAACATTCTCGACTTCGGTATGAACTTGCAAGAGGCGGGGGATGCTCCTCGTATACTACACAGTGGTTCAAGTAGCCCCACTGGGGCACTTATGACCGATGGCGGCTATGTGAGCTTAGAGTCTGGCTTTAGTGAAACCGTTCAGCGAGAGCTCATGGAGCGGGGGCATAAGCTTCAGCGCGTTGTAGGGGCATTTGGTGGCTACCAAGCAATAGCTTGGGATGAGCAGAAAGGCGTCTATTTCGGCGCCTCAGAAACGCGAAAAGATGGACAAGCCGCTGGCTATTAAGCACACTAGTGTAAATATTGAGCGATAGGTTATCTGCTTAATAAAACTTAGCTTCACTTGAAAAGGTTTTTAAGTTTGAAGTAGTTGCTACAATTAATAAAAAGGTTCGCAATACAAAGCGTGGCGAATGTTCGTCAGCAGCGAAACGTCATAGTGAGACGTTAATAACAAAAAGAGCGGCAATGACACAACCACAAAAAGGCCTCTGCGCTGAGCCCAACTTACATGCACAGTATTTGTTACTGAACGTAATTGACGATGATAGCCAAGCCGTGCGAGCAAAATTGTCTCGCGTGCTGGATATTTTTGAGCACTTCGAAAATGAGCATTATGAGGCTATGGTTACAGGAGTAGTAGCCATAGGTACTGGTTATTGGGCAGAAGTCTACCCGGGTTTGATACCTGTTGAACTTGCCCCCTTTCCCGATATGCAGTGCGAAGACCGAAGTGCGCCCACCATGCCCTGTGATCTCTTTATTCAAATTCGCGCTGATAGGCTAGATATCTGTCATGCCGTTGGCATTGAAGTGATGGATCTGTTGCGCATTCACGTTGAGCTTGTTGAACAGATAAGAGGGTTTAGATATTTAGATGGCCGTGATCTCAACGGGTATCTTTATGGTACGGATAACCCTCGGGGAATGAAGCGCAGAAAAGTGGGTATTATTGGAGAGAGTGACCCCGATTTTAGCGGTGGCAGTTATGTGCATATTCAGCGCTACCGCCATGATTTAAGGCGCTGGAACAGCCTTTCTAGCCGCCAACAAGAACAGGTAATGGGCACAACTCAAGAGCATAACTTAGTCAGTAGCGAGCAGTCAGAGTCGTCACATAGTGTAAGGGCAAGTACGGTTGCCCCTGATGGCGATGAACCAAGACTAATAAAGCAAGGCATGCCTTACGGCGATATGATTTCCCAAGGGTTATTCTTTGTAAGCTGTAGTGCGAGTGCGCGCCCTTTTAAACAAATGCTGCATAGTCAGATCTACGGCAACGGTGAGGGTGACTACGACCGCTGGCTAGACTTCACCAGCGCTGAAACAGGCGCTGCGTTTTTTGCGCCATCGGTGACCTTTATTCGTCAGCAGGCGAAGCTTTCAGATAGCTGAGAACATTGAAACAATACCCCTCTTCATTGGAAGAGGGGCATGCTCCAACAAGTAATTAACAGTCGCAAGATGTCGGGTGGATTAAGCTAGAGAATCAAAGCGCCGTCCCAGTCAGAGGCAAGATCTAGGCTTCTGTAAATACGGCACACGTCAAGGTGGTGATGGACAAGTGAGTCATTGGGGCTTATTGCAAGCGCCGTTTCAAAGTATGCAATCGATTCGTCCCACTGCTGATTAATTCTGCACGCCAGACCCGCTGCAATTTTCGTTTGCACCGCAAGTTTCTTCTCTTGCTCTTGTTCTGGAAGATGACTAAGTATTTCGTATATCTCAATAGGCGCTTTTCGCCCTTTAACTCTCACCCAGTCAAGAAGACGCGTTTTAATTGGATATCCAGGACCTATAATTTGTAGCACCTGAGCACTTACAATAATGTCGGCCTGGTATTTGGGCGTTAGGGCTTCTAGTCGAGAAGCGATATTTACACTGTCGCCTATAACCGTGGTATCCATTCTATCTTCCGAGCCCACGGTCCCCATAATGACTTGGCCGAAATGAATACCTATACCCATATTAATTGCTTCGTAGTCGCAGTTTTTCCGGTGCCCGTTATAGATAGTTAATGCTTTCCGTAAATCCAATGCCGCTTGCACCGCATCCAATGCTTTTTCCTTGGAGGTGCCGCCTTGATGGTCGAATAGCGCCATAATGCCGTCACCCATAAACTTATCGATAAAGCCTCGGTTTTGGTGAATAGGGTCATTCATACGCGTGAAATATGAATTGAGGAAATTCATCAGTTCTTGCGGGGTAATACGCTCGGAAAAACCTGCAAAGCCTCGAATATCACAAAACATGATAGCAACATCGTTTTCAGCCGCATAGCCAAGCTCTAACGAATCTACATCTGTGGTAGCCATATGTTCAACGAACTGGCGGGGCACAAATTTTTGAAAAGTTTGGGTAAGTTTTAAGGCTTCATCAGCAGCTGCCTGAAATCGGGCTTCGTCTGCAGCCTGCAGTGTGGCTTCATACTTACTTGAGTTGCGGGATAGGGCTTTTCTGAGTCGAATTTTAAAGCGCCTGCTTCGCCTGACATAAAGAATACTTATAACAGTACTATAAGCAGTAAGTGCAACAAGCGCGCTTATTTGCCAATCCATTGTTAATCACACCTTTCAATTTCCTACAGAAAAACAGCAAAAATGTGGTCATAAATTATGCTGCCAAGAAAGTATAAAGGAGAATTCGGCGTTAACAAATTACTTTTAATTACATTTACAAAAAGTGTTAGCGCCGAGCTTTAATTAACGGTAAAGGGCAATTAATTTATAGGGTTGAGAACACTTTATCTGCCGCAGCCAGAGTTTTTTCAATGACATCTGCATCATGTGCTTTCGATACAAAACCTGCTTCGTAGGAAGCGGGGGCTAAGTAAACACCCTGTTCTAACATACCGTGATAAAACTTATTGAATTGCTCGGTATTACAGTTAATCGCCTGCTTGTAGTTAGTGACTTTCTCTACGTCCGTAAAGAATATCCCAAACATACTGCCAGCTATATTAGTAGTTAGGCTAATATTGTGTTTGTCAGCCAGTGCCTGAAATCCATCAACTAGCTTTTGAGTATTCTCAAAGATGGAATCGTAAAGACCAGGCTGTTTAATTTGGGTTAATGCTGCAAGGCCTGCCGCCATAGCAACAGGGTTACCCGAAAGTGTACCTGCCTGGTAGATAGGGCCAGTTGGAGCGATATGAGTAATGATGTCGCGGCGTCCACCGAAACAGCCTACAGGCATACCACCACCGATAACTTTACCCAAGCAAGTTAGGTCTGGTTTAACCTTGTAGCGCTCCTGAGCGCCGCCACGAGATACGCGGAAACCTGTCATCACTTCATCAAATATAAGTACGCTGCTGTACTCATCGCAGATAGCACGAAGCCCTTCAAGGAAACCTTCCACTGGAGGGATGCAGTTCATGTTGCCCGCGACTGGCTCAACAATAATACACGCAATATCATCGCCGTGGGCTTCAAAAATTTCTTTTACGCTATCTAAGTTATTGTATTCAACTGTCAGCGTGTGCTCGGCTACGTTAGAAGGTACGCCCGGAGAGCTAGGTACACCAAGGGTTAACGCACCAGAGCCTGCTTTTACTAAAAGTGAATCGGCATGACCGTGATAGCAACCTTCAAACTTAACAATTTTGTTTCGGCTGGTATAGCCGCGAGCTAGTCGAATGGCTGACATAGTGGCTTCTGTGCCAGAGTTAACCATGCGTACCATTTCCATAGATGGTACCAATTCGCTGACAAGTTCAGCCATGATCACTTCGGCTTCGGTAGGTGCACCGAATGAAAGGCCACTGTGTGATGCTTCAATCACTGCTTCGCGGATTTTTGCATTGTTGTGACCTAGTACCATCGGCCCCCAAGACTGGATATAGTCAATGTATTGTTTACCGTCCGCGTCCCACATATAAGCACCATCAGCTTTGGTAATAAAGCGGGGTGTGCCGCCTACCGCTTTAAATGCTCGAACAGGTGAGTTTACGCCACCAGGAATGGTTTTTTGGGCGCGGGTAAATAGGGCTTCAGATTTTTGCATGTAATTACTTACTCTTATTGCTGTACCAAACGACATCGCGCTCGTATTTGGTGAGAAGGTTTTCTACACCAAGGGTTAGCGCAAACAGGGCCATTCTTACAAGCACACCATTGTCGGTTTGCCTAAAGATAGCGAGGTTTGGATTAAGGTTTAGATCGTTATCTAATTCGTTGGCTTCCATACGTGAGTCGCGAGGAAGTGGATGCATAATAACGGTCTTCGACTGAAAGTGTTTCGTATAAATCGATTGATTTAAGCGGAACTTACCTCGGTATTTGTTCGCTTCTTCTTGAGAAGGGAAGCGCTCTTCTTGAATGCGAGTCTGATAGCATATATCCGCATCCATATTTCCTTCGAGCGTATCTGTAATAGTAAGCTGATGTCCAGCATTCTCAATTGCATCAATAACTGGCTGAGGCATGGCCAGCTCTTTTGGTGATATCAGCGTAAAGCGAATATTCTGAAACAAGCATAATAGCCGCGATAATGAATGCACCGTTCGCCCGTATCGCAAGTCACCAATCATCGCGATATGCAAACCGTCAATGCCGTGACCATTGTATTCAAGCTCACGTTTGATTGTGAATAAATCTAACAGTGCTTGCGTGGGGTGTTCGTTTGCGCCGTCGCCGCCATTAATCACAGGTACTCGGCTACCTTCGGCAAACTCGGCAACGGAGCCGGCTGCAGGGTGTCGCATAGCGATAATATCAGAGTAGCCGCTTAGCACCCTGGCAGTATCATAAAGCGATTCGCCTTTAGCGAGTGCAGAGCTAGACATGCCGGTAGTTTCTCTTACTTCACCACCTAGTAGATTAAAAGCGGTACCAAAGCTTACGCGAGTACGTGTGCTTGGCTCAAAGAAAAGGTTTCCTAAAATAGCGCCGTCTAATACGGTCGTGCGTTTTTGTCGCTTAGCATAAGGCTTCATGGAGTTGGCGACTGAGAATATTCTCTCAATGGCGTCGCGATCGAATTGATTAACCGAAAGAATGTGGTTACCGGTAAAGTCAGACATGCGCTTCTCAATCATCAACGAAAACGCCGCTAGTTTATAATACCGCTGATGTTAAGTCATTAGCGTAAGGTTAATCTTGCTTTACGTTTTTCCCGGTTTGGGCCATTGGTAAAATGGTATTTGTGCTGTTTAAAAAGGCTTCAATAATTTCAGCGTTAACTACTTTGCTGCGTGTAATGAGTAAAAAGCAGTAGAATCTTTTCAGCAGCGCTGTCAACGTGAGCTGTGATTTCGTCGTCTTTTAGCGGAGATTGTATGCCGCATAGCATCATAGTGTGGTACTCACCTTTAAGGAGTGCGCAATAATCCACGGCTAACTGCTGAGCAACATCAGCACTTAAACTGCCTTGCCCAAATTTTTCAATCACATCGCTTAGTGTAGCGAGCGACGCTTCAGGACCTGCTTGATAAAACAGTGTGGCCACATGGGGGCTATTTACTGCTTCGGCTATAATTACGCGAAATATAGCGATAGCTTCAGGGTCCTGTAATAGGCGTACAAATTGACAACCTACTTTTCGCAAGCATTCAAATAGTGAAAGCGAGCCTAATGAAGCCTCGATAAGCTGTTGAGTGTCGAGTTGATACGACACGCATTTAGAAGAGATAGCCGCTTTGAACAGAGCATCTTTGCTATCGAAATGGGAGTAGACCGTTTGTTTTGACACCCCAGAAGCCTTAGCCACGGTGTCCATTGATGTACTAGCAAACCCTTCCTTTAAAAACAGGCACGACGCTGCGTGTAAAATAAGGTGATATTTCTCTTCACTTTTGGGACGGCCTTGCTTTTTGATGATAGCCACGTACGTTCTCACTTTATTGCAGAGTATTTAAATATCAAACTGGACGGTCTAGTATTTATATACTAGCATAGCACAATAAGTATGCAAATATAGCCTAAAGCACACGCCGAATTGGTTAAAGGAACTGTTATGACTGCTGCAAATACCCCATCTAAAAGTGGCAAATTCACGTTACTTATTTCGATTGCCGTTTTTACAGCAGCACTGGTGGTATTACTGATGACTGCCGGTTTGGGTAACGCCACGCAAACGCCAGAAGCCCGGCTACCGGTTGCGGTTTCCACGGGTACCATCACCATTCAATCAGGCTTTGAAACGCCTATTAATGTGTTCGGTTTAGTTGAATCGCCGAAGGCGACATCGGTGTCATTTGATGTTGCGGGTCAGATTACCCAGCTATTGGTTGAAGAAGGAGAGGTAGTAAGTAAAGGCGACATTCTTGCCTATCAAGATCTACAGCGCCTAAATGCAAGAAAGCGAGAGCTACAAGCGGCACTTGAGCGGGCAAATGCAGACTTTGCTCTTGCTAAAGTGAACAGTGATAGAACCATCTCATTGGTGGAAAAAAAGCTAGAGTCAGCGCAACGTTTAGATGAAGCAAAAGCGAGTTTGAACGTAGCGAAAGCGCAAGTTAGCGAAATACAGGCTGCGCTCGAATCTCTCAATGTAGAGATAGAAAAAACTACCCTCGTTTCACCTTTTGATGGTGTGGTAAATCGCCGGTTTTTTGATGAAGGCAGTGTGGTTAGTGCAGGAAGCCCTGTATTTGGCATTACGAGTATCGATAACTATCAAGCGCGCTTTGCGGTACCTGCTGACGTCGTAGAGCAGTTTGATGTAAATGAACCCGTACTTGTGCGTGTTGGTAATATCGATGTTGCGGGGACGGTATCTCAGCGCCTTCCCGTGCGTAACGTGCAAACTAGAACCGTGGATATTCTGGTCACACTTAATAGTAACGAACAGGTTCGTCCTGGCGATATGGCGATCCTGTCTGCCTTTCGTTCCCATTCTGAAACTGGCGCTTGGCTTCCGGTAAACGCGCTCAGTAACGGTCTTAGAGGTTTGTGGCGTGTTTTTGTCTTATCCAGTGAGGCAAATGCAACCTTAGAAGCACGTGTTGTAGAGGTGGTATACACAGATGGAAATAAAGCGTTTGTTCGCGGCGCGCTTGAAGATGGTGATATTTACGTTAATGACGGCACCCACAAATTAGCGCCTGGACAAATGGTAGCGATACCCAGTCAACAACACGCTGGGGCCCGTTAATGAAGTCATTTAATTTCGACACCGATAAATCCTACCCCTGGTACACACTCTTTTATCGACGCGGTCACTTGCTGATTTTAAGTTTATTGATTTTGATTACCGCAGGGTTATCAGCCTTAAGTTCATTGCCGCGAATAGAAGACCCGCGAATTGATACAAGAAACGCACTGATTATAACGTCGTATCCCGGCGCTTCAGCCGAGCGAGTTGAAGCCCTAGTCAGCGATGTACTTGAAGATAAATTAAGAGAAATATTTGAAATTAAAGAGGTGAAATCCACGTCTCGTGCGGGGATTTCCATCATATTAATTGAGACACAGGACTGGATTGATAACACTAGTAACGAACAATTATTTAGTGAGATCCGCGATGCAATAGGTGCTGCCGCTGAGTCATTTCCAGAAGGCGCAATGGCGCCAGTTTTTGATGAAAAGCGCGGTGCGACAGCCTTTACCCTGTTGCTTTCTGTTCGGGCGGAACACGTTGAAAATATCCCTATAACGCTTACCGCTCGTTTAGCTCAAGAGCTTACCGACCGACTCCGCAATGTTAACGGCACTGAGTTAGTGCGTGTATACGGCGCACCGGAGGAAGAAATTAGTGTAAACATAGACCCTATTAAGCTTGCCGCTACGGGCCTTACACTACAGCAAGTTAGCAGTGCAATTAGTCGCGCTGACCCTAAATTGCCTGCAGGCATGCTGAACACCGAACAAAATAACCTTCGATTTACGGTGGCTGAGGGCTTAAATGGTGTAAATATGATAGCGTCTATCCCCCTTGTTAATGAACAAGGGCGCTACCTGAGAGTAGAAGATGTGGCGTCGATAGAACGCAGTTACTCCACCCCGCGAGAAGAGATAGCTTTTTTAAATGGTGAAGAGTCCATCTTTGTAGCAGCTCGCATGCAGCCGTCATTGCGTTCTGATGTATGGACGAAAAATGCATTAGCGGTGGTAGAGCAGTTTAATAAAGATTTCAGCGGAACATTAACCGCTACGGTGGCATTTGAGCAAAATGAATATACTGCCACCCGACTTGCCGATCTATCGATGAACTTATTGATGGGATGTGCGGTTGTTATGATGGTTATTCTACTTTTCATGGGGTTTCGCGCAGCATGGATTGTGGGGTTAGCACTACCATTGTGCGCGGCTTTTGCGTTGTTTTCATTGAGCTTTTACAACGAGCAAATACACCAAATGTCAATCTTCGGCATGATCATCGCCATCGGCCTGCTTATTGATAACGCTATCGTAATTACTGATGAAATACGCATTAACTTACAAGACCCTAACCTAACGCGTGTTGGGGCTATGGCAAAAAGTGTTTCTCACTTATTTGCGCCACTTTTAGCTTCGACACTTACGACTATTCTCGGCTTTATGCCTATCTTTCTTCTTGATGGAAATATAGGTGATTTCGTAGGGCCAATAGCGATAAGCGTAGTTATGGCACTCATTGGCTCTTTGTTTATTTCACTGACTATTATTGCCGCGCTAGCCGCAAGATTTTTACCAAAGCACGATAATGCTTCGCAAGGTAAAGCCGTATCCAATACGTGGTGGAAAGTTGGTCTTCAAGCGCCGCAGTTAAGTCTAGCTTTTAAAAGGCAATTAGGTCGTTGGATAAAACAGCCCATTCTCGTGCTACCGGTTGTTGCCATGCTTTGCCTATCTGGCTTTGTGCTGTCTTCGACACTGGCCAATGTGTTCTTCCCAAGCGCAGATAGAGACCAGTTTGAAGTTTATCTGTGGACGAAAGAGGGAAGCAGCATTGACAACACTACCCACTACGTTAAAGAAATTGATGCCGCTATTCGCTTAGAGCAAGGTGTGAAACAGGTTAGCTGGTTGGTGGGCGGCTCTGCCCCTTCGGTGTATTACAATCAAATGATGACCCGTGACAACATGCCTTATTTTGCCAATGCCGTGGTTTCTACTCACACGGTAGAAGAGGCGGTAGCGCTGGTGGGCGAATTACAACATTCTCTTGATAGCGAATATCCTGAGGTACAAATTGTAGTGCGAGCGTTTGGCCAAGGTCCACCAATTGCCGCGCCGGTAGAAGTCGAAATATTCGGTCCAGATCTTAATATACTGAATGACCTTGGCGATAAAGTACGTATGTTGATGTCACAAGTTGACGGCATATCTCAGTCGATCCCCAGTATCTCAATGGGCGAGCCCGAGCTTAAAATCAATGCCGATAGCGATAACTTGTCCTATCTCGGCTTATCCCTTTCTGAACTTGCTAACCAAATGCAGATTAACTTCTCGGGGATCACAGGTGGCTCGGTACTGGAGAGCACAGAAGAAATTCCTGTTAGAGTAAGGCTGGATGAGGCTTACAGACGAAACGTCACCGGCGTGGATGCAATGCCCATACCTGTAGCCGGTGACAACGCTATCTCATGGTCGCCACTTGCCGCGGTTACTAATTTAACGCTACAGCCTGCAACCAGCAGTATTACCCGTGTCGATGGAGAGAGGCTTAACCGTATTCAAGCTTTTCTACTTCCAGGTGTCCCGGCAATTGATGCCAGTAACCAGTTAAGAGATCTGCTTGAAAGTCAGCTTGTATTGCCCGAAGGCTACAGGATCCATCTGGCAGGCGATGCCGATGAACAGCAGCAAGCACTAGGTAAGCTTGCCACTTATGCGCCTGTTTTATTGGTTCTTATGATAACCACGCTCATATTGACATTCACAAGCCTGCGTATGGCAGGTGTTATCGCCTTAGTCGCGATACTTTCAGTGGGACTGGGAATGTTTAGCTTATGGATCTCAGGCTTGCCAATAGGGTTTAACCCTTTACTTGGCTGTGCAGGGCTTATTGGTGTTGCAATTAACGGTTCGATAGTGGTCATTGCTGCAATCAATGCCAACCCCAAAGCAAAGCAAGGCGATACCAAGGCCATTGTTGAAGAAACTATGAGCTGTAGCCGTCACATACTTTCGACAACCTTTACAACGGTGGGCGGTTTGATTCCACTGCTACTATTTAGTGAAGGAAGCTTCTGGCCACCACTGGCCGTCGTGCTCGCAGGTGGAGTCGGTTTCTCGGTTATTTTGTCGTTAGTATTCACCCCAACCATAGTGGCAGCATTTCAACGATATCGTTATAGAAACCATACATTAGCTTAATTTTGCGGTTAAACTATCCCTTTCTAATAAGCGTATTGAGAAGGGGTTATCAGCGTATGCGAAAATCACATCCAATATTACGCTGGTGGCAGACTGACTGCGTGAAGTGTAAACGCGTCAGACTCTATATCGTTTGGGCCATAATTATGTTGGTGGTGTACTTGTATGTCTGGCACTAGTGTTGAACCTATCTATATCCGAGCCGCGTCAAAAAGTAACGGCATTACTAGCCTGGTATTGGGCTGCGTAGGACTGTTTGTCGCAGCCTTGTGGCTGGCCTTTTTGCCAGATTGGTTGTTTTTAGCCGGTATCTTTCTGACAAGTGCGGCGCTGGTGTGTTTGCTAGTTGGTTATTTTAAGGTGCGCGAGCCAGACTACAGCTTGGAAATCGCCAAAGATTACATCACCTACCGCCATCGCCTTGGCAGTTGGCGAATTCACTGGGATAACCTACAGCGCGCAGATTGCCCGCGTGTACGCCATGGGTTGGATCACGTTCCCTTAGAAACAATCGGCTTCAAAATAAAAAGTTATACTGATTTTCTAAACACAATATCGCCTAGGCTTGCGACACATCTACTGATGGAACAACGACCTTTGCTTATGCAAAATATTGGCGAAAACTGCGCGTCGGGAAGCTGTTACGAACAATCGATGTTTGACGATAAGCAATACGTTATGGAAGACGGTACTATTATCAAAGGGATAAAAGCTATGTTAGCTCACCGTATGGTAGAGCTTCGAAAACGACTCGGTTTCGATATTTTTATTGCAAGTTCTGAGTTAGATAGGGACGCCAGCGAATTTGCCAGATTAATTGCTGAATGTCAGCAATCACGGCAGTCTTTTCCCGAGGAAAAAGCCACGCAATAACCAGTGCGATATGCGTGGCGAATAATTCGTTATACACTGGGCTTACTCTCCCGCAACACTTTCTCGGCTTCAGCGATAAGTGCAGGCAAATGCTCACCTACAAGTTTATGTTGGCCTAACTTGAGCGCGCTTTCAGTGTCATTCGCCAAATGCTGCATGCGCGGCAAACCAGTATAACAGCATGCCCCGTGAAGCTTGTGTACTTCGGTTTTAAGCGAGTCATAATCTTGTTCTTCCAACAGCGCTGAAAGTGTATCAATGGTTTCCGGAAGAAGCGCGATAAAGCCGTTTAACATTTCTTTTGCGGTGTCTTGGTTTTGATTAGCGCGGTTTAGCGCGAGTTGCCAGTCAACAGAGGGAAGCTCTATTTCCCCTGGTTCAATGCTATGACACCAGGATTTGATTAGGTTAATTAGTAATTCTACTTCGATAGGTTTAGGAAGATAATCATCCATACCTGATGCGAGCAATCGCTCCTGTTCTTCCTTAAATGCGTGAGCGGTGACAGCGATAATGGGCGTGCCCATATTTACAGGCGACTTTCTAATTTCTCTGGTTGCTTGTATACCATCCATCCCTGGCATCTGAACATCCATTAAAATCAGGTCGAACTCTTGTGTCTGACACCGATTTACCGCATCTTGCCCGCTAATGGTTGTAATGAGCTCTACAGGTGAATGGTCAAGCCATGTATGTAAGAGTTTTAGATTCATTTCCATGTCATCAACAGCTAATATTCTCACGTTCGGTAAGCTGCTAATCTTTTCTTGCATGGCGTTTTTCGCAGGTGTTGCATGCTGGTTGACTAAGCTATCCAACTTAGTCAACGTTATTGGCATACGTATCTGCGAATGGAAGTGCTGCGATAGACTTGGATATTGAGCGTACGGCTCTGGACCAGAGTACCAAAGCACTCGTTTTTGAGCAGAAAACTGAACAAATCGGCTTAAGTAAGTATCGCGCAATGCCAATTTACTTACCGGTACTGTTGCCATAAAGAAGTCATATTGACCACTTAGCGTAGCTAAATAATCTAAGGACTCCACTGAGGTGACCTTGGCCCCCAATATAGACAACATATTCGCGCTTGAACGCCGGGTTGCGGGAATGGGGTCGAAAATAACGACGTTTTTCTCTTTCCAATCTTCGCTACTTGTCAACGAATACTTTTGACTAAGCTGATTCATGCGGAGGGAAACGCCAAACGTGGAGCCCTGTCCCAGCACACTCTTAAGCGTAAGGTCTCCGTTCATCAGGCGAACGAGTTCTCTGCTAATAACAAGACCTAAGCCCGTACCTTGATAATTGCGATTTAGCGCATCGTCTACCTGTGAAAAGGCGCTAAATAGCTTTTTCCTATCTTGTCGACTAATGCCAATTCCCGTGTCTTCAACGAGAATATTCAATTCGTGGATACCATGGGGAAGCGAGCGCCCGCTTGCTGAGAATGTAATAGCGCCACTAGAAGTGAATTTAAGCGCGTTACTGAGTAAGTTGTTAAGCACTTGCTTAATGCGAAATACATCGCCGATAAGTTTTTCAGGCAGCGGATTTAAGTCAAAAACGAACTCTATGCGCTTACTGTGCGAAGATTTAGCCATGATAGTGACCATCTCTTCGAGCAGTTTATTGGGTGAAAAAGGTTGGTTGTTTATTTGTAGTTTGCCCGCTTCAATTTTTGAAAAGTCGAGTACGTCATTAACAATAGTGAGCAGGTTTTCAGCTGCAGTATTAACTATTCGCACCTGCTCTTGCTGGTCAGTAGGTAGCAATGCGTTGTTAAGTTCTTTGCTAAACCCTAATATTGCATTAAGCGGCGTCCGTATCTCATGACTCATATTCGCAAGGAACTGGGATTTTACGTTACTGGCCTTTATGGCATCTTTTCGCGCAATGTCTAAGCGTGCATTCTGCTCTTCAATAAGCTCAACATTATTACGTAAATCATCGGTTGCTTGTTCTACTTCACTTTCAAGCTGACTCCTGCTTTTCTCCATGAGAGCAAAAGAAAAGAGCCCAGCTTCAAGGAAAACGCCAACTTGGAAGCAGTAGGTAGTAAAGTCGTTTGAGGGCAGCGCGCCGATAAGGCTCAACATGCCAATAATAGCGCCGGTAGCAAGCATGCCCCACGCAAAAATAAAGTAGCGTGCAGGTCTGAAATTATTAAAGAAGGCCTCAACTCCTGCGTAGATATAGCTCAAAATCGCTACCAGTCCTACGCCATATACCAAGTTGTTTTTCCAAATGGGGGGAAGTAGATCTACGAAGCAAACGAGTCCAGTCAGTGCCTGACATGCCAATAATAAGTTTATAATAGGATGAGCAGTGGGTGAGTGCTTTTCGGTTTCTAAGAAGGTCATGGTAAACAAGCCTGAACTGATACCTATAATGACGAATATCAATTCTGAATGACCGACCAGCCACAAAGGGATTCCTTGGGTGAACAATAGATGTGTATGTCCGCCCCACACAAATTGCCACAAGATAACCGCTAATATGTATCCAACATAAGCAATCAGACTTTTTTCTTTTACGCCGAAAAATAAGGCCAAATTGTAAATGGCAAGTATGAGTAAGCCGCCGTAAAAAAAGCCCCAGAGCAAACTGTCCATTTGGAAATAACTGCTGTGCAAAGGCTCAGCTTGTATGCGAAGTGGTGCGATGAGACTTGATGAGTGGCTCTCAATGCGTATGTAAAGGTCAACGGGGTCGCTGTTAGCGAGTTCAACCCGAAAGGTAGGAACGCGAAAACGCTGTTCTTTTTGCGCCTTACCTTGATGACTTTGGCTAATGACCTTTCCATTTTGTACTAAATAGAAATCGACGTTATCGAGCTGACTGAAATTTATTGAAAATACCCAGTTCTTGTCGTTTGAAACATTGGCAACGGAAGTTAGTAACCACATACCATTATTGCGAAAACCGAAATTCGGGTTACCGTGAGGATGCATAAGGAAGTCATTTCGCCTTCTTGATACATCACCAATGGTAAGCTGATAATCGGTTTCGAACAAAAAGTACAGCGAGTCTGATAAATCTAGCGTACTTTGTTCGTCAAAAAGCTGCTCAACATGTTGCGCATGGGAACAAGAAGGCCAGAAGCTACCTAGCAAAATAAATAGGAAAGAAAATGCGCGAAAGGTTGCCATATTATTCTGTACTTTAACTACCATTTAAATAAGGGTTTTATTATTTTTAGGGCGAATACTGAATGGAAAATTTAACCCGTTCTATTTAAACACTCTATTTGCAGAATAACAAAGCAAACAATTAACACATTGATAGCGTTCAGAGAGGGAGAGTCTTTGCTGCATAGCCAAGCCAGTTAGGCTTGGGCTATTTGAAAAGTGATGACAATTGTTTTCAAAGATTGCACACAATTGCGGTTTACCCCACAATAGCCTAAACGCTCGCGTACATTTAGTAAGTAGTGCGCTACACAAAACGCGAATGGCGGCCTTTCTATTACGAGCGCATTGGTATTAATAACAAAACGAAAAAACTATCATGAGTGACGAGATCATCATTAATCGCGATGGGGTAGAGCAACTTCCTCTTCGACGTTTCACCGAAGACGCTTATCTTAACTATTCCATGTACGTCATCATGGACCGTGCTCTTCCGCATATTTCAGATGGTTTAAAGCCGGTACAGCGACGTATTATTTACGCGATGTCCGATTTGGGCTTAAGCGCGAATGCAAAATATAAAAAGTCTGCCAGAACCGTAGGTGATGTACTGGGTAAATTTCACCCTCACGGTGACTCTGCCTGCTACGAAGCCATGGTGCTTATGGCGCAGCCTTTCTCATACCGCTATCCCTTGGTTGACGGTCAGGGAAACTGGGGCGCACCGGATGATCCTAAATCCTTTGCAGCCATGCGTTATACAGAAGCTAAGCTTTCCCGCTTCTCGGAAGTGCTGCTAAACGAGCTTGGCCAAGGCACGGTAGACTGGGTGCCTAACTTTGACGGTACGTTAGAAGAGCCAAGTGTACTACCCGCCCGTTTACCGCACATTTTACTTAACGGTGTGACAGGTATCGCAGTGGGTATGGCAACCGATATACCCCCCCATAACGTAAGAGAGCTGGCTAACGCGTGTGCTATGTTACTGGATAACAGTAAAGCAGAGCTCAGCGATGTTTTAGAGCATGTAAATGGGCCTGACTACCCAACTGAAGCCGAAATTATTACGCCAAAAGCCGACATTAAAAAGCTTTATGAGACGGGGCGAGGCTCAATAAAAATGCGTGCTGTCTACGGCGAAGAAAATGGGGATGTGGTTATTACCGCTCTACCTCATCAGGCGTCTGGCGCAAAGATTCTAGAACAAATAGCTTCGCAAATGCAGGCGAAAAAGCTGCCAATGGTAAGCGATCTTCGTGATGAGTCTGATCACGAAAATCCGACTCGCTTAGTGATTACTCCCCGTTCAAATCGCATTGACGTTACCCAATTAATGCAGCATCTGTTTGCAACTACCGACCTTGAGAAAAACTACCGAGTTAACCTGAACATGATTGGTCTGGACGGTCGTCCTCAGGTTAAAGACTTGCGTACTATTTTGACTGAGTGGTTACAGTATCGAAAAGATACGGTAACGCGTCGGTTACAGTATCGTTTAGATAAAGTACTAGCTCGCCTGCATATTCTAGAAGGTTTGCTAATTGCGTTTTTGAATATCGATGAAGTTATCGAGATCATTCGTACTTACGACAAACCCAAGCCAGAGCTGATGTCGCGTTTTGGTTTAAGTGATAAACAAGCTGAAGCCATTTTAGAACTGAAACTTCGCCACTTAGCCAAATTAGAAGAAATGAAAATTAAGGGTGAGCAGGATGAGCTAGCGGCCGAGCGTGACAAACTACAGCAACTGCTTGGTTCAGATCGTCGCCTTAAAACCCTCATTAAAAAAGAAATCCTTGCTGATGCCGAAAAATACGGTGACGACAGGCGTTCACCTATTGTCGAGCGTAGCGAAGCTAAAGCGCTGTCTGAAAAAGAGTTGGTGCCTGCTGAATCAGTTACAGTTGTGCTTTCAGAAAAAGGCTGGGCACGCTGTGCAAAAGGTCACGACATTGATGCCGAAGGGCTCAGTTATAAAGCGGGTGATGCTTATTTATCTAGCGCCGAAGGCAAAAGTAATCAGCCAGCGGTATTTATGGATAGCTCAGGGAGAACATTCTCGTGCGATGCTCACGGGCTTCCGTCTGCACGAAGCCAAGGCGAGCCTTTAACCGGCCGTTTCAGTATTGTTGGTGGGGAATCCTTCCAGCACGTCATTATGGCGCAAGACGAAAGTAAGTTCTTGGTAGGTTCTGATGCGGGCTATGGTTTCGTTGGCACATTTAAAGACATGGTTAGCAAGAATAAGGCGGGTAAAGCCTACTTGTCCTTACCTACAGCAGCGAAAGTAATGAAACCAATGCCTGTGACTAATCCTGACTCTGATTGGTGTTTAAGTATTTCTAACGAAGGCCGCATGCTTATGTTTCCGCTTCGTGACTTGCCAAGTTTAGGCAAAGGAAAAGGTAATAAGCTGATCAATATTCCTTCGGCAAAATCACAGTCCCGTGAAGAGTATGTGAAAGTACTGACCGTTGTGCCTGACGGAGCAGCCATCAAGGTTGGAGCAGGGAAACGCAACATGACGTTAAGTGCTGAAGATCTTACGCATTATCAGGGGGAAAGAGGCCGTAGGGGGAATAAATTGCCTCGTGGGTTACAGCGGGTTGATAGCGTAGAAGTTGTGCTACCAAATAAGAACGAAGCACCTGAAGATTTGTCATAAAGTTTAAGTTGTTCTTATGCTTAGGTGAACTACACTCATTAAAGGAACGAATGAGGAATTTACATGTTAGGCATAGTTTTTACATCGTTAATCGATATGCTTGAGGAGAAGGTATCTCCCGAGTTCGCTGATGATGTCATCATGGAAGCTGAGTTAGAGAACGACGGAGCTTATACCGCAGTGGGTTATTACCCGTTCGAGCAGATGCAACGCCTAGTAGGTGTGCTGGTGGAAAGAACGGGTAAATCTGCCAATGAACTCTTATACGACTTTGGTTTTTATTTATTTGGTAAGTTAGGCGCTGTACACGGTGACGTATTAGCCAATACCAATAGCATGCTAGACATGCTCGAACACTTGGACGGCGATATTCATGTCCAAGTTAAAAAGCTTTACCCTGACGCAGATCTCCCCCGTTTTAAAGTGCTGTCACGCACAGACACCTCCATGCGCCTACAATACTACTCTGAAAGAGAGTTATACCCCTTAGCGGAGGGCTTGATGGACGCCGCTGCAGCCCATTACAACTGCAAACTTGAAAGGGAAACCCATCAGCTAGAAACGCCTTACACGTACGAATTTAGCATATCTCTTGTTGTTTGACGGGGGATGTAATGTCAGATGAAACATCGAATGGCAAGCCCGGCGATAATGACGCTTCAGCTTTAATTGGGCGTCGTTTAAAACGAGAGCGAAATGCCAGAGAGCAAGCAGAAACGTTGCTCAGAGAAAAGACGCAAAGCTTATATGCTACTTTACAGAAAAGCCAACGTGCGCAAAAGGACTTGGAACTGGCCCTGTGGGCATCACAAGAGTCATTTTGGAGTTGGGAGGCGCAAAGCGACGTCATGGAGATTCGCTCGTTTTCTCTTCACTCACAAAGCGTGTCTACGTGGTCGGGCACCTTAATTCAGCTTCTCGAGCGGGTACATGAAGACGATTTAGAAGGGCTTCAATTTCACTGGACTATGGCACTTCACGGTAATCGCGATCGCGTTGAATTTTCCTTTCGTTTAATGTTAGAAAAAAGCTACCAATGGGTAAGATTGCGCGGTCGTGTACTGGAGCGGGGAAGCGCGGGTGAAGCACTGCACATTGTGGGAACCACCAAAGATATTACCCAGCAGCGCAAAGCCGAACAATCTTTTCATTTAATGGCCTCTGCGTTCGCTAGCTCAAGAGAGCCAATGTTAGTCCTCTCTCCCGATCTCGCTATTACAGAGTGTAATGATGCCTTTATAAGGTTAATTGCTGCCTCGGTTAAAGAGCAGTGCATTGGGCTGGATTTTAACCAAGTATTTATCGCAGAGAAAGTTGACAAAGCTCAACTGGCACTCGACAAACAGGTTCGATTTGAGTCTAAGATCAAAACACAAAGCGGCGAGATAAAGGCGGTAGATATTTCTGTAGCTTTGTTCGAAACCTATCAACAAACCTCGTCTTATTTAATCGCAACTATGCGCGATATCAGCGATAGAAAGCGCAACGAGGCGAAGCTTCGTCAACTCGCGTTGCATGACGAATTAACAGGCCTTTCAAATCGTAACTCGCTACGTGAGTCTATTGCAGCTTTAGTGAAGAAAGTGCAGCCTTTTTCTCTTGTATTTATAGACCTAGATGGATTTAAAGCCATAAATGACAACGCAGGGCACGAAAGGGGGGATGTAGAGCTGCAGCGCATAGGCGCATTACTTACCGGTATGTTCGGTCCTATTGGCGAAGTTGGTAGGTGGGGCGGTGATGAGTTTATTGCCGTGGTGCCTAATCAAAATATTGAAGAAATTGGCGAACGCTCACAGGAGCTTATTAGCCAAATTGAAGAAGACACCATTGGTGTAAAAGGGACGGAGCTCAGACTGTCGGCCAGTATTGGTATTGCTGAATTTCCAGAACACAGCGCTAACATTGAAGGCTTAGTGCAGTGTGCCGATGCGGCAATGTATCGCGCAAAAGAGCTTGGGAAAGGGCAAACCTTTGTTTATGAGCCAGGGCTTTATGAGAGCATGACGCAGCAGGTCAGTATGGTAAACGACTTGCGCAAGGCTGTAGAGAACCACCTCCTTGATTTTTATATTCAGGGTAAATATGACTTAAATGGTGTATTAAAAGGTGGTGAAGTGCTATGCCGCTGGATTTCTGGCTTGCACGGTGTTGTATCGCCAGCAGTATTTATACCCATCGCAGAAGAGCACAAGCTAGATAGCGCCATTGGTCTACAAGCGTTAGAAGCCGCATGCGACTATATTTCGATAATGGAGTCGCAACAAGGCGAAGCTATTCCGCTATCGGTTAATATTAGTGCTAATCAAATGCTCGACCCGGAATTCCCTGACCAGGCAGCCTCCGTTTGTCTGGACAACAACATATCTCCCGAGTTTATAGAGCTAGAGCTCACTGAGTCAGTGTTTATACGGGACGAAAAGTCAGCGCTAAGGGCATTAAATACATTGAGAGAGAGTGGGTTTAGGTTGTCTTTAGATGACTTTGGCAGTGGTTTCTCATCACTTAGCTACCTGAGGAGTTTTCAGTTTGAAGTGGTCAAGGTAGATAAAAGCTTAATTCAAGGTATTCACCAAGATAGCAAAGCGAACGCGCTTTTTAATGGTCTGATAGCTATGTTGAAGAGTCTGCAAATAGATGTAGTGGCTGAAGGGGTAGAGTTAGAGTCTTATTTGCCTTTTATGGAGCAAGCGGATATTAAGTTAATGCAGGGGTTTTACTTTGATAAACCTATGCCTTACGATCAGTTTCTTGCCAGACATACCACTGAGCCTAAGCGGTAATGTCTTTTGCTAAGCTTAAACAAAAAAAAGCCCTAACGGGCTTTTTTTAATGACTAAGCAAGCTCGTTACTTAGCATTGGTACTTTCAAAGATCTTGTCTGCCGATGCAGCAACAAAGCCTTTGTAAAGCTTGCCGTCGGGCATCTCATAGCGTTGTGCGAATTCGTAAAAACAGCTTGGAATAGCCACAGTTTCATCGCTAAATGCTACGTCAGCACGGTCAGCCATAGTTGAAGATTGGGCTAAAAATACGTCTGGACCGCCTTTTATCTCACCACCCGAAGTGTTCAGCACAAAGCCTGCTTCTTTAAGCAATGTGTTTACGTCGGACAGCTCGTCAGTGGTGGTTAAGTGATTAACACTTACCGTGAAGTGGTTAGCACGAAAGCCCCATGCCGCCATCCACGCCGCGTATTCTGACTCGTTAAGCAGTGTGTCGTACTCTACTTTAGTGACGTCCCAATGCTTACCCGAGTACAAGAAGTTATCAGCATCCACTACAGATTCAGGCATTTGCTCTACCATCTTTTTGATAATAGCTTGAGCCGTCTCAGAAAGCTCGTTTACCCGAAGCTCGCTGATAAATACTTTTGGTTTAGTATCGTCAGGGTGCTCAAAGTGCTTTGCAGTGAGCTTTTTAGCTTCAAAGTCATAGTCGCCTTTCGCTTCATAACCCAATGCTAAGAAGTGCGCAGCAAGCTTGTCTAAGCGGGTTTTATCAAGAGCAAAAGTTCTAAAAGCTACATGGTCGTTAACGATATCGTTCGTGTTTTCCTCACCCGCCAAAAGTGCATGGATTTTATGCGCTGAAGGAGTGATGGTTACGTAATCGTCCCACATGTTGCTAAACAACGTATCGATGTTGCTATGCATGATGATAGGGTCCTTTCTGTCGTCGACTATTTCTAAATGAATAGTTCGTATAGGGTTGGTGCTTAATAGGCCGACGCACTCTACATCGGCCTTTAGAACGCTGTAAAAGCTTAGGTTACATCGACAAACCAGGGCTTAACTTGCCCGGCATAGTGACTTTATCAAGCTCTACGGATGCAACTGGGTATGCACAGTAATCAGCGGCATAAAATGCGGAAGCTCTGTGGTTACCACTATCGCCCACACCGCCAAACGGCGCAGCACTGCTAGCACCCGTGATAGGTCTGTTCCAGTTTACGATGCCAGCACGAATACGCGCGAAGAAGTAGCGGTAGTCTTCTTCGTTGTCACCTAGAAGGCCTGCTGACAGGCCAAAGCTGGTGTTATTCGCTTCTTCAATAGCAGCATCAAAGTCGCTGTAGCGGATTACTTTTAGCAGTGGGCCAAAGTGTTCTTCGTCTGGCAGTGAAGCAAGCATGTCGGTAACATCAATAATACCTGGGGTAGCAAAACCTTTGGTTTTGTCTTTTTGTTCAAGGCGAACCAGCACTTTACCACCAAGGTTTTCAAGTTCTTGCTGTGCTTTTACCATTAGAGCAGCAGCATTACTTGAGATCATTGCGCCCATAAACGGCTGATCTTCAGCATCGTATTCGCCAACTTTAATGTTTTTGGTTACTTCTATTAGGCGAGCAAGGATTTGGTCGCCCTTAGCGCCAGCTGGTAAAAATAGACGACGTGCACACGTACAGCGCTGACCTGAAGTAATGAAAGCAGACTGTACGATATCGTGTACAGCTGCATCAACATCCGCCACGTCTTTCACGATAAGAGGGTTGTTGCCGCCCATTTCAAGGGCCAAGATTTTACCCGGGTGTCCAGCGAACTGCTCATGCAAAATTTTTCCTGTACGCGAGCTACCTGTGAAGAAAAGGCCATCGATGTCGTTGTGCGACGCCAACGCTTTGCCTGTTTCAACTTCGCCTTGTACCAAGTTAAGTACGCCCGCAGGCAGGCCAGCAGCGTCCCACAATTTCACCATTTCTTGTGCAACCATAGGCGTCAAATCGCTTGGTTTAAACACAACTGTGTTTCCTGCAATAAGGGCTGGAACAATGTGTCCGTTTGGCAGGTGACCAGGGAAGTTGTATGGGCCAAATACAGCAACAACGCCGTGAG
This sequence comes from Alteromonas sp. BL110, assembly GCF_003443615.1. Lineage (NCBI taxonomy): Bacteria > Pseudomonadati > Pseudomonadota > Gammaproteobacteria > Alteromonadales > Alteromonadaceae > Alteromonas > Alteromonas sp. BL110. The sequence continues at coordinate 1,296,953 of NZ_CP031967.1, read as the reverse complement.
GTTTATGGCGAATGAATGCTTTACCTACTGGCATTGGGTTTTCAACGTTGCCCGTGCGCTCAAAGTAAGCTTTTTCAGAAATGCCGATTTTGCCCATCATGGCACCCACTTCAGTAGCGGTTTCCCATTCTGGTTTGCCCGTTTCTTTTGCCATAACTTTGGCCAGGTGCGCTTTAGCTTCTTCTAGCTTAGTGCCGTAAACCTTGATAATTTCAAGACGCTCTTCAACGGTTTTCATGCTCCAGGCTACAAGCGCAGAACGAGCGGCGTTAATGGCGTCATCAATTTGAGAAGCAGTCGCAGACTTCCCTTCCCAAATCACTTCGTTTTTTGCAGGGTCAACTGACGTTAAGTCGTGCCCTTGCCCGGCAACCCATTCACCGTTGATAAAATGTGTATGTAGCATAGTGGGTGTCCTTTTAATCTCTGAATGTAACGGGGGCAAAACGCACGTGCTCACCCTCTGCGACATTCAATGCAGCAGCGGCCTGGCGAGATAGCACAGCAACTTGCTTTTCTTCGCTTACCGTCATCTCGGTGGCGACTGCACGGAAATCAGATACTGATGTGTTAATGATGTAGTGCGTTTGCCCTTGAGCAGCTGCACTATCGTCAATGACTACAGGCAGTTTTAAGCTCGACTGAGCCGTGCGGATGTGGCTCAAGTTTGCTTCTACCGTTGGGCCTGCGTCGAAAATGTCTACGTAGCCACGGCAAGAAAAGCCTTCCTCTTCTAAAAGCTGAAGTGCAGGGCGTGTTTTGTCATGGACTTCGCCAATGACTTCTTGCGCTTCTTTGCTAAGCAGATTCACGTATATTGGGTACTTTGGCATAAGTTCAGCAATAAACACTTTATTACCAATGCCGGTTAAGTAGTCGGCAGTCGGGAAGTCCATCGAGAAGAAGTGGGTTTCTAACCACTCCCAAAACGGTGAACGCCCTTCTTCGTCACTTACGCCGCGCATTTCAGCAATTACTGTCTCTGAGAAGCGTTCGCGATGCTCCATCATGAACAAGAATCGAACCTTCGAAAGAAAGCGGCCGTTAATGCCTCCGCGGGCTTGTTCACGAAGAAACAGGGTACATATCTCAGTAACCCCTGTGTAGTCATTACAAAACGTTAGAATGTCTACCGTGTTGTGAATGTTCAGTTCGCGTGAGGCATGCACAACCTTGCTTAGGTGATAATGATAAAACGCATCATCTATGCCTACTGCGGCTTCAATACCTGTCGTGCCCACTACCTGTCCGGTAGTGGTATCTTCCATTACAAACAAGTACGACTCATCGCCAGGTTCTGTTACGTTTGGCTTGTTAAACGCGGTTTCTGCACGGTCAATTTTACGCTGCAGCAACGCGTCGTTGACAGGTAAAGACGTAAAGCCAATACCCGATTCGACGGCGATTTCTTTAAGCGCGTTATAGTCGGCCTTCGTGATAGGGCGAATGATATTCATGTTCGCTACTCGTGTTGTAATTATTCGGCGTTTACAACGGCGGCAACGGCGCGCTCAAAACGTGCAAGACCTTCTTTAATATCTTCGTCAGGAATAACCAGTGAAGGTGCGAAACGAATAACGTTCATGCCAGCAACAAGGCACATAAGGTTCTCTTTGGTCGCTGCCATCATGAAGTCGCGTGCGCGGCCCTGATATTTTTCATTTAACGCACAACCTAACAGCATGCCTTGACCACGTACCTCTTCAAATACGTTGTACTTGTCATTGATAGCGCCAAGTAACTCGCGGAAAAGCGCTTCTTTCTTAAGTACGCCTTCAAGCACTTCTGGTTGATTTACGATATCTAACGCTTTTTCTGCAACCGCACAGGCCAGTGGGTTACCGCCGTAAGTACTACCGTGGGTACCTGGCTTAAGGTGTGCAGCAATTTCATTTGTTGTTAGCATAGCGCCAATTGGGAAGCCACCACCAAGGGATTTAGCTGTAGTTAGGATATCGGGTGTTACGCCAAGGCCCATGTAAGCATAAAGGTGACCAGTACGACCAACGCCTGACTGAACTTCATCAAAAATCAGTAGTGCATTGTGTTTGTCACAAAGCTCACGTACACCTTTTACAAAGTCGGTGTCCGGTGGAATGATTCCGCCTTCACCTTGAAGCGGCTCCATCATTACCGCACAAGTTTTATCTGAAATTAAGGCTTCAAAGGCAGCTAGGTCATTGTAGTTACAGTGATCAACAGCGCCTGGCTTAGGGCCAAAACCATCAGAGTAAGCCGCTTGACCACCTACCGTTACGGTAAAGAAAGTACGACCGTGGAAACCTTTATTAAAAGCAATGATTTGATTCTTGTCTTCACCGTGCTTATCAAGTGCCCAACGACGAGCTAGTTTAAGTGCCGCTTCGTTGGCTTCTGCACCAGAGTTGGCAAAGTAAACTTTGTCAGAGAAGGTTGCGTCGTTAAGCTTTTTAGCAAGGCGAAGGGCTGGCTCGTTGGTAAATACGTTACTAAGGTGCCAAAGCTTGCTGCCTTGTTCGTTAAGCGCTTTAACTAGTTCAGGATGGCAGTGACCTAAAACGTTTACTGCAATACCGCCTGCAAAGTCGATGTACTCAGCTCCATCTTGATCCCATACGCGTGAACCTTCACCTCGAACAGGTACCATGCCTGCTGGGTTATAGTTAGGAACCATTACATCATCAAATGTAGCGCGAGTTACGTTCATCTTTGTTACCTCTGCATTGGGCGCCAATCACAATATGTGAGCCTGCTTGTCTAATCGATGCGCACGTTTTATTCGTGCTGCGTGAGTCGATAAGCATCAATTGGGCGCATAAAAACTAATCGGATTTAATTTACAGTATGCCATTTTTTTTAACATTTGTCTTCTATGCGAAGGGCTGCAGCCCTTTATTTATAAGGACTGTGGCTTAATTTGCAGGAAAAGTGAATAACTATTAACTACTGGGCTATATCAATTAGTAATAATCAACTTTTACGCTAAGAAAAGCGCCGCGTGGTGATTTAACGGAATAAAAAGGGGGGATGGGCCGTAACGAGCTTGCCGATTTATTTAAGCATAAAACAGGCAAACCACTGAGTTAACGTCAATATTTTTGAGTGTCAGACACCAAGGACGAAAAAAGTGCATAGCCAATGCATGAATATCCACAAATTATTTAGCGTTTTGTACGCTATGTTGCCCGATTTTTGTTCTAAATGGGCAGGGTGTGGCAATAAGCCCTAGTAACTATCCTCATTTTTCACTAGCGGAAGAGTAAAGATATCCGTGCTCTTAAGTGCCTCTAGTGCACCTGCAGGGTATTTTTGTTCTGCAAAAAGTGGTTTAACTTCTTTTATATCGACAAGCTTTAACTGATGCAGCATTCGTATTTGCGTGTAAGCGCGCGCTTGGTGGAGTATTTTGCTCAACGTTTTGGCCTGTGCAGGCTGTTTATCAGCACACGCACGCATTGGTTGTGCAATTGGCAGGCGGGTAAAGTGCATCCACTCCATAATGTCTGCGCTAATTGCATCAGCAAATTCTTGCTGTAAGGCAATAAGATGATTTGCTGATGGGGCAATTTTTAGTAAAGCCTCGTGACGCTTTTGTTCTTTATCTTTTTGACACTCTTGCAGCAGGTGCAGTTGAATTTTATCGAACAGTTTGAAGTAAAGCCGCGTAACGGCGCAGCGACCAAGGTTACTTACCATTGCCAATACATAGGCTTGATTTTTGTTGAGGTCACTTAATGTAGCGAGACGTTTGGCAGTAAGCGCAACGCCCGTGGAGTAATGCGTCAGTTTTTGTTTTATCAACGGGTAAGGGTCAGTAATTTGAGGCATTGCCCGCTTTAAAATCAATGAGGGAATTAGCGTACGTAAGTTTTCGATGCCTAAAAAGCTTAACGCAGTGCGTAAAGTTTCCACCACAATAATACGTCCCCGCGAGTCTTTTCGTCTAAATTGGGGAGTATTTACTACCACGATAAGTTCGTCGTAAAGCCATGGCATGGTGGCGACTATCGGCTCTAGTTTTGAAACTGAGCACGCTTTTACAGATAAAGCATCTAGTAGCTCACCAATGTTTTCAGGCAAGTTGAGCACTTTCTGTACGAGTTCGTCGGTATAGCTCAGTTGTTCAGTTAGTTCACCAAGCAAAATCTCGTGAAGGTGGTGGCTTACTGATTCTAAATAAGAGGCTTCTGTTTTTTCCTGCAGGCGCTTGTTTTCAATTGCCACTTTTTCAACGTGAAGTAAAAGCCTACGTGCGTCTCCCTGTTCTGACTGTTCGAAGCTGACTTCGCCCACCTTGCGCTTCCCTAGCATTTCAAGCACACGCTCGGGTGATATGATCATATTTTCAAATCGATCATCTATCGTCGGCGGTGTGGTTGCCCCCATTGTCATATTAAAAGCACTCCTGCTCATAACTTTTTGGTGAACGGTAATATTATCGTACATTAGGGGCCTTTATAACTTTCGCTACGTAATGATGAAGATGTAGCTACCACTTAAAAGCACAGTTAGCACCCTGCAATGATTAATATCGCTTATGTAACTTTCCACATAAAGCTCTGTTAGCACCTTGGCTAAACTTGATTATGAAAAGTTAAACGAAAAATCAGTGAATTGCGAATTTTAACGGCCTTCAAGCGTAACCTTTTACACTATCTAGGGTATCGGCAACGAGTCTGTAGACTTAAACGTTTTTACAGTGAAGAAAAGCCCTAAGTACGCTATGACCGTGTTCGGTAAGCAACGACTCAGGATGGTACTGAACCCCCCATATAGGGTAACGATTATGGGAAACCGCCATAATTTCTTTGGTCCCTAAAGCTGTCTCGCACCAAGCATCGACGCGCAGTGATGACGGTAAAGACCCAGGGTCTAACACCAACGAATGGTAGCGGGTCACATTAAAGGTGTCAGGTAGCCCTTTAAATAAGCCTGTATTGGAATGGGATAACGCTGAAACTTTACCGTGTTTAATTTCTTTTGCGCCTACCACGTCAGCACCAAAGACTTGACCTATGGCTTGATGACCTAAGCAAACGCCCATTATGGGGATTTTACCGGCAAAGTGCTCTATTGCAGATAAACTGATACCTGCTTCGTTAGGCGTGCAAGGACCTGGGGATATAACAAGCTGAGAAGGTGCTAAGCGCGATATATCGTCAATATTGAGGGCGTTGTTTCGCACTACTTCAACGTCAGCCCCGAGCTCTGTGAAATACCTGGCAAGGTTATGAGTGAACGAATCGAAGTTATCAATTAACAGCAACACAGCAGCGTTAATCCTTGGTATGTTTATAAAGCTACGGTTGAGACATGAAGCGCTCTATTAGCGCTTCATGCCCTTTGCATACTGTATTTAAGTTACGGCTTTGGAATAAAACCCACTGCTTTGTAAACTTTGGCCAGCGTCTCTGCTGCACGGGCTGATGCTTTCTCAGCACCCTGGCGCATTACCTCATCCAAGTACACTCTATCTGCACGAATTTCAGCGTAGCGAGTTTGAATAGGTTCAAGTAAAGATACCACTGCATCCGCGACATCACCTTTCAAGTGACCGTACATTTTATCTGTATACTCAGGCTCGAGCTCTTTTACCGATTTACCCGTAGCTAAAGAGAGCAGGGTAAGTAAGTTAGATACACCTGGCTTCTCGGTTGGATTGAAGTAGATATTAGCTTGTTCGTCAGAGTCGGTTACCGCGCGTTTAATCTTCTTAGCCAGTTTTTTAGGGTCTTCTAGCAAACCAATGAAGTTATTTGGGTTGCTGTCTGACTTTGACATCTTCTTTTCTGGCTCCTGCAGGCTCATGATACGAGCTCCGAACTCTGGAATATAAGGGTCAGGTAATTGAAACACGTCGCCATATAAGTTATTCACGCGGGTAGCAATGTCACGTGTTAACTCAAGGTGTTGCTTTTGATCTTCACCCACAGGCACTTTGTCCGCTTGATAAAGCAAAATGTCTGCTGCTTGAAGCACAGGGTAGCTATACAAGCCCACATTTATGTTGTTCTCATTTTTCGCAGATTTATCTTTAAACTGCGTCATGCGGTTTAGCTCGCCCATTTGAGCATAGCAATTTAATACCCACGACAACTGCGCATGTTCTGGCACATGCGATTGCAAAAATAGCGTGCTCTTTTGCGGGTCAATACCGCACGCTAGGTAAAGAGATAGCCCGTCCAGGCAAGCTTCGGCAAGCAGCTTTGGATCTTGTCTTACGGTGATCGCATGTAAATCGACAATCATGTATAAGCAGTCGTGATCGTCTTGCATGGAAACCCACTGTTTAAGTGCACCCATATAGTTGCCAAGGGTAAGTTGTCCTGAAGGCTGGCAGCCACTTAATACAACGGGTTTATTACTCATTTCTATTTACCTGTAATACGTTAAATACTGTTAAAAACTATGCTTTAGATAGCGATGAAAGTTCTTCGCGCATTTGCGCAATCACATCGCTGTAATCGGGCTGAGAAAAAATGGCCGAACCAGCCACAAACATATCTGCACCAGCTTCTGCTATTGCGCGAATGTTATCGACTTTTACGCCACCGTCAATTTCAATTCGAATATCGTAGCCGCTTTGTTGCACGCGCTGCTTCACCGCACGCACTTTATCTAGGGTGCTGGGTATAAACTTTTGACCACCAAAGCCAGGATTCACCGACATAATAAGTATATGGTGTAGTTTATCCATAACATGATCTAGGTAGTGTAGCGGCGTGGCCGGGTTAAATACCAAGCCAGGTTTGCAGCCCGCGTCAATAATAAGCTGAAGTGAACGGTCTATGTGCTCAGACGCTTCTGGATGAAAGCTGATATAGCTTGCGCCAGCGTTGGCGAATTTCTCAATAAGGCCATCTACCGGCTTTACCATAAGGTGAACATCAATCGGCGCGGTTATACCGTACTTTCTCAATGCTTCGCAAATCATTGGCCCAAACGTAAGGTTTGGCACATAGTGGTTATCCATTACATCGAAATGCACCACATCGGCGCCTGCGTCTAATACTTTTTCTACATCTTCACCAAGTCTAGCGAAGTCGGCAGAAAGTATTGATGGGGCAATTAAAAACGGTTTCATTGCGTGTCCTTCAAATCAAAAACAACAAGGTGCGTTGCCACTTACGTTATAGGGTTGCGAAAGTTTACCCAAAACCATGCTTCTTTACTATGCAAAGGGCGCAACAAGGATGATTTGACATGAATTTAAGACAAACAACCGTGAATGGTACCGTTGCCCAATTGTGGGGAGGCTGCGTTTTATTGGTGCATTTTTAAACGACAATTGAGTCGTATAAATTACGAGAGCGATAGTGAGTGAATTTATAAATTGTTATTTATCAGTGGATTATAGTTATTTTTGCGAGCTTTTTTAATGAACCATAAATGGGCATCAACCTTGCGTTACCCAGTCCAAAAAGAAAAGACAGACAGAAAAAACGAATTACAACAAGTTTGAATTTGACTGGAGAACACACATGAAAACATCTACAAAAAGAACCTTACTTGCCGCTGCTATTTCTTCAGCGTCTCTACTAACTGCAATGCCGAGCTATGCCGAAGGCGAATTTACTGCCAATGCAAGTGCAACCAGCAACTACATTTGGCGTGGTCTAACACAGACAACTAACGAAGCTGCTGTACAGGGCGGTATCGACTACGCTCACGAAAGCGGTTTTTATGCAGGTACGTGGGCGTCTAACGTAAATTACGGTGCAGGTGATGTATATTCATACGAGCACGATATGTATTTTGGTTTTGCTGGCGAGTCTGATGGCATTGCGTATGATTTCGGTTACCTTTACTACAACTACGATGATGAAGCGAACTTCGACTTTGCGGAATTATACGGCTCAGTAGGCATGGGAGGCTTTAGCCTTACCGTTTACTTACTAGCTCACACTGAAGCCGATGAGCCAGAAACAATGGATTTTGGATTCGCTCAAGCATCATACACATCACTTGATTACAGCACGGAAATTTTAAACGGTACTGAGCTTGGTTTTCACGTTGGTTACCACGAAGGTGACTTTGCTGAGGCGTTCAATGGCGTTGAAGGTTATTTAGACTACGGCGTTTCAATTGCAAAAGACGGATTTAGTTTTGCGATTACGGGCACTGACCTTGATGATATGGGCGGTGACGACGAATTCGATAACGATGCAGTTAAATTTACTGTAGCTTATTCAGTAGACTTCGAGCTTTAATTTTTAAAAAAGAGTTCGATGGAACGGCCTCTTAATTAAAACGTTGAGTTGTAAAAGCCTGATGTCATTGCATTAGGCTTTTCAATTTGAACAGCAATGCATTTTTAACTTGTTCGTTACCTGCTTTTGATTATAATGAGATTAAATTTTAAACGAGTGTAAGGGGTATTCAGGATGAAAGTTCTTCCTTTTTTTGCGATTTGTGGAGCCGTCGCCCTAGTTAGCGTAGCCGTTACAAATCCGCCCAGCTCACGCTCGTCTGTTTGTGAATTTCAACCTGTTACCGAATTTAATCCAAAACTTCCTGCAAGCCACATTCAAAACCAATGCGCCCGTCATCAAGAGGGAGTAGAAGAAGTCAGCTGGCTATCATGGATAGCAGGAAAATCTCCTTCCTTTCAGTTTCACTTTTTAGATTTACTAGAGTTGCTTCACAGCGACGATGGCAATCGGGATTTCACCTCACCCTCAAACGACTCTTAAGGGAACATTATGCAATCTGGTACTGGTTTTTGGTCAGTTCTAGGTAGTGTAGTGGCAAGCCTGTTCGGTGTTCAAAGCCATAAAAACTATGAACGTGACTTTACTAAAGGTACTTTTATCAGCTTTGCTGTTATAGGTGTTATTTTAGTTGTGATATTCGTTGTTTCGCTTTTCATGTTTGTAAAGTGGTATACAGGCTACGGCTGATAATTCTTTCACACTTAGCAGAAGCGCTGAGTATCTTCTTGCTTCAAATTGGTATTCTCTAACCTCTTTTGCAGTAATTATTCAGCAGAAGAACGCGGGGCTATTTTTTCTTACGTGTTTTTCGCTTCGCAATAACTTTTGCCGGTGGAAAATAAGCCAGTATTTCATCTACTGGCTGTCGCTTCGCGCCATTTTGACTAATCGAGCGTTTAACTGAAAGCATGCTAAAGTCTGCTCCTTGATATAAAGCACGGGTTAGCGGTAGGTCGTGGTTCGATATCAACACCGGTATACCACGCTTTTTAGAAGCTCGGGTGGCTAATTCCGCTAGCTTTTCTTGAGATTCTTGCCCAAAACTTCGCGCTGCATAACTGGTGAAGGCTGCTGTCTTACTAATAGGTGCATAGGGAGGGTCACAATAAATAACATTGCCTCGTCTAGCCCTCGAAAAAACCTTCTCAAACGGTAGGCAGGTAAAGGTGGCCTTTTGTGATTTTTCAGAAAACACAAACATTTCGTCTTCTGGAAAGTAGGGCTTTTTGTAACGGCCAAACGGCACATTAAAACGACCTTGAAGGCTATATCGACATAAACCGTTATAGCCGTGGCGGTTCAAATAGAGGAAAAGAATAGCGCGATAGTATTCGTCTTGTGTGCCGTTAAACTCTTCTCGTAAGTCATAATACATCTTTTCTTCATTGCGGCTCCCGTCAAAAAACGAGCGCGCGTCGTTAATAAGTGCGTCGGGTTGGGCTTTTAAGAAGTTGTATAAGTTAATGAGGTCAGGGTTGATGTCATTAAGCAGGTAGCGTTTGTATTGCGTATTCAGAAATACAGATCCGGCACCAACAAACGGTTCTATAAGTTTGTTAGCTTGCGGTAATCTGGCCTGAATGTGCTCAACCAAGCTGTATTTGCCACCGGCCCACTTTAAAAAGGCACGGTTCTTTTTCTGCATCATGCTTAAACGTTACTACCTAGACGGAATGAAGACGGTGGTTTTTCCTTGCGCCGCCGTTCCAAGGGAAAGGGTCGTCTTTATACTTTTATGCTGATCAGTATCAGATATCACCACGCTAAAGGTAGATTGTAACTTTCATCAGTAAAACGGACAACCAACAAGTGTCGCAAGAGTGGAATTTTGCTAAATAATCAGAACTAATTACGCCTTTTGGTCTTTGAATCGGCTTAATTTTGCGCTTTGTCTATTTCAGCTAGGATCTGACTACCTCGCTTTATAAACGCATTTTGTTTGCCCGGATATTCAGGTAACGCTGCGCGAGTTTGCTGTGCTTGGGATAGTGACGGATAAACTTCTCGAAAAACAACCACAAACCAATCGCCACCGTAGCGTTCAGTTTTATAAATGCGGGTTTGCGCTACAAGATTGTTTTCACGCAAGAACGCATTGAGCACCGATTCGCTTTTCATCGCTAGCATTTGAATGGCGTAATCGTTAGCGCTAATCCACTGCTCTAGCTGAACTGTTGGTTGGTTCAGCGTTTCGCTACCAAGCGCTGTATCAGTGTTTTGCGGGCTCGTTAGTGTTGTTTGTGTATTATCTGCAGCCCTTTGGTCAGTAGTTTTACCCGCACTAGTATCGAGTGAGGAAGAACTTCCACTTTGTGCGCTTGGTATAATATTACTATTATTGCTTTCTGGTTCAGGCGACGAACCTGCATTAGGCAGTGATGATACTGCGCTTTCCCAATCGGTAATTAGCGAGTCATTCTCTGCTATTTCATTCTCTACTGGCTTATCAAGGGTTGGCTGACTGGTTAACACAGGTGTTGCACTTGGTGTTGAAACAATTTCCACATTACCGGTTTGCGTGTTCACACGGCCTTGCATACCATCAGTTGTATCTTCTTCGATTTTCTCAACAGCGACGTTGCGCCCTTCTTCATCCTCGCCGCCAGCAATGAGCTTATCGTAGGCGGAACCCGGTTCTACCTGGGTGTCGTTAGCTTCAAGAGTTTGTCGGCTAATAGGAGAGAAAATTGATGCGAGCTTTTCACCGTATTGCCAATAGATAAGGCCACAGAAAGTGGCCAGAAACACCAGAGCTACGCAAGCATAAAACCATTTTGTTTTTAGCGGGTTAGTGAATGTCTTAGTATTTTCACGCTGTCTATTTTCTAAATGAGCCTGAAACGCTTCTCTGCGGGAAGCTATCATTTTGTCGAGGTCTGACTCGTAGTTACGCTGCTCGCTAATAACAGACTGGCTACTAATAATAAGAGGAGTTTCAGTATTTTTAGCAGGAAGCCATTGTTTAGCGCGCTCAGCCCATGCGTTATTTGCGAATAACAAGACGTTTAAATGCTGTTTGTTTCCAGCGAATCGGCTTTGTAAAACTAAGTCCCACAGCTCTTGTAACAGCGCATCAGGAAGGTTATGAGCTTGGGTGATAGCAATTAGAATTGGGCCTTCGTGGCTATTCAAGTCAGAAAGCAACTCATTTAGGGGGCGAACAAAGCTTCCTACTACTTGGCCAAGTAGCTGCCGACAAAGCTGTCTACGATAGTCAGAAGGCTCCATATTATCTTGCGCAGTCAAATACGCAATTTCGGTATCATCGTGCTGTTGGAAGACAAAGGCTTCAAGGGTTTTTTGTTGCTGAGCAATAGACTCGCCGCTGACAAAGATCAGCTGAGAAGAGTAATTAACCAGATATTCCAAACGTTCATGCAGCTCACTTTGCATGGGAGTTTGCCCTTATTCACCGTTGCTTTAAAAACTGTCTAGCAACGCACCTTATTAAAAGTTTCCCGCGTATCAGGAATAATAAAAGGACACGCTGCCAGTTTGTCGCGAACGCGAATGACTAAGATAGAATGTCAGTAAGGATGGCGTCTGTAACGTCTTTGGTGACAACCGCTTTGCCAATGCCTTGAGGAAGTACAAATCGAATACTGCCCGCTTCCACTTTCTTATCGCGTTTCATGTGCTTAACATAGTCGTCTTTCGTCATGCTACTAGGCCCTGCAATAGGCAGCGCAAAAGCTTCGAACAGCGCTGACACGCGTCGGGTTTCTGACGCTTCAAACCATGTTAATGCTTCAGCAGCTTTACAAGCAATTATAGTACCAGCGGCTACCGCTTCGCCGTGTAGCCAATTGCCATAACCTTGTTCGGCTTCAATAGCATGACCAAACGTGTGGCCTAAGTTAAGAATGGCGCGTAGGCCACCTTCCCGTTCATCTTTCGCAACAACTTCTGCTTTTATTTCACAGCAGCGGGAAATGGCGTAGGTAAGGATTTCAGTATTAAGAGACGTAAGTGCGTTAACGTTTTCTTCAAGCCACGTAAAAAACGATGCATCGTAAATGATGCCGTATTTAATAACCTCTGCCATACCAGCAGCAAATTCTCTTGTCGGTAGTGTCGCCAGCGAGTCGGTATCGATAGCAACATAAACAGGTTGGTAAAAAGCACCAATCATGTTTTTACCCAGAGGGTGATTTACTGCGGTTTTTCCGCCTACCGAGGAATCAACTTGAGAAAGCAGGGTAGTAGGCACTTGAATAAAAGGCACACCGCGTTGGTAAGTTGCTGCAACAAAGCCTGTGAGATCTCCTATCACACCACCACCAAGGGCGATTAATGTGGTGTCTCTTGCCGCATTCAATTCGAGCAGGCGAGTCATGACCACTTCGAATTGTTCTAAATTCTTGTACTGCTCGCCATCTGGCAAAATGATAGTTTCAACGTGAACGTCACCACATGCTGCCTTGGCGGTTTCTAAGTAAAGGGGCGCAACGGTCTCGTTTGTTACGATAACTGCCAGCGGACCTTTTATACAGGCACTAAAAAGGCCGGGTTGCGAAAGCAGCCCAGCCTCTATCTGTATAGGATAGCTACGTTCTCCAAGTTCCACAGTTAAGGTTGACATTGGCGTAGCACCTCCTAATACATATTTAATTTATAGACCGATTTTACTGATAATTTGATTTGCTACAGCACGCGCGCTCTGGTCGTCTGTATCAACAATGTAATCAGCAACTTCTTCGTAAAGCGGGTTGCGCATTTCTGCAAGATCGCGAAGAACTTGTTCCGGATCTTCGTTTTGTAGCAAAGGGCGACGTTTGTCGCGTTGTGTACGTGCAACTTGCTTATCGATTGTGGTTTGAAGGTAAACAACAATGCCGCGAGCAGATAAACGATTACGCACCGCTTTAGTTACAATAGAACCGCCGCCAGTGGCAAGTACAATACCTTGCTTATCTGTCAAATCGTTAATGACGTTTTCTTCACGATTGCGGAAACCGTCTTCGCCTTCTAAATCGAAGATCCAAGCGATATCTGCACCTGTACGGCGCTCAATTTCCTGATCCGAATCAAAAAAATCTAGGTGAAGTTCGTCTGCCAGATGTCTACCGATGGTACTTTTGCCAGCACCCATTGGGCCAACTAAAAAGATATTACGTTTTTCAGCCATATTTGCTTATATCACAACTTAATCATGTTAGGGGCAGTGCACTGTTGCCTTACCAGCCTACCCATTGACTCGTGCCTATTTAGTTTCCAATAAGCACCACTCCTTAAACCTCGCTTAAATTTCGAGGCAGGGATTATCTCAGTTTCATGCAAGGCGATGCAAGTTTTGTTACTAACAAATAGTGTATACCTGTAAAATTAGTTACAAAAAAAGCCTCAAAACAAAAAAAGCGCATCAAGATGCGCGTTTTTTGTAGGTGAAAATGTACTTATGGTCTTTCGGTTACTATTTTAGGCGTAACAAAGATAAGTAGCTCTCGCTTCTGTTGAAGTTGTGAGGTATTTCTAAATAAGGCGCCTATAAAAGGTAAATCACCAAATAAAGGAACCTTTGATACGCCGTCCGAACTAGTCTGTTGGAAAATTCCGCCAAGTACGATAGTTTCACCATTTTCTACCAGTACTTGGGTTTTAATTTCCTGGGTATCGATGGCTACTGCATCGCCGGTTGATGTAGACACAGTTTCACCGCGCGTGTCTTGAGTTACAACTAAATCCAAAATTATGCGATTGTCTGGCGTAATGTGCGGGGTAACTTTAAGCGATAGCACAGCCTTTTTGAACTCTACCGACGTTGCACCGCTCGATGTTGCCTGAACGTAAGGAATTTCTGTACCTTGTTCAATATAAGCTTCGTGCTGATTGGCGACGGTAATACGAGGGCTTGCAATGATTTCACCCTTGTTCTCTGATTCCAAAGCAGAAAGTTCAAGGTCTAAAATTGTGCCGTCAACTAAGCTCGCAATTTGAAAGCCGATGCTTCCCGCAGCGCTAGTTACCGGAAGATTCACATTAAGACGGTTATCAATGCTAGGCACCACGCCTCCGGCAATGGTATCGGCCGCTTCAAGAGTACCTGATACGCCGTTATCGTCTTGGCGGTCGCTAAACCCCCACCGAACGCCTAACTGCTCGTCAACATCATCAAGCACAGTAACCATGCGGCTTTCTATCAGCACTTGCTTCACTGGAATATCTAACGCATTGATAGTTTTTCTTGCTTCATCAATAGAGGCTAAGGTATCGCGAATAAGTAATGTATTGGTTCGTTCGTCCACGGTAACGCCGCCACGGTCCGAAAGTATCCCACCCTCGGTAGATTTCAATATGGTGGCTAACGCTGAGGCTTTAGCATAGTTAACCGAAATATTTACCGTGTGCAGTGGGGCTAAATCCGACACCTGCTTTTTAGACTGGAGCGCTTGGGTTTCACGTGCAGATAATTCGTCGGCAGGCGCAATTAACAAAATATTGCCTTCCAAACGCTTGTCTAAGCCTTTAACGCGCAGAATCATGTCTAGGGCTTGATCCCATGGCACGCCAGACAAGCTAATTGTGACGTTCCCTGAAACTGTGTCTGTTGTGACTAAGTTAAACCCATTTACTTGCGCGATAATTTGTAGAACCTGCCTTACAGGAACATCTTGAAAATCTAAAGAAATGGGGTCGCCAGTGTATTTTTGTTCTGCGTCTAAAGCTTCTTGTTGTTCGCTATCCATAGGCGAAATGGCTACGCGCAGTACACTGTCTTTTACCGTATTTTTAACGGTAACTTGGCCAGAGTAGTTAATCTCAATACGTGCATCATTTTCATCTTCAAAGGTTTCTATGGTTGAAACAACAGTGCCAAAATCGGCCACACTAAGCTCGATGAGCTGGTCTTCAGCTAAAGCGGTATTGGTAAGTGTAAGAGACACCTTTCCCTGCGACTCAATGAGCTGCACTTTGGGTACTGAACCGACGAACTCCACCAGGGTTACCGCTGTACTATTGGTCGCTTGTGTGAAGTCTACATTCGTAACCGTAGTAGCGGGAGCCGTTTCGTTTTGTTTAGCGCTGGGGTCTACCAGCAGGGGTTCCTGTGCTCTTACGGGGTGAGACACCAAAAAAGTAAATGAAAATATTGCAGCGACAGCAAAAGCCAGCCAATACCATCTAGGCGCTCTTCGGTTGAGAGACTTATTAAAAATGTATCGTTCGGCCATGCTTACTCTCCCGCCTTCGATGCTGTAGTCATTGTTGTTGTTTTCCTTTGCCAGCAGCCTGCACCATCAGGTAATAATTGTTCAATAGTAATTGAGTCGGTGCCAATTTGCATAATTTTGCCATAAAACAGGCCGATACGGCTTCCTACTTTAGCTTTATGTAGCGCGCCATCGTTGCTTTTTAGTAATGCCCACTTTTCTCCCTTGACGGCAAAATTGCCCGCGAGGGCGAGGGCATCTACACCATAAGCCTCCAATGCTTCCTTCGGGCGTTGAAAGTTGGGCTGTAGACAGTTTTCAACCCTTGCTTTAGCTACCGGCGTCGTATTTTTGCGCGGACGGTCGAAAGGACTTCTAAGTGTGCTCGAAGTATAGCTAAATGGCGGGTGCGTTTTGAACTCCGGGTAGGGTTCAATTTGAGGCTGTGCACGTTCCTTGACACTTTGGGTATAGACGTGAAGATCATCAAGCTTTGGTGAACAGCCCGTTATGAGTAGTATGATAAAAAGAGATAAAAGTGAACGAATCATTGTTTATCTCCTTCAACATCCGAAGCATTTTCAGAGCGGTAAGTTTTTGCTTGTAGTTTAAGAGATAAACCGCCGACTTCGCGCTTAATATCGAAATCATGTAGCGTAACGATACGGGGTAAGTCGGCTACTTTAGATACGAATTCGCCGAAGTCATGATAGCCTCCGCTCACTTCCATCTCAATTGGAAGCTCGGTATAAAACTCTTTTGGTACTTCTTGTTGCCAGTTAAGTAGCTCAAACGTCAGGCCAGACGATGTGCCGACATATGTGATGTCATCAAGCAGTCCTGGCGTTTCGTTACTAGTTGGCAAACTTTTAAGCATTGAAGAGAAGTCTTCTTTTATTTTCGCAAGCTGCTCTTCATACGCTTCTAGATTAGCCGCAATACGATATTTTGCTTCAAACTGTAGCTTAAGCTCTTGCTCCTTTAGCTCGGCGGCATCCTTAATGGGTAGTTTGGGACTTACCAAGGTGTAGTAGCTTATTGCGCCTACCAATATGGCAAGGAACGCAGCAACAACAATGCGGACTTCGTTCGGCCAAATCG
The DNA here is from genome assembly GCF_003443615.1 of Alteromonas sp. BL110. NCBI lineage: Bacteria > Pseudomonadati > Pseudomonadota > Gammaproteobacteria > Alteromonadales > Alteromonadaceae > Alteromonas > Alteromonas sp. BL110. The sequence continues at coordinate 1,280,509 of NZ_CP031967.1, read as the reverse complement.
CAATTTGTTCAAAGTCGAGTTCGTTGAGTTCTTTTAGTTTCGAAACATCAAACTTCATGATTATTGCGCCTCACTACTTACAATTTCTAAGGGAGCAACGTTCGGGTTTATCGAAAACGTAAGAGTAAAGTTGCTAATCGCTCTGGCAGCACTGCTGTCAGATTTTATGGTAGAAAGCTCTGCGCCCATGAATACTTTCGAATTGTCTAATGCACGCATAAAATCTGATAAGCGGTTGTTTGAGTCGCTGATCCCTTCTATTCTGATGATGTTATTGGTTCTTGTCATTGATTCGAAAGCCACACCTTGGGGCACTAGCTTGGCGAGTTCATCAAACACAATAGGTGCAACGTTACGGTTTGCCTGGAGTTGCTCAATGAGCGCCATGCGCTGCTCTACCGCGCTCTTTCTCTCTTTTACTTTTTTAATCTCACCAATTTGCGCATCGAGCACGGCTATTTCGCGTTCAAGATATTGGTTACGAGAGTTTTGATTATTAATCTGCTGGTCGATAGCTTGACCAATAAACCAAAAAATTAAGCCCACAATAGCTGCAACTGCAACTAAGCCCGCTAAATATTGTTGCTTTTGATGTTGGCGCTGCTTTTCTCGCCAAGGCAGTAAATTTACATGTGCCATGGCGTAAAGCTCCGGCTCGCCAGACCCGCAGCAATTGCAAGCTGAGGTGCAATTTTGCTAAGTCGCGTAGTATCAAGTTTTGGGTTTATCGTCATATTGCTAAACGGGTTGAAGCAATCAACCTCAAGGCCTAAGTCTTGTTTCAGTATATCCACCAATGGCTCAATGGTCGCCGCACCACCACTTAATAGAATTTTCGTTGGTCGCTCAGCATGTAAAGTACTCATATACATTTGAAGCGCTCGGTTGATATTCTGCTGAAGGTTAGCGGCGAAAATAGGCAGTGTATCTTCCACCCAGTTAGCTGAAAGCGTTCCGTCTAGTAACTGGCGTTCTGCTACCTCGCGTTCAACCATATGAATGGCGCTGATATCATTGACTAGTTGGTTAAGCCCGAATGCGTGCTCTTTCGTGTAAATCACATCACCATTTTTAATTACGCATATTTGTAGCAGAGAGGCACCCACATTTATGCAGCAAAGCGGTTCATCTTCAGCATGAGGCTCGTGGAAAAAGTCTAATGCATTACCAATGGCGTAATTTTCCATATCGACAATTTTAGGTTCGAAGTTAGCTTCTCTTGCTAGCAATAACCGACTGTCGACGAGGTCTTTATGAGCGGCAGTTAACAAAACATTGACTTTACCCGTGTGAGTCGGGCTTGGTCCCATTTCTTCAAAATCTAAATATACTTCCTCGAGGGGATAGGGAATGAGACTGTCTGCTTCTATCTCAATTTGATTTTCAAGGTCGTAATCGTTTTGTTCAGGATCCATATAAACAATTTTGCTAATGACAGACGTGCCTGCTACCGCAACATTCGCCAACTTTAATTTGGTTTTTAACGATTTACGAATTTTTTTAAGTGCGACGCTTACCGATTCATAATCTTTAATATCTCGCTCTGAAAAAGCGATTTTAGTAATGGGTTCGCAGGCATACCCTTGAAGGACGAACCCGTCTTTTGATTGTTCTAGCCATACCGCTTTTATTTGACGCGTGCCTATATCTAAGCCCACAATGGGCGGCAGCTTTTTTTTGAACAGCGATTTCATGTGCAAGTGTCCAGTTTCAAAGGTAGTTGCTCTAAAGTACAATATTACTCTATTAGTATTGTGCGTATGGTTCTACAGATAACACATACGTATAAAATATACGTCATTTCAACAAAATGTCTTGGTATCCGTTACAGTGAAGTACATTAAACCACTTATTTTATTTAGCTTTCTATCAGGCCTTCTTGGTTTTGCAGCGCTGGTAGGTATTTACTTTTATATCAAACCTGACCTACCAAGTGTTACTGTACTTAAGGATGTAAGGCTGCAAACCCCCATGCAGATATACACCAAAGACGGAAAACTTATTTCGCAGTATGGAGTTAAACGGCGGATCCCGGTAAAACTTGAGGAAGTTCCGCAAGAATTAATTGATGCCATCCTTGCAACTGAAGATAGTCGCTTCTACGAACACCACGGTATCGACCCTATAGGTATTGTTCGCGCTGCAGTGAGCCTGGTGCTTACTGGTGAGAAGCGTCAGGGTGCAAGTACGTTAACCATGCAGCTAGCAAGAGGATTCTTTCTTAGCCGTGAAAAAACCTATATTCGAAAAATAAAAGAAATTTTTATTGCGCTTCATATGGAGCAAGAGCTTTCTAAACAAGAAATTTTAGAGTTGTACCTAAATAAAATTGAGTTGGGACACAGGGCGTTTGGTTTCGGTGCTGCTGCTCAGGTGTACTATGGCAAACCGCTAGGCGAACTTTCTTTAGCACAGATTGCTACTATTGCTGGTCTGCCCAAAGCACCCTCGTTACTCAACCCTATTAGTGGGCCACAGCGCTCTGTCGAGCGTCGACGTGTTGTACTTCTTCGAATGCTCGATGAAGAATACATAACTAAAGCTCAGTTCGATGAAGCGGCTAATGCGCCGGTTACAGCGAAGAAGCACGGGGCCGAAATCGAAGTCGATGCGCCGTATTTAGCAGATACCATTTACAACGAAATGGTAGAAATTTATGGAAAAGAAGAAGCAGAAACGGGTGGTTACCAGGTTTATGCTACAGCAACCTCTGATCTGCAACTTGCCGCGCAACGAGCAGTGGTGAGAAACCTTCACGATTATGATGAGCGTCATGGGTATAAAGGTGCACTCGGATATTTGTGGGATATTCCTAAGTCAGAAGGAAAAAATGACCCTATCCCTCAACTTTCAGTAAGTTTTGATATCAGCAACAAAACAACACGAGAAGACTGGGACAATGAGTCTCTCATGCGAGTGCTTGAAGAAATTCCTCACATCAAACCCTTGTTACCCTCTGTCGTTACAAAGGTTAATGAACAGTCGATAGATGTGCTGACAGTTGATGGTAGAACGATAACTGTCGAGTGGGACGGTCTTGATTGGGCCCGTCGTTACATTACAGACTTTAGACAAGGTAGCGACCCTAAAACCGCTTCAGATGTCACCCAAGAAGGCGCGGTAATTTACATCAGGCAGCAAGATGGGCAGTGGCGTATCTCGCAAATTCCAGAAGTTAGCGGGGCTTTTATCGCGCTTAACCCTAAAAACGGCGCCGTTGAGGCTGTGGTTGGCGGCTATAGCTTTTATCAAAGCCAATTTAATAGGGCTACTCAGGCCAAACGGCAGGTGGGTTCAAACATTAAACCTTTTGTTTATTCAGCAGCAATAAACAGCGGTTACACACTCGCATCTATTATAAACGATGCGCCTATCAATCAATGGAATGCCGCTACAGGCGTTGCTTGGCGACCGCAAAACTCACCGGCAGAGTACGATGGACCGATAAGAATGCGTAAAGCCCTAGGTAAATCTAAAAACGTAGTATCGGTTCGTTTACTTCGCGGTGTTGGACTTAGAGAAACGGCAGATTATTTAACCCGGTTTGGTTTTAATAAAGACGATATCCCGCTGGATGAAACTGTATCTCTTGGCTCGAGTTCGCATACGCCACTTGAAGTAGTAAGAGGTATGTCGGTCATTGCGAACGGTGGCTATCTAGTAAACCCTCACTTTATCAGCAAAGTACTTGACGAAAACGGTGATGAACTTTGGAAAGCAAATCCGGTGTGGGCGTGTAATCGTTGTGAAAATCAAAGCGAGCAAGAAATGCTGCCTGAAGATGAAGAGGCGGATATTGAAGCCTTGCTGGCCGCTGAGTTAAACCAAGATATCTTACTCGGTGATAGTGACGTGGATGAAAGCGGAGAAAAAGCAATAGCGCCTCAGGTTATTACGCCTCAAAATGCCTTTTTGGTGGCGGAGATGATGCGCACTGCTGTTCGAGCTAATGGTAACTGGAATAAGAAAACTTATTGGCTTGGTACGGGATGGCGTGCTCGCAACATCCTTCAGCGTACTGATATTGCTGGTAAAACAGGCACCACAAATGATTCGCGGGATACCTGGTTTAGTGGCTTCCATAAAGACTTGGTGGCCACGGCCTGGGTCGGGTTCGATAACATGGGCCGTCAGTTAGGTCGTGCAACGCGTAACCAAAACCTTATTAATAAGAATCCTGATAAGTTCAACTGGATTGGTAATGCTTTGATCGGCATCGAGGACGGTGCTAAAGCGGCAGAGCCGGCGTGGATCCGTTTTATGCAACACGCCCTTGAAAGTAAACCGCATACACCTATGCCCGTACCAGAAAATATAGTACGTGTTCGCATTGATCGTACCAGTGGGAAGTTGACCAGACGTACAGACCATACGACACTATTCGAATACTTCCTGCAAGGTACTGAGCCGACGACTTACGTTCGCGATGACGAAGTGTTGGATCCAGCCACGCAGGATGAGACTACTGCACCAGAGCCAGAAGAAATATTCTAATTACAAAAAGGGCACGCCATGGGCGTGCCGCTTCAGGCTTTAGGTGATGTATTTGCCTGAACACATTATCGGAAAACCAATGTCAGAAGATTCACAGCGATATCTTTATATTCCTCATGCCGGCCCTTCATTGCTGGAAACCCCCCTACTGAATAAAGGTAGTGCCTTCACAGCACGTGAGCGTGCGGCCTTTAACTTAACTGGTCTAGTACCTCCAAGGTATGAAACGATTGAAGAGCAAGTGGAACGTGCTTATATGCAATACAGCAGCTTTGATGAAGCGCTAAACAAGCATATATATCTGCGCGCTATTCAAGACAACAACGAAACCTTGTTCTATCGCCTCATTCAAAAGCACATTGATGAAATGATGCCAATCATCTACACCCCAACGGTAGGTGATGCATGCGAGCAATTCTCTGATATATATCGCAGTTCTCGTGGCTTGTTTGTGTCTTATGAAGAGCGTCATCAGCTAGATGACATCGTTCGCAATGCGACAAAACGCAAAGTGAAAGTGATCGTTGTGACTGATGGTGAGCGCATACTAGGACTGGGTGACCAAGGTATCGGTGGTATGGGCATTCCTATCGGAAAGCTGTCGCTGTACACCGCTTGCGGTGGTATTAGCCCGGCGTATACTTTGCCTGTCATGTTAGATGTTGGAACTAACAATGAAAAGCTACTTAATGACCCTATGTACATGGGCGCCCGCCACCCCCGTATTGGACAGGAAGAATACGACGAATTCGTTGATATGTTCATTAACGCTGTGAAGCGACGCTGGCCTGATGTGATGATTCAGTTTGAAGATTTCGCGCAACCAAACGCTATGCCGTTATTAAACCGTTATCGCAACAACGTGTGCTGTTTTAACGACGATATCCAGGGTACCGCTGCGGTTACGCTTGGTACTATTTTGGCGGCGTGTAAAACTAAGCAGCAAAAACTACGCGACATGAAAGTTGTCTTCGTGGGCGCGGGTTCTGCGGGCTGTGGTATTGCCGAAATGCTTATTCAGCAGATGGTGTTTGAAGGCCTTACAGACGAACAAGCGCGTAAGCAAGTGTTTATGATTGATCGTTTTGGCTTGGTTACCGAGGGTATGGAAGGTTTACGTGACTTCCAGCAAAAGCTTCAGCAGAAAAATGCAGATTTGGCTGATTGGACATTCAGTGGTGATTACGCATCACTGTTAGACGTTATGTACTGCGCGCAGCCTGATGTACTTATTGGTGTTTCTGGCCAGCCAGGTTTGTTCACCGAACAAGTTATTCGCGCTATGAAGCAAGGCTGTGAACTGCCAATTATCTTCCCGTTAAGTAACCCATCTCGTCAGGTTGAAGCACGTCCTGAACAAGTAATTGAGTGGACCGAAGGTAAGGTGATCATTGCAACAGGCAGCCCGTTCAAGCCTGTTGAGTACAATGGCAATATTATTCCTATTGCTCAGTGTAATAACTCGTATATTTTCCCAGGTATCGGCCTTGGTGTTGTTGCATCAAAAGCAAAGTTAATTAGCGATGAAATGCTAATGGCAGCAAGTAACGCGCTTGCGGCAGCGTCGCCATTAGTCAACACTGGTCAAGGTTCACTATTGCCACCCCTTGCAGCCATTGCAGAAATTAGCCGTGAGATAGCTTTTGAAGTAGGTAAAGTAGCGATGGAGCAGGGACTAGCCTTGGAAATGTCTGATGACGCACTGCTTGCCAGCATTGAGCGAAACTTCTGGAAAGCTGAATATCGCCCTTACAAGCGGGTGAGTATTTAATTACCATAAACGTTATAAAAAAGCAGGCGAAGCCTGCTTTTTTTGTGCCTGTAAACTAGGTTTACGCCATTACTTTTCTACCATCAGCAGAAATAACTAAACGCTTTCTGTTTGCTTTTCACCCATCTCAAAGAATTATCTCTACCAAATGTAAAATGGTGTTGCCTATGCGCAACATTTCCTTCGTTTTATCAACTCTTTCTGTGTATGGGTTTTAATTAAGTGGCTGAAAATATGAGGTTAATTTCAGTTGGCACAATGATTGATACATCTCTTATCAGTTACAACAAGGAGCAAGAGGTGTTATTGATGACAAAGTTAAAAACCAAGATAAATCCTTTCTGTGCGCGAGTTATTAAGCGCTCATTCTCTACGTCGTTAGTTATGGCAGCTCTTGCAACAATTTCCGCTTGTGATGCAAATAATGTTGATGTTGTAGCACATGATGAAAAGGCTACGGAAAAAGCTATCGAACCTGCTTCAGAAAGTACCGTAGATGACCAAAGTGAAATGTTTGCCTATTTGGATGAATCCGATCTAATTGACGCCTACTACAAGGTTAAGTAACTCACGATTACACGCTATCGATATGGCCACCGTTTTTTCTTTTGAAATTTAAACAGTGAGTATCGAGCAGCACCAGTTTGCGGGCAATGGACTGCTCGCCTTTTATTCTTAAAGCCGTGCTTTGTACCTTTACCAAGTGCGGCTTTTTTATGTCAGTAACCGTATATCACCGTTTATTAGTCGACAGTGTTGAGCTATATGTCTTTAAAAGCTGTTCTTAGTAGCTATGTATTGCAGTAATTTGATCAATAATGAACCTCGAAGGATTTGCTATGTCGACAGAAAATAATTATACGCCTCCAGAAGTTTGGACTCAGGCCGAAGATGATGGTAACAAGTGGGCCAGTATCAACCGTCCAGTCTCGGGCGCGACTCATGATAAAGAGCGACCTATGGGAAAACATGGTTTGCAGCTTTATTCGCTTGCCACACCCAACGGCCAGAAAGTAACTATCATGCTAGAAGAACTGTTGGCTGCCGGCGTGAGTGAAGCAGAGTATGACGCTTGGCTCATAAATATTGGTGAGGGCGATCAGTTTTCTTCTGGGTTTGTTGATGTGAACCCGAACAGTAAGATTCCGGCAATGGTTGATACTACAACGGCTCCAGAAACTAAGCTTTTTGAATCAGGCTCGATATTAGTTTACCTTGCAGAAAAATTCGGTAAGTTTATTCCCCAAGATGCCCATGCTAAAGCTGAGTGTTTTAACTGGCTATTCTGGCAGGTAGGTTCAGCGCCATACTTAGGTGGTGGTTTCGGGCACTTCTACAGCTACGCGCCATATCCGATGGAATATCCTATTAATCGCTTTACTATGGAAACTAAGCGTCAGCTAGACGTGCTAGACAAGCACTTAGCTAATAACGAATTTATGGCGGGAAGTGAATACAGCATAGCTGATATGGCTATATGGCCATGGTATGGCAACCTAGTACTTGGCAACCTGTACGATGCAGCGACGTTTCTTCAAGTACACGAGTACACCAATTTGGTCCGATGGGCTAAACAACTAGAGCAGCGAGAAGGAATAAAACGTGGCCGTATTGTCAATAAGACCTGGGGCGACGACGGTCAGTTAGAAAACCGCCACAGCGCAAAAGATATTGACGACGCCCTCGCCAACACCTAAATAATGGGGTCAGAGTACATTACTTAAAGGACGGGGTCAGAGTACTTTAGTTGTTTTTATCATCTTTTTAGCATCAGAATGGCTGAAGAAGAGCATCGACAAAAAGCGGGACCAAAAAGCACTCTGACCCCAATTTTTAGATGAGTTCGGCGACACTCTTTAAGTAGGCTTGTTGAAGTGGTGTGAAATCCCATTCGTTTAGGGCTTCATCGAACTCAAAGTCGCCCACACGGGCTTGCCACCTCTCTGTAGGTGCGGTTGCCCAGTTTTTCATATACACCAGCTTTCCATGCAGGCAGTGTAATACTTCACGTTTTGTTGGTTCTGCCTCACCGTAAGCTACATGCTCCGAGACAATAGCGCCTTCTTCACAGTCTTGGTCAAAAAATACAAAGCCGCGATAATTTCCGCTTTCAGTAATGGTAATAAGCGAAGCATATTCTTTGCTGTCGGATACTTTTCTCAGTGCCGGCAAATAGCCATCGACTCGCTTAATTTGAAGCCCTTGTGATTTGTTATGCCACTGCCAACCAGAACTGCCCATAAACGCTAGCTCATTGTTCTTGTCGTCAATATGAACAAGGGTTTCGAAGGTGTTCCAAGACGCAAAGATAATGATGCTTAACATAATAAAACCGGTAATGAATATGAGTGGCTTTGTCATTACGCAAGCCCTTAGTATTTGACGAACTGTTGTTTCTTTATTTACGGACAAAAGCTAACGCTAGACCTTTATTGCAAAAAAGTAATATGTAGAGGAGTGGACGTGCCGCAGCCTTAAGGCGCCCTAGTGCTGAATTCATAGCTAGAGAGGCTTAATACTAGTGTCTCTTTTTTATTTTAACATCAACTAAAGTTGCATTTTTTAGGTGCAAGGCTGTCAAGAAAATATACAAAAAAGTCGTGTTAAAAATATGTAAATCATTGAAGTGCATGAGTTTATTAGAGTTTCAAAGTTGGTGTGATTTTTGCTTTTTAAAGCCAAAAATGGTACGCTAACAGAACCATTTTCATTTCCGAGTATTTTAGGCAGCGTCCTTAAAGGACTAGCGCTTTTTCTAGTTTCGCTAACACGTTGGGTAGTCGTTTTATGCGTTTTGCACTTTTTTTTGTTTTTTGCGTTGTTCAATTCACCGCTGTAGCGGCTGAAACCGCCAGCACGAGTACAACGACATCGAATGTGCTCGGCACTTATAATCTTATTTTGCTAGAAGATTACAACTTCCAAGGTGGAGATGTTGAAGGACAGGCATTTATTGGCGGAAATTTGAACGCTCAAGGACGCACTGCTGAGTTTGGTAGTCGGTTAGCCAATACCGACACAGCTATTGATGCGGTTACCATTGTAGGTGATGTCAACGCGAATGGTATTCGGGTGCTTAGAGACAATAATCTCGTCTACGGCGGGGCCTTAAATACATCGACGGTAGAATTGAACGACGGTGATGACGGTCAGGCTATTTATAACCCCGATGTGTCTATTACCGACATTGCTAATTCTTTATACGCAGATACTGCTTACTACTCAAGCCTTACAGAAAATGGAACATACAGCAACGGCACGTTTAATTATACAGGTATTGATGAAATTGCTGTGTTTAATGTTTCAGCCAGCGAAGTGTTTGCCCAGAACAGTTCATTAAACTTAATTGCAGGCAGTGCTGAAACTATTATCATTAATGTGTCTGCCAGCGACTTGCAAGGCAAGAACATTGTTATTGGTGGTGGCGTAAACAGTACAGGTGATTTCACCCAGCAAAGTTACTATTCTAATATTTTGTGGAATTTTTATGATGCTGAAAGCATTGATTTCAATAACCTGAATGTAAAAGGGTCTGTACTTGCGCCTTTTGCAGACACTACAGGCGGGTCATCATTTGACGGCGCCTTCGCGTCTGAGTCTTACACTGGGGCTCGTGAGTTTCATAACTTTGTATTTAACTATGAACGTGAAACGAATGTTGTTGAAGTTCCAGAGCCCCACTCAAGCTTGTTCTTGATACTTATCGCCAGTATATTGATGGTTACACGCAGGCTTAAAGTAACCCGTTAAATAATGAGAAAACGAATTTGTGTAAGTGTTTTTAGTTTCATACTTACACTTTCATTCACGGCATTAGCCAATGCTGATCAAAAAGATACTGCGAGTGTAGATTATGAATCTGCCATTGTTAGTTATGAAGCCAAAGCTTTCAACGACGCGTTTATCCATATAAAGAATGTGCTACAAGCTAACCCCGATTATCTTCCTGCACACCTACTTTTAGCCAATCTTTATTTCGAAACAGGGTTGTGGGAACAAGCCCACAACACCTATTTACATGCCTATGAAAAAGGTGCGGACCCCAATTTGGTGTTGCCTAATTGGTCCAGAGTATTGGTGCGCCTGCAAAAGTCAGAGCAAATACTAGCCATAGACGTATCTACCGACTTATCTAAGGCCCACTTGGCACAATGGCGCGCTACTCGTGCTGAAGCGTGCCTGATTGAATCGAGACGGCTATGTGCCCAAAGGGAATATGATGAATTGCTTACCCAATTACCAGAGCATCCCCTGGGATTAAACGGCTTGGCCTTGTTGGCCATTGAGGATGGTCAATATAAACAGGCAGATACCTTGCTTCAACGCTCGCTTGCTGAGGACGACAGTCAAGCCTTCACATGGTGGGCGCTTGGCCGTCTTGCAAGTGCAAGAGGGGATGTGCTGCTGTCACAGCGTTATTTCAACAACGCCTATCGAATTTCGCCCAATAACGCGAAAATTGCACGAAGTTTAATTGATGCTTATTTGGCCATAGCCGATTTGGACGCTGCGTTATTAGTCACCGAAGATTTGTTATTGGAAACGGAAGATGACTTATACTTAATGTTTGTCAATAGTTGGCTTACTAGCCAGATAGATGCCTTATCTAATATTCGCCCTCAACTAGAGCAAATCGATCAGCGTTTATCTATCGTGCCAGAAGAAATGATGATAGCGGAACCTTCCTTGCTCTATTTGCGGGGTATGGTGGCCCTGATGCAAGGCAATTTTGAACAAGCAAGAGATAGCTTTAATCTATTTACAACTTACAGCGAACAAGACCTGCAAACCGCGATTTTGCTAGCAACTACTAACATGGCGTTGGGCGATAAAAAAGCCGCCATGTTAGGGCTGCAAAATCACGAGGAGGAATTGATAGAACAACATATTGAGCAGGCAATTTTTCTAGGAAGTTTGTATTTAGAAAACGCCCGTAATTTTAAAGCAGTAAGATTGCTATCTTCCTTAACTGAACTGTATTCCGATAATGTAGACGTTGCTTTGTTTGCGGTACGGGTAGAATTCTCCCGAGGTAAATTTAAAGAAGCTGCAGAACAGTTAAACAATTTATTAGAGCAATACCCAGACAATCGACAAGTGTTAGTGGCCTATTCTCTTTATTTTCTCGATATCGGCGAAACCCAAAAAGCCGCAAAAGCCATCGCCACTTTAAGAGCGCAGTTTACTGATGATATAACGATTCTGAATATGTACGCTGCTCAATTGCTGATTGAAAAAAAATACGCAGAGGCTGAAGTTGTACTATCCGATGTTCTCAACCAGGCGCCTGATCTTTTTGCTGCGCGATACAATCAAGCAACAATGCTAATCAACAAAGGATTGTTAGACGACGCTGAAGTTATTTTACTTTTGCTTGAAGAAGAAAAAGGAAATCATCTTCAAGTGGTGTTTCAATTGGCGAATATTGACATGCGTCGAGGCGATTTTGAATCGGCCGATAGACGGTATAGATACCTTTTACAAGAATTTGGACCAATAGGAAAAATCACTTTCTCCGCCGTGGCTGCAATGAATCAGCAACGAGACTACAGAAGTGCCATTGCTGCATTGCGTGAATTAGAAGTGAAGGAGCCTGGCAATCCTTTGGCATTAGTGCAACTGGCTACGTTTTACATCAAAGCAAACGATGTAGAAAATGCAAAATCAACTCTTCTAAAACTAGAATTAATATTTGATAGGCCGGTAAACGTACTGGTAAGTGAATCGCAAAATTGGTTGGCTGTGGGTGATGAAGATAAAGCCCTGAGTAGTATGGATAAAGCTCGATTATTGCAACCAAAAAACCTAAATTTACAACTTCAGTGGGTGAAGCTTTTATTAGCATTAAATAAAGTTGAACGTGCAGAATCTAGTCTGTCAGCAATAATAAAAAGTTATCCTAAGCACCCTCAGGTGTTATTCAAATTTGGTGAATTAGCCCAGCAAAAAGGTCGTTTCACTCAAGCGATGACATTTTATCAAAAGGTGCTGAATGAAGATGAAACCTTCGATTTAGCCTTCGCCAAACTGTATGCCCTAAGTGTGAAAACAGGTGATTTTTCGGCGTTGATTAAGCGTTTAACTGCGACGGTAGAACAAGAGCCCGATAGGTATTTCACCCGTAATTTACTGGCGCAATATCACTATTATTATGGCGATGCTAACACCGCAATCAACCACTATCTTTATATGTTAGAGGTAGCACCAGAAGCAAACCGGTTTGCATTATATAATCGATTAGCGGAGCTTCATTTACTGATAAATAACGAAAAGAGCTTACACTTTGCTGAGCAAGCGTACCGATTACAACCCAAAGACGCCGGTGTGCTGCACACTTATGGTTGGGCGCTAACCATTAATGGCAAACCACAGGCCTCGCTGCCCCTGCTTCGACAAGCGTCAGTGCGAAATGCGACATCTTTGTCACTACAATATCATCTTGCCTATACCTTGGTAGAATTAGAAAACTACTTAGAAGCGAAACGCATTTTAAGTCGCTTAGTCAAGTCATCAACGCCTTTTGAACAACGAGAAAAAGCAAACGCACTGCTGTCTCGCATGGAACAAATACGCTAGTTTTCCACAAGCTCTACCAAAAACTGAAAGGTTTGGGGCCAGATGTACTGATATTTTTGTGAGAAAAAACTTCATATGACCTATTTCTTTCCCCTTAAAATCGCTAGGGTGAAGCATCTTTATTTGTGCGCTGACGTTAGGAAATATTCGCACTACATTCTCTACATTTTTTAAGTTAGCAATGGCATTATCAGCGGCGAGTAACCATTTTGATGGTAGTGTAATGTCATCGTAAAAATGGGTGTAAATGTCTTATTGGAACGCAGTTTCGACATTGCCATTGCCGTTACACCATCGCTGCCATTGTTTGACTATTTGCTTAGGTGGGGCGCGCCCATGACTACCCACTGTAATTTGGTATGCCCAAGGAGCAAGCTACTGAGCGGTATAAACACCTTCGTAAAAAAGTACGCTCTGAACAACTAGCGCCCACTTTTCCCAGCCACACTAAGCTTGCTTATACATGCCCCTGCAATACGAAGCCCCCGATAGTTAAATAATAAGTGTCAAACCTGCCATCTAGTAACAAGCGCTTCAGCGTGATTTGAAATCACGATTAGTACTATCTATTTTGTTCGTTTTAATTGCTTTAATAAATCAGCGATTATATTTCTAAATGAAAAAGGTAATTAACAAAGCGTTGTTAATTATTAAAGTAAGCCCCGTTTTAGCGAGACTGTTAGTAAAGCTGAAAAGAGGGGCAGAAATGAACTAGAAGGAATTCGCAATGAGTAAGTGTCCATTTTCAGGTACAGCTATAAACCCTACTACGCTAACGTCTAGCAATGGTGCGCCCGTTGCCAATGACAATCAAAGTCGAACTGCAGGCCCACGTGGCCCGGTTACTTTCGACAATCACTATTTGTTCGAGAAGCTTGCGCACTTTAACCGCGAGCGAATTCCAGAGCGGGTTGTTCACGCTAGAGGCAGTGCAGCGTATGGTACTTTTACGCTAACCAAAAGTTTGTCTGATTATACTATTGCCGACTTCTTGCAAAAAGAAGGGCAAAAAACCAATGTGTTCTTACGTTTTTCTACTGTAGGTGGGGGGCAAGACTCAAGCGATTACGCTCGGGACCCTCGTGGTTTTTCGGTGAAGCTTTACACCGAACAGGGTAATTGGGATATGGTCGGCAATAATACCCCCGTATTCTTCTTACGAGATGGTATTAAGTTTCCTGACTTTATTCACAGTCAAAAGAAAAACCCGCGCACTAACTTGCCTGACCCGCAGGCGGTCTATGAGTTTTGGGCGAACAACCCACAGTCATTACACCAATCAACGATTTTGATGTCTGATCGCGGTATCCCGCTTTCATATCGTCACGTGAATGGTTATAGCTCACATACTTTAAGCTTTTGGAACAACGCAGGTGAGCGCTATTGGGTGAAATGGCACTTTAAAACGAACCAAGGTATTAAAACGCTAACTAATGAAGAAGCGGCGAAAATGCCTGCCTTCGGTGCCCAGCAGGACCTTGTCGAAAGTATCGATAACGGTGAGTTCCCATCGTGGACAGTGAACGTGCAGATCATGACTGAAGAGGAAGCCCGTAAATATCATATCAATCCGTTTGATTTGACTAAAGTATGGCCTCACAGCGATTTCCCATTAATTGAAGTAGGACAATTGGAGTTAAACCGCAATGTTGATAACTACTTTGCAGAGACTGAGCAAGCAGCGTTCGCGCCGAGCAATTTGGTACCGGGTATTGGTGCGTCGCCAGACAGAATGCTTCAAGCGCGACTAATAGGATATCAAGATGCACACAGATACCGCATAGGAGCCAACTACAACCAAATACCGGTAAATGCGCCACGTTGCCCGGTACACAATTATCAACGTGATGGTGCTTTTGCAGGGATTAACCCAGCACTTGCGGGGAGCGGGGCAAACTTCTACCCAAATAACCGTGCTCGCATTGGTGAACCTGCTGAAATGTCAGAGGTACAAGAGCCACCAATGCCACTAGAGCAAGATGCGTGGTTAGACATTTATGATAACCGTGATGAAGACAACTACTCTCAGGCTGGAGATCTGTATCGCATTATGAGTGAAGATCAAAAGCAGCAGTTGGTAAACAATATTGCGGAAGGTCTAAGCCAAGCTACGAAGGATGTACAGGAAGCGATGTTTGTACAATACGAATTAGCCGATAGCGACTATGGAGCACGGGTAAGAAAAGCGGTGGCGAGCAAGTAGCATATACGGGGATCAGAGTAAATTAATGCAACATTACTCTGATCCTTTTTATTCGAGAAATATTTACAATTTTAAAGGTAAGAAAGCCTGCATATTTTGTAATAAGAGTTACGGCAGTGATAAAACGCATTCCCTTTCATTAATTATCATCAGCCTGTAAGCCTTATGGGCTCTACAATAGCTAAGATGAATTTTCAAGTAGGCCCATGGCTTGCTACTAAAATATTAAATGACTTTAACTGACGAAATAAGGAGATATATTATGTTACGTTGGGCTTTAATATTTTTAGTTGTCGCATTAATTGCAGCGGTTTTAGGGTTTGGTGGAATTGCCGGCTCTGCAGCGGGTATTGCCAAAATTATATTTGGTGTTTTCGTTGTTTTACTGATTATTTCAGTTGTCATGAATCTGGTTAGGGGCAAAAGTTAAGTCACGACCGGATTTGAACTTCATATTACGGACAGAAAAAGACAGCTGTCAGTCGTTTAGCAGTAGGCGGCTGTTTTTTAACTTTAGTAACATCAGCGGATAGAACTACCGGAGAACACCATGAGTAATAAAGAACTCATTACGAATGTGGGCATTGGTCTCGCCGCAGCGTCTGCAGGAATTCTCGCGAGAAAAACGCTCCAAAAGTCTTGGGAAAAGGTAGCTAAGCAACCTGCACCTAAAGATAAAAAAAGTGAAAATACAGACCTCAAAGAAGCCGTTACTTGGGCTGTTATATCGGGCATTGGAGCAGGTGTTGCAAGAATGGCCGTTCAATATGGACTAGACAAGCGTAATTCAAAATAGCACAAGAAGATTGTACTACAGGGTAGTTAGCGCGAAGGCATAAAACAGAGCATTAGCAAAATCAAACCGCGCCAGCGACTTTATTTGCTCGATGCTATGTGGGCTCACCTCACAAACGCTTTCCCTTTTGCATTATTGCGTAGCGACTAGGGCGTAAACGTGTAGGCGAATGGCTTGCAGCGCGCGTTCTTTCCAATTGTTCCAGGTAATACGGTTGCTAATTTCATGCTGGTTCAATGTAATATAGCCGTGATTAAGCGCCCAGACCTGCATCGCTACATCTTGTTTTTCTTCGACAGACAGGTCTTTTTTTATCAACGCAGCGGTAAGCTTAGTTAGTGAAATAAAGGCTTTTTCACCAGCTTCTATTGCTTCATCTGAAGGGGTATAGTCTTTCAAGTCGGAAGCGAAAATTAGCCGGTAATGAGCTGCATGGGTTTCTGAAAACGTTAAAATACGCTCACAGCCATTAATCACTTTTTCTGCCGCAGTATTACCATCCGCCGCCAGCATTTCACGCTCTACAAGCTCGAAACCTTCAATATAAAGCGCATCAAGAATGCCTTGTTTACCTTTGAAATGGCTATAAATGCCAATAGTTGACATACCCGCGCCTTCAGCAATAGCACGCACGCTAAGTGCATTTGTACCGCCTTTCAAAAACAGCGCTGAAGCAGCATCTAAGATCTTTTGTCGCGTATCTTTTTTCATTTACACATCATTTACATGTTGCGCAATATAACATCGTTATGTAAAGTTGTTTAATAACGCTGTTATATTTCTAGGTTTAACACTTAACCTGCCTGCCCGCAGGTTATTCATAAGGACACTATATATGAAAACTGAGCAATTAACCTGCGATTATTTGATAGTAGGCGCTGGTGCTGTAGGTATGGCATTTGCCGACGTGTTGTTGCATGAAACCGATGCCAACATATTGATTATAGATAAAAACGCTAAGCCGGGTGGTCATTGGAACTACGCTTATCCCTTTGTGACACTCCATCAGCCTTCAGCTTTCTACGGCGTGTGTTCTAAAGAATTAAACCGCGGCATAATTGACAAGTGTGGTATGAACGAAGGGTTAATGGGGCTTGCTTCAGGACAAGAAGTCAGCGCGTACTTTGATGCAGTGATGAACGAGACCTTCCTTCCTAGTGGACGAGTTCAGTACTACCCAATGTGTGAATACCAAGGAGATAAGCAATTCATTTCATTATTAAATGGTAAGCGCTATGAGGTTAGCGTAAAGAAAAAAATAGTCGACGCGACTTACTTAAATACAAGTATACCGCTTACTCATACCCCAAGTTTCAGCCTAGACAGCGACGTAGATTTCACGCCGGTAAATACAGTCGTCCCTCGAATTGGTAAACACCAAAACTACGTGGTAATTGGCGGTGGAAAAACCGGTGTTGATACCTGCCTGTGGCTGCTTCAAAACCACGTGTCGCCAGATAATATTCACTGGGTTGTATCACGTGATGCTTGGTTACTGAACCGAAAGAATACGCAGCCATTAGATAGTTTTTTCTTTGATACCATAGGCGCTCAAGCTAATCAGATGGAAGCCATAGCATCTTCCAGCTCGATAGATGATATGTTCGACAAGTTAGAAGAAAGGGGCGTTTTACTGCGTATTGATAAAGATGTGCGGCCCAGCATGTTTCACGGAGCTACAGTAAGCGAGTTAGAGCTAAGTGCGTTGCAATCGTTAACTTCTATTGTCCGACACGGCCGCGTTACTCACATAAGTAAAGATGAGCTGCACTTTAATGGCGCTACATGGCGTATGCCAGAGAGTTCCCTAGTTATAGATTGCTCGGCCTCTGCAATAACTAATTTAGATATTAAGCCGGTATTTGATGGTGATGTAATTACACCTCAGACGGTGAGAGCGTATCAGCCTGTGTTTAGTGCGGCGCTTATTGCTCACGTCGAAGCAGCTTATGCTGATGAAAAGCAAAAGCAAGTATTAACACAGGTGGTTCCGTTGCCTAATAGAGATCTAGATTGGCTACCAATGACGGCTGCAATGCTACGCAATATGAAAGTTTGGGGCGAAGATGAAGGGTTAAGAGCTTGGATTTATCATTGCCGACTTGATGGTTTTTCTCGCATTGTACACGGTGTGGCAAAAGACGATATGCAAAAAATGCAAGTGTTAGGTCGGTTAAAAGAGGCAGCCGTCCCTGCAATGCAAAAATTGATGACTTATATTCATGACCTAAAAGCCAAAGGCCAACTTTAAAAGGGGATAAGTAATAATGGAACAATTTCAAGTTGATAAGACTGACCCTAGTCGTTACAGAGTCGTCACCACCGGTGATATGAATAGTAAAGCTCAAACGACGGATAAAAGCCTAGTGCTTGAAGTGGAAAGATTTGCGTTTACTGCTAACAATTTTACTTACTATATGGTGGGGGAAAAGCTAGGTTATTGGCAGTTTTTTCCGCCGATTGTGCCTGAGTCACTGGAAAAAGTTAGCGATAATAATTGGGGGGTTATCCCCGTTTGGGGAGTGGCCCGTGTGCTAAGTTCCACAAATGATGCTGTGCCGGTAGGAAGTCGCTTTTTCGGGTACTTTCCTCCTGCAACTCGCCTTGTTATGAGTAATACCACTTTGAACAATAATACCCTGGTCGATTGCAGCCCCCATCGTTTAAAGTTGCCCCAAGGCTACAATATTTATCGCCCGCTTCCCGCTCAAGCCGAAGGTGTGAACAATGAGATTAGTGCGAAGCAGCATATGCAAGAAAATTTGCAGATGCTGCTTTGGCCTTTGTTTGCAACGTCATTCTGTCTGTGGGAAGTAGTAAACGGTATTCCATCGTCGAAAAGAGAGCAATTGCTAGTATTAAGTGGCTCAAGCAAAACAAGTTTAGGCCTTGCCTTTGCGTTGAAAAATGCAGATGTAAAGGCCATTGGCGTCACTTCCGAAAAACGTGTCGAAGCTCTTACTTCTCTAGATATCTACCACAGCGTTATCAGCTATGAACAGTTAGAGTCTCTGCAGTGTATACCGACTGTGGCGGTAGATATGTCAGGTAACGCTAAAGTCAAAGCCCTAATAAGTGAGAAACTTAAAACGCATTTAACCCGATACGTCAACGTAGGCTTAACTCACTGGCAAGATGTTGAAAGTGAAGCGGAAAATGATGACGCCGACAGCGATTTCTTCTTTGCTCCCGCCCATATTCAACAGCGAATGAACGAGATAGGCGCCGCTGAATATCAAAAGCAGAGTAGCGAATTTGTATTTAAGGCAATAACATGGAGCAGTAGTTGGCTAGAGGTGAACGAACGCTCGGGTTTAAAAGCACTAGAGGATGATTTTAACGACCATCAGCAAGCTCGAATACCGGTAAAGGAAGGGCGTATTTATACGCTTAAATAAGCACTCAATTTATCGCTGCCCTTAATTTTACAGGGCAGCCAAAGGTCAATACGTGGCTTAGCTAACTAATTAAGCTTACCCTACAGGAGAGAGCGTACGACTCAGCAATTCGCTGCTTTCCGAGGACATTTTCGCCACCTATTAAGTGTACTGATTAAAGAATTCCGTGATCTTAGGCCATAAGTGCTGACATTTCCGTGAGAAAAACTTCATATGGCCTATTTCTTTTACGTTATTAGCATGAGGATCGAGTTCCTCCACCTCAGCTTCCATATTGGGGAAAACGCTAATCATATCGTGGACGTTGTGAATGTTAGCAATGTCGTCGTCCTTGGCGAGTAACCACTTAGAAGGCATTTGAATGGTGTCGTAGTGGTGCTGGTTAACATCACTGCCAAACCCTGTTTTTACGTAACCTTTACCGTTACACCATTTTTGCCATTGGCGCGCCACTTTTTTAGGTAATGGCTCGCCCATACCGACCCACTGGGATTTAGTATGGCCGAATAGTAAATTACTCACGGGTATATAAAAATTCATGAAAAAGTGAGCTTTAAGCAAATAGCTTTTACGCATGTTTCGCAAGCTACCTGATGAACTACCAAAGTTACAAAAAGCAGTGAGGTCATGTACGTTATGCATCAAACCTAGTAGCTGACCTCCTGCGCTATGACCAACAAGAAAATAAGGCACATTAGGGAAGTGAAACTTTAGTGTCTCTAACACCGCCGGCATATCTTGCTCACCCCAGGTTACTAGCGATGCATCACTTTGTTTAGGGCTGCCTTTTGCCGACCCTCCAATGCCTCTGTTATCAAAAGTGATAACGCCATACCCTTGGTCACATAAATAGGTGGCAAACGCACTATAGAATTGACGTTTGATACCCGTAGCAGGGCCAATCATGACTGCTGCCTTCACTGACTGCTTAGGGGTGAAAAGCGTTGCGCTTAAACTTATGCTGTCCTTGCACGTAACAGTAATATTGTTAGGTTTTGGGATGCTCACTAGGTGTACCTTACTCTTTAACTCTCATCTGGTCATACCAGTAAAGCTTTGTTAAACAGAGTTTGCAACAAAAAGATTTATTACAATTAGTGATAAACGCATATTACGTTTAACCAAATCGTTGGAATTTTAGTTACGCCTGCACTTTTGATTCGCTAATCCAGTGTTCGACGGGAGCCGGTTTACCGAAAAGGTAACCCTGAAAATGTTTAAACCCCATCTGTTTTAGCACTGCCAACTGGGCACGCGTTTCTACACCCTCTGCGATTGTCTGCATTTCTAAACTCTTCGCTAGATCTAAAGTCATCTGAACGATTTTTCGGTGTCGTTCAGAAGTTTCCACACGGTCAACAAACTCCCTATCAACTTTCATGACACTTGCTGACATGTCTATCAGCTGAGAGAGGGAAGCGTGACCTGTTCCAAAGTCATCGATAATAATTGTCGCACCTACGTTAGCTAAAGAGGTTAGACGACGCTTTGTTTCACTGTGGCTTGCCAGTACCGAGGTTTCAGTGAGCTCTAGCTTTAATTTTTGGCATAGTTCTGGGCTTTCTGAAAAGCGGCGTAAAAGCTTTTCGTAGAAAAGGTCATTTAATAGTTCAGGGCCAGATAGGTTAATAGCGATAGGCACTTGCGGTAGGCTAGCAGGCCACGTATCAAGAAGTGACAGAGTTGCGTCGATAACCTTTTGAGTAAACAACACCTCCCAACCGTTCGCTTCTATCAAAGAGAGAAAATGATGGGGCTGTAATATCGACCCAGTCGATGGGTCTTTTAAACGCGCAAGGACTTCAAAACCGATAATAGTTTCATCGATTGACACCTGGGGCTGTAGATAAATCGCAAGGCAGCCATTATCAATAAGCGCTTTTACTCTATCTTTTTGTTGAGTATTTTCCCTAATAGACTTCACCGTATTAATACTAAAAGACATGTAGGGCGACAATTCACTGCTTTGGCTTAATGCAATAGCGCAGCACTCAGCTGCGGCATCAGGACTTATTTCACGACTAACATGATAATGCCCTACACGCCATTTCAACGTGTGTTCAACACTGACATTATTCGAGGTAACAGTGATAGTATTTGGCAGTTTTCGAGTTAAAAAATGTTCGATAGAACTAGAAAATAATTGCTTGGCGTTCAGAGTAAATAAAAATTTCGCGCCGGGAAAGTGATAGAGCCTCGCGCAGTTAGAGAGTTCGTTTTGTAGCTGCGATGTCACTTTTATCAAAAGTTTATCGCCTTGACTATAGCCATACTGAAGATTTATTTCGCGAAGGTTAGCCAGCTTTAATAGCACTATATGTTGGTTCACAATGCTATCGCTAGTTTCCATCTGTTTCCAAAAGTGATGGTTCTTTAAACCTGTAAGTTCATTAAAGTAGTGCTTTTCGTACTGCTGCTTTTTGTACGCATCGAATTCCAGCAGATTTTTTTTATTTACAGACAAGTCATGGCAATGAATGAGCTGTTTTTTATGGTGCATTAAGCTAGCTGGCTGGATTTCAAATTCTTGTTCAGGGTTATTATAGATTGAAGCAGTTTGATTAACTCCACGTGTTATAGGTAAGCTCAAAGAAAACAGGTCTTGAATGTATTCACAATTAGGGCGAAATTTTTTAACTAGGGTTCTAGCTGCTTTATTTGCTTGCAGTATTCGCCCTTGTTCATCACAAAAAAACGAGGGAGTGCCCCCGTTATTAAATATTTCTTGGTACCCTTTTACTATCTTGTCGAGTTTCCTGCTTTGTAATTGATTGTGTTCAGACTGCTTTTCTAACGAAGACATGACACGTAATACAGCAATTGGGATACAGAAATTAAAGAATAAGAATAGTAATGAAGCCAGATAAGTGTGCGTATCGGGTAATGTAATATCTATACCAAACAAAGGTGAAACTTTAGTTTTGGTAACTAAAAGAAAATAGGGAACAAGGTTTAAAAGCATGGTAATAATTGATGCTTTTATACCGTATAAAATACGAACAATAATAGGAAGTGTGAAAAGAAAGAGTAAGCCGTATTGAGCTGAAATTAAATCGGTAGTAAAAAACAAAATACACAGTGAAGCTGCAACAACGACTAAAACTAAAAACGCTGAAGCTATTTTTATGTGTTTTAAGCCTATAGAGAGTGTTGCAAAAAGAAAGGCGGTAAACCCTGTCGTTAAGTAAAGAACATAATAGAGTTCTTGAACATAAGCGGTATAGGATGAATGGACAACAATGGCTGATGTAAGAATGACACCGATAACTAATATCGACCGTAGCACGCTAAGCCGCCATATATTAGCGTCAGTTGTTTTTAAGTTGTCGTCGTTAAGTAGAAGGTAGTTTTTTATTATTTTTAATGCGCGAGATATCACTATAAAACCGCTGGACTAGTATTAGTTCAATACAAACAGTTGAAACTAATTCACGTAATTAGATGAGTTAATATAACCGCTAAATAGTGCTAGGGATAGGCATTAGGAAGGATTAATGTTAATTTTCACAATATGTTACAAAAACATACGAAACACCATATTATTTGATAAATTAGTGTTTCGTATGACCTGAATTGACAAATTAGACTGTCAGCGTAAATACCTTAGAATTACGCTGAAAGTTGTACAGCTCTTTTTTCACGGCAGGTAAAGCACTAATGTCTGCTGGCTCAAACCCTTGTTCTAAAAACCAGTGTGCCGTTACCGTCGTTAGTACAAAGATACGGTCAATATCTGCTTCTTTAGCACGGGTGCGCACTTCATCTAAAATACGTTCACCGCGGTTTTTGCCGCGATAGTCTTGGTGGGTCGCCACACAGGCTAATTCAGCACAGCCATCTTCTGGGTACAAGTACAAAGCCGCACAGGCGATGATCATACCGTCGCGCACAATCACTATGAACTGGTTAATTTCGTTCTCTAAACGCTCGCGTGAACGCTTCACTAACACGCCGCTTTCTTCTAAGGGCTTTATTAGTTTTAAAATACCGCCTACATCCTCGATGGTTGCCGCCCGCAATTGCTCGTAATGGTGCTCCATTACAAGCGAGCCAGTCCCGTCGCGGGTGAACAATTCCTGAAGCAGAGCCCCGTCTTTTTCAAAACTGATACAGTGCGCACGTGGAACCCCAGCAGCTACACTGGTGGTAAGCGCGCTTAGTACCGTATCTTCGGTGGTTATATCACCTGCTAGAGTTAGCTGTTCTAACTGAGGACGTTCTATGGTTCGAAGTAATCTTCCGTCGCGGTTGTATACGCCATCATAGTTTGAAAACACAATCAGCTTGTCGGCCTTAAGGGCAATAGCTGCCTGGGTAGCTACATCTTCGTGAGACAAGTTAAATACTTCTCCCGTTGATGAATAGCCCATAGGCGATAACAACACAATCGAGCCGTCGTTTAAGTGGTCGTTAATGCCGGTAGTATCGATACGACGCACTAGACCCGTATTTTCAAAGTCTACACCGCCTCGCACGCCCATAGGTTTGGCTACTACCAAGTTACCCGAGCACACGCGTATTTGCGCGCCGTGCATCGGTGAGTTCGGTAAACCCATAGTAAGCAAAGCTTCTACCTGCGAACGAACCGAGCCTGCGGCGTCTTTTACACATTCAAGGGTCTGCTTATCAGTAATGCGTACGCCGTTTTCGAAGCGGCCTTCTATACTGCGTAACGCAACGCGCTGGTCTATTTGTGGTCTGGCACCGTGCACAACTACCACACGTACGCCAAGGCTGTTCAATAGAGCGATGTCTTGAATAATGTTGGGGAAATTAGGATGTTCAATGGCTTCGCCACCGAACATCAATACAAAGGTTTTTCCCTGATGAGCATTAATGTATGGCAGTGAACTGCGAAACAGTTTTATGCCATCTTGCTGCGCTAGTACCATCTAAGTAGTTCCTTACCGCTACCCTTGCTTATCCAAATCTTCCAACTCTTGATACAGTGCTTTAGTAACTGTTTCTTTGCTGGTTCCACCAAGGATGTTGCGCTGGTTTACACCGTATTCCAATTGAAGTACTGGATAAACATCGTCTTCGATTTTATCGCAAATTGCCTGCATGTCGCTTAGCGGCAAATCTTCAATAGCACAGCCTTTATCTATCGCCTGAAGCACTACACGACCCGCGATATCGTGGCCTGTTCTAAACGGTACACCTTTGCCTACCAGATAATCGGCAAGCTCGGTTGCATTGGAAAAGCCTTGGGTTGCTGCAGTACGACAGCGTTCTTCATTAAGTTGCAGTGAGTCGAGCACTTCGCTGGCTATGCATAAGCAAATATGCCACTGATTTACCGTATCGATAGCGCCTTCTTTGTCTTCTTGCATATCTTTGTTATACGCAAGAGGCAGGCCCTTCATAGTAACTAAAAGTGCTTGTAATGAGCCGAATACACGACCACATTTACCGCGCATAAGCTCTAGCGCGTCCGGGTTTTTCTTCTGTGGCATAAGCGATGAACCTGAGGTCACGCTATCGCCTAACTGTAAGAACCCAGCTTCACCAGAGTTATAAAAAATCATATCTTCAGCAAGACGTGATAAGTGCATCATGCTGGTACTGGCGACAAACAAAAGTTCAAGAACAAAGTCTCTGTCCGACACGGCATCTAGGCTATTAAGGCAAGGAGAGTCGAAGCCCAGTTCCTCTGCAATAGCGTGGCGGTCTACAGGAAACGTGGTGCCTGCGAGTGCGCCAGAGCCCAGAGGGCACTGGTTCATGCGTACTTTTAAGTCATCTAAACGACTTAAATCGCGCTTTAGCATTTCCACATACGCTAGGCACCAGTGTGCAAAGTGAATAGGCTGTGCACGTTGTAAGTGAGTGTAACCTGGGATAATAGCTTCTTGATGACGGCTTGCGGCATTTAGAAGCGATTTGATAACACCTAAAACATCAGCGCGAAGAGAGGCAATATGTTCCCGTACCCAAAGGCGAAAGTCAGTGGCTACTTGGTCATTTCGGCTGCGCCCTGTGTGAAGTTTACGACCAATATCGCCAAGCTTTTCAATAAGCGCAGCTTCTACAAAGCTGTGAATATCTTCTTCGCTCGATGCGTTAAAGTCTAATTCACCCGCATCGGCTTTCGCTTTCAACTCGCTAAGTGCTGCTTCAAGCTGGGCTTGCTCGTCCGCGGTCAATACGCCTGCTTTTTGCAGCGCACGGGACCAGCTGATAGAGCCTTGGATATCTTGGCTTGCCATAACTTGGTCAAACGGCAGAGAGTCGTTAACCTGTTTAAACATACTACTTGCACCGGACTCGAACCGGCCACCCCACAACGCCATGTGATGCTCCTTAAATACTGTTTTTTGTCTTTGCTACCTGCGCGTAGCGACTAAAAACTACGCGCGGGATACAATTAACCTTGATTTTTTAGTGCTTCAATACGACTTGAAAGGCTGAATAAGCGGATAAAGCCCTCAGCGTGTTTCTGGTCGTAAACATCGTCAGCACCAAAGGTAGCAAAGTCTTCAGAGTAAAGGCTGTTTGGCGATTTACGCTGGGTAACGGTAGCTTGGCCTTTATAAAGCTTAACGACAATATCACCCGTTACTTTCTTCGCAAAAGACGCAGCACCAGCAAGCAGTGCATCGTTAAGGGCAGTAAACCAACGGCCATCGTACATAACGTGTGAGAATTCAAGACCAATCTGCTCGCGGTATTTAAGTGCTGCTTTATCTAACACCATGGTTTCTAGCGCTTTATACGCTTTAAGTAATACAGTGCCTCCAGGGGTTTCATAACAGCCACGAGACTTCATGCCTACAAGGCGGTTTTCAACAATGTCGATACGTCCAACACCGTGCGCTGCTGCTACTGTATTTAGCTTAACAAGTGCTTGATAAGGCGATAATGCTTCACCATCAACGTGGGTCAGCTTACCTTCGTTAAAAGACAGGGTAACGCGCTCAGGGCTATCAGGCGCATCTTCTGGGTCAACCGTCATGGTCCACACTTGCTTAGTAGGCTCTTGCCATGGGTCTTCAAGCTCGCCACCTTCGTGTGAAATGTGCCATGCGTTTGCATCACGGCTGTAAATTTTTGTCGCTGACGCTGTTGTCGCAATATTGCGCTCGGCTAGGTAAGCAAGCAAGTCTTCGCGGCTTACCATATCCCACTCACGCCATGGCGCGATAACGGTAAGATCTGGGGCAAGCGCGGCAAAGGTGCTTTCAAAACGCACCTGGTCGTTACCTTTACCGGTACAACCGTGACATAGCGCGTCCGCGCCCACTTTGCGGGCAATCTCAACTTGCGCCTTTGCGATTACCGGGCGTGCCATTGACGTACCAAGTAAATATTCGCCTTCGTATACCGCACCAGTGGTGATAGTTGGAAAGATATATTCGCTTACGAACTCTTCTTTCAAATCAACAATGTGGCATTCGCTCGCGCCAGACGCGATGGCTTTTTCATGAAGACCTTCTAGCTCTTCATCACCTTGGCCCACATCTGCCGCAAATGCGACAACTTCACAGCCATAGTTTTCTTTAAGCCATGGAATGATGGCTGATGTATCAAGCCCGCCTGAATAGGCTAGTACGATTTTTTTAACATTTTGCATCTAAGTAAACCTTTTAAGCGTCTTTTTAGGTGCCTTTTTAGGCATTAAGTAATTGAGTAAGAATGGCGTTTTGGCCATGCATTCTATTTTCGGCTTGCTGCATTAATAGCGACTTATCACTATCAATTAACGAGCCTGTTATTTCTAAATCGCGATGGGCAGGCTGGCAATGCATGACGTAGCTTGCACCCGTTGCCTCCATTAGCGCTTCATTTACCTGATAAGGCATGAACTTCTCTTTGATCACCTCAAGCGGTGTATCGTCACCCATTGAAAGCCATGTATCCGCATAGATAACGTCTGCGCCGTTAGCAGCACTAAGCTCTGTACTTTCAACAATCGATACGCCGGTTTTCTCGGCGATCGCTTTGGCTTGTGCCACAATTTCAGGCGTCGCTTCGTGACCTTCTGGTGTCACTACAACCTGGTTGCAACCTAAAAGCGCACCAACGATGAGTAATGAATGGGTCACATTATTGCCATCGCCTACGTAAGCCATGGTAAGACCCTCGGTCTTGCCAAAGCGTTCAAACATAGTGAGGTAATCGGCAAGGCCTTGGCATGGGTGGTATTTATCGCACAGCGCGTTAACTACTGGCACTTTGGCTGCCTGAGAAAAGGTTTCTAACGTTTCGTGCGAAAACACGCGAGCTACGATAGCGTCAGCCCAGCAGGCTAGGTTAGCAGCAGTATCCACTGCATCTTCTCGACCTGCTAATTTGCCCGACTGTGCATCTAAGTACACCATGTGGCCGCCAAGCTTGTTGATACCAATATCAAAGCTTACGCGGGTTCGCAATGACGGCTTTTCAAACAGGGCAACAATTGATTTTCCCGCTAGCACATTGCTGTAACTTGCTGGCGCTTGTTTAATTTCTACAGCCAATTGCAGCAAGTTTTTCATTGCGTCTGGTGTCCAGTCTGCAAAGGTGAGTAGGTCCTGTTTCATTGTACTTCTCCGGCATTGCCTTTTGTAAAGTCGGTTTGGGGTAAATCAGCGTTTGTCGACTTTGTATTTGTCAGAGCTGCGGGCAGTATTTGTGTACCCGTTTTCTTATTTAAAATATCGTTGATATCAGCTGCCCAGCTTGCAATGTAAACTGCGCGGTCTAGGCTTTCTGCAGACGCAAGTGCCGCATCTACTTTTACTTTCATTCCGTCAGTGATCACGCCTTCATCTGCATATTTCGCAATGCTTGCGGCGTTAAGTTCACTAATTAGCGATTTATCACCGTCAAGTACACCTTCAACATTGGAAAGTAATAAAAGCTCCGCGTTAAGCAATTCGGCGATAACCGTGGCAGCTTGATCGGCATTTACATTGAGTAATCTACCTTGAGGGCTTGAGCCAATAGAGCTAATTACTGGAAGTGTCGACTGCGCTAGTACGTTTTGTAAAAACGAAGCATCAGCGGTTGAAGGCACACCTACCGCACCATATTGATCAGCCAGTGGTTCGCAGACCACCATATTTCCGTCTAGCAGCGATAATCCAACGGGAGTAATACCCGTGGCCAGTGCCGCTGCACAGAGCTGTTTGTTCGCAGAGCCTGCAAGTGCGCCACAAATATAAGGCATGTGTTCATCGGGAGTAACGCGAAGGCCATCAATTTTTGTACTTTGAAGACCAAGACTTGCCATTAGGGTTTCGACTAACGGGCCGCCACCGTGCACTACCACTACGGGGCGCGCGGCTTGAACTTCTTTTACGCTTAAAAATAAGCGTGTCATTGCTGCTGCATCGTCAAGCAATGCACCACCAACTTTGATTACGATAGGTGAAACACTCATAGTACTAACCCTGTTTCTATTGGTTGTTTCGTCATTATATTAAGGCATTGAATAGCCTGAGAGGCTGCGCCTTTCATTACGTTGTCTATAGCAGCGGTAACCACTGCATATCCAGATGCTTCGTCTAGCTTCCAGTGAAGATCAACAAATGGAGTATGAGCAACGTCGTCAATTTTTGGAAAACTTGTGCGCAAACGCACAATAGGCTTATCAGCATAGGCCTCAGTGTACGCTTGTTCAAGCTGCGCGCTGGTGGTACCAGCTTTAACTTTAACAGTGACTGTTGCCAAGATACCTCTTTTGAAGTTCCCAAGATGCGGCGTGAAGATAACGGGTGTGCCTAAATATGCTTCAATTTCAGGCGTATGACGATGACCTAGCACGCCGTATGCTTGAAGACTGACCTCAAAAAAACTGGTGGTTAAACTGGCTTTTCTACCTGCGCCCGATACACCAGATACGGCGTTAATCACTGGGCGTACGTTTGCGTCAAGCAGGTTATTTTCAGCAAGTGGCTTAAGTGCACTAAGGCTGGCTGTGGGGTAACAACCCGGAACAGCAATAACATCTGCGCTGGCAATCTGAGCTTCGTGCCATTCAGCAAGGCCATAAACCGCCTGAGCTAGACTTTGCTCCTGCGTATGGGGAAAGCCATAAAACTGTTCGAAAATCTGGGTGTCTTTCAACCTAAAAGCACCTGATAAATCGAGTACTTTCGCGTTACCTGAAGATAAGACAGGCATCCAGTCGTGGCTTGCCTCATGCGGTGTTGCTAGAAAAATAAAATCAACATCGTTAGCCATCGCTTTTAGCGCAGCATCTGAGATAGGCGTTAGCGTTGCGTTAACATGGGCCAAGTTGCCATGAAGCTGTGCGATACTTTTACCTGCATCGCTACTTTTCTCAGATACATAAGTACCCGCTAACTCGAGTTTTGGATGTTGAATAACCAACTGAACAAGTTGTGCACCTGTGTAACCACTGGCACCAATAATTGAAACGCTATACATAATTTAAAAATTCAATAAAAGGAGAAAAAAATCACTTTTTACCTTTGTAAACTGGTTGGGCGAATAACCTTGCCTAACCGCGACCACATTACAAAGGTAAAAAGTGTGCTACTGAATAAGCATAGATGTGCACACGCATCGTCGTGCGCTATGCATGGTGTAGCCAGCCAGGGGAGAGATAAACTCTTTATCGTTGCTAGTGGTTGAACCAACAACGCGAGTTGGTTGTGTCATCATCAATTCCTATAAAGTTACAACCCCAATTTACGGGTTGGATGCTTTAACCGTGGACTAGTGTATCTAATTTGAATGTTTATGCAATAAAAATGTATAAATATTTTATCTTATATTTAGGCTGTTTAGTCTATAAAAAGATACTTAATAATATATTTATAGTTGTGACAGTAAGTTGACAACAAGACCAATAGAACTGAATATTTATATTTGGCACTCAATGAATAGTAGTTTTACTTGTTTGTGGCAGCGTTAATGCTTAATAAACTAGGAATTGAGTCTGTTTTTGCATTGAGCTGCCAAGGGTTAATAGGCCCTAGTGGCAAGGCGCTTATAAATTAAGACAGTGACAAAAGATAGGTCGCTACAGGCCTAAGTACAAAATTGTGAAAATAGGTTGTTGGGATTAAACTCGGAAAATAAAATGAGCAAACTTACTTTGGCGCTGGTGGCGCACGATCATAAGAAGCCCGAATTACTGGCATGGGTTAAACAGCATATTGACGTGCTAAAGCAGTGTAATCTGGTGGGGACAGGGACAACGGGCGGCTTAATTGCCAGCGAAACCGGTTTAGACGTCATACGCTATAAAAGTGGCCCGCTAGGTGGGGATCAGCAAATAGGCGCGTTGATTGCCGAAAACAAGCTAGACGCGCTATTCTTCTTTTGGGACCCGTTGAATCCAGCGCCCCACGACCCCGACGTAAAAGCGCTACTGCGACTGTGCTCAGTATGGAATGTACCAGTAGCCTGCACGCCAGCAACGGCAGATTTGGTGATCACATCACCATTGTTCCTATCTCCTGAATACAAGCCAGTTAAACCAAACTTCTAAAACCTGAAGGCTAATACTATTTTCGCTACGTACGCTTATTCAAAATAGAGGCTTAAAGGCCTCGTTGAACGAATTGGTAAGTAGCGTCTGCCGCTTTATTTGCTATTCCTGCCTTTATATCATTAGCCTCGATAGGCGTTGAAGCTAATACACCTTCGGCCGAAGACTGTGAAACACTATCAGTACTAATGTCGCTGAGGGAGGACGACACTAATGCTTGGCCCATTGACCACAGGTTATTTGAAATACTTTGTCCTGTAACGTTTTCTACGGCCAAGTCTACAGCGTTATACATAAGGCCGCCTATGCCCCCATATAAAAAGCTACCTGCCAAACTTGCCGCGGCAGCAGCGTGGCTAGAGGTGGTTGCCTCGTACACATCAGAAACTATGGGCAAGTGATTTGCAATATTTAAGACATCAAAGCCGTCTTTAAGGTTAAGCCCGTCCTCACCAAAGGCATTCGTGTATAGCGTGTCGAATAAGGTTGGGCTGGCTTCACTTTGATTAATACTCGCATTGCTCACGTCAGAAGTTCCGCCGGTAGTAGCAGTATTGGTGGTGCCGCTATTGGTTGATAACGCTTGAAATATATTGTTTTGTAATGCAGTTAACAGCGTACCTTGCATAGCTACAATGGCATCATCTGAAAGTGCATTATTCATATTTGTTAGTGATGAGAGAACACCCTCTGTAAGACTTGTTGCACTGGTAACTTCTTTGTTATCCGCAGTGGTGTTTGATGTACCTACTGGTTCATTCGTTTGATTCTGTTGTTCAAGTAACAATGAGAATATAGACGGCAAAGACTCGCCGCTTGTTGCCGCTTCATTACTTGATGTTGTTGAAGAACTTGTCGAATTTGTAGCTTCACTTTTATTGAAACCTGACACTAAATCTAGCTTTGATAACAGCGCATTGAAGCCAGTTTCAACTGTGTTAGTTGTTGCGTTTTCTAAGGCCATAACATCCCCTTACCCGCAGGCATATATTTGATTTGTAAAGGTTTTGCAAATAGTGCAAGCGAACGAGATTTCTTCTAATTTGTTCGTTTAAACTTGCTCCTGTCAGGTCATGGATGGCACTTAAATTACACACTGCATAAAAACAACACTGAGCAATGTCATGAAAGTTCGATGCCATATACACACACTTATCGCAATCTTTACACTTGGAGGTTGCGCCCAGACGATTACGGAAGAAGAGCAGGTGGTCCAAAATAGCCCTACTAATCCTAATGTGTCGCAAAGGGCAGTTAGCCAAATAGAAGAGGAGCCAAAACCCGGCCATCCGCGCTATTCACCGCCCAGAGCGCAGCCAACCGCAACTTTGCATGTGCCCACCGGGTCTTTATTTAACCCTGAACAATCTATAGGGCTTTATGAGCGCCATGCGAATTTTAAAGTGGGTGATATGATATTGGTTAAGCTCGATGAGCAGACCCAATCTGAGAAGTCTCTTGATTTTAATACCGACAAAAATACCTCGTTCGATTTAGCGCCAGTCACATTGAAACTAGGCGGCATTCGAGTTGAAGACGATGACGTAGAGGTAGAGCATGAACAAGACAGCGAGTTTTCAAGCTCCGCACAAACCAAACAGTCAAACTCAATGAGCGGCAGTATTACCGTGTACGTAACCGCGATAACGCCTGCTGGGAATCTACTTGTTACCGGAGAAAAGTGGATAACCATGAACAGGGGAAAAGAATACATTCGCTTTTCTGGGGAAGTACGTAAAAAGGACGTGGATGAAAGCAATACCGTGTTGTCATCAAAAGTCGGTAATGCATTAATTGAATACAGCGGTACTGGCGATCTGCAGGACAATCAGCAGCCTTCGGTAATTGGCAAGCTGTTTTCAATTTTTGGTTAAATACGAGAACTACATGTACAAAAGCCGATTACGTAAAACGCTTGCTGTGTTAGTTTTACTCTCATCAATAATAGTGACTGAGCAAGCTTTTGCTCAATGGGTACAAGGCGAGTCTACCGTAGCCCTCGCAGGTGCAGAGTTAAGCGATATTAGAACCAGTGCCATACAAAACGCTATCGCAGATGCGGCTTTTCAAAGTGGCAGTACGATATCAGCGCAAGATATTATGGTAGATGGTTTGTTACTTTCTAGTAAGGCAGAAATTCGCTCTCAAGGAAGAATACAGCGTGTGGAAATTATAAGTGAAACACTTAAAGACGACCTACTTACTGTAGTGGTGAACGTTAATATCACGCCTCTGTTTAACTGTACTAATAATGGGTTAGCTCATCGGATACTAGTAACGGAGTTTTCTTTAACTTCACCGCAGCAAGCAGCCACCGGCATGCTTTATTCATTTGGTAGTCATGTATCTCAACGTTTTACACAGCAGCTCAACGGGCTTTATAGCGGCAATAGTGTCAGCCAGATTCCAGTTTCGCTCATTAACGTAAATACTTGGCTAGTCTCTAGTCTCTCAGATGTCGATTTGACGGCGATGTCTACGTACCTTAGAAGTGAGTATGGTCAGCAGTTTGTGGTATTTGGTTTTGTTAAAGACATTTCGCTTTTCGAGCAAGTGTCACAAGCAACGTCGGTATTTGAAAGCGATAGCACGGCACTTCGCAGAAACTTTACCGTTCAGGTTTACGTGCTTGATACGTTTAAAGCGAAGGTTATTTTTAATGATAGCTATCACAGTGAAGCGGACTGGCCATTCTCTCAACATGACTCTGTAGATAGTAACAATAGCCTTTTGTGGCGAAGTGATTTTGGGCGAATGGTGCTAAATACTATACATGCTGCCATTACCGATATTCATGCAGCATTGCAGTGTGAAACAACTTATGCGCAGGTTATAGATATATCGCCGGACTATATTGCAATCGATCTAGGTAAAAATAGCGGTTTGATTGCAGGGGATAAATTTTCACTCGTAAAGCAACGCGCATTACCCACGCTAGGGTTATCTAGAAAGTCGGGTTTATTTTCAAGTAAAACCCTTACTCTAGAAGTGTTTGAGGTGGCTGACGAGGTTAGTTTGCTTAAGGCTCAGCCCGGCAGTGATAGCGTACATATTGGTGATTTTGTGACGCCACTTACCTTATCTGTAGAGCAAAAGGTGTCTGAGGCTCAGCCATAAAAAAGGCTGGCCGAAGCCAGCACTTTTTACGGTGGGTAAGGTGGGGAAGAGAAGCTAAGCGTTAAAGTTTGAATAGCTCGCGTAGCTTACGTTCTTCTTCACGTAGCGCTTCTAGTTTTGCTTGTTGCTCTGGTGACAAAATTTGAAACATGGCTTGGCGCTGCTTGGCTTTCTCAACCTTGGCACTTACGAGGTCTTCTTTGTATTGGGCGGTAAGCGCGTTCCAGGCGTCTTGAGAGAAAGACTCGCTACGAACTAAATCTCGTTGGGCATCTTTAAAACTGCGTAGCATCTCTCTATTCGTTTTAGATGTATCTTTGAATGACTCGCGAAGTTCTGCAAGGCTTGCTATTTGTTCGTCGCTTAATTCAATACCTTCAAACAAAAAGTCCTTAGGCTTGCGCTTGCGTTGAGGACCTTTACCTTCACCATTCATTCGTTTAGCAAAGCGAGTTTCTTGTTTTACAAAAGCATCATGATGTTTTTGTTTATCTAATTCTCTTTTAGCGTCTCGAGCCAAGAGAGTTTCTTGCTGCTCTTCATTCAGCACGTTGTAGATGTCGTGGCGCAGTTGAGCAAAAGCAAAATGTCTTGCTTCGCGCTCTTCAATCTGGGTTTGGATAAAAGCGCTGAACTGGGCCTCAGTGGCGGTAGCAAAATCCAAGTTAGGTTTTTCAATATCACCAAATTCAGGCCGAGGGTTAGCGTCCTTAAAGGCGCTTACGAGTGTTTTTATTTCTTCGCGCTGAGCGTCACTTAGGCTGATGCCACGAAGATGTTTAACAATTTCTTTAACCGGATCGTGGTGACGCATACCAGACCCTGCTGGCTGCGCCAATGCAAGGCCCCCTAAGCCAATCGCTGCTACAGTTACACTAGCAATTAATAACTTTTTCATTGTCGTCTCCTTTTTCGGACACGCTAATCCTAGCGTGCGGGGCTAAAAAAGCAGTCAATGCAGTGTAAAGCTTATGTAAAGGTAAGGCCGATTTGTGATTGTAAAGGTCTGAAAAGATATAGTACGCGTTTTGTCAGTGTTGTTTGTCGGCTTAAAGCCTGGCACTTCTGAAGCGTAGGTTGAGTTTTATCCAATTTACAGGCATTTTCATGAATCTAGCAGTTAAAGAGTTTAATACTATGAGTTCAGATTTTCACTTGCAGTCTATCCTTGTTATTGATGATGACCTAGAGCTGACAGAAATGCTTTCCACGTATCTATCGGGTATGGGTTATCAGGTGCAAGTGCGTAACGATGGCGAAGAGGGATTATCAGAAGCGGTATCTGGGCGTCATTACGACCTAATATTGCTTGATGTGATGATGCCCAAAATGGATGGGTTCGACGTATTGAAAAAGCTTCGAGCAAGTCACAGTACTCCGGTACTTATGCTTACCGCGAGAGGCGATGACTACGACCGCATTTTGGGCCTTGAGATGGGAGCCGATGACTATCTGCCCAAGCCCTTTAACCACAGGGAACTTGTAGCGCGAATAAAAGCTATAGTTCGCCGCCATAATTTGTCATCAACCGGCGGCGCTGTTGAACAAGACTTATTCGTCAACGGTATCTTTTTAAGCCCTAGCAGTCAGCTGGCAAAAGTGGTTGACGTTGAGTTAACACTTACAACAACTGAGTTTTTAATTCTGCGTCTGTTAATGCTCAATGCTGCTCAACGAGTAACGAAAGAAGAGATAAGCTTAAAGATATTGGGTAAACCACTGCAGGCTTTTGATAGAAGTATTGATATGCACGTGAGTAACTTGCGTAAGAAAATTGGTGCAGTGGCCGCGGATGAAAAAATCAAAACCATCCGAGGGGTTGGGTATATGTTAATTGCTGGAAGCCATTAATGGTAAAACTGTTACGCAGTATAAGCCCAACGCGGGCCATTATGGGCCGATTGTTTCTTTGGTTTTGGGCTACATTCATTGTTACCGCTTTATTGGCTATTTGGGGTAGCCGTCTTTTCTTTGAAGATTTAGAAATTGTCCCCATAAAGCCGCGAGAGGTTGCTGCCCTTAACCAAGTGGTTGAGCATATACAGAATGACCGCTTCCAAGATGCACCATTACGAGGCGCGCTAGAACGCCATTCTCGTGAACGGAGAGCTAGAATGGTGGCTATCGATATTAGTGATAACCGTATTATACCAGCCGGTGGTCCTCCGCTTCGTAATGAAGATAGGGATGATTTACTTCGATTAGTAAATCAAACGTCACCCATAGCAGTAAAGCGCGGGGCGTTTAAAATACTAGGGCCAGTTTTCTTCGAACGGAACAATACGCGATTTGCGCTTTTTTCAGTGAGACTCGAAATACCTGATAAGCAAACACCTCCAATTTTACTGTTTCTTACTATCGCGTTGATTACTACAATAGTGTTGAGTTGGCTGTTTGCAAAGTCATTGACTAACCCCATTCTGCGAATCCAAAGCTCAGCAAAACGCATAGCGAGCGGCGACTGGCAGGCGCGAGTGGGCCGAGCGTCTAATCGTCAGGACGAACTAGGGCAGCTTTCTCGTGACTTTAATAAAATGGCTGATCAATTAGAGTCTATGTGGGCAGCACAAAAGCGCTTATTAGCCGATGTATCTCACGAACTTCGTTCCCCCTTGGCCCGTTTACAAATGGCACTCGGGCTCGCTCATCAACAAAACGTAGACCCTGAAACCCTTTCTAGAGTTGAACGAGAGGCTAACCGCATGGAAGCACTGGTGGGCCAGTTGCTTACACTAAGCCGTGCAGAAGCTGGTGAAGCGACAATGGAAAAACAAATGCTTTCGCTAGTGCTCAACGATGTCTTTACTGATGCGAATTTTGAGGCAGTTAATAAAAACAAGCAGCTGAAAATTGATGAAATTCCCAAAAAGTTTGTCGTTGTTGACGGTATGATGATTTGCCGCGCTGTGGAAAATGTTCTGCGTAACGCCATACGACATAGTGAGTTCTTAACGCATATATCCTTTAGCGAAGATGCTAAACAATGGTGCATTCATATTACCGATGACGGAGAAGGGCTGACCGTAGAAGAATGCGAACGTATTTTTTCACCTTTTTATCGAGCTACGCTTGCCAGAGAGCGAGAATCAGGAGGTGTTGGACTAGGTTTATCCATTGCAAAAGCGGCGGTTGAGTTGCATCATGGGCGCATTATAGCTGAACCTGTTGAGCGCGGTGGGCTGCAAGTAACTCTGTCATTTCCTAAGTAGTAACCTATACTTTGACAGTTGTTTGTGGCTTTTGAAAGAGCGCGAACTGACCGATATAGGGTATTTATGAACTGGACGTTCACATCGGAAGAGAATTTAGCCAGCACCTTTGCCACACACATTAATCCGTTTTGGCAGAAAAGCATTACTGAAAGCCACTTCACTGGCAAAGATAATGTAAAGGTGCGCTATGCCTACTGTATTCCTGAAACGCCGCGGGCAACAATCGTTATTTGTTCTGGGCGTATAGAGTCTTACTTGAAATACAAAGAGTTTGTTTACGACCTCTATCAAAATGGCTTCGCCGTTTTTATTCTTGACCATCGAGGGCAAGGTCTCTCAGACAGAATGACACGCGACCCCCAACACGGTTATGTCGCGCATTTCGATGACTATGTTGACGATTTCGTTGCCTTCGTCGAGTCTATCGTTAAGCCATTGCAACAAGGTCCTTTGTTATTGGTTTGCCACTCAATGGGCGGAGCGATAGGTGCGCTTACGCTATTGCGTTTGCCCAACTTGTTTACTAAAGCCGTACTAGCTTCACCTATGTTCGGTATTAAACCTTCATTGCCCAATTGGTTGGCAAACGGCTTAATTCGCACCGGTCTTGCAGTGAACCGAATGAAAAAAGCTGACGCAGGCTATTTTTTTGGGCAAACCCCGTATATCGCGTTTCCTTTTTCGCTAAATAAGCTTACTCACAGTAAGACCCGTTACGCATTGTTTCGCGAGCTTTATGATGAAGAGCAAGATATTCAGCTTGGGGGCGTAACTACTGAGTGGTTGGCCGCAGCCCATCAGGCCATGAATAGAATCGAAAATAGTGCGGGGGCAATCACTACCCAAGCATTAGTTTTAAGCGCCGACGATGACGCCATAATAGACAATAGGCGCCAGCGGCGGGTGGCAAACCTAATGCCAAATGCGAAGCTTGAAATAATACCAAGGGCTTACCATGAGTTGTTCACCGAGTCAGACGATATTCGCGAGCGCTCTCTTTCGACCATTCTCGACTTCCTGATCGCAAAGTAGGGTGTTAAATAAGAGCAGGTTTTTTACTAAAAGTAGAGTGTTAGATAAAAGCCTATCGAGATAAGCTAGATGATTTCTTTTAAATGAAAGCTACCTAGTATGACTATCCGTATCAGATCGTCGAGATACCATTGATTTGCACTCACTCGTGTTAAAAAGCGTCAGTGAAGGTGATGAATCACTGTGTTTCGTTATAGAATAAATCGATTATTAACAGTGAAGGTAGTTTAAAAGAACATGCTTGATGTCGTACTTTATCAGCCAGAGATCCCGCCTAACACGGGAAATATTATCCGCCTATGCGCAAACAGTGGGTTCACACTACATCTAATTGAACCCTTAGGTTTTGAGTGGGACGACAAGCGAGTACGACGTGCAGGTTTAGATTATCACGAATTTGCTCACGTTAAGCGCCATGCGAACTTAGAAGCCTACCTTGAAGATGCAAAACCGAAGCGAGTATTCGCTTGTACAACAAAAGGCAAAGCGTTTCATAGTGATGTATCGTATCAAAAAGGCGATGCACTCATATTTGGCCCTGAAACCCGCGGCTTACCCGACGATTACATTCAATCGCTACCTCCAGAGCAGCGAGTTCGCATTCCTATGTTGCCAGATAGTCGCAGTATGAACCTATCCAATGCCGTATCTGTTTTTGTATACGAAAGCTGGCGTCAGTTTGGCTATGAAGGTGCCCGATAGAAGAAGGCAGGTAAAAACCGCCTGAATATATATTAACAACGCCCTGTTACAAGGGCTTTTTTATGCCCAATGTAAAGACAGTGTAAAGCCCCTCAAAGTCAGTTTTCGTTCAGCTTCATTCATTAGTATAGCCTTTGAATATACGCAGATGAGTTAGGAGTAGCATTATGAAACGTATCACACTGAATATCATTACCGGCGTTTGTTTAATGGTGGCCGGACAGGCTAGCGCGCACTCAGGCCATCACTCTCATGGTATAAGAGGCGGAAATGAAACAGTAACTGTTATCTCGCAGCCTGCTCGTTCTTTAGTTGACGCAGCTATTAGCGTGCCTGAGATTGGGCTGTTCGTTAACGTATTACCAGGTGTTCATAGGGTTGAAGTTGTTGACAACCATCGCTATTACGTTGCGAACAACCACTACTACCGCAAGCAGGGAAATCGCTATGTGGTCGTAGAATCACCCGATAAAAACGTAAAAAAAGCTAAACGTTATAAACGCACTCAGCATGGTTACCAAAGCAACAAGAAAGTTATTGTAGTGAGAGAAGGGCATTAAGTATTTGGTCTGAGTGAAAAGGCCGATAGCAGGAAGTAAAGCGAAGCGTAATGGGAAATTACGCTTCGTTTTTCAAATCTCGGCTAAGCAGTGCCAGGGCTGCTTCTTTCGGTGACTTACCATGATAGAGTACGGCGTATATCTGTTCGCAAATAGGCATTTCAACACCTACTTTTTCAGATAATACATGCACTTCTTCTGTATTTCGGTAGCCTTCAACAACCTGACCAATCTCTTCAATAGCAACATCTACACTCTTCCCTTGGCCCAATGCCAAGCCGAAGCGTCGATTACGCGACTGATTATCGGTACAGGTTAATACTAAATCACCAAGACCCGCCATACCCATGAAAGTCTCTGGGTTAGCGCCCAGCTTCACACCTAGACGAGAAAGTTCTGCCAAACCTCTGGTGATAAGTGCCGTTCGCGCATTTGCACCAAATCCAAGGCCGTCGGCTAAACCTGCGCCAATAGCGATAACGTTTTTAACCGCGCCACCTAATTGAACACCGGTAAAGTCTGAGTTTTTGTATACCCTGAATGACTTTGCACAGTGAAGCTTCGCCGCAAATTCGTCACTCAACGTATCGTCGGTAGAAGACAGCGAAATAGCAGTAGGTAAGCCTGCAACCATTTCTTTAGCGAAAGTGGGCCCGGATAAAACAGCCAAGGGGTAGTCAGTCCCTAGAATTTCTTCAGCCACATCTCGAAGCAAGCGTCCAGTCTTAGGTTCTAGCCCTTTGGTCGCCCAGATAATGCGTTGATGCGGTTTAAGCAATGGCCTTAAGCTTTTAAGCATGGCTGCAAATGCATGACTAGGAACAACGACCAAAATGTCTTGGCTTGAAGCGACCACTTCTTCTAAGTTGGCATTAACAACCAATGCATCTGGAAAAGTTGCGCCAGGAAGATAACGGCTGTTTTCTCGGTTCGCTTCCATTTCAGCAATGTGCTTTTCATCACGACCCCAAAGCATTGTAGGGTTGCCATTTCTGGCAAGACAAAAAGCAAGGGCGGTGCCGTAAGACCCCGCCCCCAATACTGAAACTGAATTCGACTTCATGTTCACCTGTTTAGGCGTCCATTTTTGGCGCTTCACCCTGCGCTTGCTGTGCACGTTTTTGTACGTAAGCTGCAAAGATAGCGTCGAAGTTAACAGGCGCTAGGTTAAGTGGAGGGAAGGTGCCACGGTTAACCAAGTTAGAAATAGTTTCACGCGCATATGGGAAAAGCATGTTCGGGCAGAACGAGCCTAGCGTGTGCGCTTTGTTTTGGTCTGGCATTTCGCCAATAGCGAAAATACCTGCCTGTTGTACTTCGCAAAGGAAAGCAGTCTCTTCACCTAGTGTTGCAGTAACGGTAACTGAAAGCACAACTTCAAAAGTGTTCTCTTCTAACTTGTTAGTGCTAGTGTCGATGTCTAGTTTTATTTCTGGCTTCCACTCTTTAGTGAAAATAGCCGGTGCGTTTGGAGATTCAAAAGAGATGTCTTTTGTATAGATACGCTGAATATTGAACTGAGCACCCTGCTGCGCTTGTGCGCTTGCTGCTTCGCCGTTGTTTGTCTGATTTTCGTCAGCCATGGTATTTCCTATTTAATTGTCGTTTTAATTTAATGTAGTGCGTTGCTGTATGCGCTGACGCTTTACGCTAAACCCAGCATAGGGTTTAATTTGCTTTGTGCTTCCAAAGCCATCATGTCGTCACAGCCACCAACGTGCTGATCGTCAATGAAAATTTGCGGAACAGTCCAGCCGCCATTTGCGCGCTCAATCATTTCGTCGCGTAGTTCAGGCTTAACGTCTATTGGGTATTCAACAAATTCTACACCTTTTTGCGTTAACAGTGCTTTTGCACGATGGCAGTAAGGGCAATGGCCCTTGGTGTAAAGTTCTACTTTGCTCATAAAGGTTACCTGTTATTTAGAAACGGGGAGGCTGGCACTTTGCCACGCATTCATTCCGCCTTTTAATACATTCACATTCGCGAAGCCGTCTTTTAGCATCGCATTTGCTGTACCACGAGCCTGATTACCCATAGCGCATACTACGATAATGGGTTTGTCTTTGCTGTTTTCAAGTTTCTTGAAGTTTTTCTCACGCACTTCTTCAGGTTTAATCTG
The DNA here is from genome assembly GCF_003443615.1 of Alteromonas sp. BL110. Taxonomy (NCBI): domain Bacteria; kingdom Pseudomonadati; phylum Pseudomonadota; class Gammaproteobacteria; order Alteromonadales; family Alteromonadaceae; genus Alteromonas; species Alteromonas sp. BL110. The sequence continues at coordinate 1,239,083 of NZ_CP031967.1, read as the reverse complement.
TCTGGCTCCCAAAATGTGGCCAGCTTTAAACTCTTTTGCAGGTCGTGTGTCTAACACTATCGCATCATTTTTATTAATTAAAAGCGTTGCTTCGTGTGTGCTTAATTCTTTTACTGAAGATGTCCATGCACTGATATAGCTAAATATCAACATGGCAATCAGCGCAACCCAAATACCAGCAAGAATAATATTGTTGCTAGCAAATTCTATTAGTTGATCCATTACCTCTAACCCTGTCTACAGACCATGAAAAGAGTGCAAAGTATATAGAAAAATGGGCGAGAAACCAGCTTACCTTTCAGTTAGCTAAGAGACGGTCGCCATGCCTTTATCATAAATACTTTAGATGATTGATATTACGGATAAATTGCACTGGGCATATGGGAAGCCGTCAGATACACTGGATGTTGTTATTAATAGTAGTGGTGAAATACAACTGGTCAGGCAGTTGGCATCATTGCAAAGGTAGAGGTTTTAAGCGCACGTTATGTCAGTACGTTCTTTTCTTTCAGTTATCGGATGCATAGTAGCTCTGGCTGTTATGCCAATTGGAAGTGATGCGCTAGCGCAAGACGGCGACGCAAGTGCGCAAAGAGAAAAGTTAGCTAAACTTCAGGCCGAGTTACGTGCACGACAGCAAGTGCTTGAAAACAATAAAGCCAGTGCAGAAGAGCTAAAAGCCGTGCTAAAGGCTTCAGAGCTTGATATAGCAAAAGTTGCAAAAGCGTTATCTACCACCGAACAAGCGCTTAAAAGCGTTAAGCAAGAAGAAGCTACGCTAAAAGAAGAGCAGGATGCATTAAAAGTTGCGATACGCAAACAGCAATCTTTACTGGCAAGTCAACTCAAAAGTGCGTTCATGGCAGGTCACTACGACTACGCTAAAATGCTTTTTTATCAAGATGATGCGCGTACTTTTGAACGTGTTATTACCTACTATCAATACGTGGCGAAAGCGCGCCAAAAAGAAATCGAAAGTTTTAGAATTAATGTCGCTAGGCTGGAAGAAGTTACCGCCGAACTCAGTGAAAAAGCGTTGTCTCTCGCCGCGCTCAAAGATGAGCAAGAAGGTCAGCGGGCAGTGCTTATCACTCGGCAATCTGACCGCAAAGCAACGCTAAAGAAAATAAATAAAACCATTGCTTCGGAAAACCAGCGCATTGCGTCTTTGCAGGCCGATGAGAAAGCACTTAAAGGTGCAATAGAGGCAGCACGCATAGCGGCAGAGCGCGCTGCTCGTGCTGCTGAGTTTAGTATGAATGGACTGGCTAAGCGAAAGGGTAAACTTCCCGCACCTGTAAAAGGCAGAATACGTCATTTATTTGGTAGCCGCCGCCAAGGCCAGGTATCTTGGAAAGGTATTGTGATAGACGGTGCTGAGGGCGACCCTGTAAAAAGCATTGCGCCAGGGCGAGTATTGTACGCCGACTGGCTGCGAGGGTTTGGTCTCGTTGCTATTATCGATCATGGCGAGGGCTACATGAGTGTTTACGGACACAATCAAGCGCTGCTTAAACAAGCAGGTGATGATGTAAGTCAAGGTGAGCGCATTGCCCTTGTTGGTCGAAGCGGTGGGCAAGAATACCCAAATCTTTACTTTGAAATTCGCCACAAAGGCAAGGCGCTAAACCCGAAAGCTTGGTTGGACTAATTCGTTAAAGCCACGATAGAAATTAAGCAGTGACTTCAAACGTTGCAGTATCGGGTAATGAACGTTGAGGTTTTCCTTCACCTAAGCCTGCGAGCTCGCCAATTTGCTTTGCGTCAAAGCCTGCACTGCTAAGTGCACTTTCTAATGCCTTACCAGGTTCAATACCTTCGCTTTTTAGTTGTTCAACAATAGATGTCGCATCTTCACTGGTTAATGAGTCAGCATCATATTGCTCTAATACCGACTGAAGTGTTTGTGTTTGTTCGTCGGTCAGTGATGTTTGCTGCCCCTTAGGTGGCGGTGGTGGAGCACTTGGTCTTAGCTGTTGTGCTGCTGAAGAATCATTGATACCTGAAATCATAGTGAAGCCTTAAATGATGAGTGGTCGTTAACTATAAAGTATCGCCCACTCACTGATATTTTTAGTGCGCAGCACTGGATTTACGCAATATTTACCAATCTTTACAGAGGCTGTCGATAATCTGCTTTAATAAAACAGCAATAAAAGCCCTAGTTGTGTTGAAAGTGCGTTTGTTGTTGGTATGCTTAACGGTAAAGTGAAGTCATTCACACAGTGCGCTTAATAATAATGATGAAAAACGGATGTGACATAGATGCTTTTGCGTCTGCTAATGCCTTGTACAATCTTTGTTTTATGCGGGCTAATTAGCCTTCAAGTAAACGCAAAGTCAGACATAATAATAATCTTAGATGACCTGGGGTACAGGCCGTCCGATGTCGCTGCTTTTTCTCTCCCTAAAGAGATCACGTTTTCCATACTTCCACAAACGCCATTGGCATCTGACATTGCGCACCGCGCTGAGCAAGAGGGCCGGGCGGTTATGCTCCATATGCCTATGCAAGCGCAAAACGGTAAAAACATGGGCCCGCTTGGGTTAACCACGGATATGTTCGCTGGGGCTATTACCCACAACTTGCGCAAAGCGATGAAAAGTGTGCCAAACGCGGTAGGCGTAAATAACCACATGGGAAGTGCGTTTACCGGGCAGCAAGAAAGCATGGAAGCTCTGTTAAAAGAAGTTAAACGGCAAGGCCTTTTCTTTGTAGATAGCAGAACCACAGTGCTAACTAAAGGTGAAGAAATTGCAGAGCGCTTGGGTGTGCCTAGCACAAGCAGACAGGTATTTTTGGATCATAAATTAGAGCCTGCGTTTTTACTGAAGCAGTTTAACCACATGAAACGCATCGCTAAAAAGAACGGCCACGTTGTAGTGATTGGTCATCCTCACCCAGAAACCGTTGATTTCTTAAACACCCATTTACCCGCACTTGAGAAAGAGGGGTTTACCCTGACCTCCGTAGCCGACTATTTTTCACACGCACCTAAAGTGGCAAAACAGTTTGGCAAAGCACGGAACCAAACTGCCCAGCTCACTGGTGGTGGGGTGAACAAAAGCAGTGCTGAACTACGCGAACAGAGCACTTTTGTTGGCAGCGCGGTTGCGCAGAGCACCTTACCCAAAGATGCCACTGAACCCTCGACTGCAGCGCCTAACGAGTAACATCTGCGCCTTTTTTCTTACTTAATTAGTCTATTTTCATCTCGATAAGATCAAAATTTAATGTGGGAACGTTTCTCATTTTCGTGAGTCTGTTATAATATAACGTCTCTGGCGAATAATTCGCGTATACATTTTTTTAGCACGGTGGTAATTAGAGCAATGACTCCAATTGACGAGAATCCAACAAAACTAGACAAACTTGGCATTTGGGTGTCGAGCTTGTGTGCGCTGCATTGCCTTGCGCTGCCTGTTTTGGTGCCTCTGTTACCGCTTATCGGTTCTAGCTTTTTTGCACAAGTATGGTTTGAAAGAACTATTCTGACGTTCTCATTAATTGTGGGAGCGGTAGCCTTGATTAGCGGTGCCATTCGTTACCACGGTAAATACTATCCGCTGGCACTGTTGTTCACTGGCGGTGCAATCTATTGGCATAAAGATATTTTCGGACATCATTACGAGCCATTTACTATTGCAATAGGTGCGGCGCTAATTGTAGCGGGTCACTGGGTCAATATGCGCCTGTGTCGACAGTGTAAATGCTGCAAAAATACCGTGTTTTCAGACCACCTATCTACTGAGTTTAAGTAGCTAGTAAAACAGAGTTTTAAGAAACGAGCCAATGGCTCGTTTTTTGTATCTGGTGTTTTTAAGTGAACATAGGCTCAAGAGGAAACGTTACCTAATAAGATAGCGTATTAAGTGCTACATTTGGTAGGTTAGTAAATATGCCGGTTACCCCCCACTCTTTAAGCATTAGCATATCTCTAGGTTCGTCCACCGTATAAACGAATACATCAAAGCCTTCCTGCAGCGCAGTTTGTACAAACTGCTTATTAACCGCGTCTAGCGCAATATTTACCGAGTAAGCACTAAGGGCCCGTGCGCTTGCCGTGCAGTCTAATTCATAGCTTGCGGTTAAAGCGCCAATTTTTACTTCCGGCCATAGGAGTGTAACCGCTTTAAGCCAGTGGTGATTAAAGGAAGAAATAAGTAGCTTATCAGTGCTAATGCTACTTTGCTTTATTGCCTTCTTTACGTCTTTTACCCAGCTATGTACGTCATTCAGGTGTTTAATTTCAATGTTGCACCACTTATCATTTGGAACACATTGAAGGCTTTGTGAAAGAGAGGGTATGTGCTCTCCATCACCAATGTCCATTTGTTTGAGAGATTGCCAAGGTGTATCTAACAAATAACCTGTCTCGCGGGCTCTGCGTTTAAGGGTTCTATCGTGAAAAACAATAATGCCACTATCATGTTGATAAGTATCAAACTCAATGCCGTCAGCATCTTGCTCGAAAGCCAGTTTAAACGCTTTTAGCGTATTTTCTGGGGCTACTTTACTGGCGCCACGGTGGGCAAAAATTAGCATCGACATTCCCTCCTCAAATTTCAGAGCGAACGTTACTTATCGTTCGCACTGTGTAACTTATGCGTGTTTAGCGTTTCATAGACTGACGCCGACGTTATAAGAATGCCGCCTATCAATGCGCTCAAGCCAGGCTTTTCATTCAGCAAAATAATGGCAAGAAAAACACCGTAAAGCGGCTGCATACAGGCAATGAGTGAAAATGTTTTTGCCCGTAGATGGCGCAGACTGGCCGCAATTAGGGCATGGGGAAGCGCGGTAAATACAGTGCCTAAAAGCAATAGCATTAGCCAGGAGCTCGTTGACGCTGACGCTAATTCCGCACTGCCTATTGGCAACATCAATACACTGATAACTAACGTTTGCCATGCCATAGCTTGCGCACCGCTATAGTGCTTAAAATGCTTACGGTGAATTAGGTTTCTAAACGAATACAAAATGGCAGAAACAACACCGATGAGCACGCCAAGTGTAACGTCATTTTCTAATGACGTTTCAGGCACAATTAGATAGACACCCACGACAACCGTTAGCGTAGATACAATGTCCTGCCACACCAGCTTGACCCGTTCGAAAAAAGGTTCGATAAGCACTGTAATAACAGGGAAGGTAAATAGCGCAATCATACCCACAGATACACCAGCATATTGCATTGCGGCGAAGTAGGTAACCCAATGTAGCGCCATTAAAAGCCCTAAACCAAGAGCAACGCCGTAATCTTTTCTGGAATTTAGCTTTATTTTATTTCCGGCCAGTTTCAAAAATGCCAGCAGGGCAATGCAAGCAAATACTGAGCGTACCAGCGTAATATCACTGGCACTTAGTGGTACAAGCCTAGAGAAAAGGGCTGTACCACCTAATAAAATAACCGTGAGGTGAAGCGAAATCAGGCTTTTTTTAACAGCATCCATAAATTAGCTGTCAGCGCCCTCAGGTGGTGTTTCTTTTTTTGTCTCACCTGCATCATCATCGAACTCATCGCTATTTTGCTCAGGCTCAGGCGAAGCAAGGTCTTGGGAAACTATCTCATGTGCAGACATTTTTGAAGCCATAGGCTCACCTAGGCGCGTAACCATGCCCGGGGCAATGTCTTCAAAGTTGATCATGTCTTTTTCAAAACATACCACGATGGTAGATCCTAATTTAAATCGGCCAAGCTCGGCACCTTTTTCGAGAAAAACAGAAGCTTCTGTGTCTTTCTCATAAGACCAGTGCTGAACGTTTTTACCTGCAGGTGGCGTCACTGTGCCTGCCCAAACAGTTTCAATACTGGCCACAATCGTTGCGCCTACTAATACCATCGCCATTTTGCCTACAGGTGTGTCAAACAGCGCTACAACACGTTCGTTTCTTGCAAATAGCCCAGGTATATTTTGTGCGGTAAGCGGATTTACTGAAAACAGTTCGCCTGGCACATACAGCATGTCAGTTAAGGTGCCCTCAACAGGCATATGAATTCTGTGATAATCGCGAGGGGCAAGGTAAATGGTAGCAAATTTACCATTTTTAAATGGTGCTGCTACCTCAGGCTTTCCGCCTAGCAAGGTAGTTAAGCTAAAGTCGTGACCTTTCGCTTGGAAAATACTGTCACTATAAATATTGCCAAACTGACTTACCGTGCCGTCGACGGCGTGAATCAGTACGTCTTCGTTTTCATCAATAGTGCGCGCTTCAGGTTTGAGTGGGCGCGTGAAAAACTTATTGAAGCTTCGGTAATGTTCGGGGTTTTCATGCAAAGCTTCAGTCATATCAACATTATATTGCTTGATAAACAGCTTGATGAAAAAGGTGGTCACGCTACCCATTTCCGCTTCTGCAAGTTTACCCACAAAGCGTGAAAGCAGGTGCTTTGGTGTAACGTATTGTAAATTAACTTTAAGCCAATCTAACACAAAATATCTCCGTTTCTTTTATGCAAGCAATAACGCATTACATAGATAGCATTATTGTATCGTAAGTCGTGGTAGTAAGAGCAACTTTAGGGTTATGAGTACTTACACAAAAGCATAAGCACATGGTTCACACTGTAATATTTTCTTTACTGGGTTAGCGTTGCCACTCAATGTCAGTAAACTTAATGCCGGTAATAAGTGATGTGCTCTTTTAGCGCTTCTGTGTTTCGGGCGTTTTAACGGCGTCACAACCCTAGGGTAGTTGTTATGCCCCCGGTGGCTGACTATGGCTGGGGCGCTGCTCTTCCATGGTTGTCAAAATTCTATGGTAGCTATCGAAGCGTTCGGCCCTAATTTTTCCTTCCTCAACAGCTTCTCTCAATAAGCAGCCGGGATCATTTAAGTGCTTGCAGTCTCTAAATTTACAGCCGCCCAAATAATCTCTAAACTCAATAAAGCCCCACGTAATTCGCTCGGTAGGAATATGCCACAAGCCAAACTCACGCACCCCTGGAGAATCAATTAAATCACCCCCAGCCGGCAAATGGAGCAGTTTAGCTGCTGTGGTCGTGTGCTGACCCAGACCTGAGTTATCTGAAATATCGCCGGTTAATTCATCGGCGTCTGGCAGAACTTGGTTAATAAGGCTCGATTTGCCTACACCGGACTGGCCTACGAAAACGCTGATATTATCATTAAGGTATTCATTTAGTTTGCTAATGCCTTCACCTGTTTTACAACTGGTAAATAGCACTTCATAGCCTAAATTTTCGTAGGTTTTAAGCTGCTCTGTAACGCTTGTGCGTTGTTCGTCACTAAGCAACTCAACTTTGTTGAGTACAATGAGTGGGGTAATACCGATATCTTCACACGCAACGAGATAGCGGTCGATAATATTCAGTGAAAGAGTAGGTAGAATAGCACTGACCACAATGATTCGGTCGATATTAGCCGCAATGGGCTTAATACCATCGTAATAATCTGGGCGAGTTAGTACAGAATGCCTGTCTTTTACTATTTCAATCACACCCTTTACACCCGACTCAGCATCATCTCCTTTGCTGAAAAATACCTTGTCGCCACACACCACAGAGTCTACCGTTCGACGAATGTGACAGCGGGAAACTTCGCCGCTGGCATCTTCAACATCGGCATGTTTGCCAAAGCGACCAATAACAGTGCCACTTTCTAGCGTACTTTCATCTAGGTTGACGGCACCTTTAGTGCCATGCTTTTCATTTAAGCGCTTGCTTCGGTTAGCTGCAACCTGTCGTTTCTGTCGATGTGTAAGTTTTGGTTTTTTCGCCACGATTCTTTTCTAGTTTCACGTATACTATGGCAATAATACCGTTTGTAAGGCGTGGTTGCCATGCCTGTAGCGCAAAGAGGAAAGTAATGAGTAAACACGACAGTAACCTTGTTTGGATAGACATGGAAATGACAGGGTTAGATCCTGAAACCTGTGTAGTAATGGAAATTGCGACCATAGTCACCGATGCACAGCTAAATGTTTTGGCCGAAGGCCCTGTGATTGCAGTACATCAAAGCGATGACGTGTTAGACAATATGGACGAGTGGTGCACACGAGTTCATGGTGAAAGCGGGTTAACTGCGCGCTGTCGAGAAAGTAAAATAAGTGTAGAAGAAGCATCGGCGCAGACCATTGCCTTTTTGGAGCAATGGGTAGATGCAGGCAAGTCACCGCTGTGTGGAAACACTATTGGGCAAGACAGACGGTTTATGGTGAAGTACATGCCCGAGCTTGAAGCTTACTTCCACTATAGAAATATTGATGTAAGTACAATAAAAGAGTTAACGCGCCGCTGGAAGCCTGAAATATTAGATGGTTTTGAAAAGAAAGGCGTGCACTTGGCGCTAGATGATATTCGCGAGTCTATTGAAGAAATGCGTTATTATCGTGAGAAAGTGTTTACGATTTAAGCATTCAAACGTTGAGGTGCAAAAAAAGTAGAATTAAAGGTTGCGTTACCCCAAAATTTTTGTAAAATGCGCACCACTTCAAACGAAGTACCTCTTTTGTTGCGGGAATAGCTCAGTTGGTAGAGCACGACCTTGCCAAGGTCGGGGTCGCGAGTTCGAATCTCGTTTCCCGCTCCAAATTTAAATCTGAATCTAATCAGATATCAAAAGATGCACAGCATCGACTCTATGCGGGAATAGCTCAGTTGGTAGAGCACGACCTTGCCAAGGTCGGGGTCGCGAGTTCGAATCTCGTTTCCCGCTCCAAATTTTAAAACCTCACGAAAATATAAACATTTGCAGATGTATTGATGCGACCCTTTGAAGGGCCCGCGACCGAGTGTCGGCCAGTTGACGAATCTCGTTTCCCGCTCCAAATTTTAAAACCTCACGAAAATATAAACATTTGCAGATGTATTGATGCGACCCCTTGATGGGCCCGCGACCGAGTGTCGGCCAGTTGGCAAATCTCGTTTCCCGCTCCAAATTTTTACACTTCTATTTTTGTAACAGACTTCGATTACCGTATCAATGCGACCCTTTGAAGGGCCCGCGACCGAGTGTCGGCCAGTTGACGAATCTCGTTTCCCGCTCCAGACTTTTTTTCAGTATTCATATCCCATAATCGCAGTTGCTTTGAAAGGAAAGTTACTCAGCACCCTCAGTAAAAATGAGGGGGTAACCATTGAGGATCGCGATTTCCCTTCTTCACCCGACTCTACAGCCGTCCAGGGAACAGTAAAGTGTAGGGATAACACTCGCTTCAATGATTATATTAATAGTCGACTATATAACGAATGACTTTTAAGTTTTTCGTTTAAATCACATTACTCTCTGGTTCTGGATATTAATTCCACCGTATTTGCATCAAATTGGTGCGCTCATGATTAGACTGTAGGTTAAAGTCTATAAGTAGTTGAAATATGTATTAAAAAATTATTTTTTGTGAGTTCTTATACAGTGCGCCTGCCTCTTCTTGTGTCATTTTTTGAGATTAATTGCACTTAATATGAATAAATACCCTGTTTTGATCTGGCTTTTACCGGTTTTTATATTAGAATGCGCGCAAATTCCGGCACGTATTCTGCTGAGCTATAGGCTCTAGACCCTTTTCAGTGAATAGTAACGATAAATAAGAGTAAGGCGACCAAGATCGAGCCGGTACGCATAATTACCCAATTCACGCTAGAAACACTCAATCAGAAGGACTCTGTTTTTCCAATGGAATGGGCTAGTGACTTTTTAGTAATGTCCATTTAAAGAGAGAGAACATGCAGAGTAAAAGTGCTCCTTTTCACATTTCCGCTGTAGCGGGCGCAGTATTAGCCGCTTGCTCAAGCCAAGGCGCATACGCCCAAACGGTTGCAGTAGATGAAAAACAAATTGAAAAAGTAGAAGTAACTGCAACGCGCAGAAGTGGCACCCTTCAGGAGGTGCCTATTAATATTTCTGCACTAACATCTGACGTGTTAGACCAACAGAATATTGAAGATCTTGACGGCGTAGCCCGTTGGGTACCTGGTCTTACTGTTACAGATCAGGGCGGGCGAAACGACTCTCCAATTATCGTACGTGGTCTAAATACTAATTCATCAGGTCCTGGTTCAAATGGGGGCACGGTAGCCACTTATTTTGGCGACATTCCTCTTTTCCTAAACATGCGTCTAGTCGACGTGGATCGGGTTGAAGTTCTTATTGGGGCCGCAAGGTACGCTTTATGGGGCCGGTACTTTAGGTGGCGCTATTCGCTACCTTCCTAAGAAAGTTGACCTAGAGTTTATGTCTGGTGAAGTAACAGGTGATGTATTCAGCATTAGCGAAAGTGACTCGCTAGGCGGAGAAAGCAGTATTGTCTTTAATGCACCTATTATTGATGGTGAATTAGCGGTACGTGCGTCACTAAACTATTTCAATAACCCTGGCTTCCTTGACTACAACTATGTAGTAAAAGAAGGCGGTGTATCGCTGCCTGACCCAGATTGGTCTAACGAAGAAGAAGTAAATAGTAACTTAAGGCAGGTTGAAGATGCCAACGGTGAAGATACGCTAACGGGCCGCATTGCAGTGCGCTGGGCACCAAACGATTGGTTTGACAGCACATTGACTTACTTCTATCAAAAGCAAGACGTTGAAGGTCGCTCAATTACCCATTACGACGCACTTTCCTCTGAGAATCCTTTGAGTGAAGTTATTGGTGAGTATGAGTCAGCGTATCGCTATGAAGAGCCTCGCGAGAAAGAAGATGAGTTACTAAGCCTTGAGATGAGTGCAGATTTAGGGTTTGCAGAATTAGTGTCCGCAACAGGCTTATCAAACTTTGAAGCCAATGGGCAACGTGACCAAACTGACCTTCTTATTCGCTTAGACTATAGCTATGAAGAATTTCCAGCGTTCTCTGCATACACCGAAGAAGAGGAAGAGCGTGAAATCTTCACGCAAGAACTTCGCCTAGTTTCGCAAACTGACGGCCCTCTTTCTTGGATTGTCGGCGGCTTTTATTACGATGTAGACAGTGAAGGCAGCAGTAAAGAATTTACGCCTAACTTTGATGTGTATGCTATCGAAGTGTGGGGTGTAGAGGGCAACTACCGTCCGGATTCGCTTGAATACTTTTCAGTAGACGAAAGTGAGGTTACTGAAAAAGCATTGTTTGGAGAACTTACTTACGAGTTAACAAGAGACTGGGACGTAACACTAGGCTTGCGCGCATATCAATATGATGTCTATTCACGTTCGGCCGTAGATTTACCGCTGTATAATTCTGTATTTGAAAGCCGAGCGTCTGATTCTATTGTGCTAGATTATGGCGAGACAGAGGCTGACGATAGCGGCACGTTATTCAAGTTCAACACTAGCTATCAATTTACCGCGAGTACTATGGGTTATTTAACCATCAGCGAAGGCTTTAGAATTGGTGGCGCGAATAGCGTTGGAGCTTGCCCTGATAATGTTGATGATCTGAACAACCAGATAGTTTGTGCTACTCCTGAAGAGCAACTTTTTGAGGCTGACACCACAACTAACTACGAGCTAGGCGTTAAAACCAGCTTCTTCAGAAACAAGCTACAATTAAATACGGCGCTATTCTACGTTAACTGGCAAGACCCTCAGGTGTCGGGTGCCACAGTCAATGGTCAGCAGCCAATTATTGTTAATGCAGAAGGTGCGGAGTCGAAAGGAGCGGAATTCTCGGTTCGTGGCATTATTGGCGACAATATCACGACTTATGCAACATATGCCTACACTCAAGCGGAGTTAACAGCAGACGCACCATTCTTATTTGGTGTGTTTGATGAGCAGGGCACAGAGCTTCAAGACTTTTACGATGGTAAAGATGGCGACCGTTTACCAGGAACTGCAGAGCATCAGTTCTCATTTGGTATTACATACAGCCAAGAAGTATTTGACGATAAAATGCTGAATGTGAACTACGGTATCACTGCGCAAAGCGATGTGTATACCACTGTTGGTCTTCGTCAAGATGGTGAAGCGTTACCCGGTTATGCGGTAAGTAATTTAAACGCCACTATTTCAGATGAAGACTGGTCGGTAACGCTTTATATCGATAACTTATTCGATAAGTATGCGTTTACTTCAACTCGTCGTAACGTGGGCGATATTGGTCTAGGTCAATTTAACGACACCCTAGAGCCAAATGGCACTGAGTTACAGCGAAACTATGGCCACTATGTGCTAACACCGCGTACTGTGGGATTGATGTTTAAGTATCAATTTGGCATGTAGTATAGTTATTGCTACACGATATAATATTAAAGGCGCTACGCTTAACGTGTAAGCGCCTTTTTCGTATTTAAACGGTTTTAAAAAAAAGACAAAAATGAATACAAGCCAAACTCGTTTAGACGATGCGGTCCGGTTTTTATCACACCGTGACTATACACAAGCACATCGCTGTTGTGTTGAAGTCATTCAGCAATTCGGGCCGCATGCTCACGCCTATTTTTTACTTGGCATTATTCATATTGAAATTGGCCAAATAGAAAAGGCAATTGCCTTGTTAACTAAGTCTAATGAGATAGAAAACCGTCCCATTACCTTTGCCTATCTAGCGAAATGTTTTGCACTGAAAGGCGATATGCAGCAAGCGCTTGAGTTTGTATCGTGTGCGCCAGTGGAGAGCCTTACTCGTGCCCTCGACTTAGATACGGTTGGCGTTTCGTTATCCAGAGTAGGGCTGCATGAAGATGCAATTGCCTATTTTGAAAAGGCCCTTGCTTTGGCGTCAGCAAATCCACAATACCACTACAACTATGCTGTTAGCTGCAAGTTTGCAGGAAAATTTGAGCTAGCCAGAAAGCATTTTGAACAAGCTATCGATAGCCAGCCTAATTTCTTTCAAGCGCATTTTGCCCTGTCTGATCTGGGCGGTGTTTCGCCTGAAAGTAATCATCTAGCGCGACTTGAGCCTCTAGTTGAAAAGGTAAAGGAAAATCCTGATGCGCGTCTACATGTAGGGCATGCACTCGCGAAAGAGTACGAAGCATTAGGTGACTATACTCATGCTTTTGAAGCACTAAACCACGCAAAAGCACCCCAAAAAGCACGTAGCGAAAGCACGCTGAAAGATTATCAGGCTATATTCAGCACTCTTCACAGTAATTTGCAGGCACAGGTAAACCCCGATTACTTTTCTAGTCGTGGTTCCCAAAGCGACGCTCCAATTTTTGTTGTAGGTATGCCTCGCAGCGGCACAACGTTAGTTGAGCGGATACTAAGTCATCATTCGTTAGTTGCCTCTGGAGGAGAGCTACAAGATTTTGGCGTTGCTGTTAAAGAGGTAACCCAAACTCGCAGTCAACTCGTGCTCGATACATCTACCATTGAACGGGCATATAAAAGTGATTTAGGAAAGGTTGGAGAACGCTATCTCCAGCGCACGGCCTTCCTTCGACAAGATTCAAAACACTTAGTTGATAAACTGCCGTTTAACTTCTTTTATATCGACTTAATTCGTCAAGCTTTGCCTAATGCAAAAATTGTGTGTTTACTACGCAATCCTATGGATACTTGTATAGGTAATTTTAGACAGTTATTTTCTATTCACAGTCCTTACTACGCGTATGCATACGACCTTAATGTGATAGGGCAGCTTTATCAAAGCTTCGAAAAGTGGGTGAGAAAATTTGCTGAGACTTACCCAGATGCTATTCGTCTGCAATCATATGAACAACTTGTTCAACATCCAACTGCTGAAGTTAAAGAGCTGTTGGCGTTTTGTAATTTGCCTTGGGAAGAGCAGTGTCTACGGGTCGAAAACAACAAGCTTCCCGTATCTACAGCAAGTAAAGTTCAGGTAAGAGAACCAATAAATACTCGTTCAATAGGCCGCTGGAAGCGCTATGCCTCGCAAACTGAGGCACTGCAGAAGTCATTAGGTATTATTTAATAGAAAAAATGCAGATTCGTTTGCAACCGTTAAACGTAACGATTATGTTAACGTTATGCGCACTGGTCTAACCAGATGATCAAGGCGACGGTGCAGAAGCACTATGCTCCTGAATTAGTTATTTCTAAAAAATCGGCGTGAACAATTATGTCAAAGAACTATGTACTCAATACTTATAATAAATTCTTAGAACTGCCTTTCGGCAAGAAACTGTTTAGCTGGTATTCAGCGCGCAGAGCGCCTTATTTCTCAACCGTTTCACCGCTTATTACAGACATTAAACCTAACTACTGTGAAGTGCTTATCAAAAAGCGCAAAGGGGTAGAAAATCACATTGGCACGGTTCACGTGATTGCTATTTGTAATGGTTTAGAAATGGCCATGGGCTTTATGTGTGAAGCGTCAATCCCTAAAAGCCTTAGGTGGATCCCAAAGGGTATGGAAGTGAAATACCCTGCAAAAGCGGACTCAGACATTCGCTGTGTCGCCGAAGTGCCCGCTGATGCATGGAAACCGGGTGATTTACCCATTTCTGTTAAGGCTTACAACGCTGAAGGGACAGTGGTTGTAGATGGCACTATTACGGTGTGGGTTAGCGAAAAACGCTAAACTATGTCTAGTTATTTGAAGGTCGCTTTTGCGACCTTTTTTTATATCTGTTTTAAAGAGCTATATTAAGTTTTTACGACACGTCTATTTCTAATTGACAGTATTCAAAAACACATCTAAGAATAATGTGGTAAGCGATTAAGGCGCTATATCGGAAGTCTATTTCATTCAACTTTTAAGTGGCAATCCTCTTTTCAAGCAACCCGAGGAGCCGCAATGAAAGAGGTTAAGATGTCTGTAATCACAAAAGAACAGGTCACCAGAAAACCCTTCGCAGATAAGAAAAACTACCCTTACGGCTTCGCGCGTTCAGGAGATTTTTCAATTAATGAGAGCAAGCTTTTACAAGCACATGGGAGCTTGTTTGCCGCTTTGGTCGACGGGAAAATCACGCCAGAAAACGACGAAGAACAAGCCTATTTAGAATCGGCTCTTGGCCATCGCGAACCCGCGACGCCTCAAGAAAAAGCGTGGTTAAAATACCAAGCGCGAATCAATAGACCGAAAACTGCAAGCATTTATGGCTCTAGGCGCCCAGCTGTAGAAGAAGTTGACGATGATGAGGATATAAGCGATAACAGTGACATTAATATCGGCCTCGATGATTAAGGTTTCGCCTTTATCAACGAACGGTAGATAAAGGCATTTTCTTCGTGCCTATCATTTTTATTCTTCATGCTGTTAATTTTGTGTAAATAAACATCCTATTTTTCGTCAAAATCACACATTGGTCGAAATGTTCATCCTAATTATTGCGAATATTGGGATATATATCTCACTTTTACGCAATTTAGTGTTTTATCTTCCTATTACCTTAGATATAGTCGGGGCATCGTCAACGTACGCTGACAAACCCCCCAACCCATTACAGGAGAAAGCACTGTGAAAATGATGTCGGGCGCAGCCATGGTGGTTGAAGCGCTAAAAGATGTAGGAGTGACACACGTGTTCGGCTACCCAGGTGGTGCCGTACTAGACATTTATGATGCGTTATTTGCGCAAGATGATGTCAAACACGTCCTCGTACGTCATGAACAGGCAGCCGCCCACATGGCGGATGGTTATGCACGTTCAACTGGCAAAACCGGCACAGTGCTCGTCACATCAGGTCCAGGCGCAACGAATACTATTACAGGTATTGCTACTGCGTACATGGACTCTATCCCGATGGTAATTTTATCGGGACAGGTGCCGTCGAAGCACATTGGTGAAGACGCATTCCAAGAAACTGACATGGTAGGGTGCTCGCGTCCTATCGTTAAACACAGCTTCTTGGTTAAGCGCGCGGTAGACATTCCAGAAGCGATTGCTAAAGCCTATTACATTGCAAACACAGGTCGTCCTGGCCCTGTGGTTGTAGATTTACCAAAAGATATTGTGAACGTAGCGGAAGAACACCCTTATGTGTATCCAACTGACGTTACCATGCGTTCTTATAACCCGACAGAAAAGGGCCATCCCAAGCAGGTTAAGAAAGCGGTTGAGTCGCTTCTTAAAGCAGAACGCCCTGTATTGTATGTTGGTGGCGGTGCAGTAGCTTGCGATGCGTCAGAAAAAGTTATTGAATTAGCTGAAAAGCTGAATGCTCCGGTAACTTGTACGCTAATGGGCCTTGGCGCTATGCCGGGAACGCATAAGCAATTTATTGGTATGCTTGGTATGCACGGCACGCTTGAAGCAAACAAAACCATGCACAACGCCGATTGTATTATTGCGTTAGGCGCACGTTTTGATGACCGTGTTACCAATAATGTAGATAAATTCTGCCCTCATGCAGATATTATCCACGTTGATATCGACCCCGCATCAATTTCTAAAACCGTCAATGCACATATTCCTGTTGTAGGTTCGGTGGATAAAGTACTTGATCAAATTTTGAGTCAGGTAAATAAGAAAGATTTATCAGGTCAAAGCGAAAAGCTAGCCGACTGGTGGCAGCAAATAGAAACATGGCGTTCTCGTGAGTGCTTGAACTACGCGCAAGGTGAAGAAGTCATTAAGCCACAGCGCGTTATTGAAGCCTTGTATAAGCATACCGACGGAAAAGCCTATGTAAGCTCTGATGTAGGTCAGCACCAAATGTTTGCTGCGCTTTATTACCCTTATGATAAACCGCGTCAGTGGATTAACTCAGGTGGTCTTGGCACTATGGGCTTTGGTTTACCGGCTGCAATGGGCGTTCAGTTTGCGCACCCAGGCTCAACATCTGTGGTTGTAACAGGTGATGGCAGTATTCAAATGAATATTCAAGAGCTGTCTACCTGTTTGCAGTACAACTTGCCTATCAAGATTATTTCATTGAATAACCGTGCCTTAGGTATGGTTCGTCAATGGCAGGATATGATTTATAAAGGGCGTCACTCACACTCGTATATGGATTCAATGCCAGACTTTGTGAAGTTGGCGGAAGCTTACGGGCACGTAGGTATTAAAGTAGACAAGCTCGACGAACTAGACGCAGCAATGGAGAAATGTTTCAGCTACACAGATCGCTTAGTGTTTATGGACATAGCAGTAGACCAAAACGAACACGTATATCCAATGCAAATTAAGTTTGGCGCAATGGATGACATGCGCTTAAGCAAGACGGAGCGAACCTGATGAAACGTATTATCTCTGTATTAATGGAAAACGCCCCTGGCGCACTTTCTCGAATTGTTGGTGTATTCTCACAGCGCGGTTACAACGTCGACTCACTGTGTGTGGCACCGACCGATGATGCGAGCCTTTCGCGTCTAACAATTATCACCCACGGCGATGACAAGGTTATCGAGCAAATCACTAAGCAAGTAAACAAGCTAATTGATGTGCTAAAGGTCGTGGATCTTACTGAAGGTACGCACATCGAGCGTGAGCTGATGCTGATTAAAGTCGCTACCCGCACAGAGTCGGTACGCGCTGAAGTGAAGCGGAATTCTGATATTTTCCGTGCGCGCATAGTGGATGTGAACGTAAACAACTACACCATTGAAATTACGGGCACTACAGATAAGTTAGATGCATTTGCTGCAACCATGGGGCAATGTGCTGAAATTATCGAGTCATCGCGCACCGGTGTGTGTGGTCTTGCTCGAGGTGATAGGGCGCTTCGCCCTTAGTCTTCAGGTGTTTAATCGCTTACAGAAGGCTGTCTGACGACAGCCTTTTTTATAGGTGTTCACTTAAGTTATATATCTCGCCCATAATAAGCTTCAACGCGCAAAGCTAAGCCATAAGAGGTTTTGAAATCCTCTTCTCTTAACCATAATACGAAGGGTTCAACTTCAAAGAAAAGCCAATCGCGCAGCATGTTATTTCGCCATCTAAACCCGCCGTAGATTTCTTCCACGCGATAATTAGGTTGGCTCAACCCCTCCACCATTAAGTGGGGTATAACAGCGTTGTGTTGGTCTACCGAAAACAAATGATGTACTTCGTGGCGCCACAACCAGTCATTCGTATCGTCTCGAAAGTAAAAGCGATTGTTTTGGCGAATAAGATGTTTTTTACTCATCTCATATTGAACTGCCCATCCAAGTTCAGCCCCTAATCGGTCACGGGTGTAATAATAAAGCTCTGCGTCATAAAGCATGGCCCACTGCTTGGAAAAGGCGAATGCGTCTTTGTATCGCGTCATGGCATAGAGTTGGTCGCGACGTCCCGCGCCAACTCTATACGAATAATGTGAATCTTGTTCTGGGCGAAACCTTAATGCAATAGTCGTTCTATCTCGGTCGTTATTTCCGGTATCTCTCGCTGCCCGTATTGTATTGTTCTGCGTTTCATCTTCATTGTCGCTCAATAGTAAATCAACGCGCTCTTTTAAAGCCGGCAGTCGAACACGAATCCGAAAGCGTAAGTCAGTATCCGAGAGCATGTTGCTTCTTGGCTCCCATGAAAGTTGAATACGCCCTTCCGCATTTGCTTCTTTGCGTCCTGAAATGTTTTGAGTGCTATCGTTTTCAAATAAGCCATCTAGTTGCTTAACGGTAAAGTCCATAGTGTCAGTAAAGCTTCGCTGCCAGATATCAAACCACTGTTCATTGTCCTGTGCCAGTGTAAGAGACTGCGTGTCATTTACTTGCGTGACGATATTTGATGAATGGGCATGTGAAGGTCTTACGGCGTCTGGGTAAGCAGCACTTCTACTGGTCGTGTTTACGGGGTGATTCAACGTGTGTGCTTGATTATTCAGCGGTGAGGGGGCAGAGAGCAACAAATGACAATAGACAATGGTAAGGCACAACATTGCTCACTAACTCCTTGTAAAAATTAGAATAGTTGAATGTATTCACTATTCGCTTTTAAGATATACAGAGAATGTATTGTCGCTGCCAAAACGTCAATCTTTATTCATTCGAGTAAATATTCAGGTGAAAGCATTTGCGGGCAATGGCATACTGTGTACAACGATGTAATGGAGATCATTTTTATGGGTGGTATTAGTATTTGGCAGTTGCTGATCATACTGGTTATCGTAGTACTATTGTTTGGTACAAAACGACTTAAAGGTATAGGCACTGACTTAGGCGGTGCAATCAAAGGCTTCAAAAAAGCTGTGAGCGAAGAAGATAAAGACGCCGACTTTGAACAAAAGAAGCAAGTTGAAGAAAAGTCAGCGGCTGAACCTGTTTCGACAAAGACGCAGAGCGACGTTAAAGAAAAATCCTGATGTTTGATATCGGCTTTTGGGAGCTATTGGTAGTAGGCGTGTTGGCACTCCTTATTTTGGGGCCCGAACGACTGCCAGGTGCCATGCGTTCTACTATAAATACAATTCGCAGCGTGCGTAATGTAGCAACGGGCTTTAAGCAAGAAGTTGAGCATCAGCTGCGCGTGCATGAATTGCATGAAAACTTGAAAAAAGCAGAGCAGCAAGGGCTTAAAGATCTTTCACCTGAACTTGAACAAAGTGTCGATGAGCTAAAAAAAGCCGCCGAGTCGGTTCAAGAACCATATAAAAAGCAATAGATGTCTGACGCTAACAATCTCATTTCTCATTTAATTGAATTACGCAGCCGTATTCTTAAAGCGCTTTTGAGCGTGCTGATCGTATTTGTGTGTCTTGCCGCTTTCGCACAAGACCTTTACCAGCTGTTGGCAATGCCATTACTTGAAACGCTACCTGAGAATTCAAGTATGATTGCAACCGATGTGGCATCGCCGTTTTTCGCGCCTTTTAAGCTTACGTTGGTGTTGTCGTTTTTCGTTGCCATTCCCTATGTACTTTATCAAGTATGGGGCTTTGTTGCGCCAGGCTTATATCGAAATGAAAAACGCCTTGTTGCGCCACTGCTTTTATCTAGTACCTTACTATTTTATGCCGGTATGGCCTTTGCCTATTTTGTTGTATTTCCTATCGCGTTCGCATTTTTTACCAGCGTGGCGCCGGAAGGGGTGACGGTAAGTACTGATATATCGAGTTACTTAAACTTTGTATTGAAACTGTTCTTCGCATTTGGGGTCTCATTTGAGATACCGATAGCCATTATTTTGATGTGTTGGACAGGCGTGACTGATGCGAAGTCGCTAAGAGCCAAACGGCCGTATGTGGTTGTCGGTGCCTTTGTAGTAGGCATGTTGCTAACGCCACCAGATATTATCTCTCAGACTCTGTTAGCTATACCAATGTGGTTGCTATTTGAAGTTGGCGTTATCGTAGGTGGCTTTTATGCGGGTAAAAAGCCAAGCGAAGATGAGTCAGAAGAAGCCACTGATAATACATAAAAGAAAAAGAGAAAGGAATAAGAATGAAAACTCAACTGCTTTCTATTGCCACTTTACTGTGTGCTTTTAGTGCGACCCAAGCATACGCTGAATCTATCGGCGAAGCGATGGAAAAATGCCGTATTACAGACAATAGCCTTAAACGTCTAATGTGCTATGACGGTGTGGCAAAGTCGTTAAACCAATATGAAGGTGCTAACGAGCAAGTGAGTCAGCTTAAGGAATATAAGCCAAGCAATAGCGCGCAAGCTCGCCCACGCCCAGCTCAGGTTGGTCAACAACCCGTGCCCACAAAGCCGGAACATGAATTTGGTTTAGAGCACAAGCGCGACTTAACAAAAGCGACCTCAGAAATTGCAGTTACTATTAACGCAATTAAGAAAAATCTTCGCGATAAGTATGTGCTAACCTTCAGCGATGGTTCTGTTTGGCAGCAAACGGATCAAACCTATTTGAAAATTAAGGAAGGGCAAGCTGTTACTGTTGAACGTGGTCTTCTTGGAGCCTTTTATTTAGGGGTTGAAGGTCTAAACAAGCGCATGAAAGTGAAACGCATTAAGTAAATGCCTTGGTTCGATGCGGGCGTCAATCTGCTCGATAAGCGTTTTGACGCCGAAGAAGTCATACAACGTGCACAAGACGCCGGTGTTGAAAAGCTGTGCGTCATTACCACTCATCCCAACGAGTGGGACGCTGCCGTAGCGCTTTATGAAAAGCACCCTGATCATTGCTGCTTCACCATTGGTGTACACCCTCATAACGCCAAAGATGTCACTGAAGGCGACTACGACCGATTACGTGAACTTGCTCAGCATCAAGGGTGTGTAGCTATAGGTGAGTGCGGGTTAGACTTTAACCGTAATTTTTCTCCCAAAGATGTTCAATTAGCGGTTTTTGAAGCGCAGTTAAACCTAGCTACGTCATTGAACTTACCAGTGTACTTACATGAAAGAGATGCCTTTAACGAACAGATTGGCTTGTTAACTCAGTACATGCCGAGTTTGAAAGGGGGAATTGCCCACTGCTTTACCGGCACGGCAGAACAGGTTAAAGCGTATGTGTCATTAGGTCTTTATATCGGTATCACAGGGTGGGTATGCGACGATAAGCGGGGTGCTGATTTACGTGATGCTGTAAAGCATATCCCGCCAAACAAACTTATCCTTGAAACTGATGCCCCATATTTATTTCCAAAAACACTTCGTCCGCGTAAACGCAATAATGAACCCGCTTTTTTGCCCCATATCGCTCAGCAATTAGGCGAATATCTGCAAGTTGACACTGATAAATTGCGTATTAGCAGTTATGCTAATAGCTGTGAGTTGTTTTCTCTCAGCTAAACATAGGTTTATATGCAGACAAATCTAAAAGCGATGCGCAAGTATGATGCGGGTCTCATTCTTATCACTGCCCTTGCTGTGGTGGCATTTGCTTTAGTTCTGCTTAACCTCTCACCAGCGACAAGCCTCTCCCCTCGGTTTTCACAGTTAACCTATTTGAAAGAAACTCAAGGGGCGACACTTGATTTCAATAGTGTTGTTCAAACTTCTGCTAGTGAATGGACTCAAGTTTCATCCCCAGTAAATTTAGGAATGAACACCGATGTGCACTGGTTTTCAATAATAGTCGAGCCAACAAAAAGCAACCAAAGCCGGTTTCTCTTACATATAGATTATCCCTTGTTAGATAATTTGGATGTAGCGGTATATAGCCAAGCGGGCACTAAACCCATAGTGACTTACTCTAGCGGCGACGGACAAAGCTTTGATGATAGACCTATTGCGCACGTCAAACCCTTGTTCCCGTTACCTGACAGTGCGCAGTCTCAGCGCGTCATTATTAAACTGCAAACATCGGGCAGCGTTCGCCTTCCCATTCGTATTTGGGGGGAGACAGAATTTATAGAATACACATCAACTAGAAACTTGGTGTTAGGCATCTTTTTTGGCGTATTGCTAGCAATGGGAGTGAGTAATGCGTTTTTAACTGTCACAACTAAAAATGCGTCCTTTTTGTTTTATTCGGGTTACGTAATTAACCTAGCGCTTGTTTTAATGACGCTTCACGGTTACGGCTTTTCTTATGTTTGGCCCACAAACATTTGGTTTCAGAGTAAAGCAATTATCGTATTTGCAAACGCGACTATAATGTTTGCGGCGCTATTTACTCGTAGTCTTCTGCCTATTGAAAATTACAGTAACAAGCTTGATAACGTGACCAAAGCTATTAGTTGGGCTTGCGGCTTGAGTATTATTGCGGGTATTGTTTTGCCCTATTGGCTGATGATAAAAGCGTTTCTTCTATTATTAAGCCTTGTTGTCATTTTTATCCTAGCTCTAGGTGTGTGGCTTTCGCTTAAGCGAGAAGCCGTAGCGCGCTATTTCACAATCGCTTGGGGCTTTCTGCTAATTAGTGGTCTGTGTGCAAGTCTAGATAATGTAAATATTATCCAGCTACCTATTTCGTCTAATGACTTGTTAGTTATAGGTGGAACCGTAGAAACCTTAATATTGGCGCTGATACTGGCGATCAATTACAGCCACAGTCGTGACGACTTAATTGATGCACAGCAGTTTGCCCTTGAGCAAGAAAAACAAGCGAATACCGCTAAGGAAAATTTGTTGGAAGTGCAAAAGCGCTACCAAGATGATCTGGAATATAAAGTTCAGGAACGCACGCTCGAGTTAGAGATAACGCTGCGTGAGCTTTCTGATGTGAACCAAGAGTTGGAAAGACTTAACGCAATAGACCCGCTCACAGGGGCACACAACCGACGACACTTTGATAAACGCTTGCGGTCGGAGGGAAGGCGAAGCCGCCGTGAGCAAACGCCGTTATCACTGATCATTGTTGACGTGGACCACTTCAAAAAAATTAACGACGAATTCGGGCACGATGGTGGAGATGCGTGCTTAATTCATGTAACCAATGTCTTTCAGAAACTCATCCATCGCCCAACAGATGATTTGTGTCGCATAGGTGGTGAAGAGTTCGCCATTATATTGCCTAATACCGATTTGAACGGCGCGTACCACGTAGCTGAGAATATTCGACATAGCTTAGAAAACAGTCCACTTGAATACGAGGGACAAATGATTAAGCTAACCGCTAGCGCAGGTGTTTCTACAACCATTATCGCGGATGAAGAGCACGCGCAAAGATTATTTAAATATGCTGATGACTGCCTGTACGAAGCGAAAGCTTCAGGGCGAAACACAGTGATACACAAATACTTACAGGAAAAACTATGACGTCTTCACCTTTCCCTCTCCGTCGTATGCGTAGACTACGTGCCAAAGAGGCGTTAAGAGGGCTTGTGGCAGAGCACAGGCTAACTACGGATGATTTAATTTACCCCGTCTTTGTGTTGCCTGGTGAAAACACCAGGGAAGCCGTACCCTCTATGCCTGGTGTTGAAAGGCTTTCTATCGATTTGCTGGTTCGAGAAGCCGCAAATTGGGTAGCATTAGGTATTAGAACCATTGCACTTTTCCCTGTAACACCTATGTCGCTAAAAACGGAATGTGCAAGTGAAGCATTTAATCCTGATGGCCTTGCTCAACAAGCTATGAGGGCGCTTAAAAAGGCTTTCCCTGAAGTCATACTGATGTCTGATATTGCATTAGACCCTTTCACGTCTCATGGACAAGATGGTCTTCTAGACGAAACCGGTTATGTGATGAACGATGAAACCGTTGAGGTTCTCATCAAACAAGCTTTGTCACATGCCGAAGCTGGTGCTGACATTGTTGCGCCTTCTGACATGATGGATGGACGCATTGGCAGTATTCGTAAGGCACTTGAAGAGGCAGGCCATATTAATACATGTATTATGGCTTACTCGGCCAAATACGCCTCGGCTTACTATGGTCCATTTCGCGATGCAGTCGGCTCTGCCGCAAATATCAAAGGCGGCAACAAGAAAACCTATCAGATGGACCCAGCAAATACCGACGAGGCGCTTCATGAGATTGCCCTTGATATAGAAGAGGGCGCAGACATGGTAATGGTGAAGCCCGGTATGCCTTATTTAGATGTAGTAAGACGCTGCAAAGATGAATTTAAAGTGCCAACATTTGCCTACCAAGTAAGTGGCGAATACGCTATGCATCAAGCTGCCTTTGCGAACGGTTGGCTAAACGAAGAAGCGGTAATTTTAGAGTCGTTACTTGCATTTAAACGCGCAGGTGCAGACGGCATCTTAACCTATTTCGCACCTAAAGCTGCGGAGCTACTAGCAAAGCAAAATGGTAAATAGACGCCAAGCTTAAGTGATATCTGATTATGTATCTTAATAAAGAGCCGTGCTTAGCACGGCTTTTTTAACTCATATGACATGGGTGTGAGTGTTTACTTACACACTAGCTCACACCCAGCTTTGTGTTGTAACCAGCACTCGTTTGCTAACTCAGCATTGATTAAAGGGTGAGACTTTAGCCAGCCTTCGGGGAAAGTAAGCGTCCACTTACTGTCTTCACATTGCAGAGAAACTTCTGGGATATGTTTGTTTTGTCGGCGAAGACATAAAACCACGGCTATGCGTAATACTCGAAGCATTCCCTTTAGCATAGGGCGATAATCTTCGTGATACTTATCAAAAATTTCCGCATCAATTGTTAAACGGTGCTGCGCAACAAGATCGCGAATTGCTGAGCGTTGCAAACGAGTAAACCCCGGTAAATCTATATGACTTAGAATATATTCACCATGTTCGTGATGGCGTTTATATTCAATGTGAAGACCAATTTCATGCAATTGTGCAGCAGCCCCTAAAATAGTTTCCGTATCTAGGTGACAAATATTTTGTTGGGCACAAAGCTGGTGGCATAAAGCAAGTGCTACATGGCGAACCGAATTAGCGTGGTTTCTATCAACGTGATAACGCTGCTTTGCTTGGTTGAGCGTTTGTTGACGTCTATCATTTTCAGTAACGTTATCTAACATCCCGTAGATAAGCCCTTCGCGCAAAGCTCCGCCAGAGATATTCATATGTTTGATATTCAGCGCTTCAAACAAGCTGATAAGAATCGCCAAGCCAGAAGGGAAAATAGCTTTTCTATTGTCTTCTAAACCGTCTATATCGAGGCTTTTTATACTGCCGCATTCGACGCACTGCTTTTCCAAGTGGTACAGATAATCTAAGCGAATGGCGTCGCTGATACCCTGCGCTACCAAAATCTCGGTAATCGCTTGTGGCGTTCCCGACGCACCTAAACAATTTTCCCAGTCGAAACACAAAAAAGCACTCGATACATTATCAATCAATGCATGGGCCGCTTTTTTAGCGTTTTCGAAGTTATCTTCGGTTATGGTACCGCCCGTGAAATAGCGCTCCATAAAAGTCACACAGCCCATATCCAAACTTTTCAAGTGAATAGGTTGCATATCGTTCCCGATAATAATTTCGGTGCTGGCACCTCCAATATCAATGACTAGACTGTTACCTTGGTTAGCTGATGTATAGGCTACGCCAAGGTAAATTTGTCGCGCTTCTTCCTCGCCGCTTATCACGTTGAGCTTGTGATTAAGAATTTCTTCAGCTTTGCGAACGAAAACATGCGCGTTGGTCGCAAGGCGTAGAGTAGCCGTAGCGACTATTTTGATATTAGAAGAAGGGATATCTTGCAGGCGTTCCGAGAAAACTTGCAGGCATTGCCAGCCGCGCTCCATGCTTACATCATCAAGTACTAAGTCATCGTCTAGCCCTGCCGCTAAACGTACTTTTTGCTTAATTTTCCCTATTATTTGCACACTGCCATTAACGACGTGAACAATCACCATATGAAAGCTGTTAGAGCCCAAGTCTACGGCTGCGTAGTACTCGCCGTAGGTTTGGGCATCGTGCTGGAGTTCTGCCTGCATAAAATCTCGATTCTTATTAACTACCTTACGCTTTGTTATTGCGTTGTTGGGGTTTCCCACGACCTCTGCCGTTACCACGACGTGACGAATTGCGGTTGTTAGGCGTACGTCGTCTGCGTGGCTTGGGCGGCGTTACATCATCAAGCAGGGCACTGCGGTCATAATCGGTAACCGGGATCGCTTTTTGGATGTATTGCTCGATAGCAGGTAAGTTTAGTGCGTATTTTTCACATGCAAAACTAATTGCGACGCCGCTTTGACCTGCGCGACCAGTACGGCCAATTCGGTGCACATAGTCTTCAGCATCGTCAGGAAGGTCATAGTTAAATACGTGAGTTACCGCGTCGATATGAAGACCTCGAGCCGCAACGTCAGTTGCTACCAAGATATCTAGGCTACCCTTTGTAAAGCCTTCTAGAATCCCCAGGCGTTTTTTCTGCGGTACATCACCGCTTAGTAAGCCTACGCGATGTCCATCAGCGGTTAGCCAGTCGGTGACTTTTTCACAGCTATTTTTAGTGTTGGCAAAAACAATCGCTTTATCCGGCCACTCTTCTTCAAGTAGCGTAAGAAGAAGTAACATCTTGTCATCATCAGACGGATAAAATAACTCTTGAGAAACGCGAGTCGCCGTCGTTTGTTCTGGAGCAACCTGAACGTGAGTTGGGTTATTCATATGCTCATAGGCAAGTTCTTGTACGCGATAGCTAAGCGTAGCAGAAAATAGCATGCTTAAACGGTCGCTTGCCGGTGGCATACGGCGGAACAAAAAGCGGATATCTTTAATAAAGCCTAAATCGAACATGCGGTCGGCTTCATCAAGTACGGCAACCTGAATATTATTCAGAGTAAACACATTCTGTTTGTAGTAATCAAGAATGCGTCCTGTCGTACCAATTATAATATCCACCCCTTCTTCCAAAGTTTCACGTTGACTTTGGTAACCTTCGCCCCCATAGATCAAACCAAGCGACAATCCGGTATGCTCACTAAGCAGTTTGGCGTCGTTATAAATTTGAACGGCGAGCTCTCTGGTCGGCGCCATAATAATTGCGCGAGGGCCATTTGATTTGCTGTTATCTGCATTTTCTGCTTTGCTTAGCAAATAGTGAAATGTAGCCACCAAAAAGGCAATGGTTTTACCGGTTCCTGTTTGAGCCTGACCTGCAATGTCGTGACCTTCCAATAATGGAGGCAGTGCAAGTGCTTGAATTGGTGTACAATGTGAAAAATTAGCTGCCGTTAAGGCGTCAACAACCTTGCCGTTAATCGGCAGGTCGGAAAAATGAGTATCAGTTAAGTGAGTAGGCATAGCTTATAGCTTATCAGTGCTTGCATTAAAAAACAGTTTCTATATAACACTTATGGTCGGGCTGAGACAAATCAGCGACAGACCAATAATGGAGAAAAGAATGAGCGACAAAATTATCCAGTTATCTGACGATAAATTCGAAGCAGATGTTATCAATGCTGAAGGTCCTGTACTGGTTGACTTCTGGGCCGAATGGTGTGGCCCGTGTAAAATGATCGCACCAATCTTAGAAGAAGTTGCGACCGAGTTTGAAGGCAAGTTAACAGTTGGCAAGTTGAATGTCGATGAAAATAACGAAACTCCACCTAAATATGGTATTCGTGGTATTCCTACATTACTACTTTTCAAAAACGGTAACGTAGCTGCTACTAAAGTTGGCGCGCTATCAAAAGCTCAATTAACAGAATTTCTAAACGAAAATCTGTAATTGAAACAAAATAAAAAAACCGGTGCGAATAAAGCGCCGGTTTTTATTTGCACCACAGGTACTTGCATTTAGTTTTAGGAAAGGGCGCTTCAATTTATTTAACATTTCGGTGGTAAAACGCTGGACGTTGATTAAATATAGTGCTAACTTTTCCTTAGCGCTCATCCGAGCAGCATTCTGCTTACGCCCACATCCGGGTGATATCAAATCTAAACTAGAACAGAGTGACTTTAAGTCCTGTAAGCGAAGTTCAAGCACAAAGACCCACCAGTATGAATTTAACTGAATTAAAGAACAAACCAATAAGCGAGTTGGTTAACCTGGCCGAGGAAATGGGCCTGGAAAACATGGCACGCGCCAGAAAACAAGACATCATTTTCTCAATACTAAAGACACACGCAAAAAGCGGTGAAGATATCTTTGGTGATGGGGTACTAGAAATTTTACAGGACGGTTTCGGCTTCTTACGCTCAGCTGACTCTTCGTATCTTGCAGGGCCAGACGATATCTATGTATCGCCAAGCCAAATTCGACGCTTCAACTTGCGTACAGGTGATACAATTGCCGGAAAAATTCGTCCACCTAAAGACAGTGAACGATATTTTGCTCTGCTAAAAATTCGCGAAGTAAATTTCGACAAGCCTGAAAATTCACGTAACAAAATCCTTTTCGAAAACCTTACACCGCTTCACGCGGCAGACCGCTTGCGTATGGAACGCGGTAACGGTTCAACGGAAGATATCACGGCTCGTGTACTTGATTTAGCATCGCCAATCGGTAAAGGTCAGCGTGGCCTTATCGTTGCACCGCCTAAAGCCGGTAAAACGCTCCTTCTTCAGAACATTGCCCAGTCAATCGCTGCTAACCACCCCGATTGTGAGTTAATGGTATTGCTTATCGACGAGCGTCCGGAAGAAGTAACCGAAATGCACCGCCTTGTACAGGGTGAAGTGGTTGCATCAACGTTTGATGAACCGGCAAGTCGTCACGTACAAGTGGCTGAAATGGTAATTGAAAAAGCGAAGCGTCTTGTAGAACATAAAAAAGACGTGGTTATCTTGCTTGACTCAATAACTCGTTTGGCGCGAGCGTATAACACGGTTATTCCTTCATCGGGCAAGGTACTTACTGGTGGTGTCGACGCAAATGCATTGCACAAGCCTAAGCGCTTCTTCGGTGCTGCACGTAATGTTGAAGAAGGCGGCAGCCTAACTATTATTGCAACGGCATTAATCGATACCGGCTCTAAAATGGATGAAGTTATCTACGAAGAGTTCAAAGGTACAGGTAACATGGAACTTCACCTTAACCGCAAGATTGCGGAAAAACGTGTATTCCCAGCTATCGACTTCAACCGCTCAGGTACCCGTCGTGAAGAGCTACTTACCGCGCAAGACGAACTACAGAAAATGTGGATCCTGCGCAAAATTGTTCACGAGATGTCTGAAATTGATGCCATGGACTTCCTCATCAGTAAGCTGTCGATGACCAAGACCAACGATGAGTTTTTTGACGCAATGCGTAGACAAAAGAGCTAATTCAGACTTAGCAATAAGTTGATATGTATATAAATAAGGCGCCTCATGGCGCCTTATTTGTTTCCAAAATCACTCAGCGGCTCGCATTATACTTCTGTCTAATATTCACAGGTGGGTGAATGGGGTATTTTCAAGTGCCTGCTAATTCTTTACTGCAATTGTAGAAGCATTGGTGTGTTCTCCTTTAAGATGATTTACTCTAACTAAAAACATCAAAGGAAATAAGAGATATGAATCGGAAATTGCTCTCACTTGTATTTGCTGGTCTAGCCTCTTTCGCAGTTAGCGCTAACCCAATTAACGTTGATGAACTGGCTAACAAAGTCGAGTCAGACGTTATTAAATGGCGTCATCATTTTCATGAGTTTCCAGAACTGTCGAACCGCGAGTTCAAAACCGCTGAATATGTAGCTGATTACCTTAAAAGCCTAGGCTTACAAGTCCAAACCGGCGTAGCTAAAACCGGGGTGGTAGCAATATTGGACTCTGGCAAACCTGGTCCTGTTGTCGCGCTGCGCGCTGATATGGATGGCCTCCCAGTGAAAGAACAGAACGATTTAGCCTATCGCTCAAAGCAGGTAGGCGAATACAATGGTAAGGAAGTACCAGTGATGCACGCCTGTGGTCACGACACGCATATGGCCATGCTGATGGGAGCAGCAAAAATCCTCACTGAGATAAAAGGTGAATTAAAGGGCAAGGTGAAGTTTATCTTTCAGCCTGCTGAAGAAGGGGCGCCGGCCGGTGAAAAAGGCGGTGCAGAAGTCATGGTAGCTGAAGGCGTATTAAAGAATCCTGATGTCGATGCAATCTTCGGTTTGCATATCAATGCCAACACCGATGTGGGTAAAGTACGTTATAACGCTGGCGGTACCATGGCCGCAGTGGATCCGTTCAAAATTGTTATTCACGGCAAACAAGCGCACGGTGCTTATCCTTGGAAGAGCGTAGATCCAGTAGTCACTGCTGCGCAAATGATCATGTCCATTCAAACCATCGTTAGTCGTGAATTAAAATTGATTGACGATGCAGCAGTGGTATCTATTGGCTCTATTCACGGTGGCAACCGCTCTAATATCATACCAAACGAAGTAGAAATGGTAGGGACCATCCGCACACTTAATGAAGCCGCTCGCGATCATATTTACGAGTCACTACCCCGTAAAGTAAAAGCGATCGCAGAGAGTATGGGTGCAGAGGCAGAACTCACATTACCACTAGATTACTATTACCCAATTACGTACAACGACCCAGCACTTACCAAAGCTATGTTACCTACCATGCAGCGTACCGCTGGTGTTGAGAACACTTTACTTTCTAAACCGGTGACCGGGGCAGAAGACTTCTCATTTTTCCAAGAGCAAGTTCCAGGCTTATACGTTTGGGTAGGCGGTAAGCCGCTAGATGTATCAGAAGAAGACAGCCCTGCTCATCACACGCCAGAGTTCTACGTTGATGATGAGGGAATGAAGCTGGGCGTGAAGCTACTCACTAACTTTACTTTAGATTATATGGCGCAACACTAACGTTGGTGGCTGGAGACATGTATTGAAAATTGGCAGTAATTCGTTTTCCATTTCATGGTCTCTGGCCCTCCAAATACTGACTGTATGCGCGCTGGGCGCTGGATTAAATGCACTAAACTCACCTTTTGACAGCACTGGGATCGCCACATTTGGCATAGGAGCGGCGGTTTATGCCTCCCTTCGCTTTTCCCCTTTCATTTCAATCCCCATTGCACTTTTAATCAGTCTTCCATTGTGGCTTAACGAAGGCAGTATCGTTGGAAAAGAAAGTCTCACTCTTTTGCCAATAGTGCTTAGCTTTTTTGGCTATGACAAATCACTAAAACAAGTGATTAAAGTAGGCGCAGGCTTCTGGTCTATCGTTTTTTTACCTATTTTGCTGTTAGAGCACTCGCTCTTTGATTATGACAACGTAAATATGCTGTTCTCTGGCGTTTTAGTTACCTGGGTCAGTGGGGTATTTGGCTTGATCATTGGTCATTTTGCTTACTTAGCCATTTATGGCCTAAAGCGGCAGACTTCGAACAAGTCGGAGCGGGTCACACTTCACTTTCTCTTCGGGTATTTCTTCTCTGGGTGCTTCTTTGTTGCTTCTATGGCGGTGATATATCTGTCGGTCAGTCTGTTTCAGCTCCAACAAGAGCAGCAAATTCACAGCTATATGAGTCAGCGCGTAAAAGTGCTGGAATTTCAGCTTTCAAACTTTTTACGTCAACATCAAAATGCCATCACCACCACAGCTGCAATCCTTTCTAATAATTATTTGGAAAAAAATTTAGAAAACGCTGCTGCCAAAAATTTACAAATTGTATCTTCTCACAACCCAGAGTTTTTAACCTTTCTAGTAGCGAATGCAGATGGTGATATAACACATGCCTATCCGCCAGACATGTTGGAAAAAGCAAAACAAAACGGGCGACCCAATGTGTCCTATCGGCCTTACTTTTATGAAGTTATACGGTCAGGCGAACCATTTTTATCTAATGTTTTCCAAGGTCGTGGCTTTGGTAACGACCCAATTGTTGCTCTATCAGCACCTATTTTAGATAGTGAGGGGTCACCTAAAGGTATTGTTGAAGGTTCATTATCTTTGAAGAGCTTTCATGCCATTGATAGCCTTAGTCTTGACGGGTTTTCCATGCTTATTGAAGATCAAAAAGGTGAGGTAATTTATGCCTCTGATGCATTAGCGTTAAAGCCCTTAACCAAAGCACCGTTTTATTCATGTGAACCCAAATGTGTCAATGAAGTTGAAAATGGACCTCTAGGTAAAACGTGGCTTAGATTCACTGAAAATATCTCTTTTGCCAATTGGAAGGTTAGTTATTACTTCGATAAACGGCTTTTGATGGCATCGATGAGTAGTTATTTACTTAAAGATTTGCTGTTACTGCTGGCTTTATCTGCATTCGGGACCTTTACAGGTTATGTAGTAGCGAAAATGGTGGGGGCACCTATTCGCCGTCTTATCCGTTATATAGCCGACTTCGAACCTACCCAGAAAAAAGGGAAAAAAGCCCCGCAAAGAGCGCTCCATATTCAAGAACTATCTTCACTAAGTGATGAGTTTATGCGCTTAGAAACACGTTTATTAGGAGCCTTTGATGAGCTTAAAAAAGCGAGAGAAATAGAGCAGGGGCTAAACGTAGAACTTAATGAGTTAAACCTGTCTTTAGAAAAGCGCATAGAGGAAAAGACTGAGCATTTAGCCTTAGCGTTAAAAGAAGCTGAGGCTGCTAACGTTGCCAAAACCCAATTCCTTGCCAATATGAGCCACGAGATAAGAACGCCTATGAACGGTATTGTGGGTTCTTGTGAGTTGATGTTAGACAACGAACTACCAGAACATATTGCTGTTCGAGCGAAAACGATTTCTCGTTCGGCCACCAATCTACTCATTATTTTGGACAGCATTTTGGATTGGTCGAAAATCGAGGCAGGAAAAATGCTCTGTGATATTCAGCGCTGTGATATTCGCGAATTGCTCATTGCCTCTTGTGAACTTTATCGTCATACAGCACAGGTTAAGGGTTACGATATTGCGCTTAATATCAGTAGTCATGTACCCGATAGCTTAAATATTGATGCTGGGAAAGTTGCTCAAGTTATTAATAATCTTCTTAGCAACGCAATTAAATTTACCAACGAGGGGGAGGTTGCGGTTGACGTTAGTTACGCACATCAAGAGCTTAAAGTTTCAATAAAAGATAGCGGCATTGGTATTGCGCCTGACAAAATGCACCTTATCTTTGAAAAGTTTGAACAAGCTGATACATCAACTACACGCCATTTTGGTGGAACCGGACTTGGATTGGCCATATCCAAAGGACTGATCGAGTTGCTCGGTGGCGAGCTCTATGTAGAAAGTGAGCTGGATAAGGGGACTAATTTTACCTTCCATATACCAGCTGATATGAGTAATAGCGATATGCAAGTGCAACGTCAGGCCCCAGCAACACTCCCCAATGGTCTTCGCGTACTTCTTGCAGAAGATAATGATATAAACGCCGACATCGTGATGGACATGCTTAAATCAGCGAACATTAAATGTATTCGGACTAAAAATGGCAGAGACGCTGTTCAGGCAGAGAAAAAACATGATTTCGACCTTGTGTTAATGGACTGTCAGATGCCCATAATGGATGGATTAGCTGCATCCACACTTATCCGCAAAGAAGGTAGAAATAAAACTAAGATTAAAATTATAGCGCTAACGGCCAATGCCTTTATTGAAGATAAAAATGCCTGCTTAGAAGCAGGCATGAATGCGCATTTAGGTAAGCCTATTCGCAAGCAAGTGCTATTTGACTGTATTGCCCGTGAACTTGCTAGCGTTTGAAGCTACGTCTGCATCATCACTCGGGGCATCACTAACGAGTCGCAGTACAATGTAGCCTAAGCACGCAGACACAAGTGAGCCTGCTAAAATTCCGACACGCTCATCAAAAATTTGATTAATGCCGGTTTGTTCAAAGGCAAGTCCTCCTATGAACAGGCTCATAGTAAAACCAACGCCGCAAAGCAGCGCACAGCCATAAATATGCTTGAAATTAAGGTCGTCAGGTAACTTCGCTAGTTTAAGCTTTACCATTAGATAGCAGAACCCAAATACACCTATTTGTTTACCAACAACCAAACCAAGGAAAATACCAAAGGTTACAGGGTGGAAAATACCTTCTGGGCTAATATTCCCAAAACTAATGCCTGCATTAGCAAAGGCGAACAAAGGTAAAATAGCAAAACTCACAGAGCCATTTAATCCGTGCTCAAGTCGTGTTACAGGAGAGTATGACGCGTCTTTTTGATCCCGCATAGGAATAAAGCTAGCCAGTACCACACCCGCCAATGTAGCGTGTACACCGGATTTCAGCATAGCCACCCACAAAATAATGCCTACAAAAACATAGGCTGGGATATCCACCACATTTCGCTTGTTCATTTGCCACAGCAGGAATAAGCAACCTGCGGCAACGTATAATGCGCCAGCGGTAATGTTGTCGGTATAAAACAAAGCAATAATTACAATAGCGCCGATGTCATCGATGATCGCCAGCGTAACTAGAAATACTTTAAGGCTGGTAGGTACACGACTACCCAGTAACGCTAGAATACCCAACGCAAAGGCAATGTCAGTGGCAGCGGGAATAGCCCACCCTGCAATCGCTACAGGGTTATCCCAGTTTATGCCTACATAGATTAATGCAGGCAGTGCCATACCGCCCAGTGCACCCGCAGCAGGTAAAATAATATCTTTAGGGTTTGCCAGCTCACCTTCACAAACTTCTCGTTTAAGTTCTAAGCCTACATGAAAGAAGAACACCGCCATCAAGCCATCGTTAATCCATAACAGCAAAGGCTTATCAATAGCCCATGTGCCCGCTGAGATCTGCACTGGCATGCTGATTAAATGGTCGTAAAAGGTATCTAATGGGGAGTTGGCGATAATGAGTGCCAGTATTGTCGCTGCCATCAGCAAAATACCGGGAGCGGCCTCGCGGTTTAAGAAGTCAGAGACCACGTCCTGTACTTCTTCTATCACTTCATCAAGTACGTCCGGTTCATGCTTATCTGTCATCAATAACCTCTTGCGCCATTTAACTACTAACACCGCAAAGCTTGAAGAATAGCGGTTGTTCATTCGTGTTATAAGGCATTTTTTCTACACAAATTAATTATAGTTAATACGGAATATTAGGTTTAGATAGATCACCCCCAAACAGAGAGAGCGTTGACACGTTTGTACTTTATAGCGCTATATTTCACACCATTTACGGTGGGATTTTGAACGGTTTTAAGCTACAATCGCGGCCTTTCCAAGGTTGTCCATTTTACCTACCCCGAGGATCTCTAGATGGCAAAAGTCGCGATTGTAATGGGTTCAACTTCAGACTGGCCTACCATGCAGCAGGCCGCAAAAATGCTGAAGTCGTTTGGTGTTGAATTTGAAGCGAAGGTGGTGTCGGCACATCGAACACCTAACTTGCTAGTAGAGTTTGCTGAAGGCGCTGCCGATGAAGGTTTTAGTGCAATAATTGCTGGCGCGGGCGGCGCGGCACACTTGCCGGGAATGATTGCCGCACACACCCACTTGCCGGTGTTTGGCTGCCCGGTGAAATCAAAAGCGCTTAACGGGTTAGATTCATTGCTTTCTATCGTTCAAATGCCGAAAGGCGTAGCGGTAGGCACACTAGCCATTGGTGAAGCTGGCGCAGCAAATGCAGGTCTACTCGCGGCACAAGTTGTTGCACTGCAAGATAAGAGCGTGCGCGAAGCAGTTATCGCGTTCAGAAAGTCTCAAACCGAGACAGTACTTGCTTCAAGCAACACATTGGAGCTAGATGAATGAGAGTAGTTGTTTACGGCGCAGGCCAACTTGCTCAAATGATGTACCTGGCGGGAAGTCCATTAGGTATTGAGGTTCAAGCTGTGGACGTAAACAACGATACCGTTGTACATCCAGTTAGCAAAAGCCCACTTGATACACCATTAGCGCAAGCGCTAGAAGATGCCGATGCATTAACGGTAGAGTTTGAGCATGTACCTGAAAAACTGCTTGAAGACGCAGCGAAAACAAACAAGTTGATGCCTAATATCGACAGTATTCTTGTGGGGGCCGACCGCGTACGTGAGAAAAAGCTGCTTGAAGGTATGAAAGTAGCAAACTGCGACCACCAGGTAGTAACCAACCTTGCACAACTAGATGATTGCGTAAAGCAGCTTGGTAGCAAACTTATTCTTAAAGCTAGTCGCGATGGGTACGACGGTTACGGTCAGTGGCGTTTAAGTGATGAAGCTGACTTGCCAGCACTAAAAAGCTCGCTACAAGGCTTAGACTTAGAGAACGTGCCTTTAGTGGTAGAAAAAATGGTGGCGTTTGATAGAGAGTTGTCGTTAATCGGTGTGCGTAACGCTAATGGCGACGTAAGAACCTATCCACTTGCTGAAAACCTGCACCACCAGGGGCAGCTTCACGTGTCGGTCGCGCCAGCGACTAACGTAGATGACGCCCTCCAGGCTCAGGCTCACGATATTTTCGTGAAACTAGCTGAGGGTATGGACTACATAGGCGTGCTGGCTGTTGAGTTATTCCAAGTGGGCGACAAACTGCTTGTTAATGAACTTGCTCCTCGCGTGCACAACTCCGGTCACTGGAGCCAGTCTGGCGCCGTAACCAGTCAGTTTGAAAACCACTTACGTGCAGTTTGTGGTCTGCCCCTTGGCGATACCTCTGCCATAGGGCCAAGCGCGATGGTCAACATCATTGGTTGCAGTAGCTTTTCACGAGACTTGCTGAGCATTGATGGAAGCCATCTGCACTGGTACGGGAAGTCCGTTCGTGAAAAACGCAAGATGGGGCATATCAATGTCACCACCAATAGTTATGAAAGTTTAGGTGAAAAGCTCATGGCATTGAGCAAATATTTACCACTTGAGTACTTCCCGAAATTAGTTGGTGAAGCAACGCGATTAAAAGGTTGACACCCACGCGTTTATCGCTAGAATACGCATCCGCTGTCTAGGCAGCGGTTTTTAAAGTGTGCCGACTTAGCTCAGTTGGTAGAGCAACTGACTTGTAATCAGTAGGTCGCCAGTTCGATTCCGGCAGTCGGCACCATTTTTCTTTTTTCCTATGCCAAACTTACGTACACTTGCTTACGAATATTCATTCGGAGCATACGGTATGTCACTTTTTTCCAAATCGCTTAAACCGTTAGTTATCCTTACTGGCTTATTTTCTTTAAGCTTGTCTGGGACTATTTCCGCCCATGGCAATGATCATGATAACCACCACAAGCTAAAAGAGCAGCATAAGCACACTACTAAGCAAACTGACGTTATGGTGATGAATGGTTACGCCAGAGCAACCTTTGCCTTGGCAAAAACCGGCGCAGTGTACTTTACTCTACATAATCAAAGTAAAAGCGATAAAACGCTGCTATCTGTTTCCGTACCCCAAGGTATAGCAAGTGATGCGCAAATCCATACAACGGTTATGCAAGAAGACGTCATGAAAATGCGTGAGTTAACTGAAGGGGTTAAGGTAAAAGCGGGTCAGATGGCTACGTTCGAACCAGGTGGCCGTCACGTAATGTTGTTAGGGCTAACCAAAGGGTTAGAAGAGGGGAGTGATATAGCGCTAACGCTTAAGTTTGACGATGCGAGCGAGACCAAGGTAAGACTGCCTGTTAAAAAAGAGCCGTCAGCTAAAAAAGAGCCGTCAGCTAAAAAAGAAACGGGTGATGGCCATCATCATCACCATTAGTCAGGCATCTCAAACAAAACGCATCAGGTCATCGATTAATACGATGAAAGCAATTAACTAAACCGTTAATCTAAATCAAAAATTTTAGAGTATTATTAAACTATATTATTAAGACCTAGGTTTTTGATGACCAATGAACTGGTTTCACGAAAATCTCTAAAAGGGTTTCAACGTTAAGGAGTGTGACATGAGCAAGATTGATATTGGTATTTCTGAAAGCGATCGTAACGCAGTAGCAGAAGGCCTGAAAAAGCTATTGGCCGATTCTTACACTTTATACCTTCAAACGCATAACTTCCATTGGAATGTAGAAGGGCCGCAGTTCCGTGAACTGCATCTTATGTTTGAAGAGCATTACACTGAGCTTGCAGAAGCGGTAGACGAAATCGCAGAGCGTATTCGTACTCTAGGTGTTTCAGCGCCGGGCACATATAAATCGTTCGCTGAGCTTAGTTCGATTGAAGAAGTAGAAGGTGTGCCTGAGGCCAACGAAATGGTTCGCTTACTAACTCACGGTCATGAGCAGGTAGTGAAAACGTGCCGCGAATCATTAAAGCTAGCGCAAGATGCTGACGATGAATCATCTGCAGCGCTAATCGGTGACCGCATGCGTGTTCACGAGAAAACAGCGTGGATGCTTCGTGCAACGCTTCCAAAATAAATACGGCGCCGTGGTGAA
Source organism: Alteromonas sp. BL110 (assembly GCF_003443615.1). NCBI lineage: Bacteria > Pseudomonadati > Pseudomonadota > Gammaproteobacteria > Alteromonadales > Alteromonadaceae > Alteromonas > Alteromonas sp. BL110. Next base: position 1,200,839 of record NZ_CP031967.1, on the reverse strand, counting down.
GGTGGTTCGCATCGTTTAGACGACAAACTAACTTTATCGCATTAGCGAGTAAAACTATCACAAAGGGTACAGCAGCGCTGTACCCTTTTTTGTATACTGCTATAACTTAAAAAATAATAGAAGAAGTCTGTGCAACTAAACGCAGCTTCTGTAAAAGAGGCGTCTAACGATGAAACCACAAAGCACTTTAGCAGTTAAGTTCAAACCCATAAGCACACTAGCGCGCCCAATAGCGTGCGCAGTAGCATGTGCAATGGCGCTAACGGTAAGCCAATTTGCCCTAGCTCATGGCGATCATAAACATGGCGAAGCGCATGAAATTACTGACAACGATATAACCGTAACCACGCTTGCTGAAGGTTTAGTGCATCCATGGGGGATGGTGTTTTTACCCGATGGCGACTTGCTGGTAACTGAACGAGCGGGTGGTATTCAACGTTTGTCAAAAGACGGGAAATTGTCGGGGCGCCTAAATAACGTACCTGATGTGGTGGCGCAGAACCAAGGTGGTATGTTAGACATTACCATCGACCCAGACTTTGCCAGCAACAAAACGATTTACTTCTGTTACAGCAAAGAGAGCGAGACAGAAGGCAAACCTGGCAGCAGTAGTAGCGTTGCAAAGGCCACGCTTACTGATTCAGGCCTTGAAAATGTTGAAGTTATCTTCAGTGCAGACTCTATTGTTGATAACGGCTTTCACTTTGGCTGTCGCTTAGCATTCGATGCCGAAAAACATTTGTACGTAACCATGGGCGATCGCTATAAGTACATGAAAGAAGCGCAGAACACCGATAACCACTTTGGTAAAATTGTGCGTATCAACCGTGACGGCAGCGCAGTAGAAGATAACCCATTTACTGATGGCAATGCCCCTGAAATATACAGCTATGGTCACCGCAATGTCCAAGGCGTAACTATCCATCCAGAAACTGGCGCAGTATGGGCAATGGAGCACGGTCCGAAAGGCGGAGATGAAATTAATATCCTAGAGCGCGGTGCGAACTACGGTTGGCCAGAGATTACTTATGGTATTGACTACAGCGGCGATATCATTAGCGATAAAACCCATATGGATGGTATGAAGCAGCCTTGGTTGTACTGGGACCCGTCTATTGCACCAAGCGGCCTAACCTTCTACCAAGGCGACATGTTTAAAGAGTGGAACGGCGATATATTAGTGGGTTCTTTGAAATTTACCCACCTTCGCCGTATCAAGGTAGAAGATGGAAAGCCGGGAGAGCAGTTCGAATATGTACGCGACAATCACGACCGTATCCGCGACGTAGAAGTGGGTCCAGATGGTGCTATTTACTTATTGACCGACGCCCCTAATGGAAAAGTACTAAAGCTCACCAAATAGGGTCAATGTTGAAGAAAAGAAAGGCGTCACTTCATTTACTGAAGGGCGCCTTTTTTCTTAAATAGAGCTAAGAATTTAATCCGCTTTACTCGCTGTCTTTGTCTTTCTTGTAGCGTTCAAACCACGCCACAATATTTCCCACTTTTTGAATCAAACGAGAAGGGCGGCTTGCGATGCCATGTGAAGCCCCAGGAATGCGTACCATCGCCGCATCCACACCTTGCAGTTTCAAGGCTTGATAGTATTGCTCGGTTTCACTAATAGGGGTGCGGTGATCGGCTTCGCCGGTTAGCAGCATGGTTGGCGTTACTACGTTACCCACTAAACTTAGCGGGCTGCGCTTCCATAGCTTATCGGCAATGTTCCACGGCATATCAGCCATCCAATATTGGCTAAAGTAAGGATACGCATCGGCCGTCAACGAAAAGCTCATCCAGTTGATAACGGGTTTTGCCACTACAGCTGCACTAAAACGCTCAGTTTTACCAATAGACCAAGCGGTAAGTGTACCGCCACCTGAGCCACCGGTAATAAATAAGTTCTCAGAATCAACATAGCCTTGTTTAACAACAGCGTCTACCACATCCATCAGGTCGTTATAGTCTTGTGACGGGTAGTTATGGTGAATCAGATTACCAAAGTCTTCACCGTAAGAGCTACTACCCCTTGGGTTAGACCACACCACTACATAGCCCTGCGCGGCCATTAGCTGAATTTCCATGGCAAAATGAGGGCCGTAGGCTGCGTGTGGACCGCCGTGAATTTCTAATATCAGCGGGTATTTTTTGCTGCTATCGAATCCTGGCGGCAATGCAATCCAAGCGTCGATAGGTAGCTCATCAACACTTGAAACTACCGAAAGGTCTTGCACTTCTGCCAACGTCTTATGGCCAAGTGCGTCGTTATTTAAATCGGTAAGCTGTATATCATCTTTACCTTTTCTGTAAAGCGCTAAGTCGCCCGGCATGGTGCGACTGGCAGTAGTATAAACGATGTCCCCTTTTTCACTAACTGCAAAGTCACCTGACGTGTAAGGGCGTCCAAAGGCCTGACCGCCAATGCTCACGTTGATAGTTTTTACATCACCTTTAAGGTTCACTGCAGCAAGCTTAGTCTCTCCATGATCAAGGTAAGAGAAAATTAATCCGCGACTGTCTTTACGCCACGTGAACTTACCTAAGCTTCTATCTAACGATGTAGTTAAGCGAGTAATATCACCACTTTTAAGTTCTAGTACAACGATGTCACCGTTTTGATATGAAAGCTTTCTGTCGTTAAGTTGGGTAAACGCAAGGTATTTACCGTCGGGGCTTAAAGTTGGTCTGCCTTCAGGCCCTTCAATATTGGTAACTTGTTCAACTGACGCTGTGCTTACGTTCACTTTGTAAATATCGCCAGACAAAGGGTGCAGCGCATAGTCTTCTCGCTGCGCAGTGGCGAAATAAATCCAGTCATTGTCCTTAGAAAAGGCTAGGGTACCGCCGCTTGGGAATTTCCCCGTTGTTAACTGACGCGGGGTACCGCCATCGACAGGTAAAACAAAAATTTGGTCGAAGCCTTCACGTAAGTAGCCTCTGCCGTCACCTCTATACTGCACCGCATCAATATACGAGCCTTTATCAGCCCATTTTGCTCCTTTAGGTTTACTCGGCATACCGGTAAACAATGGCTTTTGCTTTTCTTCAGTAAACTGGGTAAAGGCTAAGGTTTTACTGTCGTGAGACCAAGTTAACTGACGCGGTGTTTCGCTGGTATTGGTTAAACGCACTGACTGCATAGTGTCTAAGTAATAAAGGTGGATCTGTGCACGGCCGTTGACCGATTTTGTATAAGCCACCATCTTACCGTTGGGCGACAAAGTCGCCTGTGACAAGTTCTCGTCTACTCCAATAAACGGGCGATGCTCACCTGACTTAATGTTTACCTGCCACAATCGACTTTGTCTTCCGTCAGTCATGATATCCATGCTTTGACGAGAATAAATAACCGTTTCCTTATCAAGGAATTGAGGGTTAGTGACATATTCCAAGTTAAAGGTATCTTCGTATGTTAGCGCATTTACGCTATCTGAATCAGAGCCAGAATCTTGCAATGCACTGGCTTGGCTTATACCTAAAACTAACAATGATAATGCTGTCGAAGTAGCCAACAGGCCTTGTCGCATAGGGCGAAGGGGGAAACGAGACACAAACATGTTTGTTCCTTTTGTTATTCTTTTTGCGCTAAGCGCGATAGGTAGTGTGTTCTCAGTTATGCTTTAACCTTAACTTTACGGTTAGTTTAGTAAACTGTGAACCTTATTCTAACCATATCGCTTTCGTTTCTGGTATGTAAAGCGTGTGCGGTGAAGGGGCTGGATTGTCCGTTAAAAGTGCTTATCCCTACGTAAATCGCAACACATTCCGCAACGCATAATAACGCGGGGCGCTAGCAACGGGTGTTGTCGATATAAACGTAGGGCTAGCCTTTGTGAAATCGTTATGAGCCTTTAAGACTAATTTTGCCTACAAGAATATCCTTAAACATAACCCAGTCGCCCATCAAGCTATAAAGGGGGTGTTTAAATGTAGCGGGGCGATTTTTTTCAAAAAAGAAATGACCTACCCAAGCAAAGCCATAACCTACTAGCGGAATAAACCATAGGAGCGACCAGCTCGCCATATATATTGCTAGTGCGATAACGCTAAGAACTAGCCAAGAGCCGATAAAATGAAGCGTGCGGCAAGTGCCGTCTTTATGCTCATTTAAATAAAACGGGTAAAACTCTTTGAATGAAGCAAACTGAGTGTCTGTGCTGGTTTGTGTAGTCATAAAACCCTCTCGGCCAAATTTTATAAAAGTAGGGTGGCTTAATAATAAAGTCACACAATAGCGCGGTTTTACACTACATTAACATTCATGATAGAAAGAGATTGTCGTGAAAGCGACAAATGCGAAACGGCTTATTTTTCGGAAAAAGAGTATGCCTTCTTTTTTTTGAAGCTAAAGATAACTTCCGTTAGCCTTGTAATTTTCCAGCGCCTGCCCCATATTCCTCTCAATACAAGAAATTAAAGGCCTGCGTTATGGAAAATCTCGTTGCGAATAGCCAAGCAACCATCGTAGATATTACGGTAGAAAACTTTCAGCAAATTATTGTAGAAGCATCGCAAGAAAAACTGGTGCTTATCGATTTTTGGGCAGATTGGTGCGAACCCTGTAAAGACCTAATGCCCATTCTGGAAAAGCTTGCAGGTGAATATAGCCAGCATTTGATTTTGGCCAAAGTTGATTGCGAAGCACAGCAAGAAGTAGCTGGACAGTTTGGTATTAGAAGTTTACCAACCGTTATGGTTGTGCAAAATGGTCAGCCTGTTGATGGCTTTGCGGGTGTTCAGCCAGAGCAGCAAATTCGCGAAATGCTAGATAAATATCTACCTAACCCGGAAGACGATTTACTGGCTGCTGCGGGTAAAGCGATTCAGCAAGGTGAGTATGCAGAGGCACTACCCGCGGCAAAAGAAGCCTTAACGCTTAACCCTGATAACGTAAACGCTAAGTATATGCTTATTGATTGTTACGTTGAGACTGGCTCTATCGATGCAGCTAAAGCTTTGCTTGAAGAGATTAAGCTGGTGGATCAAGATTCTCGTTATAAGAGTTTGGCAGGGAAAATTGAACTTGCAGAACAAGCGGCAGATACGCCTGAAATACGCCAGCTTCAAGCGGCGGTAGAGGCAAACCCCGATGACCTGCAGCTTAAGGTGGACTTAGCTGTTCAGTTGCAGCAAGCAAACAAAGCACAAGATGCACTAGAACTTCTTTATACTGTATTAAAGAAAGAACTTGGCTTTGGCGATGCCAGAAAGTTAATGATGGATATGATGAACGCACTCGCTGACGGCGACCCGCTTAAGTCAGAGTATCGTCGTAAAGTCTATAGCTTGTTGTACTAAGCTTATTTGGGTTTTAGCGTTCACCATAACGCTAAAACCGTCGCCTTAGGCTAAAAAACAAGCTGCATGGTTAGTGGAGCTGGCTTTTACAACTAACCCCAATAGGTGTGAAAATAAGCGTATTTTCGGGTCGATAATGGTGTTCGTTAAAAACTAGCGAATAGGTGAAAACCCTTCTTCATGCAGCCAGTTAAGCGCCTCAAAGTATTTTTCAAAGTACTCCCGTTCATAGTTGTTTGTTTCAAAGTCACGTTGCTTGGAAGGATGGGTGCGTTCTAGCTGAGCGCGCTTGACCATTCCGCTATCTAACACATACGCTGAGCGAGTAAGCCCCTTCGAAATATTCACCTTTATTGCATCCGCTAAGCGGGTCTGACATTCAGGCGTAGATAATACCCAACGGCGTCCGTCCATTAAGGCGGCCCAAGGCTTATTGTTGAACCTATTAATAAGCCCATGCATTTCCTCTATAAAAAATTCTGTTGTTTTAAGGTTCCACGCTCCGGTAGCAAACACTTCAAGAACGTTACCTGAGATATCCAATGAATAATTTCCGTATTTAGGGAAACGCATAAAGTACCTTTAATATGTGTCTGCGTGGAACAGATGGAACTTGCTAACTAGACCTACAAAACAACTTACCTCTATAGGGTATAGCAGAGTTTTTCAATTTTGCAGTGGGTGTATGTATATAAGAAATATCGTTAAGCGCAATGATTTGGGCAAAACTATTTACACCTAATTTGTAAATAAATGTTTTGCTGTAGGTGCAGATTTATGCGAAATACGTCGAAGTTTGATAGGGTTTAAGCGGTTTTTATATTAGGCAACAAAGCATGGCATATCAGCAGTTCTATACGGGTTTTCTCAACGCCAATGAAGGCAAACAGCATTATGCGTGTCATAGTCATTATTTTTGGCCAGACTGCACACGCGAAGCAATGCTCAACTATTGGGATGACAGTGCGAAATACGTAGACGAAAAATGGGGATATTTTTTCCAAACTTTAGTGCCGGAGCTGCAACAGCGCATTAGCAACATACTGAATACTGGTGCGCCACAGCAAATCGTTTTTGCGCCAAATACTCATGAGTTGCTTTATCGTATTATGAGCAGCATAGAAAGTGCTGCACCTTATAAAGTGGTGTCGACAGACAGTGAATTTCACAGTTTTCAGCGCCAAGCGAGTAGACTAGAAGAGCAGGGGGAGATAGAACTTATAACCGTACCTACCAAGCCCTATAATACCTTTGCTTCACGCTTTAAGGCCGCTATTACCGAACACAATCCTGAGCTAGTTTTCTTTAGTCAGGTCTTTTTCAATTCTGGTTATGTGGTAAGTGACGTTGCAGATATTGTACGTAGTGTAACTAACGACAATACTCTCGTAGTAGTTGATGGTTATCACGGCTTTATGGCAAAGCCTACTGACCTTTCCGATATTGCACATCGTATTTTTTATCTTTCGGGCAGTTACAAATACGCCCAGGCGGGAGAGGGCGCGTGCTTTGCCCACGTGCCGGTGGGGTGTAAGCTACGACCTACGTATACCGGCTGGTTTGCAGAGTTTGGCGAGTTAGACAAACCCCGAGAAATGGGCGGTGATAACAACGTGCAATATAGTCTAGATGGTATGCGCTTTGCCGGTGCCACTATGGACTTTACCGCGCTATATAGATTGAGAGCTGTGCTTCGCATGTTTGAAGAAAATAGTATTGATGTAGCAGTAATCAATAGTTACGTAATGAGCATGCAGCGTACCTTTCTAGAGAAACTTGCCACCTGCAACCATCCCTTGCTAAACGAAAAACATCTAGTCGTAAGTGATGAAGCAAACCGGGGGCATTTTCTTACCTTCGAGTTAGATAATGCCGATGTAACAAAAGCCCTTGCCTCAAAGCTCAAAGCACACCATATTCTTACTGACTTCAGAGGCAACCGGTTACGTTTTGGTTTTGGCTTATATCATACGCCCGAATATATTGATTTATGCGCGCTGTCGGAAATACCTTAAAAGGTAGCTTAAGTCGACACTAGAAAGCCAGCACAATATGTCGCGTAAAACGTGGCAAAATCTTAACGATATACTTATTAACAGCTCATGACTTTAAGGATAAATTTATGGAGTGGCTATTACCCGCTATTGCTTTGGTACTTATTATAGAGGGAATAGGGCCACTGCTTTTTCCAAATAAGTGGCGCAATTATTTACTTCAAATTAGCCAGCAGCCGAGTAATCAATTACGCCAAATTGGCGGTACCCTTGTGATAATTGGCGCGCTACTGCTTTTTTATTTCAGTTAACGTTAAAAGAAGCTGTTTTGTAAGTTGCGCAATCTATAATTGACCGTCTGTTCAGGTTTTGTGCTAGCTAATGTTTAGAATGCTATTAAAATTAGCGCTTTAGGGAATATGTTTTATAAAACAATTAGCAAAGCCTTATTTTAAAAAGCCGCCGACGACGGTTGGGCATCTTTGTGATTTCAAAAATAAAAATAAAATAGTCGTATTTTTGTTCGAAAAAGAGATGATCCTTGCCCTAGAATTTTGTAGAATCCCCGCCTAATTTTCTTACACATATGATTCATGGCAAAGAACGTTGTGGTACTCGGCACTCAATGGGGTGACGAGGGTAAAGGCAAGGTCGTAGACCTACTCACTGATCGCGCAAAATATGTTGTTCGCTACCAAGGCGGACACAATGCAGGTCACACTCTAGTAATCGACGGTGAAAAAACCGTACTTCACTTAATCCCATCAGGCATTCTACGCGATAATGTTACCTGTATTATTGGTAACGGTGTTGTGCTTAGCCCAGACGCACTAATGAAAGAAATGACTATGCTTGAAGAGCGTGGTGTTCCAGTGCGCGAGCGATTAAAGATTAGTGAAGCTTGTCCGCTAATTCTTCCTTATCACATTGCACTTGACGTAGCGCGCGAAAAAGCCCGTGGCGCAAAAGCAATTGGTACAACGGGTCGAGGTATCGGTCCTGCTTATGAAGATAAGGTAGCTCGTCGCGGTTTACGCGTAGGCGACTTATTTAACGCCGAAGACTTCGCAGCAAAGCTGAAAGAAGTGCTAGATGTGCATAACTTCACACTTACGCAATACTATGGCGAAGAAGCGGTAGACTTTGATGAAACCTTGAAAGGTGCAATGGAAGTTGCTGACATTCTTAAAGCAATGGTTGTTGATGTAACTGACGAACTAGACAAAGCGCACAATGCCGGTCTTCCTATCATGTTTGAAGGCGCCCAAGGCACACTTCTAGACATCGACCACGGTACGTACCCTTATGTAACCTCGTCTAACACTACCGTTGGTGGTGTAGCAACGGGTGCTGGTTTCGGTCCGCTTAAGCTAGATTACGTATTGGGTATCGTAAAAGCATACACCACGCGTGTAGGCTCAGGTCCTTTCCCTACTGAACTAGATTGTGAAGTAGGCCAACATTTAGGTGTTAAAGGCCACGAGTTTGGCGCAACCACAGGTCGTAAGCGCCGTACAGGTTGGTTCGACGCTGTTGCGATGAAACGCGCAGTGCAAATTAACTCTATCACCGGGTTCTGCTTAACCAAGCTCGACGTCCTAGACGGTCTTGAAAGCCTTCAAATTTGTGTAGGCTACAAAGATGCAGAAGGCAATGTGAAAGACGTTCCACCTATGGCCGCTGACGGTTACGACAAAGTAACGCCAGTATATGAAGAAATGCCAGGTTGGACAGACAACACCTTTGGTGTAACTGAGTTTGAAGCCCTACCACAAGCGGCGAAAAACTACATTAAGCGTCTTGAAGAGCTAACAGGTGTGCCAGTTGATATCGTGTCAACAGGCCCTGATAGAAACGAAACTATCGTTTTACGCAGTCCTTACGACGCGTAATAGCGCGATATTAGATACATTTAAAAGCCCGGTGTTTACTGGGCTTTTTTGTTGCTGACAAACTTTACCTCTTTTTCATTTACCTCTATCACGCCTCATTTTTTAGCGCCTGTATCTTATACATATAAATCTCTCATTTAGTGTTTGGGACGACGCGCATTAAACATTAATTAACAATTTAGTTGCGTTGTCTTCGAACATCCCTACTAATATAAGATAGTATCAGTTAATTACCACGCTGCTTTACCCAGCAATAATACCAAAGCGAGTCATAGAATTGTTGCGGTGGGGTTATGCTATCGGAGCCTTCTTATGCCAAATAGACCTTCTCTTCACGCAGTGGAAACTGGCGTGTGTTTCGTTGACGTTGTTCACAAGCTTAACGACAGTTTCGATACGGGGAAAACCCAGTCCCTGGAGTGGCGCAAAAGTCAGCTAAAGGCATTAGAAACTTTACTGAAAGACAATCAGCACGACATTTTGCAGGCGCTTAAAAATGACTTAGGTAAATGTAAGACTGAAGCCATGGTGGCCGAACAAGGCTTTCTGCTCTCTGATATAAAACATACGCTTAGGCACTTGGACAAATGGGCAAGGCCACGCAAAGTATCTACGCCAATGGTAGCGTGGCCCGGTAAAAGCTTTCGCAAGCCTGAACCCCTTGGCACCGTGCTTATCATTGGAGCGTGGAATTACCCGCTCCAGTTACTACTTGCGCCTTACATTGCTGCTATTGCGGCGGGTAACTGCGCGGTATTAAAACCTTCCGAACTAGCACAAGAAACATCGTCGCTGGTGGCTAAGCTTATCCCTCAATACATGGATAATTCATGTGTTGCTGTGGTTGAAGGCGGTAAGGATGAAGCCACAGCGTTACTTGCCTGCAAGTGGGACCACATTTTCTACACTGGCGGTGAAGTGGTGGGTAAAATTGTTATGAGTGCTGCAGCAAAGCACTTAACCCCGGTAACCCTAGAACTTGGCGGAAAGAGCCCATGCTTTGTTGATAAGAACACAAACCTTGCAGTAACTGCCCGTCGCCTAGTGTGGGGGAAGTGGATGAATGCTGGCCAAACCTGTATTGCCCCTGACTATGTCATTGTAGAAAAGGGCTTTGAGCAAAAGCTTATTGAAGCGGTTAAAAAAGAACTTAAAAAACAATACGGAAAAGCCCCCTTATCGTCACGAGACTACGGCAATATTGTCAATCATCGTCATCTTAAGCGCCTAGAGAGCTATCTTGAAAACGTCAATGTAGTGTATGGCGGCGAACTGGATGAGTCCCGACCAGCAATGGTACCTACCCTTGTACTAGAGCCTTCGTTAGATAGCCCGCTGATGAAAGAAGAAATCTTTGGTCCAATCCTGCCTATTATCACTGTCGATAATATGGATGCAGGCATCAAGCTTGTGAACAGTAGACCTAAGCCACTCGCTCTATACGCATTTAGTGACAAAGATGAGGTGCTTGATAATATCATCAGCAAAACCAGCTCAGGCAGTGTGTGTACTAACGACACTATGCTGTTTATGACTAACCCTGAGTTGCCGTTTGGCGGTGTCGGGAGTAGCGGTATGGGTAGCTACCATGGGCAAGCAGGTTTTGATACATTTAGTCATATTAAAACGGTGATGAAGCGTTCTTTTGCATTAGACGTGTTCTTTCGTTACGCGCCGTTTTCAAAATTGAAGCTATCGTTACTTAATAAGTTCTTATAACAGGAGTGTTCATGGTTCAGCCTTTTCACCTTGCCATACCGGTCACTAATTTAACTGATGCAGAAGCCTTCTACGGCGAACTATTGGGGTGTGAAAAAGGGCGCAGTGATACTCAGTGGATTGACTGGGATTTCTTCGGTCATCAATTGGTCACACACTGTGTAGAGGCTATGCCATCACCGCCTGCTCACAACGGGGTTGATGATCATGCCGTGCCTGTACCGCACTTTGGCGTTGTGTTAACTATGAGCGATTGGCAAGCGCTGGCAAGTAAGCTAGAGGCTTCAAGAATCGAGTTTGTTATCGAACCTTACATTCGCTTTAAGGGAAAGCCCGGTGAACAAGCCACTATGTTTTTCAAAGACCCTTTTGGTAACGCTTTAGAGTTTAAAGCGTTTGCAGATATTAATCAGTTGTTTGCAAGTTAAGAAGCCTCGCATAGGCTAAAACAATATGCCTATTGAGATATCTCAATAGGCATATTTCGATAGGGCCCGATCACGGCTTTACTGATCCACTTCAATGTAGTTGCCTTCTAATTCGACATCAGGATCGCTTTTTTCAACCGCAACTTCTGGGTCTGGTTGCGCTACTTCTATTTCAGGGTCTTGTTGTTTTACATCTACGGCAGGCTTTCCTGCTTTAATATTCACTCTAGGCTGAGCTTGAGAGATAGTTACCTCAGGGTCAGGCTGATCTATAGTGATATCTGGGTCATTAGTGGTGATCGTAATCTCAGGTTTAGGCTGACGCACTGTGACTTGAGCAGGCTTTTGGTTAATAGTCACTATTGCAGGCTTTTGCGTTACGGTGACCTTGTCGCCTTTACGTTCACTGCTTTGTTCACTGGCCATATACTGAGCTAACTCACTTTTATCAAGCTCCCCGTTTTTGTTTTTATCGTAAGTACGCATAATTTCATCGTACTTACTTGGCTCTAACGTCGAACTCATTGTTTCTTGTGCGAAGCTACTCGTAGTAAACATCGCAGACGTTAGTAGTGCTGATGTTACTAAGGCTTTACTCTCAATTTTCTTGAAATTCATAGTCATTTCCTTTGGTATCTGGTTTGCGTTGATCATCTATTGAAAAATGGCGAAAATCATTCAGCTGACAAAAGGTTTTCTAATGTCTGCTGCTTTTCACTTATTGATGAATATCGAGATTCAACGTACTCAGGAAACTGCTGAATTTCTCTATTTGAAGAAAGCAGTAAATTACCACCTTCTAATTTCACTTCATTTAGAGGAATGACGTTCTTCTTCTCGCCAAGACCCATCATGCCGCCTGATTCCACAACAAGAAAAACATCGCTGCTTTGCTTTTGCATCACAACTTCTTCAATTGAGGCGACTTCTTCACCGCTGGTATTTACAACGTCGTTGTCTTCTAATTCGTTAATAGTCATGTGCGCCACCATGGCCTTATCACTATCTTCCCGTATGTCGCCACTAGCGTCTCTGCGGACGATGTTTATTTCGGGTTCGCTACTCTCAATAGTGATTTCAGGCTCTGCCTGATTCACAGTTACCTTTGGTTTCGCTGCATTAACTTCTATCTGAGGTTCTGCTTGCACAACATTTACTTCAGGCTCTTGTTGCTTCACAGAAATCTCTGGGTCCTGATAGTCTATATCAACTTCAGGTTTACCTACCGCTACATCAACTTGAGGATCTTGTTGTTTAACATCTACTGACGGAGCAGGTTGCTTAACATCAACATCTGTTTGCCCCTTAATTACTTCAATTTGAGAGCGCTCAGCTTCATCCAATTCCTGTGCATTTACACCACTACTTAGCCCAAGTGCTACGACAGCAGCAATGGAACTTTTCTTTAATAGCGATGTGTTATTGTGTCTTTTACGAATATCCATCTTTTTCTCCTTAAAAATTAAACTACCTTGAATTGCGTCTACCGCTTTAAGACAAAAATAACTGTGCAACGGGTATACCGTCTATTAAAGGAACTGTGCTTTTAGTAGTGCGGGTAATTACCTTTAGGAATTGATAATTGGGAAGCAATAATTAAAATTTGAATACTTTATTTTTGTGTAGGTGTCTGATTAATTATGAATTTTTTTCTTTTTAAGTTGTTTTTAATTTTTTTGTTCTATTTAATTAAAAAGTCAATTTACGATTGCAAAAAGTCTTTTTCATTAATAGTTAATAAAAGAGAAGAAGCATTGTCTTACCAATTTTATACATAATAGGGTTACGTATTTACACACGTTAGACCAATCTTTACATTGTCTTTAATATTGTTTTTACGTTTTCAATAAAAAACAATGATTGATTGACGGGGAGTATGGTTTTATCTGATTGTTTATTAAAGAAATTGTCATCACCTCTGAACGCTGGTATTTATGTTGCTTTCTATTGAGTGACGACACGAAGTTACTTCAATCTGGAACAAGGAAATCACCATGCGTAAAATAAATTATCTTTTTTTGGCGAGCATATTATTACTGCCCTCCTTAGTTAGCGCCCAAGCCGTAGTAGAAGATACAACCTCATTGTCAGGCGTATTTTTTACTAGTGTTATTACCGGTGTTGTTGTTGCGGTAGGTATACAATTTCTTTTGAGTAATTTGGCTATTGCATCAGGTATTAGTGCTATAGGAGATATTTCCGATAATAGCGATAATAATTCTAGTAGTAAAAATAGTAATTCTTCACACAATACTAAAAAGACAGGTAGGAAAGTTTCTTCTGCTTTCGGTATTTTTACCATGGTGACTATGTCTATTTCCGTTTTTATTGCAACTTTATTAGCTATCGAAATTAGCGTGGCAGAAAGCCTTTTAAATGGCATGATTTTAGGTGTAGTTATTTGGTCACTGTTTTTTATAAGCGCGCTAATTTTAGATGCAAAATTAACTTCATCGATTCTTGGCAACATGATTGGCTACTTACGCAAAGGTGCGGCGGCAATAACAGACGCTACCGTGAACAGCTTTTCTCAAAGTGATGAAGCCAAAGCAAAGACGTTTGCTAAAGAAACGGTTAAAGCGGTTCATGATGAAGTGCGTGATGAGTTTAATACTTCAGACATTGATAAAAAAATCAAACAGTATATCGATAGAACGACTCAGTCTCAGTTTTCGGCAAAAGACTTGCGAAAAGAGCTGGAAACCTTGATTAATGAAATTGAAGTGGAAGAGCAATACTCTACGGACGATTCTGGCGTCGCGAAAAAGCTTATTCTTGATATCGCGAACCAACGCCCTTCGTTAAATGACGAACAGAAACAGCAGCTATCTCAAACTTACGATGAGGTAAAAAATACCCTTAAAGAAGAAGGTTCAAACAAACAAAAAGCAACGGCATTGTTTGACAAGTTATCTCCAGGAGATGAAGAGAAAGGTAAGCAGTATCGTCAACAGTTACTTACTTATCTGAACGATTCTGACCAAGAAGCGGTAACACCTGAAACATTGGAAAAAGATCTTAATGACATCTTTGATAACCCTAAAGGTGCATATCGCATCTTATCTAACCGCGCGGCGAGTGTAGATAGAGAGTCGCTTAAAGGTTTGCTGCAGCATCATGATAATATGGATGAGCAAAAGGCAGATAAAGTACTTAAAGCTTATGATTCTGCAATTTCATTCATGCAGAGCAAAACTACCTCTAATGATGAAAATTATGAAGAGCAGGCAAGTAATTTACCCGCAAAACGTTCAAAGGTAGAGCAACGAATTCAGGCTTGGTTCGATCGTTTAGACAGACCAGAGCTTCAATACCGCAATCTTAAAGCCGATTTCATGGAAATTTTGGATAATCCAAGTCATACACCTGATGTAGTGTTAAATCGCGTCAAGAAGATGGATGAAACCTCTATTCGCGCTCTATTAACTAACAATCAGGCAATCAGTGAACAAGATATAGATAACTATATCGCCAAGTATAATGATGCCCGTAACGATCTTCTTAAAAGATACGAAGATGTAAAAGCGGAAACGGCAAAACGTATTAGTGCCCTCAAACAGGCTGCATTAGACGAAGCCGAAGGTGTAAGAGCAACTGCTGCATCGGTAGCTTGGTGGTTGTTTGCCAGTGCTTTGGTGTCGTTATCGAGTGCTGCTATAGCAGGTGCGGTGGCAACAAACCTTATTTAAGCACATGTAAAACCTTAGTAGAGCACTGTATTAAAACGGCAAAGTTTAGCTTTGCCGTTTTTTTCGTGGTTTGAACCTTTGATACAGTAAGCCTACACCAGTCAACGTAAATAGAAGGGCACTGCCAGAGAAAGCAATGAGCCAAGGCGAGTTAAAGTTACTTCTATCTTTATAATCCATGATGTGTAGCATCCACATAAAATCAAAAAGTCGCCATGTGTCGGTACGTACCCGTGAAACGCTGCCTGTATTTGGGTCGATGTAAAACCGGGTATTGAGCTCGTCGTTAAAGCTGACCTGCCACAAAGGTGCTGACAAGTTTTGTACTTCTTGCGGTAGCTCATCTAAACGCTGTGCCTCGACAATGTCACCATCACCTGCATATTGCTTTGTAGCTGCTTTTCGCACAGCTTTTTCCTGCAGTGCGTTTAACCGTTCACCTGTTAAGGCGCTATAGCGATAAGCATTATCGCTATCCACGACATAATAAACTGGGATAGCATCAAGCGAAGATTGTGAGGTATTCACGCGATGGGTAAGAGAAAGCGACGCTGAGCTACTGTGCTCACTTAATATATCTGAAGGGGAGAACGCTGCTTTGTGCCAGGAAGTGGTGATACTGTTCTTTAAGTGGTTACCTCTTACTTCATCTATGGGTAACAAGGCCATGACTAAGCCACTTAAAAACCATAGACCTATTTGCACAAACAAAATTAAGCCCAGGTAATTGTGCGCTTTGCGCATATATTTCATCATCAGGTTTTTTGGTTTTACTAGCAAAAGGCTATAACATCAGAAAACATTAACTGAGTAAATCGATAAAGAGAGTGGTTTTGAAAAAAGCTTTAGTGCTTGTAGACGTACAAAACGTATATTACACCTGTCGTCAGGCGTACAAACGTAACTTTAATTACAACCAGTTTTGGCGTGAGCTTAGCTACAACTTAGATATAACCCATGCTTTTGCATACGCCATCGACCGAGGCGACAGCAAACAGCGTGAATTTCAAAACATTCTTCGCGCCATTGGGTTTGAGGTGAAATTAAAGCCTTTCATTCAGCGCGCCGACGGGTCGGCTAAAGGCGACTGGGATGTAGGTATTACGGTGGATGCGCTAGAACACGCCAATCAGGTTGATGAAATTATCCTGGTGTCAGGTGATGGTGATTTCGATATTTTGGTAAACGCGCTTAAAGAAAAAGGGAAAACTGTAACTGTGTACGGCGTTCCCGCGTTAACGGCTGAAAGTATTCAAAAAGTGGCGTCGAAGTATGTGCCTATCGACACCGCTCTGTTGCTGTAGTTACTAGTTTTTACCTTGCTGAATGCCGAAACCTTAAGGCAGAGCCAATACGGCTCGCCTATAGATTTAAGTTCATGACTACAAGCTAATAATGCTGTGCTAGAACGGCTGTGCTAATAAGGTTGTACTAGGCTTTTACCCCGTCCGCTTTTTTCAGACGCCGCTTCCACCCCGTTCTTAGTGCGTTTAATTAAGTGCACATCACCAAAACGACGGTTATCGATGGTATAGCCCATGGCTTTCAGTTCATTAACGGTAGCCTCAGTAAACCCGTCATGCATACGAATGGTGTCTTTTGGCAGCAACTGGTGATGAAAACGCGGTGAGTTCACGGCTTCTTCTGCACTCATATCGTAAAGCAGTGCATTCAGTAGTGACTGAGCAACTGACGAGATAATGGTGGTTCCGCCCGGAGAGCCTGTTACCAGAACCACTTGGTCGTTTTTAGTAACAAGCGTTGGTGTCATAGAAGACAACATACGCTTGTAGGGCTCAATCGCATTCGCTTCGCCACCTACAGCCCCAAAGAAGTTTGGCACACCAGGCTTAGCGCTAAAGTCGTCCATTTCATCGTTCAACAAGAAGCCGGCGCCAGTTACAACAACGCCACTACCAAAAGTAAGGTTTATGGTAGTGGTATTGGCAACGGCGTTACCCCATCTGTCCATTATTGAGAAGTGAGTTGTATCTTCGCTCTCTTTCAAGCCAGGCTTCACGGTTGGCGTATCAGAAATGCTGGCGGGCTGAATCTCTGCTGCGCGTTCAGTAATGTAGTTAGCGGCTGTGAGCGCTTTTACCGGAACACTGACAAAGTCAGGGTCGCCCATGTATTCAGCGCGATCGGCAAACACACGCTTGCCTATTTCAGACATAACGTGAATATATTCAGTGCTGTTTTGCGCAGGCAAATCGTGGGTTGCATCATAGGCTTCCAGCATGCCTATCCATTGCGCTACGGCAACGCCACCTGAACTTGGAGGGGGAGCAGTAACGAGCTCGTAGCCCTGCCAGTTTAAGTGAAGGGGCGCACGCCACACGGCTTTGTAAGCTTGCAAATCTTCGTAGGTAATAAGGCCGCCATTTTGCTGCATAAAATCAACAATATGTTTTGCTACATCGCCTTTATAAAAGCCGTCTTTGCCCTGTTGCTGAATAGCTTTAAGTGTTTTTGCTAGCTCAGGCTGCTTAAAAGTAGCGCCTGCTTTTGCATCTGCAAAGTATTCACTGAAGTTGTTGTCGATGCCTTTTTCTTGGGTGCGCGAAATATAACGGGCGATGTTATTTGCTAATTTTTCATGTACCACAAAGCCCTGTTCAGCCAAGTCTACTGCTGGCGCAAGTAGGCGTTCCCAATCCAATGTGCCGTATTTTTTGTGTGCCGCCCACATACCCGCAACAGTACCAGGAATACCCGACGCTTTAGCGCCAAACAAAGACTCTTTGTGCTTTACGTTACCCTCTTCATCAAGGTACATGTCGCGGTGAGCCTTTTCAGGCGCCATTTCACGGTAATCAAGAAAGTCGGTACTATCTTCAAACTTTATTGTCATAAAGCCGCCGCCGCCAACGTTACCCGCCTCTGGCAATGTTACAGCTAAAACAAACTGAGCAGTAATAGCCGCATCAATAGCGTTGCCGCCTTCCTGAAGTACCTGCATAGCAGCATCCGCGCTATAGCTATCAGGCATAGCAACGGCCTGCTGACTTAAGCCTACGGCATTTTCTCCAACAGTATTAACCGAGTCGTTTGGCGAATGTGAACATGCTGCCACTACTGAAATGAATGCCACTATCATCGAGATAAACCCGATGTTTGCTATCCGTCTTTTCATTAAAAAACTCCTTGCTACAGATATTGCTAACGCCTTGATATTAGCAATCGGCTACCAACAAACGTTAGTCACGTGTTTAGCCAAGCATGACTAAGCTTGCTACAAAATAGGCAATAAGCGTAAGTGCACCGGCAAATAGTGCGTAAGGGAACTGGGTTTTAACGTGCGTTAATACGTCAGTACCGGCAGCTAGCGAAGATACGGCTGTGGTATCGGAAATAGGCGAACAGTGATCGCCAAATATACCGCCACCCAATATAGCGCCAATAACCAAAGAAGGAGGCAATCCTAAACTCTGAATTAGTGGTACACCAATAGGTATAAGGATGGCGAACGTACCCCACGACGTACCTGTGGTAAACGACATGATCCCGCCGGCAATAAACAACATGGGAACAATCAGCACCATTGGAAGGTATTCACCCACTATTCCTGCAACGAATACGCCTGTTCCTAGCACCTTAAGGCTATTGCCTAAGGTTAATGAAAGTAACACTATGGTAACTAGGGGGAGTAGTTCACCCATCCCTTTAAAACCGATGTCTACCGCTTCTTTATGAGTAAAGCGCTTATGAACGAGAAGCAGACCGTATGCAATAGCAGTAGCAAGAGCCGTAGCATAAAGAACAGACTTACTGCCACTGCCTTCAGATAAAACACCGTTACCTGTCCAGAACATGAAGCCAACCATACTCAATACCATCACCAGCAGCGGAACCAGCATAAATCGCGCTTTAGTGGCAGGCTCAGGTGTGTGACTTACCTCAACATGAGACAGTGCTTTTTCTTCTTCAGCCATAGGTCCGTGCACTTTATCAGCCGAAATTGTGTAAGCCACAATAAGTAAGGTGAAAATAGCGTAAAAGTTAAAAAATACGCTGCCCCATAAAATGGAAGCTGACGAAGCGGGTAGTTCGTAGGCGTCGAGTAGGCTGAGTATAAACGCCCCCCAGCCGTTTAATAAAATCAAAATACAAACTGGCGCGCTGGTGGAATCAATTATGTAAGCCAAACGTGCGCGGCTCATGTTGAATCGATCAAATAACCCTCGGGCGAAGATACCTGCAGTAAGCACACTTAGGTTCGATTCTATGAATACGGCAATACCGGTAAACATGGTTAAACCGCCTACTTGTTTGCGGCTTTTCGCTACGCCTTTATTAACCAGAAAGTTAACGGTTGCTGTTACGCCACCAGAATCACGTATGAAGGCTAGTAACGCGCCAACTAGTACAGAGAAAATGAGCACCCGCGTGTTACCCGGGCTAGCAGCGGTATCAACCACGCGCTCTATGGCATTAATAGGGGCCATGTAGCTGGTTGTGATATCAGCGTTTACCAAAATTAAGGCTTCAGCAGACAGTACGGCCAGCGCCAGTGCTAGTATGACTTCTTTTTTCCAAAAAACGACGGCAATAGCCACAAGAGGGGGGATGACTGACATCCAATCCATACTTCTTTCCAAACTAAAATTTATGTGTGCCTAAGACCTGCTGCTTTTTATTGTTTACTTAAGTTCAACTTGCCCTACAGGTATGTCTTTTTACGTAGCATATTATATAAACTAACGCGTAAGAGAAGGTATGAATACAGTTCAAAGTTGGCGAACATGCTTCTCTCATTTATGCTAGCGTACCGTATTGTGCTCTGTGTTACCAAGGATTAGATAAACATTGTTATTCCAGCAAGTTATTTGTAAAAAGCGTGCTTCTGTATTGGGTTTAAGCCATATTCTTTCAAGCATTTTGGTTTTATGCAGTGTCGGCATTTTTGCTGCTAGCGCAACGGCAAATGCTTTAAACGCCGACGCATCTACCCTAATTGCCACCAATACAGAGTTGCCCCCAATCAGCGCCAAGAAGGTAAGCGGTACAAAGGGGGACGCTAAAAAGGCTGTGGATGAAACGGCTAGCGTGGAAATGATTAGTGCCGAAGATGTCAACGCAGTAAAGAATATGCTTGGGCAAAAAATCATTTTGGATTTTCGCTATTTCTGTGAAGACGATACGCCATCATCGCGCTGTCGCACGCCTATGACCGAAATCCCTTCTTCGCTTTTGAGTGTGCTCAGTACACACAATATAGGTGGCGTTATTTTGTTTTCGGAAAACATACAAAATGCCGAGCAGTTAATTACGCTTAATTACAGCATGCAGCAACATATGGTAAATGCAGGTAGACAGCCACTATTTATTGCAGTAGACCAAGAAGGCGGGAGAGTTGCGAGGTTGCCTTCAGATATGCTTTCACCGTTCGCAGGTAACATGGCCATCGGCGCTACCTTTCACCAACGGGGCAATGCCTTTGCCCAAAGCGTAGCGTCGCATATAGGACAAACGCTGTTACCGTTGGGGATTAACACTAACTTTGCGCCGTCGCTGGATGTAAATAGCGAGCCGAAGAACCCGGTTATAAACGTACGCAGCTTTTCTGAAAACCCAGAACAAGTGGCTGCACTCGGTCGAACATTTGTTAGTGCCATGCAAAGTACGGGTGTCTTGAGCGCTATTAAACATTTCCCGGGTCATGGCGATACCCATGTGGACAGCCACAGTGGCTTACCCCAAGTCACCCATACTAAAGCTCAGGCTATGGCAGGTGATATTCTCCCTTTTGCTAATATTATTAATAGTGCAACCCCGCCTGCAATGGTAATGAGCGCACATATTCAGTACCCGTCGTTGGATGATACTGAAATTTTAGACAAGAATGGCAAGCTACAAATTGTTCCTGCTACCTTGTCGAAAAAGATATTAACCGACATGCTTCGTAAGCAATTGGGGTATAAAGGCCTGGTGGTTACAGATGCGTTAGATATGGCTGGTATTACACAGTTCTTTTCGCATGAAGAAGCACTCGTTCGCGCATTCAGTGCTGGTGCAGATATTGCGCTTATGCCTTTTACTATAAGAAATAAAACAGATATCGACGCATTCTCAAAGCTTTTAGATAAAGTAGCAGTAAGGCTTGTAAACAAGTCAACAGACTCATTTTCAGAAAGCGCTTTCTTAGTGCCTTCCTTTAACCGCATTCTCGAAGTAAAACAACAGTTTAATTTAGAAAGCTTCGTTTCCAAGCCTGTATCTTGGTGGCTTAATGAAGCAAAAGAAAATACATCGATTGATAATCCTAACAGTCTAAAAAACAAGGGGATTCAGATTGAGAAAGCGCTTTCCAGGGCTTCGGTTTCAGTATTGTACGGAAAGGGGAAACTTCCTTTAACATCAACGCGCTGGCTTGCGCTAATGCCTGATGCCGCAAGGTGTTTAGCATTTGAAAGTGCACTGATGCAAGCAAGTTCAAAAAGTACCAATAAGCCCTTAGAGTTTGCTTGTCTACCCTTAACGGCATTGCCAAAACAACAATTAGCTATGAATCTTTTAAAACAAGCAGATGTGCTAGTAGTTGGCAATATTAGCCCACTTCACGCTAACTACGAGTTAGGTGGGTTCGATTTACCTACACATGTAAAGCGACGCGCAAGTGAACTTGATGTAATGGCATTTAGCAAAATGATGATGACTGCTGCGAAAACAAAAAACAAAACTGTGGTTTTTGCTCCGCTACGAATGCCGTATAAAGCGAAAGACCTCAAAAATGTGGCAGACATAGCTATCGCTACATTTAGTTATGCGATAAGTATAGACAGACAAGGTAATAAGGGTGATAACAAGGTTACCAGTTATAGTCTGAAAGCATTGGCAGATGTTTTAGTCGGTAACGTACATGCCGAGGGGCGTTCACCAGTTTCGTTAGAGTAACTGTCACTAGACTCAAAAGCATTACTTTGAACGAGAACGTGAAAAGCTAATTTAACAAGTGCTTCTTAAAATAACCTTAGAGGGAAACCTGTGGATACAGAAAAATTATCGGGTACTGCGCGAACATCACTAATGGATACCGTGTTCAGTGCGTTTCTTGATTTTGTTCCTCTACTCATCGCTATAGGTTTGGTGCTAAGTACTCTAATTACATTACATTATCTCTTTCTTGCAAAGCAGAGCCATCTTACCAGCGAACAGAAGTTGCCCCGTCAAGTCGGTATGTTGGTACTTACTATTATTGGGGCCGTTGTTATAGCGATGACTCTTCCAGTGAGTGAAAGTACGCGAAATCAGGTTATCGCACTTATCGGTGTACTTATTTCTGGAGTCATTGCATTTTCATCTACCACCATGGTAGGCAATTTGATGGCAGGAATAGTACTTCGGGTAAACCGCCCCTTCAGGGTCGGCGACTTTATTAAGGTGGAAGGTTATAGCGGACGCGTTACCGAAATGGGTTTACTTGATGTCGAAATTCAGACCGAGAGTAGAGAGCTTATTGCCTTTGCCAACACGTTAATGGTGAATTCGCCTGTCTCAGTCACTCGTGCTTCTGGTGCAATTGTTAGCGTGGATATTAGCTTAGGCTATGATATTCACCACAGCGTTATTGAAAAGCATCTACTTGCTGCGGCCGAAAATGCGAAATTGACAGAGCCTTTTGTTCAGGTAATGGGGCTAGGCGATTTCTCTGTAAGTTATCGTATTTCCGGGTTACTGACCGAAGTAAAGAGCTTGCTCAGCGCCCGGTCAAGGCTGCACAAAGCTGTACTTGATGCCTTGCATGATTCCAATATTGAAATTGTTTCGCCTAGTTTTATGAACCAGCGCCCTCAGACGGATGGTTTAAAAATGATTGCCAAATCACCTCGGCAAATCACTAAAGAAGAAGCGTCTCCAGAAGACGTGATTTTTGATAAGGCTGAACAAGCAGAGCAAAAAGAAAAGAGTAAAGAAACGCTGTTGCAGATGATTGCCGATATTGATGCAAGGCTCGCAGAGAATGATGGTAAAAATAGTGATGAGCTAAAGCAAAAAAAAGCCACAGCAGAAGCTAGCCTCGCCGCTCTAGTAAAAATGAAAGCTGAAGAAGGTTAGTTGTTACTAACTTTTTATGGGCTTTTAAAATAAACATATAGATTGAGTAAGTGTTTACTTACAAGTTTATCCTTTCTATTGCCACCACTAGTCCTCGCCCACGTTTGTCTTTCTAAAAGTTCGTTAAATCGGCGAGGTTACATGAGTTACTTCTACCGTCTTACGATATTTTCATAAAGTAGATAAGCCTTTCTTTTTTCTCTGAACGCATTCAAACTTTCTTGCCAGCTCTGGCGAATCTCAGCAGATGTTTTACCGGTTTGGATTTGCATTCGTAGTGCATCAGTACCCGCTAATTTATCGAAAAATTCTGGGCGAGTGAAAAATGTTTCTTTAGAACTTCCAGTGGCGGTGGCAATACGGTTGTATTCAGAAAAGCGAGAATAGGCATTAATCAAGGTTTCTATTTTTAATCCACTAAATGGTGAACCTTCTCGATTCTGTAACTTAAGGCTCGAGTTTTCCAAGTTCATATATTCAGAGTTGATAAGAACTGCGCCGGTAAATACGTGTGCATTTAGTACAGAGTTTTCATGTTTAGGTTGAGGTGCTGCACTATTTGCTTTTACCGGTATTTTAGTTTCATCGAATTCGACATTCGGGTGTCCAATAAGCTGAAATGGAAAATTAGTGCCACGACCAATGCTGACATCGGTTCCCTCGAAAAAGCATAGCGTGGGGTATAGCTGGATAGATAAGTCGTTTGGTAAGTTAGGACTAGGTGCCACCGGCAGCGAATAATGAGAAGTGCGTTTATAATCTTCTACCGGTACTACGGTAAGTTTTGCGTTCTTGTAGCTGGTTGCCTCAATATCTAACCAGCGTTCTCCCACGATCATCTGAGCAAGTTCACCTAATGTCATACCGTGCAAAACGGGAATAGGGTGCATGCCAATAAACGATGAAAATGCTGGCTTTAACACTGGGGCCGTCGACATATCGGCCATTAGGGTTTGGTCTATCTAGCACCACAATCTGAATGCCTTGGGTAAAAGCGGCTTCCATTACATAGTGCAAGGTACTTAAGTATGTGTAAAAACGTACGCCCACATCCTGAATATCGAAAATAATTACGTCGGTATTTTCCAACATGTCCGTTGTGGGCTTTTTAGTTGACCCGTAAAGCGAATGAATAGGTAAACCTGTTTTAGCATCAATATCGCTATTTACCTTTTCACCAGCGCCTTTATCCCCTCTGAATCCGTGCTCGGGAGACATAATGCTTACTAAGTCAACGTTACGTTGCAATAAGGCATCCACCAAATGCTGATAGGGTTGGTTTGCTTTTGTTGGCTTTGAATGAGAAGTTAATTGGTTATTTTTAACCAAATTATTTCTAACCAAAACATTTCTAACCAAAGAGCTTTGGTTCACCACTAAACTAACTCGCTTACCTTCTAACAAAGGCAGGTATTCTGAAAAGCGTTCAGCACCTACAGTAAGCTGATTAGCGTTTAAATTTTCGTTAGCCAGTTTTTCTTGCTTTGCTTGTAGACTGTTATTATCGGTTGTATATACATGTGTAGATAAGCTGTTCTGCGCACATGAGGTTAAGAAGGAAAAACTGACCAGCTGGAGAAACGCAATGATCAATGCGCTCTTTATATAGCGTGTAATAGTTGTACTCATATTGATTAAACCGGCCCCCTTATTGCAGTCCCTTATTGCAGTGAACTGCGTTAGCTATTTGCTTTCTTCTACGGACTTACGCAAATAACCATCGTTGGCATTTAGCTGCGCGGATGCCTGCTCTGCGGTTTGCCCTGTTAGTACCATTAAAATTGCCACTTTTGCTTTGTTGTTACATGCACTAAGTGCTGCTAATGCGGTGTCTTCACTACAGTCGGTAGCCTGCATAACAATGCGAAGGGCACGAGCTTTAAGTTTTTCGTTAGTGGCATTCACATCTACCATCAAGTTTTGGTAGGTTTTTCCCAACTTAATCATAGTGCTGGTGCTTATCATATTAAGAACTAGCTTTTGGGCTGTACCCGACTTCATGCGGGTGCTGCCCGTAAGTGCTTCAGGGCCGACAACGGGGCATATGGCCGCGTCAGCATACTCAAAAATAGCGGCATTAGGGCTGCAAGCAATTGCACCAGTAAAGCACCCTAGAGAACGAGCATAGTCCAGTGCACCACTTACATAGGGCGTCCGACCGCTAGCTGAAATACCAATAACTGTATCGGTTTGGGTTAAAGATAAATTTTCAAGATCAGTGCGACCTGCATCAAAATTGTCCTCCGCGCCTTCCACTGCGTGCTGAACGGCCTTCTCTCCGCCCGCTATTACACCCACAACCATTTCATCGGGTACGCTAAAGGTAGGGCGACACTCAACTGCGTCCAGAATGCCTAACCTACCGCTGGTACCTGCACCGATATAAATAAGCCTTCCGCCGTTTTTAATGCTGACAGTTGCGGCATCAACCGCTTTCGTTATTTGGGGTATTTGAAGTGCTACCGCGCTTGCGACTTTAGCATCCTCGTTGTTAAGGCGGGTTAGAATGCCTTGGGTACTTAACGTATCTATATCCAAGGTATCGGGATTTCTGCCTTCAGAGACAACTTTATTCAGTGATTTAGCTAATTCGTTCACGGTGGGAGCATCATCTGCCGCGTTGATTTTAATACGAGTGGTTGCGGGCGAATCTGAAGTAGAGGGGTTGTGCGAAGACATGTTAAACCTTGAAGCAACGAAATGATTAAAATAAGCGAGCGCAAAGCATAACGGTATTTTAAACCATAAGAAACCTTGCGTTAGCCAGCAGGTTTTTCAATATTAATCCTGCGCCCCAAATGCGCTTCTCGTGGTACACTTAGGCTTTATATGTTTCCCCATTAAACATTTAAGGAACGTGTTTTTCAGTGAGCCGACAAACGCAAGCTATTATTCATGCTGACGCCATTTTACATAATTTCAAAGCCCTTGCCGCTTTAGCGCCATCTAGTCAATCTATGGCTGTGGTCAAAGCCGACGCTTATGGTCATGGAGCCGTAAATGTGGCGCGTATTCTTCAGCATGTTTCTTCGCGTTTTGCTGTAGCTATTATCGAAGAAGCTGTTGCCCTTCGCGATGCGGGAATTACCGCACCAATCGTTGTTTTAGAAGGGGCGCATCAGGCGAAAGAGTGCCAAATGGCGTTTCAGCATAACTGCATTTTAGTTATGCATTGTGAAGAACAGCTTGCTTGGTTAGAAAGCTGCCCCGAACAGCAACGCCCCCACATTTGGTTAAAAGTAGATAGCGGTATGCATCGCTTAGGCTTTGCGCTTTCAAACATCGAAGAGATTACTGAAAAATATCGACACCTATTGAGTGATAACACGGTTATTGCTACGCACTTTGCGTGCGCTGACGATATAGATAATAACTTTACCACCACGCAAATCGATGGGTTTAATCAGGTTGCTGAAAAGCTGGGCTTACCAACTAGCGTGGCTAACTCACCGGCTACGGTAAATTGGCCCGCAAGTCGAAATGCGTGGAACCGATTGGGAGTGGGCGTTTACGGGGGGGCTGTTTCAACGTCACAAAACATTGATGTTGAGATGTATCCGGCCATGACGCTTCGCTCTAGCGTATTGGCAGTGCGAACTATACCGGCAGGCGAGGGTGTCGGGTACGGGCAAACCTGGGTGGCGAATAAACCCAGCAAAATTGCAACCGTAGGTATTGGTTATGCCGACGGCTACCCTAGACATTGTAAAAACGGTACGCCAGTCATGGTTAGGGGGAAGCGCGCTTATTTGGTAGGCCGCGTATCTATGGACATGATCACCATTGATGTGACGCATATCGACAACGTAGCAGTGGGCGATGAAGTAGAGCTTTGGGGGCAGAATGTACCTGTTCAGGAAGTTGCAGCTAATGCCGACACCATCGACTACGAATTAATGACCCGCGTTTCTCAGCGTGTACCGCGCATTGTGAAATACCTCTAGTTATCAACGCAGTGCCAGTTTGAGCAATCTTTATACAATACCAGTCCGCATAGATCATTGCCCACTCAGCGAGAGTTAAAATGTTCGTAATCGCGGCGTGTTACCGCAGGTATAGTGGTTCTACATCAAGGTGACACAACAAAGAGTACGGGCATTTTAAACTCGCCCTTCGGGAAGGTCTGGCAAGCTTCCTAGCTACATTCTGGGAATTTGAAAGGGAACAGCCATTCCTGCATTCCCACGCTTTGCTAGGAAACTTGCCAGCGCCTTCTGAGTGGGCAATGATCTATGCGGATTGGTATAATTTAATAAAGCACTATTCATTAAAAGAATGAGACTTTTACCCCTAATTTGAGCTTTACTGTTAAAGCTTAGTTATGGGATTGCGGCGAATATATCGCCTCCAACTGTTCTGAGCACCAACTCATAAGTGAGGTTTGTATGCGTACTTCGTTTTCTCGTCCGAGAGTGAATCGTGGAGTAGTTAGTCGACCGTCAAGACCAGTTCAAAAGAAGCAATAGGTTTGTTGTAGGCGTCAAGGAATACAAATAAAAGATACAATAAAGCCCGGTTAGGTAGCGCCTAACCGGGCTTTTTATTTATTGCTTATGTGAGTTGTTGTTTACCTTCAGCTTGGCGCTATCTGTTTAGACGCTTACGTCTTTAAACAAACGCAAAACCATAAGCACTGACTACCAACTTAGCCGTTTTGGGCGCGAAGCTCGCTTTCCAAGCTGCTGTGCTCATTGCTATCCACACGCTTCGCGTCAGCCTTTTTTGATACTGTTTTAGCCTTGTCTGAACTGTCTTCGCCCGATACTGGGAAGTAACGTTCAGGTCTATGGTTAAGCGAAATAACCATATTTAAACAAAACGCCGCGAGTATCGAGATAAGCACCAATGGCCACGAGATAAAATACAGCGCGCTAAGCAATATGCAGCTATCTACAGTTAACTGGAAAGTCCCAGCTCTGATATTAAAGCGTTGCTGTAAGTAAAAGGCCATAATACCAACGCCGCCTAGGCTAGAGCTGTGACGGAACATCATCAGCATGCCAACACCAATTAAAATGCCGCCAAATACCGCAGCGAAGAAAGGGTTAACGTGGCTGATATCTACAAATGCCGGAATTTGCTCGGTCAATACAGAAACAGTGGTAACAGAGATAAACGTGTTAATAGTGAAACGCTTGCTAATTTGCGTCCACGCTAGGGTATAGAAAGGTAGGTTAATCAAAAAGAATAACAAGCCGAAGTCCATGTCAAAACCATAAGTACCCAACAGCGCAAGTCCTGCTGCGCCACCTACCATTAGATCCTGAGACTGAAAAAGATATACGCCAAAAGCAACAAACAAGCCGGCGCTTATCAGGGCGAAAACATCCTCGATGAAACTGTGTTTTGTTTTTTGCATAGAAATGAGTTTGCGTTAAGAAGACACAGCGTAATTATACGTTTACAGCACACTCGGTGACAGCGGGATGAAAAGTTAAGTCGGTGCAATAAAAGTAAGAAGGTAAGTTTGCCTTTACGACTTTTAGCGCTTCAGTGAATAGGGTGTTGCGGCAATGTAAACGCTGCACCAAGGTGGTTCACTTTTATAACCTAGAGGGCGCAATGGTCTCTTAATATATGAAGGTTGTATGATTATTCAACAATAGAGAACACCACAATATCCTGCTTATTAAATTCTACACTGCATTTCATGATACCTAAGTGCAGTGGACTATATGCTTCAATTTTGCTGCCATTTGCAACAAACTCAGTATCCCACAACAATAAGTCTGCGGTGCCTAGCTGGCGTTCAACGCTTTTTTTCGACACCCCTGGCGTAAAGTTGTCGCAAAGAATAATGACCTCACGTCTTGCTTCAATCCAGTAAAAGGTAGTGGTGATCAAAAGTGCTATCGCCGCTATTGCAACAACATCTGCAATAATAGAGCGTTTCATGGCCTGCACGTTTTACTTCTCCTCTACGTCTTCACTGCGGGTGATTAAACCTTGTGATACAAAATGCGCTACAAGCAAGGTGCACCTGTATAAAGTGCTATTCAGTGGTTTGGATCAAATCCCACATATTGCCAAACTTATCTTTAAAGATGGCTACCGTACCATAAACTTCTTCACGGGGAGTTTCTAAAAACACCACCCCTTTACTTTGCATTTCGTAAAAGTCGCGCCAAAAGTTATCGGTATTTAAAATTAAAAAGACCTTGTCTGCGGCTTGGTTACCAATAAGCGCTAGTTCAACGTCG
Organism: Alteromonas sp. BL110; assembly: GCF_003443615.1. NCBI lineage: Bacteria > Pseudomonadati > Pseudomonadota > Gammaproteobacteria > Alteromonadales > Alteromonadaceae > Alteromonas > Alteromonas sp. BL110. Next base: position 1,171,561 of record NZ_CP031967.1, on the reverse strand, counting down.
TTTTTAGCTTGCGCTAGCAGCAAGCTAGCTGAACTGTTTGGTGGTGTTACCAATACGAAGCGCGAGTGTTCTCCAGTTGCTTTATCTTCAGTTAAGTTGAAATTTAAAACCGTTGTAAAATACTCAATTGCGTTGTCGTAGTCGTCTACAAAGAAGGTAATCGCCGAAAGGTGTTGTGTCATAAATGTGGTTCAGTTAAAAATGGTTGAGTGAACTCGGCATACTACCTAAAAGCTCACCGAGCTGAAATGTGGGTTATCAGTTATTGCATGAAGTTGAGCGATTTCATTAAGAGCAATGTTTTCTACATTACCGTTAATGCGCATTTGTATACATTCTGTGGGCACATTGCTGCGTTTATCTATAACAGTATTTATTGCCTTGCCGTTTTTTAGCTCCCCACTTTTTAATACAGCGCTTACCTCAAGTTTATACATGCAGGCTATTTCTATGTAGTCATAAAGCTGACAGGCTATATTCACAGGCTTTCCTATAATTGCATTTAAAGTGTTGCTCAAATTTTAGATAAACCCTGACGTTCACGGCAAAAACTTCTTTATTTACCGTACGTTTATTCCACTTCACTTTAAACATTCAGCTGCGAATGTTTAAATGCTGCCGCCTATCGGAGTGGCGGAATTTCTCAACTTAATTCACAGAAGTCAGACCTTAACAAATGATCTTTTTTTAAGGTTTGCTCAGTATTGTTAGTACTGAAGGATTTATTTTGGTGCGCGAAATACTTAAGCGCTTAAACGCCCCTTTACTCTATTAGAGGCAATTTTTAGCAAAGGGTTCCCGCCAAAAATTCAATACAGGAACAGTAATGAACAAGCTACTATCCGCATTTTCTTTAGTTTCAATTGCTACGTGCGCTTCGACCGGCATAAAGGCCGACGAACTTCCCTTTAATTTAAGCGGTCACGTTAGGGTTAATTACGGGCATCAAGATTGGCAAATCCCCGAGTTTAGAGATGGTTTTGAGTTCGAATCATTCAAGCTTGGCGTATCCGGCGAGTCAGACCAGTTTAGCTATAAAGCAGAGTACCGTTGGTACGAAAATACTGATTTTGATACCGTTCGCTTCGCTGATCTCACGTATCATTTTAATGATCAAACCGAAATCACCGCAGGTATAACTCAAACCCCGTTTGGTCTACAGCCCTTTGCCAGCAACAACTTTTGGTTTTCAGTTAATTATTATCTTGGCTTCGAAGATGACTACGATGCTGGGGTTAAAATAAATCACGATTGGGGCAAATGGGATTTTCAAGCCGCTTACTTTATGAATGATGAGTACAATGACGCAGCCGAGTTTGGTCGTTACTCATTTGATGTGGCTGATGACGGGGAATACCGAAATAAAGAAGACGGGCAGTACAACCTACGTGCCAACTACTCAGCGAATTTTATTCGCGGTGCGACTACCGACATCGGCGTGTCGTATCAGTACGGTAACATTCTAAACTTAGATACGTTAGATGATGGTGATATGAATGCCTATGCTGTTCATATGCGTCATACTCAAGGTGACGTGAAAGTTGAGCTTCAATATATCGACTATGAATATGATTTGGCTGCACCTGAAGGGCAGGCTAACGACCGTATAGCGCTATCGTCTTTTACCTTTCCATTTCTGGCGGCCGCTGACGGTAAAACGTATTCAGCGAACCTTGTGTATTCGGTGCCCTATAAATTTACGCATATAGAATCACTTACCTGCTATTCAGAATACAGTGTTGCCAAAGGCGAAGGAAATGAAGGGAAAAACTCTTCTCAATGGATAAATGGCTGTAGCTTTGGCTGGGATAAATTGTTTGTATATGTAGATAGTATCCAAGGCAAAAATATGTGGTTTTCAGGAGGCCCTGGCGTTGGGCTAGATTTAGGCGGCAGACAAGAAACCACCCACCGGTTGAACATAAACCTTGGCATTTACTTCTAATTAAAAACAGGACTTTGACATGCGATTACTACTTATAGCGACATTTATACTAGCGCTAATTCCAATGCAAAGTTTTGCCCATTCATGGATGAAACTGCGCATAGCGACCACAGAATATGCGCCTTACACGTCAACTGAAATGCAGCACGAAGGTTACATAAACCATATCATCGCCGATGCATTTTTAGAAACTGGCGTTGTGGTGGAGTTCGTATCCTTACCGTGGGAAGAAGCCTTAGAAGCAACGCTAAAAGGTGAATATGACGCAGTTTCTTACGGCAACTTTGTACGCTCTCGTGAAAGCGAGTTTTTTCACAGCAACCCAATAAGCGCAGAAAGCCTAGTCTTCTACGTAAACGCTGAAAAAGGCCCCGATAGTTGGAGTGACCTTAGCGATATGCAAGACCTAAAAATGGGGATCACAGAAGGGTATTTATACAATGATGAGCTTGCCGCCTATATAAAAAGCAACGAGGGCGTAGTTGAACGCGCGACCGATAAAGCCAACCTAGAAGCGCTGATAAACGGCGATATCGATGTATTTCCCATTGATGAACTTACCGGTTGGTATTTGCTACAGCGAGACTTTAACAGCAGCGACCGTCGTGATGTTATGCCTATTAAACCGTTTATTTCTACGGTAACCACGCATTTGTTAGTGCCTAAAGGGCAAGGCGATAGCCAGCTTATTTTGTCTTTATTCAATAAAGGGCTAGAAGAGCTAACGTTGGAAGGTAAATTAACTCGCTTCAAGCGACTGTTAAAAGAAGGGTATTATCAGCACCCGCAGAAAAAGGTAAATTTTGACCGACGCTAACACACAGCCGTGTTTTAAACGCGTGCTAATCCACGACTTTTCAATTTGAAATAAAGGTTGCGAACCAAATGCGGTTCGCAACCTTTATTCATGCTGCTTTCTCATCATTTAGTGTCTTTTCTGCTGATTATTAAACTGATATGGTTAACGGCTATTTTCTAATGCCCATTTAGAGGTTGCCTTGCCGTACTCAGCTGAAACACCATTCCTTGCTCGCGTTACCGCCTTACTAAAATTACTCGGTCCTGGTGTGCTTATGGCGACAGCGGCGGTAGGTGGTAGCCATTTGGTGGCCTCAACTCAGGCGGGAGCAAAGTTCGGATGGCAGTTAGCGCTTCTCATATTGGTGGTAAACCTACTTAAATACCCGTTTTTCAGGGCAGGCGTAAGTTACACCATCAGTACGAAGCAAACCCTGCAGCAAGGCTATTTAGAGATGGGTAAACGCTACCTAGCCATTGCCTTATGCTTAAATACTATCGCATCGGTAGTCAATGCTGCGGCACTGTTACTGTTTGCAGCAAGTCTGTTGTCGTATTTTATTCCATTTGAAATAGCTATAGCGGTGTCTGCCTCAGTAGTTTTAGCGCTTATATTACTGATTTTGCTGGCAGGGCATTTTGAAGGACTCGATAACATTGCCAAAGGCATAATGGGTGTGCTTGTGGTGGCAACCATAGCAGTATTTATCGTTGCACTTAGTAATTATACCGCGCCAGCGGTACAAGCTGAATCTCAACCTTCGCCGTGGACGCTCGCCACATTAGGCTTTTTAGTGGTAACAATGGGGTGGATGCCTGCACCTATTGAAATATCCTCTATTACTTCTCTTTGGTTAAAACGACAGTGTAAAGGTCAAGCGGTGACGCCGAAGTCGGCCCTTTTCGATTTTAACTTGGGCTATGCGGTAACTGTATTACTTGCGCTGTTGTTTTTGGGGCTAGGTGCATTAATTTTGTATGGTAGTGGCACAGAGCTTAGCACTAGTGGTATTGGCTTTTCTCACCAGCTAATCAGCATGTACTCGTCAACCATCGGGGAGTGGGCGCATCTGCTTATCGCGATAGTGGCGTTTCTATGTATATTCGGCTCGGCGCTAACCGTATATGACGGCTATGCGCGAGTGGTTGCAGAAGCAATTGCGCTATTGTTTAACAAGGGTAAAGCCGCCCGCAATACGCTTGTAACACCAGTATTGCTTTTCATGGCAATATTCAGCTTTATTATTGTGCTCTTTTTCAAGTCGGCTTTATTAGCCATGTTAGGCTTTGCGATGACGTTAGCTTTTGTAACCACGCCCATGTTTGCTTGGCTTAACCATAAGCTGGTGGCACAAACTAAGCTGCACCCTGATGCCGCGCCTAATAAGGTAGTAAAGTTACTCAGTTTGCTAGGCCTAATTTACCTGTTTGGGTTTCTTTTGGTATTTGTTTGGTGGAAGTGGTTTAGCTAACGACTAACCCCAGAACACAGCCTTACTCGCCACCACCTTTGCCAGCCGGTTACTGCTATTGCTAGCCGGCCAACTTCAGCAATTTAATACGAATCTCTTGAAAGCGCCTAAAGACATGAGAACCCCTCGGTTGGTGCTTTATTTCTTCGAGCAGTAGTAAATTAGTTTAATTATTTATACCAGTCTAAGTATTCATTTAAGACTCATCTATACTAAAAGCGACGCTGCTAAAGGAGTGCGCAATTCGGTGCGTAAAGTAAAATTATTTCCATCACTACATTCAGACAAATACATTAGCTTTGTGTTGCTTTGCTTCGTATGTATAACGATGTGGGGATGCACAAAAGATGAGCCGATGTCCATACAGTGGAACAATGCCTATGATGTTGAAAGGGAGCTTCACCTTTTAGGGCAGCAGGATGACCCGCGAGAAATTTATAAGCGTTTGCAGGGCATGAAACTGCAAGCATCGCTTCAGCTATCCCAGCTTCGCAAGACAGGACAGCACGACCCACTATTTACCGAATGGCTAGAGTCATTAAGAATAAGTTTGTCGCTAGCGCCACTGTATAGCAACACAATCGAAACCTGTGACGTGTGGCAAAATGCAATGGAAGAAGCGTGGGGCGTTCAAACTATTGAGTTTAACGAACGAGCTAAACTCGTGTGGCGGGTAATGGTCGCTACCTGTAATGCACGAGTTCGCTCTTTGTAAACCGCTAGATTTTACTTAGTGTAAACAGGGCGGGCAGCAGTTAGCGTAGCAACCTTATCTTTTATTTGCTGAATAAGATTACTGTCTTCAGGTTCTGACAACACATCGCAAATCCAGTTAGCTAACTGGGCACAATCAGCCTCGCTAAAATTACGAGAAGTCACCGCTGGCGTACCTATCCGAATGCCACTTGTCACAAAAGGCGACTGTGGGTCGTTAGGCACAGTATTCTTATTAACAGTAATATTCACACTATTTAAAATAGCGTCTGCCTCTTTACCCGTCATTCCCTTACTAACCAGACTTAGTAAAAACATGTGGTTGTCAGTTCCGTTAGAGACCACATCAAATCCACGCTTCATAAATACGTCTGCCATAGCGCGTGCATTGGTAACCACTTGCTTTTGATACGCTTTAAATTCGGCTGTCATGGCTTCTTTAAACGCTACAGCTTTAGCCGCGATAACGTGCATAAGCGGGCCGCCCTGAATTCCCGGGAAAATAAGTGAGTTAAACTTCTTTTCAAGTTCAGGGTTTGACTTACACATAATGAGTCCGCCGCGAGGGCCACGTAGTGTTTTGTGGGTAGTGGTAGTAACCACATGCGCGGCGTTAATTGGCGAAGGATAAACACCCGCTGCGACAAGACCTGCTACGTGCGCCATATCTACCAGCAAATACGCGCCTACACTATCGGCAATCTCTCTAAACTTTTGCCAATCGACAACACGAGAATATGCTGAAAACCCTGCCACGATCATTTTTGGGTTATGCTCTTTAGCTAAGGCTGCTACTTGGTCGTAGTCAATCTCACCGGTTTCGGTGTTTAGCCCATATTGAATGGCATTGTATAGCTTGCCTGAAAAATTAGGTTTTGCACCATGGGTTAGGTGACCACCGTGATCAAGACTTAACCCGAGTATGGTATCGCCAGGGCTTAGCAGTGCCATGTAAACCGCAGTATTGGCTTGCGAACCAGAATGGGGCTGAACATTAACATAATCAGCTTCAAACAGGGCTTTGGCTCTGTCGATAGCAAGCTGTTCAACTTTATCCACGGCTTCACAGCCACCGTAATAACGCTTACCCGGATAGCCCTCTGCATACTTGTTCGTTAGCTGACTACCCTGCGCCTGCATAACGGCTTTACTGGTGTAGTTCTCTGATGCGATTAGCTCGATGTGATGTTCTTGGCGTTCGTCTTCTTGTGCAATAAATTGGGCGATATCTGGGTCTTGCTGAGTAAGGTTTTGGTTTAGCGTATTCATGCTGCCTCCTAATTGTCGTTGTTGTGTATTCGATACTAGAAGTGCAAAATGAATAAATAAAATTAATAAAAAATATGGCATTATAATTTTATTAAATAACTGCAGCTGTACTTTTGGCACGGCACGTTTGTGCTTTGTTTGTAGTAAAGTGGCTAATAAAGTGAGCTTTTAAACTTCGTTGGTGAAAGGTCAGTGTTTAGTTGAAGCTATAAAGAAGGTGTAAAGCAAAGAAATGAAGAACTTGTCCATAGATTTCTTACGCTCGTTCGTCCTTATCGCACAGACGGGAAGCTACACACAGTGCGCCGAGCAGCTGCAACGGACTCAACCGGCAATAAGTCTTCAAATTAAAAAACTAGAAGAAATGGTTGGGGAGAAGCTTTTTTCTCGCGACAAAAATCGTTTAGCGCTTACTGGCGCTGGTAGTCGCTTGCTGTCATATGGTGAGAAAATAGTAGCGCTTAATGACCAAGCTATGGCTGAGTTCGGTAAGCCTCAGGTGACTGGAAATATTAAGTTAGGTATTCCCAGTGAATTTAGCACCACGCTTATGCCTAAAATCATTCGGCGGTTCACACAAACTTACCCGGAAATATCGCTAGAGGTGCATTGCGCGCTAAGCAAAGATTTGTTGAGCGAACCGTTAAAAAGCCAGTTCGACTTAATTTTGTCATTACAGGAAACACCAAATCCACAGCAGGATGGCTTCATCATCTCAGATCAACTGGTATGGGTAGGCAGTCAGCGCTTTGTTAACAATGTGCCTGCTAAGCTCCCTATTATTGCAGCCCCCTCACCGTGTATTTATCGCAAGCGCGCCACTAACCTTTTATCCGCAATCAAAAAGCCGTGGCAGGTGGTATACACCATTGCCGATTTAAACGGTATTCAAACTGCTATTAATGAAGGGCTAGGCATTACGGTACTGGCAAAAAGCTCAGTACCGTCAGGATTGCACATTTTATCTAATTCAGAAAACTTGCCTGAACTTGGACATGTAGGCGTTTGCTTAGTTAACCCTCAAAAAGTGTCATCTAAAGCGATTAGTCTGCTAACCGAAACCATTACTAACGAGGTCGCTAACTTCTAAAGTGATATATTGTTTGTCTATGCTTTTTTAACAAACTGCGCGGTAAGCATCATTTCACCGGCACCATCTACTTTACAGTCTAGCTGGTGGTCTTTGGCATCTTTCACATGACGGATAACCGCTTTGGTACCAATTTTAAGTACAAGCGAGCTGCCTTTTACTTTCAAATCTTTTGCCAGCGTTATCTTGTCACCAGCAACTAACGGCGTACCGTTATAATCTTTTGCAGAGACTTCTTCTTCAACCTCGTTCGGGTTCCACTCGTGACCACATTCGGGGCAAATAAGTAAAGACTGGTCTTCATATACATATTCAGACTGGCAATGCGGGCAAGGGGGTAGTGACATGTGGAATTCTCTTAAAATTTTAAATTAAAGCGCTCGGGTCATAAAGTGACTGTTAGGGTCAAGCGAATAGCTACCAAAAGGGCCGCAGTCGACAAAACCGAACTTTTTATAAAGCGTTCTTGCCGCTAAAAAGTAGTCTTGCGTTCCTGTTTCTAAACTTACCGAACTAAACCCTTTCATTTTCGCATGTTCTAAGGCAAAAAGTAATAACTGAGAAGCCACGCCACACCCTCTATAGGGCTTTGCCGTTCTCATAGATTTTAGCTCTGCGCTATGTGTATCAAGGGCTTTAATAGCAACACACCCCGCAAGCTGTTGCTGCTTCCAACCACTAAAAAAAGTAATGTTAGGCGCTTTTAGTGCATCAACATCTAATGCGTGTACGCACTCTGGAGGCGACGTTGCATACATATCTGACAAATGCTCTTCCAAAAGCGCTAGTACATCTCCTCCGTTAAGATCATCAATTATAATCTTCATGTACTTTGTCCTTTAGATGTATTGGGAATGGGCGACTATAAAAGCCAGTGGGTTAATTGTTTAAAGGTTTAACCATGTTATAAAAGCGGTCGTCTTCACTACTTATAACAAAGCCTACTTTGTTATAAAGCGAAACCGCTGGGCTAATTTTGAAAACCCGCAAAGTTAGCGAGTTGACCTTAGCCGCTAGAGCAAGCTTTTCCGCTTCTTTAATAGCCTCACTGCCTATGCCTTTGTTTTGTGCACTTGGTATAACTTGAAGATCGCGTAAAACACAGGTGTTATCTTCAAACTGTAGGCGCATAACACCCACTGTTTGGTTGTCTAATTGAATGTCGTAGTTAACTAGTTCAGCCGTAACTTCTAGCACTTTTTCAGCGTTCCAGTCGGGAGCGAATTTAGCGTAATATTCTTGCATGTTCGCAAAGGTAAATTCGGCTGCTCGCTGAAGGTTTGTAGTTTGAAAGAAAGTAATTTTCATAGTTATAACTACACCTCAAATTCCGTCTTTACTACGAACTCAAACATAACAATAAACATTGGTATATCCTCCAACCGCTATTCGCAAGCCATTGCGGCTTGTTGCTTACACTTTGAAATAGATTCTGCCTCTGTATTACCACCCATGCAGAAATCTAACCTCAATAGCTTTTCTTCGCGTGTAGGAGCTTTGCTCTTAACCAATGACCATTCCTAATCTTGAATAACTTTCGTTACCGGCTTAGGATTAAAAACGCGAGTAATTTCATCAAATAATTCCTTTTATCTCTCGCTACACAGATTAGCACATATTTTCGCCTAGCCTATAAAGAGTGCGAACTAGGTTCTTCCTTATGCAGCCAACGCCCCGCCAGTATATTTCCCCGCTCGCGAAACGAGTGTGTTGATTAGCTCTTTAAGCATGTTCACCCATAACCTTCAGTTGCGATATGTCCATTACCCTCACATGCGTTTGATAATAGTATTTACCAGTAGGTTTAACACCCAAATAAGGGGCGCAAACATAGCGGCTATAATCGGAAAGAAGTGACACAGCCGGCATGTTTGTGTCCCAGCGAGTGTTGATGCGTTTGTTATACGCAATTTGCCACACCTGTAGCGCATTGCTACAATGTGATGGCGAACCATTAGGAGACATATTATGGCAACTGCGAGCGTAAGACTAGACCAAGATCTAGTTGAGAAAGCTACAATTATGGGCAAAGCACTAAACCGAACTATGCCAAAACAGATTGAGCATTGGGCAAAGATAGGTGAAATGATGGAAGATAACCCTGATTTGCCTTACGAATTCGTCAAACAGGCAATTATTTCCAAAGCTGAAAAAGAGGCCGGAAAATTGGAGCCTTACGATTTTGGCTAAGATTACCAGTGTTTTACAGACAGCTAATTTTAAGAGAGCAGTAAAGAAGTTACATCAGAATCAGAAAAAAGACTTGAATAAAGCCGTTAAGGAACTAATGGCCGATCCTCTTCTAGGAGAGCAGAAAAAAGGCGACCTAGCCTTTCTTCGCGTGTACAAATTCAAGATGGTCAAGCAGTTAACTTTACTTGGTTACAGCTACGAGGATGGCACTGTAATACTTGAATTGATAGCACTTGGCTCTCATGAAAACTTTTATCGCGATGTGAAAAAGTTATTCTGACCAATTGCGTATAGACACAATGACTCCCTGAGAAATGCTAGCCTCCGCATTTTCGTGGGTTAACTTTTCAGCCAGAGCCATAATTAGTTTGTTCAATACTAAATCAATTTGGAGGCTAGCATGAACAAACATAGCATGATTTTTATCGGGTTGGATACGCATAAAGAGTTTCATGAGGTTGCTTATTGTGAAGAACAGCGTGGAGCGACACCAGTTCATTATGGGCGTATTCCCTCGTCTAAGGTCAGTGTAAAAAAGCTGCTCCGCCAGTTTGAATCCAAATATCCTGGCGCAACGCTTCACGTTGTTTATGAAGCTGGACCGTGTGGTTATTGGATTTATCGGCTGATTACGAGCTTGGGACATTGTTGCTATGTCGTGGCTCCATCTCTTATCCCTAAAAAGCCAGGGGAGCGAATCAAAACCGATCGCAGGGATGCGCTTAAACTCGTTAGGTCACTAAAATCTGAAGACCTTACACCCATCTATGTGCCTGAGCCGGAGGATGAAGCAGTTCGAGATTTATCCCGAGCCCGTGAAGCAGCAATGAAGGATTTAAAAGAAGGTAAATATCAGCTTAAAGCCTTACTTTTGCGCAACAACATACGTTATGAAGGCACTGCCAACTGGTCGAAGAAGCACCTGCGCTGGCTCACTGAACTGATATTGCCTCACCCGGCCCAGCAAATTGTCTTGCAGGAACAATTGCAAACCATAGAAGAGCGTATTCGCCGGCTAGAAAGGCTCGACAATGAGTTAACCCATCACGTTCACCAGTGGCGTTATTATCCTGTGGTGAAGGCTATTCAGGCTATGCGTGGCGTTCGATTGCTAGTCGCCGTTGGTGTGGTGGCAGAGCTTGGTGATTTACACCGCTTCGACCACCCAAGAAAACTCATGGCGTATTTAGGTTTAGTGCCCAGCGAACAATCCTCCGGTGGTAAACGTCACTTAGGTGCCATTACCAAAGCAGGTAACGGCAGAGCACGGCGTCTACTAATTGAAGGTGCGCACAGCTATCGGTATTCAGCGAATGTCTCTACCGAATTACAGTTAAGGCAAGAAGGCTTACCCAAAGACATCGTCGATATTGCTTGGAAAGCACAATTGCGACTGTGCAAACGCTATCAGCGTATGAGTAAAAAAGGTAAACACTACAATTTAATCATTACCGCGATAGCTAGGGAGATGGCGGCTTACATATGGGCCATTGCAAAGGAAGTGGTACTCACGCCGGTTAATCCAAAACTAAGACTGAGCCGAGTACCTGCATGATAAACGAGTTTGAGCTAACGCATTCGGATCAGGCCGCGGGATGTGGCACAACCTACGAGGGCGTTATGATGGCAATCACTTAATCGTGATTGACCCACGAGCATAGACTGATGAGAAGGTGCTACGGCGGAACATGTAAGGTCAGCACTGCTCATTCAACGGATGAGTAACCTACGAATACCAGCATACTAACCGACGACATTACTGCCTCATCTGGTGCGTTAGCTCAATTTATTATGAGTGAGAAACAAAGCTAATTATGGGCTGAAAGAGTGTCAGGGAAGCGTTCGTTCAGGGTTGACAAAGGGAGTCATACCAACGCCCGCATAACGGGCAAATGTACGTTGGCTATAATACCGAGCGAAGCGAGGGGAGCCTACGTACATTTGTCCCCCGCGAGCGTAGCGAGTGTTAATGCGTTTGTTATGTATCGTTCTTACTACGAAGAAACAGTGAGACTACCATTACTAGAGATAAAAGGATTAAAGCAAACCCAGTTTCTTTATCTGAGTTTTCGACATCTTCTAGCGAATAAATCTCTCTTCCCTCCAATTCAAACTGATATGCTGATTGTGATTCTGCTGATTCAGATAGCACTGATGCCACTGCGCTTTTACCAACCAGAGAATTCTTCTTTTCGTCACAGTTCGTTCGAAAGGAAAACTCCTCTAACAAACTGATGTGGCGAAGTCCATCAACTGTTTCAAGCTGCAAGCTTGGAGGGCCATCTTTGCTTCCTGAGGCACAATTAATAGACTTGATAACTCCTGTGATACCGAATAGGTGCTTGTCGGATATTGTATCCCGATTCAGTTTATGGACACCCAAAACTAAAAAAAGAACTGTCAGTATTAACCAGCCTACATTCTTCAAAGCTTCACCATAGATACATAACTTTTAAATAAGGGGCGCAGACTTGTGGGCTAAAATCCGAACGAAGTGAGCAGCCCACATGTTTGCGTCCCAGCCCGCGCAGCGGGCGAACTTAATTTTTTTGTTATGTGCCAGCACACTTTCTACTGCCGCCACAACTTTACTGTGCCAAACAAATAAAACGTACCATAAATACAGCATATAAATGAGCTTACTAACCAAAAGGTTATTGAATTTTGATGTACCACAGGAGCTGAAGTTAGAAATGGACCAACTAAGCCTGCGATACCACGTAACAAATAGATGGCCGTGATCAAAGCTAAACAGGTTTTTAGTAGTGGTAGTTTAATGATGATGCCTGCACCAGAAAAAGCATATAAGCCCCAACCAGTAAGAATTGAGGCAATTACCAAAGTTGCAATTGTGGGGTACGGGTCGCCATGAGCGGCGAGTTGAGCCATGCGCTGACCAGCACCAAAAAAGATATACCAGTCAGGACCGCCGAAAATACAACCAATATGAAGTAATGCAGCCAAGATGCTTAAGCTGCCAGCGATTATTAGTTGATTATTCTTGTGCATTCAAATTCCTTTTGGCACATAACTTCCCAATAAAGGGCGCATACATGTGGGGCATAATGGCGCAGCCGCCCCGCGTGTATGCGTCCCAGCGAACGAAGTGAGTGCGTTAATTGGTTTGTTATATTGCATGTTTAAACAGCCTAGCTATTGACTCTTTTGAGCATCACGCTGCCAATTATCGTTGATATTGCGCAGCTAATTAAAAATGAAGCAAATGCGGCAAATAAATAAAAAGGATCAAGCTGTCCAAGGTTTAAATATGCTGCAAGCTGAAAAACTGACGCACTGAGTATCCCCGAAACAAAGACCGCTATAACGAACTTTTTAATAAATAAATGAGACACAAACGAGCAAATCGTCGCAATTGTGGCAAGAACAGCAATACCGAATATTCCGTCATTCATTAAATTACCTTTGCAATATAACTTTTAAATAAGGGGCGCAGGCATGTGGGGCATAATGGCGAAGCCGCCCCGCATATATGCGTCCCAGCGAACGTAGTGAGTGACTTAATTTTTTTGTTATGCACTTGCGGTCTCTCGCCTACCTAAGAAGTGTCTTATGTACCGCTTACAAATGAAGTGAACGCCGAGAAACATAAACACCAAATCCACTAAAAAAGTAAAACCGATAACGCCCAATAGGATAGAAGGTTCAAATTCTGGAGAGTTCGGTTGATTTAGGTGGTACATCAGAGCGAATGACTCGCAAACCACAGCCCACAACGTTAAATATGCGATAAGCCTTATTTTTTCATTTTTGGCAAATTGACGTTCATAGTGCTTTGCAAAATGCCAAGATACTGGAAACAAAGCAATATATAAAATTATAACTAAGCCCATTAAACCCAGATTTTGTTCTGGGAATATTTGACTGAATAATGTGCCGAATCCTAGCCATATGACTGGGAGAATTAGTGAATAAAGGAATAGTTTAGGTCTTGCTAAGTTGTTCATATTCGAATCATCCTTGTCGAGTGCATAACTTTAAGCTAAGGGGCGCAGATGCGTGGGGCATAATGGCGAAGCCGCCCCGCGTATAGGCGTCCCAGCGACCGAAGGGAGTGGCTTAAGCGCTTTGTTAGAAGCAGAGCCTGCACCTTTGGCCTTATTAAAAACTAATAAAGTCAGCATACGATTGATTATTAACACAAACAAGTAAAACAACAGTGCAGTGATGTAGTTGATTTGACTGAAGCAAGCCGCCCTATGAATTACCAAGTGCAATGGCGCTTGCTGACGGTGAATAAGAACTTGGCGGTAAAGCGCCTATTGCGCAACCTTTGAAGTTAATGCGGCGAAGTTAAAACCACCAAAAGCCAGAGCGATGTTGGTGAAAGCAGGTGAGGGTAGTTGCATTGACATTTGTATTAAGCCAAACGAGTTTTAGGCTGGCGCCTTCTAACTTTTAAATAAGGGGCGCAGGCATGTGGGCTAAAATCCGAACGAAGTGAGCAGCCCACATGTTTGTGTCCCAGCCCGCGCAGCGGGCGTGCTTAATTTTTTTGTTATAAGCCATTTTTAATACGACCTAGTTTAGCTAAATTAATCACCACAGCAACCACCAGAATCTGAACCTTCATTACCTGAATATAAGTTGCTACTACCAGAGCCGTCCGCAACAGGATTGCCGCTATTCACTTTAGGGTTTATTGAGCGAAGGACAAGCAAAGTAATAGCTGGGCCACCTACTGGAATAAACCAATTAACAAGTAACGTAATAACTCGAGAGTTATTATTGATGAACAATGTGCCGTTAACAGCCAGAGTATTAAAAAATGCCCAAGCCAAATGAACACAAACAATTCCAGCTAATAAGTAAACCATAAGTTAGGTTTTCCTGGTGGCATATAACTTTAAGCTTTGGGGCGCTAGCACGTGGGCTAAAATCCGAACGAAGTGAGTCAGCCCACGTGTTAGCGTCCCAGCGACCGAAGGGAGTGCCAACAGCGTTTTGTTAGGCGTACAACTGAAAGTACGCAGCTTTGCTGCCACCACTAGCCGACAAGGCCACTTATTTAAATTATTGAAATTAAGATAAAGCAACCCTGTGCGAAATGCCAGATGTTAAGGACATTGCTGGATAAAAGAGCGAGTTTAGAAAGCTGGTGATGCAGAATGTTGGCGTTGTGATGTTGATTAAAAGCGCGTTGCTAAAGCCGTTGAAACTACCGAAAAAGCAAGCTGTAAAGACAACCTAGTGAAACAACCTTGATGCTTGAATGTCACGGTTTAACCCACATTTTAATACTGTAAGTAAATGACGCCTAACTTTAAGCTAAGCGGCGCAGTTGCGTGGGGCATAATGGCGAAGCCGCCCCGCGTAAATGCGTCCGAACGACCGAAGGGAGTGGCTTCAGCGCTTTGTTAGAAGCAGAGCCTGTTCCTTTGGCCTTATTAAAAACTCATGAAGCCAGCATACGATTGATTATTAACACAAACAAGTAAAACGATAGCGCGGTGATGTTTTTGATTTGACGGAAGCAAGCCGCCATTTGAAATAACAAACGCAATGGCGCTTGCTGACTTAAAATAAGAATTTGTCGATAAAGCGCCTATTGCGCAACCTTTGAATTGAAAGCGGCGGATTTAAACCTACCACAAGCCAGAGCGGTGCTTATGGAAATAGGTGAGGGCAGTTGCACTGGGATATTTATATAGCCAAACGAAGCTTAGGCTGACGCCTTATAACTTTCCAATAACGGGCGCAGACATGTGGGGCATAATGGCGAAGCCGCCCCGCGTGTATGCGTCCCAGCGAACGCAGTGAGTGAGTTGATTGGCTTGTTATGGCCGCGCCGAAAATCCCCACTGATCTCTGTTGGCATAAAACACCCAATCTAACTTACTGGATACTAAGTACAAAAACAAAATATCTGTATTTTTTTGAAATGTGTCAAAGTTATCCCAAGTTAGAGAGAAACTTGAGGTAATGCGCTTTTTTATACCTGTTTTTTTTGATACACGCTCAAATGTTTCGAAGGCAAAAACTTGTTGGTTGATGTATGGCGTTAAAAGGGAATTGAATTCATTTTTGTTGAGCCACCCTGTCGAAGCAGTAATTGAGCGGATTACTTTTGACCAATCAGAATTTCTAACTGAAAGCTCTATATCAGTATCAGTATTGAGAATTTGGTTCAGTTCAATAAATTCCATTCTTTCCCTGAAGGCTATAACGCTAAGCTTTGGGGCGCTAGCACGTGGGCTAAAATCCGAGCGAAGCGAGCCAGCCCACGTGTTAGCGTCCCAGCGACCGAAGGGAGTGCCAACAGCGTTTTGTTAGGCGTACAAAGGAACGTACGCAGCTTTGCTGCCACCACTAGCCAAATAGGCCGCGTGTTTAAATTATTGAATTTAAGATAAAACAACCCTGTGCGAAATGCCAGATGTAAAGGATATTGCTGGATAAAAGAGCGAGTTTAGAAAGCTGGTGATGCAGAATGTTGGCGTTGCGGTGTTGATGAAAAGCCCGTTGCTAAAGCCGTTGAAACTACCAAAAAAGCAAGCCGTAAGGACAGCCTAGCGAAACAACCTTGATGCTGTAATGTCACGGCTGAACCTACCTTTTAATTCTGTAAGTAAATGACGCCTAACTTTAAGCTAAGGGGCGCAGATACGAGGGGCATAATTGGCGAAGCCGCCCCGCGTATAGGCGTCCCAGCGACCGAAGGGAGAGGCTTAAGCGCTTTGTTAGAAGCAGAGCCTGTTCCTTTTGCCTTATTAAGAACTAATAAAGTCAGCATACGATTGATTGTTAACACAAACAAGCGAAATGCCAACGATGTGATGTCGGTGATTTGACTGAAGCAAACCGCCATTTGAACTGACAAACGCAATGGCGCTTGCAGAATTGAAATAATAACTCGGCAATAAAGCGCCTATTGCGCAACCTTTGAAGTAAGCGCGGTGTCATTAAAGCTACCAATGCTTGGGCGATGTTTGAAACAACAGGTGAGGGTGGTTGAACTGTCATTTGTATTAAGCGAAACGCAGTTTAGGCTGACGCCTTCTAACTTTTAAATAAGGGGCGCAGGCATGTGGGGCATAATGGCGAAGCCGCCCCGCGTGTATGCGTCCCAGCCCGCGCAGCGGGCGAACTTAATTTTTTTGTTATACACAAGGCTATTCCTTAACAAGTTTAAGAACTTCACTGTTTTCGGAGTCGAAGACAGATAGCGATGTGCTGTTTAACTTGATTGTAACGAAAACATATTTGTCTTCGTAGCCATTGTACATTTCCCCAACCCACTCAGTTTCTGTTGATTGAACAATATTTTTGATGATCGTGAGGCCTGAGTTTTGTTTATGAGTCTGGTGTTCTTTAACACTTGCTACACCAGTTGTTAAATTGAATTCGATTAGAGCTGGTTTTGTTGCGTGTTTCCAAACGCCTTCTATTGTAGATGAAGCAAATGTACCCATAGTTACGAAACAAGTGCCTATGAAGGCAGAAAATAGAAGAGACGTTTTGGTTTTATTCACTTTAATCTTCCTGATATTGCGCATTGTGTATAACATTAAGCTAAGCGGCGCAGTTGCGTGGGGCATAATGGCGAAGCCGCCCCGCGTAAATGCGTCCGAGCGACCGAAGGGAGTGGTCTTAAGCGCCTTGTTATAAGCAGAGCCAGTTCCTTTGGTCTTTTTAAAAACTAATGAAGTCAGCATACGATTGATTGTTAACACAAACAAGCAAAACGACTGTGCACAAATGTTTTTGATTTGAGAGAAGCAAGCCGCCATCTGAGCTATCAAGTGTAATGGCGCTTGCGAGGTTCAACTAATAACTTGGCGACAAAGCGCCTATTACACCACCTTTGAATTGAAAGCGGCGGATTTAAACCTACCACAAGCCAGAGCGATGCTAATGAAAACAGGTGAGGGTAGTTTTACTGGAATTTTTATATAGCCAAACGAAGTTTAGGCTGACGCCTTATAACTTCCCAATAAAGGGCGCATACATGTGGGGCATAATGGCGCAGCCGCCCCGCGTGTATGCGTCCCAGCGAACGAAGTGAGTGCGTTAATTGGTTTGTTATATTGCATGTTTAAACAACCTAGCTATTGACTCTTTTGAGCATCACGCTGCCAATTATCGTTGATATTGCGCAGCTAATTAAAAATGAAGCAAAAGCGGCGAATAGATAAAAAGGATCAAGTTGTCCAAGGTTGAAATAGGCTGCAAACTGAAAAAATAATGCACTAAGTAATCCCGAAACAAAGACTGCTATAACGAATTTTTTTATTAATAAATGAGTCACGATCGAGCAAATCGTCGCGATTGTGGCAAGAGCAGCAATACCGAATATTCCGTCATTCATTTAATTACCCTTTGCTATATAACTTTAAGCTTTGGGGCGCTAACATGGGGCTATAATCGCGAAGCGGCCCCGTGTTAGCGTCCCAGCGACCGAAGGGAGTGCCAACAGCGTTTTGTTAGGCGTACAACTGAAAGTACGCAGCTCTGCTGCCACCACTAGCCAATTAGACCGCATGTTTAAATTATTAAATTTAAGATAAAACAACCCTGTGCGAAATGCCAGATGTTAACGACATTGCTGGATAAATGAGCGAGTTTAGAAAGCTAGTGATGTTGAATGTTGGCGTTGCGGTGTTGATGAAAAGCGCGTTGCTAAAGCCGTTGAAACTACCGAAAAGCTAGCCGCAAAGACAACCTAGTGAAACAGCCTTTATGCTGGAATGTCACGATTGAACCCACTTTTTTAAGCTGTAAGTAAATGACGCCTAACGCTAAGCTTTGGGGCGCTAGCACGTGGGCTAAAATCCGAGCGAAGCGAGCCAGCCCACGTGTTAGCGTCCCAGCGACCGAAGGGAGTGCCAACAGCGTTTTGTTAGGCGTACAAAGGAACGTACGCAGCTTTGCTGCCACCACTAGCCAAATAGACCGCGTGTTTAAATTATTGAATTTAAGATAAAACAACCTTGTACGAAATACTAGGTGTTAACGGCAATGCTGGATAAAAGAGCGAGTTTAAAAGACTGGTGATGTTGAATGTTGGCGTTGCGGTGTTAATGAAAAGCGCGTTGCTAAAGTCGTTTAAACAACGGAGAAAGCTAGCCGCGAATACAACCTAGCGAAACAGCCTTGATGCTGTAATGTCACGGTTTAACCCACACTTTAATGCTGTAAGTAAATGACGCCTAACTTTCCAATAACGGGCGCAGACATGTGGGGCATAATGGCGAAGCCGCCCCGCGTGTATGCGTCCCAGCGAACGCAGTGAGTGTGTTGATTGGCTTGTTAGCCACGCTTCACTTACGAAGTACCTTTTTGAAATTTACGCATCGCCCTGACGACATTAATGATGGGCAGTGCTGAAAAGAATACAAAAATAGCTGCGAACAGCAAAAGGTCGAAACCAGCTAAATAAACCAACGCCCCGACCATGATTAGTACTACACCAGATAATAAAAAGCTATTCCCTACGTATTTGCAGAAAGAAGATAAGTCGTTAATTTTAGAGAAATCGATTCCGTTAAGCATATTGGCTTTTTGCTTGAAGGTAAGCAGGAAGCCTATAAGTAAATATATAAAACCGCTTAAGCAGGATATCGAAAGTATTAAAACACCTGATTCCATAAAAAATCCTTTTTAGGGGCTAACACCCCAAGAAGGGGCAATTACACGTGGGCTATAATACGGAACGAAGTGACGGGAGCCCACGTGTTATTGTCCCGCTTACTTGGTTTGTTATGTTTCATTTACTCTGTATCTGGGTACTCTGATAAAAATAACTCAATACCTAGCTTTGCCATTATTTCCATAGATTTTGTGCTCAAAACGGCACCTCCTCCGCATGCATCTTTTCGAATATCAAATCCCACATCCGCAACATACTTACCAGTTGGTAACGTGTGCTGGTTTTCTATGAGCCACGTCTCCAAATCATCTATTTGAGTTGGAAGTTCCCAGGAATCATCACTTAGCCAAGCAACCCTCTCTGAATTATCACTGTTGTAAATATTTACTGGCAAAAATTACCTCTAGGAAACATAACTTTTAAATAAGGGGCGCAGGCATGTGGGGCATAATGGCGAAGCCGCCCTGCATGTTTGCGTCCCAACGAACGAAGTGAGTGACTTAATTTTTTTGTTAGGTGGCATTTGTTTAAAACGAAGTGCTGACTATTTGATACATCCACCATGAACAAACACCGACTTGAATTGTAAAAAATAGAAACCTTACCTGGGTTGCAATGTTGCTCCCTGAAAGCAAATGAGTAAATGATTGGGCTATTCTTGCAAACAGACAAAGTAAAGAAAGTGGGTTCGTTATGTCGGTTGTATTAGTGATGACAGCTAAAATGAGAATGCCACCAAATATTGGGAAAAATTCATAGCAATTTGCATGTGCTCGAGTAAGTCTGTGCCCGAATTCAGTCGTATCGCTGCCGCTTGTATTGAAGCTATTTGATTTTCGACCAGAGGAAATGACCAAATAAGTGCGAAATGCTTCTAATGCAAGCAATAGCAGTAACATCCAAGTAATGTATCCAGAAATTGCTAAGATAGTTAAATTCATAGAAGTTCCTTTTCTTCGTTTATTCCACTGATTTATCAGTGTGCGCTGACACCTAACTTTTAAATAAGGGGCGCAGGCATGTGGGGCATAATGGCGAAGCCGCCCCGCATGTATGCGTCCCAGCCCGCGAAGCGGGCGTACTTAATTTTTTTGTTATGTGCCAGCATACTCTCTACTGCCGCCATAACTTTAATGTGCCCAATAAATAAAACGTACCATAAATACAGCAAATAATTGAGCTGACTAACCAAAAGGTTATTGAAGTTTGGTGTACCACAGGGTCTGAAGTTAGAAAGGGGCCAACTAAGCCTGCGATACCACGCAACAAATAGATGGCAGTAATTAAAGTTAAACAGGTTTTTAGTAGTGGCAACTTGATGATGATACCTGCACCAGAAAATGCATATAAGCCCCAGCCAGTAAGAATTGAAGCAATTGCTAAAGTTACAATTGTTGGGTACGGATCGCCCTGAGCTGCGAGTTGAGCCATGCGTTGACCCGCACCAAAAAAGAGATACCAATCAGGGCCGCCGAAAATACAACCAATATGAAGTAATGCAGCCAGGATACTTAAACTGCCAGCGACTATTAGTTGATTATTCTTGTGCATTCAAATTCCTTTTGGCACATAACTTTTAAATAAGGGGCGCAGGCGCGTGGGCTACCATGCGAAGCAGCCCACGTGTATGCGTCCCAGCGAACGCAGTGAGTGACTTAATTTTTTTGTTAGGTACCGTTCTGCGCGATACAGCCCCAACCATCAATTTCGACATTATATAACTCTGCTATACAAGTCATGAAGCCTGATACACAAAGCAAAATATTTTGAGTAACAGGCATCTCGATCAGCAACTGAACCATGTACAGATCTTCTTCAACAATTACAGATGCTTTTCCATATTGGAAGTCATCCAGAAAGCCAGCGACGGTATCAGCTTTGTCTTTACTCTCACATTTGAAAGTGAAATCGACCTCTCTAAACTTACTGAAATCATCTCCCTCAGCGTTCAATCTTCGAAGCACATCTGTATCAGCTTCAGATGCTTCCATTAATTTAGAAATTACAGACATTCCTAGGTACCTAACAATTTAATCGTTCCCTAAATGGGGCGATTTAACAAACCAGAACGGGGTTTTTGTCCGTTTGGTTATAAATATGGTTAAACCATAACCTATCGATAGGATTAGTAAAATACGTTTTTGGTGTATTTTGCTCAAAAGTTAAAAACACCAAATCGGGTTGCAGGTGAATTTGGGGTATTTCGTGAATACTCTTGCAATAAAACAGGTACTAAAGTCAGTTATCTCGTTGTGATTTTTTAAATAGACTTTTTTATTTTGGAGTCGAACATGAAGTCTAAGTTTATTAAATCCCTGTACGAGCACATGATGCTTAAGCGCTATGCTAAGCGTACTATACAAACCTATATCAACTGGATTTCAGACTACATTCGTTTTCACAAATTTCAACACCCGAAAGATCTCGACGTTTTGCATGTTGAAGCATACCTTACGCATTTATCCACCAAGCGAAAAAATGCGCGGTCTACACAAGCCACTGCACTAAATGCGCTGGTTTTTCTCTACAACAAGTATTTAGAGCAGCCGCTACCTACAGACATGAACTTTGTGGGAAGCGGAAGGGAAAGAAAACTACCGGTTGTGCTAACCCAGTTAGAAGTAAAAGCATTGCTTGGTAGAGTGCCTACCCACCATTACTTAGCGGTAGCACTTCTTTATGGAAGTGGGCTTCGGTTAATGGAGTGTGTTCGCCTTAGAGCGGGCGACATAGACTTCGACTACAAGTGTGTGAGGATTTGGTTTGGGAAAGGGGGCAAGCATCGAGTGGTAACGCTGTCGGAATCGCTGATTCCACTTTTAAAAAATCATATCAGTGAAAGTGAAAAACTTCTGCAACGAGATTTGATGGTGCCAGACTTTGCTGGTGCTTGGATTCCACATGGATTGAGGAAAAAGTATCAACAGCGTAATAAAACGCTGGAATGGCAGTATTTGTTCCCTGCATCAAAGTTAAGTATTGATCCAGAAAGTAAGCTATTGCGGCGACATCATACTGATGAAAAACAGATACAGCGTGCGGTAAGTCGTGCTTCAGGTGATGCGGGAATAATCAAGCATGTTACACCTCACACGCTTCGTCATTCTTTTGCTACGCATTTGCTGCAATCAGGTGCAGACATCAGAACGGTGCAAGACCAGTTAGGGCATGCCGATGTTAGAACTACTCAAATCTATACCCACATACTTCAACAAGGGGCTAATGGTGTAGTCAGCCCACTTTCTAATTTAGCTTTTTGATTTTAAATATGCGCTGCAACAAAAAAGGACCCGAAGGCCCTTTTAAAAAACTTAGCTAGTTAAATGCTAATATAAGCGCTTAAACACGCTCAAATACAGTAGCAATACCTTGGCCTAAACCAATACACATAGTCGCTAAGCCTAAGCTTACGTCTTGTGATTCCATTAGGTTGATAAGCGTACCCGAGATACGTGAACCAGAACAACCTAGTGGATGGCCTAGTGCAATCGCACCACCGTTAAGGTTAATCTTAGTATCTAGATGGTCCATCCAACCTAGTTGCTTAATGCACGATAGTGCTTGTGCCGCGAACGCTTCGTTAAACTCAGCAAGTTCAATATCGTCCATAGTAAGGCCAGCGCGCTTAAGGGCTTTTTGTGTAGCCGGAACTGGGCCATAACCCATAATTGCCGCATCACAACCAGCCACAGCCATTGCGCGAATTTTCGCACGAGGCGTTAGGCCAAGCTCTTTCGCACGGTCTGCCGACATAAGCAGCATACCTGATGCACCGTCAGACAGTGCAGAAGACGTACCCGCAGTAACGGTACCGTTTACTGGGTCGAACACTGGGCGAAGTGCCGCCATGCTCTCAGCTGTGCTTTCAGGGCGTACTACTTCATCGTAGTCAATTAGCTTTAATACGCCGTTTGCATCATGACCTTCGATAGGCACAATCTCGTTAGCCCAGCGGCCTTCAAGGTGTGCTTTGTGCGCTAGCTGATGCGAACGCGCACCAAATGCATCTTGTTGCTCACGAGTAATACCGTTTTGACGGCCAAGTAGCTCGGCGGTCATCCCCATCATGCCCGACGCTTTTGCCGTGTACTTAGCAAGACCAGGGTGGAAGTCGATGTTGTAGTTCATCGGTACGTGACCCATGTGCTCAACACCACCAATCATGTAAATATCACCACGGCCGCTCATGATGCCACTTGTTGCATCGTGAAGGGCTTGCATTGATGAACCACATAAACGGTTAACCGTTACCGCGCCTGTTGTGCGTGGAATTTGTGTGAGTAGTTGCGCGTTACGTGCAACGTTGAAGCCTTGTTCTTTAGTTTGCTGAACACAGCCCCAGATGATGTCTTCAATTTCCGCTGGGTTTACGCCAGGGTTACGCTCTAGTAGCGCGGTCATTAGCGCAGCAGAAAGATCTTCTGCACGCACATTTCTGAAAACACCGTTTTTTGAACGACCCATAGGGGTACGTACGCAATCGATTACGACCACTTCTTTCATTAGTTTTTCCTCCGGGTCTTATGCGAAATAGGATTTACCAGCAGCGGCCATTTCACGAACGCCATCTGAAATCTGATAAATTGGACCAAGTTCAGCGTACTTGTCTGCCATAGCAACAAAGTTCGCCAAGCCAATGGTTTCAATCCAACGGAAAATACCACCGCGGAATGGAGGGAAACCTAAGCCGTAAAGTAGCGCCATATCTGCTTCAGCTGCGCTATCTACAATGCCTTCTTCTAGGCAGCGAATTGCTTCGTTTGCCATAGGGATCATTAGGCGTGCAATAATGTCGTCAGCTTCAAAGTCAGTCTTCTCGGCGACATGTGGTGTCATTAGCGCGTATGCTTCTTCAGCAGGTGTTTTCTTAGGCTTACCGCGCTTATCAACACCGTAGTTGTAGAAACCTTTACCGTTCTTCTGACCTAAACGCTCTTCTTTATAGAAAAGAGTTACAGGGTCGTTGTCTAGACGAGCCATACGCTCTGGAATACCTGCTGCCATAACGTCTGCTGCGTGATCGCCAGTGTCGATACCTACAACATCCATAAGGTAAGCCGGGCCCATAGGCCAGCCGAAGATTTTTTCCATTACTTTATCAACTGCAACGAAGTCAGCGCCGTCAATAAGTAGCTTACTGAAGCCTGCAAAGTATGGGAACAATACGCGGTTTACCAAGAACCCTGGGCAGTCGTTAACCACAATTGGGGTTTTGCCCATTTTAAGGGTAGCGGCTACTACTGCATTGATGGTTTCTTCAGAGGTTTTTTCACCTCGAATAATTTCAACTAGCGGCATGCGGTGCACTGGGTTAAAGAAGTGCATACCACAGAAGCGCTCTGGCTTGCCTAGGCTTTCAGCTAGCTGGTTAATAGAGATGGTAGAAGTGTTTGAACAGATGATAGCGTCGTCAGCTACATTGTCTTCTACTTCTTTAAGCACAATACCTTTTACTTTCGGGTTTTCTACAACCGCTTCAATAACAAGGTCTGCATCTTTTAGCGTGCTGTACTCAAGGGTAGGCGTGATAGCGTTAAGTGTTTGCGCCATTTTAGTCGCATCAACTTTGCCGCGCTTCATACCTTTACCAAGGATCTTCGCTGCTTCTGAAAGGCCAAGGTCTAGTGCACCTTGGTTAATGTCTTTCATGATTACCGGCGTGCCTTTCACCGCGCTTTGGTATGCAATACCGCCACCCATGATACCTGCACCTAGTACAGCGTTAAGCTTAGATTGTTTAGTGGCAGCTTTCGCCTGCTTTTTACCTTTACCTTTAACCAGCTGGTCGGCAAGGAAGATTCCAATTTGCGCTTTCGCAGCATCGGTTTTCGCAAGCGCTACAAAGCCTTCGTTTTCAAGCTTAAGTGCGCCTTCACGGTCTAGTACAGAGGCTTTTTGAACAGTCTCAACCATTTTGTGAGGAGCTGGGTAGTGTTTGCCAGCTTGTGCAAATACCATCGCTTGAGCAGTACTGAAGCTCATCATAGCTTCGTTTTTGTTTAGCTGTAGTGGGGCTTTCTTAACCGCACGACGTGCTTGCCAGTCAAATTTACCGTCAGCAGCGTCTTTCACCATTGAAAGTGCGCCTTCAACTAGCGCTTCTGGTGCTACAACCGCATCAACTGCACCTTCAGCAAGGGCTTTCGCACCTTTTCTGTCGCGGCCAGTAGTCATCCACTCAAGTGCATTGTCTGCACCAATAAGGCGAGGTAGACGAACCGTACCACCAAAACCAGGCATAAGACCTAGCTTAACTTCTGGTAAACCAATAGACGCTGTGGTGTCGGCAATACGCATGTCACATGCCAATGCCATCTCACAGCCACCACCTAGCGCAAAGCCATTAACAGCAGCAATGGTAGGGAAAGGTAGGTCTTCGAAGCGGTCGAATACTTGTGACGTATTAGCAACCCACTGTAGTACTTCAGCATCGTCCATAGCGAAAAGGCCAGTGAACTCGGTGATATCAGCACCTACGATAAATGCAGGTTTTGCACTGTGTACTACTAAGCCTTTAACATCGCCTTTAGCAAGTAGGGCTTGGGTTGCTTCGTCAAGTTCGCTCACTGTTTGGCGGTCGAACTTGTTTACTGAACCTTCGGCGTCGAATACCAGCTCAGCAAAGCCGTCATCTAACAGGCTGACGGAAAGACTTTTGCCTGTGTATATCATTATCATCTCCTTCGGCATTGGCCAGGATGTTAGTGAAGTAATCCAACTAATTTGTAGGGTCGTATGCATTCACTAACGCGTTAGGGTGGCTAGATTCTTTACAAAGCCACACAAAATTTCAACAAAAAATCAAACAAGCGTTTCAATTTGTCTAAGGTAGTGGTCCGATGACTTAAATTCAAGTGCAAATATCGAATTCAAGCTTCATTTCGGTATTAGTGGTTGTATAATGAGCGTTATTGGCGCAAAGCGCCAATCCAGCAAAAGAATAATCTACAATCATGTCAACTATGTTTGTAAAGCATAGCTAACGACAGCTGGCACAACATCTTCTTTGGCACGGAGCCAGACTGAAATTTTCCCTTTGTTTATAGAACAAATGTAGTGGGTCAGTCGTAATGCTGCTTTATCGGCAACATTTTACAATCAGCTCGATTAGGCTAATTTTTTGGCTTTCATAGGTCATTCGAGTGTAAAGCAGGGTAGGAGTTCTATTGTGTCTGGTTTTTATTTTAGTTCGAAGTTAGGTCAGCACTCGTTGGCAAAAAACAATAAATTACTCGCCACGCTAGTGGGGGCGCTAGCTTGCTCGCTTTCCTTAGTTTTCTCTATCAGCGCATGGGCTACACAGCCGTTAACGCTACCCAATGATATTTTTGAAAAAGATCGTGCCCGCTATTTAGAAGTTGAAAGGAAGTTACTTAGTTACTCGAAATACCGCCTTCAACGCCTTGATAACGACATTTATGAGTTAGCGCATTATCCACTTTATCCGTACCTGCTGCGGCTTAGACTAGAGCGCACAATGTCAATCAAAACAAAGCGCGAAGTTAAGCAGTTTTTAGATGACTTTAACGGCCAACCCGTTAGCTATGGCCTGCGTTACAAGTGGTTGAAGTATCTTGCAAAGAACAATTACCGCAGTACGTTTTTAGACAATTATCGCCCCGGCATGGGAGCAAGGCTTACCTGTATTGCGCTTAACTACCGTTTAAAAGAGGGAGAAAGCGAAAAAGATATTCTGCGTGAAGTAGATGCGCTTTGGCTTCATGGTCAGTCGCAACCCGATGAATGCGATCCGCTTTTTGCAAAGTGGAAAAAAGCGGGCATGATGACACCAGACATGGTGATAAAACGTATTGAAATTGCGGCAAAAGAAGATAACCGAAGTATTATTTCTTATCTGAAGCGCCAACTTCCTAGTGATAAGCAATACCTTGCTGACGCATGGCTTTCGGTAACCCGCGACACCAGCCGCGTTAATAAAACCGCGCTTTTTCCACTTAAAAATGCATCTCATGAAGCTGAGGTGATGGTATGGGCAATAGAAAAACTAGCGTGGCGAAACCCTGATTTAGCGGGCAAGGTATTTAACCGCTACAACGATAAGAACGTATTTTCCAACGCCCAGCAACACGTTATGCGTCGAGCGATTGCGCTTAGCTACACGTTAGATCGCCTTCCTCAAGCCCATCACTGGCTAGAACTTGCCGATGTTAGCGGTGCCAGTGAAGATATAAAACTGTGGCATATTTCCCATTTGCTACGCACAAAAAAATGGAAGGAAGTGGTTAGTGTTATTGATAGCGCCTCCGCTAGCCTGCAACAAGAGGAAAACTATCGATACTGGAAAGCCCGTGCCTTAGAAGCGCTCGGTCAAACTATGCAGGCTACTGTGCTTTATAAAGAACTCGCGCAAGAGCGTCACTATTACGGGTTTATGGCAAGTGCGCACATAGGCGAAATTCCGTCGCTCGCACACACGCCAGCGCCAAGAAACACGGCGGCTATTGCTAGTGTGGCGAAAACCCCTGCCACCATGCGCGCTGTAGAATTTTTCCGGTTAGACAGAACCACAGAAGCGCGCAGAGAGTGGTATTACTTGCTTTCCCACTTGCCTGAGTCGAAGGTGACCGATGCGGGCATACTCGCTTATGAGTGGGGGCTGTACGACCAAGCAATTACCAGTTTCGCGAGAAGCGGCTATTGGGACGATGTCGAACGCCGATTTCCACTAGCGTTTAGCGATGTATTTAGCGAAAAATCGCAGGCATACAGTATATCGAAGTCGCTTGCGATGGCTATTGCTCGTCGTGAAAGCTCGTTTAGAAGCGATGCTATCTCTCCGGTTGGGGCAGCAGGTTTGATGCAGCTTATGCCAGGAACAGCGCGCTACGTGGCAAAAGAAAAAGTAAGTAGAAACAAGCTGTTCAAAGTCGACGACAACGTGGACTATGGCGTGCAGTACCTACGTTATTTAATGGACAAGCTCAATAACAACCCAGTGCTGGTATCTGCATCGTACAATGCCGGTTGGCGCAAAGTGCTGGAGTGGTTGCCTGCTAATGAAGCGTTACCGGTTGATATCTGGATTGAGAATATCCCTTATAAAGAAACCCGCGCTTACGTAAAAGCGGTAATGGCTTATCAGCATATTTACGATCAGCAGCTAGGCGGAAACGAGAATATATTCCCTCAACTTACCCGCGATATGATCCCATCTGCAGATGCGGTAAGTACACATCCGGTAACAGGAACACTTCAACTAGCGCCACATTAGCTACATAGAGTTAGGCGTATGCAGATACGCCTTCAACTACGTCTTTGGCGGCGAGAATTGGCGACTTAACGTAAACGATAGCGTAGCGGTCTGAGCCAGTATGCATGACATACTGGCCTCGTGATACACTAGTAGCTAATGTGTTCCACCTAACGATTAAAAAGATAAGAGGGGCTATGTCGCAACATCAAGCAACCTACCAACAGCATATCGAAGAGCTTCAAGCTCGTACCCGCGAAGCATTACAGCGAGAAGGGCTAGACGGACTGGTGATTCACTCGGGGCAGGGCAAGCGCCTTTTTCTAGACGATAATCACTACCCGTTTAAGGTAAACCCGCAGTTCAAAGCATGGGTGCCAGTTATTGCTAACCCTAACTGTTGGCTGGTGGTGAACGGTGTAGACAAGCCTACGCTTATTTTCTATCGTCCCGAAGACTTCTGGCATAAAGTGCCGCCAGAGCCAAATGATTTCTGGACTGACAGCTTCGACATTAAATTGCTTCAACAGGCCGATGCAGTAGAGAAGTTCCTGCCTTATGACAAAAGCCGTTTTGCTTATGTAGGCGAATACATAGAAGTCGCTAAAGCGCTAGGCTTTGATAACGTAAACCCAGACCGTGTATTGCATTATTTGCACTATCAACGTGCTTATAAAACCGATTACGAGCTGGACTGCATGCGCGAAGCTAACAAGCTTGCGGTAGCTGGGCACAAAGCGGCTGAACAAGCTTTCCGAGAAGGAAAAAGCGAGTTTGATATTAACCTTGCTTATGCAGCGGCAAGCCGACAAGGTGACAACGATGTGCCTTACACCAGCATTGTGGCACTTAATGAACACGCTTCAATTCTTCACTATATGCAGTGCGATACTGTAGCGCCAAAAGAGTCACGTTCGTTTTTGATTGATGCGGGGGCGAATTATCATGGCTATGCGGCAGATATTACCCGTACTTATGCGCAAGATGGTGTTAAGAATTCTGCGATGTTTCGCGACCTTATTCAAGCGGTAGACAAGGTAACGCTGACTTTAGTCGATTCGTTGAAACCTAGTGTAGCTTATAGCGATATACATTTGTTAGCCCATGATGGCATTGCACAAATTCTCCACGACACTGGCATGGTAAATTTAACGCCGCCAGAAATCGTAGAAATGGGCATTACTCGCACCTTCTTCCCGCACGGTATTGGCCACTTCTTGGGCCTTCAGGTGCACGACGTAGGTGGTCTTGTAAACGACGATCGCGGTACGCCTAAGCCTGCGCCTGATGACCATCCGTTCTTGCGCTGTACGCGAATGGTTGAAGCCCGTCAGGTGTTTACTATTGAACCTGGCTTGTACTTCATTGAAAGCTTGCTTCGTGACCTGAAAGCGACGCCAGCTTCTAAATACATCAACTGGGATACTATTGATGCATACAAGCCGTTTGGCGGCATTCGTATTGAAGATAATATTATTGTGCATCGCGATAAGAACGAAAATATGACCCGAGAGCTAGATTTAAATTAATCGAGCTTTTTTGAGCATAGTTAACCGCAAGCTCAAACTATTTTCTGGAGTGCAAAGAGCAGCGCAAGGCTGCTCTTTTTTATTGAGCGCGTAGAAAAAGATTCTGAAATTTATATTTATACCAATTCGCATAGATAATTGCCCACTCAGAAGGCGCTGGCAAGCTTCATAGCGAAGCGTGGGAATGTAGGAATGGCTGTCCCTTTCAAATTCCCAGAATGAAGCTAGGATGCTTGCCAGACCTTCCCGAAGGGCGAGTTTAAAATGTACGTACTCTTTGTTGTGTCACCTTGATGTAGAACCACTATACCTGCGGTAACACGCCGCGATTACGAACATTTTAAATCTCGCTGAGTGGGTAATAATCTGTGCGGACTGGTATTATTTGTAAACCAATGGTGCTGTGTGAAGTAATTAATTAATAAATAAACATGTACTGACAAAAGCGAGAAAGGAGTCTTTATGTCACAAGGCGATATTGTAGGTTTATTGGTAATGGCAACGGTAGCTGGCCTTGCGATGCCTGCGGGCGCTATCTTAGCGACGTATCAGGGCATCCAACCTAAGTGGTTAGAAAAAGAGTTACGCCATGGCATTTTAGCGCTTGGTGCGGGGGCGTTGATCTCTGCGGTAGGTTTAGTACTTGTGCCCGAAGGGATAAAAGACGTATCGGTATTTGCTGCCATAATATGTTTTATTGGTGGCGCTTTATCTTTTATGGCCCTAGATATCTATTTAGCGAAAAAGAAAACTGCAGGCAGCCAGCTAGCCGCTATGCTGAGTGACTTTGTGCCAGAATCTATCGCTCTTGGTACTACAGCAGCATTAGGCGGTGGGACTATGCTATTAGGCCTATTGATCGCGGTTCAAAATTTACCTGAAGGTTTTAACGCCTACAGAGAAATGCTGCCCAAAAACAAACAGCGTAGCAATAAACTCATTGTTATCTTTGTTCTGATGGCCTTACTCGGGCCGTTATTCAGTTTGCTAGGCTTTTACTATTTAGCCCAGTTCCCAGTGGTCATGAGTGGGATTATGTTGTTCGCTGCAGGTGGTATTCTTTATTCAGTGTTCCAAGATATCGCCCCGCAAATTCGCATGGAGAATCACTGGCTACCTCCGCTTGGGGGGATTCTTGGCTTCTTAGTAGGGCTTGTAGGTTTTATGCTTGAAGGCTAGCTCATAAATAGTGCCCTTAGCCTAAACGTTTGTTTTGATGATGAGTCAACGCAGAGAAAGTTCTCTGGTGAAATGGCTTGTAAGACCTTCGAAAAGGTTCTGAGTATCTATAAGTTGAAGCCTACGCTTTAAAAGCTATGCAGGCGTCGCCCACAAAAAAGGCGTGTTGGTTACAACACGCCTTCTCATACCATTTATTGTAATTAGCTCGTACGCTCAATTGAAATATGTGCCAGCGCAACAAGCGCGTCTTTGTATTCAGAGTTTTCTATAGCGTTTAAGCTATCAATGGCCATTTGCACTTCTTTTTGTGCGCATTCACGTGTGTAGTCCAAAGCGCCGGTTTCTTCCATAATACCTTGAATACGCGTTAAATGTGGAAGGCCATTGCTTTGTTCAATAGCTTCTTGGATAAGCGCCTTGTCGTCGTCATTTCTTGCGTGCCACATAGCGTACAGTAATGGCAGCGTAGGCTTACCTTCAGCTAAGTCGTCGCCCGCATTTTTGCCCATTTCTTCGCTGTCTGCCATGTAGTCCAGAATATCGTCAGCTAGTTGAAAGGCAGTGCCTAGGTGTTTGCCGTATTCTTGCATGGCGTGTTCAATGTGCTCGTCCTGGTCAGTCAAAACAGCCGCTAACTGTGTTGCTG
Source organism: Alteromonas sp. BL110 (assembly GCF_003443615.1). Classification (NCBI taxonomy): domain Bacteria; kingdom Pseudomonadati; phylum Pseudomonadota; class Gammaproteobacteria; order Alteromonadales; family Alteromonadaceae; genus Alteromonas; species Alteromonas sp. BL110. The sequence continues at coordinate 1,139,905 of NZ_CP031967.1, read as the reverse complement.
CTTCAAACAGGCGGGCCGTTTTACCATAAATAACATCAAAGTAGCGGGCTTCTGTAGTGCTGGCATCGTTACAATTCATCAACTGCAACACTTCGCCTTCTGCTATTTGGTTTGTAGCTTCCGACAATATTTCCATAACGCGCATGCGCTTAAGGCTCACCATCATTTGGAAAGAGCGGGTGTAAAGAAAGTCACCTACTAATACAGACGCCTGATTACCAAAGATAGCATTCGCAGTCTCTCGACCTCTACGCATGGTCGACTCGTCAACCACATCGTCATGCAGCAGGGTCGCGGTATGGATGAATTCCACAATGGCTGCAAGGGTGTGATGGTCGTTGTTACCTATGCCCATTGCCCGCGCACTTAACACGGTAAGTAGGGGGCGTAAGCGTTTGCCGCCACTGTTTACAATATAAAAGCCAAGCTGATTAATAAGGGCAACATCAGAATCGACTTGTTGTTGGATCAGCTGGTTAACCGCCTGCATATCATCATTAGACAGGGCGCGGATTTGATCTATATCCATAGGCATGGCAATAAATACTTACTCTTACGTCTTGGGCAATGGTTGCTGGCGATTGTACCTTAATCATCGGTACTATCCACCAAATTGTCTTAAAAAATGACGGCTTAACGTATTTACGTGTAATTATAGGCACTCTTAGTTGTTTTTCCTTTCAAAGGGAGATTTTTTTACGTTTTACGTTCGGATAGTAATGCGCTCCATTGGTAACTAAACCTAACAGTTACACGACTGAACTGGGCGAGTATTTAAAGAGGGTGGTTAGTTCCGTAAATTAATGGATCCCGCCTCAAGCCTATTTGATGAGGAAACGATCTAAACTGGCGATCCCATATACAATCGAAAAGTAAAACTATAAAGAGTAGTGGCTATGTCCAAAAAGCAATTGGGGGCACAGTTAATCTCGTACGAAACGGCCTTTTACGTTTTATCTGATAGTGCCGATCTCTTCGAGATCTCATTTGTGCGACCGTTAATGTCCTTTGTCGGATCGCTAATACCCTTTGTCGGATCGCTAATGGCTTTTATCAGATCGCTTGTTACTTTTGTCGGATAACTATCGGCGCAAGTCCAACCGTTAGTGGCCTTAATGAATTCGCTGTAGTCTTGCTCTCGCTTTTCGTTAATATTCTGTAGAAATAGCTCAGGTTTCCATAGTTAGCGATCCTACTTTTTTTGCTGATTTCTCAAAATAATTTGTGATTTTTAATAGTTTCTCAGTATTTGAAGCTGCATCAAATAAGCAATTGAGGCATAATTCGCCCCATGTTGGAAAAATAATCATTTTTTCTGCGAATCGGGCTTGTGATTTACGGATGTTTCACGTACAATTCGCGCCCTGTTTTTTGAATTGAAGCGTCAGTGGACGCAGAGCGGAGTTAACTATGTACGCGGTTTTCCAAAGTGGCGGTAAACAACACCGTGTGGCCGAAGGCCAAACCGTTCGTCTTGAAAAAATCGAAGTAGCCCCAGGCGAAACGGTTGAATTTGACAAAGTTTTAATGGTAAGCAACGGTGACGACGTAAAAATCGGCACACCAATCGTTGCTGGTGGTAAGGTGACTGCTGAGGTTGTTACACACGGTCGTGGCGATAAAGTAAAAATCGTTAAGTTCCGTCGTCGTAAGCACTCTCGTAAGCAAGCGGGTCACCGTCAGTGGTTCACAGAAGTGAAAATCACTGGTATCAACGCATAATAGGAGCACGAACACATGGCACACAAAAAAGCTGGTGGTAGTACCAAAAACGGTCGTGATTCAGAGAGTAAACGCCTAGGTGTTAAGCGCTTTGGTGGCGAATCTGTTCTTGCTGGTAACATCATTGTTCGTCAACGTGGTACTCGTTTCCACGCTGGTGACAACATGGGTATCGGTAAAGACCACACGTTGTTTGCACTAAAAGACGGTAAAGTTCAGTTCGATGTTAAAGGACCGAAGAACCGTAAATTTGTAAGCATCGTAGCTGAGTAAGCGCGAAAGCTTCTCGCCGAACAGGCTTAGAAAAACCCCGCGCTTGCGGGGTTTTTTGTTTTGTGAAACCTTTCTTTCTTTTACTGTTCTTATTTATAGCGTGTAAATTCTAGAACGAATTAGCGCTAGGCAAGGTTTTACTTCTCGTTTTTTAGAATGCTAAGCAGACACAAAAGCGCCAATGGGCAATTTGGTGTAAACTTAGTATTCGCATTAAAAAGTTAATAACCCACGGCATTACAGCCCGGAGTGATAAATGAAATTTGTAGATGAAGCTGAAATTCGCGTTGAAGCCGGTGACGGCGGCAACGGTACCATTGGCTTTAGAAGGGAAAAATACGTACCTAAAGGTGGCCCGGATGGCGGCGACGGTGGTGACGGCGGCAGCGTATTCTTACAAGCCGATGAAAACCTAAATACATTGATCGATTATCGCTTCGAGCGTTTTCATCGCGCTGAACGCGGTCAGAATGGCCAGGGTAGCAATTGCATCGGTAAGAAAGGTCAAGATCTTACCGTGATGGTACCCGTGGGTACACGTGCTACTGACAGCGACACGGGCGAAGTATTAGGTGACCTAACCCGTCATGGTCAAAAGCTTAAAGTGGCACAAGGCGGTTTTCATGGTTTAGGTAATGCTCGCTTTAAAAGCAGTACTAACCGCGCACCACGTCAAAAAACTAATGGTACGCCAGGTGAAATTCGCAACCTTAAGCTAGAGCTTATGCTTCTAGCAGATGTGGGCTTACTTGGTATGCCAAACGCGGGTAAATCAACCTTTATTCGCTCTGTATCGGCGGCTAAACCTAAAGTGGCTGACTACCCGTTTACTACACTTGTACCTAACCTAGGTGTGGTTCGCCAAGATTCACAGCGTAGCTTTGTTGTCGCTGACATTCCTGGTTTGATTGAAGGTGCCGCCGATGGTGCTGGATTAGGTATACGCTTCTTAAAGCACTTAGAGCGCTGTCGTATTTTGCTACACGTGGTAGATATTTTCCCTGTAGATGAAACTGATCCGGCTGAAAATGCTAAAGCAATTATAGAAGAACTTGAAAAATACAGCCCTAAGCTAGCAGAAAAACCACGCTGGTTGGTATTTAACAAAGTTGATTTGTTGCTTGAGGAAGAAGCCGAAGAGCGCTGCCAGCAGGTTATCGACTCGTTAGAGTGGGATGGCCCAGTTTATCAAATCTCTGCGTTCCAGAAGATGAATTTAGATCCACTCTGTAACGACGTTATGGACTTCATTGAAACTCTTCCTGCAGAAATAGAAGAGGAAGAAGAGAAGAAAGAAGTAGAATTTAAGTGGGACACATACCACAAGAATACCCTTGAAGCTCATGATGAATTCGAAGACGACCTAGGTGATGATCTGGATGATGACGACTGGGACGAAGACGACTACGACGTGGAAGTTGAGTATCGTCGCTGAGAAACAGTCGTTGAGAAACAATCGCTGAGAAACAGTCGTTGAAAAATAGTCTTTGAGAAACGCTCGCTAAGAAACAGCCATTGAGAAGCACTGGTCGAAGAAGTTTCTGAAAGTTAGTGATTTAAACAGTTATAAGCAATCAGCTCACAAGACATTAAGCTCGTACATTTGCCAAAGCAAAGTGCGAGCTTTTTTGTATAGTGCACACCATTTCTACACCGCAAAGCGCAGTGGTATTATGTTGTTAGCAATATTGTTAGAGGCTTTTATTACAGTATGGGCTCTGTCTACTATGGCATTTCTGTGATGGGTAAGTCTCAAATGAAAATAAATATCTTCAAGCAAACTGGTCAAGTTCATAATTTTAGTCGTCATAGCGCTGTTTTCGCCACCATCAACTTCAAGCAATATGACGGCGATATCAAATGCACAACCAAGATAGGGAATCGCTTCACTTAACTGGCCACTTTGCATAAGCATAGTGCCCTGCATTTCGTCCCGTGCCATTACGTGTAGCGCTTCCTCTGGATTGTTGTAAACCCAGTCTGCATGTTTAGGGCATAAATAAGTTATAAGCATTATAGCCACCTCCTAGCTCTACACTAAAATACTTTTATAGCACATGCAAATGATAATTGTTATTGTTTGCTTCAAGGGTTTGGCGCATTTCCTATTTGATGTTGATATACTTCACCTTGAAGAATTGGAACTTAGCCTGAAGGTGTAAAAAATGAAAATAGCGATGATTGCTGCTATGGCAAAAGACAGAATTATTGGCGCAGACAATGATATGCCGTGGCATTTACCCGCTGACTTGAAGCATTTTAAAGCTATTACTCTGGGCAAGGCCGTTATCATGGGGCGAAAAACTTATGAGTCGATTGGCAAAGCACTTCCTGGGCGGCCAAATATTGTTATTACCAGCAATGCTGACTACAGCTTATCTGACGCTACTGTGGTCGACTCGCCGGAGTCAGCGTTTGAAGTAGCAAAAGCGCTAAGTCACGACAGTGGAAAAAATGACGAGGTAATGATTATTGGTGGCGGCACTATCTACCAGTCATTTTTAGATAGAGCGGATACCTTGTACCTTACACATATTGATTTGGCGGTAGAGGGGGATACTCAGTTCCCAGATTATAAAGCAGCAGCACGCTGGACTGAAGTATCACGAGAAGCGCATAGCGCCGATGAAAAGAATGCGCATGCTTATACCTTTGTAACACTCATGAGAAACTAATATAGATAGATCTAGTGAAGAGTTGCTAGGTTACTTCGAGTTTAAAATAAAAAAATGCCAGTGTTGAAACGCTCGTTTAAGAGCGTCACAACACTGGCATTTCAGCGTTACTCTACAATGTGAGCAGGAGCTACTTCATTTGGTCGAACAAGTTCTCTAATGAAAGACCTTGGTGACCCAGCATATCCCGAAGGCGTCGAAGTGCTTCCACTTGAATTTGACGAACACGCTCGCGTGTTAAGCCAATCTCTGCACCTACATCTTCAAGAGTTGAAGGTTCATATCCCATAAGACCAAAACGGCGAGCGAGTACCTCGCGCTGCTTAGGATTTAGCTCTTCAAGCCAAGTGACAATATTACTCTTAATATCAGAGTCTTGTAAGCTCTCTTCAGGGCTAAACTCTTTCTCATCAGCAATAATATCAAGCAGTGCTTTATCATTTTCTCCGCCAATAGGTGTATCGACAGAGGTAATACGTTCATTTAAACGAAGCATCTTCGTTACATCTTCCACTGGCTTATCAAGTGCTGCCGCAATTTCTTCTGCAGTTGGCTCATGGTCAAGCTTTTGTGAAAGTTCACGAGAAGCACGTAAATAAACGTTTAATTCTTTTACTACGTGAATTGGCAAACGAATAGTACGCGTTTGATTCATAATAGCGCGTTCAATAGTTTGGCGAATCCACCAGGTTGCATACGTTGAAAAGCGGAATCCGCGTTCAGGATCAAACTTTTCCACTGCACGAATTAGACCCAAATTACCTTCTTCAATTAAATCGAGAAGTGCTAATCCACGGTTGTTATAACGGCGAGCAATCTTAACAACAAGGCGAAGGTTGCTAACAATCATACGTTTGCGAGAGGCTTCGCAGCCTTTCAGTGAGCGGCGCGCAAAATAAACTTCTTCTTCTGCGGTTAGCAGTGGTGAAAAACCAATCTCGCCTAGATAAAGCTGTGTGGCATCTAGGTTTTTAGGTTGGTCATCCTGACTGAAAATGGCATCGTCATTTTCTAGTTCAGCGTCGTTGGTTAAGGTTTCGTCAGCTTTCATATCAGCTGGCATATCGATGACATCTAAGTCATCTTGCGGTTTTGATTCCAAGGCTTTATTTGACTTACCCATCATGAATCTCCTGCTACAAGGTTTACCTTATGACGTTTCTCCTTTGTCTTTTTTTATTGTTATTTATTTTTATTATTTTAATACTGGCAGGTATTTCATCGGGTCTAATGATTTCCCTCTATACCTAACTTCAAAGTGAAGTTTTACCGAATTTGTTCCGCTATCACCCATGGTTGCAATTTGCTGCCCCGCTGACACCCATTCTCGTTCTTTAACTAAAATAGTGTCGTTGTAGGCGTAAGCACTTAAGAAAGTATCGGTATGTTTGATAATAACTAACTTACCGTAACCTCTTAAGGCACTCCCTGAGTAAACAACTTTTCCATCTGCTGCTGCGACAACTTTACTGCCTTTAGCACCAGCAATATCAATTCCTTTGTTGCCTGACTCTGACTTACTGAAGGTATCAACTAACTTACCTTCTGCTGGCCATACCCACTTTTGTACTTTGCTTGGGAAGCTCGTTGGCGTTTGTTTTTTGACGCTTTGTGACGGCTTCTTGACAGTCGTAACTTTTTGTGGCTTAACAACTTTTTCACTTTCACGATACGCTTGTGGCGATGGGCGGTCAACCAAACTTTTGTCTACTTTTGGAGTGGTCGGAGTTGCTGACTGTTTAGTCTTAACCTTAGATTTTATGGGGACTGCAGCTACATTTGAGGGTGGTGTAACCTTTAAAGTTTGACCAGGGAAAATGGTGTAAGGGGCTGATAACTGGTTGTATTTTGCTAGATCGCGATAGTCGTTTCCGGTGTACCAAGCTACTGCGTAAAGGGTGTCGCCTCGTTGTACTTTATAGGTATTTTTTGTGTATTCCTCGGTTCCATCCGAAACTTGGCTATTTAATAAAACAACAGGGGCTGGTGCTTTTCTTCCTGCACACCCCCCGATAAGTACACAAATATATAACAAAAAACCTATATAAAAAAGAGGCTTATGCATATCATCGCAGCAGTAAATAGGCGAGTACTACAAGGATGACAACTGCCCACCCAAGCACTTCTACATACTGTCTTAGCTTTTGCTCCATTGCGGCCCCTCCCCAGCGCATAAGTGCAGCGACCAAGAAGAATCGCGCGCCACGTCCTACCGCTGATGCAAGAATAAAGGGAAGAAATGCCATCTGTAAAAAGCCTGCACTTACTGTGAAGATCTTATAAGGGATGGGCGAGAAACCCGCTAAGAAGACTACCCATACACCATAGTCTTTAAACCATTGCATTGCGGTTTCAATTTTATGGGTATACCCCCAGCTTTCTATAAGCGGAGCTAGCCAAGCATCAAACGCAAAGTAACCAAGCCAGTAGCCCGCAATACCACCCAAAATAGAGGCAATGGTAGTAATCAGAGCAAACTGCCATGCCTTATTAGGCTGAGACAAGGCCATAGGTGCAAGCATAACGTCAGGAGGAATGGGGAAGAAAACTGACTCTGAGAAGCTTAACCCACCTAAATATTTGGTTGCGTGGCGATGTCTCGCCCAGCGTAATGCCATGTCATAACACGGCTCAAAAAGCTTCACATTAGCTCTCCTGCTACAAGGGGAACAAATCGAACCGATTCAATGGTCGACGTTTTAAGTTCCCCTTCAATCCTATCAATACACAGTAACGATTGTTGTTCGTTACCCACGGGAATTATAAGTCGCCCACCTTCTTTTAGCTGTTCGCACAAATCTTGGGGAAGGCTCGCAGCGGCAGCGGTAACAATAATAGCATCGTATGGGCCTTTTGATGCCCAGCCTTTCCAACCATCGCCGTGTTTCATTGCAATATTGTGAAGGTCGAGTTGATTCATTCGGCGCTTCGCTTGAAACTGCAATGATTTAATACGCTCTACACTAAACACTTTCGCAAATAGCTGTGCAAGAATAGCCGTTTGATAACCGGAGCCTGTGCCTATTTCCAGCACTTTTTCAGGTTTGTTGGGGCTATCAAGCAATAGCTCTGTCATTTTCGCAACAATGTAAGGCTGCGAAATTGTCTGGCCTTGGCCTATAGGCAATGCCGTATTTTGATAAGCCTTATGTTTTAGCGCATCGGGCAAGAAGCTCTCCCGCGGCGTACCAGCAATGGCGTTTAATACTGCTTGTGAACGTATTCCCTCGTTATAAAGCAGTTGTGCTAACGCGTCTCCTTTTCTAGAAGCTCTCATGATGTTGCGTACTTTCCTTTATTTTTATTCACAGCTACGCGAGGTTAAATCTGTTGCGCGCCACACTTTTATCAAAACTTTTTAAACCCGGTTAATGGGGGATAAGGTCTCCACGCACTCCCTAAGGACCGAGGTTGCAAAGCAGCCGCTCGGAAGCGCAAAGGAGATAGTAAATGTATCACCCTTACTCTGCCATTCAAGCTGTGAAGGCCAAATTTTTATCGCTCGGCGCTCTTGTTCGAACCCGCACTGGCTTAAAAAGTCGATAACTTCACTATTTTGCGCTGCTACTGACTGCTCCAATGCTAAGGCGTCAGCTTGCGTAACGAGAGCTCCTTTACCCCAAAGCGGGGCTGATGGGCACACGTCTTTTGCAGTAAAACGACGTTGTGCATCTTGTTGCTGTTCCGAGCCGTCAGCACCTTCGTTAATGAAAAAGCTATTTGACCCGGAAAGCACCAGTGCATCGCCTTGGTTTACTTGGTCGAATATGCCTTTTTCAAGGCGCGTTGAAAGCATTTCATTGAACAGCCAACTGCGCAGAGCAGAAAGCGCCATAGAGCGTTTGTTACGGTGCCTGATGGTTTCACCATTTACCATGCGTTCGGCCATTACCAGATTTCCGCCACGCTGTACTTCACCCATATCATTTAAGCGCATTACACCGAAGCGTTGCTCGCCGTAGTAATTAGGTACCCCGTGCTCTGTAATTTCTTGCAAACGCTCTTCAATAGCTTCTGGGTGTAATACCTGACGCAGAGTAATTGTAAAGTGATTGCCTTTAAGTTGACCCGTACGTAGCTTTTTGTTGTGACGCATTTGTTTGAGTACTTTAACGCCCTCCAGTTCGAAATTGCTAAAATCGAAATCTGGTTTACCGGGGGCGTGTATGCCAAACCACTGTTGTGTTACTGCGTATTTGTCTTTACGGCCAGCATAAGTAATTTGGCGCAGTGGCAGGTTAACGAAGCGCGCCAGTTGCTCAGCTACAAATGCGGTATTTGTGTTGGTTTTTTCAATAAACACAAACTGGTGCTCGCCTTCGCCGCAGGGCGTGTAGCCTAAATCTTCAACAACTTGAAAGTCGTCGGCTTGGAATTTAAAGATGCCAGTAGATACAGGCTTTGTGAAATAGTACTGCCAATGATCAGTGTTTAAGGGCTTCATAGTTTTTCCAATAGCACGACAGCATGAGAGGCAATGCCTTCTTTGCGGCCGGTGTAACCGAGTTTTTCAGTCGTCGTTGCTTTAACATTAATGTCGTCAAGCGCTACATTGCAGTCTTGCGCGATGATCTCGCGCATAGCTTTAATATGCGGGGCCATTTTGGGCGCCTGGGCCACTATCGTCATATCGGCATTGCTTAATTTGTAGCCTTTTTCTTTTACTACATTCACTACGTGGCGCAGCAGTACGCGACTGTCTGCACCTGCATAAGCATCGTCTGTATCAGGGAAATGCTTGCCGATATCCCCCAATGCTGCCGCACCTAGCATTGCATCGCAAAGTGCATGAAGCAACACGTCGCCATCAGAATGTGCCACAAGGCCTTGTTTGTAGTCGATGCGCACGCCACCTATGGTGATGGGGCCGTCGCCGCCAAATTTGTGTACATCAAAACCGTGTCCTATTCGCATTATAAGTTTGCCTTTTTATCTTGCGCGTTATGGCTTTGTAGATTATCGCCTTGCGCGCTAAATTTTTGCTTAAGATAGAATTCTGCCAAAGGAAGGTCGGCTGGGTGGGTAATTTTAATATTTGCTGGGCTTCCATTAACCATAGCTACCTTGTAGCCAGCAAGCTCCATAGCCGACGCTTCGTCAGTAATCGCTGCGCCTTTTGCTAAACCTTCCTGAAGGGCTCGCTTTAAAAGTATTGCGGGAAAAAGCTGTGGGGTTAGCGCATGCCACAGGCCGTCTCTGTCCTCAGTGTGAGAAATAATACTAGTATCAGTATTAGGCGCAACTCGCTTCATGGTATCTCTAACGGGGGTTGCCAGGATACCACCAGCCACCGACTCATTGTCTATCAAGGCAATAAGCGCTGAAATATCGCTCTTTTCAATACACGGGCGGGCAGCATCATGCACTAAAGCCCAATCATCCTCGCCCAAAGACATGATGCCGTTGAGTACGCTGTCAGCTCGTTCTTTGCCACCATCTACCACGTGAATTGGTTTTTCCCGCAATCTATAGGTATCAAAGTATGCATCGCCTGGGCTAATGGCCACCACAACCTCGTTAACTAATGGGTGGGTTAACAACGCGTCTATGGTGTGTTCAAGAATAGTTTTACCGTTTAAGGTAAGGTATTGTTTGGGACGGTCGGCTTTCATTCGGCTGCCAACTCCGGCTGCGGGGATAACCGCAACAACGCGGGGCGATGTCATTTTCTTCACTTAGAATCTGCGGGCAAAATACGGTAGAAGGTTTCTCCCTTTTTAATCAGACCGAGTTCATTTCGGGCTCTTTCTTCAATGGCTTCTAGACCAATTTTTAAATCGCTAATATCAGCTTTAAGTAGGGCATTGCGCTGAGCGAGGTTGGCATTTTGAAGGGCTTGAGAGTGAACTTCTTGTTTTCGGTTGAAGTAATCGGGAATACTATTTTTTCCAAACCATAGCCTGTATTGCAATAGACCAAGCAGTACTATCAATACAATGGGAAGCCATTTACCTTGTAACACAGATTCACCTGACAATGTGGTTAAGCGGAAAAAAAGCAGAGGCTCTTCGCCTCTGCTGTGTCTTATTATGCCGCGAAGCAGCGTCGAGTCAAAGGCGCATTATTCACCTTGGCCCAATTTTCCCTTCAATTTATCAAACAGCTTACTTTTTTGCTGCTCAACAACGTTGTTAAGTTGAGCTTGAAGCAGCTCCTGAAGGGCGGCACTGTCGCCTTGGGCTGCGCTAAGCATACTGTTTACGTCAACAAGCTCGCCTGATAGCAATGATTGCTCGTTACTTATCATGCTGTTGAGTTTGTTGTTTAATTCATCCAGCTTGTCTTTTTGGCTGGCAGTAAGCTGTGAAAGCGCCGCTTTAGCCAGCTTATTATCAAGATCAGACTTAATGTTAAAGCCAGGGTTAGAAAGGGTGCCATCGAGAAGCATGGTCATGTTTAGGCTACTTAAGGTTTGCAGCGCTTGAGCGATAGCGCTGGTAATATCACTGGTGCCCGTTGCTTCCATAACAAGTTGCTGGAGGTCGACTTCGCCTGTACCTGTAAGCATGTTATCAGTCACTTTCATCGACCCATTGGTTTTCATCAGCGCTGATTTAAGCACCGCATTGAGTGCTTCATTGCCGCTAAAAGAAATGTCAGACATATTCACGCCAGCTAGCTCCCATACTTGGCTAGCGTCAACGCCTTCGCCATCAATCCAAAATTCACCGCTAGAGGTAAACGACTTTAATAAGTCGCCAGCTGCTTCAATAGTAAAGGTGGTTGGATTACCAAATACTTCGTGTACGTTAGTGATATTGTTCCACTTGCTAGTGATAGATTCGTTTTGCCATAGTACCGAGACATTAGCTTCTTTTACTAAAATTGAGGGTACTTCGGCAGGCGCTTCGCTTTTTTCTTCGCCCTGAATAAGCGGCATAACTATTTGCATTGCGGCCATCAGGTATTCGGTGTATTCCGCAGCTTTGTCACCAAATACAAAATATGTCACCTGCGAAAGGGCGGCTTGATCACCCGCAATAACACCTTTTAGTAAAGCATAGTCTTCCTGAGGTGCTTTTTTGAGTGCTTCAACACTTTCACTTAAGGCTTGTTTGGCATCACTTGCTTTTTCGGTGAAACTGCTAATAAGCGCGCGGTCGGCCTGCATTTCTTCTTTTAATTTATCAAACGAAGATTTCGCCTGAACCAGAGCCTGCGGGTCTTTGTAGTTAGTTTCTTTTAGCTGAGCGACCTGTGTTTTGTAGTAGTCAATACGCGCTTTGTCAGGCAAAGATTCATAATCATCTTTAAGGCCTTTCCCATACGTTTCGTAGGCAGACTTAGCATTTTCGATAGCAGCCGTCGTTTTTAGCGGGTTGCGTTCAAGTAGTTCATCAACCGTAGGCACGGCCTCTTGAGCTTTTGCTTTAATTTCATCAAACGACAATGAACGCTCTGGAACGCGATATACTTCACCTTCCGACTCACGCTCAGTATCAAACTGTACTTTAAGTAGGTTTAGGTTATTAACAATAACTTGATCATCAAGCAGCGGCTTCAATTCGACGTCCGCATTAGCTTCACCCACGAAAACTTGGTTATGTTTTGGTTTGGTTGGGTTGGTTAGCGCGATCCCTTTTAGCGTAACGGTAGTTGGGAAAAGCGAGTGGTCGAATTCTTCAATGTTGACTTCGGCGCCGTATGACTCCCCTAATTTGGACTCAAGAATAGATTTTATAATGGTGTTGGCGAACAAAAAGTACACCAAGAATAGCAACACAAAAAAACCGGCAACCCATAATAAAATAGGCTTACCCTTAGAACCACTACTCATATTCAACTCCTTGATTTGATACGCGTCTAACATTACAAGCGCTTAAGCCACTGCCGAATTACATTGGCATAGCCGATCGCAAAGCAGAAATCGGCACACGGCCACTTGATGTGCTTCTGAGTGTAATGCACTGAGACCTTTTGTTCCACATGCAGAGCTTATCACTGATGCTTTAAGAGCGCCTAAATGTTACAAAGTTTCGTTTTTAGTCTCGAAAATAATGGCATTAGAAGTAAGAGTTAAAGCGAGGAAAAGCATAAAGTAAGGTCTAAGCGGCCTGAACATGTGCGAATTGCTTCGCGGGCTTACAGGCCGCATTCGATAGAAAGGTTTACAGCTTAAAACGGTTGGCTATATCCATGATTGCTAAACAACTGCTTTTAAGTGCTTGGCTTGCAGCTGCCAGCTCATCAGCGGTTTTCAAGCTACTATCGGCAGCCCCTGACAAGGCGTTTATACGCATATTCGCTTCAGTGGCAGCCTCTGCTTGCTGTTCAGTAGCCCGAGCAATTTCGCTGCTCATATCAGCAATTTCCGTCATTAAGCGGTCAGCTTCTTGAAGATTCTGGTTTGCTTGTATGGCATTGTCTACGGTTTTGGCTGACGCAGACTGACTGATTTGTACAGCGTCTACCGCACTTTTCGCGTTATTCTGTAACTTCTCAATCATAGCTTGAATTTCATCGGTACTTTGTCCGGTTCGACTTGCTAAGGTGCGAACTTCATCTGCTACTACGGCGAAGCCTCTTCCTTGTTCACCGGCCCGAGCTGCTTCAATCGCGGCATTAAGGGCGAGTAAGTTGGTTTGTTCCGCAATGCCTCGAATTACGTCTAGCACAGCTCCGATACTATCTGTTTGCGCAGCAAGTTCAGTCACTACGTTGCTCACGCTTTCTATGTCAGAAGTCAATGAGCGGATATCTTGTACCGTACTATCTACCACTGCTGCACCGTTTTGAACGTTCCCTCGAGCACTACTTGTACTCTTCTCCGCAGAGTCCGCATTGCTGCTTACGTCGTTAATCTGCGTGGTCATTTCCTCCATTGCTGCGGCAACCTGCAGCATATTTTCGTTTTGTGTTTGCGCTTGTGCATTACTATTTTGGCTGGATGATTCTACGAGTTCAGCTTGCTGGGTAAGGGAGCTGATATTTTCTCGAATACCAATCAAAGACTGGCGCATTTTATCGGTATACTCGTTGAAGTAGCGCGCTAAGCGTGTAATTTCGTCTTGCCCAGTTTCAGGAAGGGAGCGGGTGAGGTCTCCTTCTCCTTGGGAAATATCTTTCATACGCTCAGTCACTTCTTGGACTGGTTTTACAATGCTTCCACCTATTACATATACAAGTAGTACAACCAGTACAATGCTCACTAAGCAAAACACCACAATGAGGTTGCGAAGATGTGCGAACTCTTCTTCAAGGTTTGTAAGATATATTCCTGAACCTACGGTCCAGCCCCAAGGTTTAAACTCTTTTACATAGGAAATTTTGTCAGTAGGTGTTTCTTCGCCTGGAAGAGGCCACACATAATCGACAAAGCCATCCCCATTGGTTTTCACTTTTTGCGCCATTTCTATAAAAAAGGTTTTGCCGTTTCCGTCTTTAAATGATCTTAGGTCTTTACCGTCGAGAGCGGGCTTAATGGGATGCATAACCATAGAGGGGGTTTGGTCTTGGATCCAAAAATAGTTACTGCCGTCATATCGCAGTGCTTTTACTGCTTCTAGCGCCTGTCGTTTAGCCGTTGACTCGTCTACGTCCGTGCGTGCTTCGAAGCTGGCAAGCATAGTATGAACTACTTCAACCAAGTGTTGATTTTCATCATAAGATTTTTGCTTTAATGCTTCGTAGTGCCTGTTTAGGACAACAGTAGTAAGGAGTACAAACAACAGCGTTATTAGGGCAACGATAATGCCCAGACGTTGAATCAAACTAAATTTTCGTAACCACATTGGCAATACCTAATTATTTTTGGTTTTTTAATAGTGTAGTCGGTTTTTAGTCAACCGCTTTTTGTAGCAATTAAAAATACATCATTTTCAAGAGTCTTTTACTACGACGTTGGGCGTAGTTAATTAATGGGCTAAACAACTAAAAGTAGCGTGTTTTTCAAAGACTGGTATATGTCATCTAACGCACTGAATACGTAGCTTGACAGAGAAGTTAAAAAACTTTGAGTGTGGGGGCTTGGCAGGGGATTTTTGTGTGCTACCATCCGCGCAAATTTGGCACAGTCGTGATCTTCATCCAAAAGTACAAAGTTAAAAGAAGTACGACAGGTCAATGCAAAGTTCAGACTTTGCTTGTTTTTTAGCCGCTTCCATGTGACCGTGGGCAATCTTACACGGCGGGAACGCTTTTTGTTACAGCTATTTCTATGAAAGGGTTGCAATGCTCATTAACGACACGCTTCATACAACTTCCCCCCTACGCCAGCGTATTAGAGACTACTATCGCATTAGTGAATCGGTGGCTGTGGATCAAATTCTTCCTATCGCTGAGGTTAACCCGCGTGCGCGAAGCCGCGCGTGGGAACGAGCTCGAAAGATGGTGCTTCAAATTCGCCGGGAACAAGAAGGGCACGGTGGTGTTGACGCATTATTAAATGAATACTCGCTTTCTACATCAGAAGGTGTGGTATTGATGTGCTTAGCTGAAGCTTTACTCCGAGTGCCCGATAAGGCTACCCAAGATGAACTTATTCGTGACAAGCTGTCTCAAGGACAGTGGACACCTCATTTAGGCAATTCAGAATCTCTATTTGTTAATGCGTCTGCCTGGGGCTTATTGTTCACAGGCAACATGGTGAACTATGCCGACAAGCGTAAAAAAGAGCAGTTTGGCCTTCTAAAGCAAACTCTTGGACGTCTAGGTGAGCCAGTTATCCGCCGTGCTATGAACATTGCGATGCGCGTCATGGGGCGTCAGTTTGTTATGGGCGAAACCATTGAAGACGCGGTAGAGCGTGCTAAAGATAAAGAAACCAAAGGCTATGTTTATTCTTACGACATGCTAGGTGAAGGCGCGCGTACCATGCATGACGCTGAGCGTTACTACGACGCCTACGTTAAAGCGATAAAGGTAATTGGTAAAGCGGCCAATGGTCGTGGGCCCAAACGCTCGCCAGGTATCTCTGTAAAACTTTCTGCTATCCATCCACGTTTTGAATTCTCTCACCGCGAACGCGCCATGGTTGACATTCCTCCGCGCTTAAAAGCGCTGTGTATGATGGCGAAAGAATACGATATCGGTTTAACGGTTGATGCTGAAGAAGCCGACCGTCTTGAGCTTTCTCTAGATATCATCGAAGCTGTATTCCGCGATGAAGATTTAAACGGCTGGACGGGCTTTGGCTTGGCAGTGCAGGCCTACCAAAAGCGCGCAATTCACGTAATCGAGCACTTGCGCCAGCTTACCCTTGAAGTAGGCCGCCCGTTGATGGTGCGCTTAGTGAAAGGTGCGTACTGGGATACTGAAATTAAGCTAACTCAGCAAGCGGGTCTTGAAGAGTTCCCTGTATTTACCCGCAAATCATCTACCGACGTTTCATATCACGCTTGTGCTAACCGCCTGCTTGAATATCGCGACACTATTTACCCACAGTTTGCCACCCACAACGCTTACACGGCGTCTGTTATCGTTGAGCTTGCTGGGGATGACAAGGAAGGCTTCGAATTCCAGTGTCTGCATGGCATGGGTGACACTCTTTATGATCAAGTGGTAACGGAAGATAAAATCCAGTGCCGTGTGTACGCGCCAGTTGGCGAACACGAAGATTTATTGGCCTACTTAGTGCGCCGTCTTCTTGAAAATGGCGCTAACTCTTCATTTGTTAACGCTATTGTTGATGATGAAAAACCGGTTGAATCGTTACTTGAAGATCCGGTAGAGAAAACACAGCGCTTAAAAGTGCGTTATAACAAGTTAATTAAAACGCCACGTGGGCTGTATGCACCAGAGCGTGACAACTCTCGAGGGTTAGACCTTACCGACACCAATGCGGTAACGGCACTTAAGCATGAACTTGAACGGTGGCAGGATTACTACAAAGTTACAGGTGAAGTACCAGAAGGTGCTACCGCCGTGCTTAGCCCCACGGACCACAACGACGTGGTGGGTTATCATTACTATGCCAAACCTGATGAGATGCGCAAAGCACTAGATGAAGCTGAGGCCGGGTTCGAAGCATGGTCAAAACGCGATGTAAGTGAGCGTGCTGAAATTCTAAATCGCACGGCTGATGCACTTGAGCGCCATATGGCTGAGCTAATCGCTATTTGTATGCGTGAAGCCGGTAAAGTGGCGCAAGACAGTATTGATGAAGTACGGGAAGCCGTTGACTTTTGTCGCTATTATGCAGCGCGAGCCCAAGAGCTTGCTGAAGATCAGCGTTTAGTGCCTCGTGGTGTTGTATTGTGTATCAGCCCGTGGAATTTCCCTCTGGCCATTTTCTTAGGTCAAGTTACTGCTGCACTGGTAACAGGTAACACCGTTATCGCGAAACCTGCTGAGCAAACTAGCATGGTGGCTCAGCGCGCGGTAGATATTATGCATTCGGTAGGTTTACCAGAAGATGCACTGAAACTTATTGTATCGCCTGGTAAAGAAGTGGGCGAAACCCTTCTGCCAGACGAGCGCATCAAAGCGGTAATGTTTACAGGTTCAACGCAAACCGGTACGTTAATCTCTCAAGTGCTTGCAGAGCGCGGTGGCGAACAGGTACCGCTTATTGCAGAAACGGGCGGCCAAAACTGTATGATAGTTGATTCAACTGCACTGCCAGAGCAGGTAGTTGATGATGTTATACATTCTGGTTTCCAGAGCGCAGGTCAACGCTGTTCAGCACTTCGTGTACTGTTTGTGCAGGAAGAAATAGCAGATGATCTTATCGAAATGCTAACCGGCGCTATGAAAGAGCTCACCGTCGGCGACCCGACGCAGCTTGCTACTGATGTTGGCCCGGTGATTGACGAGAAGGCGCTTAAGAGCTTAACCGACCATGAGAAATACATGGAAGACAAGGCGACCTTGCTCTATCGCAACGAAATGCCTGTAGGCTATGAAAACGGTACTTTCTTCGCACCGACCTTGTATGAAATCAAGAACATCGATGTGCTTGAGAAAGAAGTGTTCGGTCCCGTGGTGCATATTGTTCGCTTTAAGTCGAAAGATCTAGATAACGTGCTAGAGCAAATCAATGGCACTGGATACGGCCTGACTATGGGTATTCACTCGCGTATTGAAGAGCGGGCTAACGAACTAGCAGCGAAAAGCCGCGCGGGTAACGTATACATTAACCGCAACATGATTGGCGCCATTGTTGGCGTTCAGCCGTTCGGCGGCCGTGGTCTATCTGGCACAGGCCCTAAAGCGGGTGGTCCTAACTACTTGCCGCGTCTTATGATGGAACGTGCCACGCCTAAACCTTCGCACATTGACGATGTAGACGGCACCGACGCAGCGCTGGTAGGTGATGAAAAGATTGCTGAGCGCGCGCACGTAATGATGGATAAGGCGAAGGCAGTAGAAGTACAGTGGCGTCACACGCCGCTCAATGACCGCATCTCCATGGTGCGTCAGCTACTGGCTAAAATTGCGAAAGTAGACATTGTTGATGAACTTGCCGACGACTTGAACCGCACGCTTGCAACAGCCCGTCAGCAGCTAACCAGTGTCGAACGCAAGCTTGCCAAGCCTCAAACCTTGCCAGGTCCCACAGGTGAATCGAACAAACTTTACCTGGAGCCTCGCGGTATCCTAGTGTGTTTTGCTGATAAAGAAGTAACGTTCGAATACTGGTTGCTCTCTATTGTGACGGCACTATCGACGGGTAATCCGGTAGTATCAGTTGTGTCTGAAATCTTCTATGAAGAAGCAGTGGAAATTCAAAACAAGTTTGAATCGACTGGCGCACCAAAAGGCTTGTTCCAGGTAGCGCGTCTTGCGCATTTGGATACCTTGTTAATGGATGAAGACTTGTCTGGCGTGGTTGTCGATTCTGGTACTGAGCGTACTGCGCGTATTACGGCAATGCTGTCATCACGCGAAGGGGCAATTTTGCCGGTTATCACGGCAGAGTATAACGATAACCTTATCCAGCGTTTGATGACCGAAAAAACCATCAGTATCGATACTACGGCATCAGGTGGTAACACGTCATTAATGACCCTTGTTGAAGATGATGAATAAGCCTTAGCGCTTTTCATGAGCGACCGTTGAATTAAGTCGCTATCTTCATAACGCTTGAACTAAAGGCCAGTGCGGCAAAGCGCTGGCCTTTTCTTTTGCTTCCACCCTATCTCTTTCTTACTTTTCTAAATTTTTTAAGCCTTAACCCTGCCTTAACCCCGTGTTTGAAATACTAGTGCCAGTTAAATTGAAAAGTTGCGCGTAGAGCTGCAAGAGTGAGCGATGCGCCGAGCAATAGGCACGACTAATGAGCAAAACAAAACTGACGGTAAATAGTATTACCCTTTGCATTTTGCTGTCTGCATGCACAAGTACTGATGACAGAACGTTGAGCGAATCAGCATCTTCGTCAACGGGGAACAACGTTGTGTGGCAGTCTCAAGTACAGCAACAGATATCAGAGCAAACCTTGTCACTGGATTCAGACACAGCGTTAACAGATGTCATTGCTATCGATCAGCTGCCGTACTTAGCTGACTATATTGAGGAAGCATTGTCTTCCAATGCTAGCCTTCAACAATCGTTGATTACGCTTCGAAAAGCACAAGTTGCCATTGATAGTGCAAAAGCAAAGAGAAACTTGAATGTTGACGCGAGTGTTTCGGCATCAAAAAGTGAAACCACAAACACGAGCTCATCTACTACAACGGTGGTAAGTACAAATACAAGCAATCAGCTCAATAACCCAAGCTACAGCGCAAGCTTAAACGTGAGTTGGGAACTGGACTTATGGCAAAAAATTAGCGATGGAATAAGTGCCGCAAACTTAGATGCTGCAAGTGCCAGAGCAAGCTACCAATCGGCTAGAGATTCACTAGTTGCCAGCGTAATAAGAAGCTATATCGATGTACTCACTCAACAGCAATTACTGAATATTGAAAAAGCTCGGTTATCGGTACTAGAAAACAATGAAGCCGTGATATTAACGCGCTATCGCACCGGGCTGGGAAGTCTGGACGATTTAGATACTGCGCGTACAAGCAGCGCAAATACCCGCGCTACTATAGCCGAATATGAAAATGCACTATCATCGGCAAAACGCACATTGGCAGTACTCCTAGGTAGGCAAAACCAATCGCTTATAGAGCTTGATACGCAGGTTAGTTTTCCCGACGTGTTACTACCGCTAACTACTTTGCCCAGACAAGATCTTGCGCGAAGACCTGACCTTCAGGCCGCTTTCTATACGTTAAAAGCAACTGAGTTTGAAGTTGATGTGGCCTATAAAGCTTTGCTGCCTAGCATTAGCTTGTCTGCTTCTCTCTCTAATAGTGCCTCTACACCTTCACAAGCCTTGTTTACTAATCCTTTATGGAGTTTGCTGGGGCAAATGACCGCTCCGCTATTCCAGGGGGGGGCACTAAGAGCGCAAGTAGAAGATGCAAAGCTAACCTCAGCTAACGCGTGGTGGCAGTATCGTGAGACGCTTTTAACGGCGGTTCAGGAAACCCAAAACGCGCTAGATAGTGAAACCGCGTTAAGCGCTCGAATTAGCCATACGAATGTGGCGTTAGCGAATGCAGAGCGTAGTGTCTCAACCATTGAAGGTC
The DNA here is from genome assembly GCF_003443615.1 of Alteromonas sp. BL110. NCBI lineage: Bacteria > Pseudomonadati > Pseudomonadota > Gammaproteobacteria > Alteromonadales > Alteromonadaceae > Alteromonas > Alteromonas sp. BL110. Next base: position 1,119,717 of record NZ_CP031967.1, on the reverse strand, counting down.
AATATCGACAAGGCCTTGCTGATATATTGGACTTACTTTCCGTGTATGACACGCGCTTCAACCTACAAGCTCAGTCAGTCGAGCTGCACGCCCAGAAACTACAAAACCGAATTGACTTAGGCCTGGCCCTTGGCCTTGGAGTGTCGCAATGAGAAATAAACGAATTATTGTAACCTTACTCGCCGCTGCAACGATTGTACTGGCGATCATGTATACCATGATGAATATGGGGGCGTCGCACCCTGGTGCTCGACCGCAGGGGGCACCTAAGTCAACGTCGCCGTCTTCGCAATTACCTGCTGATACTGAGCGATTAAAAGGTGACGCTGCAGCAATGAGGCCGACAGGTGGTGGAAGACCACCAAGAGGTGATATGGCTGAAGATAGTATGCGTCGCCCACCTAAGCAAAACGAGTTTGAGGATACTAAAGGGGCAGGCGAAAGGTCATCTGCAGATAGCACTACTTACCAAACCCAAAAAGGAGAACAAAGCGCTGATTCTCAGCTGGCTCAGGTAGGGGTTGTCAAAGTAACCACCAATAGCTATACCGCAAAGGTCACGGGTTATGGTCAGGTTGTTCCGCAAGATAGTTTGAGCTTAGTCGCTCAGGTTAGTGGTCAAATTACTGATATAGCCTCATCTTTTAAAACTGGCGCACTGGTGTCTGGTGACACTGTGTTGGCAAAAATTGATGACACTAGCTATCAACAGGCATTAGCGAGTGCTAATGCGACTTATCAAGCCGCTGTCGTAAGTTTAGAAGAAGAGCGTTTGCAGGGCGTTCAAGCGAAAGATGAGTGGACTCGTTCAGGGCTTAACGGTGAACCATTATCCGCATTGGTATTAAGAGAACCACAGCTAAAAGCCGCCAAAGCGACCTTAGATGAAGCCGAGCAGACGGTAAACTCTGCGAAGCGAGATTTGGCGTTTACCTCGTTACGTGCACCTTTTAATGCGTTGGTGGTCAGCCGCGATATAGCGTTGGGGAGCTTTGTTCAAGCTGGCAGCACCGTTGCCACCCTTTATTCTGCGGATATTGCAGAAGTTGCTATTGGGCTCTCACCTAGTCAATGGGCTCAACTACCTTCTGATGCTGAGACGCAGCTATCTGGTGATGCGTCCCTTAATTGGTCGGTCACGCTTACCGATACCACCACGGGAAACACTTGGGATGCCAATATTTTGCGCGCTGAATGGCACCAAAGCGATACGACTCGCCAGCGTAACGCCATTGCGGTTATTGAAAAGCCGTTAGCGCAATCAACGCCCCTTTTATTTGGCAGTTTTGTACAGGCAGACATCGAAGGGCGAGTACTTGACAATGTGTGGAAACTGCCAGCTTCTGCTATCTCACAAAAGCAAGAAGTTTGGTTAGTATTGCCATCTACCGGGCAGTTGGCAAAATTTATGCCCTCGGTACTGTTTGAAAGTGAAGGTTATGCCTATATCACCCCACCGAAAACCAATGAAATTACGGGCAATGTTACTGGTGATATTAGGAAGGAAGACGTGCTAGAACAGGCAGGCGAACTACGCCAAGCGCTGGTAGTTGCGCGCCCTTTAAATAGCTATCTGGTAAACACCAAAGTAAAACCTATTGTTGAAGGTAAGATAGGGGGGCAAGTCGATGACCAATAATCGAGGTGACAAGCCTTTCGGCGAGGGGGAAAGCCCAAAACATAATGGGAATAGCTCTGGCGGGATTATAGCTTGGTTTGCACAGAATTCAGTGGCGGCCAATTTGCTAATGGTCAGCCTTATTGTGCTTGGCTTGGTTTCCATGAACGATATTCGAAAAGAGGCGTTTCCAAGCATGGAGCCACGCTTCGTTACTATTTCAATGACATACGATAGCGGTGACCCCAAGCAAGCTGAAGAAGGGATTGCCATCAAAATTGAATCCGCTTTAGAGGCGATTCCCGGTATTAAGCGAATTACCTCTACCTCGAACGCCAGCGGCGCAAGTGTACAGGTGGAAAAAGAAACCGAATACGATTTAGATACGCTTTTCAACGACATCAAAACCGAAGTAGACAGTATTTCTAACTTCCCATCTGATGCCGAAAACCCCGTTATCAGCAAAGCGCGTCGTCAAGAACACGCTATTTGGGTGCAGCTTTATGGTGATGTGGATCACGCTACACTTCAGTATCTAGGTGAACAATTAGAACGTGATTTGTTGGCAAAAGATGACATTCGAGAAGTCAGTGCGGGCAGCTTTGTCGAACCCATGATGTCTATTGAGATAGATGAAGGTAAGCTACAGGCCTATGGGTTAACGCTGTCAGATGTCGCAGATGCAGTAAATCAAGAATCTAATACCGCCCTTACAACTAGTTTGCGTAACAAAGAGAAGGTCATTCGCTTAAAAGCCTCTGAGCAGTCTTATTGGGCGAAAGACTTTGCCGACATTCCGCTCATCACCGATGTAAATGGCGTCATACTTACCGTTGGCGATGTCGCCATAGTGCGCGATATGTTTGCCGATGACAGCTATTACTTGGCCCGCTACAACGGAACCAATGGGTATGGTATTCAGGTACTCATGGACGAATACGGCGACGTAACCAAAATGGTGCAGCAGGCTCACGAAGTCGTGGACGCTTGGCACGACAAAGGCTTACTGCCTGAAGGCGTAGAAATTGAAACCTGGTATGACAAAAGCACGTTGATTACCGAGCGTTTGGAGCTACTCACTAGTAACGCACTCATGGGCATTGTGTTGGTTTTTGTCACCCTTGCGGTGTTTCTTAATTTACGCGTCGCTTTTTGGGTGGCGGCCGGCTTGCCGTTTATCTTTTTCGGGACCTTGTACTTCATGACCGATAGTTACACGGGAATGACGTTAAACGAGATGACCACATTCGGTTTTATTATGGCCCTAGGCATTGTGGTGGACGATGCCGTTGTGGTGGGGGAGAGCATTTACGCCACGCGAAAACAGCACGGCGATACACTGCAAAATACAATTTTAGGTACCCATAAAGTAGCGGTGCCCACACTGTTTGGGGTGTTAACCACGGTAGCAACTTTCTTCGCTTTATCGAACGTATCTGGCGGCTTGGGTACCTTGTACTCACAGTTTGGCACTATCGTTACCTTGTGCTTGTTGTTGTCGGTGGTGGAATCAAAACTAATCTTGCCCTCCCATTTAGCTCATCTACCAACTAAGCAAAAAGCTCGGAAGGGAATGGGCGGCCTGTGGAATAAAGTGCAGCAAAAAGCAGATGGTGGACTTCAGTGGTTTAACTACCGCGTATATCGACGGGTGTTGAGAGTCACTGTAGCCTACCGCTATGCAGCCGTACTCTTGTTTATCGCCTTGTTTGTCATGGTGGTTAGCTTACCGCTTACAGGCGCGATAAGGGTGAGCTTCTTCCCCAGTATGCAAGGCGATACCGTTTCGGCCAACATGTCGCTTTACAGCGATGCCAGCTATGGGCAAAACGAGCGCAACTTAATGCTGCTAGAGCAAAACGCACTTGAGGCAGACCGCCAATTAACTCAAGAAAACGGCGCAGATAAAAGTGGTATTAGTAGTTTGCAAGTAACGGCAAGTGGGGATCAAAGCGGCACAATCACTATATCGCTTGATGAAGATTCTTCTTATTCTTTGGACGAGCTGTCGGCACGCTGGAATGCGCTAACCGGCAATTTAGAGGGCGTTAAAAGCCTTAAAATACGCTCTCGACGAGAGATAGTCGACGGGTTTAACATTGAAATTAAAAGCATAAACGACGATACCCTGACTGCTGCTAATGACGCCTTTGTTGAGGTGCTCAACAGTATTGACGGCGTGTATGCGGTAGAGAGCTCGCTAACACCCGGTGAAGCCATGATGCGTTTCGAACTTACTCCCGAAGGACGAGCGTTGGGACTAAATACGCAAAGCTTATCGCAGCAGCTATTAAAAGCATTTGGTGGAGAAATTGTTCAGCGCTATTTGCGCGATAAAAATGAAGTGAAAGTGCGGGTGCGTTATCCTGAAAAGGAAAGGATGAACCCGTCAGACGTAATGAATAGCCAAGTACGTCTAGACGATGGCACAGTGGTGCCACTTTCTGTAGTGGCGAATGTTATTCAAGATGTACAAGAAAAACAGGTTGTACGTATTAATGGCCTACGCGCCCTTACCGTGAGTGCGTCGGTAGATAGCGATGTTATTACTTCTACAGAGTTAGTTAACTATCTTAATAGTGAGTTTGTACCTCAGTTAGAACGTCAATACCAAGATTTATCGCTTTACTTTGCCGGGGAAGCTGAGCAGCAAGCGGAAACGCAAAGCTCAATGGAAAGCGTGTTCATCTTAGCCTTGTTGTCTATTTTTGCGTTGTTGGCAATACCGCTCAAATCTTACGTGCAGCCGCTCATTATTATGACTGCAATCCCCTTTGGTATTGTTGGCGCTATTATCGGGCACTGGTCAAATGGACTGATGATAAGCCTACTGTCGCTAAACGGCATATTGGCGCTCAGTGGCGTGGTGGTTAACGATAGCTTGTTGTTAGTTTCTCGATTTAACGCCTTGCGAGAAGAGGGAATGGCGGTGGAATCGGCGGTAATTGAAGCGTGTACCAGTCGCTTGCGTGCTGTCCTTTTGACCTCAATCACTACCTTTGTAGGCTTATACCCTATTTTGGGGGAAACTTCGGTACAGGCGCAATTCTTAATTCCGGCGGCGGCGTCATTGGGTTACGGTATTTTGTTTGCCACCGTCATCACGCTTTTATTAATCCCGGCATTACTGTTAATTTATGATGATGTAAGCCGTTTAATGGCAAAGTATTTGGTTAAACCCTTAACGGAGAGTACGGTAAATGATTCGCGTGTTACTAGTGGAAGATGATATGGGCCTCGCTGGCAATATCATCGACTATTTAGAGCTTGAAGACATGGTATGCGACCACGCTGCGAACGGTATAGCCGCCCTGTCATTTATTCAAAAACACCCGTTTGATGTTGTGGTGTTAGACATCAATTTACCAAAGCTCGATGGCTTAAGCGTATGCGAAAAAGTGCGCGGTGACGGCAACGATACCCCTATCATTATGCTCACCGCCCGAGATCAGTTGGAAAATAAGCTCGAAGGATTTGAAAAGGGAGCTGATGATTATCTAGTAAAACCTTTTGATATGCCTGAACTGGTAGCACGGGTTTCAGTGCTGGCGCACAGGCGCTCATCGCAGGTGAAAAAGTTGAGCCTCGGTAATGTAAGTTTAGAATTGGGCAGCGAGGTGGTCAATGTTAATAACACGCCTATTAAGCTAAGTCCTACTGGCTATACCTTACTAAAAACATTATTGCAGCAGCACGGAAAGGTTATGTCACGACAGCGGTTACTTGATGCGGTTTGGGGAGAGGATGCACCCGAAAGTAATGCACTAAAAGTCCACCTTCACAATTTGCGCAAATCGCTAGCGCAAGCTAACGCAAACATAGAAATTAAAGCCGTACCGGGCGCAGGGTTTTGTGCTGCGCTAAAAACTGACCAAACGGCAAATGAGGGTTTTAATGACACATTACCAGTAAGCGAAAATAAGGAAACTGATTAATGGTAAACGGCCTTCGCATTAGCTTAAGACGCTACGTTTTATGGTCGTTACTGAGTTTAGCGACCATAGTCATTGTGCTCTTTTCTATACAAAGTAGTGATAGCTTTTTCGATGGAATGGACGGCATGCTGAGAAATACCATGATTCGGGCCGCAAAAAGTACAGAGCTTGATAAGAACAATCATGCGCAGATCCTCGATTTGCACGTTTATGCTCATTACGATGATTTGCCTGATGAGGTAAAGCAAAGTTTTTCCAAAACCAGCTTTAAGCCATATACGTTATTAAAAAATATCAACAAACCTGATTGGTTTTCTCGCCCTGTTTCGGCGCATTTTGCGGTATTGGTCCCGTTAGATGATGGCAACCAGCGCTATGTTACCCAAATATTTTTCGCGCCTCCGTCTGATGGCAAAAAACACGTGAGAATAAACCATACCATTTACAGTGCTATTGTAGGTGTCGCTGCGCTTATTTCCTTTTCTGTCGCGCTGCTATTTCTAATGCGCAGCGTGTCCCGTCCCATAGAATCATTGCAACGCTGGGCGGCCTCCCTTGATGAGAAAGAACTCGACAAGCCTATTCCAGAATTTCGCTACAAGGAGCTTAACGCGCTTGCGGCGATAATACACGGCAGCTTGCAAAACGTACGTACTACGCTTAACCGAGAGCGGGAGTTTGTCAATCACGCCAGTCACGAACTTAGAACGCCCATTGCCGTTATTAGAAGTAGTGCAGCATTGCTGCACCGAGTGATAGATAGTGGGAATACCAAAGGCAATAACGCACTAGCACGGGTGGATCATGCCTCAAAAACCATGGCAGATTTGACAGAAACTTTATTGTGGTTAGGAAGAAATGAAGAGACAGCGCTGCCCAAAGAAAAAGTCAATTTAAAAACGATGGTTGAGGCACTTAGCCAAGACTTAATGTATTTGCTGTCAGGTAAAGAGGTGAATGTGCATTTACACTTGAGTGAATGTGTACTATTGCTACCGAAAACAGCGAGCGAAATAGTGATAGGAAACGTTATTCGAAATGCTTACCAGCACACGCAGCAAGGCAATGTCACTATCACGCTTTCAGATTCAACGCTTACCGTGCTTAATGAAGAAAATGGCGTAGAGCAAGACGAAAGTACTTCCTTATCGGTAACGCAAAATAGTAAATTAGATGGCGGTTTTGGAATAGGCTTAAAACTCATTGATAAGTTATGTGCGAAGCTAGAATGGGGATATTCACACAAGAAAGTCATTGCTCGGGATACACCTAGAAGCCGAGGAGATACGGACTCTGAGGCAAAGGGGTATGGTGTTGTGCTTAAGCTACAGTAACCTGCAAACAGGGCACGCACGAATAAGTAAATATACTATTATTGATAGCCCCCCAAAGGCACCTACAAAAAACGCCAATGTTTACATCGGCGTTTTTTTCGTTTAAGCATTTTTTATAAATACTAGCACTACATCCATTCGCTGTTTCTGCGTTTGCGCTTAGGCAGATAGGTTAGCATTACACCAAGCAATATCCCCACGCCTGCCACTATGCCACCGCGAGTAAACCAAGTAACAAGCTCATCTTTATTCGCGCTTTCAACCTTGGCGGTTAAACGAATAATTTGAGACGCTTGCTCGTCGTTTGTGGTGGTAAGTTTAGACACCTTTTGGCGAGCATCGTTAAGCTGCTGACGAAGTCTGGCGTTTTCTGATTGCGCAGCTTGAAGACCGCTTTGGCTTTCAGCAAGCTTCTCACTAACAATAGGAAGCTGTTCAGCTTGCGACATAGTATTAGACACAAATTTACTTTCAACCCAGCCTTTACGTCCTTCGTCGTCGGTAATTTGCGTGAATTCAGCATCATTGTCGCGGGAAAGCACAGTAATAGGTGTACCAGCTTCAATAGAACCTAGGATACGATAATTACGACCAGGTCCAGTATGCATAAAGATAAACAAGTCATCTCTAATATAATGCGAAGAAGATGCTTCTAAATCAGCGGTATCTTGTAGCGAAAATGCTTGAAAAGAGCACGCAATAAGGGCTGCTGCTAACCACTTTCGAATCATATGAAGTCCAATTTTAGAATTTAAAACGTGAAGATGGTATTGGTTGACCGCGATAAAGGCAAGTTTGTTCCACTTTTGTCTAATTTAAACGACGTGTTTAACAGCAGCAACATTGCGAAAAGTGAGCGACAAAGGTAAGGTGTCAGCATAATAAGCTGTGCTTAGCGCAACCATGTCAGAAATAGAATTAAAATTTGTAACGGGTGACAATGCTCACCAAGCGTTTACCCAACGCGTACTCCCTCTTTTTGAAAAACACAATATCCAGGTTAATTCTCACCGCGAAATGCGCTTAGAGAATGACTATTACGATACGGATAAGCTCGACTTTCAAAATAACAAAATGGGCTTTCGGGTGCGTGGTAATAACGGCGAGTATGAACAAACGCTTAAGACCAATGGTGTGGTAAGCGGTGGCTTGCACAAACGCATGGAATATAACGTAAGTCTTGATAACGCAAGACCGGATCTCACGTTGTTCGAGTCAAATGTATGGCCCGAAGGTTGGGACATCACAACAAAGAATGCGAGTCTATCTAAACAGTTTAGTACACACTTTACGCGCAATGCTTATGTGGTTGCTTTAGGCGATAGCCTGGTTGAAATTGTCTTAGACTGCGGTGAGGCGAGTACGGATAAAGCCAGCTCTCCCATCAATGAGATTGAGCTTGAGTTGATGTCAGGGGATCTCAACAGTCTGTTTTCTCTCGCTGTGCTAATAAACGACAATATGCCAGTGCGTCTAAGCGATGTGTCAAAAGCCGCTCAAGGCTATCAATTACTCCACGGCTTTAACGCTAAGGTGCGTCACCTACCAGACTTTTTAGCCCTTGAGGAAACCACCACTACTGAAGAGGCATTTGGCCAAGCCGTGCAGACGGCTCTGGCACATTGGCAGCATCACGAGCATGTATTCTGCGAGAGCGGCTCGATAAAAATGCTGGCTGAGGTTGCTAAAAGCGTTAGGTTGCTGCTGCAGAGTGTGTCGCTTTATCTACCTGTTTTGCAGTGCCCAGAGCTATTAGCCCTGCATAAAAAACTGGTAACCCATGCGCAAAAGTGGGGCTGGCAAGACGATTTACAGAGCTTGCGTTACTTACTGTCTAAAAAGAGCATGTTTAACAAAACCTTAAGCAAACACCCAGCGGTAGTAAGCTACCTGCAAGGGCGACAAACCGGTTTAATGCAGGCCCACGAGCCTGAAAAGTTATTTTTCGACAATGACGCTACAGATATTAAACTTCACGCTATAAGTCTTATACAAAATAAGCCTTGGCAAAAGGTAGCAACGGGATTTGACCACCCTGTACTTGATCATGCAAAAGGATGGTTGTCGCAAGGGTGGCAAACCGTGCAACAAAGCATGCCCCTGAGTAAAACCATGGGGCCAGCTAATTACAGTGCAGTGGAAATAATGCTAAGGCAAACCCTATGGAGTGGCTTTTTGCTTGGCGATCTGTTTGTTGAAGAGCGGGGTAACTTTCGTGCGCCCTGGTTAGACTTGCTTACCGGTATTGATGAGCTGAACGCACTGCTCATGCTGAAGCAATCAATAGACGATGCGGAAGTGGACTCTCACGATGAGGTACGCAAATGGACAGCAGAGAAACTCAGTACGTTAATTCGAATTATGGAGCGAACGCGCACTGTGGCTATGCAACGTGAAATCTACTGGTAACCCATGTCGCTGGACCCGTATTGCGTTAGCCGATTTTATCTCAGGGAAGGAGGGCGCTGATGACTTCAAACTACTATGAATACTTTCTTTATTCGCTACTGGGCGTTTATATTTTCTGTTTTGCGCGCCTGTTCGTTCAGAAAGTAAATTTAAGCAGCATGCGCTGGCTAATCGGCGCGTTTATTTGCTGGCCACTATTTATGCTAGATGAATGGCTGAGAATAGCTCAGGCGAGCGTATTAGCTATCTTGTATGGTTTATCTGACGTGTTTGCGGTAATCGCAATTACTTGTTGTTATCGCGCCATAAAGCCTATGCTATTAGCTTATCCAACGGCAAGAAAACGGCTATGGTGGCCTGCAGTGGTGACGGCAGTTTTTCAGTGTACCGTGCTCCTCATACCGATTGATGACAAGCAACAATGGCTTTCATCGTCGCCGAGCGGTAACCCTTTATTGCTATGGCCTGCCTATTTTGCTTCACTTCTAACAGGATTCAGTGTTTTGCTTATTGGCATTCTTATTACTGAACACATTCAAATGTATCACAGACATTTACCTGAGCAGGCGGTGGACATTAAAAATTTAAAAATGCCTAAGCTAGCCGGTGTAATGGGGAGCTTAGTCGGTGTTGCCTTCATGAGTATTTTACTTGTTACCGCCGCAACCTTTGGCTTTTTCCCCGTACCTTTTTGGGAAAGCTTTCATCACTTAATGATTGGTTGTGCGCTGTTAGTGGTATTGTTTTCATTGACCTTTATTCGCCGAACTGCGCCTTCACCACTAAACTACGAACGACTGGATGAAGGCAAAGCCACACCCTATGAGATAAGCAGTATTATTTCTAAAGCAGAGCGCTATACCATTGAGTCAAAAGCCTATAAGACCCGTTTCCTTACGCTCAGTGAATTTTGCAAAGGGGCTGATATCGACCCTACATCTTTGGCTATTGCGCTTCAGCTTACTGAAAAGAAAAACTTTAGGCGGTTTATATTCCACTATCGCCTGGAGTACGCGAAAAAAGTACTGCTTCACAGTGACGCTAAACTAGAAGCTGTAGCAAAACGTCTTGGCGTTAATTCAGAGAAATTTTTAAGCGAGTACCTCGTAAAGCATTTGAATACCGCGCCTACAAAGTAAAAAGCGTTATTACGCTTGCAACGTGTACTTCAAACACCAAATGCATTGCGCAGTATTTGGTGGGTAAAGGTTTTGCGCAAGTAAAAGCCTCTAGGGCGAGTTTTAATACGCTGACCCTCTGGTCCTAATGCATCAGTAAGCACCTTACCGTTAGCTGCTTTAGGGCGAATATGAAGTGCCTCGCCTTGTCGAGAAGTAATAGATTCCACCTGTCCCGTAGCAATGTGCTCTACCAACTCTTCCCAATCATGCTTGAGTATTGTGTCTTCAATCTCATTGGGGCGCCAGTAAAACCCAGTAGCCACACGCCGATGTGCTAAAGGAATGGCTCTGTCGCCTTCAATGGGTAGCCACAACACCTGCTGTAGTTTGTTTCGCACATTCGAGGTTTTCCACGTAATTCCCGGCGCCATTAAAAGGGGCGCAAAACAGACATAAGTAGTTTCTAGTGGCGAAAAGTTTGCATCGATGGGGATAGTTTTAAGTTCTATGCCTAACTCAGGGAAGTCCTGTTGAGGCTTTGAACCTGCGCTTGCGCCTAGCCATTTTTCAATAAGCATGCCTGGCCATCCTTTGTGACGCTGTAAATTGGCAGGGATGGCAACATTGGCCATGTCAGCCAACTCTCCCAAAGTTAAACCCGCAATGGCGTGACATCGCGCTAAAAGAGTGTCTGGTGAAGAGGGAGGCGATGAAGGGGGTTGCATAACGGTGGTTAATTTCCTGTTTAAAAGCGAAGGCGAACATTAAGACTATGATTGGAGCATAGTTTGTGGAAGAATGAAAACATATACAAGTATAGTGTGCCCGGGAGTCTATGTGATAGATGCCGATGGATTCCGTGCGAATGTGGGCATAGTGATTTGCAACAAAATGGGTCAAGTATTTTGGGCAAGACGTTATGGTCAACATTCATGGCAGTTCCCTCAAGGCGGAATTGATGAAGGGGAATCTGCTGAACAAGCTATGTACCGCGAGCTTCACGAAGAAGTAGGGCTGACACCGAAAGATGTCACCATTTTAAGTGTTACCCGTAACTGGCTTAGATATAAGCTACCGAAGCGATTAATTCGACAAGGCAGCAACCCTGTTTGTATAGGGCAAAAACAAAAATGGTTCTTGTTGCAGCTAGATTGCAACGAGCGCGATGTTAATGTGCTTAAAACGGGCCATCCTGAATTTGATGATTGGAGGTGGGTAAGTTACTGGTATCCCATTAGAAATGTTGTGTCGTTCAAGCGAGATGTATACAGACGAGTGATGAAAGAATTCTCGCCTGTAGTTATGTCTGCGCAACATCGACCTCAACAGCGCCAAAATGTAGCCCCGCATAAGCGTGGTAAAAAACGCCGGCGCGGTTAAGCGTGGAATGGGAAAAAGTGTGAGGTGGCAAAGATGCTAGAGGTATTAAAGGTAGCGATATGCAACAGTAAGCGACGAGCAAACTGCGATTACACAAGGAAAAACCGGTGAGCCCTCAGAGCCAACAAGGCGCAATGTTAACCACATTAAAACGTATCGTGCAGGAAATGAATCAAATTTCTGCACTCGATACCGCATTGTTTAGGCTAGCCTCTCGTGTAAAGCACACTCTCAGTGTTGATTCATGCTCTATTTACCTCGCTGATTACGATACTCAGGAGTTTACCCTTAAAGCCACTGACGGACTCCACCCCGATGCGGTGGAACAAGTTCGCATTGGTTTTTCAGAAGGTCTTATCGGTTTAGTTGGCCAGCGTGAAGAACCGCTAAATATCGTCAATGCCCACAACCACCCTAGATTCAAACACTACCCCGAAGTAAAAGAAGAAAAGTATAACGCTTTTCTAGGTACGCCTATTATCAATCAAAGGCGCGTACTGGGTGTTATCACACTTCAGCAATCTCAGATGCGACGCTTTAGCGAAGATGAAGAGGCATTTTTAGTTACCCTCGCTGCACAGCTTGCGCTAGAGATCACCAATGCCGATATACGTGGTGCATTGACGTTATCAAACTCTAACGACAACACGGCACGTCAAAAAAACGTTCGTGGTATCGCAGGCTCACCAGGATTAGCTATTGGTAAAGGAGTCTCACCAGATAAGTCTATCAACCTCAAAAACTGGGTGGTGAAGCGTACACAATCACCGCAAGAGCAAATTCAGCTTTACCGCAAAGGCGTTGAGGTAACACGAGGCCACGTAGACGCACTATCTAACCGATTAGATGATGGTATTCCCGATGACGTTAAATCTATTTTCCAGCTCTATCATCATCTGTTAGATGCCAACAGTTTAGGTCGTGAAGTAGAAGAAAAAATTCGTCAAGGTTGGGATGCTGCCTCGTCTCTGAAAATGGTAGTCGAAAGCTACGCCGCTCGATTTCGGGCTATGGACGACCCTTACATGCAAGAGCGTGCTATTGATATTGTCGATTTATCCGACCGTATTCTTGCCAACATTTTGTATGAAGCGAATGGCCAGAAGGCTGCTGAAAAAACGATAACCGAAGCCAGTATTCTAGTTGCTGATGAAGTATCAGCGCCTATGCTCGCCGAATTCCCGCGAGGGAAGCTTAAAGGCATTATTTCTATTCGCGGGTCAAATAACTCTCACGCCGCAATATTAGCAAGGGCTATGGGCGTGCCCGCAGTGATGGGCTGTCAAAACGTCACGCCCGCGTTACTTGAAGACAAAGAAATATTGCTTGATGGCTATTCTGGCGAAGTTATTGTTTCACCCGAACGCAATATTAAGACTGAATTTATTCAGCTTATTGATGAAGAGTCGGCCATTGCAGAGAAAATAGACGCAGAGGCAGATAAACCCTGCGAAAGCGTTGATGGTTGTAGAATGTCTCTTTATATCAACGCGGGTCTTTCAGCTGAAGTAGAGCTTAACGCAGAGCAGATTGGGGCAGGGGTTGGTTTATATCGTACAGAAATACCTTTCATGCTGCGCGAACGGTTTCCTTCGGAGCAAGAGCAGGTAACCCTGTATCGCCAAGTTCTTGAGGCTGCTCCATCGTTACCCATCACCATGCGTACTTTGGATGTGGGGGGCGATAAGCCACTCCCCTACTTTCCTATTAACGAAGAGAATCCGTTTTTAGGCTGGCGTGGTATTAGACTTACCCTTGATCATCCCGAAATATTCTTGGTACAAGTCCGCGCTATGCTTCGGGCGAGTGTAGGGCTAAGCAACTTGCAAATTATGCTACCCATGATTTCTACGGTATCTGAAGTGCAGGAGTCCAAACGCCTCATTAATCAGGCGTTCTATGAGATATCTGACGAAATTGCAGAATCAGGGCAAACCCTAAATAAGCCAAAATTGGGTATTATGCTTGAAGTGCCGTCGGTACTTTATCAGCTACCTCAGCTGGCCAAGCATGTCGATTTCTTTTCAGTAGGCAGCAATGACTTAACCCAATACCTATTGGCAGTAGATAGAAACAACACGCGGGTGGCGGGGCTTTATAATAGCTATCATCCGGCCGTTTTAGGGGCCCTTTACGATGTGGTTCAAAAAGCTAATCAAAGCCAAGTGCCCGTGACTATCTGCGGAGAAATCGCGGGGGAGCCAGCGGGGGCGCTGCTGTTAATGGGTATGGGCTACCGCCGCTTGAGTATGAATGGTTTCAACTTAAGAAAAATAAACTGGCTTATTCGAAAAGTAACGCTTGATGAGTGTAAGCAGTTACTTGCATTAGCGCTAACCTCTGTTAGCCAAGACGAAGTTTTTGTGCACTTGAATCAATATCTTGAAACTAAGGGCCTAGGAGGCCTTATCCGAGCAGGTGCTTAACAAATGGATCCACTTGTTGTAATTGTTGTCAGCTGTCTGATCTTAGGTTCTGTTGTCGGGATCCTTGCGGGAATGCTGGGCATTGGCGGCGGCTTAATTATCGTGCCCGCGCTGTCATATTTAATGATTCACTTTCTAGGGATGACCACCGAAACGGTTATGCCTGTCGCTATTGCAACCTCTTTATCTACTATTATTTTTACGGGTATGTCGTCGGCTCTAGCGCATTATAAACTGGGTAATATTCAACGGCATATCGTGCTTTATACAGGGCTAGGGATTGCGTTTGGTGCAATTGCCGGTGCTCAAGTAGCAAGCCATATCTCAGGTGAATTGCTAAAAGATGTGTTCGCCGTACTGGTTATATTGATAGCCCTACAGATGATTTTTGGCAAACAAAAAGCGTCTGGAAACGAAGCCTCCAAAGGGGCGTTAGCCACTGTTGGTGCCGGAGCCGGTATGTTAAGTGCGTTAATGGGGATCGGCGGTGGCGCTTTACTTGTACCCGCTTTAGTGTGGTTTCGTGTTAATGTACGCGCGTCCATAGGTTGTGCCGCTTTTTGTGGGCTAGTTATTGCCGTCTTTGGTACCACCAGTTTCGTTATAGCTGGGTGGGGTGAGATAGATGTACCAGAATACAGTATGGGTTATGTTTATCTGCCTGCTACAGCTGGTATTGTTGCAACCTCCATGTTTACCGCAAACATAGGAGCGAAGCTTGGACAGCGCGTTAATATACGTGTTTTAAAAGCGATGTTGGCATGTTTACTTGTTTTAGTAAGTATTAGAATGATTTTAGGAATTGAATAAAGTAATGGAACAGAGCAGTTATCTGGTATTTCCCAGTATCGACCCCGTTATCTTCAGTGTCGGTCCATTAAGTGTACGCTGGTACGGCTTAATGTATTTGGTAGGGTTTATCGCAGCGTATTTGTTGGCACAAAAGCGCCTATCACAAACCAACTGGAGCAGAGAGCAGTTAAGCGACCTGCTATTCTGGAGCTTTGTGGGTGTAATTTTGGGCGGCCGCATCGGTTATGTGTTTTTCTACCAGTTTGGCATGTTCTTAGATGACCCTTTGTACCTATTTAAAATTTGGGCGGGTGGAATGTCTTTCCACGGAGGCTTGTTGGGGGTATTAACGGCGCTTTTCTGGCGAGCGAAGTGTATGAATACCACGTTCCTAAGATTAGGTGATTTCGTGGCGCCACTGGTACCCATTGGCTTGGGAGCTGGTCGTATCGGTAACTTCCTCAACGCAGAGCTTTGGGGGCGTACAACGGATGTACCTTGGGCTGTCATTTTCCCTAACGCAGGTTATGTTCCTCGTCACCCATCTCAGCTGTATGAATTTGCTTTAGAGGGCGTACTGCTCTTTATTATCCTATGGCTTTACTCTGCTAAAAAACGTCCGGTAGGGGCGGTAAGTGGTTTATTCTTACTTGGTTACGGTAGTTTTAGGTTTGTCGTCGAGTACTTCAGAGAACCTGACGCTCATATCGGCTTATACCAAATGGGCCTAAGCCAGGGGCAACTTCTTTGTTTACCTATGATAGCTTTAGGAATAGGATTAATAGTCCGTGCATACATGCGCGGAAAAGACCGTGTTGAACAACAAAAAATATAAGAATAACGATGAAAGAATATCTCGCACTAATGCGCCATGTACGTGATACGGGTGTGAAAAAGGAAGATCGAACTGGTACAGGTACATTAAGTGTATTCGGCTATCAGATGCGCTTTAATTTGCAGGAAGGTTTCCCTTTGGTGACAACAAAAAAATGTCACTTAAAATCAATCATTCACGAACTACTGTGGTTCTTAAAAGGCGAAACAAATATTGCCTATTTAAAAGAGCATGGGGTAAAAATTTGGGATGAATGGGCTACCGATGAAGGCGAGCTTGGCCCTGTTTATGGCCATCAATGGCGTAGTTGGGATCGCGGTGACGGTACCTCCGTTGACCAAATTGCCGAAGTGGTAGAGCAAATTAAAAATAACCCTGATTCACGTCGTCTTATCGTTAGCGGCTGGAACCCTGCGGTATTGCCTGATACTAGCTATTCACCAAAAGAAAATGCGGCAATGGGCAAGCAGGCGTTACCTCCCTGCCATACGCTTTTTCAGTTTTACGTTTTAGAAGGCAAGCTAAGCTGCCAGCTTTACCAGCGTAGCGGTGATATCTTTCTTGGCGTTCCGTTTAACATTGCAAGCTACGCACTGCTTACCATGATGATTGCACAAGTGTGTGACTTAGAGCCGGGAGATTTTATCCATACGCTAGGTGATGCGCACTTGTATTCAAATCACCTTGAGCAGGTAGAACTTCAGCTTAGTCGCGAACCTTTTGCCCGCCCAACGATGGAAATTAACCCAGATATTAAAGATATCTTTGGTTTTTCCTACGAAGACTTCACGCTAAAGAATTATCAGTCACACCCGCATATTAAAGCCCCTGTCGCTATTTAAGGAGTTACCATGAGTACTCCAATATTGATTTGCGATGACTCGGGCTTCGCAAGGCGACAAATGGCGCGCAGTTTACCCGATGGGTGGGATGTAGATGTCTCGTTTGCCGAAAATGGTGAACAAGCCCTAGCTCTTATCAAAGAAGGTAAGGGCGACGTGGTCTTTCTCGATTTAAACATGCCGGTGATGGATGGCTACCAAACCATGGAAGCCATTCGTCAACAGGACCTGCCGTGCTTGGTGGTGGTAGTGTCTGGTGATGTTCAGGCGCAAGCGCGGGAAAAAATGCTTGCCCTAGGTGCTTTAGACTTCATCCGAAAGCCAATTGATAATGAAAAGCTCAGTTATATCTTATCTTCCTACGGCATCTATAGCGGTGAAAGCCATTCATCTGGTGCTAGGTTGCAAAAGGTGCAGGGGCTGAGTGAGTCAAGTGCGCCCAAAGCTAAAGGTTTAACAAGTAAAGAAGAGCAATTAGACGCATGCCGTGAAATGGTCAATATCGCGATGGGGCGCGCGGGAGAAAATCTAGCCCAGCTGCTAGGTGAGTTTATTGACTTACCCATACCCAATGTTAACTTAATTGAAAGCAACGAACTGTCTATGGCGATTGCCGAGATTAATCGTAATGACAGCGTTTCTGCGGTTTCAAAAGGGTTTATTAGCGAGGGTATAAGTGGTGAAGCCCTGGTTATTTTCAACGATACAAATACGCAAAACATTGTTGAGCTGTTGAAATACCCATCGTCTGCCTCATCAGATAAACTTGCCCTAGAAGCCCTTATGGACGTATCGAATATTCTAATCGGTGCTTGTTTAAATGGCTTGTCAGAACAGCTCAATGTTGCTTTTAGTCACACGCATCCTATCTTACTCGGGCAGCACCAAGGCTTATCAACGCTTTTAAGTGATAACGTACAGCGCTGGGGGAAATTAATGGCTATTGAG
Source organism: Alteromonas sp. BL110 (assembly GCF_003443615.1). Lineage (NCBI taxonomy): Bacteria > Pseudomonadati > Pseudomonadota > Gammaproteobacteria > Alteromonadales > Alteromonadaceae > Alteromonas > Alteromonas sp. BL110. Next base: position 1,102,077 of record NZ_CP031967.1, on the reverse strand, counting down.
ATTGGCTATGCAATAAAGTCGAAAGATATTTCCTTTGACCTTCTATTGTTGTTCCCTGGTGATGCTATGAGTCACATTTATGCGCGGCTGTTCGATGATGGCTTTATAAAACAAGACAAGGAAAGTCTATGAACGCTTCAATTGGTACACTCGCTGCAGAGGCTCTCGTTAGTTCACCTCACGTACCTGCACAATTACTCGATTCAATTGAAGTAGGCATTGCGGTAATTGATCGCAACTTCAACGTGCAAGTTTGGAATAAGTTTCTCGAGAACCATAGTGCTAAGAAAGCAAACGCTATTATTGGTACTAGCTTATTTTCACACTTTCCAGAAATAGAAGAGAAGTGGCTGCGGACCAAAATTGACCCTGTATTTAATTTAAAAAGCCCAGTGTTTATCATTTGGGAGCAACGCCCTTACTTATTAAAATTCGATTGTAATCGTCCGGTCACTTGCGCCGCAGAATTTATGTACCAAAACGTGACCATGTTCCCTATCGTAGATAAAAGCGGGCGAGTAGAGCGGTTTTGTATGCTGGTTTACGATGTTACCGAACAGGCCCTGGGTAAATTAGGGATGGAGCATCTTAACGAAGAGTTGAAAACGGCAAGCCGGGTCGATGGGCTTACTGGGCTATTTAACCGCCGCTATTGGCAAGAACGCTTTGATGAAATGCACAAGCTATGCGTTCGCCGTGAAAAGCCCAGTACCGCACTTATGCTGGATATCGACCATTTTAAGCGCATTAATGATACCTACGGGCATCAGGCTGGCGACAAAGTGATAAAAATGCTTGCTGCATTGATTAAACGCTGTGTGCGGGAAACCGATCTTGCGGGGCGTTATGGCGGTGAGGAATTTGCTATTATCCTCAACGATTCAACGGTAGACGATGCAAAAGCGGTAGCCGAGCGCATTCGTCAATTTGCACAGCGCTTAGTGGTTGAGCATGAGGGCGAGTCGATAAATTTCACGGTAAGCCTTGGGCTTGCCCAGTTCTCTCCCGACTTCAAGGAATCGATGGCATGGCTTGAATGCGCTGACCAAGCGCTTTATCAGGCGAAAGAAAACGGTCGAAATCAGTACCGTATCTACACTTAGAAAAACACCTACTTGGTAAGCGCAAGACGTAAAGTGTTTTTGAGTTCTTGAAAGGTAACAGGCTTCACGAGGTGATAGCGAATACCTGCCTGAAGTGAAGCCTCTTTGTCGTTCCTGTGGGCGTTGGCAGTTAGCGCTATGATGGGAAGGTCAGGGTGCCCCTCTTTTATAATACTCGCCACTTCCAAACCGCTAATGTCAGGCAGATTAATATCAAGTAATATACAGTCAAAAGTCGTCTCGTTTACCCGGCCTATTGCGTCGTCGCCGGTGTAGCTTACGGTAACATCGTGGCCCATACTTTGTAGCATGTACTCCACCATTTCTGCATTTATTGGCTCATCCTCTACCACTAAAATGTTAGCTTTGGCCTGCACTTTGATGGCCTTTGTTTTATTCCCTGTGAGTTGGTGGATGGCATCTACAAACCGGTTTCTGTCAATGGGCTTAACAAAACTCTGAAATATAGGTAGCTCACTTTTGGCGATAATATTGGCAATATCCGGTGTGGCAGACAATACGATGACCGGCGGTACGCGCTCCCCGTAAATGGCGTTGAGTGTTTTAACCAGTTCAAGACCATTCATTCCTGGCATATAGAGGTCGGCGATGATGCCGGAGAACTGAAGCAATTCTTCGTGAAGATTTAAAAGGTTGGCGCCAGATGAGAATGTGCGTACGCTAAAGCCTTCTTTCGTGACTATAGACTGTAAATGTAGCCTTGATATTTCTAAATCATCGACGATGGCAAACTTGGCATTAGAAGGCGTCGATGTTACGGATGGCGAGTCTTCTAGGGGCGTAATTGGCAGTGATATATTGAACTCGGAACCGACACCTACCGTACTGTTCACCTGTAATGTACCGCCAAGTTTATCAAGACTGCGTTTAGCAACCGATAGCCCAATTCCCGCCCCCGGGTAGCGCTGACTTTGCGAGTGCTCACCTCGATAAAAACGCTCGAACATGTGTTTTTGGGTTTGTTCATCAATGCCAATACCGGTGTCATTAACAATGATTTCTAGAAAGACTCTTTTGTCTTTAACCAACGTTGTAACCGTCACGTCAATTAATCCCGTCGAAGTAAACTTCACGGCATTATCAAGTATATTCACTATAACTTTGGAAAGGGCCATAGCGTCGGTTTCAGCATAACTTGGCACGCTATGACTACAATGCATGTTAAGTTCGAGTTTTTTGTCTTTAACTCTTACCGAAAAAGGCGAGATGCATTCGTCTAACAAACTAATCAAGTCTACCTTTGAAACCAGAAGATCATCCTCTACATGATTACTGAGTATATCTGTAAGGTTACTGGTTAGATTAAGTAGTCGATAGCTTGATTGCTCGGCTTGTTGAATTAACCTAGTACGCTGGTCTTCCAAGTTCGGAATAAGCTCTAAGGCGCTTATTATGGCGCTAATCGGCGCTCGAAACTCATGGCTAATAAGCTTCAAAAATTCTTTGTTCTGCAAGTCTTGTCCATTATCAGCAAACTCAAGCCGTACATTTGACTTGTTGAGCTTTCGCAGAGATTTCTTGGGTGTGCTTTTGCTAGCAAGCCAAGCACCAAGATACCAAAGAGCCAGAACAACCGCGCCAAGTAAGGTAGTTATCAACATCTTTTTACGCAGGCCCTGGATTCGGAGTAGCGCCGCATTTTCGTCCGTTTGTAAGGTAGTTAGAAGAGGAAGAAGGCTAAAGCCATCATCGATATAGGGTTTCATTTCAGTAGGGGGGAGCACTATAAGCGTGTATAGCAATATTTGCGTTATTTTGGCGCTTTCTTCGGCTGTGGCTCTATTTAAGCCACTATATGCTTTTGTAAACTCTTCTTTAGAAACGGGGGCTAGAGCGCTGCTGACCCTCCATCTGTCTTGTAGATATCGATTTAATCCTTGGTACGTTACCTGTAATTGATGGGCTAAAGCGGTATGAGTGCCATTATTACTTTGCGTATGGCTGTTGAATTGGCGAATTCGATATTCAGCGGTGATTATACTGTCTTCTAAATCACTCTTTTGCTTGAGGTTAGTGATAAAAGACTGCTGTTCGATGTTCAGCGCAAACAAAATTGAGATAATAATGACACCGAAAAACATTGCCGTAGCGTTTACTTTTGAAGAGGTAAAAGCGGTGGATACCAATGATGACTTACGTTGCGGTGGATCAGCCTTGTTTGCGCTCAATTTCCTTCCTTGCAAGAGTTTGCATTTACTACCTTCTTTAAATGTAGGCAACTAACTCAAACTTGCAAGGTAACTAAATGTAGATTGCTTGGAAATGTAAGGAATTTATGGCGCTTCAACGCGCTTTATATGCTCCCTTATTGAATATAAAAAGCAAAGGCTAGGCATCACCATGACAGCTGTCAAAATGAAAAACAAACTCCAGTTTCCGTTAAGGCTATCAACAACCAAACCACTGCTAGAAGCAACTAATGTTCGTCCTGCAACACTTAGTGAGGCCATAAGTGCATATTGTGTTGCGCTAAAAGCGCGGTTACATAATAGCGATATAAAGGCGACCATAGCAACAGTGCTCCATGCTCCGGTAAAACCATCGACAATTACTGTGATGGCTAACAGTGAAGTTGAAGGTCCAGTCTGTGCGATAAGAGCAAAGAGTAGGTTTGAAGCCGCCATGGCGACACCCGCAATCATCAGCCCTCGGTAAATGCCATAGCGAATGTTTACTAACCCGCCAAGTAGAGAGAATATAATGGTCACCCACCAGTTAAGTAACTTTGAGTAAGTGGCGATATCGCTATTGGAAAAACCGACTTCTTTGTAGAAGACAATGCTCATACGACCTAAAAAAGCTTCACCAATTTTAAAAAGAAAAATAAACAACAAGAATGAAGCGGCCAGCTTTACACCGTTTCGGTTAAAGAACTCCGAAAATGGTGTTATGAGTGTTGTGCTTATCCAGTTAATTACAGCAGATTTATTAGCGTCTGGACTCGTTACCTTCTCCAGCAAGGCTTCCCTATTAACAGCGGGTTCGTTTGCGAAGGCGGTAGCTATTGCCAAAGAAGCCATGATAACGCCAAGCAATAAGTAAATATCTGGCCATGTCCAAGAAGTGAGGTCGGCCAAGAAAAAGGGGATAGCGCCAAGGCCACCATAGCCCGTCCACCACCCGGCTGTTGCCACAGATGAAGCAGCAGACATACCATCTTTATCTTCTTTTTCAATGCAATCAATACGAAATCCATCAATAGCAATATCTTGGGTGGCAGAAGCAATGGCAATTAATAAACCAATTAAGGCTACGTAGAATAAGTCTTGGTTTGCGGTAAGTTGGGACATGGCCAGACACAGTAAAACAACACCGCTTTGCATCAAAAAGATCCAGCCGCGCCGTTGTCCTAACAAGGGTGGCTTAAGCTTATCGACAAGAGGCGACCATAGAAAATTAAATGAGTAGGTGGCGAAGATAATACCAAAAAGACCAATTGCCGAACGCGATAAACCTTCATCTTTTAGCCAAGCCGATAACACTGAACCAATCATGATCCAAGGAAAACCACTGGAAATGCCAAATAGAAAAATCGTTAGGTAGCGTTTGTCGTTGAACGTTTTTAATGCAGTAAGCAATACTTCGGCCTTCAGCGGTAACTCAAAAGGGTATTGAGCCACGAACTACTGTGTTTAGCAATAAAACTGTGAAGGCGATATCAATAAATTAGAGGTAAGCAGGAGAAGCTAATAGTGTGAGGTGAGCCACGGTGTGAACCGTGTTCACGGACGTATACCGACACAGTCTAGAGGACAATGCCCTAAACCTTCCAGAAAATTAACGCAGTTTGTCAACTCATCAACAAGAAACTGGTCCTTTGTTAGTTTATCTTCATTCCAGTAATGCACTTGATGAAGCAAATGCCAAAAAACACGCTCTTTTTGCGTATATGGCTGGGTTAGTGTGCATTCAATTTGCCCCCATTCTTCCATGCTATCCCAAAAGAATAGCTCGATCTCCTCGATAGGAAGCTCTCCGTGCCAAAATGCTCTCAAATAGAAACACAGCTGTTTCGCTTTGTTATCTACAAATTCCTGAACATTCACAAGTCACTCAACCGCCGTTGTTTGCTAAAAAATAGTATAGCCCATAACATGATTACCATTGACTACAACATCCCATTATTCGTCTGAATATGGGTAGGTAACTGTTTTGGATACTGATTTAGCCTAATCCTAAGATAGAGGAATTACCAGCCTAGATGTCTGGTCCAGCCTATGATGGTATTTGCAACTATATGAATGTTTGGAGTTTTGTTGATTTCTTTTATACTAAAGGTTAAAGAATTATTTGGCAGGTGGACTTGTCTATAATGCAACTTTAGTTCGTTTTTTGCGCGAACCTTTCTTTTCAGTGCGGTGCTTGCTTCCCAGTCGTTAAAGTTTATTAAAGACAGGTCAAGAATAGGAAAGCTCGCTTTCGCGATAGTATCAATCACTAAGTTATTTGTTTTTTCTTGTGGCCAAAATGGCGATATAGCGACAAGCGAGTCTGGTTGTAAACCAGGCTGCACTTCTATTGCAGTCAAGTAGGCCGAAGCAAGCATTCCTTGCGCAATGACCATGCGGTATCCGGTTTTATCTTGCAAATAATTATCTAAAGCACTGAGTTGCAGGGTTAGTGCCGTCGTCGTTGATTCAAAGTCAAGGTACTGAGTCAGTTGATCACTTCTAGGGTGGATGATTGATTCGCTATCCATCGATGGAGATGCGCTTTCTGCTCGCGCTTCACTGGTTTGTTCTTCAGTAGTTAGAACTGATGGTAAGTTTGTCGACAAATTAAATGGGCTGATAACTACGTTCCATCCTTTCTCAGCAAGCATACTCGCTAAGCTGTTACCTTGAGCAAGAGTAAGACTAGATGGAAAGGGCTCAGTGAGTACCACTGCAACACCCAAAGGGAGCGGAGTTTGTGCCTCAATGAAAATAACAGGGGCTTTGTCTTCGCCTACCATTAACGTGTCCACTTCACCGGGCAAATAGGCATTACTTACATCTGTGAAAAAATCACAATGAGCCGTCACAGGCAGCAGCGAGACGATAACTGCAAATGTTATAAGGAGAGCGTGCCTTTTCATAAAAAACGGTTTGCCTTTACCTATTTTTGATTTGCGCAGTCGAGGCAGCATCAAATCAATTCATACACCAAGCATTCTACAAAGGTTATCGGCAGAACCTTATAAAACTGAAATGAAGTCTATAGACAATACCAGTTTGCATAGATAATTACCCACTTAGTGAGAGTTATCTATGCGGATTGGTATAACACACTACTCAATACTTTCAGAAAGTGCTTTGGGTTGGTACTGGCTAAAAGGAATAGGGATGTGGAAATGCTGCCAATGCCTGAGTGTAGGGTGGGAAAAGCTTAAGCTTTCTGCATGTAGCTGTAAGCGAGATGCCATAGATAATGCTTCTTCATGGGCATAAAGTCTGTCACCTAAAATAGGGTGGCCTAAAGCAAGCATATGCACGCGCAATTGGTGAGAGCGACCTGTGATGGGGTAAAGGGCAATTAAAGAGTAGGGCAAACCTTTTTCATCATGGGTACGCTCGACAACGTCAAAATGCGTTACTGCTTTCTTACCGCGCTCGAAATCTACCATTTGCTTCGGTCTGTTCGGCCAGTCGCAAATAAGGGGTAAATTAATCTCTCCACTGTCTTGTGCTACATGACCGTGTACCCGTGCGAAATACCGCTTTTTGGTTTGTCTAAGCTCAAATTGTTTTGATATATGGCGATGACTCTCTTTATTCAGTGCCAGCACTAAGATACCCGATGTCGCCATATCTAGCCGATGAACTACCGTAGCAGTGGGGTATACAGAGTTCACCCGGCTAATGAGCGAGTCGCGGTGCTCTAAAGCCTTACCAGGCACGCTCAATAGCCCGCTAGGCTTATGAGTTACCACCATATCCTCATCTTGATACAGAATATCAAGATAAGGCGTCATAGGCGGGTTATAAACAAAACTCGGGTTTGCCATTATGTACTCGTTACTTCAAGGATGTTCTTTTAGTGTCTAATATTTCGCATCTACGGGTTGTTCACCACAATACGTATGGCATCTAGCTGAACATCAGCTTCCTGAATGACCTTATCGAGCGCATTCATTTGTGTTTCAATAAATTCAATTTCGCTATCGCGCACAGCAGGATTGCGCTTTTGAAGATCGCGCAAGCGCTGTATTTCATCATTCAATGTGCTGTGCATATCGTTAAGAGCATCATGCTGCTTTTGGTTAGCCTCATGATGGGCAAGCTTACGTGCTTTCTCGATAGCAAGCTCAAGCGGCTGCTGCAGTGCTTTTAGAAGTTGAGAAGAAATCTTGCGACCAATTTTACGCTTAACATCAAAGCTCAAATCAGATGGATTGCCCTGCGCATCTAAACAAACGCGTACCGGCGTTTGTGGCAAGAAGCGCCCCAATTGAAGCGCTTTCGGCGCTTGTGCATGCAGCACGAAAAGGGTTTCTATCCAGTAGGCGCCTTTCGGCAAAGAAGGCTCAGCAATAAAGCCCATGCTACTTTTTCCGTGAACGTCGGTCAGCACTACATCAATAGCGGTATGTACGAGCGGATGGTCCCAGCTAAGAAACTGTACGTTTTCGAGCGTGGTAGCAACACGGCGTTTGTAAGTCACCGTCATACCCTCTGGATCAAGCCCTGGAAGCTGACTCACCATCGATTCGGTTGGCATAAGGATAAAGCAGTCGTTGCCTTTTTCGTCTTGCTGGACGCCAATAGCGTCAAAGACACGGCCCATAAAACGCGATAAATCTTGTTCGCTATCAAGGGTGATAATATCTTCAAGCAATTGCTCCACACGGCCTTCGCCAGAGGCATTAAGCTCAAGAAGACGATCGCGACCGGCTTCAAGCTGTGCCACCAGTTGGCTATTTAGCGTAACACTCATGTTTACAAGCTCGTCACGGGCGCTCATATCGTCAGGATGTAAGCAGGCACCAATAAGCAAAGGTTTGACGTCGTCGAACACGCCAGAGCCGGTCGGACAGGTCTTCTCAAAGGCATTAAGCCCTTCGTGATACCAATCTAACAATACGTGCTGAGCGGTTTTCGCTAAATACGGCACGTGAATTTGTACAGTTTGGGTTTGCCCGATACGATCAAGACGCCCAATGCGTTGTTCAAGCAGGTCTGGCGTAATAGGTAAATCAAACAATACTAAGTGGTGAGCAAACTGGAAGTTGCGGCCTTCGCTGCCTATTTCACTGCACAGTAAAATTTGTGCGCCATCTTCTTCGTCGGCAAAGTAATGGGCCGCCTTATCGCGCTCTACTATGCTCATGCCTTCGTGGAATACACTATGGCGTATGCCGGTTTGCGTGCGAATAACTTCGCCTAGTTCTTGTGCCGTACGAGCGCTGGCGCAAATAAGCAGAATTTTTTCTGGCTTAACGCTTTGCATAAAGTCTAGCAGCCACTCAACGCGAGGGTCGTGCTTAGTCCAGCTGTTAACCACACTTGCCATACGCTCAGGATAGAGTGAATAGGTTAAGTCGGCGCCGCTAACTGCCTCTGAATAAACTTCAGGCAGTGCCAATTCATAAGCGCTTAGTTTACGCATTGGAAAGCCTTCAATATTGGCGCGACGGTTTCTGAACAACATGCGACCTGTACCGTGACAGTCAATAAGTTGATGCAGCAACGCATGGCGATTTTCTTGCGAGTTTAAGTCTCCCGCATGTTCCATAACGTCGGGCGCAAACTCAGCAAGTTTGCTGCGCTGTTTGTCGTTAGGCTCGGCGTCTGAAAGTAATGGCGCTACCGCATCGGCGAGTTGGCTGTATTTCGATTCTTCATCTAAGAAAGCGTCGTAACTATGAAAGCGTGCCGGGTCGAGTAGGCGTAAGCGTGCAAAGTGGCTTTCGTGACCAAGTTGATCAGGCGTTGCGGTAAGTAGCAATACGCCAGGTGTTTGGTTGGCTAATGCTTCAACACACAGGTATTCGGCAGAGGGAGCTTCACTTGACCAAGCAAGGTGGTGGGCTTCATCGACAACCATTAAGTCCCAACCTGCGGCTTGAATTTGCTGTTGGCGTTTTTCACTTTTACTGAGGAAGTCGATACTGCAAAGTACCAGCTGATCGCTTTCAAATGGATTTACTGTGCTTGTAGCAGACGCTTCGTCATCTTCTAAGCCTTCACTTAATCCTTCACTCTTCTCTATTGCTTCGCAACGACTCTCATCGTAAATGGCAAAAGGAAGGTTCACACGGCGTAGCATTTCAACTAGCCATTGATGCATAAGCGAGTCTGGAACCAAGATAAGCACGCGCTCGGCCCGGCCTGTTTTAAGCTGCTGGTGAATAATTAATGCTGCTTCAATGGTTTTACCAAGCCCTACTTCATCAGCAAGCAACACGCGAGGCGCGTGTCTGCCGCCTACCTCTGATGCTATGTGTAGCTGGTGTGGGATAAGCGATATGCGGGCACCGGCAAGACCGATAGTACTTGAACGCAAATATTCGTATTGATGATCTAGGGCGCGTTCCCGTAAGTCGAACCATTTCGGATTGTCTAGTTGCTGACTGAACAGGCGCTTTTCAGGTTGGTTTAAGCGAATGTGGCTGTCTAGCATGGTTTCAGGTAAACGCACTTGGGCCTTGGTATCTTCCCGGAGCCCGTGATATACAAATAAACCTTGGCTTTCTTCTTTTTCAGTAATGGTCATTTCCCAGCCGTCTTGGCTTTTGACCGTTTCGCCAATTTCGAATATTAGTCGCGTAAGCGGCGCGTCTTGCTTCGTGTATTTTCGCGCTTCGCCTGTTGCCGGATACAACACTTCAACTGAACGGAAATCGTTACCGATAACTACGCCCAGCCCCAGCTCTATTTCTGTGTTGCTTAACCAACGCTGACCAACTAAAAATTGACTATCTGAACTCATAAATCACCAACCTATTTTTCGGGGGCGGTATTGTACGCATTGCGTTGTGATAAGTCATTAATACTAGACCATTGGTTGTCGTTTTTACTACATAGGCGTTGAAAGGACTAGTTCATCTGATATAGCGCTTCAACTCCTTGAATGGCTTTTAAAGCATCATCACTCGTTGCATTATTTATGGCGTCAATAAGTTCCGGTGCGTTATAAGGCTCAAGTAATGCTATGAAGGTTGCTGTGCCAGGCGGCATGCCTCTACTCACTGCTTTTTGAAGTCGTTTCCATACGGTGAACAGCGACTCCTCACCTAACGTTTTTTGCTGCACTACGCTGTCGATGGCGCGGTGTATTACCATTCCGCAAGAATAATAAAGGTTGAAGTGTCCGCTCTTGTAAGCGTTGGCAAGTGTGCTTTGCGTTAAACCTTGCGTGCAGCTTTCAAACGCGTGGGTTATACGCCTTTTTACATAGCTTTTGGCATCTTCATAAAGATAGTTCATAGCGAGTGCCGCAAAGTAGTCGGCGCTACCTTCATGTAACCATGATTGTTCGTCATTCTCTGAAACACCGGCAGTATTACCCGGCTGATATAAATGTGCAGCTTCATGGGCAAAGAACCACAACGTCTTATTGGCAAAGTCGCTATTCTCAGCGCGCTTGTCCAAATCATTTCTGTTCCAGTGCATAAAGATTTGATTTGGCAGCGTGCCGCCTTGTGAAGAATGACCGTCAACCATGGCGTAGGAAGCAAATAGCATAGGTTTCTCAGTGGCAAGTGGGGCAAGGGAGTGAGAGAAATAAGCCATTAAATTGGGCATGTCGTACTTAAGCTTCGCTAGTATGCTTTCAGGTAGAGCAGTGTCGATAAGAGCAACAGCGCTGTCGGTGATAATAGGTTGCTGCTTACCTACATAAACCTGCCTGCCATTATTTTTATCTACCCATGAGGCGCTGCCACTAACTACTTTTCCGTTTAAAACGATATGTTCGCCGCTTGGCGCTTTAAGGGTTATAGGCCATTCATTATGTTCATCTTTACAAGTATTAGCACAAGCAAACAGGCGACCAGAATGAAAGGCATTGCCACCGTTTGAAAAGGGTGAAAACGGCGCATAGTCTTTGCTTAAGTGTTTGTAGGTGGGAGTTAAAACAAAGGAAACCTTAGAGATGGGCTTTCCCGTTTTGGATCGCACAATCTCCTGTTGTGCAGCGACGTCATAGACAATCTCAATGTCACTACTTTTGGGTAGCCAGCGAGTGGTTCTAGAAGCGTCAGGATTTCGGACAAATACTAGCTGTTGTGAGGGCGTATCAAGGGTATAGCTTAACTCCCAGGTAGCACCGCTCTCTGTCTGAATTTTTTCAATTACGGTGTCGACCTGTTTAGCGAGACTCACGCCACTCGTAAAGTTTGTGATTAACAACACAAAAAGAGTAAGAAAGGGGGAAACTGTAGTTCGTAGTGGGGAAGTCACAATTAAAAGATCCTTTTTAAGTGTAGTGATAATGGCTTACTTTCGCGTATTACTACTGTAGCTAATATCATCGTTAGCGCGTATTTTCCGCAAGCGGCGTTAAAATAATGTTAATGAGTGTTGACTGATTTAATGTTAATTTATCTAGGGATAGTAACGCACTTTTTGTTTTTATCTGCTATTTAAACTTACATCTAATGAATACTGGAAATTATATAATGCCAAATTTAGCGGGTGATGTTGTTCACCTTCTTACCCGTACGTCGGTACCTAAAAAGGCGATAGGGTTGTACTTGCTATGTTTGGTTTTTCTACTTTGCACCAATTTTACTTATGCACGCTCTATTACGCTGGCAACATCTGAGGTAAGCCCATTCAGCGACGGCAAAGATGTGTCAAAAGGCTATGTGAATGAAGTGGTAATAAGGGCCTTTGAAGAGTTAGGGGAACAGCTTAATGTAGAGCGCTATCCTCATGCCAGGGCTCTACTGTTGGCGGAGAAGGGAGCCATAGACGGTGTATTCCCTGTTCACGACTACGAGCGCGTCAATGACGCATTTCTTCTATCTGATGCTATTCCAGCGGGAGCAAGTGGATTCCTAATTAGGACGAAAGACTTTAAGGATAGGAGTGAAATACCTAATCTAGTTGAATGGCTCAAACGACAAAACTTGCGAGGAATTGGGTACCTAAGAGGCACAGTAGCACCTCAATTTTTATCAAATGAAGCGTTTTTCAATATGTACCCAGGAAAGTCTACGGTTAATTTATTAGATTTATTGGGAAGAGAGAGAATTGATGTTTTATTTATTGATAAATATAGCGCCAAAGAGGCATTAGTTAATGAGCGTCCTAGCCTCATAGGTGAGTTTATATTTATCCCTAAAGAGGAAGTGCAAAGCTCTTTTCATCTAGCGCTTTCAAAACAAAGCCCTGAATCTTCCAAATTAATTGAGAAATTCAACCTAGCGTTACAGAAACAAAAACAGAATGGGCTTTTAACTCACACACTTGAAAAATATGGCGTATATAAGGCCTCACTAAACGAAGACGCCTTAATTGTTGGTGCGCCAGATATTAATGCTGTTTTTCATGCAAAAGCATACCTGGATAAATACGACTCCCCCCTGTCACAGTCAAATATCCAATGGCGAATAATGGATGAAACCGTTTTGCGTCGTAGGTTACTCGGTAATTTTTCAGTAAATGAAAATAGCTTTGACTTGGTACTAATTGGCAACTACGGGCTTCCCATTTGGGCGAAGCGAGACATTCTCGTTCCTTTTAAAACGCATCCAGACAATTATGATATCAATGATGTCATTCCTGCTGCCCTACATGCCAATACCGTTGACGGACAGCTCTACGGCTTGCCGTTTGTCGCTGAAACTACATTAACTTTTTACCGAAAGGACCTGCTAGATAAGTTTAATTTAAGCCTTCCCTCAGTGCTTACATATACCGACATTAAGGCGCTCGCTAAACAAATACATATACCCGAAAAGGAAGTTTATGGGGTAGGGCTTAGAACGCGAGTGGGGTGGGGGCAGAATATGGCATTAGTGAGTACTATGGCCAATACCTATGGGGCTTCGTGGTTAGATGAAAAAATGCGGCCCACGTTAGACAGCAAAGCGTGGTTTAATGCAGTGAGTATGTACGCTGACCTTGCAAAGAACTTTGGCCCCCCAGAAAACGAAGATATGGGGTGGCAAGAGAACCAAAAACTCTTTGCTCAAGGCAAATTAGCGTTTTTCATTGACGCTTCTTCTTTAGGTGGCGCGCTATTTGACAAAAGCTTTTCTAAAGTTACTCAATTCACTGGCGTTACTTATGCGCCGCTCGGAAAGCAACAAAAAGGGGCGCAGTGGTTTTGGTCATGGAATTTTGCCATTCCGAAACAATCGCGCTATGTGAAAGAGTCCCAGCGACTTGCGCATTTTTTAACATCAAAAGCCTTTATTGATGACCTTAAAAAAGTCCGCGGTGAATACGCAGCCCCTTCAGGTACTAGGCACTCAACCTATTCCGACGCCTATCAGCAAGCTGTGCCCTATGCTGCTTTTGAGCATCAAGCGTTAAAGTTACTTTCAAGCGATGAGCCGAGTGAATCCTTGATAGGGAGCCAGTTTATTCCTATCCCAGAGTTTACTGCTATTGGTTACGCAGTAGGTGCACAAATTAATGATGTAGTTACCGGTAAAACGAGCGTTAAAGCAGCGTTAGAAAGCGCCCAAAATCAAACAGAGATAATTTTAGAGCGGGCTGGGTATTTCGCAGAAAAGGAAAAGTAGAAGGCTTGCACCATAGTTATTATTGAGTGTATGGAAAATGGATAGTGCTGAGTGGCGTACAAAATAAAAAAGAAAAAACAGTGCTAAATCTTAAAAACTGGATTATGGTGGAATTAAGGGTTCGCTAATTCAACTGACGAACCTTTGAGGCAGAAAGTGTAGTACTGCTTCTCAGTCGACGCGAGTAGGGGAAGAAGTCCTGTTTCGAGCGGCATTCTCCTACAACCGTAACTGTAGCTTGTTAGCGCGTGCGTTCACAAATGAACTATACGCCTAACCTGGCTTTATTTACCGGAGTGAAGGATGCCAAAAAAAAATTCTACCGATACTAAGATTTACGTCCTCGATACCAACATATTGCTGCACGAACCTCACGCTTTTCTCTCCTTTAAAGAACATGATGTTGTTATTCCAATGACCGTATTGGAAGAGCTCGACTATATCAAAGACAGTAAAAAAGACGTGGCTCGCGATGCTCGGGTATCCATTCGGGCGATGGAGGATTTGCTCCACAACGCAACACCAGAAGATATGCTTGCAGGCGTATCGATGGAAGGGTTGGGCGCGGGTCAAACGGCACCTACAGGTAGTTTATCTATCTTCGCTGATCTCAATATGGTCGAAGCCCAGCAAGTTTTTACCAGCAATGAGAACGACAACCGTATTATCAACGTTGCGCTGCACTTGCAAAAGACCTTCGCGCCGCAAAAAGTGGTGTTGGTAACCAAAGACTTAAACATGCGTCTTAAGGCGAAAGGGGCAGGCCTTGCTCATGTTGAAGACTACCGCACTGACCAGCTTATTACTGACATCAAATATTTATCTCGAGGGTTTCATACCTTTGAAGGTAATTTTTGGGACAGCGTAAAAAGCGTGGATAGCCGCAGTGAAGGTCGAGACACCATTCACACCATCCCTAAATCCATGCTGCCTGAGGCGTACGTAAACGAGTTCTTACTCGATGAAACTAGGCAGTTTGCGGGCCTTGTTGAAGAAATTACCGATGAGCATTTAGAAGTACTGGATTTAGGTTACGAACGCTTAATGGGTCGCCACGCTTGGGGCATTACACCAAAAAATATCGGTCAGGCAATGGCGCTTCATGCCCTCCTAGACCCGCATATTGATATGGTTATTCTCACAGGCCCTGCAGGCAGTGGTAAAACGTTACTTGCGCTAGCGGCTGCCCTTGAAATGGTGGTAGAGCGCAACATGTATGACAAAATCATTGTTACGCGAAGTACACCAGAAATTGCTGAATCTATCGGCTTCTTACCGGGTACGGAAGAAGAAAAAATGCTGCCTTGGTTGGCGGCGATTACTGACTCACTTGAAGTACTTCACAAGCATGATGAAAACACCAAAGGCTCTATGAACTACATCATGGAAAAAGCCAATATTCAGTATAAGTCGGTAAACTTTATGCGGGGGCGAAGCATTCAAAACGCTATCGTGATTTTGGATGAATCGCAAAACTTAACGGCGTCACAGCTTAAAACTATCATCACGCGTTGTGGTGAAGGTACTAAGCTCATTGTAGGCGGTAACCTGGCACAAATAGACAGTAACTACTTAAGTGCTGTGACCTCGGGCTTAACCTACCTAGTTGAGAAGTTTAAAGACTTCTCAGGCAGTGCCACTATTAACCTAGATGGCGTAGTAAGGAGTCGACTAGCGAGCTTTGCAGAAGAAAACCTCTAGCGATTAACTCTTATCAGTTATTTTATTTAAAGCGCCTTAATCGAAAAGGCGCTTTTTATTTTCACCTTCAGTGAAGATATTCTCCCAATACCCTAAGGGGTGAATTAATTCCTATTACTCGACAGTTTCAACTTGATAGCGCCCGGTTACAATGTGGCGTTCGGTATCCTCAGATACTTGTCCAAATGGAATAAGTGCTGGGCCAGTTGGGTCGTAGAGAACATAGATGTCGCCGTCGTACTCTATGGTTCTGTCATCGGTCATGGGCGTTAAAGCAACCCCGAGCAAGGCATGATTAGGTAAAAATACCATGATCATTTTTGTAGAAGGTAAAAATGCGCGCACCATCGACGATGCCAGTACTGCCTTACTATCGCAATCACCAAGGTTCTGCATAAGTACACTGACAGGCGGCGCATAGCCAGAGCCATTACTTATAACTCTGTCTTCCAATGTGTCGTAAGGGATACTTTGAAGCCAACTAAGGAGTAATGAAAAATAGGCTCTGGAATCTGATTTTGAAGCTACCTTTTCATAAAACGCTTGGGACGCTGCTATCAAAGGTTTTACCGACTCAGCGACATATCGAACGTGATCCGGTTTTATCGCTTTTTGATTAAACAAGGTAGTGAAGCGAGTAAAGTAATGATCTCGCAAGTACTTATCGTACTCTTTCTGCTGAATAGCTTTTAAATTATTGAGTATTTCTTCAACTTGCGCTTCGTCTGAGCCTGTAACTTGGATATCAATAGACTCTCTTTTTGGCGTTATTTTCACACGCGCAACTTTTGGGTCTATTTTTTTTGCCTCTTTGGTTAATGCAACAATGATGTATCGCTGTGCTATTTTCGGTTTATAGTTAGCTTGCTGAGAGGGCGCTTCTTTCAATGCACTATTAGATAACTCAAAAGAAATAGATTGGCGCGTGTTATCGTTATCTAGCCATTCATAGCGCAAATTAACTCCAGTATCCGTGCTAACTTTGCTGTATTTGAGTTGCTCGCCATGTGCAGCAGTCAATAAAAAGAGGCTAGAAGACAGCATAAGCATGCTGACTGGTTTTAATGTGCTAAGCGCGTGAAATTGAGACATGAATACATATCTTTTCAACGCATTTCTAATCATTGTCTGTGCAACGCACTTCACACGATTTACCACATCATATCTCACATATTTATCTCATTACTGAGTATGCGCGCCTATGGGTAAAAAACAAGTTTATGCTGAATTCGATTTGGGGGGATTGAAAAACGCGATCGTGTCGAAATGTTTTTTAATTGAAAAAGGCGACATGTGTCGCCTATTCTTTAAACCAGTTTAATTCATCGTGAAGGCTTACTACGCTACCTACAATAATAAGTGTTGGCGGCTGAAGCTGGGCTCTTTCCTGCTTAGCCACAATGTCTTCAAGCGTACCCGTTAACACCTGCTGCTTTTCAGTGGTGGCCGACTGAACTAGTGCTATTGGCGTTGAGGCATCAAGTCCATGTTCAATCATTTTTTCACAAATGATAGGCAGACCTGTTAGCCCCATATAAAACACAGCGGTTTGATTTTTTTGCGCAAGGGCAGGCCAGTTAAGTTCTATAGTGCCGTTTTTTAAATGGCCTGTAGCAAATACGACAGACTGTGCATGGTCTCTATGGGTAAGCGGAATGCCAGCATAGCTTGATGCGCCGCTTGCTGCGGTAATACCGGGAACTACTTGAAACTCAATACCATGCTGAATAAGGGTTTGAATTTCCTCTCCGCCACGACCAAATATGAAAGGGTCGCCGCCTTTCAAGCGCACCACGCGATTACCTTTTTTCGCTTCATCAACCATTAGCTGATTAATATCGTCCTGAGGAAGCGTGTGATTGCTTTTGGCCTTACCTACATAGATTTTCTCAGCATCGCGACGCACAAGCTCAAGAATTTGTGGGGAAACTAAGCGGTCGTAAACAACAACGTCAGCTTTTTGCATTAAGCGAAGGGCACGAAAGGTAAGTAGGTCTGGATCGCCAGGACCTGCCCCTACCAAATACACTTGTCCTTCGACTTTTTTGTCTTCAGCGGCAGCTTGCAATGCTAAGTCAAATGCTTCATCAGCTTTTTGGTCTTGGCCTTTTTCAACCATTTCTGCAATGTCGCCGTCAAGAACGTCCTCCCAAAAGTAACGTCTTGCAGTTACACCGTTAAGTGTCTGTTTTACTTTTTCGCGGAATTTTTCAGAAAACGCGCCCAATCGACTTAAATTGGCCGGCAGAACAGTCTCTAATTTTTGTCGTAAATAACGCAGCAAAACTGGCGCAACACCGCCACTACTCATAGCAATAATAATGGGAGAGCGGTCAACAATAGAAGGGGTAATAAACTGGCATAGTGGCGTGTTATCTACCACATTAACCAACACTTTGTTGGCGCGAGCTAAGTCATGAATATGCTGGTTAACATCGCCCTTGTCGGTGGCAATAAACACCATGTCTTTATGGGTAAGGTCGCTATTTTCAAACTCACGTTCTATCAGCGTGACTTTCTCATTTAACGCTAGTTGCTTAACCGTGTCACAAACCCAAGGTGCAACCACTGTAATGGTTGCAGGCGTCTTCATAATAAGCTCTAGCTTACGGGCTGCCACTTCACCGGCCCCAACAATAAGGACATTGAGTTTTCTAGCGTCTAGGAATAGCGGAAAGTAATCCATAAAGGTTTTCTTAGCTTTAAATACAAAAAAAGAACTGACACTATTTTGCGCCAATTCTTTTTAATTAGAAAACAACGAAAACAGCCTTCATATTGCAATTAGTTATATAAAGGCTGAATGTGTTGCTATTTAGTTCTTACGCTTGCGGTTTTCGCGGTTTTCGCGGTCTCCGCGATTGCCTCGGTCTTCACGGTTGCCGCGAGGTGCTCTGTCACCGCGATTACCACGATCGCCACGACCTTCTCGCTTAGCCGGTGGCGTATCAGACCATTCGCGAATATTTAAACGCTGACCTGCAACACGTGTGCCTTGAAGCGTATCGCGGGTTTCCTTAGGCATGCCGTCAGGAAGGTCTACCGTGCTGAAGTTGTCATAAATTTCGATAGCACCAATGTGCTTCGAGTTTATGTTTGCTTCGTTCGCAATAGCGCCAACGATGTTGCCAGGCTTTGCACCATGTACGTGACCCACTTCAATACGGAAGCGCTGCATGCCTTCTTCTGGCTTGCGGTTACCACGTGGCACTCTTGGCTTTCTTTCGCGACCATCACGACCATCGCGAGAGTTTCTATCACGATTATCGCGCGGAGGCTTGCTATTGATGTCTGGTCGGTCTGACTCTTTAAGAATTAACGGCTCGTCGCCTTGCGCAATTTTAAGTAGCGCAGCCATGATGGTTTCAGGCGATGCTTCATTTTCTTCTTTAATCATCTCAACAATAGGCATTAATGATTCAATGCTATCGTCTTGAGTAGCTTCGGCAACCGACTGTTTAAAACGGCTTAAGCGTGTTTCATTGATTTCGCTAATTGAAGGAATTGGCATCGCTTCAATAGGCTGCTTAGTGGTTTTCTCAATAGAGAACAACAAGCGCTTTTCACGGTGAGAAATAAACAGGATTGCGTCACCTTGACGACCAGCACGACCTGTACGACCAATACGATGTACGTAAGACTCGCTGTCATACGGGATATCGTAGTTGATAACGTGGCTTACACGCTCAACGTCAAGACCACGGGCTACTACGTCGGTAGCAACAAGGATATCAATGTTACCCTGTTTAAGCTTTTCAACGGTACGCTCACGGGCTGCCTGAGGAATGTCACCGTTTAGCGGCTCTACATCGTAACCACGAGCAGAAAGTTTATCAGCTAGTTCAACCGTAGCGGTTTTCGTGCGTACGAAAATGATCATACCGTCGAACACTTCCACTTCCATGATGCGGGTTAGCGCCTCAAGTTTGTGGTGCGGTGCGATTTGGCAGTAACGCTGGCGGATTGTGCTAGCAGTGCTTACCTTTGAGGCAATTTTAACGTGCTTAGGATCTTTTAAGTAACGCTGAGTAATTTTCTTAATTGGACCAGGCATAGTTGCCGAGAATAGCGCAGTTTGGCGTTCTTCTGGTGCATGGCTAAGAATAAGTTCAACGTCATCAATAAAGCCCATGCGAAGCATTTCGTCGGCTTCGTCTAACACTAGGAACTTAAGTTCGCTTAAGTCTAGTGTCTTGCGCTTTATGTGGTCGATGATACGGCCTGGTGTACCCACAACCACTTGAACGCCGCGCTTAAGCTGGCGAATTTGGTTGTCGTACGACTGACCGCCGTATACTGGAAGTACTTTAATTTTTTGACTAAAGCTCGCATAAACCTGAAACGCCTCTGCAACCTGAATAGCTAGTTCACGGGTTGGGGCCAATACCAGTAATTGCGGCTTACGTTGCTCAGGATCGATATTTGCCAACATAGGCAGGGCAAACGCAGCGGTTTTTCCTGTCCCTGTCTGTGCCTGACCGAGTAAATCGTGCCCTTCAAGAATAAGAGGAATACTCTCAGCCTGAATAGGAGACGGTTTCTCGTAGCCAACTTTTTCAAGGGCTTGTAAGATTGGTTCTGGTAAATTGAGGTCTTTAAATGTCATGTCGACAGTTGTTGTCATTAAGGGTCCTGGTGCATTAAGTAAGGAGGGTGCGGCATACGACTAAACCGTACTTTTTCGGTTTATTATCGCAAGACGCTATACAGCGTTGAACTGGCCTGTCCGGCGAGTTAATGAAGCGTATTCTTAGCGTATTTCGCGATATGCTTGCCAGCAGTGTTGCAAAAAACAGTATTATATTCGAATAATGGACAGGTTGCCACGAAATTGCACAAATTCGATGAAATAATAAGCAGTTTAGCCCGTGCTTTTGAAAAAAAGCAGGAATGTGACGACAAAAATCTGAGGAAGGGCAAGGAATTACAATGACAAAGCATAGAACTAATAAATTAATTAAACGCACAACGTTAGCAGTTATGTTAACCAGTGTACTTTTGTCAGGGTGTAGCGAGAAGTCGATGGAAAGCCATTTGGCTGATGCGAGAAACTATGCCTCTCAACAGCAGCTTGATGCCGCCATCGTTGAATACAAAAACGCTATTCAAAAGGGCCCTAATGCGGCCCAGCCTCGCTTTGAGCTAGGAAAACTGTACCTGCAACAAAGCAATTATGCGGCGGCAGAAAAAGAACTCAACAAGGCGATGGATTTAGGCCACCCCGTTAGTCAAGTTATTCCACTGTTATCCGTGGCCTATCAACAGTCAGGAGCAGAAAACGCCCTCGCTGAAGTTGATTATCGTGCAGAGGGAATGACCGCGGTTGAATCAGCAGAAGTGGGCTTTTATAAGCTTCAAGCACTTATGCAGCTTGGTAAAAACGAAGAGGCGCAAGCGCTTCAAGCAGAACTCGCTACCCTTGATACCAGTTCGGTATACAAAGGGCTTATTGATAGCTATGCGTTTGTGTTAGACAACGATATGGAAGGCGCCTTAGCCGCGACAGAAGCGTTGCGCGAGCAAGCGCCGACCAACAAAGACGTTTTGCAACAGCTTGCCAAGATTTACCTGCAAAATGGCGAACCTGAAAAAGCTGCAGAGGTATACGGCGTTTATGTTATTCAGTTTCCAGATGACGTCACCAGCAAATTTGCGTATGCCGCGCTTCTTATTGAGATAAGAGATCTAGATAAAGCCCAGCCTGTTGTGGATGAACTGTTGGTGCTGAATGAAAACCATCCGTTGCTAAATACTTTTAAAGGCATTATTGAGTCGGCCAACGAAAATTACGCGAAAGCCCTTAAACACCTGGAAATCGCCGTTCAAAACGGTAGGAGTGATCAGGTTGTGCGTTTGGTTGCGGGTTTTAGTGCGTATCAAATTCAAGATTTCGAGGCGGCCCAGCGCCACTTAACCATGGTGGCGTCTAGCTTGCCTGATAATCACCCAGGCCTTCGAATGCTGGCAGACAGCATGCTCCAACTTGGTGAAAACGATGAAGCCCTTGAGGTTCTAGCTAGAGTTGAAGGTGAACAAGGTGTTGATGCGGCCCTGTTTTCGAAAGCGAGTTATCAGTTGCTTAGAGAAGGCAACGTAGTTGGTGCCCAGCAGATGATAGAAAAATCAGAAGGGGTTAGTACTACAGCCGAAGACTTGTCACGCTTAGGTGTTTTACAGCTTTCATTAAACGACATTGATGGTTTAGTTAACCTTGAACAAGCGGTTGAACAGTCACCAGAATCAGTAACTTCACAAGCAACCTTACTGCGGGCATATATAGCGACCAATCAACTTGATAAAGCGAAAAGTGCGGCAAAAGAGTGGCATGAGGCTTCGCCAGAAAAAGCAGTGCCCTTAATTTATTTGGGAAACATTGCAACAGCAGAAGGCGCTTACCAAGAAGCGGCGAAATACTTAGATGAAGCGAGCGAGCTTAGCGATGCGGGTAATGAGGTTACGTACTCCAGAGCTAAATTACTTGTTGCAGAGGGCAAAAAAGAAAATGCAGTAGCGTTTATCCGCGCTTTTATCGATGAGAACCCTGCTGACGTCCAAGCCTTGGCGCTATGGTTTGCGTTGGCAATGGAAAGTGGAAATGCCGACGACGTCATTGAGCATGCACAAGCACAGTTTGCTGCTAATAAGGGCGATATTAATCTGCGCCTTTTACTCGCGAGAATGTACTCGCTGAATAACCAGCTAGATAAAACTGTTTCGCTGTTGACGGCTGTTGAAGGTGACGAGTCATCACCCCAGACCTTTTGGAGTTTAAAAGGTCAGGCGCTTATTGCCGCTAATAACGTAAAAGAAGCAACGACCTTTTTTGACCGCTGGTTATCGTTCTACCCGCAAGATAAAAATGCGGTGTTGGGCAAGCTGCTTATCGTCGACTCTCAAAAGCAATTCAAGCAAGGATTGGAGTTAACGAACAAGGTTTTGTCTAAGCGACCAGACGCACAACTAACGCTCTTGAAAGCGTATTTTCATAGCCGTCTTGGTCAATCAAAACCGGCATGGGAGATCATCAATAATGTCTCTGAAGAGGTTAAAGCATTGCCGTTTGTAAGGGGCGTTATTGCACGTTTACATCTTATAGATAAAGCGCCAGAGCAGGCCGTTGACCACGCCAAAGCGGCTTATGATGCTACTTCAAACTCAGACAATGCGTTGCTGCTTGTTGCAGCCCTTGAGATGTCAGGTAAAAAAGAGCAAGCGTTTAGCTTCCTACAAAAGCACGTAAATGCGCACAATAACGACGTACAAAGTGCGATGTTGTTAGCTGAGCGTCAAATTGGTAGTGATAGAGCCGCAGCCATTGATACCTATGAGCTTATACTTACTAAAACGCCAGATAATTTTGTGGTGCTTAACAACCTGGCGTATTTAGCGTTTGAAGATAAAGACCTTCAGCGAGCAGAAGAGCTAGCCAAAAAAGCGGTATCGCTGCAAAGTGAAAATGCTGATGCTGTAGACACACTAGCGCAGATTTATATCGCTAAAGGTGAGAAAGAAGAAGCGCTAACCCTGTATGAGCAAATATCAACAGGGCCCATTGCTAGCGATGAAGTGTATCTAAATCACGTGGCCTTATTGCTTGAGCTCGATAAAAAGGCTCTAGCAAAGCGACGCTTAGCAAGTAGGGAGTTTACTTCTGAAGCTGCGAAGCAAAGAGTAGAAAGCCTTAAGCAGCAATTTGGCGTATAAAGCGCTTTAATAAAGGTTTAGCTAACCTAGTTAGCTTTCTTTAATAACAAAAACTGAAACGAAAGAAGGCCACTTTGTGTTGTGGCCTTCTTTTTATGTTTGCTAAGGCATCTGCCGCCTTAGTTACCTACGGTTTACTATTTTGTGACGCGACCTGCGCTTTTAGCTCTCGCAACTCTTTGAGAACATCATGCAATGTGGGCTCAATATTGCCTTGTGCGATTTGCTCTTCAAGTAAGGCTGCTTCTTTTTCTGCTCTTGCCTTCTCGTTTTCTCTTTCCATCACATTTACCACAATGCCAATGACCATGTTCAAGAACGCGAACGCAGTAAAGAAAATAAAGGTAAGGTAGAAAATCCAGCTTAGCGAGTAAACCTCCTGAGTCTCGTACATTACATCGGTCCAATCTTCGAAGGTCATAATTCTAAAGAGCGTTAGCATCGAGATAGTGATATCGCCCCACAACACGGGATTGATGGTTTCGAATAAAGTACTGCCTATAGCTGCGTAAATGTAGAAAATGATAAACATCAACAACATGACATAGCCTAGTTGGGGCAAAGCTTTCACTAGAGAAACGAGTAGTATTCGAAGCTCTGGGATAATTGAAATCATACGAAGTACGCGGAAGACCCGCACTAAACGCGCAATCAGCGCAAGTTCAGTGTCGTCTGCCGGGATCAGACTGATAACTACAATGAGGGTATCAAACCAGTTCCAGAAGCTTTTGAAAAAGTAACGCTTCTGCTTTTCAGCTAAAAAGCGAATGGTGATTTCAGTTAAAAAGAACGCGCTGATAAACCAGTCTAAAAACAACGTAATAGACGACATGCCGGTAGGTAGTTCGTAGGTCTTTGCTCCGACTAATAGCGCCGATATCACGATGACGCTGATAACAAAGGCTTCAAACCATTTATTTGCTCTTATGCGCTCAAATTTATTTTGTAGTTCAGAGGCTTGCATTTTTATTTATCACTCAAGAAAAAAACAATAAACCAAGAGGCTTGTCGTAAGCTTACCTGGCGTTATACTAAAGTCGTTGGTCGCACGCTTTATGCGCCAAAATGTAGGGTCAAAAAGGCGAATTTAAAGCCTTAAACCCGGCAGAAATAACATCACCAAAGGTAGAGAAAAGTTAAAGGGCATAATCATGGATGATGAGTTACAGCTGTTGCAAGAGAAATTACGCGTCGTTTCAACGCGTTTATCTAACTTTGTAATGACAAAGCAAAATGCTGAAGCCTTATGTGCTGAGTACCGGCAGCTGCTAGGTGCTTTACAAAAGTTTTCTTGCGGCAAATAAACATTCTTTTAAATAACAAAACACGGCTTATAAACACCCGACGCGTACAAAAAAGGGCAGCCAGTAGCCACCCTTTTTACGATGTATTCAATGCTTACCTAGCGATATAACAAAACCTATTTGTTGCTATTGCTCTCTACCGGCTTGAGACCGCGGTTTATTATGGCCACATCTTCACCTGTAAGGGTTCCCGCCGCTTGCTTAAGTGTAATAACCGACTGAATGAAGTCGTAGCGTGCACCAGCAAGATTACGACGGGCGTCAAACAAATTACGTGTGCTATCAAGTACATCGACGATAGTACGTGTACCTACATCAAACCCAGCTTCTGTTGCTTTAAGTGCGCTATCTGCTGACACAACAGACTGCTCAAGCGCGCGAATAGTCGAGATAGATGCTTTTACATTATTAAACGAGCTACGAACCGATTGTACAGTTTGTCGATACGTTTGCTCTGCGGCTTGGCTCGCAGCAACATAGTTGTACTTCGCCTGCGACGTTTGTGCGCTAACGCTACCGCCTTGGTAAATAGGCACGCTTAGTGTCACGCCAATAGACTGACTGTTTAAGTACGGCGTTTCATAACCAAACGGGGTCGTTGAGCCATCATCGTTAAGAATTTCAGCGTCTACATCGTCTTTAGAGCGACCATAGCTGCCTGACAAAGACAGAGTCGGTAGATGGCCAGAACGTGCAATGGCAATATCTTCTTTCGCCACATCCATAGCTAAACGGTCTACCAACAATGCTAAGTTTTTCTCTTGGGCAGTTTCTAGCCAGCTATCTACGGTTTCAGGTACCGGCATTGTGGCTGAGAAATTATCTTTATTAAGGCCGTAAAGACGGTCGTGATATTTACCTGTAATCACACGCAGCGCTTCAAGGGCAAATTCAAGTTCGTTTTTAGCCTGAATTTCTTGGGCAACTGTGCTGTCGTAGTTTGCTTGTGCTTCATGCACATCAGTAATAGCAGTTAAACCAACCTCGAAACGCTGACGGGTTTGCTCAAGTTGACGTTCAATCGCACGTTTTTCTGAGCCTACAAACTCTACGTTGTCACGGGCGCGCAATACGTCAAAGTAAGCCGTAACCGTACGTACAATAACGTCCTGCATGCTAGCTGCTAGCTGCGCATCGCTTTGCTCAGCAATTTTTTCAGCACGGTCTAAGCCCAACCAGTTAGCGTGGTCGTACAACGACATAGAAAGTGTTAACCCGTAGTCGATGGTGTCTACTTCTGTATCTGTCGTGAATACCTGAAGGCCATTGTCGCCCGCTGCCTGTTGAAAACGTTCTGAATCTGACATGGTGTAGCCCACAGAGCCAGAGATTTGCGGTAGCAGACTTGCACGGCTAATACTAATTCCTTCAAACGCAGCATCACGTTGCGCTTTCGCTTGGTTTACCAATGGATCGTTTGCCAGTGCTTGTTGATATACCTGCATTAGGTCATCGGCCAGTGCACCAGTTGTCATCGAAACACCGATAACCAGCGACAGAAGTGTTCGTTTCATGCTTACGTCTTCCTGTTGTGTTCAAGTTGCGTCGTCATTTATTCGTTAAGACGACTTATTAAAACCAAGTGTATGAAAATTCAACCACAAACCGAAAGTCCAAACTCGTAACAGTATTCGATTAACTGTAACAGAATATGTGATCTACCCACGCAATTTTTATAGTAATAGACGACTTGTAATATGAGTTTTCTGTTATTCGTACACACTCAATATCGCATTTTTCATGCGTATACATGGTTGGTGTGTAAATGTACTATGTATGATAAATCTATTTGAACCATAAGTGTCAGCAAATGAGCAAGGAATTCCTTTCATTTACCTCAAATGACGTCGAAATCACCGACATTAAGCCAGTGTATCGTGGTTTCTTTACCATGAATCAGTATCAATTTAAGCACAAGTGTTTTAATGGAGAATGGAGCGACACGGTTACACGCGAAATTTTTGAACGCGGTCATGCGGTAGGCGTTTTGCCCTATGACCCCATTCTCCAAGAATTCGTGCTAATTGAGCAGGTTAGAATTGGGGCGTTAGCCACATCTTCAAGCCCTTGGTTAATAGAAATTATTGCAGGCATGATAGATAAGGGTGAAACACCTGAAAATGTGTGCCATCGAGAATCAATGGAAGAGGCGGGTATAAAGTTACAAAACTTGACCAAGGCCCTAAGCTATCTATCTAGTCCAGGTGGTACTACGGAAAGATTACATATATTTATAGCAAAGACTGACGCAAGCTTGGCAAAAGGTATTCACGGGCTTGAAAGCGAGTCTGAAGATATCAAAGTGCATCGTGTAAAAGAGAATACCGCCCTTGAATGGCTGGAAAATGGCCATATAGACAACGCCGCAGCAGTAATTGCGCTACAATGGTTCTTTATGCATAAGACACAACTTCTGGAGCAATGGCAGACATCGTGATACAACGCAATCAACGAAAATACATCCCTCATCTGCCGTCAATGCAGGCGCTTTGCGAACTGAACTATGCTTATGTTCTTAAAATGCTACCTGACTGCGATACGGAAGACTTGAGTTATGAATTTTCCGTTGGTGTGGGGTTGGCCTATGAAATTAGGATAGTGGACTCTGCTCGCTACACCAGCACGTTGAGCATAAAACAAACCACTAAAGACATGCCTTCGTACCTAACGCCAAGTATGACGGTTCGCCTATATCATGATGCCCGCATGGCTGAGGTGATAAACAGTCAAAATACAGGGGCTCTTGAGCCTTCTTATGAATACCCTAATCTGAAAATGCGCCAGCGCAACGAAAAGCATATGGTAAATATCTTTTTAGCTGAGTGGTTAAACTTTTGCCTGCAACATTCAACAAACGTTACCTCCGAAGCGTGATATCACTAATACAGATAAGTGATTGCCACTTATTTAAGGACAAAGACAAGACCGGTTACGCGGGTATAGCGCCCTATCATTCATTGACGCGTGTACTTAGCGCGGTTCAACAGTACGTAGCAGATATTACTGACTCAAAAAATCAAATCGCTAATCAAGGAAATAACGGGCAAGAACAGAAAATGATAGTGCTGGTAACTGGAGACATCAGTGGCGATAACTCCCCCGAAAGCTATCAGCATTTTACCGCACTGATGGAGCAATATATTGAGTCAGAAAATATAGACTGGTTTGTTCTCGCTGGAAATCACGACAATAATCCACATTTCGAAAGCTACCTTGGCAGTCGTCACTTACAGAGCGCCAACCCGATAAGCTTTTCGAACTGGCAAATACACGGTATGGATACCCGAACTTCAGGCAATATGCACACAGCAGCGGGCGAGGTAAAAGAAAGCGATTTAATTGCATTAAAGCAATCGCTAGATGCATTACCGCACTTTAATCATCTTGTTGCGCTCCATCACCATATATTGCCTTCAAAAAGCTGGATGGATAAACATTTTTTGGCTAATGCACAGCACCTAGAATCGCTTATAAACGAAAACCCGCAAATAAAGGCGTTAATTCACGGACATATTCATTCGCCATTGCGCCAAGAAATAGGAACGAATAGCACGCCTTCTTACGGAAGCCCATCGACTTGCTGGCAGTGGCAAATGTGCGATGAATTTGGTGTAAGCGAAGAGGCACCTGGGTACCAGGTAATTAATCTAATGGATAATGGAACGATAGACGTTAACGTTACCGAGGTCTAGGTTTCAAATAGTCCAAAGCACAGAGAACAACACAGTAGAGAGCAACATAGTAGAGAACAGCATGCAGCACATCTTATATCTTCATGGCTTTTTGAGCTCCCCGAAGTCCATAAAGGCACAAGCCACTAAACAATATTTTGAGCAGCATCACTCAAACGTCACCTTACATATTCCTGAACTGTCTAATTTTCCTAGTAAAGTTGAAAGCCAGCTGCTTGAGCTTATTGATAGCACCCCAGCACTGCTTGAAAACGGGCTTAAACTGATTGGTAGCTCTATGGGCGGCTATCTCTCTACATTTTTACTTGAAAAGTTCGGTGGCAAAGCCGTATTAATAAATCCAGCGGTACGGCCTTATGAACTGTTGCAAAACTTCATAGGCACTCATGAGAACCCATATAGCAGAGAAAAATTTGAGATAGTAGAAAGCGATATGGGGGTTATAAAAGCCTTAGAGTCTGCTTCAATTAAACAGCCAACTAGTTACAAAGTGCTGCTTCAGACTGAAGATGAAACGCTAGATTATCGCTTGGCTGCAGAGAAGTACCAGCATAGTCATTTAGTTATTGAAGAAGGTGGAGATCACAGCTTTGTGGGTTATGAAAATCATTTGCCAGCTATCGCTGAGTTTTTGCTTAAATAAGCGCATTGCTAGTCTTTACTAGCCCTGCTAACATCAAATATACGCTGAGTGCTGTGATTACTGTAACTGACCATAGTAGTGCGTGCTTTCTTTCCTTATTGCTGGCTTAAATAACAACCATAACTATGTCAAATCAATACAATTCAGAAGCTATCGAGGTTTTAAACGGCCTTGACCCCGTAAAACGCCGTCCTGGTATGTATACCGACACCACCCGCCCAAATCATTTGGGGCAGGAGGTCATCGATAACAGTGTGGATGAAGCGCTTGCCGGGCATGCCTCTAACATCAAAGTTATTTTGCATGAAGACCAATCATTAGAGGTTATCGATGATGGTCGTGGTATGCCGGTAGATATTCACCCTGAAGAGGGAATATCTGGCGTAGAACTTATTTTGTGTAAGCTTCATGCAGGAGGTAAGTTTTCAAATAAAAACTACGCCTTCTCTGGTGGTCTTCACGGGGTGGGGATCTCGGTAGTTAATGCGCTTTCAACCCGTGTTGAGGTGACAATAAGACGGGACAGTAGCGTATACCAAATCGCCTTTGAAAACGGCGACAAAGTCGAAGACTTACAAGTAATCGATACCTGTGGTAAGCGCAATACAGGAACTCGCGTTCATTTTTGGCCCGACCCGCAATATTTCGATTCTGCAAAATTCTCGGTAAGTCGACTTGTGCATAATTTGCGTGCAAAAGCGGTGTTAAGCCCGGGTTTGCGCATTCGCTTTGACAACAAAATTACCAAAGAAAGCCAAGAGTGGTATTACGAAGATGGTCTGAAAGATTACCTTTATCAAGCGGTAGAAGAGTTCGAAACCTTACCGTCAGATACGCCATTTGTAGGCACATTCAGTGGCAATACGGAAGCGGCAGATTGGGCTGTAATGTGGTTGCCCGAAGGTGGAGATTTGGTAACAGAGAGCTACGTCAACCTTATCCCTACCGCGCAAGGTGGTACACACGTTAATGGGCTGCGCCAAGGCTTACTGGAGTCGATGCGCGAGTTTTGCGAATTTAGAAACTTAATGCCTCGTGGCGTTAAGCTATCGCCTGACGATATTTGGGACCGCTGCGCCTACATTCTTTCAACCAAAATGCAGGACCCTCAGTTCGCGGGTCAAACGAAAGAGCGTTTGTCTTCACGTCAGGCAAGTGCGTTTGTATCAGGTGTGGTGAAAGACGCATTCAGCCTTTGGTTAAACCAGCATACTGAAATAGCTGAAGCGCTGGCTGAAATGTGTATCAACAATGCACAGCGTCGTCTTCGACAGGTGAAAAAGGTCGCCCGTAAAAAGGTTACACAAGGCCCTGCACTCCCAGGCAAATTAACCGACTGCTCGTCACAAGATATTTCTTACTCTGAGTTGTTTTTAGTAGAGGGTGACTCGGCAGGCGGCTCGGCTAAACAAGCGCGAGATAGAGAGTTTCAAGCAATTATGCCTTTGCGCGGTAAAATCTTAAACAGCTGGGAAGTAGACTCGTCTCAGGTACTGGCATCACAGGAAATTCACGATATTTCTGTGGCGCTGGGTATAGATCCAGATTCAACAGACCTGTCTGGTTTACGCTATGGCAAAATTTGTATTCTTGCTGATGCTGACTCTGATGGACTACATATCGCGACCTTGTTATGTGCACTCTTCGTACGTCATTTTAGAACCTTAGTTGAACAGGGCCATGTGTATGTTGCCATGCCTCCGCTCTTTAGAATAGATATTGGCAAAGAAGTACATTACGCCCTAGATGAAGGTGAGAAGCAGGGGATCCTGGATCGTATTGAAGCAGAAAAGAAACGGGGGAAAGTGAACGTACAGCGCTTCAAAGGCTTGGGTGAAATGAACCCGCTACAGCTTCGCGAAACGACCATGGACCCGAACACCCGTCGCCTTGTTCAGCTGACTATTGAAGATGCTGAGGAGATGATGGAGCTAATGGACATGCTGCTTGCTAAGAAGCGTTCTGGCGACCGTAAAACCTGGCTTGAAAGCAAAGGCAATATGGCAGAAGTGGCGCTTTAACTTGCCGGTTTTGGGCTTGTTTATATAATTGTATTGATATCTCTGTTCAAACAAGTGACTGCTAAACAGGCAACCTCCTTGCTACACAAAACAAATAGAAAACGCCGAGAAATTATCCTGATACGGAAATTTCTCGGCGTTTTAGTTTGTGCATCTGCAATAAAATACTGCCACGCATTATAACACTGGTGCCGTTTAAGATGAGTAGCGGCCAGCTTTGGCTTAACGGCATTGTTAAGCCGAACATTAAGGTGCTAACGTCTTTAATCAAGATGTTCCGAAATAACGCAAACGACAGCGAGCCTACTTTTTGTCTGCGCTGCAACACAAGCCACTGATGCAGCGAACCTTGAAATAATATGACGGTGACTACCAGCATCAACGTATTTGCGCCAAGTTGCGCAAGCGTTGGGAAGGGGCGAAAAGCGATGGAAAGGGTACCGCCAACAAGCGCAAGCAGAGCAATAGCGGTAACGTAGCCTGAAATTGTATTTCGCCTGAGTTGCCATATTTTCCAAATTATTGTGAGCGTAAGAATGAGCGCGCCAAAACGCGTCCAAACTAAGTAATGGTTAAAAGGCTCTACCGAAATGCCGAATAGGAAAATAGAGAAAAACGCAAAATAGCTAGAGCCAAACTGGTTTAGCGACAGACTGTGGTTAGCGTCGCTCTGCTCGCTAGCGACAGATACTTGGTGGTGCGTCATAGCTTTAATTTGTGACCATAAGCCTAACCATGTCAGTAAAAAAAGCGCGGCACTGGCAAAGCCTAAAATGTGGTAAAGCACGCAGTTAGCTCCACGTAAACAATATTTAAACTGGTGAGAGGCTTCCAGTATACCACGTAGCAGTCCGCCTATGCTTACAGGAGTAAGGCGGGCGCTAAGAAATAACGGATAAAGACGGGATCTTAACGTGGAAGGAAATCGGTTTTTCGGTGCCGATAGCATTCTGTGTATTTTTCAACACCGAAATTTAGTTTTAATAGCAAGGAGGTTTATTTTGGCATTGCATTCAGCTTCTTCATCTACACGCCAGTTAGCGGTGAGCGATAACACCACAACGCTATTATTTGATCACGATGGTACCCTGATTGACTCAGAAACCGTACATTTTGACCTTTGGAAAGACATTTTATTGAAATATGATGTTGAGCTAAGCAAGGATTTTTATTGCGAAGTAATGGCGGGAATACCGGTAAAACAAAATGCGGTGGACTTAGTTGAGCATTTTAATATTGATATAGAACCGCAGTTACTGGCTGAACAGAAACACAAAAGCGTGAGTGACTACCTCGATAAGCAAGCTTTTCCTTTGATGCCATTTGTTAAGGAAACCATTACACAGTGTGCAGAAAATGGCTTTACCATTGGTATAGTGACCGGGGGAAGTAAAAAGGCGGTAGAAAAAACGTTATCTCAATATGAGTTGAGTGATTATATTTCCTGTGTGGTCGCCGTAGAAGACGTAGAAAACAGTAAGCCCGCCCCCGATTGTTATGTCCTCGCAATGGATAAGCTAGGTAAATCGTCCAGCGACTGTGTAGCCATTGAAGACACGCATACCGGCATGTCAGCGGCACTTGATGCACGGCTAGCTTGTATCGTAATACCGACAGACTTATCGCAGCATCACGATTTGTCCCGTGCTACCGTGCGTTACGGTAGTTTGAAAGAATGGAGCGATAGTGAGCTCAAGTCGCGTTAACTAATAAAGTTACATACGAACTACTTGTCATTCCACTTGTCACTGGTGGCGCGAAAATAGATAACGTAGTATAACCAGCACCTTAGCGCCTATTGTGTTTCGTTTCGTAACAAAGCATTTGGGCGCTAAGTTTTTTTGATTAGTTGTATTTACAGGTAAAGCTGATTTCTTATGATTTTGCGTAGCCTTAAGTGGCTTTTGATAACTATCGCCATTATCGTTGTTCTTCTCGTTGTAGGCGTGACGACGGTTACCGTTATGGCGGTACAAAAAGCGCCCCTAGTGGCATCGACAGCGCCGACGCAGCTCGATGGTGCTGACAGTGTTAACGAGCTACTCGGCCAGTTAAAACGGGCATTCTCACGCCGAGAAGAAGGTCACCAGGTAACGCTCACCGAAACCCAAGTCGAAAGCTTGGTGGGCGTGTTACAGCGGGCCTTACCTGAGTTTAAAGGCGTAGTAAACATCACCCCATTGGGAGGCACTGTTAATGTTACTTACGCCATTGATAATATGGGCTATTACATTAATGCCTCGGCATTAGTATTACCTGGTGATAGCTTGCGTATAGAACAAGTTCAAGTAGGTGACCTAACCATTCCAGGCCGCTTTTTACTCGACTTTTTAGAACGCACAGTAAACTCTTATACCCAATCAGAAATAGCAACCATTGCGTTATCGCGGGTTGAACGCGTGACCATGGGGCGCGGCGAGCTTACTCTTGATGTTGGGCGTTTAGATGAGCTGCTAAGCGAGTTAAACGTGGTGGCGTCGAACATGTCGGTCAGCGAACAGACCGAGCTTCAGCAGTTATCTGCGTACTATCTTCGTTATTTGTCTGGAAGAGAAATAGCCCTGTCGAACAAACCGGTATCTCTCATAGAATACTTACGCGAAGGGATGGCAAGGGCAAGAGAGCAAAGCAAAACACCTGATGATGCAGTATTGCACAATAACGCAGTAATCTTAGCCTTAGCAGTTTACGTGGGACATCATCGAGTTGGTACCTTGGTGGGCGACATTCAGCCGGACTCCGAAAAGGCATTAAAACCCCGCAGAGGTGCTGTGCTACATAAACGTAACGATTTGGCTCGTCACTTTATTATCTCTGCGGCATTAGAGCTAATGGCCGAACAAGGTATGTCCTTAGCAATTGGCGAGTTCAAAGAGCTAATGGACCGGGGCAATGGCGGCTCTGGCTATAGCTTTGTTGATTTGGCGGCTGATATGTCGGGCACAGAGTTCGCAAAAGTCGCCACTAATCCAAGTACAGCGCTGGATGTTCAAAACGCGATGGCACGTATTCAAAATGAACTTGAAATCATTCCCCCCATCGAAGGTCTGCCTGAAGGCTTGAGTAAGCAAACGTTCACTGAACAATATCAGCGAGTGGACAGTGAAGCCTACTTAAAAGAAGTAAAGGAAATTAAGCGTAGAATCAGCTTGCTGCCGCTTTACCAACAATAAGCGCTTAGGCGTGTAAGAGTGCGCCGAAAGTGAGACGCTAATCTATAAAAAAGCCCGCTGTTAAAGCGGGCTTTGTTTTACTCACTTGCCGTTCTACGCTACTTTTTAGCAAGAGACTGCTGAAACTGTGCAATGGTTACTAGAGCCAACTCTATTTTTTTAACCAATGGCGCTAGGGCTTGTTTGGCCGCATTATCATCCAGTTCCTTTAGCGATTGCCAGTCGTTTGCAATTTCTTGCACATAAGGCCCAAAACGCTTGGCGGATGTAGTAAAACCACTGTCGTCAGCAAACACGGCCGCAAACTTACCTTTTTGATTGCGCTGTAAGTTATCTAAAACTTGGTCGGCATCAACGGCTTTTCGGTGTAGCGTTTGAAGTGTTTCTTGAAGTTGTTGATGGACAGCTTGCATCTCTTGGCTCTGTTGCATGTTCACGCCTTTTGTTTCTAAAGTAATTCGGTGTACGTGTTACCTGTACACCTTAGTTTTAATAGTTTGTGTCGCACTTATTTGTGCAAATTGGTATCACGGTAAATAATGGTTAAAGTTTCGCCTTTCAAAGCCGATAACTTGTCGATAGTGTAAATTACATAACCTGCGATTCACTCAAAAATTTGCTGGTTACGTAATAATCAACACATCGTAAGGGTGGGCAATTCTGCCCATTTTTTTACTTTGCTACAAGCAACAAAGGAAAATGGTATGGATCTACAAGGTGCTAGTGCCTCTGGAGCGTCCGGTGCGTCACTTGAGTTGGCCTCTCTTAAGTTGGCAAAAAGCCAACAAGAGCAAGAGGGAAAAGCGTCGCTTCAGCTGCTGGAATCAGCCGCTGACGTACCAAAATCGTCATCCTCAAACCCCGCGTTAGGCGCCAACATCAATACCTACGCGTAAGTTACGGATGCAAATGTAAGTCGATAGGCGTTTTGCCGGGTTGACCGCCAATTTCTCTTACCAGTTTTGGCACTAAAAAGCCCGGCAGACGCTTTATCGCTTCTTCCATAATCAGGCGACCTTCATTATCACTCACATAAAAATGACTCGCGCCTTGTACTTTATCCAAAACGTGCAAGTAGTAAGGCAGGACACCCGCTTCAAAAAGTGACTCGCTTAAATCACTAATTGCACCGCCAGAGTCATTGACTCCTTTTAGTAATACCGACTGATTGAGCAAGGTCACGCCTTTACCTCGCAATGTGCGCAGCCGCATTTTTAATGGCTCAGAGATTTCATTCGCGTGGTTCGCGTGCAGCACCAGCACTTTTTGAAGAGGCAATGCAGTGAACCATTCAATAAAGTCATGACTGATTCTTTCTGGCAGTACCACAGGCAAGCGGCTATGTATGCGCAGGCGTTTTATGTGGGGAATAGCGGCAATTTCATTAGCTAACCATGATAAATGGTCATCTTTCGCCATCAGTGGGTCGCCACCTGAAAAAATCACCTCATTAATCTTGCTATTGCTGCGAAGGTATTCGAGTACATCAAGCCATTGATGTTTGCTTACCGAATTGTCGGCGTAGGGAAAGTGGCGGCGGAAACAGTAACGGCAGTTTATCGCACAGCCAGTGCGAACCATCAATAACACCCGAGAATCGTATTTGTGCAAAATACCCTTGCCTGCTGTGTCATGCTCGTCTAACGGATCTTCGCTATAACCAGGCGACGTTAGAAATTCGTCGCTAAGCGGCATGACCTGTAAAAACAGGGGGTCGTTAGGGTTTCCCTTTTCCATTAGGTCTGCGAAATGCCGTGGAACACGCATTGGAAAAAGGCGGCGCGCTTTAATATGTTGTGCGTATTTTTCTTCGTCTAAATCTAAGTGCTGCAACAGTTTTGCAGGATCGGTATAGCTACTTGCCAATTCTTTTTGCCAGTTATGCTCTACAGAAATCGGTTTTTTAGGTATTATTTGTTCCACGAAACTTTTTGTACCTTATGTTTAGACAGAGGAATTATGGCTAATTACAGCACTAACGAGTTCAAAGGCGGCCTGAAAATCATGCTGGACGGCGAACCTTGCAACATTCTAGAAAACGAATACGTAAAGCCGGGTAAGGGCCAAGCGTTTAACCGCGTAAAAATCCGCAAGCTTATTTCAGGTAAAGTTTTAGAAAAAACTTTCCGCTCAGGTGAATCAGTAGAAGGCGCTGACGTAATGGATACGGAGCTTGCCTACCTGTACACCGACGGCGAATTCTACCACTTTATGAATAATGATACATTCGAACAAATCGCTGCAGACGAAAAAGCGGTAGGCGAGAATAAAAAGTGGTTGGTAGAAAACGACGTTTGTACTATTACACTGTGGAACGGTTCACCTATCACAGTAACGCCACCAAACTTTGTTGAGCTTGAAATCACTGAAACGGACCCTGGCCTTAAAGGTGATACAGCGGGTACAGGCGGTAAGCCAGCAACACTTAGTACAGGCGCAGTTGTTCGCGTTCCTCTATTCGTTCAAACAGGCGAAGTTATCCGCGTAGATACGCGCTCTGGCGAATATGTGTCTCGTGCACAAAAATAATATCTAAAACTGAGGCGCATATAGCGCATTCTGTTTACGTGTAAAGCCGGTGCCTTCGTGTACCGGTTTTTTGTTTTAGCTATTCTTCTTAGGTTTGAACAAATGCAATCTTGGCAGCCGACTACCACACATGATGCGCGTGTAGCGCGTGCAGAATTACTCAGAACCATTCGTGAGTTTTTTTACGCAAGAAACGTGTTAGAGGTAGATACACCTTTACTTTCAAACGGCACAGTAACCGATGAACATCTAGATGCTTTTGATACGCAGTTTAATTTCGCCACATCTGGTAAGCCAAGTAAGCTGTATCTTCAGACCTCGCCAGAATATGCTATGAAGCGCTTACTATGTGCTGATAGCGGCAGTATTTATCAAGTGTGCAAGGCGTTTCGCCACGAAGGGGAAGGGCGCTGGCACAACCCAGAATTTACCATGCTAGAGTGGTATCGTTTAGGCTTTGATCACTTCGCGTTAATGGATGAAGTAGACGCATTGCTAAAAGAAACAATACACACGGCTTCTGCTGATAAAATGACATACCAAGAAGCCTTTCAGCGCTATCTAAATATTGACCCACTAAGCGCTGATGATGAAATTTTGCTAAGCGCAATGGCGCAGCACCATATAGATATTCATGCGCCGCAAAGCTTAAGCTATGACAGCAAATTACAACTTTTATTCAGTTATGTTATCGAGCCTAAAATCGGTATTGAACGGCCTTGTTTTGTCTACAACTTTCCGGCCTCTCAGGCTGCGCTTGCAAAGTTAAGTTCTGCTGATGAGCGGGTTGCTGAACGCTTTGAGGTGTATTACCAAGGCGCTGAACTTGCCAATGGGTTTCACGAGCTAAGTGCGGCTAAAGAGCAACGAGTGCGCTTTGAAACTGATAACAAGAAGCGCAAAGAAGCCGGACTGCCCGTAAAGCCCATTGATGAAAATTTTTTAGATGCTCTTAATGCGGGGTTACCCGCGTGTGCTGGCGTAGCCTTAGGTATCGACAGATTACTTATGCTAAAAATAGGCGCTTCACACATTAAAGAAGTCATTAATTTTAATGTAAGCAGAGCCTAGACGCTTTTTGCATATAAGGAGGCGAAAATTGGCAACTTGGCCCTTAAATAGTCACAAAGCATTAAATAACGTTAGATAAGTGAAAAGTTACGTTGTCCTGCTGTTGACATGAGCAGGTCAATGCTGAAAAATGTTATAACATCACTAAATAATGTTATAACATCCTCAGAGGAATACCCATGAAAATGCGTTCACTGCTAAGTTTGTCCATAGCAGGGCTGTTAAGTGCGCCTGTGTATGCCACCACAGTAACTGGAAAAGTAACCGATACTGCTGGCCAACCTGTAGCTGGTGCAGAAGTTAAAATTGAAGGCAGCCGCCGCGTAGCTTACACCGATGTGAACGGTGTGTACCGTTTTGACGATGTTAAGCAGCCACATATACATTTACATGTTTATTCTTCAAATTATATCCATGGGGATAACGACTTAGGTGACGTAAACGCAGATCAAAACGTCGACTTTATTTTACAGCCAGCATCTGTCGAAAATATTGTTGTAACCGCTAATGCGCTTCAATCATCTGTACTTGAATCGGTTACGCCTGTAACTGTTATCGGCGCTGAAAAACTGCGCAAAATTGAAGCGCCAACCCTAGGCGAGACCCTTAAAAACGCACCGGGTGTGCACAGCACCTATTTCGGTCCAGTATCAAGTAGCCCAGTTATCCGCGGTAACGATGGCCCTCGCGTAAAAATAGTTCAAAATGGCTTAGATGTCTCTGACGTATCTCGTGTTGGACCAGACCATAACGTAGCGACTACGCTTTCAAGCGCAACCCAAGTGGAAGTGCTTCGCGGTCCTGCGACCCTTCAATACGGCAGTGGCGCTATCGGTGGCGTTGTAAACGTGGTTGACAAGCGTATTCCACAGTACCAGATAGACGGCGTCGAAGGCGAAGCAGAAACCAGCTACAGCACAGTAAATAATGGTTCGTACACCCGCGCAGATGTGACCGGCGGTAGCGGCAATATTGTATGGCATGTAGATGGCTTCTATCGCGATACCGATAATGCAGATATTCCTGGGTACGCATCTGTTGAGCCAGATGAAGATGAGCCTTACGGTGAACTAGAAAGTAGTGCCATGGAGACGCGCAACGTGGTTGCAGGCCTATCTTATGTAGCAGAAGAAGGTTACTTCGGTTTCGCGGTTGAGCAGTTAGACAATGAATATGGCGTACCGGGTCACAGCCATGAGCACGAAGAAGAACATGACGAAGATGAGCTTGATGGTGAGCATGACGAAGACGATCACGATCATGAAGAAGAAGAAGGCGTGCTACTTGATGTAGATATGACTCGCTACCAAGCTGCCGGTGAGTGGCATTCTCCTTTCGAAGGATTAACTAACCTTAAATTTGCGGCCGCCTATACCGATTATGAGCACGCGGAAATTGAAGACGGAGAGCCGGGTACTGTATTCACAAACGAATCAAGCGACATCCGCGTGTCTGCTTACCATGAAGAAGTGAACGGGTGGCACGGCGTATTCGGGCTACAGTTTAACCATAGCGATTACAATGCTGTTGGCGAAGAAGCTTTCACACCAGCCAATACCACGTCAAGCTATGCACTTTATGTTGTTGAGCAGAAAAAAGTAGGTGACGTTACCTTTGAGTTGGGCGGCAGACTTGAACGCACAACCTTGGACGCTGAAGCAAGCGAAGTAGAGCTAGACGTTTTACACGAAGATGAGGAGCACGAAGGCGAAGAGCATGATGAGGAGCATGAGGATGAAGAACATGAAGAGCACGCTGTTGCTTTCAACTTCCCAGATTATGACTTCACCAGCCTGTCGCTTTCAGCGGGTGCCAACTGGGAATATCAGGAAGGCCACTCAATTGCAGTGACTTTATCACGCAGCGAACGCGCGCCTAGCCAGCAAGAGCTTTTCTCTGCAGGTCAGCACTTAGCAACTCAAAGCTACGAGGTTGGTTTGGTATTCGATATGGACGAAGAAGGCCATATTGAAGAAAACTTAAGAAGCGTAAACGAAGAAGTTAGTACAAACTTAGATATTACTTTCCGTAAATTTACCGGAAGCTGGGGTTACAGCGCATCTTTCTTCTACAATCAGGCTGATGACTATATTTTCCAGTCGAGTACGGGTTTGCTTGCCCTAAGCGAACACGAACATGAAGAAGAGCACGACGAGCTTGAAGAAGAGCACAGCGATGAAGAGGGCACGCCGGTTTATTACTTCCAGCAGGCTGACGCTGACATATGGGGCTTTGAAGCAGAAACTTACGTAGACTTAACAGACACGCTACGCTTAACTGTATTTGGTGACTATATTCGCGCTGAAGTAGAAGATGACAACCTTCCGCGCACGCCACCTATGCGCTTTGGTAGTGAATTAAGCTATGTGAACAATGGTTTAAGTGCTGACGTAGGGTTCACATGGTACGACGATCAAGATGAAGTTGCCTCGTTCGAAACCTCAACCGATGGCTACACACTGGTTAATGCTAGCGTTCAATACGAATTTGGTTCGCAAGGTATCGACTGGGTGCTATTTGCTCGTGGTGAAAACCTGACTGATGAAGAAGCTCGTGTTCATACATCGTTCTTAAAAGACCAAGCCCCGCTTCCTGGTAGAAACTTTACTATGGGTGTGCGAGCGTTGTTTTAATTAACAGTTTTACTGTAGTAAGCAAAGGCGGTGTAACTTGTTACACCGCCTTTATCATTTATGAAGCGTGAAAAAATATTTATGCGGTATGAAAAAATGCGTAACGCAATTTTTTCTTTGGGTTATACAAAGTAAAGATAAACAGCCCTAAAATAGTGATGATGAAGCAGCTATGAAGTTGAGGTGAGAATGAATGAGATAGCGAAGTGGTTAAGTACGCAAACCGAAAAGCACATGGTTTTAGGTTACGGAAGCTTACTCAGCAAAGATAGTCGAGAGCGCTACTCGAACATTTTCACAAAAGGGATCCCGGTAACCGTATCAGGGTTCGAACGAGCTTGGGTAACGCGCAGCATTCATGAACAGCAAACCTATGTAGGCGCCGTAGCTAACGCCCATAGCCAGCTGAACGCTCAGCTTATCCCCACGCAAATTAACCCAGCATTACAGGAGCGCGAGAAAGACTATCGATTTGTTGAAGTAAGTCCTAAATCGCTTAGTTTTCAACTTCACCAAGGTGAGGTAACAGATGCGTTAAATGAGCGATTCTCGCAGTTCACTTTCTGGATTTGTGAAACACTAGCTTGCGAGCCAGCAAGCGAAGCATTCCCGGTTAACCAAACCTATATTGATACCTGTATGGCAGGTTGTCTAGAGCATGGTGGCATTAAAGAAGCAGAACGATTTGTAATGCATACGTCACTATGGGAGCATCCAAGAGTAAACGACAGAACACAGCCTAAGTACCCGCGCGCAGCAAAAGTAAATAATGAAACTATTGAGCGTATAGACAGAATTCTAGCGAAGCGCTAGTTTTAGCGGTAACAGGCGCCCTTAGGCAGAGAGTTTAGTGTGAATACAGAAACATCAATTTTAACCTCCGATAATATTACCTTAAGACCGCTCACGTTTGATGATCAACGCTGGATTTTAACGTTACAGCAAGACGAGCTGTGGCTTAAGTTCATTGGAAGTAAGAATGTAAATACGTTAGATGATGCCTGTGACTACATCGGAAAAACCAATGCTCAACGAGAAGAGTGGGGGTACGGTCTACTTGCCGTTGAGTCAAATGACACTAAACAGCCGTTAGGAGTTTGTGGTTTATTTAATCGCTTTGCCTTTGAATGCCCAGATTTGGGCTTCGCCATGCTGCCTGAAGCAAGAGGAAGCGGTTTATGCCACGAGGCTTGCAGGAAGGTTATAGCGTGGTCTGCTTCTAAAGGGTATGGCTTTTTAACCGCAATGACGCATCCAGACAATAAGGCATCGCAAAAGCTATTGCAGCGACTAGGGTTCAATAAGCAGGGCCTTTACTTCGATAAAATCTTTCCAAAACAGCATTTGTTTAGGTTGGATCTCCAGCCATAGATGAGTTCTCTCTATGGCTGCCTGTCTGACGATTTTCGGCCAAAGGCGCTTTACTTCACAGCGGTGGTAATACAGTTACTTTTTTAATAATGATTGGCTCAATCGGGACGTTATTCGCGTTCAGGCGAATTGAATACTCTGTTTCTACTTCCGACATAGCATCAACAATATCTTCGCCTTCCACAATCACGCCGAAAACTGCATAGCCCCAGTCTCTGCCTGGGTTTAAGCTACTGTTGTCATTAACATTAAAGAAAAACTGTCGGTTTGCGGTATGCGGGTCATTTTGTCTTGCCATAGCAATGGTGTGTAGGTCGTTGGTTAAACCGTTACCTGATTCATTAAATATATCGGGGAAGTTTGACTTGCCATTGAAGTCAGCGGTGTAGCCGCCACCTTGCACAACAAAGCCGGGCACGATGCGATGGAAAATTGTGTCTTCATAGGCTCGCTTATCTACGTAACGAAGAAAGTTGTTTACCGTAATTGGTGCACGTCTTCTGTCTAACTCAACCACGATATCGCCCATGGTCGTTTCAATCTTTACTCGTGGGTAATAGTTATCTGGCTGAACCTGAGACCCATCGTCTTTCTTGGCCATAACCGATGAGCTGCTGCCAATCAGCATAAAAGCGGTCATAAGTGATAAAAGTATTTTCTTCATAAAAATGCCTTTAAATGTATTCCTTAATTTGCGTACTTCTTTTATACGCTTAGCGTTTTGCAGTGCCTAAGATAACGAACTTTTTATCACTGGCAAGTACCTTGGCGCCACCAAATAGCTTTTTGAGTTTAATGTGATAGTCGAGGTGGCGGTTGCCAACCACCACCAAGTGACCACTTTTAATCAGCAATTCACGAGAGTCAGTAAACATTTGCCATGCAATATGATCGGTAATTGCGTTTTGCTGATGAAAGGGAGGGTTACACAAAATCTTGGTAACAGCAGGTTTATTTTCACGATTTATGAGTGTTTCTAAGCAGTTACTTGCCACAAACTCGCACTGGTCGATTTTATCCGGGAAGTTGTTTAGCACATTAAGCCTAGCGCTTTCCAAAGCCATGTATGACTCATCCACAAATATCACTTTGGCGTCAGGAGCGAGAGACAGCGCGTTTACACCCAGGACACCATTGCCGCAACCTAAATCTACCACTACGTCATTGGCACTCACCGTCATGTGCTCAAGCATAATACGTGCACCAATATCTAGCGACTGCCGAGCAAATGTGTTGGCAAGGTTATCTATAGTAAGCTCTGTGCCCATGGTGCTTTTACACTGCCAGCGCGTGGGATAGGGAGAGTCAGCGAGTTTCAGAGACGCACGGGGCGTTGCAAAAATAAGCCGAGATTTCTTTTTAGCAAGAGAGGTGGTTGTAGGGCCAATATATCGTTCAAACAGGTTAAGTACAGACTTCGTAATCGCTTTCACTTTTCCCGTTGCGACGATACGAGTATCAGGCGTAACATATTTCTGTAAATCGATAAGCTGTTGTTCCAGCAGAGCAAGGGCGCGAGGGACCTTTATGACAATAAGGTTAGGTGCAGTTTCTGGTTTAAACGTTAAGCTTTGTACGCTGGTTAACGTTTGCAGCGGTGCGGTTTGGAGCTCACTTGTGTAGCTTGTCTCTGCGCTATTCAGTAAATTATTGGCTTTCAAATTCTCAAACAGTGAACGCAATGAAATATAGGAATCGGACACCCAGTAAGGCGCTAAATGGGAAAACCAGCAGCCTAACGCACCAAAATCATCATTGAAGATCATCATTGACCCATCATTCTCATTGCTGCCAACTGAGAGTGATGTTTCACTTAATAATGTTTCGATGTGCTCAATAACAAGCTCATCGGCGCTATCCCATGCTTGAAGACTTATGTGCTGATGCTTTTCAGGGTAGCGAATCAGCGAGAACTGGCGGTCGGCAAATATAAATTCTGTATTCATTGGGGTCTGTTTTTAGAGAAGGCTCAAAGCATTATCTACTAGGGAATGCTCATTCAGTTTACGTGCTAATGTCTATCTTATCATATCAACCACTTGGCTCTAGCGAATAACCCGTTATTCTTCGGTATTGGATGCACCTTGTATAAAGCACGACATTTAACGATGACAGAGCAATCCGCACTGGAAAAGCATGCGTACTCATTGAAAATAAGGTGTAATTACACAAGCTCTAAAGGGGGCATTGGCACCGTCAACCGCTATGTAGATAGCTAGTATTAAATATCAAAGGAATTATAGTTCTTACACATGCAATTTTCCCTGTTCGACACGGCTGAAGACAAGCGCACGTCTTATAAGCTCCCGTTAGTTGAAGGTGATGTCACTTATTTTCCTAACGCGCTATCGCAGGCTTCTGCTGATACCTTCTTTACAAAGCTACAGGCAGAGTTACCTTGGCGTCAGGATATGATTAAGCTGTTTGGCAAGCCGGTAAAAATCCCTCGGCTTCAAAGCTGGCATGGCGACCCTGAATGTACTTACACCTACTCAAATTTAACCATGTCGCCGAACCCGTGGACTGAAAGCCTTGCAGACATCAAAGCGCGCTGTGAGCAACTGTGTGAAAAATCGTGCGCCTCAGATTACAAAGCAAGGTTCAACAGCGTGTTAGCAAACTGGTATCGCAATGGGCAAGACAGCATGAGCTTTCATTCCGATGATGAACCAGAGCTAGGCATCAACCCAGTAATTGCATCAGTTACCCTAGGTGAGGCAAGACCCTTTGTTTTTAAGCATAAAGAAACAAAGGAAAAGCATACGCAGGTACTTGAACACGGTAGCGTGTTGATTATGGCGGGCGCAACACAAAGCCACTATGTGCACGGTATTGCAAAGACGGCTAAGCCTATCGGTGGTAGAATTAATCTTACATTTCGACATCTTATTCAAAGAGCAAGGTAAGCCAAATGCAAGTAAAAGCGTTTCTAGAAACTACGATCGAGTCTGCACTTAGTCCACATTATCTCGAGGTTGTAGATGAAAGCTTCATGCACAATGTGCCAGACGGCGCGC
Organism: Alteromonas sp. BL110; assembly: GCF_003443615.1. Classification (NCBI taxonomy): domain Bacteria; kingdom Pseudomonadati; phylum Pseudomonadota; class Gammaproteobacteria; order Alteromonadales; family Alteromonadaceae; genus Alteromonas; species Alteromonas sp. BL110. Next base: position 1,057,418 of record NZ_CP031967.1, on the reverse strand, counting down.
AGAGTCACTTTAAGGTTACCGTTGTGAGCGATGCCTTTGAAGGTAAGCGATTAATAGCAAGGCACAGAGAAATTAACGGACTTGCGGCAGAAGCGCTGCAAGGGCCTGTTCATGCTTTGGCGCTTCACACGTATACACCTGCCGAGTGGGAAGCACGAGGTGGGGAATCGCTAGCATCGCCCAACTGTCTAGGCGGCAGCAAGCACGATAAGTAGCACCCTCAATCGTACTAAATGGAAGTAGAAACATGACAAGCAGTGAAAAGACAAAAAATGGCGCCATCGCCGATTATTTAAGCATGATTAAAACACCCGCTATTCAAGTTTTACTACTTGGAACAGGCTTTTTGTTAATGATGCTGTTTGTCTACATGGGCGTTCTAACGTCATTTGATAATGCAGTGTTTAACACAATTAGCGAGTTAGGCGATGTGTCGGGGTGGAAGCGTGATGTGCTTAGAGATACCACGGCGCTAGGCAGCAATACGGTGCTAATTTTTGTTGTGGCAGCTGTCGCGGGTGCTTTGGGTATGGCGGGAGAGAAGAAAAAGGCTGTTACCTTTATTATTGCCGTTGCGGCGGGAATTGCGATGACTTTTCTACTTAAAGCGGGTATCGACAGACCGCGCCCATCGCTGACCATGCAGCATGTTGATGTGTATACCCAGAGTTTTCCTTCGGCTCACGCCACCCTATCAACCTTGGTTTACTTTTATGTGGCTCATTTGCTCACACATTTAACGCAAAGTACGAAGGTACGAGTATGGATATACCTTGCGACTACTCTGCTGGTATTTTGCATTGGCCTTAGCCGTGTCTTACTGGGCGTGCACTGGCCTAGTGATATTATCGCAGGCTGGTTTGCTGGCGGAAGCATGGCTGCATTTTGCTTTTATATTATTAAGTGGAAACGAAAGCTGCGTATTAAAGAAAAAGCTTAAGCGTGCAAGATCTCAAACGGCTTGGCGATATCATCAGTCGGGATCCTTTCAAAATGGACTGCCTTCATGCCTTGCGGTCGCTTGATTTACCGCAGGGCTACATAGGTGCAGGGTTTGTGCGAAATGCAATATGGGATGAATTACATGAAAGGGTTAAACCAACCCCGCTTAACGATATTGATGTGATTTACTTTAACGATGAAATCACAGTATCTCAGAATGTTGTAATAGCCCAGACTTCAACAGAACCAGCATTTCAACAACAAGAACACTTACTAATAACTGCAGCCGCTAAATCAGAAATAAAGAACCAAGAAAAAGCCATTGAACGCGAGTTAACCCAAATAATGCCCCAAGCTAATTGGCAGGTGAAAAACCAAGCGCGTATGCATTTGTCTCACGGGCATTCTCCCTATAAAAGCAGTCACGAAGCCATTTCATATTGGATAGAGCGGGAAACTTGCGTAGCGGTTCGCTTATTAGCGAATGATGATTTAGACGTACTTGCACCATTTGGCTTAGCAGCAAATTTCGCGGGCACCATAAGTATTAACCCCCAATATCCAAGACCCGATATTTTTAGTAAGCGACTTGAATCTAAGAATTGGCTTGATGTGTGGCCTTTACTGCAGTTATGCGAATAAAGACTGAAATAGCTGTAGCTACTTTCTCAAAGAATTTTTCGTAGTAATATCTACTATCTTAGTGGCAATAGCCGCTATGGTTGTATTTTCGCTCATCGCTTGTTTTTGCAGTCGGCGATACGCATTGTTTTCGCTTAGTCCAAATTGTTCCATTACTACCAGCTTTGCTCGGCTTATCAGCTTCTGATCTTGAATTGCACGCTTAGCCTCTTCAAGCTCTCGTCCCATGTCTTCTATATGCTGGGCTTGTGAACGCAGTAAGTCGTAAAAAGAGCGGTGGGCCGATAAGGTTTTAGTCTGCTCATCGAGTGACAGCGTTTTAATCTCGTCGTCTTTTGTATCTTCCGCTAAGCCGGGCATGCTGGGGTCAAACAGTAAAGTGAGCGGCGAGCCATCATTGGCGTGCTCATTGTTAAAGCGTGTAAGCAACTGTTGATGATTGGCCATTTCATTTTTTGCATTGGCTACTTTACTGTTAGCTTGCTGTGTTAAGGCTTCGGTCAATGCTACCTCGATATCCTGCATTGCATCTATACGTCGGGTTGCAACATCGAACCAAACTTCTGATATTTCGCCGGCAATAGGGCTGCCGTCTCCTAGCTGCGCGATCATATTTCTAAGCTGTGTAATATCTATTGCGGCAGGGCTTTTATTTAATGCTTCCAATGCCTCTTTATGCGGCTTACAGCTAAATTCACAGAATATATTGAAGTGATGCTCTTGGGCATGCTGAAGCGCAGTAAGCTTTTCACATAGGCGCACATCGAAATGGGTTTCTGCAAAACCAATTGCCCCCCACGCTCGCTCTTGCCCTGCATATTCTTTGGCCTGCATGAAGTTGAACAAAGCAACCAGTAAGCGGGTAATGGTTGGATCGCTTGCAATATCTGCTGCTTCAAAAATGACAGTAAGTAAACTTGCCACTAAACGGCTGTAGGCTCGTGTTGATTCTAGTGGCGTTAGCTGCTGCTTACTGACTTGTTCTCTTAAGCGTGGCAAATAGTCTGTCGCCTGCATGGCTAAAGTAATACTGCTTAATAGGCGCGGGTTACCAGAAGTGATCTCATCAGTTAAGTAGAGAGACTTCAAATGGCTTTTTAGCATTGACTCTGCTTGTTCACTAGCACTGACATACTGCATTCGCTCAACTTGGTAGCGCTCGGCTTTAGACGCAAGAAAGATATTGCTGGCTCCGCGCTCTTTTTGCAGTTCATGTATAAGCTCACGAACCGCAATAACAATACGACAGTTACTAGAAAGCTGTTCTAACACAGTGATTTCTGCATGTTTTGCGGCGAGCAAAAAACGTTTGGTCGCATCGCTACAAAGCGCAATGGTTTGTTCAGGTTCGTGCAGCATAAGAGGCCCTGCTAAATGTTGGTTTACGCAATTCGCTTTTTTATTGATAGTTTTTTGCGAAGTATTGCTTTCAAGCACAATAAATTAAGCAACACTTATGCCCTGTTTATAAGAATGTAGTTATGCAAGGTTTAGATGGGGGGCGTAATGCGCTGAATGCTTAGCAAACCTGATTTTTACAGGTGATAAGCAGAATTGATTGTATGTAACGAGTTACAACTGATGGGCAGGTTAAGAAAGATCGCAAGCGGTATTGCACTTTAGTGGTGCAATCCGCCTTTAGATACTTAGATTTAAACTCAGAAGCTAGTTTCGAACCACGCGAAGAAACCAACCAACAAAGAGAGAAATCAAAAAGCCAAAGAAGGCAATCATAGTCGTAATGGTAAGCATCTGCCCCGAGAAGTCTGCATTTTCCCCGGTATGTTCGCTTACAAGCATTCCTGAAGCCTTGAAAATAAACAGCGCAGCGACAGAAAATAATAAGATAACGGCGGTAGACATAATAGTGGCTTTCCAATAAGCCTTTGGCGACATCCAATGAATCGCGCCTGCCACTAGCACGCACAAAATGGTAAGAATATAAGGTACCACGTAAACTCCTCGTTAAATAAGACCTATGCCTTACATCATTGCCACATCATCATGTGCGACTTAGTGCAAAGTAGCGGGTTAATAATACGAGCTAATGCTACGAACTAATGCTACGAACTAATACTACGAGCTAAGCGCACCGATGGGCTGGGTTGTTAAAATACTGCAATACGATGCCACGTAACATGCCTTTTGTCAGCAAAGGCTCATAAATTTAGTGCGCTTGAAACTAATTCGAGAAGCGGTGTTAACGAGAGATGAAGTGACTTTTACTCTTCTTCTCTTGCGGCCGTGCTCTCTAAATTGTGATTATGCGATAGTAACAATCTATTAAAAGATTTTAAGCTACAATGGTGATAGAATCGCCGAAAAATCATTCTACCTACCTGGTGTACTGCTATCACGCGGTTTACGCCACGGTGGGTTGTTGTGTTTAACATCTTAGCTTCTGAGAGAACATGTTCGATTTAATTACCAGTAAAGACAGCAACGTTAAGAACGACGTGCTATCAGGCATTACAGTGGCACTTGCCCTTGTCCCTGAAGCCGTCGCATTTGCATTTGTAGCCGGCGTAGAACCAATGATTGGTCTTTATGCGGCCTTTATGATGGGCTTGATTACGTCTGCTATTGGCGGTCGCCCTGGAATGATTTCTGGTGCTACCGGCGCCATGGCCGTTGTAATGGTGGCATTGGTTGCCCAACACGGTGTGCAATATCTGTTTGCCGCAGTTATTTTGGCCGGTTTGCTGCAAATAATGTGCGGTATATTCAAGCTCGGAAAGTTTATACGCTTAGTGCCATATCCGGTAATGCTGGGCTTTGTAAACGGTCTTGCGATCGTTATTTTCTTAGCTCAGCTAGGCCAGTTCAAAGTTACTAACGCTGCTGGAGAACTACAGTGGATGGAAGGTACGCTGCTATACTGGATGCTAGGGCTCGTGGCGTTAACCATGGCCATTATCTATTTGTTACCTAAGCTAACCAAAGCTGTTCCAGCCTCGCTAGTAGCGATTGTTACGGTAACAGCATTAGTACACGGCCTCGACTTAGAAGCACGTACGGTAATCGACTTTGTTCGTGACCTGCTACCGGCTGACCAGCGTGACACCGCAACCCTAGCGGGTGAACTTCCTAGCTTTGCTATTCCTATGGTGCCGTTCACCTGGGAAACTTTCATGATAGTACTACCAACCTCAGTGATTCTTTGCTTGGTGGGTCTTATTGAATCGCTTCTTACGCTTTCATTAATTGATGAAATGACCGATACCCGAGGGCGCGGTAACAAAGAGTGTGTTGGCCAGGGCGTTGCAAATACCGTTAACGGTTTCTTTGGCGGTATGGGCGGTTGTGCCATGATTGGTCAAAGCATGATAAACATTAATTCTGGCGGTCGTGGGCGCTTATCTGGTATTACAGCCGCGCTTGTATTACTAGGCTTCATTCTATTTGCTGCACCGCTTATTGAAATGATCCCGCTAGCTGCTCTTGTTGGCGTAATGTTCGTAGTGGTAATCGCTACCTTCGAGTGGGCCTCATTCAGAATTATTCGCGGCGTAAACAAAGAAGATGCCTTTGTACTATTTCTAGTGACAGGCGTTACCGTTATTGCTGACCTTGCTATTGCGGTGGTTGTGGGTGTTATCGTTTCTGCCCTTGTATTTGCATGGAAACACGCTCGTCATATCGAAACTAAGTCGCACATTGATAATGACGGCTGGAAAGTCTATGAACTAGATGGCCCGCTTTTCTTTGGCTCGGTATCGCATTTCAAAGACTTGTTTGATATCGCTAACGACCCGCAAGATGTAGTTATCGATTTTAAAGACTCTCGTATCTGGGATTCATCAGGTATCGACGTATTAGATACCCTTGCAGATAAATATGAAGAGCAAGGTAAGAAGCTACACATTCGTCACATCAGCGATGAGTGTCGTTCACTGCTTCGCAAGGCCGACAAATTTGTTGAAATTAACGTAGTAGAAGACCCTCGCTACCGCGTAGCGACGGATAAACTCGCCTAAGTTATTCGATAGCACTTAATGCACCAAGTAAACACAGTTTTGCGTTTGTTTGGTGCAGTTGTGAAGTCTGTATAATGCTTATTTTACGGTAAATTTAATAAAAACAATGTATTACGAATTTGGCACTGAACTTGGATAGCTATAAGCGTAAAGTGTGTTTTAGTGATTTGTGTCAATCGCTGAAAAATTGTGTGATTTATAACACTCCGTAAAATGTGTTAGCTAGATTCTGCTGAACTTTAGCGTCAGTACTAGCAAAATAGGCAACGAAGCCCGCATCAACGAAAGTTGAAGCGGGCTTTTTTTTGTCCCGAAAAAAGGGGAATACCATGACTTCATTGGACTCAAAAACGCAAATTGTCGTCGTAGGCAACGGCATGGTGGGGCACCATTTTGTTGAGCAGCTTCACCAAAGCGATGCCAATGTAGAAATAACCGTTTTATGCGGCGAATCTCGCCTCGCGTACGACCGCGTTTATTTGTCATCTTTTTTTAGTGGTGCGAGTGCTGACGACTTAGCGCTTACTACACCCGCTCAGTATGCCGAGTGGGGCATAAATGTTGTTACCAATGCCTTAGTTACTGATATTGACCGTGATAATAATAAAGTCACAACGTCAGAAGGGCAGGTGTTCAACTACGACAAGCTGGTTCTTGCCACCGGTTCTTATCCTTTCGTGCCCCCCATTCCAGGTAACGATCAAGAGCATTGCCTAGTGTACCGCACCATTGACGACCTACTCGCTATTGAAGCGTCAGCAGCGGTGAGTAAAGTAGGTGTTGTTGTTGGTGGTGGTCTTCTAGGTTTAGAAGCCGCGAACGCCTTAAAGCAAGCTGGACTAGATACTCACGTGGTTGAATTTGCGCCACAGCTTATGGCGGTGCAGTTAGACCAAGCCGGTGGTACCGTACTTAAAGACAAAATTGAAGATTTAGGCGTAACCGTTCATACCCAAAAGGCAACCCAAACTATCGAAGCTGGTGATACCTGCCGCTATAAAATGGTGTTTGCTGACGGAACCGCGCTTGAGACCGATATGATTTTATTTTCTGCCGGCATTCGTCCGTCAGATCAGCTTGGTAGAAAGTCAGCATTAACATTAGGCGAGCGCGGCGGTATTGTCATTGATAACCACTGCGTGACCTCTGACCCTAATATTTACGCAGTGGGCGAATGTGCGCTGTGGGATAACAAAATCTTTGGCCTGGTTGCACCTGGTTATACCATGGCACGCACGGCAGTAAGTCATATAACCGGTGGCGATGCCGAGTTCGTTGGCGCAGATATGAGTACCAAACTGAAGCTAATGGGCGTAGAAGTGGGCTCAATTGGCGATGCGCACGAACGTACAGAAGGTGCCCTTAGCTACACCTACTTGAATCAGCCTGAAGGCGTGTATAAAAAGCTGGTGGTAGATAGCGAGCAAAAGTACATACTAGGTGCTGTTCTTGTTGGCGATACCAGCGACTACGATACGCTTTTACAGTATACGCTTAACAACATCGAATTACCTGAACACCCAGAAAGTCTAATTCTTCCATCATCCGATGCCGCACCAGCACTAGGTGCCGATGCTCTGCCAGACACCGCGTCTATATGCTCGTGCCTAAACGTGACAAAGGGCGACATTGTTTCAGCTATTGAAGGTGGCTGTTGCAGCGTTGGCGACGTAAAAGGTGAAACTAAAGCCAGTACTGGTTGTGGGGGTTGTGCCGCCCTGCTTAAAAATGTGGTAGACAGCGAGCTTGAAAAGCGCGGTGTTGAAGTATCGAAAGCGATTTGTGAGCACTTCAATTACACCCGACAGGAGCTGTTTCACATTGTTAAAGTTAACGGTATTCGCACTTTCGATGAGCTACTTGAACAACATGGTGAAGGCCTAGGTTGTGAAATTTGTAAGCCTGCTGTGGGGTCTATTCTGGCATCAGTCTACAACGACTACATCCTAAAAGCTTCACACCTTCCTCTACAAGACACCAATGACATCTATCTTGGCAACATGCAAAAAGACGGTACCTATTCTGTGGTGCCTCGCGTGCCGGGCGGAGAAATCACGCCAGAAAAATTGATTTTGTTAGGCGAAGTGGCGAAAGAATATAACCTTTACACCAAAATCACTGGTGGGCAGCGCATCGATTTATTTGGCGCGCGTGTAGAGCATTTACCTGATATTTGGGAAAAGCTCGTCGCCGGTGGATTTGAAACCGGTCACGCGTATGCGAAAGCACTGCGTACTGTGAAATCTTGTGTGGGAAGTACTTGGTGCCGCTACGGTGTGCAGGACTCAGTGGGCACGGCTATTGATTTGGAAAACCGATACAAGGGCTTACGTGCGCCGCACAAAATCAAATTTGCCGTATCAGGCTGTACCCGCGAGTGTGCAGAGGCACAAAGCAAAGACATTGGTGTTATCGCTACCGAGCAAGGTTGGAACCTGTATGTGTGCGGAAATGGCGGTATGAAACCACGACATGCCGATCTGTTTGCCACCGACCTAGATACGGAAACGCTTATTAAATACATCGACCGCGTGCTGATGTTTTATGTGAAAACGGCCGACCGCTTACAGCGCACATCAGTGTGGATGGACAACTTAGAAGGTGGGTTAGCTTACCTGCAAGATGTTGTGATCAACGATGCACTTGGCATTAATGAAGAGCTTGAAGCACAGATGGATGCTGTGGTTGATGCTTATCAGTGCGAATGGAAAACCACCATTGAAGACCCTGAGTCGCGCAAACGTTTCCGTCAATTTGTAAACAGTAGTGCCAGCGACACCAATATTCAGTTTGTTTCAGAGCGCGGACAGGTTCGCCCAGCCACGGAAGCTGAAAAAGTAGCAGGGAAAGATCAGTTTATTCCCGTCTCTATGGTGTAGCCCATAGACTTAATGGTGTAGCCACTGGCTTATCAACCTTGTTAGGAGATACAAATTATGACAGCTGCGCAAAACGTAATAGCATCGGAACAGGCAGTGCAATGGCACCTAGTTTGTGAGACGAACGACCTAGTGACAAACAGTGGCGTTTGCGCCCTTGTTGACTCACAGCAAGTGGCTCTTTTCTGTTTGAAAATAAAGGGCGAAACTCAGGTTTTTGCCATTAGTAACTACGACCCTATTGGTAAAGCAAACGTGCTTTATCGCGGACTTTTGGGGTCGATAGGCGGCGCACCAGTTGTCGCTTCGCCGCTGTACAAAGAGCATTACTTTTTAGAAACGGGGCTGTGTAAAGAGCACGATGATGTATTCGTCACGGCTTACCCTGTAAAGGTAGAGGGCGAGAAGGTATTTGTAGGCATTTAAGCGAACTGCCCTTATTTGAATGCCCATATGAATAAAACCTTCTTGCAAAAACGCATTCAATTACTGCGAAATCGAAAAAGGTAATGACATGAATATGGCTACACGACAACCCGACATGATGTCTGAACAACTAAGACAAACAACATGCCCATACTGTGGCGTAGGGTGTGGTGTAGATATCAGTTGCAACGTAAGCAAGCGTGCCGTATCCCTGGACACTGTTAAAGGCACGCCAGAGCATCCCGCCAATTATGGAAGATTGTGTGTTAAAGGAACAAACCTGCTTGAAACAAACGACCTAAATGGACGTTTGCTTCACCCAACCATAGCGGGTCAACCGGTGGATTGGGACACGGCCACCGGTGTGATTGCGGACAAGATCACATCTACCATTGCGCAGTATGGCGCGGATGCCGTTGCTTTTTATGTATCAGGCCAGCTTCTTACCGAAGACTACTATATTGCCAATAAACTAATGAAAGGTTATATCGGCAGTGCCAATATAGATACCAACTCTCGTCTTTGCATGTCATCAGCCGTAGCCGCTTATAAGCGCGCCTTTGGTGAAGACGTGGTGCCTTGTGATTACACCGACTTAGAGTGTACAGATTTATTAGTCATCACCGGCAGCAATACGGCGTGGGCGCACCCCGTGCTTTTTCAGCGCATTCAGCGAGCAAAGCTGAAGAACCCAAATATGAAGGTCATCGTTGTCGACCCTCGCAAAACGGAAACCTGTACGATAGCTGACCTACACCTGCCTATAACACCAGGTAGTGACGTTGCGCTGTTTAACGGCTTACTTAGCTATGCAAACGCACAAGGTAGAATTGATAAAGCCACCGTTGAAACCTATGCCGACGGGCTTGATGAAGCGCTTGAAAGTGCAAGTACCTTAACACTGGATGACGTGGCTAGCGTATGCGGTATAGAACTAAGCAAGGTTAAGGCTTTTTTCGACGCATTCTGTAAAGCGTCTAGTGCAATTACTTTTTATTCTATGGGCGTTAATCAGTCTTCAGCTGGTGTAGATAAAGCCCAAGCCATCATTAACTGTCACCTGGCTACAGACTTAATTGCCAAAGACGGTTGTGGTCCATTTTCCATCACAGGTCAGCCCAATGCCATGGGAGGGCGTGAAGTAGGTGGGCTAGCTAACATGCTTGCTGCACATATGGATTTAGACAACCCTGAACATATCGAATCAGTAAAAACCTACTGGGATGCACCCGTTATGCCCAAAGGGCAGGGGCTCAAAGCCGTAGATCTATTTAATGCTATTGAGGAAGGAAAGGTAAAATTCGTTTGGATAATGGGGACTAACCCTGTTGTCAGTATGCCTAATCGAGTCCAAGTTGAGCGCGCACTTTCAAAGTGCGAGATGGTCGTAGTGTCTGATATTGTCGAATCGAATGATACGCTTGCCTACGCTCATATTGCTCTTCCCGCCACGGGATGGTCGGAAAAAGACGGTACGGTGACAAACTCAGAACGCCGTATTTCACGTCAGCGCGGTATATTGCCACCGCCAGGTAATGCAAAACACGATTGGCAAATTATGTGCGACGTGGCGACGAAAATGGGCTTTGGCGAGGCATTTAATTTTACCCATCCGTCACAAATATTCTGCGAATACGCTGGGCTAACCGGCTATCACAATAATGGGAAACGACAATTAGACCTTTCTCCCTTACAAGCGTTAAGTGAAGTTCAGTACAACGGTCTATCGCCTATCCAGTGGCCTTTTCAGAACGCAGTTTTAAATACGTCTTCATGTAGCGCTAAGCTCAGTGCAAACAATAAGCCTAACCTTATTAGCAAGCGTCCTTTTGAAGACAAGCAGTTTTCAACCCCTAGCGGTAAAGCTAGGCTCATTCCTGTAACCTATAAAGCCCCGTTGCAGGTAACGTCAGATGCTTACCCTTTTGTCGTTAACAGCGGCCGAGCGCGAGACCAATGGCACACCATGACGCGCACAGGTAAAGCCGCAAAGTTACTCGCCCATATGCCCAGCGCCTCTGTATACATAAACCCTAAAGATGCTGCTGATTTGGGTGTTGCAAATAATGACCTCGTCTCTCTAACAAGTGCGGTGTGTCAAGACGCCCCAGTTATTTACCCGGTTAAAGCGGATACGGATATGCGCGAAGGGGAAGTGTTCATTCCCATTCATTGGTCGGCACAATGGGGCTCTCACAGTAAGCTAGGTGCACTTTACGCCAGCGCGGTAGACCCTATTTCAGGACAGCCCGAACTAAAACACGCTGCTGTGGCTATTGCGCCTGTACGCTACGCTACGTATGGAAAACTGTTTTTATCGTCAAAAATACAATCGTCACACGACTTAAAAAACAGCATCGATAATCCCTGCATCGATAATCAAGAAGCGCTAAAGAAAGTATGTGATTACTGGAATAAAACACCGCTTGAGGCCGAAGGCGCTACATCAAAGGGAAGTAGTTCTGAAGAAGCGCTATCAGTATTAAACGTAGCTTCGAACAAAGGCCGTCGAGAATTTACACAAGCGTTGATACCTCTACTGTCGCAAAACGCGGTGCTATTGCAGTTTCATCATCATAAGTACTCAGTATGCCTTGCGCTTGTCGATGACATACTCTGCTTTGCTGCGTTTCTAGGCGATGAGCCAGAAAAAGCTGCAAGGTCACCAGCAGCCACACGTACAATAGCGCAGCCAGCGCCGCATTCAAAAAGCACATGGTCAGTGCCTAACGCATGGCTTGCTAGCCTTTTAAATACGCCTATTTCTAGTGAGTCACAACGCAACTTATTGCGAGGCCAGGTGGATGAAGCGTTTCTAAATGGCGATGTAGTTTGTAGCTGCTTTGAAGTACGAGAAAAGACGATTACAGATGCCATCATCAAAGGCTGCTCATCGGTACACGAACTTGGTAATCAGTTAAAATGTGGCACTAACTGTGGTTCTTGTAAGCCCGCCTTGTCTCAGCTTATAGACAAGCATTTAGTTATAGAAACCCAATCTGTTTAGGAGCGTTAAATTATGTCAATTGCATCTAGCTGGTCGTTACCGTTTTTGCGCACCTTATTCAAACAGCAAAAACCTTTGTTTAATTTCTTTTATCGCGATGCTAGTTCCGCTAAGACTTCGGCTACACGCCAGCGTCCTGAAAATAGCAAATCTTTAGTTAAGCATTCGTACCTAGACAAGTGGCTGAAGACAGCAAACCTACGAAATGCGAATCATAAGCAGGGCCAGGTGTTTATCGTCGGCGCAGGCCCTGGCGATGCAGAGCTGCTCACCTTAAAAGCGCTTCGCCTTTTACAGCAAGCCGACGTGGTATTGTTTGATGCACTTGTAAGCGAAGATATTCTATCGCTCATTCCCTCGAGCGTAGCGAAAGAATACGTAGGAAAGCGCTGCAAAAAGCATAGCTTTACCCAAGAAGAAATTTGCAAGCGAGTGGTTGAACTGGCCAGCTTGGGCCATACTGTGGTTCGGTTAAAAGGTGGCGACCCTGCCTTATTCGCCAGAACCTGTGAAGAAACGGATGCGCTTACAAAAGCTAATATCCCGTTTGCTATTGTGCCAGGGATTACAGCGGCATCGGGTGTGTCGGCCTATACGGGTATCCCTCTAACCGATAGGCGCTGTGCTCAGTCAGTAAGTTTTATGACGGCACATTTTAAAGATGCAGAGCAATGGCCTGAAATGGCGCCCATGGCGCAAAATGTGTTAAAGCAAACCATGGTAGTTTATATGGGGTTAAGCCGACTTGAGGGGCTTTGCAAAGGTTTGATACAGCACAAAGTACCAAGTACGTGGTCGGTGGCAGCAATTGAAAATGCTACATCGCCTCAACAGCGCGTAATTACTGGTGAGCTCTCCGATATTCATCGCAAAGTAGAGGCTGCAAATTTAAGCGGGCCCACGTTACTTATATTTGGAAAGGTGGTAGAGTCTCGTCAACAGGTAAATACACTTCTACTACATTCATCTGAGCATGCAACAACCATTTAGCGAATACATAAAGATTATTGGTAAGGGTCAAAAAGGGGGGCGTAGTCTTACCCGTGATGAAGCTTACCATGCCATGAAAATGGTATTGGCCAATAAGGTGACCGGCGATCAACGCGGCGCATTTCTTATGTTACTTCGCACCCGTGAAGAAACCCCAGAAGAAGTTATTGGTTTTGTTGATGCATGCCGAGAACTCATTGAGCCAGAGGTTAAGACACTTACCCCGACGTTAGATATTGGGTGTTATGCAGGAAAACGTCGCCAGCTTCCTTGGTACTTACTGGCGGTAGCTGTACTGGCCAAAAACGGTTATTCAATTATGCTTCACGGTGCCCATGAGCCGGGCTCAGGACGCCTCTATGCAAGCATAGCGCTACCCAAGTTAGGCCTTGTTGAGGTTACCAGTATCGCTGAGGCAAACCAGCAGCTTGCTGATAAATGCGTAACCTATCTCGATTTATCTTATTTGTTACCGTCCCTAGATACCATTATTAAGCTGCGAGACGTGTTTGGGTTGCGTTCTTGTGCCAACACTCTAGCCAGGTTATTGAACCCCACTGGCGCAGAGTTTTGTGTGCAGGGGGTGTACCACATGCATCTTGACCATAAGCACTGCCGTGTAAATGAAAATTACCCGTCGATTAACGCCCTCTGCTTTCGCGGCGACGGTGGCGACCCTGAGGTAAACGGAGAGAGGGAAACCGAACTATTCATTACCCGAAATGGTAAAACTGAAGAAGTAATAATGCCGGTGGTTGCCGACAAATGGGCGCTTAAAGACAAACATATGAACGTAGACGATATGCTAGATGTTTGGGCGGGTAAAGCGAGTAGCCTTTACGGTGAACAAGCCATATTAAGTACACTAGCCAGCTACTTAGTGCTTCTTCAAAATTGTGATGCTGCAGATGCCTTGTCGCAAGCAAGGCTGCTTTGGTCAAAAAGACAAAAAACGGCAATGCCATTCTAGCCTTCCTGCATTCCCACGCTTCGCTAGGAAACTTGCCAGCGCCTTCTGAGTGGGCAATTATCTATGCGGATTGGTATAAACTTCAATTCCTCTGCTATCTTTAATCAAAACCAAAAAAATTTAGCTTATCGTTTCAGACACTAAGCGTAATTGCGAGTGACGGAGCAGGGTCTATCTGTCAAAGACTGTATCGCCGAAAGCTTACATGCTGAAGAATAAGCGCCGCTTAGTTCATCAGGAGCAGAGAATGTTTTTTAAAAATAAAGAGTTGATAGCTGACAACTCACGTTTGCAAAAAGAAATTGAGGCATATCAAACAGTTCAGGAAGAGCTTCGCGAAGAGATGCTTTACATAGAGTTAAGCCCTGACGGCAGAGTTAATACTATTAACGACTTGTGTTCTCAAGCAACTGGCTACTCAATAGGTGAATTAGAAGGAAAGTCTCTTGAAAGTATGATGAGCCAAAATGCGCTCAGAAAGCCTGCCGCCCAGGATATGCTCGGAGCTATAAAAACGCATCGCCATTGGCACGGTGCTGTTAGCTTTATGGATGCGAAAGGCCAAGAAATATGGGTGCGAGGTATTGTGCAGCCCGTTGATGATGCGCAGGGTAGCGTAAAATATATCGCCTTCTACATGGCCGAACAAACGCGAAATATTACGCATAGCAACGAACTTCGCGACATGATTGCTGCTCTCCATCGTTCATCTGCTGTCATTGAGTTCAATTTAGATGGAACGATAATAACAGCGAATGACAACTTTCTTAAAGGTATGGGTTACACCTTGGAGCAGATAGAAGGTAAGCATCACAGAATCTTCTGTACCGAACAAGAAGCTAACTCAGAAGAATATAAGCACTTCTGGAGGGACTTAGCTCAAGGGAAGTTAGAGTCAGGTAGGTTTAAGCGAATAGACAGTAGGGGCAACGAAGTCTGGTTAGAAGCGTCGTATAACCCAATTAGAAATGAAGACGGAAACTTTTATAAAGTCGTCAAGTTTGCCACTGTCATTACTGAGCAAATGCAGCGTGAATTCGCTATATCTGAGGCGGCTAACGTGGCGTTTAACATATCGCAAGAGACGGGAGAGCAAGCCCGCAAAGGTAGTGAAGTTCTCAATGCTACAGTGAAAGCAATGAACGAACTTACTACCCAGATGGGTAATGCGAGCGAAGGCATTAAAGACCTTGATGAGCAATCTCAAAAAGTTGCTGATTTGGTTAAAAGTATTAGCGGAATTGCCGATCAAACCAATTTACTTGCGCTAAACGCCGCTATTGAAGCCGCTCGTGCAGGAGATCAAGGTAGAGGGTTTGCTGTGGTGGCAGATGAAGTAAGACAATTGGCCTCACGGACAAGTAGCGCTACGGAAGAAATAGTAAATGTGGTGGTAGAGAACAGGAAACTTACTGAAAATGCCGTTCAGCTTATCGAGGCTGGGCAAGAAAAAGCCCGCGATGCATTAGAATATTCAACCCAATCAGGTAACGCGATGGGTGAAATTCAAAGTGGAGCGAACGAGGTAGTTAACGCTATCGGACAGTTTACTAAACGTCTGTAGAACAAAGCGCCTACCCCTCGAATTGAGCTCACCTGTCCATTCGGATTAATTCAATCGTGGTGCCTATTTACTCGCACCATGGTTGAACACCTCCACCGTTTTGGTGCACCAAACCTTTCTTTTTGTGCTAATCATACGCCCCGGTTTCAAATTATTAATATAATAATCAGTAGCTTAAAATTTTGGCACGTTGACTGCTAAGTAAAACGTGCAAAATAACGTTGCCGTATAGGGCAGCGAATGCTACACGGCTGTTCGTGCATCGTGTAAAGCACAACATTTTCCATAGTGTGAATAAGAAAAATTGTTAGGAATCAGTGGAGAGTAGTAAGGAAGCTCCATCTTCTCCAGCATTTGTGGCAAATGATAATAACAATAAAAAAGATGGTTTTATTAAGCTAAAGCTTTTATATAACCTCCCTTTAAGATGAGGTGTGTGAGCGGGAATTCCTGACTTACCAATACAACTTGATGCGTTAGTAATTACTCCGATGTTACTAACACGGCAACGAAGCCCACCATGCTAGACAGTGAAATGTCTTTAGCTGGTGGGTTTTTTTTTGGCTACGAGGAACATGTATGACTGGATTAAAGGCAACATCATTACTAGAACGCTTTAGAACGGTGGGCGCTAGCGTTTGTGCTGCACTTGTCGTCTCTGTAGCAACATTTTCAACATCTGTTTCAGCACAAGCGCCCGCAGTAGGATGGCCAGAGAAAGAAGAGCTGAAGTTTGGCTTTATTAAACTGACAGATATGGCGCCGCTTGCAGTGGCCTATGAAAAAGGCTTTTTCGAAGATGAAGGGCTTTACGTCACATTAGAAGCCCAAGCTAACTGGAAAGTGCTTCTTGATCGGGTTATTGATGGCCAGCTAGATGGCGCGCATATGCTTGCAGGTCAGCCACTGGGCGCGACTATTGGCTTTGGTACGGAATCTCATGTTGTTACTGCGTTTAGCATGGACCTAAACGGCAATGGTATTACTGTATCAAATGAGATTTGGGAAAAAATGAAGGCCCACATTCCACAGGAAGATGGTAAGCCAGTTCATCCAATCAAAGCTGATTACCTTAAACCGGTCGTTGATGAATACCGCAACGCTGGGAAACCCTTCAATATGGGCATGGTATTTCCTGTGTCTACCCACAACTACGAACTGCGTTATTGGCTAGCTGCAGGTGGCATTCACCCAGGCTATTACGCCCCTCATAAGGGGGATACCGCAGGCCAAATCGATGCACAAGCGCTATTGTCTGTAACGCCACCACCTCAAATGCCGGCGACAATGGAAGCGGGCACTATTTATGGCTACTGCGTAGGTGAGCCATGGAACCAACAAGCGGTGTTTAAAGGTATTGGTGTACCTGTAATTACCGATTATGAAATCTGGAAAAACAACCCAGAAAAAGTATTTGGCGTAAGCCAAGGTTGGGCTGATAAGTATCCAAATACTCACATTCGCGTGGTAAAAGCCTTAATTCGTGCAGCAATGTGGTTGGATGAAAACGACAATGCTAACCGTCCTGAAGCAGTAAAAATTCTTGCTAAAAGCAACTACGTTGGCGCAGACGAAGACGTACTGGCTAACAGCATGACGGGCACCTTCGAATACGAAAAAGGTGATAAGCGTGAGGTGCCAGACTTTAATGTGTTCTTCCGCTACAACGCCACTTATCCATACTACAGTGATGCAATTTGGTATCTCACACAAATGCGCCGCTGGGGACAAATTTCAGAAGCTAAGTCTGACGATTGGTACAAAGAAACGGCCAAAAAAGTCTACAAGCCAGAAGTTTATGCTCAAGCTGCTAAAGCGCTAATCGCTGAGGGCAAAGCAAAGGCCTCTGATTTCCCTGAGTTTGAATCGGAAACAGGCTACAAGCCGCCTCAGAGTGAGTTTATTGATGGCGTAACGTTTGATGGAAGTAAACCTAACGCCTATTTAGAGCAATTTGATATTGGTCTTAAAGGCGACACTGTTCTGTAAGTGTCTAGTACAGCAGCCCCGTCGACCCTTGAGTGAAGGCGGGGCATTCACAGCGCATTAGCGCACATTAAGTATCAGGAGCAAGCAATGAGCAAGATGACAACCATTCTTCGCCTTCCATCATCGCCGTCAAACGCAAACTCTTTATTGAGTCGTTTATACCAATCCACGCCTGCGTTGTTGCTGCCTGTAATTGGCTTGCTGATGTTCTTGGCCATTTGGAATGGCGTTGCAAAAAGTATCGATACATCGTTAGGACAATTCCCAGGCCCTGCACAAGTTTTTGAGCAAGCAGGTGCTTTAATAGACGAGCATGTCGCACAACGTGAAAAGGCAGATGCCTTTTATCAACGTCAAGAAGCTCGAAATGCGGCAAGAGTGGCGCAGGACCCTACTTACGAGCCGAAGATACGAGATTTTACCGGTTCGCCCACTTTCTTCGATCAAATTTGGACCAGCCTTTATACCGTTATGGTTGGATTTTTTATTGCATCCGTAATAGCTGTTCCCGTAGGCATTTTGTGTGGTTTAAGCAAATCTGCCTACACGGCTATAAACCCGCTTATTCAGTTATTTAAACCTGTCTCTCCACTAGCATGGTTGCCACTAGTCACTATGGTAGTGAGTGCACTTTATGTCAGTGATGACCCGGCGTTTTCTAAGTCGTTTGTAACTTCCGCCTTCACGGTCTCGCTCTGCTGCTTATGGCCAACCCTTATTAACACTGCAGTAGGGGTGTCAAACATCGAAAAAGATCTTATCAATGTGAGCAAAGTACTGCGTCTTACACCTTTTGCGCACCTTACGAAAATAGTACTGCCATCTTCAATTCCGATGATTTTCACTGGGCTTCGATTATCGCTCGGTATTGGGTGGATGGTACTTATAGCTGCAGAGATGCTTGCCCAAAACCCAGGGTTAGGAAAGTTTGTCTGGGATGAGTTTCAAAACGGTAGTTCTGAATCTTTAGCCCGAATTATGGTGGCAGTGCTTACTATTGGGGCAATTGGTTTCGTTTTAGACCGCTTAATGTTATCAATTCAGCGCGCGGTAAGCTGGGATAAGTCGAGCGTATTACGCTAATTTTGAGGAGAAATTTATGCACACTAAACACCTAGAGTTAGAGCAGGTAGGTATCGACTTCCCAACACCGAAGGGGCCATTTACTGCGCTTCAAGATGTAAATCTTAAAATTAGCAAAGGTGAATTTGTTTCATTAATTGGCCACTCTGGCTGCGGAAAATCGACGGTACTAAATATTATCGCAGGTTTGCATCAGGCTACTTCTGGTGGCGTGATATTAGATGGCGCTGAAGTAAAGCAGCCTGGACCAGAGCGCGCCGTAGTATTTCAAAACCATTCGCTATTGCCGTGGCTTACTGTATATAAAAATGTTGAACTGGCGGTTAAATCGACCATGCGAGGCAAGAGCAAAGGCGAGATGCGCGACTGGATCATGCATAACTTAGAGCTTGTACACATGACCCACGCACTCGATAAATTACCAAGTGAGATCTCAGGTGGTATGAAGCAGCGTGTGGGTATTGCGCGCGCGCTTGCAATGGAGCCTAAAGTGTTACTTATGGACGAACCGTTCGGCGCGCTAGACGCGTTAACACGCGCTCATCTTCAAGACTCGCTAATGGAAATTCATGCTGATTTAGGTAATACCGTCATCATGATTACTCATGATGTGGATGAAGCAGTATTGCTATCTGACCGCATTGTTATGATGAACAATGGCCCTGCAGCCACTATTGGCGAAATCTTAGATATTGAATTACCTCGTCCGCGAGACAGATTAGCACTTGCAGACCATAAACAATACAACCACTACCGACATGAGGTATTAACCTTCCTATACGATAAGCAGAAAAAGGTTGAAACCGTTACTTCACGTACTAACAACGGAACATCAAAACCCAGCGGGGTGACATCTGAAAAAAAAGACACTAAGAAATCAGATGCTGCCTAGCACTATCGGCATCTGATAAGGGCGGTAGTTTTACCGCCCACCACCTATAACTTTCACTTTTCAACCAGCGTTTTAATGCTGGCTGGGTAAGTGCTGACTAATAAAAATTTAAATTTAAACCGATAGGGAACACGCATGAACACGTTTAAAAAACTAAGCATTAATATGCTTGCTGCCTCTGTTATGACAGTATTAGGCGGCAGCGCGATGGCTGCTGATATTCACTCTGCGCTAAGTGACTCAAAAGCATGGGCTGACCTGAATTTGCGTTACGAGGCTGTAGATCAAGACAATGCATTAGAAGATGCAAGCGCGCTGACCTTACGTACCCGTTTAGGCTTTAGCTCAGGAAGTGTCAATGGTTTCTCATTTACCGCTGAGGTTGAAGACAGCCGCATTGTAATGGGACAAGATGAGTTTACCGTAGGGCCTACTGGCTTCAATGTGGGTGAATACTCTGTCATTGCTGACCCAGAAACCACCGAAGTTGACCAAGCTTTTATTCAATACAAAACAGATGGCTTTACAGCCAAGGTTGGTCGCCAAGTTATTACGCTAGATGACCACAGATTCGTTGGTCACGTTGGCTGGAGACAGGATCGCCAGACCTTTGATGCCGTAAGTACAAAATATGCCGCAACAGACAATTTAGAGCTTTTCTATAGCTATTTGTACAAGCGCAACCGCATTTTCGCAGAAGCCGCTGATTTAGATTCAAAAGATCATATTCTTCACGCATCTTACAAATCGAAAATCGGTAAGTTTGTAGCCTATGCGTATTTATTAGAAGTAGATAATGATACGGACAATGCGCTGGATACATATGGTGTAAGCTATGACGGAAAGATGAAAGGTGACAGTGTAAATTGGGCTTATGGCGCTGAGTTTGCGACTCAATCGAGCGAAGCCGGCGCAGGAGAAACAGCCACTGATTTCGACGCGTCTTACCTAAATGCTTATTTAGCCGCAACCTTCTCTGGTGTAACCGCTAAAGTCGATTATGAAGTTCTGGGTTCAGATGATGGACTGTATGGATTTGCTACGCCGCTTGCCACACTACACAAGTTCAACGGTTGGACCGATCAGTTTTTGGGTACGCCAACACAAGGCTTACAAGACCTTAAGTTTTCACTTTCTGGTGGTTTAGCCGGCGGTAAGTGGCTTTTGGCCTATCATGATTTCAGTGCTGACGACAGCAGCAATGGTGTTGATGATTTAGGTAGCGAATTCAATGTTCAATACACCAAGAAGTTTGCAGGTAAGTATAACTTCGGCATCAAATACGGTACTTACGATGCGGGCGATATAAAAGTAGATGCTAACCGCTTTTGGATGTGGGTTGGTACACGCTTTTAATCGCCGCGCGAATCAACCTGCAGACGCTAGCATCGCGTTATAGATAAATTAGACTCAGATTGGCTAAGTCATTATCGACTTAGCCAGCCTTTTTCAACGGCAGTATCTAACTGCTGCATAACATAGTCCCATAGTGCTGGCGCACAAGATTTCAAATGGGCATTTCGCGCTTCAATTTTCTCTCTTGCAATACCGTGACGCTTCCAACTTCCTCCATTGTCTTTCATATTTTGAAATACAGGAAGTACTCGGTCCATAGCTTTCGCAAATTCAGCATCAGCGGTTTCTGCAGCTTCAAACTCAAGCCATAAGTCGAGCATTTCGCTATCAAGTGGACTAGGCAACAAACCAAAAATACGCTTAGCGGCCGCGAGTTCCTTCTCAGCTTGTGCGTCATGATCGCTTTGCTGGTTAAACGCAAACATATCACCAGCGTCAATTTCTACGATATCGTGAATAAGGATCATGCGAATAACTCGCGTGATATCAATTGGCTTGGCTGCATATTCACTTAACATGTTTGCCATTAATGCGACATGCCAGCTGTGCTCTGCAGAGTTTTCCTGACGATGGTTATCACTTGGAAGCGTAATCTGACGCTTAACCGCTTTAAGTTGATCGAGTTCGCAAATGAATTCGGCGAAATCACTAACAGCATGCATGTGAAAAAACTCCTGGGCGTAAAAATGGGCGCCTTAGCGCCCATTCAATTATTAAGGGATTAATGTGAAGCCTAATTGATAACAGGCAATTACTTCTGTTCGGATAACCACACGATGAGGTCAGCGATGTCATCAAAGGTCATATCAGAGGTGAACGTTGGCTGATATTTACCGTTGATAATAAAGCTAGGCACACCTGTTAGGTGTTCACGGTATTCATCGATTTGCTGTTGGTTTTTGCGCACCATGCTGTTAACGCCGAAGCTCTTAGCCATTTTGTCAAACTCTGCGCCGTCTACGCCGTTAACAACAAAGATGTTGCGAAGGTCTTTCAGCCCTGTGATAGACGCACGCTGCTTATGAATATAGTTAAAGATAGCATTGTTCATTGCGTCTTCTTGCTTCATTGCGCGAGCAATAAGCATGGCTTTGGTCGCATCGTCCTGAACTTCGGGGCCGGTAAAGCGCATAAAGTTTACGTGTACTTTATTGAACTTAGTACCGTCGCTTTTCTTCTCTTTAATTTGTGCAACGATTGGCTCAAATTGGAAGCAATGCGGGCACCAAAATGAGAAGTACTCAGTAATTACTGGTTTATCTGTGGCTTCTTTATCAAGCACTTTATAGTGCGTGCCTTCTTTCCATTTAGACGCCGGCTCTTGAGCGCAAGCTGTTAAAGGCAAAAGTATTGCCATGACAAACATTACTGCAAACTTTTTCATGGATTATGATCCTGTATTAATAAACGATTATCAATGTTGAGATTATCACAGCCTTATTCGCTTAACTAGGACCTGTTTTACAACAAAGTATTAGTACGCGATAAGGTTAACATTGTCTGCGATAGGATAAGCGATTGTCGCAGAATAAACGTCTTACCATGAATAGAAGATGAATAGCATTAACTGCAAAGGCGAGGGTTGGGGATGAGAAAGAGAATGTGCTGAAGCCTAAGTCAGCGGTAAAAAAGATAGAAAGGATTATTAATAAAATAGACGCCAAACTATTGAACGAAAAACGGCTACACCAAGGTGTAGCCGATTAAATTGCTAGCTTACGCCAATTATTACGTCGCGAACCAGGCTAAGCCTAAATTAACTACATCGTATAGTTAACAGAAAACAGCGCTCGTCGCTCCTGCCCCGCATAACCCACGATGTCTTCATAGTCGGCATCAAATGCATTGTCGACTTTCAACGAGACCTGCCACTGACTATCAATTTGATAACCTAAGTTAACCGTAGCAAGGGTATAAGCTGAAAGCGCTAACGTTTGAGACGGCTCAGGGTATGGTGGGAAGAAAGTATCGTAACGACTACCTGTGTAGGCAAGCTTGGTGTAAAAACTGAACTTTTCTGTACCGAAGTCAGTGGTATAAGTTATCGAGCCTTGATGGCGAGCACGACGTAACTCGGTGCTTGTGATGCCACTGTCAGTTTGTTCAGCGTCTAGATAGCTGTAGGCAGCGGTAAGGTCACCATAGCCACTGTCCCAGTTTAACTCAACATCAATCCCTTCTCGTGAACTTTCACCGTCGATATTATCAGCACTGAATGCACCCAAGTCAGATACAAACACAAAGCCGTTAATTTCGTCTTCAAGATCAGTGGTATAGGTACTGATTTGACCAGAAAGCGATTGCCAGTTGGCTTTAATACCCACTTCCCATTCTTCACTGGTCTCAGGCTCTAGGTTAGGGTTACCTATAAAGCTTGCAGAGAAATAACCGAAACGCTCGGTAAAAGTAGGCGTTTTAACCGCTCTACCATAGCTTGTGAAAACAGCGTAGTGGTCGTTAAGTTGCCACGTGAGACCGCCGCGATAACTAACGGCATTGTCAAACTCACTATTGTTGTCGAACCTTGCGCTCAACGTTGCCGTTAGCGACTCGGTTAGCTGGCTGTTTGCTTCTGCAAATACGCTGTAGGTGTTGTCGTGTTGTTTTTGATTAGGATCGCCAAATACAATAGGGCCGCGCTGTTCAAAAAGGCGCTTCAGATATTCAACACCGCCTGCAAGATCCCAATTGTCGATGGTGTAAAAACCGGTCCAATTTAACTCAATACGTTCACCTGTGGTGCCGCCTGTATCAGTACCCGATTCAGTATTGTCGTTTTCATCTTTACGATAGTGTGCACTTAATGCCGAGCGGAAAGCCTTACTTTCAGGGGCAAACTCCCATTTTAACTTTGCACTAACTTGCTCGCCATCTGTCACGTTATCTGAATCAGCGGGAAGGCCGGTTATTACAAAGTCAGTACTATCATAGTCATTTTCATATTGAACAGTACGTAAATTGGCTATGAAGGTATGCTCGGTGGTGGCGGCATAATTGAGATTTATGCCGGCAGTCATATTGTCATAGCCATCGTCTTCGTTACCAACGCGAGACACATTATCGCCGTCAGTTCGAATGTAGCTCGCGTAGGCTGACACACCCACGTTATCGCTTTGTGAGCGCGCATTCATACTGCCCTGAAGGGTACCCTGAGTGCCAACGCCAGCAGAAAAATCTACGTGAGATATATTGTCGGCAAATTGGCCAGATTTGGTGGTAATGCTTAGTACACCACCAATTGCACCGCTACCCCACCTTGCACTTTGTGGGCCGCGAAGTAGCTCAATGCGCACTACGTTAGCACTGGTAAGGTGCGCAAGGTCAACAAGACTCCCTTGGCCTACGTCATTGGCAACAACACCATCAATTAAAACAAGAAGATGGTTGGTTTCACCGCCGCGCACGCGCAGTTCGGTTAAACCACCAGGGCTGCCTGACTGAGACAAGCTAACGCCAGGTAAGCCGCGAACTAAATCTGTAATTTGAAGCGCGCCTGAAGCTTTAATATCGCTTTCAGTCAGCACCGAAACTGAGCCAGGCAGTTTAGTTAGTGAAATAGGCAAACGGGTGCCGGTAACGGTTAGCGTTTCAATATCTTGATTTGAGGTTTGAGCAAAGGCAGGTGTGCTTAAGCACGAAATAACTGCAGCGCTAAGGGCTGCTTTAGTAAAATGTGTACGCATGGTTTTATATTGTCTTTGATGCGCTCCACCCGAGCACATGATGAGTGAAAGTGCACGTTGTTGCGTAACTTCTTTTGAAAGTGAGCAAACAAACGACACCATGAAGTACAGGCCGGTATCCGGGCTTACTCACCATTACTAAGAATGTAATAGCTCTTTTGCCTTCCCATCTAGTGGCGTTTTATTGCGCAGTAGCGCGTTAACGTATAAAAGACAGTGGCGATTGAAAAGAAAACGACAATGCGTTGAGTTTACCGTTGCGGGGGCAGCATCAGCTTTTCACTGATTTCCCGTTTACCTCTTGTCATGTGGTTGTTATAGAGCGAGACAAGAGCACCTACACCGCGTGATTATATAGAACTTAAAAAGTGATAGCGAATACGGTTTCTTATAACTTACGCTTTTTCGAAACCTATAAGAGTATCGAAAAAGCGCTCTGTTACGTAGTGTAAAAGTCTAATCAGTAACCCAATTTCAGCGGTGGCTCCTGGAGTGCAGATAGCTGTTCTTTTAGGGCAAGTATCTGGCCTTCCCAATATTTGTCTTCAGCAAACCAGGGAAATGCACGAGGGAAAGCAGGGTCTTCCCAACGACGAGAAAGCCATGCCATGTAATGCACCATGCGCATGGCTCTAAGAGGTTCAATAAGCGGTAGTTGTGCCGTATCGAATTCATGGAATTCTTCGTAGGCCTCTACCAGAGTATCAAGTTGCAAAAGCTGTTGTTGGCGGTCGCCACTTAACATCATCCATAAATCTTGTATAGCTGGCCCCATACGGCAGTCATCAAGGTCAACGAAGGTCGGCCCGTCACGCCATAATATATTGCCAGGGTGGCAGTCACCGTGTAATCGAATATTCGATGTGGGTTTGTAAGCCTTAAGGGTCGCGTCAATCACAGGGTTGAGTATGGCAAAAAAGGCCGTTTTTAGATGTTCGGGTAGCAGGGTACTTTGTTCAAGGACTTGTTTGGGCTCTTTAAGATAACTTTCAATCTCAATAGAAGGGCGATGAGTAAAACCTTTAGCTGAAGCGACGCGGTGTATACGGCCAATAAAACGCCCCATCCATTCGAGCTGGTCAAGGTTATCGTTTTCAAATTGTCTACCGCCTACCGAAGGAAATAGCGTAAATCGATAGTCAGTCTCAGCCACCGTGTGATGGTGTAGCGTACTGCCGTTTAAAACTATAGGCGCGGCCAACGGGATGTCATTATCCATAAGTTCAGCGGCGAACTCGTGCTCTTCAAGAATTTGCGCGTCTGTCCATCGACCAGGCCGATAAAATTTTACTACGTAGCGCTGCCCGTCTTCAGCCAAAAATTGATAAACGCGGTTTTCATAGCTGTTTAGCGCTAGCAGTCCGCTTTGAAGAAAAATGCCCTGGCTTTCCAGGGCATCTAATATGGTGTCTGGACTAAGCCCAGAAAAAGAAAAATCTGTCATCGATAAAGGAATTTGGTTGGTTCATCAACAGTAACCGTCTCCCCATCAATAGTGGTGGTTACACTGATAAAAATATCGGTAACCGTATCTTCCAGATTATACGCGTCAGTTGCAACAGAAATCGGCGTACTATAAACCGCACCGCCTTTAACTGTCACTTTCTGCTCACCTATGTACTCATAATCAGGAAGACCTTTTACAGCAATAGTGTATGTTTGCTGTTGTTGGGTTTTATTGAGCACCTTGATGGTATATACGTTTTCAATAAGCCCTTCATTGGTCTCGCGGTACAATGAGTTTCTGTCGCGGATGATGTCGACTTCGGTTGGGCTGCGCATCCAAATATTGGCGAACAACAAACCTGTCATAACTAAAAGAACGATAAAGTAACCAATTAGCTTAGGACGAAAAACGTGAGTCTTACCTCCCGCAAGCTCTTCTTCTGAGGTAAAACTTATCAAGCCCTTGGGATAACCCATCTTGTCCATTACGCCATTACAGGCATCAACACAGGCGCCGCAGTTGATGCATTCGTATTGAAGTCCATTGCGAATATCAATACCGGTTGGGCATACTTGAACACACAAATTACAGTCGATGCAGTCACCTAAACCTTTTTCCTGAACCTGTTCATGGCTGAGCTTACGAGGGCGCGGACCGCGTTGTTCGCCACGTTTTGCATTGTACGATACGGTAAAGGTGTCTTTGTCGAACATGGCCGACTGAAAGCGTGCGTATGGACAAATGTGCGTGCACATGATTTCACGCATATAGCCTGCATTACCATAGGTACAGACCGCAAAAAAGATAACAGAGAAACCCGCCCAGAAGCTGGTATTAAATGTCACAAAGTCCACAAACAGGGTATCAATAGGGGTGAAGTAGCCGACAAAGGTTAGTGCAGTTAATAGTGCTACCAGAACCCAAGCAGTATGCTTTGCCGTTTTACGCAAGAATTTGTCGGTATCCATTTTGCGCGCATCAAGAGCTATGCGCTTATTTCGTGGGCCTTCAAACTTCTCTTCAAACCATGTGTATATATATACCCATGTTGTCTGTGGGCACATGAAGCCACACCACACTCTGCCAGCGAAGGTAGTGACAAAAAACAATGCGAAAGCGGAAACAATAAATATATAAGCCAGTAAGGTAAGGTCTTGAGGCCACAAAGTAAGCGAGAAAATAGTAAAACGCTGTTCGCCGATATCAAGCAGTACCGCCTGATGGCCGTTGTACTGAATCCACGGAATGATGGCAAAAAGAGCTAAAAAGAAAAGACCAAAGAAACGTCTAAACGTTTCCAGAGGGCCCTGCACAGCGCGCACATAAATACGGCTGCGTGAGTCATGCCGTTTGCCTTCTGTGGTTCCTTTGGGTTTATGTACTTTTACCGGTGTTACGTTTTTGACCGGTATTTGTTCATTCATAGCTTAACCTTATGTGACGTAACAAACTGCCTGTGCAGTATAACTGCGTTTAACACGTCATATTTAATATAGATCAATAATGCGGCGTATGGTCTACCTTTTTAAACTTTCAGTCAATACTGAAAGTTCAGAAAGTAACATGAGAGGCGGTTATTCTCAGTGACATTAGTTCATTTTGTAAATTTTAAAATACAGTAACATGATTGATGAGCATAAGATTCGTTAACTGCTTAGCCCTACAAAGTGTCGGTTTAAAAAATCTACAAGTTATACCTTGGTATAAACTACTGTATTTACAGCGAGTTAGATATCTCATTACTATGATGCGCAATAATATGGTTAATAAGCGCCCAAATCATGTACAGTGAACCTTGTTGTAATATAAATTAGCAACGCATTTATTAAGCATATTGTTGATAAAAGGCGCACAAAGTGGCGCTACATGTTGTAAACCTCTATCAAAGTTAGCTGAGAAGTCATGTTACGGTTCTTTATTATCGCTGCGGAAATTATTGTTTTGGTAATAGTGCTGCGCTCTTCTTTTGTTCAGTATCTATTTGAAGATATCCAAAATTCTTTTTCTGACTGGCTGGTGACCGTTGCCACGCTTCCGGAGCGAAAAGAATTACGTAGTTTGCAAGATAAAATAAATATCGAATTAAGCCCTTTGAAACCTTACCAGCAAAGTTACGTTAAACAAATTACTGCCGATGCTGCGAGCGTAAAACGCTTTCACCACACCTATTGTGATAACGATGATATAAACCCTAACTTTACGGGAACTAAACGCGCGAAACTGTGCCTAATTGTTAAGCAGTCTCCGGTTATGCAAGTTTCAAAGTGACATTAGCGTTTTACGTAAGAAAAAGTTGAACCTAAAACTTTTCTAATGTTTTTTTGATTAATAACTTTCCCAACGCTTGCTAACTTAAGGTTAAACGACTGAATTTAGGAGCATGAAAGTGAATAAATTACGTACTTTTTCTTGTTTAAGTTGCGCCGCAGCAGTAGGGGCTCTTGTGGTTTTCGCACCAACCCAAGCCGCTGAGGTAGAGATAACATGGGAAGAGCCAGAGTCTTACAGCGACGTCAGGCCAGCCAATGAATCTCGTAAACGCTTTCGTGAGCGAACCTTAAAAGACCTGGAAGAGCATATTACAGAATTGGCCAGCGAATTACCCGAATCACAAGTTCTGTCGATGACAGTAACAAACGTTGATTTAGCGGGGCAGGTTTGGCCGAGTCAGTTTGTAGGTTTTGGCAGCGGGGCTGGCAGCGATGTGCGAATAATTAAACGCATCGATATTCCAAGAATGACGTTTAGTTACTCGCTATCTAATTCTGATGGTCAGGTCATTTTGAGTGGTGAAGATGTGAAGCTTAAAGACATGGACTTTATGGAATCGAATATTCGTCATAATCGCACCGAGTCGTTGTCGTACGAGAAAGCCATGCTTAACGACTGGTTTGCTGATACGTTCTCCACGCAAGTCGCGGCAAACGATTAAAACATTCCCTTAAAAAGGCAATAAAAAAGGTCACGTGTAGTGACCTTTTTTGTGTTCTTAGCCCAACTTTATTGGGCTAGGAAAGCGTATGTCGCTTACAGGTAATCAAACTCATTACCCGAAATAGCGAGTGTGCTTTCAGGGCCCGCTTTGTAAGCGGCTTTATGCGCGTCACGGCGTACTAAAATGCGTTCCATATAGAAGTCACGTGTTTTCATCTTAGACGCTGCTAGTACCGCGTTACCTGAAGCCTGAGCTTTGTCGGCCATGCTGTACCACAGTACACCAATAAGTGAGTAAGCACTGTAAGCGAGATAGTCGCAAGCGGCGGCGGCTGCGGTTGTCGCATCCATCCCTAAACAGTCTGCTGACGATGCGCGCCAATCATCAAGAATACCTTGTGCTAGGCCTTTCGCTTCACTGTCTTGAATATCGTTAACCAGTGCACTGAACGCTTTATAAGTCGCTTCCATCATCTGTCCGCCATCGCGGGTAAGCTTACGGCCGATAAGGTCTAGCGCCTGAATGCCGTTTGTTCCTTCGTACAGCATTGCTATGCGCACATCGCGCATAAGTTGCTCCATACCCCACTCACGAATAAATCCGTGACCACCGAAAACCTGAACACCTAAGCTGGTGGTTTCAAGGCCCATATCCGTCATAAAGGCTTTGCAAATTGGTGTTAAAAACTGAAGTATTTTGTCGGCATCTTCTTTTTCCTGGCCTTCACCCAGCTTTTCTACGTCCATAAATTTCGCGTAGAAAAGTGAAAGTGCACGGCAGCCTTCAATCAATGATTTCTGCGTAAGTAACATACGCGCTACGTCAGGTTGAAATACGATTGGGTCTGCTTTGCCTTCTGGGTTTTGGATACCCTGAGGTGCGCGAGACTGTACACGTTCGCGAGCGTAGGTTAGCGCGCCTTGGTACGATGCTTCTGCCGCACCTAAGCCTTGAAGGCCTACCTGGAAGCGGGCGTCGTTCATCATAGTGAACATGCATGCTAAGCCTTGGTTTTCTTCACCGACAAGGTAGCCTGTTGCGCCGTCGAAGTTCATCACACAGGTTGGGCTGGCCTTAATCCCCATTTTGTGTTCAATGCTTCCTACCGAAAGGCTGTTCGCCTCACCAGGCTCATTGCTGGCGTCTGGAAGGAACTTAGGTACTAAGAACAGACTTATACCCTTAACACCTTTTGGCGCGTCAGGCAGTCGAGCAAGAACAAGGTGAATAACGTTCGAGCTCCAGTCGTGATCACCGGCAGTGATAAAAATCTTATTACCCGTTACTTTATAGGTGCCGTCGGCTTGTGGATCAGCTTTGGTGCTAAGCAAGCTCAAATCGGTTCCCGCGTGAGGTTCGGTCAGGTTCATGGTACCTGTCCATTCACCACTGATTAGCTTAGCAAGGTAAATATCTTTTAATTCTTTACTGGCGTGTTTAGTCACTGCAAGTGTCGCGCTTTCGGTCAGCATAGTAGTTAAGCGCCAGCTCAAATTCGCCGCGTTTAGCATCTCGTGAACAGGCACAGCCATGGTGTACGGCAAGTCTTGCCCGTCGTACTCGGCAGTGCCTAGCATCGCATTCCAGCCGTTAGCTACATATTCCTGATAGGCATCTGCAAAGCCTTTAGGCGTAGTAATTTTACCGTCTTCAAGCTTACAGCCTTCTTCGTCGCCTTCACGATTAAGAGGGGCTATTACATCAAGAGCAAATTTTGCGCCCTGCGCAATAATCTCATTGGCTAGGTCGCTATCAAAGTCGCTGATACCGAGCTTTTCGTAGTGAGCATCGAGTCCAAGCCAGTCTTTTAGTAAGAATTGAAAATCAGTTGTAGGGGCGTGGTACAGAGGCATGGATGACTCCTTTTTCAAACAAGTGTTTTAATTTTGCTTATTATAGTCACAAAAAGCGTAGTCCGAATAGTCCGTTAAAGGAAAGTTAATAATAAATTTGGATGATATGGGGATTGAGCTATAACTGAAATTACTGGAGATCACGCCTCGCGCATCAATGTTAATTTAGAATGGAGAACACAAGTGCTAAGCTCTCTTGCAATTCAGACTCCCACTGGCATGCTTAGCTTACTTAAAAGTAACGCATTCACAGACACACCAGCAACACGGTATATAAAAACATGAATTCAGATAGCGCGAAGAAAAATCTTTACCATAGTAGTGAATATTCGCCGGGCCCAGTTTGTATTGTAACGGGGGGAAGCTTAGGCATTGGTTTTGCGGTATGTAAGTTGTTTAGTCAAAACGGTTATCACGTCGTTAATTTGGATATTAGAGACTTTGAGCAACCAATACCCAATGCTATATGGAAGCCTTGTGATGTAAGCGTGGTAAGTAATATTGAGGCTGCAATCGATGAAGTTATTGCGTCTTATCAGCGTATAGATGCGTTGATATGTAATGCAGGTATCCACGTATCTGCAACTATTGAAGATACTGACGAAGCCTTGCTTGATAAGGTGCTTAGTCTTAACGTAAAAGGCGCCTATGGCGCAATTAAATCATGCTTGCCGACGATGAAAAAGCAGGGAAGTGGAGCCATTGTGGTAATGGGTTCAGATCAGTCTTTTGTAGGAAAGCGAAACTCCTTTGCCTACGGGGTAAGTAAAGGTGCACTGGCGTCTATGGCAAAAACTACCGCGCTTGACTATGCACCCTATAACATTCGCGTTAATGCGGTGTGCCCTGGTACTATCGAAACGCCTCTTTTTCACAATGCCATTGACAATTACGTGGCACGTTCTGGGGCAGATAAAAGTGAAGTAGTAGCCGAAGAAGCTGCTGCGCAGCCTATTGGTCGCTTAGGTCAGCCTGAAGACGTAGCTGAACTGACCTATTTTTTATGCAGCGATAAAGCATCTTTCATCACGGGTAGTTTGTACGCTGTTGATGGGGGCTATACAGCTCAATAGAAAGAGCTCAATAAGAGGCACAGAAGGCGCTGCTTAATAGTGAGGGTCAATTAGCACTACGGCAAGTAGGCGATGTAAAAAACGCTACACGCAAGTGCACAAACTCAGGGTTAAAGAATAAAAAATGGTTCAGCATTCACAAACGTGGGTAGACCCTCATATCCATCTTTTTGCTTTGGATGAAGGTCAGTACAATTGGCTAAAACCCACTAATGCGCCTTTTTGGGCTGATAAGAAAAGTATTGCTAAAAATACCACAGAGGCGATGCTTCATCGCGCTTCTCTAGGTCAGCTTTGTGGGTTTGTTCATATTGAAGCTGGCTACGATAACAGTAGACCGTGGCGAGAAATTGCCTTTCTAGAGCGTCATTGTACGCTGCCATTTCGCTCCGTTGGTTGCATAGATTTAGCTGCAAATAGCGTTGGCAGTCATATCGATAAGCTAGCGCTTTACCCCTCAGTACGCGGGCTTCGCCATATCTTAGATAACGACGCTGAAACCCTTCTACGCGCTCCTAAAGTAAAGTGGGCGCTTAGTCATATGGCTTCTAGAGGCTTGTCTTTTGAGGCGCAGCTAAATATTGCAAATAGCAATGCCGTGAGTGCATTACTTAACGTATTAGAACAAAACCCAGCTTTGAAAGTAGCGATTGATCACGCTGCTATTGCGCCAATTGATATAAATAGCTTTGCGTTTAAAACGTGGCGACAAAATATTCGAGTCTTGAGTGAAACCGGGCAGGTTGCATTTAAGTTTTCGGGGTTAGAAATGCAGGAGCGCAGCTGGCGGTGGCAGCGGGCTTACTATATTTTTGAAAACTTGTTGAACATAGTTGGCACAAATCAAATTATGCTTGCTAGCAACTTCCCGCTGTGCCAGTGGCGAATGCCTTATGCTGCACTTTGGCATGGATTCTCAGATATGGTAGCGCCGCTTTCCGAGGTTCAAAAAGTGGCGCTGTTGTCTAGAAACGCTAAGCAATGGTACAACATTGCTTAAAGGCTAGCCTGGAACATGCTTCATAGCTTACTCCGACGCTGTTAAGCTACCCAGATACCCAATAAGAATAGCTTGTGCAGACACCGTGCAAGCATATCCTATGTAGTTAACTTACAAGCTTACAAGATTGCCGGTATGCGTCTTTGCTATTTAAGCTCAGTTACCGTCATGTGTGGCGAGCGGTAAACCACCTCATCGTTTAGGTCGATACCAATTCCCGGCGCGTCAGGTGCTTCAATAAAGCCGTTTACAGGCTGAGGATCTTGAATACAAAGTTCACGGTTCCAGTCTTTAATGGCGTAGGTGTGGTGCTCGTGAATTAGGAAGTTTGGAATGGCCGTTTCTAGATGTAGGCTTGCCGCTGTCGCAACTGGACCTCCGCAAACGTGTGCCTGAACGCGTACATCGTAAATGTCAGCATAGTCACATACCTTTTTCGCTTCGGTGAAACCACCACAAAGGCCAACATCAGGTTGAAGTACATCAATTGATTGGTCTTCAAGGTAAGGGCGTACATCCCAGCGATGGTACAAGCGTTCACCGCCCGCAATAGGCACATTGACGTTCTTCGCCACTTTATCGTGAAGCTTAGAGTTGAGATAATTAACCGGTTCTTCGTAATACAAGCAGCCAATTTCTTCAACAATACCACCCAGTTGAATGGCCGTTGACGCACCTAACAAACTGTGACATTCAAAGATGATGTCGCCATCTTCGCCCATGGTGTCTCTAATCGCCTGAAGGCGAGCTTTGAAAAGTTTAAGCTCGGGTTTAGTAAACAGCTTCGTTCTGTCAAAGTGAGTGTTACCGTCTTTATCGTAAACGATGGGGTCAACTTTCACCGCATCGTAACCGTCTTTCAGGGCTTTTTCAGTGGCGCGAGCATAATCTGCGGGGTCATTAAGCTTGGTTACTTCTTTATCCCAGTCAAACTGCAGCTGACTAGCGTAGCTACGAAGTTTGCCATTCGTTTTACCACCAAGCAATTCATATACAGGCAAACCAAGCGCCTTACCTTTGATGTCCCAAAGAGCAGTATCAATCGCGCTCATCGCGGCATAAATTACCGGGCCGCCGCCTAGTCCCCAAAAGCCCTCGCGTAGCATTCTCGACCAAAGCAGTTCAGTGTGAAAAGGATTAAAGCCAATCAGCATCGCCTCGGAAATCTCTTTAATCATATGCGCGGCGGCGCTGTGACCCCAGTCATAAGCAAGCCCTGCTTCACCTACGCCAGTAATGCCTTCATCGGTGTAAACACGCACGAATACAGGGTTCCACTGTGGGCGTTTAGGGCATTCGATATCGAAAATTTCTACTTTGGTGACTTTCATGTGTTAAAACAATTCCTGTTTAAAATGAGTTGGCGTTTAGCTAAATAAGCTTAATTATTCGCAAAAACTTGGGTCTAATTTATAGGCTTTGCGCAGCATGGCAGGCCATGCTTTTTGTCCGCCTGTTTCGCCGCTGTGAACCACATTTGCCTGGGCGTATATACCATCAATAATGCTTTGCGGTATTTCGATAACCTCTTCGTTAGACTGCATCAGGGCAAGCTGAATTTCGCACGCACGCTGTAAATCGTAAAAGCGCATAAAGGCGTCGCCAACCGTTGGGCCAAGGGTTAAACCGCCATGGTTAGGCAAAAGCATATGATTAGTATCGCCAAGATCGTCTTGCAAACGCTTCTTTTCGCTATCGTCTACGGCCAAGCCTTCATAGCTGTGATAAGAAAGCGAAGGAAGCGAAAACATTGAATATTGACTCCAGGGCTTCAATCCGCCTTTCACCGAAGCCACAGAGATGGTAGCTAACGTATGTAGGTGGATAACGCACTGGGCGTCGTGGCGCACTTCGTGAATTGCACTGTGAATAGTGAATCCGGCCGGGTTAATCCCATAGGGTGTGTCGTCAAGTATATTGCCGTCTAAGTCGACTTTGACCAGGTTAGAAGCCGTAACTTCCTCAAAGGTAAGCCCAAAGGCGTTAACAAGATAATGGTCTGTGCCCGGAACCTTGGCGGAAATGTGAGTATAGATAAGATCGCCCCATCGCATATCAGCCACTAATCGGTAGCATGCGGCTAAATCGATACGGGTTTGCCATTCCTGTTCAGATACTTTGCCTTTTAGGCTTAACGTTGGCAGTGAAAACAAGCCACTTCTCCTGTTTATTCTATTGGGACAATTTACCAATCCCCGGCACAATGAACAATGCTTTGTCAGTGCTGCTTTATAACGAATTGGGTGTAGCCATCGCGCAAGGGAATAAGATCGTCGGCATAACGTAGCGCATCATGGTCGAGCAAAAATGGGTCAACTTTAACGAGGCTGACAACTTCTATCTTGGCCCACGAAGGCGCCTCGAAAGTGTTCGGAAGTTTTTCAATGCCTGCGTCTGTATGACAGCCAAATATGACTAGGCCATTGACCGTGGTCGATAAATATTCCTTCACTTCAACGTTAAAACCCGTTTCCTCCCATGTCTCTCGATGGGCGGTGCAGGCAAGTGATTCACCTTCAACTAGCCCTCCACCGGGGAAGTCTAATTTGCCAGACAGGCGGTGTTTGATTAGCAACACTCTCTCATTGGTTTTTATTAAACAGGCCGCGCCAACAGGCGAAATTTTAGCGTTTATCTGACCGTTAACATTCTTAGATAACAGTGCATCTGAAACACGGCACATTGGGGTACTAGGCGCTGACTGTGAACATGCGAAAAGCGTTAAAACAGCGAATATAGCTGATAAGCGAAATAAGATGACCATTGATTTGGGTAAAATACTCTAGCGGGTGTTTGCGATTGTTGTAAAAGCAATCAATATTATCGAACAGACTCTACGCAAAAATAATACAACAAACAATAATAACGCGGTACACAAAAATATGTTTGGGAAAGTTTGTGCTCGAGTAAAGCGAACTTTGTGTACTTGAGTATTCGTTGATCTTTTTAAAAAACTTCAGGCTCAACGCAATGCTATTTTACCAATAGGAAAGGTTATGTCTTCACGATTATCGTTATCGCCCTTATTACTTGGCGTGGTGTTGCTTGCTGGTGTTGTGGCATATTTGAATGTGCCTCAGGAAGAAAGTAAAGCAAACGCTGCCGCTAGAGCCACACCAGTAAATACAGCAGTAGTTTCGTCACAGGCATTTCCTATCACTATCGAGTCGCTCGGCACAGCTACTGCGAACGAGTCGGTGAATATTACGGCGCAAGTTACCGATACGGTAAAAACAATAAATTTCGATGATGGCGATAAAGTCGTTGAGGGCGAGCTTTTGGTGCAGCTTAACAACACTGAAGAGCGCGCCAGAGTGGAAGAACTCAAAGCGAACATTGATGAAGCAAAACGCCAGTTTACCCGCATAGCCGATTTACGTCAGTCAAATGCTACCTCTGAGCAGCTTCTCGATGAACAACAGGCCCGAGTAAAAGCGTTACAGGCCCAGTTAGATGTCGCGTTAGCACAGC
Organism: Alteromonas sp. BL110; assembly: GCF_003443615.1. Taxonomy (NCBI): domain Bacteria; kingdom Pseudomonadati; phylum Pseudomonadota; class Gammaproteobacteria; order Alteromonadales; family Alteromonadaceae; genus Alteromonas; species Alteromonas sp. BL110. The sequence continues at coordinate 1,021,239 of NZ_CP031967.1, read as the reverse complement.
TCAATGATCTACAAGTTCGCGCGCCATTTAACGGGCTTTTGGGTAACCGCGAAATCAGTATTGGTTCACTTATCCAGCCAGGCGATACCATCACCACGTTAGATGATATTAGCCAAATCAAAGTTGATTTTAGTATCGCTGAAAACCACCTTGCCAGCGTGGCTAAAGGGCAATTGGTAAGTGCGTCATCAGTCGCTTATCCTGGAGAAGAGTTTACAGGAAAAATCACTAATATTGATACGCGCTTGGACCCCATTAGCCGCTCTATTCGCGTGCGCGCAACTATTGACAACCAAGACAGTCGTCTACGCCCAGGTATGCTGCTGACCGTCGTGGTAGAAAAACGTGTACTTAGTGCTTTAGTCTTGCCAGAAAAGGCACTGGTGCCAGTGCAAGACAAACAGTTTGTTTATGTAGTTAAAGATAATGTAGCACATCAAACCGAAGTGGAAATTGGTGAGCGTCGTCCAGGGCAAGTGCAAATTGTCAGCGGTTTAAGTGAAGGAGATGAAGTAATAACCGAAGGTACACTTCGCGTACGTGACCAATCTCCGGTTAATGTATTAAACCGCTAGGGAGCAAACAGTTATGCTATTGTCAGACGTTTCTGTAAAGCGCCCGGTTTTTGCAACCGTACTCAATTTACTACTGATTATTTTTGGTATTGTCGCATTCTCTATGTTGAGTTTACGGGAATATCCCGATATAGACCCACCTATAGTATCGGTTAATACAAACTACACTGGGGCTTCAGCGAATATAGTCGAGACCCGAATTACCCAGCTTTTAGAAGACAGAATTTCGGGTATTGAAGGTATAAAGAACGTAACTTCCACGTCTCGTAATGGTCGCTCAGACATCACTATCGAGTTTAAACTTTCCAGAGATATTGATGCGGCAGCCAACGATGTGCGCGAGCGAGTCAGCCGAGCTTTGAATAACTTGCCCGACCAAGCCGATCCACCTGAAGTGTCTAAAGCGAACTCAGATGAAAGCGCCGTAGTGTGGTACAACTTACGAAGCACTAACCTCAATACCATGGAGCTGACCGACTACGCAGAGCGTGTACTGGTTGACAGGCTATCCATTGTGGATGGTGTGGCTAGAATTCAAATTGGTGGTGGTAGACGCTACGCCATGAAAGTGTTTTTAGACCGCAATGCCATGGCGGCTAGAGGCATAACAGTTAGTGATGTAGAGCAGGTGATCCGTGCCGAAAATGTTGAGTTGCCTGCCGGTGAAGTAGAAAGTAATGATCGTGACTTTGAAGTAAGGGTAGCGCGCACTTTCCTAACGCCGGATGATTTTGCAGCCCTAACCGTTGCAGTAGGGGATAACGGCTATCTTGTACGCCTAGGTGAAATAGCCCACGTTGAACTAACCGCTGAGGATGATGAAACAGAGTTTCGTGGTGATGGCGTCAATATGATAGGTCTTGGCATTATCAAGCAGTCTAAAGCCAATACTCTCGAAGTAGCCCGGGCAGCTAAAGCGCAGATAGAAAGAATAGAAGCGACCCTTCCAGATAACATTTTTATTGTACCAAGCTACGACTCATCAGTTTTCATTGAGGCGTCGATTGACGAGGTATATGAGACTTTGGGGATCGCAATGCTGATGGTGGTGATAGTAATATACCTTTTCCTAGGTAATATTCGCGCCACCTTGATTCCTGCGGTTACCGTTCCCGTTTCTATTATTGCGGCTTTTATCGTGATGTATGCGCTGGGCTTTTCGATAAACCTGCTTACCTTGCTTGCTATGGTGTTAGCGATTGGTCTTGTGGTAGATGACGCTATTGTTGTACTTGAAAACATCTATCGACGCATTGAGATGGGCGAACCGCCTATTTTAGCTGCCTATCGCGGCGCAAAAGAGGTCGGGTTTGCCGTGATTGCGACCACACTTGTACTTATTTCAGTGTTCGTTCCTTTGGTCTTCCTTGAAGGGAATATTGGCAGGCTGTTCACCGAATTTGCGTTAGCTATTGCTGCAGCCGTGGCATTTTCTAGTTTTACTGCGCTTACTTTGTCACCCATGATGGCGTCGAAAATACTTAAAAAACGCCCACGTTCATCAGGCTTTGGAAGCTGGATGGATAAGCGATTTTCAAAGCTCGAAACCCGTTACTTCAATACGTTGGGTAAAACCTTACACCAACCTTTTCTTATGCTGCTAATGCTTGTTATTGCGGTTGTTGCGTTAGTTCAGCTATCAGAGAAGATTCCAAGCGAGTTCGTTCCTAAAGAAGATAGAGGTAACTTTTTCATCTTAATGAACGCTCAAGAAGGGGCGAGCTTTGAAAGTAACGCAAGGAATCTAGAGCAAATAGAAAGCATATTAATGCCCTATCGTGAGAGCGGTAAAATTAATCGTCTTTTGGTGAGAACACCTGGTTTCGGCGGAAATGCGGGGATTGCGATCGTCGGTTCTGCAGATTGGGACGAACGTGATTTCAGCACATTTTCACTCATGGATGAAATCAGCGGCAAGCTTAACAGCGTGCCCGATGTTCGCGCGTTTGCAATTATGCGAAGCGGTATATCAGGAGGCGGGCTCGGACGCCCAGTTCAGTTTGTCTTACAGGGTGACACTTATGAGAACCTCGTAGAATGGCGCGACATAGTGTTAAAAAAAGCAGCGCAAAACCTGGGATTAATTCGGCTAGACTCTGATTATAAAGAGACGTCACCACAGCTGTTAGTTAATATTAATCGCGACAGAGCGGCTGACCTAGGTGTATCAATTAGCGATATTGGCGGCACATTGGAGGTTATGCTAGGTCAGCGTACGGTGTCTACTTTCCTTGATAGAGGTGAGGAATACGATGTCATCATGGAAGGCATCGAAGAAGACTTCAGAAGCCCTAACAGTATTGAAAATTTATACGTGCGTTCGTCACGTACGGGTGAGCTTATTCCTATGGATAACTTACTAACGTTTGAGGAGCAAGCAACATCTGCGCAGCTTAATCGTTATAACAGAATGCGAGCTGTAACCATATCGGCGAACTTGGCAGAGGGTTATACTCTTGGTGAGGCACTCGCCTATTTAGAAAATATTGTGGCTACTGAACTGCCCGATAACGTATCTATAGATTACAAAGGTGAGTCACAGCTTTATCAAGAAGCGGGCAACTCATTTGTTTATGTCTTTATGCTAGCGCTTGCGGTCACTTACTTAATATTGGCCGCGCAGTTTGAAAGTTGGGTGCATCCTTTAGTGATAATGCTTACTGTGCCTTTAGCCCTCGTCGGGGCATACATCGGGCTGTTTTTCAGTGATATGACGATTAATATCTACAGCCAAATTGGTTTGGTGATGCTTATCGGGCTTGCCGCTAAAAATGGTATCTTGATAGTAGAATTCGCTAATCAGCTTCGTGATGCGGGTATGGAGTTTGAACTCGCACTTAAGCGTGCTGCCGCACAGCGCTTGCGCCCTATCGTTATGACAGGTTTTACCACCGTGTTTAGTTCTTTGCCTTTGGTACTTGCATCAGGGCCTGGCGCTGAGAGCCGTATGGTAATTGGTATGGTTATTTTCTCAGGCGTACTTGTTTCGGCATTTATGACCCTTTATGTTGTACCCACAGCGTATAGTTGGCTAGCAAGAAATACTGGCTCTCCAATGCAGCGAACCAACGAAATCGAAGCGCTAGAAAAAGCGATTCCTTACAAGAAAGGTGAGTCGTAGAAATTCTCTCGTAGTTTATTGATTGCCTTTTGAACTCGTGCCAACACAAATTGGTGCGAGTTCAAAAGAGTTAGGTATCTTTTTTCATACTCTAATATCGGTTTTTATTACTTCTGCTATAGCGTCTGATTTTTTTAAGTTGTTGATATTGTTAAGGTAACTCTTCTTTTTTGTCTTGCATTTATTTTTCTTATCGGCCTTCATACACGCTAACAGTATGTATTAGACAATCGTATAGTTGTTTAACTTTCCACTTTCACTACACTGCGCACAATTCTCAAGTACTTATATAAGCTATTAATTTATATAAGATAAATATTTAAAGCTCAAAGTGGCGAATATTGCGTTTGTGACCAATACTTATCACGTAGTAAATGTTTGGACACACAAGCACCTGTTTGCTTCATATCGCTCAAACACGCAAATGTCGTTTTTAGCGCCTTCAAAGAAAGTGAAGAGCGATGGGCTAGCATTCACAAAGACTCCAGAGGACATATGATGAAAAAATGGATACTTGCAGCCGGACTATGCTGTAACGTCGCGATCGCTGACGTGGCAGTCATCGTGCATCCTAGCAATGGCGATTCACTAGATAAAGACAGCATTAGCCGACTTTTCTTAAACAAGGCCAAAGCATTTCCTAGCGGTACAAAAGCAGAGCCTGTTGCGTTAGCTGAAGGTCAATCTGCCACAGACGAATTTAACGGTAAGGTACTAAACAAAACCGCAGCTCAACTTACTGCGTTTTGGTCGAAACTTGTTTTTACGGGTAAAGGTCAGCCTCCTAAGGCGTTGGGTAGTGACGCAGATGTTATATCTACAGTTGCAAGTAATCCTGGCGCTATTGGTTATGTCGACGCTGGCGCCGTTAATGACAGCGTACGTGTTGTCGCTACCTTCTAACTTACCGTTAATACAAAGAATTTAAGGAACACGCATGAAAACCAAATTAGCTATCTTATCTATGGCTGGCCTTTTGGCTACACCAGTACTTGCCGACATTCAAATTAACGGCTTTGCAAACCTTATCGGCGGAATGACACTAGACGATGACGAGTCAGTGTACGGCTACGACAGTGATTTTAACTTCGACCCAGCCAGTGTGTTTGGTCTGCAAGTTCGCGGTGACGTTAGCGATAAGCTTTCTGCTACAGCACAGTTAGTTGGCCGCGGTAGTGAAGACTACGACGCCGATTTCGAATGGGCTTACATGACTTACATGTTGAACAACAACGTCAACATTAGTGCTGGCCGCTTACGTATGCCACTTTTCAAATACTCAGCATCTCTTGATATCGGTTACTCTTACCACTGGTTAACACCACCTGATGCAATTTACGGTATCGACTTTAACAATATCGATGGTGTTCGCGTTGATTACACGAATTACTCGGGTGATTGGGAATACGGCGCTCAGCTAACTATGGGACGTGTTGAAACTGATACGACGATTTCAGGTACGCCTGCAGCGCTAGATCTAAAAAATGTAGTGGCAGTTTCTTTTGAGGCGACACGTGACTGGTTCAGCGCTCGTACCTTGCTTGCACGCGGTACGACTAGTGCTGCGAATGAAGATTTTGACTCGTTCATAGACGGAATGTCGGCGTTCGGCGCAGTTATTCCCAATGCGTCTGCTGCGGCTGAAGGCTTCAGTGTAAATGATGATACTGGGACCTTTTTTGAAGTAGCAGTTGATATCGACAAGTACGATTGGTTTGTAGGCGCAGAATTCACCCAGACTGAGGTTGATGGTTCTGTTATCGCTGATAATAAAGCGTGGTACGTTACTGCGGGTATGCGCTTCGGCAAGTTTACGCCGCACATTACCTATGAAGTTGAAGAAGCGGATAACGGTACTCAGCTTGGTCTAGTAGCTGCGCTTCCTTCTACTATCTCTACTGGAGATGCGGTTACCGATGCGACTTGGGCTTCTATCTATCAAGGTGCTGCCGGCATTGCTGCTCAACAAGAGCTAGATGTATCAGCGGTTACTGTAGGCCTTCGCTACGATGTTGAACCAGGCTTTGCACTTAAGACCGATGTAACTTGGTACTCAGACGACCTAAATGATCTAAATGATGCAACTCTGCTTAAAGTTGGCGTAAATTATACGTTCTAACTACCTATTTATGGCCTTGCACGTGTGCGAGGCCATAATTTCGTTAAAGTTTTTTACTAACAGGTAGATAAATTAGGTAGACCAAACAAAGTGCAGCGCTTTTTGAAAAGTTAGGTGAAAAGTAGTTGTACGATCATAAAAAACAGTGGGATAGTTGATGAACTTTCTAAAGAAAATGCCAATTGCGACTAAGATCTTTCTTATACCGGGGATCGCAGCGCTAAGTTTTATTATTTATTTGCTTATCACTGTTTACACTGCGCTCAATAATGGCGCAACGCTAGAAAAAGTACAGAAAGTTCAATTCCCAGCCTTACAGTTATCGGCATCGACATTGGTCGACATGCAAAAAGTGCGTGATACCCTCGCGAGCGCGGTAACAACAGGTGATCAAGATACCCTTACCGTGGCGAAAGAGTTAGCCGAAGAAGCGAAGAAAGGGCTTAATCAAATAGCGAACATCAGCCCGGAATTTCGTTCAGATATCGCTCGTATATCTTCAGGTTTTGACAAATATTTTGACGTCGCCTACGACGTTTCACAGTCTATGGTAAATGGCACAGCTGACTTTAGTCGGTTGGGCGAACTGTCGGCACAAATGAACCAGTCTTATGACGGCGCGATTGCCGCTATGTCACAGTTTCGCGACGCACAACAAACCGCGTTCGAAGAATCGTTTGAAAATACAGATAGCGCTAATACTTCGCTTATTAGTACAGGCGTTATTTTAGCTATTGTTGTAACCGTTTTGTTATTTGCCACAGCAGTGCCTATTGTGCGCGGCATTAAGCAGAGTATTGATGATGTCGTTCGTTCTCTTAAAGATATTGCGCAAGAAAATGGCGACTTAACAGTTCGTATTGATACAAAGAGTGAAGATGAAATTGGTGAGCTGGTATACTGGTTCAATCAATTTATGGATAAACTTCAAGGTGTAGTACGTGACGTGGTTGAAGCGAGCTTACCGCTATCGAACTTAGCGCAAAACCTTCGCGGCGTAACTGAAGAAACTCAGCGCACCATTGATGTACAACAGAAGTCTGCAACAAATGCTAAGCAAGCGGTAGATACTATGAGCGGCTCTGTTGATGGCGTTGCACATAGTGCAGCCCAAGCAGCAAGTGACGCCAATGAAGCGACTACAGCGGCAAGTGAAGGTCGTCAAATCGTACAGCAAACCGTGACTAGTATTCAGCAGCTTGCTGAAAACGTGCGCGAGACAGCTGACGTTATTGGGCGCTTAGAGTCTGACTCAAACAAAGTCGGTTCAGTGCTAGATGTAATCAAGGGCATAGCGGAACAAACCAACCTACTTGCACTTAACGCGGCTATCGAGGCAGCAAGGGCCGGTGAACAAGGGCGAGGCTTTGCGGTAGTCGCCGATGAAGTAAGAACGCTCGCATCGCGTACCCAACAGTCTACAGAAGAAATTCAGAGCACTATAGAACAGCTTCAAAGCGCTGCACATTCGGCGGTTGAGGTAATGGCTCGTGGCACCGAACAAGCCACAAATAGCGTTGAAACCGCCAATAAAGCGGGTAGCAGCTTAGAGACGATTACCAGTACAATCGGTCGCATCAATCAAATGAATGAGCAAATTGCCCACAACACTGAAGATCAGCGCACTGTTGCGGTTGACATTGTACGTCACGTTGATGAAATTCATCAGCGCACTGAGCAAACTGCAAGTCGTTCAGGTGAATTGGGAACTATGTGTAATGAACTTGCTGACCTTGCGCAACACCTCGAGTCAATTGCTAAGCAGTTTAGGGTGTAGGTTGTAGTTAACTACTCTAAAGCGTATTGAAAGCCTCCTAACGGGGGCTTTTTTGTGGGTCTAGCGAAATGCTAAAGCAACGAGTTGCAGCTTTTTACAGAAAGAACTTCGGGAAATTAAAACAAAAAAATCCCCAGCCAAGGCCGGGGATTTTTAAACAAAGCAATGCTTTTTCTATTCGTCTAAGAAGCTGCGTAGCTGCTCAGAACGGCTAGGGTGGCGAAGCTTGCGAAGTGCTTTAGCTTCAATCTGACGGATACGCTCACGGGTAACGTCAAACTGTTTGCCTACTTCTTCAAGCGTATGGTCAGTATTCATATCGATACCGAAACGCATACGTAGAACTTTCGCCTCACGAGCCGTTAGGGCCTGCGAGTACTTCTTGCGTAGCGCCTTTTAAGCTACCGCCAGTAGCTGAATCGAGGGGCTGAATAATAGTGCTGTCCTCGATAAAGTCGCCAAGATGTGAATCTTCATCATCGCCGATAGGTGTTTCCATCGAGATTGGCTCTTTAGCAATCTTAAGTACTTTACGAATCTTGTCTTCAGGCATTAACATGCGCTCTGACAATTCTTCAGGCGTAGGTTCGCGACCCATTTCCTGAAGCATTTGACGTGAGATACGGTTTAGCTTGTTAATCGTTTCAATCATGTGCACAGGGATACGGATAGTACGCGCCTGGTCAGCAATTGAACGAGTAATCGCCTGACGAATCCACCATGTAGCATACGTAGAGAACTTATAACCACGACGGTATTCGAACTTATCTACCGCTTTCATCAGACCGATATTACCTTCTTGGATAAGGTCAAGGAACTGAAGACCGCGGTTGGTATACTTCTTCGCAATCGAGATTACAAGACGAAGGTTAGCTTCAACCATTTCTTTTTTCGCACGACGCGCTTTCGCTTCACCAATCGACATGCGACGGTTAATGTCTTTAATATCAGCGATAACCAAGCCAGTTTCTTGCTCAACCTGATTCATCTTGCTAATGCAGCGTTCAATCTCTTCTTGGTTAACTGCAAGCTCAGCTGCGTAAGGCGCACCTGACTTAACTGCTTCGTATAACCACGCAGTAGATGTTTCATTACCCGCAAAAGCTTTTATAAAATCTTTCTTAGGCATTTTTGCATTAACAACACAGAACTTCATTACAAGACGTTCTTGGATACGTACTTTGTCCATCATTGCACGCATGTTCTTAACCATGCGATCAAATTGCTTAGGAACTAGACGGAACTCTTTAAATACGTCGCTTAAAGCGTTTATTTGTGTGCGAGAATCGGCATGAGAACGACCCTTCTTCTCGATAACATCACGAGTTTTTAGGTACTGTTCACGAAGTTCTGCGAAGCGTTCGCGTGCAAGCTCTGGGTCTACGCCGCTATCGTCTTCATCTTCGTCGTCATCATCATCATCATCGCCATCTTCGTCATCTAACTCTTCTTCAGATAACTCTGAGCCTACGTGCGTCGCAGTTGGCGCGAGATCTTGATCATCGTTAGGATCAACAAAGCCAGAGATAATATCGCTTAGGCGAATTTCTTCGGCTTCGTATAAATCCCACTGATCTAACAGGTAAGTGATCGCTTCTGGATATTCAGCAACCGAGCACTGTACTTGGTTAATACCGTCTTCAATACGCTTAGCGATTTCAATTTCGCCTTCACGAGTAAGAAGTTCAACGGTACCCATTTCACGCATATACATGCGAACTGGGTCAGTCGTACGGCCAATTTCACTTTCTACAGTAGCAAGTGCTTGAGCTGCTGCTTCTGCAGCATCTTCATCAGCATTCGCTTCTTGCATGAGAAGTTCATCTGCATCAGGAGCTGATTCAGAAACTTGAATTCCCATGTCATTAATCATGCGGATTATGTCTTCGATTTGATCAGAATCGACAATATCTTGCGGCAGGTGGTCGTTTACTTCTGCAAAGGTTAAGTAACCTTGCTCTTTACCTTTTGCAATCAGGAGTTTAATCTGAGACTGCTTGCTTTGCGCCATATAACCTACACTTCTCACATTCAATTAGTTTGCAATAGAAAAGACAACATACGCCTAGGTATGTTCCCCGTTCTGCTGTAGTACTGCATTTGTATCAAGGCCGTTAATGCTAGATGCCACGCTGGTATAAACCAATATGTTTACGATGCACATCTGCTCGGGTTCGGTTCTGCCCGTTATGTTCGGCTATATCTTTGCTACTCGTGTTGCTGCATTTTTGTTCACATAAAAGTGTGAACCATGTTCAAACATGCCCGCAGCGAATTAGCCAGTATAGCAGAATAAGCGGTGGTTTTACCAGATTGACGGCCGATTTTTTAGCCAGTGCTTTTTACATTTCCGCTTTTATTACTTGCATAGTGCATAATTGCAAGGTGAAAGCGAATTAATCGTAAAGCTTACTACGCAAAAACAGATCAACCCGAAGTTCATTACCCCTAGGTTAACTCTTCTGTCTTTCCCTCATAAGCAGGTTCAATTCCTGTTTTTCCGCTTGCGTTAGCGGCTGAACCCGCGAGCGTGAAATTAAGGTTTCAATGCGGCTATCGAAATGCCCGTCCAGTAAGCGAGCGAAGCTGTCGTTATAAACACGCTCAGCATCCTCGTCTTTAACTAAGTGTTCTTGTAACAATAATTTCGCGATAGTAGAAGAATGGGGATGGTCGCGGAAATTTTCAACAAGCTGTGCGGTTTTTGCTTGAGGGTGGCTGACACAATAGCTGTGAATATCACGCAATAAATCCATACCGGCAGCCTGACTGCCTGCGAATATATCGATCTGTACATCTTCGCAACGTGCGGCTAACTCAGGCTTATCAAGCAATAAGCGTATCAACATACGAAGTGGCGATAGTTTTGGTTTGTTTACTTGGTTACGATTAGGAGAATATGCTTGCTTCGACCCTTGATTCGCTTTGGTAATATCTTGCTGAAGTTTAAACCTATCGAACTCTCCGGTGTGCTTGGCTAACTCTTCTAATAGCATTTGCTTTTGGTCATCGCCTAAGGTGCTTTCAATCAGCGGCATTGCTGCTTTTTTAAGGGCAATTTTACCTTCTGGCGTACCCACGTTGTGGGTTTTTAGCAAATTCTCAAAAAAGAAGCGAGATAGTGGCATAGCGTTATCGAGCATTTCCATGAAAGCATCTTTACCTACTTGGCGTACCATAGTGTCTGGGTCTTCGCCGTCAGGTAGAAATAAAAACGATATACGCACACCGTCTTTTAACGCAGGTAAGGCATTCTCTAGCGCGCGCCATGCTGCTTCACGGCCAGCTCTGTCGCCGTCGTAGCAGCACACGATATGTGAAGTGGCGCGAACCAACATCTGAATATGCTCAGGTGTGGTGGCCGTACCTAAGGCAGCGGTAGCAATATTAATGTCGAACTGACTCAATGCCACTACGTCCATATAGCCTTCAACAACAACAACAGTATCTAGCGTTCGATTGTTCTGGCGCGCTGAGTAAAACCCAAAAAGCTCACTGCCTTTATGAAATATTCGGGTCTCTGGCGAGTTTAAATACTTGGGGCCGCCGTCATCTAATACACGTCCACCAAAGCCTACCACTCGACCCCGTTTGTCCCTGATAGGAAACATTATGCGGTCGCGAAAGAAGTCGTAGGTACGTCCTTGGTCGTTTTTATTGACCAGTTTTAAATCTACCAGCTGCTTGATGCGCTGTGGATCTTTGCCAAAGGTACTTAGCAGGGCGTCCCAGCTGTCAGGGGCATAGCCAATTTCCCATTGCTTGACGATGTCGCCACTAAGCCCACGGTTCTTTAAATAGTCGATGGCTTTTTTACTATTACCGTTTTGGCGCAACTGGTGCTGGAAAAAGCGTGTAACTTGTTCCATCACTGCATAGTCGTCTTGTTGTTGCTGCTTTTTCTCTTCGCTCATGGCAGGGCGACTGCCTTTTTCTCGAGGTACTTCAAGCCCGTGATAACGCGCTAGCTCTTCAATAGCCTCTACAAACTCTAGACGGTCGAATTCCATAATAAAGGAGATAGCATTACCGTGAGCGCCGCATCCGAAACAGTGATAGAACTGCTTATCTTGGCTGACGGTGAAAGACGGTGATTTCTCATTGTGGAATGGGCAGCATGCTTGGTAATTCTTACCTGCTTTTTTGAGTTTGACTCGGCTATCCACTACTTCTACCACGTCAGTACGTGAAAGTAGATCATCTATAAAATCGCGAGGTATTTTTCCAGCCATGAGGGTATTTTCAACAAGGATTAGTAAAGCACAAGTCGTGATGGCTTTCTAAACAAAAGGCAACGACATGATGAAAGCAGTGGAGTACTGTAACAGGGAAGTGTATAAATGAGAATAACGAAGGTGTGGATATACACACCTTCAAAATACTTCACTTAAATAAAGGACTAAGCCTAAGCGTTCAAGCGTGCCTTTATTTTAGCACTCAATGCACCCATGTCGGTGCGGCCTTGAACTTTTGGCTTCAATGCGCCCATGACTTTACCCATATCTTGCATACCCGACGCGCCAGTCGCCGCCATAGTTTCGTCGATAAGGGCATTTAGTTCATCGTCAGTCAAAGGCTGTGGCAAGAAATCTTCAATATAAGTGATTTCTTCACGCTCTTTGCTAGCGAGGTCTTCGCGATTGGCGGCGTCGTATTGGGCAGCCGCGTCTTGACGCTGTTTAACCATTTTGGTCAATACCGCTAAGATTGCGCTATCGTCTAGCGTGATTTGTTCATCGATTTCTTTTTGCTTAATGGCAGCCATAGCCATACGAATAGTACCAAGACGTACTTTTTCTTTTGCACGCATCGCATCTTTCTGCGCTGCTTTTAAATCATCAATTAGTGCCATGATGCTTCCTGATTTTTATTAGTAGATTGCTTATACCAATCCGCATAGAGCATTGCCGGCTCAGAAGGTAATGATCTATGCGGACTGGTATTATTAAGCCCCAGGTTGAAAATCAAATGCAACCATTTGAAAAGGAAAAATGGAGTCGTTAAATAATAAGGCCAAAAAATAGAGGCCCAGAAACGCGAAAGGTGCTGCAATTGCAACACCTTTCAGACTCGTTACTTAACCCTATATTAGTAGAGTTTTACGCGACGTGCGTTTTCACGAGCTAGCTTCTTAAGATGACGCTTCTTAGCGGCAGCTTTCTTGCGCTTGCGTTCCCAAGTTGGCTTTTCGAAGAATTCACGACGACGAACTTCAGAAAGAACACCTGCTTTTTCACAAGAACGCTTAAAACGACGCAGCGCCACATCAAACGGCTCGTTTTCTCTAACTTTAACGATAGGCATTAAACACTCACCTCAAAACTTTTACTGTGTAAATCCGGGTAAAATTGTGCGCTAAAAAGGCCACCCGGGTTAAAAATGGTGCGAAATTCTAATCATATCTACAGAGAAAGTAAAGGATGAATTGCTAAAAAATAGCCAATATTGTGCATTTACCGTTCATTTACCTGTTCACTGGCATTCCATGAATGCAGGATTAAAGGTAAACTCTGCGCTCGTTAAGCATCGTGTTGTTTAACGCGGCTTGTATAAGCGCCCTTTTCAGAATGCTTTTTGCTCACTTTTCATTTGAACTGTAAGTGTGATCAAAAATAGAAAGCAAATGATCCTGACGAGGGTAGTGTTATGATCGCGCCGGGATCATAAAGATGATCCCGCCAGATCGCCAGAATTATTTTCACAGTTTTTGGTATTCGCTTTATTACGTGCTGTTTACAGCACTATCAATGAGCAATTCATGTGTTAGGCAGCTTTGTAAATCCAGAGGCTAGGCGTTGAAGTTAGTAGTAGAAAGGGTTACTCCCCATGCGTATTTTAGGAATAGAAACATCTTGTGACGAAACTGGCATCGCCGTTTATGACGATGAAAAAGGCTTGTTGTCACACGAACTATACAGCCAAGTAAAGCTGCACGCTGATTATGGCGGTGTCGTGCCCGAGCTTGCTTCACGGGATCACGTTAGAAAAATCATTCCTTTAATTGAAAAAGCCATGGAAGATGCGAATACCAAACCATCAGATATCGACGGCGTTGCCTTTACCCAAGGCCCGGGTTTAGTAGGGGCGCTGTTAGTAGGCTCATCGGTAGGGCGGTCGCTCTCCTATGCGTGGAACGTACCTGCAGTAGGCGTTCATCACATGGAGGGGCACTTGCTAGCGCCTATGCTTGAAGACGATGCGCCAGAATTTCCTTTTGTTGCACTGTTGGTGTCGGGCGGTCACTCAATGCTGGTTAAAGTAGAAGGCATTGGTCAGTATGAAGTACTCGGCGAGTCTATCGATGATGCCGCAGGCGAAGCTTTTGATAAAACCGCTAAACTACTTGGTCTTGATTATCCTGGCGGCCCTCTCTTAGCAAAATTGGCCGAAAAGGGCGAGGCGGGACACTACAAATTCCCACGCCCAATGACCGACAGACCGGGCTTAGATTTCAGTTTTAGCGGTTTAAAAACCTTTGCTGCAAACACCATTCGTGATGCTGACTTAACCGATGGTGATGCTGAACAAATCAAAGCTAATATTGCCTACGCATTCCAAGAGGCCGTAGTGGATACGCTTATTATTAAATGTAAGCGAGCGTTGAAGCAGACAGGAATGAAACGATTGGTTATTGCTGGCGGCGTCAGTGCAAATACAATGCTGCGCAGTGAGATGAAAGCCCTGATGCAAGAGCTGAAAGGTGAGGTGTTTTACCCTAGCTTAGCGTATTGTACAGATAATGGTGCCATGATTGCTTATGCGGGAATGCAGCGCCTGAAAGCTGGTGAAACCTTGTCATTATCTTCACAAGCCAAACCGCGCTGGCCTCTTGATACCTTGTCTGTAATTTAAGAGCGCCGACAGGGTTTAAACAATGTTGTGAAATCGATACTGCATATCATCGGTATGCATAAGATGTGTATAAGGCAGATATTGAGCACAACAAACAGGCAACACAGTCAAGCAAAGAGCAAAGGCAATGGGAGCGCATCCCATTGCCTTTTGTTTTACCACGGCAAATATTGAGTAAGGACGTAAAAGAATATGCGCTTAGCAACAAACGAAAGAAAACAAAATGCATCGCTATTATTGTTAGCCCTGTCGTTATTTATTTCGATTTTCTTTGCAGCGCTCACCGCGTCTAATGCATTTGCCTCAAGTAAAGCACTTTCAAACGAAGCAGACAAAGTGCTAAAGCAAGAGCAGTATGTAGTGTTAATTTCTCTTGATGGATTTCGCCATGATTACATCGAGTTACACGATGCCAAGCACCTTGGTGCCATCGCAAAGCAAGGGGTAAGAGCATCATCGATGACCCCTGTTTATCCGTCAAATACCTTTCCCAACCATATTTCGTTGATCACAGGGCTGCTTCCTAAACACCACGGTATTGTGAATAACCGTTTTTATGATAAATCCCGTCCTACAAAAGAGGGTTATGCAAAATATCAGTTGGGCTATGGCGGGATGGATAGCACGTGGATCACGGCAACGCCGCTATGGAACTTAGTGGAATATCATGGGATGAAGGCCGCTACCTTTTTCTGGCCAGAGTCTGATGCTCGTATTTCGGGGACACAGCCCAGCTACTTTTTCCACTACTCTAAATACGCCGATTATCAGCAACGAATCGACCAAATTATAAATTGGCTTAAACTTCCTGAAGTATCACGACCTCGTTTTATCGCTGGCTATTTTTCGTTAACCGATACGGTAGGCCATGATGAAGGACCGTTGGCTGATAAAACGAATGATGCGGTGCAAGAAGTAGATGCACTTATTGGTCAGCTTTATGAGCGTATAGCTGCATTAGATTTGCCGATAAATTTAGTGGTGGTGTCAGACCACGGTATGACACCTATCGATGAAAGCCAGCTTATTGAAGTAGAGTCTTTATCCATTCCTGATAGCTTCATTATTGAAAATGAAGGGGCGCAAGTTCATCTTTACGCCAGAGAAAACGTGCTCGATAAACAAATCACCGAAGAAATAGAACGTCTTACCTATATAGCCGAAAACCGCTTCATTGTGCTCAATGACACCCAGCGCGCTCAGCGTCACATGGAAGTAGGAAGCAGAACGGGCGATATCATTATCGAAATTGCGCCACCAGCCCGTTTCAAAAACGCCAACAGTACGCATGTTAGCAAAGGTGGCCATGGCTACGTAAATACGTTACCTGATATGGGAGCGACCTTTGTTGCAGTAGGGCCGGCGTTTAAAACGAACACCACTATACCTACATTTAGCAATTTAGAGGTTTATCCAGCGCTGGCTAAAATATTGGGTATTTCGCCTGTTACGCCTATAGATGGAAAGCTGGATGTACTGCAGCAGGCACTTACTCTTTAACTTTGCCTTTATCCCACACTTTACTTTCATTGCCTGCTAACAGGCGGGCAATGTTGTCTTTATGGCGTAAAATAATAAGCAGTGAAAGCATTGCTACCGGCACGGTGTACAAAGGCTTAATTAAAAACGTGAAAAGCGGCGCAAGCGACACCGCAACGAGCGCACCGAGCGAAGAATAGCCGGTAAGAAAAACCACTACTACCCAGCTTAGAACAAGCAGCCCTGCTAAATCGAGCCCAATAGGCAACATGGCACCAAAGGCGGTAGCGACGGCTTTACCGCCTTTGAAACCAAAATAAAGCGGAAATATATGACCTAAACAGGCAAAGATTGCAATTATGCCCAGCATTATTGGTTCTATACCCAAAAAATAGCTGCCGTACACCGGAATAGTGCCTTTCAAAATATCCATAACAAGCACGAGCAGCGCGGGAATTCGACCACCCAAGCGGTACACATTAGTTGCTCCAGGGTTTTTAGAGCCAGCGGTTCTTGGGTCGGGTAGACCAAATAATTGGCTAATAACCACTGCACTTGAAAGTGAACCGAAGAGGTAGGCAACAGCAGCCATTAAAAGCGTTAGCGAAATCATTTTTTCATTCTAATTATCAAAAGCGTTTTCGAAGTACGACCTTCTATCAGGTTTCACTTCTCTTATAAGAGGTTAAAGGCTTGTGTCCTATTAAATTACAAAACCTTGGTTGCCCCCAGTTGTCATACAGCGTTATAGTTGTGCCACACAAGCGTAAAGCTACTCCATCCAAACGCGATATACCACCGTTTACCAGCAATATGTGGTTGAAAGCGCAGTAGTAAGACCAGTATTGAAGCCGGAAAGTAGGGCAATAAACTGGTTTGATAACAGACAAGATGAAAAAATTCCATGGGAAAAATTTATATAACAGGGCTTGAAGTAGACACCCTGATTGGTGTTTATGATTGGGAACGAGTTAGAACCACCCAACTACTTCTCGATGTAACACTTGATGTCGACTTAAGCACAGCGATGCAAAGTGATGATGTTGCTGATACGGTAGATTATGCAAAAGTAGCCGAGTGCATCGTGGAAGTTGGTAAAGAAAGTACGTTCGAACTACTAGAGGCTTTCGGGAGTAAGGTTATGGATGCCGTACTTGAACACTTCTCGGTTGCTTCAATAACGCTTAAAATCGTTAAACCTAATATTCTTCCTAATGCGCAAACCGTTGCCGTTGAAATGCGAAAAGAGCGCATCTAATGCCTAAACATACCATTTTAATCAGCATTGGTTCTAATATTGAGCGCGAGCATTATACGAGACAGTCTTTGGTTGCCCTAAAACAACACTTCTCAGATGTTTCAGTGTCTTCCGTTTATGAAAGCGAAGCTGTAGGCTTCAACGGGAGTCCTTTTTATAATGCTGCCGCCCGGGCGACAACATCAAAAAATGTTGAAGAGGTGTGTGCAATACTGAAAGCAATTGAGAAAGACAATGGAAGAGTGCATACCGATAAAAAATTCTGCGCTAGAACCCTTGATCTCGATTTGCTTACCTATGATAGTAAGGTAACCACATCCCCTGTGGTTTTGCCTCGCGAAGAGATTTGTTACAACGCGTTTGTGCTTTGGCCGTTAGCTGAACTTGTTCCCGACGACATTCACCCTGAAACGCAAGAAACCTATGCCCAAATGTGGCAAAACTTTGATAAACAGAAACAACAATTATGGCCAATTGACTTTACTTGGAGTTAAGCAAAGGAATGACACTTTTCGAAATCATTATTTTAGCAATCATTCAGGGCGTTACTGAATTTCTTCCAATCAGTAGTTCTGGGCACTTGCTGCTACCCGCTGAGCTTTTCGGTTGGGTAAGCCAGGGTTTGGCGTTTGACGTAGCAGTACATGTGGGAAGCCTTCTTGCAGTTATGATCTATTTTCGTCAAGAAATAGGGCAGATGACAGTAGCATGGGTGACTCAAGGCTTCAGCAAGCAGCAATCTACCGACAGTAAACTTGCGTGGTACGTTATTGTGGCGACTATTCCAGCGGTCATCATTGGCTTTTTGATGAAAGGCTGGATAGAAGATAATGCACGTACAGCATTGGTAATCGCAGGTACCACCATCATTTTCGGTTTGCTTTTATGGTATGCCGATTCGACAGCAAAGCGGGAACAAGAGCTTGAAGGCCTAACGCTAAAACAAGCCATTTATATCGGCTTAGCCCAGGTGTTAGCGTTAATTCCGGGGACATCTCGCTCGGGTATAACTATGACTGCTGGCTTGATGCTAGGATTAAAACGCGAAGCCTGCGCGCGCTTTTCTTTCTTACTGTCTATACCTGTCATCTTAGGTGCAGGGTTGCTAGCCACCTTAGATTTACTCAAAGCAAATGAAGCGGTGGACTGGTATGCATTGCTGTATGGCGCAGCATTTTCATTTGTAAGTGCTTACCTTTGTATTTATTTATTCCTAAGCTGGATATCTCGTATAGGCATGCTGCCTTTCGTTATCTATCGCTTAGCGTTGGGCGTAATACTTCTATGGTTTGTTTTCGCTTAATACAAGGCATCGAGCCGAGTAAAAACACTGTAGTTTAGACTTTGTTATTGCATTGGCGAGAGAACAACCATCGATCGCTAACGCAATAGTTAAACACCTGATTAAAAAGGAATGTGAGACATGGCAGAAACAATTTTTGATAAAATTATCAGCAAGGAAATTCCAGCAGAGATTTTGTACGAAGACGAACTAGCGCTGGCGTTTAAAGATATAAACCCTCAGGCGCCTACTCACTTTTTGGTTATTCCTAAAAAGCAAATTGCCACGGTAAATGATATTGCTGAAGAAGATCGCGAAGTAGTAGGGCACTTGTCATATGTAGCAGCAAAAATTGCCAAGGAGCAAGGATTTGCCGATCAGGGTTTTCGTACCGTCATGAATTGTAACGAATACGGCGGCCAAACCGTATATCACATTCACCTTCACGTGTTGGCGGGCAAACCGCTGGGCTGGCCTCCGTATACTGAGAATATGAAGCAGCACGTAGAGTAACGTTTTCGCTTAAAGATAAAAAAATGCCGCCTTCTATTTAGAAGGCGGCATTTTTGTTTACGCTGCAGCTATATTAGCTAAATAATTGAAATAAAATAGCTTATTCAGCAAGTCCTAACACTTTCTTACCTTGATTAAAGTGAATATCAACCGGGATGCTGGCTGCTTCTAAGCGTGCTAAATCTGACGCGAGGTCAGGCTTAATTACACCCATAGTTTCGACCAGTTTTGCGACACCGTCGTAATCGCCGTCACCTTGAAGCGTAAGGATCAATTCAGAAAGTGCCTCTACTGCAGCACCCATCTTCTCCATATTCACGCGATACATGCCGTCTTCTGTTTTCTCAAACGCACCTTGCTGTGCAAAAAAGTTAAAACGAATCATGTTCGCTTTGCCGTGAGCAGAGCTTGCACCGAAACGCACTGAACGGAAAATTCCCGCCATAAAAGTAACGTAATAGTCTTCCAGTGTACCTTCGGTAATTTCACCTTTTTCTAGAAGGCTTTGTACCATGTACAAACCTAGAATATCTGCTTTACCTTCTTCAAGGGCTGAAGCATGTTCCTTAAGTGCGCCGCGCACGGTACCCGAACCGTCTAAGGTGTTTTTAATGCCAAGACCATGAGCCACTTCGTGAAACATAGTATTTGCGAAAAAGGCGTCAAACGTAATGTGTTCACGTTGTTCAGGCACAATTAGCGTATCTGCAATAGGTACTAAAATAGTATCGAATTTGGCGCGCATTGCGTTTTTCAGCTGTAGACGGCGGGTGCCTTTTTCTAGCTGTACGCGCTCGTCATTTGGCAGGTTAATCGCAATGGTTTTGCTACCGGCATTAGAGTGGCCTGCGTAATAAATAACGTCATACGCATTGAGGTCTGCATCAGAGCCAGGCATCTCAGCTTTGTAAGCATCAGCAACAGGAAGGCCTTGCTGAAGCTCAGGTAGGAAAGCGGCGTACTTAGCTAGCTTCTCACTCCACGCTAAATCTTTAATAAGCACGTAGGCTTCAAATGCCGCGCGATAGCCAAAGAGTTGATCTTCGTAGCTTTCAATAGGGCCAATAACCAGCTCAACAGGGTTGGTCTTCATATCCATCCACGCCATATCGGAAGCAAGATAGTCGTTAGACAACAATGCCTCAGAACGCAGTTGCAGGTATTGCTTGAAGCTTTCGTCTTCAGCCAGGGTAGACGCCTCCTTAAGCAAATCAGATGCCTTCATTAATTCGCTTTTAAATGCTTCAGAGTAGGGCACAGAATAAAGGTTACCGGCTTCATCGCGCTTCACCATAGAATACAAGCCTTGTTTGTCGGCAAACTCAGCCGTAGCAAATTCTTCCTTTTCCATATCGTGAGGGTAAAACTCAGCGCCTAGGGTTTTGTCTGCATAGCCGCTGATAAATGGTGTATCGCCGTTAAGTCGATCCCAAGGTCCATAGTTTATGGCGGCAAAATGGCGTACTTTTTCGTCGCTTATTGAGGAAAGGAAGGCGTCTTTATCTTCAAAAAATGCCTGCTTCCAAAACAGGTCATCCATAATTTTTGACGCATCTATTAAAAGCGAAAGCATTTTATGCTGGTTGTCACTAAGGTGTGATAAATCGCTGGTAAGGTCTACACCGTGATAAATAGACAAGCGGGACTCGTCTACAAGTAAAGTTTGCGCTGTATCGGTTTCAGGCTTTGCCGTTTGAGTTTGCGTTGTATCGGCGCTTTTGCTGCAGGCGGTCAGCATAAATAGCCCTGCTACTGCAGCAGCAATAGGCGAATAAGTTGAAGTCGTTTTTTTAATCATAAGGTTTACCGTGTCGTTTTCCCGTATTGATTTAAGTATGTGGGGAGGTGTTTGCGTAACTCACTATAGCTATGCTTTTGATTTTATACAAAAGTATGAAAATTATTTGCTTAATATCAATAGTGGTTTGCTGCTTGTTGTCTATACTTTGAGTGAGCTCTTGGGCTACTGCGGCCGTTAAACATTCGCATTAAGCCCGTCTTTTTTAGTTGGTCGAAACGAGAGAGCTACTATAGTATGGTGATAGAAATACCATAATAAAACAATAAACGGTTTGTATTTTAGCGTGAAACATAGAGGCCTATGTGAATAAGCGCAGGGAATGCAACGCACAAATACTCAATTTATTTGGCGCATCAGGTTGATGTTGGCTAAATGGAGTACGGGTAACGCAAACTATCGCCTTATCAAGGCAATTTGGAACTTTCTAAGGGTAGAAATATGTCTACACAGAACGCGCTTTCAACTATCTTGGTTGAAAAAATAAACAATGACACACTGGTCCTTCCTACACTTCCTGCTATTGCATTGAAAGTCCGTAAAGCAGCAGATGACCCCGACATTAATCTTAATGCTATGGGCGAGGTAATCGGACAAGACCCATCACTTAGTGCAAGAATGATCAAAATTGCAAACAGTGCTTATATGGGGCGCAGTGTTAAAGTAACCTCTATCAGTCAGGCAGTAACGCGTATTGGCCTGCGACAAATTAAGAATATTTCTACCGCACTGGCAATGGAGCAGCTGTTCGTATCTAAAAACGATGTAGTTGCTCGTTATCTGCAACAGGAATGGGCGAATACGGTAAACATAGTTGCCAGTGCAATGGCGGTATTACAGCTTTACATAGCTCGCACCAAAAAGCGGGAAATGAGCATGGATACTATGACCTTAGCTGCATTGGTACACAATATTGGCGTACTGCCTATTTTGACCGAAGCTGAACGTCACCCTGAGGTTTTTGCTAATCCTTCTTTCCTTGAAGTGGCGATAGATAAACTCGCGGGCCGCATTGGCGCGAGTATTATGCGGGAATGGGGTTTTGGTGAAAGCTTCGTTAATGTAGCGAAAAACTGGAAAGACTTAAGCTATCTCCCTGATGCGCTAAGTTATATTGACTTTGTTCGCGTAGGTGCGGCGGTTTCGGGTGCTGCAGGTAGCCAAAAAGACGCTATTTTGAACTTAGCTATACAACGTGGTGTGGTCGAAGATATGGGCGAGCTTCACTCTGATGAATTTGAAGAGCTAACAAGCGCCGCGAAGCAAATTTTCTTATAAGCAGTTAAGCTTTTGAGCTACCCCCCAATTCTACAAAGTAGTGTTAGGCCGATACAGAGGTGCATCTTCAAACGTATCGGCCTTTTTATTATGTAGGTTAGCTATAGGTACAGCGCTTAATCAGCAAACCTACGCGCTAGCAGGTTTCTTTTGAACATACAGTAATAGTAAACCTAGCCCCAATCCCCACACCGCTGAAGTCATAGAAAATAAGCTAAAGCCTGACGCCGTACATAGCATGGTAAGCAGTGCTGGAGCCCTGTGGTGCTCAACTTCCATAGCGCGAACTATCGCCCCTTGTAGCGTAGCTAAGAGAGCTAGTCCAGCAAGTAGGTGAATAATGATACTGGGCATGCTAACAAATAATGCTACGACAACTGACGCTAATAGCCCCATAAATAAGTACGCCACGCCGGCCGCTATGGCAGCTCTATAGCGCTGTGACTTTTCACTATCCGCTTGCTCACCCATGCACAATGCGGCCGTGATTGCCGCTAAGTTAAAGGTAAAACCACCAAACGGTGCTAATAGGGCCTGAACAATGGCGATACCTGATAAAATAGGCTTATGGTCGGGCGTATAGCCGTGGGCGTGATGAATAGCTATGGCAGGCAAGTTTTGAGAAAGCGTAGTGATAACGAAAAGGGGAAAGGCTAACCCAATAGTGGCACTTAAAGAGAAAGTGGGCGTTACCCAAATAGGCTCGGGCAGGGTAAATATTGATGACAGCCCTGATGAGGTGCTTGGTAAAGCAACAACACCGCTGGCACTCCCCATAAACAAACTAATTCCCACAGACATAACCAGTAATAACAGCATCAGATAACGGGGAAATAGTCGGCTCCCTATTAGGTAAGCGGAAATAAATAACGCAACTAGGTGCGGCGCTTCTTTTACATCGGTAAATATCGCAAGGCATATGGGTAAGAGGATACCGGCCACAAGTGACGATGAAATTGAAGGAGGAATGCGACTTATTTGTTTAAGCAGGCTACGACTTTGCGCCGTTACAAGAGAAAGCATTGCGCATATTACAAAAGCGCCAATGGCTTCGCTTAATCGGTAATCACCAATACTGGTTAACAAGAAAGCCGCGCCAGGCGTAGACCACGCTGTAACAACAGGCAGTTTGGATAGCCAGGAAAATAGAATGCAGGTAATACCCATACCAAGCCCTAGCGCGAATAACCAGCTTATTACCATGTCATCGCTAGCGCCGGCTTTGCGCGCTACGTCAATAATAATGACAACAGAGCTACTGTAACCTACCGTAACGGCGGTAAGCCCCGCGCTGATATGGCTTAACTTCCATTTACTCATGAAAACCCTCGTGATGGAATTTCGATTTGGACTCGACGAGTGATAAAAACACGCTTTTAGTGTCTATCAATGTGCTACTCTACCTTTTCGTGCGCTATAACGTACAATAGGTAATTTACCATTTGTGCGTTATAGCGCACAAATGCTTTGTTCATATCAGCGACGAAATAAAAGGCCTTCAATAAATGACAAAAGCGAATGCGCAGCCTTCTGCTATTTCAAAAAGCATTGCCCAACACCTGCAATCAGTTCGTAAAGAGCGAGGCCTTTCGCTTGATAAAACAGCCAAATTAACCGGGGTGTCCAAAGCCATGCTTGGGCAAATAGAGCGAGGTGAGTCCAGCCCAACTATCGCTACCTTATGGAAAATAGCCACAGGTCTTGCGTGCTCTTTTTCTTCTTTCTTGTCTGGTGATGAAGCAGCACCTACGTCTCAACACGCAGATGATAAGTTCGCTAACGACCCAAACGTAACCATTAAAACGCTATTCCCGTTTAGTGCAGTGACTCAGTTTGAAATGTTTGAGCTTTGCTTGAAGGATTTTCATGAGCAGCACTCTTCGGCCCATCAAATAGGTGTGACAGAACACATTCACGTACTACAAGGAAAGTTAGGGGTTTTGCAAGATGGACAGTGGAAAAGCTATCAGGCTCAAGAGCAATGTATGTTGCGTGCAGACCAGCCCCACGGTTATCGAGACGAAGTAGGAGAAACGCGCTTTGTTGTGGTAATTCACTACCCCGCTTGAAGTGGCTAAGTAATGTTTTTTGAGCGGCTAGAAAGCTTTTGTAAAAATCGCCTCTACAAAAGCAAGCTAATTAAAAAGGGTACGCTAGGGATATTTATGAAAAGCCTAATTACTGTAATAGTGATTAGGCTTTGAATTAAACGGTTAATTGAAATTTGAGAATAGATTGCGCTTTATTGATCGCTCGCTTACAAACTATCGTCGTTAAGATTGAGCGCACCACTAAGGAAATTGAGCAGCGTACAAATTTCTGCTGACATTAGCGCGAACTCTGCATCAAGGCGTGCTTCTACCTGATCCTTTGGTACGTCGTCAGTTTCTTCTTTGATGCGGTCGGTGAACTTAATACGTTTAATAGCACCATCTTCACACATAATAGCCGTTAAGGTTTCTGCATATTCAAACGCGACTTTTTGAACTAGCTTACCGGCATCCAAGTGAATACTGATTTCTTCGCTATCAAGGGGTTGGTTCTTACAGCGAATGACACTGCCTGTATCATCGGTAGATTTAAGCTCTGCTTCTTCAAGTAGCCCAACACCTTCTGGTGTTGACTCAGTAACCCAGTGCGTAAGTTCGCTTTGAAGGCTTCTGCGCGTAAAGGGAACGACCGGTAGTGAACCAATGGCTTTTCTTACCATAGCCAAAAAGGCTTCGGCTTTGCCGTCAGATGACGCATCAACTACTACCAAATTGTCTGCAAGCGAGATAAAACCGTGCGTGTAAGTGTTTTTTGTAAAGGCCTGAGGCAGCAGGCGAGTTTGAATTTCTTGCTTAAGGTCTGCTTTAGCTTTTTTGCCGACTGGCGAACCCGTTTCCATCTCAATTTTAGCCACCATTTCGTCAAGCTCTGCATTGACTACAGCACCAGGCAATATTTTTTCTTGTTTCTTTAGCGTTATCCAAAAGCGCTGTTGAACAACATGAAACATGGTGCCTTGCTTACCAGCTTGAGAAAACGGAGAGGCAAACCCCATGGTTGCTAAATCTTGGCTGCCGCACGGGCGAAAAGCATGTTCGTTTAAGACTCGCTCTAAATCACCCTCGTCTAGCGATAGCGGCTGAGTAATTTGATAGGCTTTTACATTTTTAAACCACATAGTGTAAGCATTCTCTTGATAAAAATAGGGCGCAAGCGTACCAACGTAAGACTTGCGGTGCAATTGAATAAAGGATTGTTAGATACATAAACGGGCGCTTGAAGTGCGCGCCCTAATTAAAAATAGTAAAAAAGGTTACACACTCTTTTTGGGAAAACGAATGGTGTACTGTAAGCCGTTGCCGACCGTGCTGTTTGCTTCGATGTGGCCATGCAGTGACTGCGTCACCAAGTTATACATAATATGTGTGCCCAGACCGCTGCCACCTTCTCCTCGTTTAGTGGTAAAGAAAGCATCAAATAACTGACTTAATTCATCTTCACTTAAGCCCCTGCCGTCATCATTATAGGAAATAACAACATTATCACCCTCTTCTTTCACATCGAGTGTTACTGTGCCAGCGGCTTTACTTTCAAAGCCATGCATGAGCGAATTAACGACCATATTTGTCACAATTTGAGCAATAGCGCCGGGGGCACAGGTTACAACTAAATTATCAGGGCAGGTTACGTTGATTTGATGTTGGGTTTGTTTAAAGCTTGGCTTGAGAGATTGAATGATTTCCTTGATGTAGTCACCTAATACAAACTCGCGCTCGGTTTCACTGGTTTGGTCAACGGCCACTTGTTTAAAGCTGGCGATAAGGTCAGAGGCGCGCTCTAAGTTACTTAAGAGTAAAAGCGCAGTTTGCTCTGCTTCATCAATAAAACTTGCCATATTTTTACTGGTCAGGCTTTTATCTTCAAAATCAGTCTTCAGGTTGTTTAGTCGCTCTTGCAGAAAACTGGCTGCGGTAACGCTCACGCCTAAAGGCGTATTAACGTCGTGTGCAATACCGGCAACAAGCCCGCCAAGTGAAGCCATGCGCTCTGATTCTACTAACTGCTCTTGCGCTTGGTGAAGCGTGTCCATTGAGCTTGCGAGTTCTTGGTTGCGTTTGCGAAGCTCTGCTTCTATATACTGGCGATTTTCGTTTTCCTGGCGAAGCTCCCGCTGGTGGGCAATAAGCTCGTCTTTTTGCTGCTCTAAATCGAGCATGATTTGTGACAAAGACGCGGTTTTTTTCGCCACTTCCTGTTCTAAAATAAGGTTTTGATCATCTAACTTTTTATTGGCAAGCGTTAGCTCGCTTTGCGCATTATTCAGCTTGTTATTTGAAATGATAAGGTCATCAATAACATTGTTATACGACTCTTTAAGTTGCAATAGCTCGTTGTCATCATCCGATTTGATGTTGAACTTACTCTCTGCAGGGTGCTGAGGGTCGAAGTTACCCATTTGCTCAGTGATGGACTGTAAGGGTTCAGAGAGCATAGTGCGAAAGGCTGTCATAAATAAAAAAACAAGGAAGGTAGTCTTCACTATCGCGTTGCCGATAAGAAAGAAAACACCTACTTCAATACGGCTAAATATAGTATCGAAGCTTGAGTATAAAGTAACATCGCCTACGGTAGACTCGCGGCCAGAGAATTTGAAAACGAGTGGAAAGCTATAGCTAAAAACGCCACCGGGATGATCCTCTATCAATTCTTGATTGATAGGCGCGGGAGAGCGCTGAACCCGAATGCCGTACTCAGCAATGTAGTTGCCATTTTCACCCCGTACTTGAAGTCCCTCCACAATAGGCAATGACATTAGCCCTTCAGCGATGGCTCGCACTTGGTCATTATTGAGCTCCCACAATGCGCGAGTAAGACTAGAAGAAAAGGTGTTTTTTAACGTTTGAAGCTCGCTTTCAACGTGATTTTTAGTACTAAGGTATTCTGTAAAAATTTGTCCTAATGTCACAAGAAGTGTGAGCGCAAAGTACACCGACAATACCCTTGCTAAGAGCTTCCTTGATAACCCTGTCTTGACCGCAGCCATAGAAAAACACACCCCTGTTACTTCAGACTTTTATGATTCTCACACTTGTGATGAAAGCGCCATTTTGAATTACATACGTGTAGATATTTTTGACAATTCAAGAATATGCGCAATTGTATGAATAAACAAGATTCTATGTATAAACTTTGGTCAAACCGTGTTTTATAACCGTATTAAACTTGACACATTAATGTAATCGTTTTAATAAAACTGTCACAGACCACATTAATAATAACGGCGTTTATAAATGAGCAGGAATATTACGATGTCTCGTACAGTGTTGGTGGTTGAGGACGAAGCGCCTATCCGTGAGATGCTTAAGTTTGTACTTGAGCAGTCTGGTTTTAACATTATTGAAGCCGAAGATTTCGACATCGCGCAGGAAAAAATTTGCGAACCTTACCCCGATTTGATCCTACTGGATTGGATGCTGCCGGGTGGAAGCGGTGTGCAGCTAGCAAAAAGTTTAAAGCAACACGAGTTTACTCGTGACATTCCCGTCATCATGCTTACTGCCCGGGGGGAAGAAGAAGATAAAATTCGAGGCCTAGATGCAGGTGCTGACGATTACGTGACTAAACCCTTCTCGCCAAAGGAGCTAGTGGCAAGAATTAAAGCGGTAATGCGTAGAGTTACGCCCACATCAAATGAAGAGCCGATTGAGTTTAACGGGCTTAAACTTGAACCTGTATCGCATCGCGTTATGGCAAATGAAGAGCCACTGGATATGGGGCCGACAGAATTCAAGCTATTGCACTTTTTCATGACCCATCCAGAGCGAGTATACAGCCGAGAGCTTCTTCTTGATAACGTGTGGGGCACCAATGTTTACGTTGAAGACAGAACAGTAGATGTTCACATCCGACGCTTGCGCAAAGCTATCTCTCGCCACGGACATGATGCTATGATCCAAACCGTACGCGGTGCGGGTTATCGTTTTTCTACTAAGCTTTAATAAGATGTAGTGTTCAGGGAGTGGTATGGCACCATTCCCTCCACGTCTCTGCGCCACGCGAGCGTGCGTTTATTTCCACTTTCAACAACGCGAGCTATTTCATGTATTACCCGTTCTCTTGGTTGAGAAGTACATTGCGCTTAGTGCTATTCCTGGTGATTTTTGCGCTGGTCGGGTGGTATCTGGACGATATGCTATTCGCTGTCGCCATTGGTGCGACTTTGTTACTACTATTCAACTACTGGCATCTTTATAAGCTGAATCGCTGGCTGTGGCACAGTCGCAAAATGTCTCCTCCTACTGTTCGAGGTGTATGGGAGCATATTTATGAAGGTATTTATTACCTTCAGCGCCGAAATCGCAACAAGCGTAAAGAACTTGGCGAGTTAGTAAAACGCTTTAGAGAGGGTTCTGAAGCCTTGCCAGATGCAGCAGTAGTGGTTGATTCAAAAGCATGTATTATGTGGTGTAATCGCCTTGCGCGGTTAGATTTAGGCCTAAAGTGGCCCCAGGACTCAGGCCGTCGAATCGACAATTTGTTGCGTCATCCTGAATTTATTCAGTACTTCCATGCGGGTAACTACAAATACCCTATTGAAGTACCATCGCCGACGAACCCCAATAAAACCTTTGAATATCGAATAATGCCTTATGGCGACGAGCACCTTCTTCTGATTGCCCGGGATATAACGCGCGTATCTCAGCTTGAAGAAATGCGTAAGGATTTTGTGGCGAACGTATCTCATGAGCTTCGAACGCCGCTAACGGTTATCAATGGATACTTAGAGATCCTTCCGGTTGACGAACAAACCGATCCGTTTATGCACAAAGCGATGAAAGAAATGACATCGCAAACTCATCGCATGCAAAACTTGATAGAAGATTTGCTTGTGTTATCGCGTATCGAAGCAAGTTCTGAACGTATTTACGAAAACGTGGTGAATATTCCTGCTGTGCTTGCCCAAGTGGAAAGAGAAGCACTGGCCCTTAACAAAGAAAAGAACCACTCTATCAAATTCCATATTGATGAAGAGCTGTATGTTTTTGGTGTAGAAACTGAGCTTCGCAGTGCCTGTTCTAACTTAGTATTTAACGCCGTTCACTACACCCCTGCGGGCGGGGAAATCAACGTATATTGGCAGCGCGGTGCGAGCGGTGCCCAGTTTTCTGTAGTAGATAACGGTGATGGCATTGAACAAAACCACCTTAATCGCTTAACAGAACGCTTTTACCGTGTAGATAAAGCACGCTCCCGTAAAACCGGCGGTTCAGGCTTAGGGTTATCCATTGTAAAACACGTGCTAAGTCATCATAATTCCCGCTTAGAAATAACCAGCACGTTGGGCGAGGGCAGTAATTTTTCCTTCGTGCTGGATAACGAGTTAATTGCAGAGCAGCTGTAAACTTAAGAGGCAGTAAACCTTGGTGAGCAAATGTCATAACATAGTGAATGGGCTATACCGCGGTGTTGTAAGTTTATCGTTGGTAATAGGTCTGTTGTCTCCACTAGCATTATTCGCGAATCCTCAGGCTGCCCAAAGCGTTTCTTCTGCTTCAAGCACTTATCAAGTCCCAGCCTACGAACGCAAGCCTGGTGTGGCTGGGAAAATATCCTCAGTGGGCTCAGACACGCTGGCAAACTTAATGACCTTCTGGTCACAGGAATTCAAAACTCTCTATCCTCAAGTCGGTTTTCAGATACAGGCCTCTGGTTCTTCTACCGCCCCGCCTGCGCTGATCGAAGGTACTGCCACCATAGGCCCTATGAGCCGAGAGTTAAAGCCCAGTGAAATACGTGATTTTACGCGCGTTCACGGTTACCCGCCTACGGTATTAAAAGTGGCAATGGATGCCATCGCCATTTTTGTGGATAGGCGCAACCCGCTGCCGGGGATGACCCTTGAACAAGTTGATGCGGTATTTTCTGAAACCCAGTTTTGTGGCAGCATTACAGCCATCACCAATTGGTCTCAGCTCGGCGTTGACGACATAGGATATCGTTCTCCTATCAGGCTGTACGGCCGGAATTCAGTGTCGGGTACTTACGGCTTGTTTAAAGTGATGGCGCTGTGTGATGGTGATTTTAAAAACACAGTAAACGAACAACCTGGCTCTGCATCTGTAGTACTGTCCGTGGCTAGCGGTACAGGTGCCATTGGCTATGCCGCTTACGGTTATAAAACCGCAGGTGTCCGCGCGCTGCCATTGGGTGAATCGCTAGATAGCTTAATCCCTCTTTCTATTGATACGGTGCGCAACGAAACGTATCCGTTTGCCCGTTTTCTTTATTTAGTGATAAATAAAAAGCCCGGTGAGCCTTTACCTACTCTGGAAAGAGAGTTTTTGCGCTATATCTTGTCACAGGAAGGACAGCATCAAGTGTTAAGGGACGGGTATTTCCCTATTCGCGAAGACGTACTGGTACGCCAACGCCGATTGTTGGAATAGAAAAACTAAAGTAGAAGCCGTATCACTCGCCGTTAAAAGCAAAGGATAAAATAGTGTCGTATATGCCGCCTGCGTGGAAACAATGGGTTGTCAAATGCTTGCTGTCAGGGACAGCTGTGCCAACTATCGTAACCACCCTAGTGGAAAACGGCTTTTCTCCCTACACGATCAAAAAAGTGCTCGGCGCCAATCTGCCCACCGATTATCAGTTTTCTCCCTCTTCAAATTTCTACGAGAAGCTAGCAAAAAGTGCTATCACCCACGCGGAAGAGGCTAAGCCACTTGCCGAGCCCAGTGACATTCAGCTCTTTGCGTACGATAACTTCTTGAGTAGCGAAGAGTGTGACGACATTGTCGCGCTAACCAAAGATAAACTTGCGCCCTCTAAACTAGCAGGAGCCGCTAGCGCTGATGACATTAGAACTTCTTCAACATGTGAATTAGCCTTTCTTGGTAATGAGCTAGTCAAAAACATTGATAGTCGCATTGTTTCAACACTTAGCTTAGGCGTGGGAGAAGGGGAAGTTATTCAGGCTCAACACTACAACGTTGGGGAATATTACAAACCGCACTACGACTTCTTTCCTCCAGGTAGCCCGCAGTATAAAGCGCATTGTCTATCGCGCGGTCAGCGAACATGGACGTGCATGATTTACCTTAATGATGAATGTGACGGCGGTTACACACGTTTTACTAAGCTAAATATTGCAGTAAGCCCTAAAAAGGGAAAGGCACTTTTTTGGAACAATTTACTGCCCTCTGGCGACCCCAACTTTGACAGTGTTCATTTCGCAGAACCTGTCACCCGCGGTCACAAAACTGTCATCACCAAATGGTTTAGAACGAAAAACTAATCAACTTGGGTTAAGCTTTTAGTTTTATTTTTAATCAATTTTGTTTTATCTAATTGAAAAGCAATAGCTTTATATAGGCTTTAGTTCAAAGCTGAAAAAGTTCAAATAAATTCGATAAGTTTTTTGCTTTGTAACAAAAATGTCACCGATCTCATTTACTCTCTAGCAAACCTTAGAATCCGTATTACAAAAATCTGGAGAATTTAATGGAAATTCGTAACATATTTAAGGTAAGCGCTATAACGACTGCGCTTGTCCTTGCAGGCTGTGGCGGTGACATCAATATTAATGAAGGTGATGAAGTAGTAACAACTCCAACAACACCAACTACACCTACAACACCAACGACACCGACTACCCCTGATGTAGATACGCCGTTCTCCTTAGGCTTTGCCACTGACGTATCAAGCGAATTCTCAGGAACGATTACAGACAAGCCCGTCTATCGTCTAGATACTGATTTAACTATCACTCAAGATATGACCTTAACGAACGATGCTCACTGGATCATCAAAGGTCGTACGGCTGTTGGTAACGACAACGCTGATGCAGCGGTACTAACTATTCAAGAAGGTACTACAGTAATCGGCGAAGACGGCGATGACTTCTTGGTTGTACGTCGTGGCTCTCAAATTGACGCATCTGGTACGTCTTCAGCGCCTATTGTAATGACATCGGTACAGGACGTTACTGGTGAAGAAACTTCAATCGGTCAGTGGGGCGGTGTCGTTCTGCTAGGTAATGCACCAACTAACCTTTGTAATACGGGTGACGATGCAGATACATCTGATGAAGAACTAGCAAACTGTGGTGTTTCTGCAGAAGGTGACGCGGGTCTTTACGGCGGTAATAATCCAGAAGATAACTCAGGTACCCTAGAGTATGTTGTCGTTAAGCATGCGGGTAAAGCACTGGCATCAGGTGACGAGTTAAACGGTATTTCATTCGCTGGTATCGGTTCAGGCACCACAGTTAACTATATTCAGGTTCACCAAAACCTTGATGACGGTATTGAGTTCTTCGGTGGTACAGTTAATGTAAGTAATGTTGTACTTACTGACATCGGTGACGATTCACTAGATTGGTCATTTGGCTGGACTGGTAGCGCAACTAACGTTTATATCCAACAGTCAGCTGACGGCGGCGACAACGCAATCGAAGCGGACAACAACGAAGACAACCCGTCATGGTTACCGCTAACTAAGCCAACTGTTTCAAACGTGACGATTGTAAGTGCTGATGGCACAAATGGCGTACGTTTACGCAACGGTACGGCAGGTGTACTTTCAAATGTACTGATTACAGGTTCTACCCTGGCGAACAATTGTCTTCGCGTAAACGGTGACGAAGCGATTGCAAATGCTGAGTCGGGCGAGCTTTCAATTACTGATTCTATCGTTGCGTGTGAAACGCCTGCGAACAACTTTGGCTCTGACACCATTAATGGTGGCACTACTCAAGCATGGTTTGAAGGTCAAGATGGCAACAGCGTTTTAGCTGCGTCTGCATTAATGCTTGAAGATAACGGTTACTTCCCAACTGCCTCTTCTCCTGTAGCACTTGGCGGCGGTCAATATATTGGTGCATTCAATCCTAACGGCACAGACTGGACTGTAGGTTGGACGGTAGGCGTAAACGGCGGTTTCCCAACTGACGTTCAAAACGCATTTGCACAAGGTCTAGCAACAGACGTATCGGCTGACTTCGACCTAGACAAGCCGGTTTACGAAATTGCTGCAGACACCACATTCACATCTGACGTTACACTTACTAACGATGCTTACTGGCTAATTAAAGGCCGTACTGCAGTAGGTAACGATAACGAAGACAGCGCAACACTATACATCGAACAAGGTACGACTGTGTTTGGTGAGCAAGGTGATGACTTCTTGGTAGTACGTCGTGGCTCAATGATTGAAGCTAACGGTACAGCAAGTGCACCTATCACGTTTACCTCTGTACAAGACCTTATCGGTGACGAAACGGGTATCGGCCAATGGGGCGGTATCGTTCTTCTAGGTAATGCACCAACTAACCTATGTAATACCGGTGATGATTCAGATACCTCTGACGCTGAACTTGCTGCGTGTGGTGTGGCTGCTGAAGGTGACGCGGGTCTTTACGGCGGCAATAATCCTGCAGATAGCACAGGTTCACTTCGCTACGTAGTAGTTAAGCACGCAGGCCGCGCGCTTGCAGCGGGTGACGAGCTAAACGGTATTTCATTTGCAGGTATCGGTTCAGGCACTAAAGTCGAGTACATTCAAGTTCACCAAAACCTTGATGACGGTATTGAGTTCTTTGGCGGTACCGTTAGCGTACGTAACGTTGTACTTACTGATATCGGTGATGACTCGCTAGATTGGTCTTTCGGTTGGACAGGTAACGCGCAAAACGTTTATATCCAACAATCAGCTGCGGGTGGCGACAACGCTATTGAAGCGGATAATAACGAAGACAACCCAGCGTGGCTTCCACTCACTAAGCCTACTATTTCTAACGTGACTATCGTTGGCGCTGACACAACTAACGGCGTTCGTCTACGTAACGGTACTGCGGGTAACATCCGCAATCTAGTTGTTACTGCTGGTGAAGGCTATTCTAACTGCCTACGTGTTAACGGCGACGAGTCGATTGCTAACGCAGTATCTGGCGAGCTTTCTGTAGAACATTCAGTGGTTGCTTGTGAAGCAGGCAATAACTTTGGTTCAGACACTATTGGTGGTGGTACTACTCAAGCATGGTTCGAAGGTCAAACAGGTAACAGCGTGCTTACCGCTGATGCACTAATGCTTTCTAACGATGGCTTTACACCTCGCTCTGGCTCACCACTTCTTGGCGCGGGCGTTGATGTATCACAAGAGAATGACTTCTTCGCAGCAACTGACTATATCGGCGCATTCGACGGTGACAACAACTGGATGGACGGTTGGACTGTTGCGGTAAATGACAGCATTCCTGCTGACGTTACAACGGCACTAGAGCAAGGCTTGGCGACCGACGTGTCTGCGAGCTTCCCTGATATCACTGATAAGCCTGTTTATCAGCTCGCTGCTGACACCGTGTTCACGTCTGACGTATCGCTAACTAACGATGCTCACTGGCTAATTAAAGGTCGTACAGCGGTAGGTAACGACAACGCTGACAGCGCTTCACTTTACATTCAGCGTGGTACTACGGTATTCGGTGAAGACGGTGATGATTTCTTGGTTGTCCGTCGTGGCTCTAAGATTGAAGCGTCTGGTACTGCAACACTGCCAATTACCTTTACATCTTCAGAAGATATGACTGGCGGCGAAACAGCCATTGGCCAATGGGGCGGTCTGGTTATTCTAGGTAACGCACCAACAAACCTATGTAACACAGGTGACGACGGTGATACGTCTGAAGCTGAACTGACAAACTGTGGTGTAGCCGCAGAAGGTGATGCAGGCCTATATGGTGGTGCAGACAGTGAAGATAACTCAGGTACGCTTCGCTACGTTATCGTTAAGCACGCAGGTAAAGCACTTGCAGCAGGTGATGAGCTAAATGGTATTTCATTTGCGGGTGTCGGTAGCGGCACTGAAGTAGACTTCATCCAAGTTCACCAAAACTTAGATGATGGCGTTGAGTTCTTCGGCGGTACAGTGAACGTAAGTCACTTAGTTTTAACAGCTATCGGTGATGATTCTCTAGACTGGTCATTCGGTTGGACAGGTAAGGCGCAGTACGTAGTTATCAAGCAAGATGCAGCGGGCGGCGACAATGCCTTTGAAGCTGACAACAACGAAGATAACCCTGCGTGGACACCACTGACTACACCAACAGTCTCTAATGTAACAATCTTAGGTGCAGACAATACAAACGGTGTACGTCTTCGCAACGGTACAGCGGGTACAATCAAAAACCTAGTGGTTACCGGTGGTGCAAACTACAGCAACTGCCTACGAGTGAATGGTGACGAGTCAATTGCTAACGCAGCAGCAGGTTCACTAACTGTTACACACTCAACAGTAGCATGTTCATCTGCGAGCGCATTTGGTTCAGATACAATAGGTACAGACAGCACCCAAGCGTGGTTTGAAGGTCAAGACGGCAACAGTGTACTTGCTGACACTGCAGCACTTGGCTTTGATTCAACAGGTTTCGTACCTGCAAGCAATTCAGTTTTATTAGGTTCAGGCTTCGACGCTTCTACTTTGGACGCTTTCTTTGATAGCACAGACTTCCAAGGTGCATTCGACGGTGAGTCTGACTGGACACTGGGTTGGGTAACTGTTGGTCTTCAAGACTAATAAGTGAATGCGAGACACAGTAAAGCTAAGGCGTTTTAACGCCTTAGCTTTTGTGTAAGCGCAGCTACCTGATTACAGTTTCTTAGGAGTTACACAATGAAAAACAATCAAACGTCAGCATTTAAAGTCGGTGGACTTTCGCTGGCTATCGCGTCCATTCTTGGCGCAAGCGCGTTACCGTTATCAGCAGTAGCACAGCAGTCAGAAGACGAAGTAATTGAAGAAGTCGTTGCTACGGGCACGCGACTTAAAGGAACCGCAACGGCGGTTTTACAAGAGCGTCAAAATCAGGCGTTCGTTGCGGATATTCTTGGGGCAGAACAAATTTCTCGTACCGGTGACGGCGATGCAGCTGCTGCACTTCGACGTGTGACAGGTCTTACGCTAGTTGACGGTAAATTTATCTACGTTCGTGGTTTGGGTGAGCGTTATTCAAGCACACAGCTAAATGGCATGACGGTACCAAGTCCGGATCCTACGCGCTCGGTTGTACCGCTTGATTTATTCCCATCAAGTATCATCGAAAGCCTAAACGTTCAGAAATCTTACTCACCCAACATGCCTGGTCACTTTGGTGGTGGTAACGTAAACATTCGTACTAAATCAATCCCATCTGAGTTTGTATTTAACGTAAGTGCAGGTGGCGGTTGGAATACGCAAAACAGCGATACCGGTGTTTTCTATTCTGGTGGCGGTGATGATTGGACAGGTCGTGATGACGGTACCCGTGCACTGCCTGACATTATCAGCTCTGGTCTTGCTGCAAATGGTTCTGCAGGCTTCGAGGGCGACCGTACAAGAACACTGGCTGAAACGCAGGATATCCTAAGTTCATTTAACTGGGACATCGGCCCAGACGAAAAGTCTGTAGACCCGAACTTCAGCTTGGGTACGACCATTGGTAACAATTACGTTTTCGACAACGACTCTGTACTTGGTTTCCTTGCAACGGTTTCTTACAGCAACGAATGGACCGTTGCCGAAGAGATGTTAGGTAACGATATTGGTGGTGGTCAGGAAAATCCACGTTTCACTAAATATCGCGACATGGTGTCTACTGAGCAAAACGTACGTTGGAGCGGTATGTTCAACGTAGGTTACGAATATAACAGTAACCACAAGGTAGAACTTGTAAACATGATACTTCACGACATGCGTGATCGTGTTCGCGATGGATACTACTTCGATGAAAGTGAATCTAATCCTGGCGTGGAAGAGTTTCGCCGCATGGATATCATTTTCGAAGAACGTGAAATGGTTTCTTCACAGCTGAAAGGCACGCACAACTTCCTTAACTTGTTAGACGGTGTGTTTTTCGATTGGTACGTTGGAACTAGCCGTGCGTCTCGTGAAGCGCCAGACATCATGGAAGTAACATTCCAGCAGTTCTATGACGAGTCGGGTGCACTAGAGCTTGAACGCCTTGATGATACGCCAGGAACTAACTTAAACCGTCAATATCAGGTGCTTTATGATGAGTCTGACACCTATGGTTTCAACGTGTCTACCGCATTCTTTGGCGACGGTTACGATGTTGAACTTAAAGCCGGTATGGATTACTACGACAAAACCCGTGACGGTAACAATATTGACTTAGCGGTGCGTCACTTTGGTATTTCTTCTGACTTTAAAGAAGGTAGCCGTTTGAATAAAATTTTCTCACAGGAAAATATCTATAACGACGACTTCTACACCAGTTCAACGGGGCGTTCTGTGTTTCAGGACAACACAGGTGCAGGTGATAAGTACTCAGCGGCAACCAAACTTACCGCAGGCTATTTCATGGTTGATGCATTCTTCAACCAGAAGTTCCGCGTAAGTGGCGGTGCTCGTTATGAAGATTTCCAGCAAGTATCGATTCCATTTGTCGAGCATTCTGATACGTTTGCAGATGATACCGATGCTATTGTTGACAGCATCTACAGTGAAACTGATGTACTACCGTCATTGGCTTTCACTTATATCCCAAGTGAAGAAATGCAGTATCGCTTTAACATCAGCCAGACGCTAATTCGTCCTGACCTACGTGATATCAGCTCAACCTTCTTTATTGACCCGCTGACAGAATTCCTTGTACGTGGTTCTCCTTCACTGGTTGAGACTGAACTGACCAATATCGACTTCCGTTGGGAGTGGTATATGTCACAGGGTAACAACTTGTCTATTGCACTCTTCTACAAAGATATGGAAAACCCTATCGAGATGGTGCAGTTTGACGGTGGTGAAGGTGTGCCTCAGCTATTAACGGCTAACGGTCAGGAAGGTGAACTGTATGGTATCGAATTTGAATTCTTGCACGACCTTGGCTTTATTGGTGATAACTTCAGTAACTTCTTTGTATCAGGAAATATGACGCTTTCTGACTCAGAAGTAACCATTGGCAGTGGCGATCAAGAATCACTGTTTTCTCAGCAGGCTCGTGAAGCTTACGGCGGTACTATCACGGCGACCATAACTAATGACAAACGTCGTCTAGTGGGTCACTCAGAGTGGGTTGCTAACCTTCAGCTGGGTTGGGATTCTGATAACGGTGAGCATTCAGCATCAATAGTTTATAACTCATTTGGCGAGCGTATTATTGCGCCTGGCGTGCGTGGTTTTGAAGATGGTATTGAAAAACCGTTCCATTCATTGGATGCTGTTTATACTTACTACCCAGACTTCAACACTACGATTAAATTCCGTGTACAAAACATTTTCAATGATGAAAAAGAAATTGAGCAGGAAGGTCTTACGCTTCGTAAGCTAAGCGTAGGTACAGGTATTAACGCTTCAATTACTTATAACTTCTAAGAAATAACACCCAGTTTGGCTTCTTTGAAAAGGGAACCACAACATTCACCTAAAGCCCGGTTTTTCTTCCGGGCTTTTCTTTTTGTGACAATAGTCATCGATTTATGACAGTTCCGTAATAAAACTGTCACAGAAAAATCCTATCCTACGCGCAGAAATTTATAGTCGGATACAACCGATTTCTTTTAACTTTAAAGGTTTGAATGTATGAAGCTTATCAATGCCTTGCTTGTAGCAGGTGCGCTAGCAGCGACACCCGTGCTTGCACAAGACGATGAAGTCTTAAAACCCGTTGTCGATGAGGCAGCGAAAATAAACGAGTCAGCGGCGAAATCGCAAGAAAAGATCAACGGTATTACCGACCAAATCGACAGCAAACTTCAACAGTTCAAAACATTGATGAAAGAAATCGAAGGCCTTGAGGTTTATAACACTCAGCTTCGCAAGCAAATCAA
Organism: Alteromonas sp. BL110; assembly: GCF_003443615.1. Classification (NCBI taxonomy): domain Bacteria; kingdom Pseudomonadati; phylum Pseudomonadota; class Gammaproteobacteria; order Alteromonadales; family Alteromonadaceae; genus Alteromonas; species Alteromonas sp. BL110. The sequence continues at coordinate 982,370 of NZ_CP031967.1, read as the reverse complement.
TAACCAAGAGCAAGAAATGGCAGACCTAAACGCTGCTATCGATGAAGTGTCTGTTGTTGAGCGTCAAATTACGCCGCTAATGATGCGCATGATTGACGGCCTAGAACAGTTCGTTGCTTTAGACGTACCTTTCCTTCCAGAAGAGCGCGCGAATCGCGTCGCTGACCTTCGCGCTATGATGGACCGCGCCGACGTTGCTGCGTCTGAAAAATTCCGTCGCGTAATGGAAGCGTACCAAGTAGAGATGGACTACGGTCGCACTATGGAAGCGTACAGCGGTATTCATTCAATTAACGGTCAAGAGCGTGACGTTGAATTCCTACGCCTTGGTCGCACAGCGCTAATTTATCAAACACGAGATGCAAGCATGCAGGGTGTTTGGAACAAGCAAACTCGTCAGTGGGAAGAGCTTGATAGCAGCTACCGTACACAAATTACAAAAGGTCTGCGCATGGCGAAGAAGCAACTTGCACCAGACTTGCTAATGCTGCCAGTGGCAATTACAGACTAAGAGGTTGATGAGAATGTTTAACACAGTAAAACGTATCGCTGTTGGTCTAGCAGCCCTTAGCATCAGCGTTGGTGCTTTCGCACAAAGCGACCGTGCTATGGACTTAGACGCGCTTCTTAAGCAATTAGAAGAAGGTCAGTTCGCACAATCTCAGCAAAACAAACAGCGCGAGCGCGATTTCCAAGCACAACGTGCAGAGCAAGATCGCATTCTTCGCGAGACCCGTGAAAAGCGTGACCAAATGCTTGCACAATCTGAGCAGCTTGAAACACAGTTTGAAGAAAACGAATTTAAACTGGCTGACTTGAACGGTGCACTAGACACACGTCTTGGTTCACTAAAAGAGCTATTCGGTGTACTTCAGCAAATCGCTGGCGACACCAAAAACAAATTCTATAACTCAGTTATTTCTGCGCAGATTCCAGGTCGCGCTGACTTCCTTGATCAAATGGCGCAAGACATGGGTTCAAGCTCTAAGCTTGCATCAATTGAAGAAATTGAGCGCGTTTGGTTCGAAATGCAGCGTGAAATGACGGAAGCCGGCAAAGTCACCACCTTTACTACTGATGTTGTTGAAGCGGGCGGTGAAAAAGTGAATAAGTCTGTAGTACGTGTAGGTCCATTTGCACTCGTTGCTGATGGCAAATACTTAGAGTACAACGGTGTAACAGGCACAGTGTCTGAACTAGTACGTCAGCCTGCTGACCGTTACATGAGCTCTGCCGCTGAACTACAAGGCTCAAACGGTGAACTAGTGCAGTTTGGTATTGACCCAACGGGTGGTTCAATTCTTGGGCTTCTTGTTCAAGCGCCTAACCTTCAAGAGCGTGTAGAGCAGGGTGGTGTTGTAGGTTATATCATCCTTATCGTTGGTGCATTCGGTCTTCTACTAGCTCTAGAGCGTCTTGTAACCCTGTCGCTTATTCGCATGAAAGTGAACAAACAGCTTAAGAGCAAAGAAGTAAACACAAACAACCCGCTTGGCCGTGTACTTAAAGTACGTGACGAGCATCCAAACGCTGATGTTGAAGCGCTTGAACTTCACCTTACAGAAGCGATTTTGGGCGAAGTGCCTAAGCTAGGCCGCAACCTAACTATCATTAAGATTATCTCAGTAGTTGCACCGCTTATGGGTCTACTAGGTACGGTAACGGGTATGATTAATACCTTCCAGGCAATTACCTTATTCGGTACAGGTGACCCTAAGCTAATGGCTGGTGGTATTTCAACTGCACTTGTAACAACTGTATTAGGTCTTGTTGTAGCGATTCCAATGACACTGCTTTATGCAATGCTAAACACACGTTCTAAGAACATTGTGTACATCCTACAAGAACAAGCATCTGGCGTAATTGCAGAGCGCGCTGAGCGAGGCTAATCATGATCGAGTTTCTAGAAGCAATTCGCGATTTCACAGAAACAGGGGGCCAGGTTCTCCTGGTCATCGGTCTGCTGATATTCGTTATGTGGCTTTTGATCCTCGAGCGTGCGATGTATCTGATGGTTTGGCACAAGCAAGCCAAGAAAGAAGCGGTAGCAATGTGGACTGCACGTGCAGATCGCTCTTCTTGGTTCGCTGAGCAAGTTCGTCAGAAAACAATTTCACAGTTAACCATGCGCCTTAACGGCAGCATCCCAATTATCCAGTCGCTGGTAGCGCTTTGTCCGCTGTTAGGCTTGATGGGAACGGTTACCGGTATGATTGAAGTGTTCGATGTAATGGCGATTGCGGGCTCAGGTAATGCTCGTTCAATGGCATCAGGTGTATCGAAAGCCACTATCCCGACAATGGCGGGCATGGTTGGCGCACTTTCTGGCGTATTCGCCGCTACCTGGTTAACTCGTATGGTGAAATCAGAACGCACGCATCTTGAGGATGCATTGATTATTCAACGTTAATGCTAGCTAAGCGTTAAGGTAAGGTATTTATTATGAAGCAGCACTTTCAAAACCTAGTCGATGAGGAAGAAGCAAACATCGACATGACGCCCATGCTGGACGTTGTATTTATCATGTTGATCTTCTTTATCGTGACTGCGTCATTTGTGAAAGAAGCCGGTATTGATGTTAACCGTCCTGAAGCAGCAACTGCTGTGAAAAAGGACCGCGCTAATATACTTATCGCTATTTCAGATAAAGGCGAAATTTGGATAAACAAGCGTCGTATTGACGTTCGCGCTGTGCAAGCGAATATTGAGCGACTACATGCTGAAAACCCACAAGGTACCGTTGTTATTCAGGCTGACAAAAAAGCCACAACAGAAACCTTGATTAAGGTAATGGACGCGTCACGAGCCGCTGGCGTTTACGATGTTTCGATTGCAGCCCAAGAGCCATAAATCATGCCACGATATTTAATCGCATTTGCATTATCCCTTGCGATCACGTTAGGCCTGTTCTTCTTGATGCAATCGCTTATCAAGATGGGTGGCAGTGCTCTAACTGAACCGCCAAAGGGAAGCGTGCTTGACTTCGTAAGAGTTAAGCAGGATGAACAGGTTGAGAAAAAAGATCGCAAGCCGAAAAAGCCACCTAAGCCAGAAGAGCCGCCCCCGCAAATGGAACAGCCTCAAATGGACTCGCCTTCTCCAGATGCAGACGGCACGTCTATGGACTTTGGTGCTGAAGTGGGCGACGACATCTCGCTAGAGGGCGGGTTGGCCCTTGAATCTGGTGACGGTGAATATCTGCCTATCGTTAAAGTTGCGCCGGTATATCCACGACGCGCACTTCAGCGGGGTATTGAAGGTTTCGTTATTGTTGAATTTACAGTAACTAAGCAAGGTGCGGTACGCGACCCAATTGTTGTTGAAGCTAACCCTTCAGGCATTTTTGAACAAGCGGCTATAGATGCTGCCATGAAGTTCAAATATAAGCCTCGCGTGGTTAACGGTGAAGCAACAGAAGTGTCTGGTGTGCAAAACCGTATTACGTTCCAAATTGACGGGTAACAGAACATGATGAGAAAACAGACGAACACCTTGCTTAGTGCACTGGCGTTTGCATTTGCATCGGCCACGGTATCTGTACCTACTATGTTCATTGCTTCTAACGCTATAGCGCAAGAGGCTGAACAGCAAGATGGACAAGCGATTAAAGCTAGCGATAAGCAAACACGTCGGGTCCCTACACTTCGCGGCAAAGTCTACGAACAGCTAGCCCGTGCGCAAACGGCAGCAGATGAAGCGGGCAATGTAGGAGAAGCTATTTCCATCTTGAAAGAAGTGGAAGATAAGTCTCACTCTATGAACGCCTACGAAAAAGCCATGATGTACAACTTTTTCGGCTTCATATATTACAACAACGAAGACTACGCCAAAGCGTTGGAATCGTTCGCCAAGGTGGTAGAGCAGCAGCCTATTCCTGAAAAGTTCGAAATGACCACGCTTTTCAGTTTGGCACAGCTAAACCTTATGCAGGGCAATTACGACGACACCATCACATACCTAGAGCGTTGGGAAAGTCTAAATACAGGCCCTGTACCGGTTAAAAACAAAGTGATAAAAGCCCAGGCGTACTACCAGAATAAGAAGTACGACGAAGCTGCAATGTGGATTTCTGAAGCGGTGGCTGACCACGAAGCTGAAGGCATGATCCCCGATGAAGGGTGGTTAATTCTTCAACGTGCTATTTTTTATGAACTCAAGCAGCCTCAAAAGGTTAAAGACGTTCTTATTAAAATGGTGAAGTTGTTTGACGAGCCTAAATATTGGATCCAGCTAGCCGGTATGTACGGTGAGCTAGGTGAAGAGCGCAAGCAGTTGGCTATCATGGAAACCGCTTATCAGCGTGGGTTTGTTAATACGTCAGCTGACGTGTTTAACATGGCACAGCTTTATTACTATCACCGTGTACCTTATAAAGGTGCTAAGTTGATGGAACAGGCGATGAACGACGGTGTACTTGAGAAAAACTTACGCAACCTTAAGTTCTTAGGCCAAAGCTGGTCACTTGCCAAAGAGCAAGACAAGGCAATTCCCGTTATGATGCAAGCTGCTGAACTGTCTGAAGACGGCGAGCTAGATGCACAGTTAGCGCAAATTCTACTCAACGAAGAGCGCTTTGACGATGCCATTGCTGCTGCAGACCGTGCGGTTGAAAAAGGCGAATTAAGAAACCCTGGTTTAGTTTACTTGATTAAAGGCATGGCACTTTACAATAAAAAGCAATATGCCCTTGCGCTTAACCAATTAGCAGAAGCTGAAAAGCATCAGAAAAGCCGTGCTATGGCACAGCAGTGGAAACAGTTTGTACAAGGCGAAAAGCGGCAAGCTGATGCTATCGCTGCCGAGCTTGGCGCCAGTTAAGCCCTGCGCTCAACTCATAAACTTGTTGAAAAGGTCGATAATATCGACCTTTTTTTATGCCATTTATTTACCCTCGCCTTGAATAGCAAGTCGCTTATCTTCTTTGTTGTAGTAGATAAGGCACCGTCGCGCTAATCAAGAGCGTTGAGGGAGTAATTCGCTTACTGAAGCCATCTGTCCTTCCGCTTCTAACTGGTTCCAATACCTTTTGGTGTCCAATATTTCTTGTTTTATAGAAAGAAAACACGCTACCAGTTTTGGGTCGAAATGTTCACCCGCTCCTTCCTGAAGGTGTTCAAATGCTTCTTCATCAGACCATGCTTTTTTATAAGGGCGCTTCATCGTAAGGGCATCAAAAACATCGGCAATGGCGACAATACGAGCACTTTCAGGGATATCTTCTCCTAATAAGCCTTCAGGGTAGCCTGTACCGTTCCATTTTTCGTGATGGCATAGCGCAATTTCCGCCGCAAGGTTAAACAAAGGCGTATCGCACTGCGAGAGAATTTTATGACCAATTTGTGCATGGGTGCGCATCACTTCCATTTCGCTGTCTATTAGCCGCCGGGGGGCTTTCAAAATAGCGTCGGGAATACCTATTTTACCAGTATCGTGCATAGGCGCGGCCTGCGCTAACAAGCAAGCGTCGTCATAGGACCAGCCCCACGCAATCGCTAAACATTTGCTGTAGGCGGCCATGCGCCAAATATGGTGCCCTGTATCTGTATCATTATAATGCCCTGCTGCCGCTAACATAGTAATGGCACTTTGCTGGCTTTTGCTAAGCTCTTCAGTGCGTTTTGACACTAAGTTTTCGGTAGTACGCATTTGGTGAGCAAGGCTGATATGTGTTTTCACGCGCGCAAGGGTAATGCTGGGCGATACCGGTTTAGTAATGTAGTCGACGGCGCCAAGTTTAAAACCCTTTTCCTCGTTTTCTCCTTGGGTTAATGCCGTCACAAAAATGACCGGGATTTGACTTAACAGCCTATCGGTTTTTAGCTTCTTACAAACTTCAAACCCGTCCATACCCGGCATCATAATATCTAACAATATTAGGTCTGGGGTAAACTGCTGCACTATTTTAAGCGCAACCGCGCCGGATGGCGCAACCTTAACATCATAATAGGGGCTAAGTATGCCAAGCAATATATCAATATTGGCTGGCTCGTCATCGACAACGAGGATACTGAATCTATGTGCTACTTTATTCTGCTTGTTCATGCTTAATTTCATCTATGATCTTTTGCGCCACAACTAAAGCCCCTTCGAAATCATACACAGAGGCGCGCTGTTTTAATTGACTTATGCTGTGTGAATGAGGTGAATCACAATGGCAAGCTGCGACTTCAGTAATATGGTCAAGCGCCTTTGCATCATAAGCTTCAAGAAAGTTTTTTATTTGGTATAACGATAAGAGCAGGGGCTCCGTCCCCATTTTGTTACTTTCAACCGAGTCATTTTTCGGGTCTGTTTTATCTATGGTATGCGCAATTAAACGCAGCGTCGCATCTAGTTCGAATGAAAGCTCTGCAATGTATTTCGCAATGGCCGTATCCGGACGTTGTTGAACGTCTACAATACGTTGTAAATGTCGTTCTAGCGTACTCGCGCCAATCTGCTTAGCGTCTGCGGTTAAATTTGTTAAAAGTTCGCTTGTGCAGGACGGCGCATGAAAAATGTTCAGCAGGTCAGACATTACGCTTCGTTGGCTGTACTTGTTGTAAAAATCCAATAGCGCACTGAAAAACTTATTGAATCCATCCAAGGGCACGATTTCAACGTAGCCTGAGTGAATATGAATATCGATGGTATGAACAATTTCGTTTGCGGTGGCGGGTTTTACTAAGTGATGGCACATACCAGCTGCTAGCGCTTTTTCTGATGCTTCATTGGTTTCATCAGCACTTAGCGCGATAATTGGTGTAAACCAGTTTTCATTTTGCGTCAGTGTTTCTGCGATGTCATAACCAGATATATCTGGTAAGTGACAGTCAAGTAAGATAGCGTCAAAGACATTAGACTTACACAGCGCCAGCGCATACTCTCCCGTTGTTGCCGTTAACACTTTTACGCCTAAATCAGCAAGAATTTGTTGGCTTATCTCCACGCTAATAAGGTCATCATCTACTACTAATACTCGCTTACCTGCCAATCTGTTCGTTCGCCATTTTTTACTTTCAAGACCTTCGGTTGTCTCCTTATTTGTTGACACTCGCAAAGGTGATAAAGCAGAAATAATTTCGCTTTCTGTAAATGGAAGCTCAATAATCCGAACATCGCTGGGGAAGGTTTTTCCGAATCGCTTACGAACGTCTTCTCGACAAAATGGGGTTATCAGAACATTGACGTTTAAGTCGCGGTATTCACCAAATTGCATGTGATTGGCAAAGCGCTTCCAGCTCAATTCATCACTAGGTAAATAAGCGATGCTAAAGGGCGCCTGTTGAGGCAGTAGCCCTTCTGCCTGATCAACGATTTGACAGTTAATGCCGAGTCTTTCTAACGTTTGGCAGAGAATATGACATCCTTGCTCCACGCTCTCGTGAGTCTGAATGCAAAGTACTTCTGAGGGGACGGAAATAGGAAGTAAAGCCTCAGTAGGCTTCCCGTTATCAAGGCAAACGGGAAGCGAGAATGCAAAGCAACTCCCCTCATTGATTTGGCTTTCAAGGGTCAGCTCACCACCCATGAATTCTACAAGTCGCTTACAAATTGCAAGCCCTAACCCAGTACCACCAAACTTTCGAGAGATGGATGCGTCAGCCTGCTCGAAGGCATTGAAAAGTTTTGCTTTGCCCGCATCGCTAATTCCCATTCCGGTGTCACTTACACTAAAGAAAAGGTGCTTATCCCGCTTATCGACTTTAAGGAGAACGTAACCTTTTTCAGTAAACTTGATAGCGTTGCTTAATAGATTTATCAAGACTTGATAGATTTTTTCACTATCCCCCTTACATGGCGTGTTGGTATTGCAGCGAATATCAAAAAGTAACTGAAGCTGTTTTTGCTGTGCTTTTACTTGAAACACCTGCGCCAGTTTTTCTATCATTTTAGTTAACGTAAATGGTTCATCGAGAATGTCTATCTTATTGGCTTCAACTTTAGAAAAGTCCAAGATACTGTTCATCAGCTCGAGCAGCGCATTTGAACTGCGCTGAACTTTCTCTAAATATTGCTGGCGCTGTTCATTATCGGTAGTCTCTAAGGCTAGATGTGTTAAACCTATGATGGCGTTCATCGGCGTTCTGATTTCGTGGCTCATTGTAGCGAGAAAGTCGGTTTTTGCTTTGTTTGCACTTTGCGCTTCGTTATAGGCTTTTTGCAGCTTCTGTTCGATAGCTTTTTGACCGCTGATATCGTTAAAAACGCCCACATGCCCGTCGGGTTCACCTTCGTTGTTCATCAGCGGTACCGCAACAATAGAAATAGGGAATAGCCTACCTCGCTTATCGGTAAAAAAGTCTTCATATGAGGTATAAGACTTTCCTTCACGAATAGTGAGATTTACCGGGCATTGTTCTCTAGGTAAAAGCGTGCCGTCCCCCTTTTGATAATGGACGGTATCGTGAAAACGACGGTCTCGCAGTTCTTCTAAGGTCCACCCTAAAAGTTGAGATGCGGCTGGATTAAGAAATTGAGCTGTGCCCTCTGCGTTAACGGCATAAACCCCTTCTCCGATACTGTCGGTAATACTTCGGTAAAAGGCGCGCCCTTCAGAAAGGCGCTTTTCTAAACGCTTCTGTTGAGAAATGTCAGTCCCAATAACAATAAGACGGTCGACAAGCGCCGCTTTTGTTACAACCGGAACCACAGTAGCAAATACATACCAAGGCTCACCCGTCTTTCTTATGCTGTGTACCTCGCCTTGCCATATGTTACCTAGTGCAAGTGAGCTGAATATCTCATGCTTTTCATCTGCTGTAATATTGGTGATGTCGAAGGCGGTGATATTCTCACCCACTATTTCAGTCTCGGAAAACCCAGAGAATTCACGACATTTTTCATTAGCGCTAAGGATATTACCTTTTACATCCATAGTTGCCACCATGCCATGCTTGTCCATAGCTTGACGTTCTAGCAATGTGCTGTTCACAACAAAGGGCCTTTTGAAAGACGTGGAGTAAATCTAGAACAAGTACGCGGGTAGACGGGTAATGTCGTAAATTGCATAAGTGCAACGAAAGTGAGTTAGGTATGCTTAAGTTAAAGTCAGAACCGTGATTTTTTCAACACGTTGAGCTTATTCTTTGGTAGCAGTAGTCTGATTTTAAAATAAAAAACGCATAGGTTTACTCACTATGCGTTTTTCTATCAGTTGTTATTTTTGTGCGGTTTGGTGTTATTGGGCAGAACGCAGCTCTCGACGTAGTATTTTACCTACAGTAGATTTGGGTAGCTCTTCTAATATAGTGATCGACTTTGGAACTTTGTAGTTCGTCAACTGTGTCCTACAATGTTCGACTACGTCTTCTGTCGATACGTCCCCAGATAGCGTAATGTAAGCACACACTCGCTCTCCTGTCTTGTCATCAGGTTTACCAACAACGGCGGCTTCCATAACACTTGGGTGAGAGGTTAGTACATCCTCTATTTCGTTCGGGTAAACGTTAAAGCCTGAGACAATAATCATGTCTTTCAAGCGATCTACAATCTTAATTGCGCCAGATTCTGTGCGTATGCCGATATCACCGGTTTTGAAGAAGCCGTCTTCGGTCATTACCTTTGCCGTTTCATCATCCCGATTCCAATAGCCCATCATAACCTGCGGTCCGCGCACAGCTATTTGCCCCGACTCACCTTCTGAAGCTGGCTTATCATAACTATCAAGAAGGGCTACCTCAGTGTCTTCTAGCTCATGGCCGACTGTGCCTATTTCCTCTTTCCCTGGAATGTTGAATGAAACCACGGGCGCGGTTTCAGACAGGCCATAGCCCTCGGTGATGGTGTTACCCGTCACATCTCGCCAAATTGACACAGCTGCTTGGGTAAGCGCTGTACCGCCAGACATAGTGAGATGAAGATTAGAAAAATCAAGTTTTGCAAACTCTGGATGTCGTCCAAGACCGACAAACAGCGTATTTATACCCATAAAGGCGGATATTTTATGAGGCTTAAGTGTTTGAATGAAACCGTCGATGTCTCTCGGGTTAGGAATAAGAATAATGTGCGTGCCTTTCGCAAATAACGCCATCATACCGACCGTAAACGCATAAATATGATAAAGCGGTAACGGGCATACCAACACTTCTTCGCCGTCTTTGAAGCCTTCACCAATGCGATCAAGCATTTGAATGCAGTTAGCCATTACATTCTTATTGCTAAGTGCTGCGCCTTTAGAAACGCCGGTTGTACCTCCGGTGTATTGCAGCATGGCGAGTTCGTCTAACGCTATTGAAGGGCGAGAGAACGAAGGCAGTGCACTTCCTATTTCAATTGCTTTGGTAAAAGAAACAGTCCCGTCGAGCGATGGCGCTGTACCAGGGTCTAGCAACTCTGTTGCCGATGTCGTAATGACTGTCTCGATACCAGTATCATCTTTAATGTTGGTAAACTTAGGAAGTAAGTCACTTAAGATCACCAAGGCTTTTGCACCGCTATCGGTAAACTGGTGCTTCATCTCTCGCTCGGTGTATAGCGGGTTAGTATTTACTACGACAAGCCCCGCGCGTAATGCGGCATAAACGACGATAGGATTTTGTATGAGATTAGGAAGCTGAATGGCGACTTTTGTACCAGGAGTCAGTTTTGCATCATGCACAAAGTAGCGCGCTAACGCAGACGACTTACTGTCAATATCCGCAAACGTGAGGGTTTGTCCAAGCGCCGTATAGGCAGGTTTATCTGCGAACTTCTTCAAAACACTTTCGATATAGTCGGCTAGACATGTCACATTATCTGGGTAAGTTATCATGTTGCTTATTCCTAGTAAGGCAAAGGATGTAGGGTCTATGCCTTACATTAGCAAACTTAACTTTTTATTTACATCAGTGCTGGCTTATTTAATAGTATAAGTTTTAGTTATCGTTGGCTGCTCGAACTATCACTTAACTGAGAGTAGAAAATCCCTGCACAAACGCCCGCAAAACACTGTGCTACCAGTCCGAGAGTAGATCGAGCACCTGCAATTAGGGTGACATTTAATACAGGCTGCATGGCTAGCAACATCAATAGAAACGAGAGGCCGCCTGCAGCAGCGAAGAGAATGGACCGGCTAGTGCTGGTCGCGCTTTTTGCTTCGTGAAGGTTGAGTTGCTTAACGATAAAGTGCGTTATTAAAAAAGCTAACAGTAAAGTAACGGCGATAATAGCACCGTAAGTGGGCAAGAGACCTAAAGCGTCCTGCCATATCATGGAAAGCCAATCGCTAACGTTTAACGCGACGCTAATTTGAACCAGGCCCATCAAAACAGAGATTGAATGAAATAGACTTGCAAGTAGGAAACCGACTGCCCAAGATGGGACAAAATGAAAAATAGCGCGGCGAGTTGAGTGTCTCATGTCATACATTCCGAAGTTCGTCTGTAAGTACCATGTATTAACTATCGACAAAGCGCAACAAGAACCCTGAATGTAGTTATATTGCGCTTACTCACTAAGCATATCACTGTAGCTTAAATAAAATTAGCAAAGACGAGCGAGGACAATAACAATGAAGTCAGTGCGTATTATGAAAAGATTTCTGGTTTTCGCATTTGCTAGTGCTGCTTTTTCGCATGCTCTGGCGTTAGGTCTCGTTTCTGACGCCGATGTCGAGCCCACGCATAATACTGAAAAGCATGCAGTCATACGCGATGTGCCGGCGTCTTTAAAAAGTTTTGCTAGTAATGTAGTAACTGAGAACTTGGTAACCTCGTTAGCGTTCCCGAAGGCGTTGACAACTCTTGTAGACCACGAGAAAGCAACTACGTACATATTAATCGTGACAAGAGATGGTGAGCTCGTCATTCTTGATGATGACGGAGCGGTTTCTAGATTTTCTTTGGCTCTCGATCATTTGTATACCGAAGGGCAGGGTGGTGTGCTAGATATTCTTATCCCTTCTCAGTTTCCTGCCAATCCCACTGTATTACTCAGTTATTCCAAGGGTAATGATGATGCAAACCGTCTTGCTGTAGTAAAAGGTGAACTTTCTCTCACTTCTGGCATAAGTAACATTGAGCAGGTATTAGAACTAAAGCAAACAAAAGATACGCCTGTGCACTACGGCGGGAAGCTTCTTCAGCTTAGAACTAGTGATACGAGCGAAGAAGAGGGTTTTTTAGTCACCACAGGTGACGGGTTTGATTACCGAGAGCAAGCTCAGGTTGTTAGCTCACAGTTAGGTAAAGTGCTAGGTTTTTCCATAGCAGGCAAACCGTTCATGAGCTCTGAATTTCCAGAAAGTCCTTACGTATACACGTTAGGGCACCGCAATCCCCAAGGGTTAGTGCAGGGACCTAAAGGGCAAATATTTCTGCATGAACATGGGCCTGATGGCGGCGACGAAGTGAACTTGCTTCAAAAAGGTGCGAACTACGGTTGGCCTGTAGTTACATTAGGTAAAGACTATTCAGGGGCTAGAATTTCACCTTTTTCAACCTACCCGGGTATGACAGACCCCATTGTAGACTGGACACCATCAATCGCGCCATCATCTATGATTTACTATTCCCATGATCAATATCCAATGTTGACCAATACCTTGCTTGTTACCAGTTTGAAAGCTAAAGCCTTATATGCGGTTAATAAATCTTCAAATAATTATGTTTCTACGAAGATTTTTGACGAACTGGAAATGCGTTTAAGAGATATTGCAGTTGATCACCAAGGTAACCTACTTCTTCTGACAGACGGTGAGAATGCTAAGGTGGTAAAAGTTGCACCTAAACAGAAAAAAGCGCGATAAAAGATCAAAAAAGTGAAATTTTGTTTCAGAATTGGTGGTAATTTGTACTGGTAGCACCATAAATAGAATGAATCTTTGTCATAAGTGCAACACTATTATTTATCTTGATTGGTCAAACCATTCATATTGAAATTGAACTTGAATTTCAGTGCCTATTTTTGTAACTGATTGAAAATTAGATATAAAATTTATTTTCATTAAAAGGTTACTATTAACATCTATGCTCTACAATGTTTATTTAAATTTGGTTTGAGCGGATGTATAACCAACTGGTTACTTTCAGTCATTACGTAACTGCTAAAAATCAGTTAAAATATCCCTCATTTTTATATGCGTATAGCTAAGACCGACTTAACACTACGCCCAAGTAAAACTAAGACCGAGAGAACCATATGAGTTTGTATTCAGAATATCTGGCAGAGATCGAAACCCGTAAAACGGAACTAGGTCTTAACCCTAAGCCAATTGACAGTGCAGAACTGCTGTCTGAAATTATTGCTCAAATTAAAGATACAACAAACGAGCACCGCGAAGACTCTCTAAAATTCTTTATCTATAACACCTTGCCAGGAACAACACCTGCTGCTGGTGTTAAAGCACAATTTTTAAAAGAAATTGTACTTGGCGAAGAAAAAGTAGAAGAAATCACGCCTGAGTTTGCACTTGAGCTACTTTCGCACATGAAAGGTGGTCCATCTGTAGAAGTACTTTTAGATCTAGCGCTTTCTGATGATGAAGCAGTGGCTAAGCCAGCTGCTGAAGTTCTGAAAACGCAGGTTTACCTATACGAAGCGGATACAGAACGTCTTGAAACAGCATTTAAAGCGGGTAACACGATTGCTAAAGACGTACTAGAAAGCTACGCAAAAGCTGAATTCTTTACCAAGCTTCCTGACGTTCCAGAGAAAATTGAAGTAGTGACCTATATCGCTGCTGAAGGTGATATCTCAACTGACCTTCTTTCTCCAGGTAATCAAGCACACTCTCGTGCAGACCGTGAACTTCACGGCCAGTGCATGATTTCTCCTGAAGCGCAGCAAGAAATTGTTGAGCTAGGTAAAAAGCACCCTAACGCAAAAGTTATGCTTATTGCTGAAAAAGGCACAATGGGTGTAGGTTCTTCACGTATGTCTGGTGTGAACAACGTTGCACTTTGGGCCGGTGAGCCTACAAGCCCTTACATTCCGTTCGTAAACAAAGCACCAATTGTTGCTGGTACTAACGGTATCGCACCAATCTTCCTTACTACTGTAGACGTAACCGGTGGTATTGGTCTTGACCTTAAAAACTGGGTTAAGAAAACAGACGAAAACGGCGAAGTGGTTCGCGATGCGAACGGCGACCCAGTGCTTGAAGAAGCGTATTCTGTAGCAACTGGTACAGTACTGACTATTGATACCAAAGCGAAGAAGCTTTTCAACGGTTCAGAAGAACTTGCTGACGTATCTGCCTCATTTACTCCTCAGAAAATGGAGTTCATGAAAGCGGGTGGTTCTTACGCCGTTGTATTCGGTAAGCAGCTACAATCTTTTGCTGCACGTACACTAGGTGTTGAAGCTCCGGCAGTTTACGCGCAATCGAAAGAAGTTTCACACGAAGGCCAAGGCCTTACTGCTGTAGAAAAAATCTTTAACCGCAATGCGGTAGGCGTAAATTCAGAAGCGCCGCTTCACGCGGGTTCTGATGTTCGCGTTAAAGTAAACATTGTAGGTTCTCAGGACACCACTGGCCCAATGACCTGCCAAGAACTAGAGTCTATGGCGGCGTCAACCATTTCACCTACTGTTGACGGTGCATACCAGTCTGGTTGTCACACTGCGTCAGTATGGGATAAGAAAGCACAGGCTAACATTCCTAAGCTAATGTCATTTATGAACAACTTTGGTGTAATCACAGCACGTGACCCTGAAGGTGTTTATCACTCAATGACTGACGTTATTCACAAAGTGCTTAACGACATCACGGTAGACGACCGCGCCATCATCATTGGTGGTGACTCGCACACTCGTATGTCAAAAGGTGTAGCATTCGGTGCCGACTCAGGTACGGTTGCATTAGCGCTTGCGACAGGTGAAGCGGCAATGCCAATTCCAGAGTCTGTGAAAGTGACCTTTAAAGGTAGCATGAAAGAGCACATGGACTTCCGTGACGTGGTTCACGCTACTCAAGCGCAAATGCTTAAGCAATTCGCTGGCGAGAACGTGTTCCAAGGTCGCGTAATTGAAGTACAAATCGGTACTCTACTTGCTGACCAAGCGTTTACGTTCACTGACTGGTCTGCAGAAATGAAAGCGAAAGCGTCAATCTGTATCTCTGATAATGAGACTATGGTTGCGTCACTTGAGCTTGCTAAGAGCCGTATCCAAATCATGATCGACAAGGGTATGGATAACGAAGCAAACATGCTTCAAGGTCTAATCGACCTTGCTGACAAGCGTATTGCTGAAATCAAGTCTGGCGAAGTACCAGCACTTGCACCAGATGACAACGCTAAATACTACGCAGAAGTGGTTATCGACCTAGATCAAATCGATGAGCCAATGATTGCTGACCCAGACGTAAATAACGAAGACGTGTCTAAGCGTTATACCCACGACGTGATCCGTCCAGTTTCTTACTACGATGGTAAGCCAGTAGATCTAGGTTTCGTAGGTTCTTGTATGGTGCACAAAGGCGACATGCAAATTATCGCACAAATGCTGCGTAACCTAGAGAAGCTTAACGGCTCTGTAGAGTTTAAAGCGCCACTTGTTGTTGCTCCACCTACATACAACATTGTTGACGAGCTTAAAGCAGAAGGCGACTGGGAAGTACTTGCGAAATACGCAGGCTTTGAATTCGACGATGCTAAACCTAAAGAAGCAGCGCGTACTAAGTACGACAACATTCTTTACCTAGAGCGTCCTGGATGTAACCTATGTATGGGTAACCAAGAAAAAGCTGAGCCGGGAGATACCGTAATTGCTACCTCTACACGTCTTTTCCAAGGCCGTGTTGTAGCTGACTCTTCTGAGAAGAAAGGTGAATCACTACTAGGCTCTACGCCGCTAGTAGTACTTTCAACCGTACTAGGTCGCTTCCCAACAACTGAAGAATACAAGCAAGCGGTTGAAGGCATCGACCTCACTAAGTTTGCTCCGCCTTCAGAAGATTTGGCTGTAACACCAAAGTTTGAAGCGGACGTAGCCGTTAAGCGCGTATAAGCACTTACCGCTAGACAAAACGTTAAAAAGCCCCAGCTAAGGTTGGGGCTTTTTTTATACCTGAAATAATGGGGTCAGAGTACATTTAATTAGAAAGTACTCTGCTTCAATTGGCGAGAAATGTACTCTGACCCCACTTATCGGTTATTCGGGAGCGGTTGCTACAAGCTCGTCAAGTATACCAAGTAGCAGCTTGGTGCCTGTGCCAGAGGCTATTGCGTCAAATACATTTTCAACATTTTTACCGTGCTGACCGCCGGCTAAATCGCTAATTGAGCGGATAATTAACCAATCTACGTCGTTAACAAAACTCACCTGTGCGACGGTTGCTGATTCCATTTCTGCAACATCAGCCGTGTAGACGTCGCGCAGCCACTCTCGGTATTTAGCATTGTCTACGAATACTGAACCTGTTACTCCATTTCCACCTATATCAATCAGTATTTCCTTACCAGATGGCATAGTGATAGGCGGGATCTTTGTGAGCGCGCGTTTTGCCATTTCCAACAATGCTTTATCGGCAGTAAAATAGGGCATTCTTCTGCGGGTGTCCCATCCTTCTTTAACTACAGCTACCTCGGTAGGGTGAATAAAACCAATGTTTTTGTAGTCGGGTGCGTGCTTATCTGTCTCCCGTCGCGCTTTGTAATACTCTAGCTGTTTAGCGTAATAGTCAGGAAGCTCATAGGTGTTAGCGTCACCTTTCTTTGGGTTTATATAGACAGATTCGTCATGGAAGTACCAGCGTTCAGGCACTGCGATATCGCCTGGTGTATATTTCGGGTTTATAGCCCCTGCAATACCCATCATAACCAGCTTATCAATAGGGAAGTAATCCAACGCCATCTGCACGGTCATTGCTGCGTTGGTAATACTGACACCCGTACTAAATACAACAATGGGCTCACCTTTATAAGTGCCTAACTGATATTTAACCCCTTTAATATAAACAGTTTGCGTAATTTGAGCGTCGTCCATGGTTGCAAATGCGGCGTCAATGGCTTCAATTTCTGGCTCGTAAGCAGCAACCACGGCTGTCCATTTGTTTGTAACATTGGAAAAATCTTTTGGACCGTACTGACTAGTATCGTCATTTGCTAAAGACGATAGCGATATACACATGAATAAAACAAAACTACTTAAGCGCATAGTGACCTTATTAAATTTATTATTTGCACCAATGAGGTGCGGTTGATGAGAGAGAACTGTACGTAATTGAGATAAATAGCTATCGGAACAGCCTCAATTAAACACTAGGGCAATGTTCGAGCCAATAAGATCGCTAAATATCGGCAACTTTATTATGGTGATGATAGCAATTAATAAAGGTGTGAGCGCAGGCAACTCTTTTAGTTTGTTGCTTAAAATTTGTATACCAAGTAATGTTAAGTAAAAGCTCACCTAAATAATTAACGTATCCATAAAAATCTGCCTATTTAAGCGATTAGCATAGATCTTATTGGATACTCTTAAATAAAAGGACTTAACCCTTATGTTATTCAAGTGTATTACGCTAACCGTATTAGTGTGTTTTTTTGCTCACTCGTCTATTCAGGCCGAACCTAACGAAGAAGCAAAAAACTACGAACTGAAAGTAGAGAAGTTTCAATCTAAAGTGTTAAAGGAAGAACGAGAAATCGTTGTTCAACTTCCTAAAGGCTACGCCGAAAACTCTGACAAGAAGTACCCTGTAATTTATCGACTAGATGGTGCGGTTTATCTACCTATAATGAATGCGGTACTTGAATCACTTCAATCTGAAAATGCTGCGCCAGAAGTAATTATAGTCGCCATTGAAAATACCGATCGTTTTCGAGATCTTTTCCCTACGGCAAATGAAGACCCATACGGGCCTGTAGGTTATGGCGGGGGCGGGGCAAACTTTTTGTCTTTTATAACCACTGAACTTATCCCAATGGTTGAGAATAAATACCGGGTGCATGACTTTCGGGTGATAGCCGGGGGATCCGCGGGTGGGGTATTCGGGTTGTATGCGCTCACTCAAAATCCTGAGCTCTTTAATGCTGTGATTGCCTATAGTCCTGCGGTGTGGTGGAACTATGGCGCGCCGGCAAAAAGAACTGTTGCGTTTTTTAAATCTTCCAGTCAATTGGATCACTATATCTATACGTCCATAGGCAACGAACCGGCGCCAATGCGACCCTACTATGATGATATGATTTCGGGTATGCGGGCAAACCAACCTGCCGGTTTGAGGTGGGTAAATGATGCCTATGCCGGTGTTCGGCACAACTTGGTTACGGCAGCGTCTATTTTTAGTGCTTATCACAACCTGTTCTTGTCAGCTTATTTAAGGCCTGAACAGTTCGATGGTAATATTCAAAGCATTGGCAAATATTACGATCGCGTTTCAAAGCAACGCGGGCAGAAATTAGAGGCGCCTGAATGGGTAATTCGAGAATTAGGTTATCATTATGTGCGTTCTGAAAATTACGAAAAGGCTATTGAGCTGTTTAAGCACGATATAGCTAAGTACCCTGAAATGCCCGACCCGTATAACGGCATAGCGTATGGTTACGAGCAAATGGGTGAGTATAAAAAAGCACTTGAGAGTGTAAACAAGGCTTTGGAGCTTTCGACACCGCAGCACGATGGTTACCAAGTTTATACAGATAGACAAAAACGTTTGCATGATTTACTGGATGAGTAAGCTACTTTGAAATACCAAAGCAAAATTAATCGTATAAACAATATTACTACCGTTTTTATTATTGGGATTTGCGCTGTAACGAGCGGTTGCAGTTCTGTTTCGACAGCGCAAACTGAACACTGTATTGAGCAAGCTAATCGCGTTGAAGTTTATGAAGTGAATACGGCCGATGAGCGGCTAAACGCATGTTTAGAGACCTACCAAAAGAGACGTGACGAAGAAAGAACGTTTGGTGAGGCATTAGCCGAGGATGTGCTTATCTCAGTTCTTGATATCATCACTGACTAAGATTTTTTCAGCCAAACAAAAACCTTCCAACGTACAGTTATAAAAAGTCCAAAGGCAGAGTAATCTACTCTGCCTTTGTCGTTTTAGTCTCTTTCTAATGGCTTTAACGGACTCCGTTTAATAACTTATGGAAAGAGCTAATGCGTTATATTCTGACATCTGCCTGTGTGTTTTTAATCACGGCAGTTTCTCACGTTTGTGCACAGAGCAAGCTTGATATTGTCGACGGTTTGCAGCTTGCCAAGCAATATGAACACAGCCGCCAAGATATAAACATCACCGATTACTGGGTGAGCGAAAAGTTAGACGGTATTCGGGCACGATGGGATGGCACTGAACTTAGGACTCGAAACAACAACAAAATATTTGCGCCAGCTTGGTTTACCGTCAATTGGCCTAAAGCGACTATCGACGGTGAACTTTGGATAGAAAGAGGGCAATTTGAACTTACAGCTTCCATCGTGCTTTCTAAGTTAACGGAAGGGAAGTCGCACCTTGTCGCTAATTCTTTGACTGGGGCCGAAACTACCGCGTACGACATTGCAGCAGCGTCTATACCAGACACACGCTGGGCTAAAGTTAGGTTTATGGCCTTCGACATGCCTGTAGCAGGACAGCGTTTTGACAGCCGACTGAACAAGCTTAATAGCCTTAAAAAGGCCACTCCCAACCCCACGTTTGCCGTGATCCCTCAGTTTAAACTTTTGTCTCTAACCGCGCTCGAAGAAGAACTTAAAAAAGTAACCAAAAACGGTGGTGAAGGGCTGATGCTTCATCGCGGGAAGGCGTTTTACCAGACAGGGCGTAGTGACAATCTACTAAAGGTAAAAAATTTTGAAGATGCTGAAGCGAAAGTGTTGGCGCAACTTCCAGGGAAAGGAAAATTTAAAGGCATGATGGGTTCACTGTTGGTAGAAACATCTGACGGCATTCGATTTAAACTGGGAACGGGATTTTCTAACAAAGAGCGCCAAGCGCCTCCGGCTATAGGTAGCTGGGTAACCTTTAAGTTTTACGGTGTAACGAAAAACGGTAAGCCAAAGTTTGCGAGCTACCTTCGCACTAGACCCGGCTTTGACTTATCAAAAAAATAGTACCCTTATTAATTAGCGAAATAGCCTCAATATCGAGCCTTCAATTAGCTGTTATCTATCCTTTACGATGCACTTCAATTGAACAAGCGTCACATAAAGCTACCCCCTTGTCTTCAAAATATAAAACCCTATAACTTACTTAACCAGTAATTGTTTTTGTCACTTTATGTACAGCCCTTTAATCGCTTTTAGCTTTCAAAAGTAATGTTATGAATAGCGATTATAAGCGGATAATAGGGGCTAAAAATTTCAAAACTTAGCCTGTGAAGTTATACTGTTGATGATTAATTAAACACTCCTTGCGTCAAGTGCGTACAAGACCGTTTACTCCCAT
This sequence comes from Alteromonas sp. BL110, assembly GCF_003443615.1. NCBI lineage: Bacteria > Pseudomonadati > Pseudomonadota > Gammaproteobacteria > Alteromonadales > Alteromonadaceae > Alteromonas > Alteromonas sp. BL110. The sequence continues at coordinate 962,074 of NZ_CP031967.1, read as the reverse complement.
TGCGCAAGCTAACTTAGAGGAAGAGACTGTGTTACAAGACTATCGCAATCACGTTGAAGAACGTGCAGCCCAAAATATCCCCCCAAAACCTCTTAATGCAGAACAGGTAGCAGCCCTTGTCGATTTGTTGAAAAGCCCGCCAGCAGGTGAAGAAGTATTCCTATTAGAGCTGCTCTCAGAGCGTGTGCCGCCAGGTGTTGATGAAGCGGCTTACGTCAAAGCTGGTTTCTTAAGTGCCATTGCAAAAGGCGAAGACAGTTGTGAACTTATCTCAAAAGAGAAAGCTGTTGAATTGCTGGGAAATATGCATGGCGGTTATAACATTGCGACGTTAGTAGAGCTACTTGACGATGAAGACCTTGCGCCATTGGCTGCCAAGGAGTTAAAACACACGTTGCTGATGTTTGATGCCTATCACGATGTGGAAGAGAAGCACAAAGCGGGTAATGAATACGCCACTGATATTATTAAATCTTGGGCTGAAGGCGAGTGGTTTACATCACGCAAGCTAATGGACGATAAAATTACTTACACGGTGTTTAAGGTTACAGGTGAAACCAATACCGATGATTTATCACCTGCTCCGGATGCATGGTCTCGCCCAGATATTCCATTGCACGCGCTCGCTGCTTACAAAATGCCTCGCGAAGGGCTCGAGCCAGAGGAGCCAGGCGTTAAAGGACCAATGGCGCAAATAGGAGAAGTCAAAAGTAAGGGCTACCCCGTTGCTTTTGTCGGTGATGTAGTAGGTACAGGTTCATCGCGTAAGTCGGCCACTAACTCTGTTTTATGGTTCTTTGGCGAAGACTTGCCGGGTGTGCCTAATAAACGTGGTGGTGGCGTATGTATCGGTTCCAAAGTCGCACCTATTTTCTTCAACACTATGGAAGACGCGGGTGCATTAGTATTTGAAGCCGATGTGGAAAAAATGAACATGGGTGATGTAATAGACATCTATCCATTTGAAGGAAAAATTACTAATCACGAAACCGGTGAGCTACTTGCTGAATACAGCTATAAATCGAAAGTTATTTTAGATGAGGTGCGTGCCGGCGGACGTATTAACTTGATTATTGGGCGCGGTCTTACCGAAAAAGCTCGGGAAACATTAGGCTTGGGACCAACGGATCTATTCCGCACGCCAGAACAGCCGAAAGACAGCGGAGCGGGTTTCTCGCTTGCGCAGAAAATGGTAGGTAAAGCCTGTGGTGTTGAAGGCATTCGCCCCGGCACCTACTGCGAGCCTAAAATGACAACCGTAGGCTCGCAAGATACTACAGGCCCCATGACACGTGATGAGCTTAAAGATTTAGCATGCCTTGGCTTTACGGCTGATTTAACCATGCAGTCATTCTGTCACACTGCCGCTTATCCCAAGCCGGTGGATATTGAAACCCAGCACACGCTACCTGATTTTATTATGAATCGGGGTGGGGTATCGCTTCGCCCCGGTGACGGCATTATCCATAGCTGGTTAAACCGCATGCTGCTGCCTGACACAGTAGGGACTGGTGGTGACTCGCATACTCGTTTCCCATTGGGTATTTCGTTCCCTGCGGGCTCTGGCTTGGTGGCGTTTGCTGCAGCAACGGGCGTTATGCCCCTAGATATGCCTGAGTCTATATTGGTGCGCTTTAAAGGTGAGATGCAGCCGGGCATTACCTTGCGTGATCTTGTACATGCCATTCCGTTATATGGCATTAAACAAGGGCTATTAACGGTAGAGAAAAAAGGCAAAATCAATGCGTTCTCTGGCCGTATTTTAGAAATCGAAGGGTTGGAAAACCTCACTGTAGAACAGGCGTTTGAGTTGTCTGATGCGTCAGCAGAACGTTCAGCTGCAGGTTGTACTATCAACCTTTCTGAAGAGTCGATTGCAGAATACTTGCGTTCAAACATAACCATGCTTCGCTGGATGATCAACGAAGGTTATGGCGACCCTCGTACGCTAGAGCGCCGCGCGCAGAAAATGGAAGAGTGGCTAGCGAACCCAGAATTAATGCGCGCCGATGCGGATGCTGAATATGCCGAGGTTATTGAAATAGACCTTAACGACATTAAAGAGCCTATCGTGTGCTGCCCAAATGATCCTGACGATGCGAAAACCTTATCTGACGTTGCGGGCGACAAGGTAGATGAGGTATTCATTGGTTCATGTATGACAAACATTGGCCACTTCCGTGCAGCCGGTAAGTTACTTGAGCAATACAATAAAACACTTCCAACCCGTTTATGGATGTCGCCACCCACTAAGATGGATAAGGCCCAGCTAATGGAAGAGGGCTATTACAACATTTACGGTCGCGTGGGCGTACGCACCGAGATGCCGGGGTGTTCACTTTGTATGGGCAACCAAGCAAGGGTAGATGCAGGCGCCACAGTGCTTTCAACATCAACCCGTAACTTCCCTAACCGTTTAGGTGATGGAGCCAATGTGTATCTAACCTCAGCAGAGCTTGCCGCGGTTGGTGCCATTGTGGGGCGCATTCCAACTGCCGAAGAATACATGGAATACGCCAGCAAAATTAACGCAATGTCGGGAGAAGTATTCCGCTACTTAAACTTCGACAAAATGCCTAGCTTTAAAAAGGCGGAAGAAGAAGCTAAAGCGCGCATTATTCCAACGTTGAATGTTGCTTAAAATAGTGTATAAACTACAAAGCCGGTTGCCTTAGTGGTGACCGGCTTTTTTTATGGCGAAAAGGAATGTCTAATGGGAAAATCTTTCTTTATTGTTGCTGCACTTGTATTAACCTTAGGGTGTGCAAAAGCGCAGGTGGACCCTGTATCGTCACTGAATTCAGTGGACTTCGAGTCTATTACACTGGAGATAGGTGGCAAGCGCTATGAAGTTGAGTATGCCAATACCTTTGAGCAACGCGCGCAGGGCCTTATGTTCCGCAAAGCCTTGTGCGAAGACTGCGGTATGTTTTTTAAGTTTTCTAGCCCCAAATTTGCGGGCATGTGGATGAAAAACACCTTTGTTCCCCTAGACGTAGCATTTATCGACAGAAATGGCGTAATAACGGATATAAAACCTCTCACTCCCCATAGTTTGGAGTCGGTCGGATCATCGAAAGAGGTACTTTACGCGTTGGAAATGAACCAAGGGTGGTTTGCCGAGAATAATATAAAAGTAGGCGACCAAATAACGATTGATTAACCGTGTGAAGCGCGGTTGTCGCTAGCGAAAAGCTAGTTTTATTCTGGAGTTAAATATAGTGACAAATGCCTTATCGATAGCTAAGTTCGGTGGAACTAGCGTAGCGAATTACGAAGTAATGCAAAACTGCGCCCGAATTGTTGCCGGTAATGAAAAAACACGCATTGTGGTAGTCAGTGCTTCAGCTGGGGTAACAAATCACCTTGTTAGCTTAGCGCATACGCCAATGACGCAACAGCAAATCGAAGAAACCTGCCAAGCCATTGTGGATATAGAACACGCTATCCTAAATAAGCTTGACGACAAAGATGCAGTAGAGCCTAAACTTAACGATTTGCTAGAAGAAATGCGCAGCTTAGCGTTTCACGAAGAGATACTTCACCGCGATGATTTAAAAGATCAGTTGCTATCTATGGGTGAGCGAATGTCTTCACTGATGTTCTCTTCAGTGCTTGCAGAGCAAGGCGTGAAAACCATGAACTTTGATGTTCGCAAAGTACTTCGTACGGACAGCGAGTTCGGTGAAGGCGCGCCTCAAATAGATGAAATTGAAAAACTTGCTAAACAGCTGCTGGCCCCTGAAATCAAAGAGGCTATTGTAGTTACACAAGGTTTTGTTGGTGCAGATGAAGAAGGTCGTACAACAACCCTTGGTCGTGGTGGCTCTGATTTTACGGCTGCACTGCTTGCAGAAGCGCTTGATGCAGAATCCTGTGAGATCTGGACTGATGTAACCGGGGTTTACACAACTGATCCCCGCATTACACCTGCTGCCCACCCACTGCCTGAACTAAGCTTCGAAGAAGCAGCGGAAATGGCGACATTCGGTGCCAAGGTACTCCACCCTGCAACTATGGAGCCTGCGCTTCGCAAGGATATTAAAGTGTTCGTAGGTTCTAGCAAAGAGCCTGAAAAGGGCGGCACGTGGATTGTTCGAGATTGCGAGCACGAGCCTCCGTACCGTGCTATCACTCGTCGTAAAGAGCAAGTAATGGTGACAGTGAAAACACCGAAAATGATGTACGCGCAAGGGTTTCTACAGCAGGTATTTGCTATTATCGCTAAGCATAAGCTGAGTGTCGATTTGGTTACAACGTCGGAAATCTCGGTATCCTTTACCCTAGATAACCCAGCGAACTCTGTAGCTCAGCGTTTGAATAAAGAGACCATTGCCGAACTTGAAACTATCTGTGACGTTAAAGTGGAAAAAGGTTACGACCTTGTCACCGTCGTAGGTAACAACATGCAAACGGCTATTGGAGTTTCAAGTAAGATTCTATCTGCGGTATCTGATTTTAACTTACGCATGATTTGCTTTGGCGCCAACCCGCACAACTTATCGTTCTTGGTGAACGAGACCGACAGTGATGACGTGGTTCGCAAGCTGCATTCGGCGTTGTTTGAATAAGTACAATGTTTACGCAAAACGTAAAAAAAACGGTCGCCTAAAGGCGACCGTTTTTATTTGTATTATGCTTAAGAGATTAAACTTTAAACTGTCTGATAGACTGCTGCAGCTCTTCAGCAAGTCGTGCCACTTCATGACTAGATTCAGACGTTTGCTGTGCACCCGCTGTAGTCTCTTCAGCGATGCCCACAATGGTTTCAAGCTTTTCACTGATTTCTTGCGATACTGTATTTTGTTCACGGGCTGACTGCTCAATTTGAGAGCTAACGTCATGGGCTTTGTGAACCGCATCGGTAATGATATCTAGCGCTTGCGTGGCTTTTTCGGTTTGTGCAACACATGCAGCGGTCTGTTCTTTACCTTGGTCCATCACAGACACCGCTTTTTCAGCCCCAGCTTGAAGAACTTCAATCATGGCGTTGATCTCTTGTGTCGACTCCTGTGTGCGACTCGCAAGGGTTCTAACTTCATCTGCAACTACCGCAAAGCCACGCCCTTGTTCACCGGCGCGGGCAGCCTCAATCGCGGCATTTAATGCAAGCAAGTTAGTTTGATCTGCAACACCGCGAATAACGTCAAGAATACCACCAATGCTTGCGCTGTCTTGGTGAAGCTTATTGATAACGTCGGCTGCTTCTTGAACATCACGAGACAAGATCTCAATAGTGTTTTTGTTCTCCAGTGAGATCTGGCGAACATTTTCAGCTTCGGCATCTGCATGGCGAATTTGGCTAAGTGTATCTTCTGCATTTTGCACGACAAGCTGCGACGTAGAGTGCATTTCTGTGGTTGCTGTTGCTACTTGGCCGATTTGAGACTTTTGATCCTGAATAGAATGAGTGGTTTGTGCTGTCACTGCCGATGTCTGTTCCGATGCCGCAGCTAGCTGCTCTGCACGAACGTTAATAGCAGTAATCAGCTCTTTTAGGTTGCCAATAAGCGTATTACAGTTTCGTGCTAATAGCCCGAACTCGTCTTGTGCTGAATCGTCTAGACGATGAGTAAGGTCACCCGATGAAGCAACAGTAAGCAGTTCGTTTACACGATAAAGCGGACGTGTAATAGCACGCACAGTTACGTAGCCAATGAAGGCCGCTACGGCAATAGAGATGAGAACAACAACAATAACAAAGGTGTTACCCGTTGTGATAGCACCATTCACCTGGTTTTCTATATGAGACGCTTTTTTATCAGCAAGGTTAAGCAGGTTTTCAAGTGCGACAACCCCTTGGGTGATATTTGAATCTGATGCGTTAAGTGCTTGTTCAGCGTCATTTCTGCGCTCTAAGCGATCTACATGAAGCTGCACTACACCGTCGTTAGCTTTTATGGCGTTGATGGCGTCGTTTACTAAGTCGTTAATATCATCAAGTGTACCTGAGTCATCACGACCGCCCGCTGCTTCAACCATTTCACTTAGCTGGGTAACTACTTTTTCAACAACAAGGTCAACCTCGTTACCAAGTGTCTGTGAACGCACTAGCGTTTCGGTTTTGATATATTCGTAAGAAACAGTAAGTAGAGAGAGAAGCGAAGTTTCAAGCTGTCCACCAATCTCAGCAGCCCGTCTAAGGTTAGGGTCACGCTGAACTGCGTCTAGATCTGAAAAATCCAGAAGGTAGGTGGAGGCATCGTCTGCGTTATCTTCAGCATCGCCTAGTTTGTCTTGTATATTGTTACGCAAGTTGAGGTACATTTGGTGATTTTTGTACATGGTCTCAACATTAGTGATATACGCATCATAAGATTCACGAACATTGTTTAGCGTGCTTCTTAGCTCTGGCTCGTTACTAACGGCTTGTGCTAGCTTCTTATACTCATTTTCAAAGGTATCTTTGGCTGAGTCGAATGATGCTCTTTTGTCCTTAAGATCACTTAAATCTTCTTCGATATAACTTTCGAAGGTGAGTCGACCCATATTCAGGAAGCTTGCTTTAAGTGCATTACTGCCTGCTACCGTGGGCAAGGCAACGTCGTTTACTTCCTCTGTTGCAGAGCCTATAGAATTGAGGTTATAAAGTGACACAACACTTATAACGATTAGAAGTGCGCTAATCGCTACAAATCCCCCGATTACGCGTGTGGCTACCGTTATTTTCATCGGAACTCCTGGATGAGTGTTTTTTTATTTTTATCCCTAACGATATTACCCGCCTCAGCTAACAAAATATAGCACTTATAAAGGCATGCTTGCTTGAATGCTGAGCAGGTAACGAAACATCATCGTTACTTTCACAAGTAAGTGTATCGGCTACAGTGACTTAATGTTTATTTTATTTAGCACTTAAGTCTAATTGTTATTACTGGTACAACCAGTTAGAGCTGGAAAAGCTGGCTCTTATTCGGACAAGTTTCGTATCTGAAGACGTGAATACAAAAATGATTCTACGCTGGTACGCTAACCAAAGTTGAGGTATCTAAATTCAATAGCGTCATACTTTGCCCCCATACATAGCCAGTATCTAACCCAACAAACTGCGAGTTGTTTGTCTGGCCTGAAAGGGCGGCCCAGTGTCCGAAAATTACTCGCTGGCTAGCTGTGAGCTTTGTATTGTCTACTTCAAACCAAGGCCTTAGGGTGCTATTAGCAGAATTAGAAACGGTACTGGGATGAGACTTGTTGTCAAAGTCGAGGGTGCCATCGGTATGAACAAACCGCATGCGCGTACACGCATTCACAATAAAGCGCAGTCGCTCGTCATCCTCGAGTTTATCTGACCAGTTGTCGGGTGTATTCCCGTACATCTTTGAAAGAAAAATAGCGTAATCATCTGATTTTAGGATGTTACTAACTTCATCACTCAGGGCAACGCACTTATCAATAGACCATTTAGGATAAAGTCCAGCGTGAACCATTACTGATTGTTCGTCTATTTTCATTGCGAGCGGGAACTGACGCAACCAATCAATAAGCTCTGTTAAATCTGACGCATTAAGTAGTGGCTCTAATTTGTCTGATTTTTTAGCTTTGCGGATGCCGTTTACAACGGCGAGTAAGTGTAGGTCGTGGTTACCTAAAACACTACTAAATTGACTGCCAAGGGATTTAAGAAAGCGCAATGTGCTTAACGAATCTTCTCCTCTTGCAACCAAATCACCGACAGCGAGCAGCTTATCGTTTGTTTCGTCAAATTTTACTTTATCCAATACACGGCGAAGACCGTCATAACAGCCCTGAATATCGCCAATGACGTAGGTGTTACCTTTAGACATAGAAACCTTAATGAAGAATGCTTGGAATGGCTAGGCGAAATACGTTTATAGGAACGCGAAAACGCTCACCGCTTTCGAGTTCCATTACATAGTAGCCTTCCATATTGCCAACCGGTGTGTCAATGACTGCGCCACTGGTATAGTCAAAATGTTCACCAGCTTTCATTATAGGCTGTTTTCCTACCACTCCATCACCTTCTACTTCTGACGTTTTACCGTTAGCGTCGGTTATCTTCCAATAGCGACTAAGCAGCTGTACGGTATGCTCACTATTGTTTTCAATAGTAATGTGGTAGGCAAACGCGAACTGCTTGGAATCTGAGGGCAGGTGGTCAGGAAGGTGACGGGTTTTCACCCGCACCTTTATATCAAGTACATCCATAGAGGAACTTATTGCTCTTGTTGGTGCTCTTTCGCCGATACAGCATTAGCTATAGTGGCAAAGTCGTTAAGCGATAGCACTTCGGCGCGAGAAGTTGGGTCTATCCCTAACTCACGGATTTCTTCCTCACTTAAGCTGTCTTTCAGTGAGTTACGGATAGTTTTTCGGCGCTGATTAAAAGCCTGTGCGCAGACGCGTTCAAGGGTGTTTACCGACTCGACATCAACGGGTGGAGCTTGATGCGGAACTAGTTTTACAACGGCCGAATCTACCTTCGGAGGTGGCTTAAACGCACCCGGCGGCACATTTAATACGGGGATAACGTGGCAGTAATATTGCGCCATTACTGAAAGTCTGCCGTAATTCTTAGAACCTGGGCCTGCGGCTAGGCGGTTAACCACTTCTTTTTGAAGCATGAAATGCATGTCTTCAATGCAGTGAGCATGGTCAAAAAGATGGAACATTAGTGGCGTTGAGATGTTGTAAGGCAAGTTACCAAATACACGAAGCTTCTTGTCTTTTATTGGCATCTCTTTGCATAGTGCGCCGAAATCCATCGTCATCGCGTCTTGTTCAATAACAGTTAGTTTTTCGCCGTTAAATGGGTGATGCCGCAGTCGTTTGGCAAGATCGCGGTCGAGTTCAATAACCGTTAATGCGTCAACTTCTTCACAAACAGGGTCTGTTAATGCGCCTAAACCTGGTCCAATTTCTACCAGATTTTGTTCATTTTTTGGCGCGATGGCTGCAACAATTTTACCTATCACGTAGTCGTCGTGTAGGAAATTCTGCCCAAATCGCTTTCTGGCCGTATGGCCTAAATGTGTTTTACTCATTGTTGATGATGTGCAAGCTCAATGGCTTTTTCCAATGCTTTTCTGAAACTACCGGCGTCGGCCTCACCTGTACCTGCTAAATCTAATGCAGTACCGTGATCAACTGAAGTGCGAACAAAAGGTAACCCTAATGTAATATTCACTGACGCCCCAAAACCCTTGTATTTTAGCACGGGTAAGCCTTGGTCGTGATACATAGCTAGCACAACATCGGCATTTTCTAGGTATTTAGGCTGAAATATTGTGTCAGCAGGAAGGGGGCCGGTAATTTTAAGGCCCTCGTCTCTTAGTTCATTCAGTGCTGGAACAATAGTGTGGATCTCTTCAGTACCAATATGACCATCTTCACCGGCGTGCGGATTTAATCCACATACGTAAATGTGAGGTTCATTGATGCCAAACTTAAGCTTCAGGTCAGTATTAATAATATGAATAACTTTATGTAGGCGCTCGCGGGTTATCGCTTTTGCCACGTATTCAAGAGGGATGTGAGTCGTAGCTAGCGCTACATTTAAACCTTCTGTAGCTAACAGCATAACCACATCAATGGTATTAGACTGGTAAGCGAAAAACTCAGTATGTCCGCTGAAGGACACGCCGGCTTTGTTAATAATGCCTTTGTGTACTGGTCCTGTAACAACCGCGTCAAAATCGCCGTCCATATTGGCCTGACACGCTTGGCGTAGAGTTTCGACCACATAAAGCCCGTTCTCACTATCAAGTGTCCCGGGAATAACGTCAGCGGTTTTATCTATCTGCTTTATAAACAACGAACCCGCAGTTTGTATCTGCGGGTTATTTGCATCGTAATCGATTAGCGTTAGCGGAAGCCCTAAGGCGCTCGCTCGTGCTTTGAGCATGTCGCCGTCGGCAAACACGACAAGCTGGGCTTGCCATGTTTCCTGGGCCAGTTTAATGATTAAATCTGGCCCGATACCTGCCGGTTCTCCCGGCGTTATTGCTATTTTAATTGGTGTGCTCATGAATAACTTATTATTAAGATTCGACAACTTCGACGTAAGCGGCATCACGCATCTCACGTAACCAGTTTTCGGTTTCTTCTGAAAATTTACGGTTGAAGATAAGCTGATATGCTTTGTCTTCTTTGCGCTTATCTGTTGCATCATCCATACGACGGTCGATAAGTTGAATTAAGTGCCAGCCGTGAACCGTGCGCACAGGGTCGCTGTATTCGCCAGGCTTAAGCTGTGATAATGCTTCTTTAAACTCAGGTACGTAGTTACCTGGGTCAGACCAACCCAATTCACCGCCGCGAAGGGCTGAACCTGGGTCTTCTGAATGTTCTTTGGCTAGCTCTGCAAAATCTGCTTCACCGCTTTGCAATTCTTCTTTAAAGCGTACTAGCATTTCTCTTGCTTTATCTTCACTTAAAATAATTGAAGGTTTTACAAGGATATGACGTGAGTTAACTTCTTCAACAGTAACTTTCTCAATACCGCGGGTATCTAGTACTTTAAGAATGTGAAAACCAGCACCGCTTCGAATAGGACCAACAAGCGCATCTTTATCTTTGTCCTGAATCGCTTCAGCAAATAGCGTTGGCATAGCATTAATATTGAGCCATCCCATATCTCCGCCTTCTAGCGCTTCGTTACCTGATGATGAAGCTATAGCGATTTTAGCGAAGTCAGAGCCCGATTCTAATAGCGCAATAACTTTGTCTGCGCGTTCGCGTGCTGCCTGAATGTCGTCATCTGTTGGTTCAGGTGGGAAGCCAATAAGGATATGACCTAAACGGTATTCTGCCTGCGTTGCACCCTGTTGCTCCATTAGCTCGATTAGCGTATCTATTTCTTGGGGCGTGATATATACGCGGCGACGTACATTAGCACGGCGAACTTCTCCCATAATGATTTCTTCACGAATATCTTCGCGGTAGTCATCGTATGCAATGCCTTCAGCGGCTAATTGAGCGCGAAGTTGCTCAACGGTAGCATTTTGATTAGCCGCAATATTACCAATGGTCTGTTCAAGCTGAGGGTCACTGATACGAATACCCATACGCTCAGCCATTTGTAGCTGGAGACTTTTCGTGATTAAGCGCTCAATGGCCTGGGTACGAAGCGCACGATCTGAAGGTAGTTGTTGATTGTTAGCCTCGGCGTTGCGCTTTACGTCTTCAACTAGGGCTTCAATTTCGCTTTCAAGTACTACACCTTGGTCAACAATCACAGCAACGCGGTCAAGCATTACTTCTTGTGCTACGCTGTTAAACGAGAGTAGGGCACCTAACATCAATGCACGGATAATGAACTTCATACACACTCTTTTATTATTGGTTAATTGCTTTTAAGCGCTGCTGAGCGCTCAACTGCGGGTTAATTTAAACTATAAGGCTGGCGATAGCCAAACATACCGTCTTCAAGCATGCTTCTTTGGGTTCCCGACGAACCAATGCCTTTAAAAATAAACTGTAGCGAAACACCTGAGTCAAAATCATCAGTTGTCTGAACGCCACTGTCGTTGTAGCGGTTGTTCAAACTGCGCTGAGCGACAAGTCGAACTGCCCAGCAGCAAGACTCATACTGAATACCAGCGTAGGTTTCCACACTTCGATTGCGCTCTAAATCTCGATAAGTACGTCCAACCCACTGCCAATTCTCGGAAATAGGCCAACTTGCAGAAATACCAATTTGATTAATGGTTTCACCACTAAGATCGCGAACGTAGCGATGACTTAATTGAATAAAGCGCGCGTCATCCTTACGGTATTCGATGCCCACACTGCTCAAGTCAACTTTATCTGTGTCAGTGGTGACCTGCACATCAGAATGGAAAAACCAATTCTGGTTAAAGCGCCAATCGACCTCAGCGGCAAGGGCTGAGCGATCTTGATTTTTGGTTGCCGCTACCACTTTGTTATCTTCAAGGTAGAATATCTGACCCACACTAAGAACGAATTGTTCCCTATTGTTTTTATCTAACATGCGCGTGGTGGCGCCAAGAGTAATCTGGTTGTTGTCGCTAATTCTGTCAAGGCCAGTAAATTCCTGACCGCGAAACAAACCTTCAACGTCGGTTAACAGCGGTGTTGAGTCATAGAAACCGATGGCAGTTTGATCTTCATAAGACGTGTAAAGGTATTGAATTTTTGGTTCAAGGGTCATCGACATATCGTCACTAAACCAAGAGGTATCTCTTTCAAAGTATAATGCACCGTAAAGACGAGCCTGACCAAGGGTACGCTCTACATCTTCTTCTAAATCAGTCCCCTCGATATTGTCCTGCTGATATACAGTTTGAAATACCGTGGTTTCAGCGACGATTTCACCCCAAGCCGCGCGAAGTGGTACTGAGAGCGTTGGCGCAATGTGGAATCGCGTAGCGGTTGGCGCAGTATCTAGGGTGTTGTCAAAATGAGCGACTTCTGAGTCAAGGTTGAACTCAAAGTATTCGCCTAGTGCCTTGTTGTAGTTAACTTTAATTTCTGGAACCGCGCGATAGCTGTCTGCAGTATCACCCAAAACTTCAAAATCTTTTACCTGCATACTGACGGAAAGATTTTGAGAGTAGTAACTCAACCCGATATTCCGGTACAAATGGGTATCAGAGCGGCTGTAATAGTCCGACCCAAGATCTACTATGTAGTTATCGTCACTCAAGCCGTTAAAATCGATATTGAGCAGCCAGTTATCAGCAATTAACCCTTGGTGTTCAAGACGGTAAAAATATCGGTCCGGGTTTCCTGAAATATCCGAATCGCTAGGTAAATATTCAACGTAGGCTGTCCCTTGACTGCGGTCTGTTAGGTAACGAAACTCAGTATTTAGCTGAAGACCTCGCAGTGTCATCAACCGAGGGGAAATAGTCATGTCGTAGTTAGGCGCAATATTCCAGTAAAAAGGCTGAGTGTAGTCTACGCCGGTTCGACTGGAGCTTGTCAATTCGGGAAATAATAAGCCCGTTTGTCGTTCATTACTTACTGGAAACGCAAAATAAGGTAGATAAAATACCGGAACATCGGCAATGTAGAAGCGGGTGTGTTTGGCTTGACCCCATACGGTCCCTTTTTCCAAGCTGATTTCGCTGGCGCGAATCATCCAGTCTTCATCACCTTCTGGGCAAGTAGAGAAACTTACCTCTTTAAGCACTATGCCGGTATCTGTATCTAAAACAATATCTTCGGCAGCACCTTGCCCGACAAACCCAGTCAGCTTATAGCGTGTATTTTGCATCTCCAAGCGTTCTTCCTCAGAACGCAACGTTACCGCATCGCTTTCCACTTTCAGCTGCGCATCTTGGTAGGTTACATCGCCTTTGGCTATAAGGTCACGCCCACTACCGGTTCCATTGACTTGGGCCTGAGAGGCGCTAATTATCGCGGTGTCTGACGTTATGTCTACATTGCCAGAAAACAGGGCTACAGTATCCTGAATGATTTCTGTACGATTGGCTTCAACTTTCACGTGGCCCTGAGGCATCAATGCTTGGCTACTAAAAGTAACAGGTTCGACCGAGCAAAATGCAAGAGGGGCTGCATCGGAGGCTGATTGAGAATTTGAAGCTGTCGTTTCCTGTGCAAACGCGACCGTAGGCAAAAGAGTCGCGGAAACAAGCATGGCGCAGGTGTTTTTCATGCGTAAATGGGTGGCCTGTTTTGTTGTATGTTGCTTTTAAACCCAAATAAGACGATTTCCGTCTCGGTTAGTTCGACATAACGTTTAAAAAAACAGTGATTATATACCCTTCATTTTCCCTGATGTGGAAGAGTTAGGGCGTTCACTAACTACTAATACTCTATTCAAGCGCTCAATTCTAAGCACTTCTGCCGCAATTACCAACCATTCAGGCAAAAAAATGCACTTTTACATACATTACCTATCAAATAACGAAATGAATTTGCTGGCGAAACTTGATTTTATCTCGCACAGACCAAAAGTTTTACATTCAGTGTTGTCATTTTCTGGTAAACGAAATTAATTGCTTGTGGCTTTAAATTCATTACCTGGCCTTGCTGCTCTGTTTAATTCACTTAAGCATTTGATATGATGATGCGCTAAACGTTTTGTGCACGGCGTGAACTCGTATTTACAACATCAATTTTTATAGCGTGCACCTATGGAGAATGACGCGATGTCAATTTGGGGAAAAATCCTCGGTGCCTTGTTCGGCTTTATGTTTTTGAAAATCCCTGGAGCGATTCTTGGGCTAGTAGTCGGACACTTTTTTGATAAAGCCTACCGCCAAGATTTTAATCAACTAGGTGGCTTTGGGCGCTTTTTTACTGACCAGGACAATCTAAAGCAGCAAGCTATTTTCTTTCATAGCTTGTTTAGTGCATTAGGCCATCTTGCTAAGTCTGACGGTAAGGTGACTGATAGAGAGATTCAAATTGCTACAGCGTTGATGGATGAAATGCGCCTTACGGGGGATGCACGCCGCGAAGCGCAAGACGCATTCAGAGAAGGCAAAGCGCGGGATTTCCCATTAGTTGAAACCTTAAAAGGCTTCTATGATGCCAGCCACGGTCGGCGGGATATTCTGCAAGTATTCTTAGAAATTCTTATTCAAGCCGCATTTGCAGACGGTCAGCTTTCTCAAGAAGAGTACAACGTACTTGAAAAAGTGGCGAAACCACTAGGGTTTAGGCGTCGTGATTTAGATTACCTCATTTCGATGTATGAAGCTGAAATTCGATTTAGGCAGCGTGCTCACTCTGGTACAGGGCAACGTGCCCATTCGGGTTCAGGGCAGCGGCATCATGGGCAGAGAGGTCAGCAATCGGCCTACACAGAACAGCAAAGCTTAGATGATGCCTATCACATTCTAGGCGTAGCGGCATCCGACGATGAAAAAGTAATAAAGCGAGCGTATAGAAAGCGTATGGCTGAACATCACCCCGACAAACTGGTATCTAAAGGCCTACCAGAACAGGCTATGGAGATTGCCAAAAAGAAAGCGCAAGATATTCAGTCAGCTTACGAGCTGATTAAACAAAAGCGTGGCTTCTAAATGGCAAAAGTTGAACGTGAGTTAACCTATGTGCCTGCGGCAAGTCAGGCCCATATTGATAGCTTTATTGAAATGTTGTGGCTTGAAAAAGGGCTGTCAGAACATACTCAGCAAAGCTACCGTACCGATCTTACTAAGCTTGCCATTTATAGCAACAATCAAGGCGTGAAGGATATTGCTGTGCTCACTACTGAACAGCTTCAAGATTACCTTGCCTATCGCCATGATAAGGGGTTGTCTACGCGCAGTACGCAACGAGCGCTTAGCGCCATTCGCGCCTTTTTTGTGTTTCTTATAAGCAAACAAATTCGAGTAGACAGCCCTGTTTCTGTATTATCTAACCCAAAAACGCCAAAAGCTTTACCTTCTTCTTTAAGTGAGCAGCAGGTTGAAGATTTACTCAATGCGCCCCTAACTGACGACCCAATTGAATGCCGGGATAAAAGCATGCTCGAAGTGCTTTATGCCACGGGCCTTCGTGTGAGTGAGCTAATTGGATTGACGATGGATCAAGTTAGTCTTCAACAAGGTGTGGTAAGGGTGGTAGGTAAAGGAAACAAAGAGCGCTTAGTACCTTTAGGAGAAGATGCAATTGAATGGTTACTAACCTATGTAAAAACGGCGCGACCTATTCTCGCCACTAAAACATCTGATGTGGTTTTTCTTAGCAGGCGCGGACAAAAAATGACACGCCAAACATTTTGGCATCGCATTAAGTATTATGCAGTGAAAGCGGGTATTGAACAGCATTTATCCCCCCATACACTACGCCATGCTTTTGCTACTCATCTGTTAAACCACGGCGCAGATTTACGTGTAGTACAAATGTTGTTAGGTCATAGTGACCTGTCAACAACACAAATTTACACCCACGTTGCAACAGAGCGGCTGCAGACACTTATTCATAGTCATCACCCCCGAGGCTAACTATTGAAAAACGCATTGAACGAGAATGCTACAAACTGAGCGTTGTTTACGACGAGACTCTGCTTATACATGTATTAAACGAAAAGGTGTGTGATAGGATACGAACATAGTGTTACTTCTGAGTAAAGCGTGGTGGCAACTAATAAAGCGCTGTAGTGCATCAACCTCACGATTTATTTAGGGGAGCTACTATCTGTGAATTCAAAGTACATAGATAAAAAAATAATCAGCGTGAAAAGTGCAATTTTTTGCTAAGTTCTACGGTCTGAAAGTAATAAGTATGAAAATGTTTAGTGGTTGCCTTAAGCCAAATTCGCACATTTGGGCAGCTGCGTTCTAGGCCAAGTAAGTACAAACAAGCTTAAATGGCAAAATGGAGAGTATTTAGTGAAAGTAGTAAAGAAATTATTGTTAGCCAGTGTAGTTGCTGCCAGTTCGTTCTTCGGGCTTAGCGCGCAGGCCGCTGACGAAGCCGCTATCCGCGATAAATTAACGTCAATGCTTGGATTAGATGTAGAGACCATTGCAGATTCTCCTGTATCTGGTTTGGTTCAGGTATCTACAAACCGAGGCTTATTTTATGTAAGTGAAAACGGACAATATTTGCTTCAAGCTCGCGTTTTCAATATTGATGAAGAAATGCGTAATGAAACAGAGCTGGCTCTTTCAGGCTTACGTAAAGAAGGCGTAGCATCAATGGAATCTTCGTCTATTACGTTTAAAGCGGAAACCGAAAAGCACGAAATAAGTGTGTTTACCGACATTACTTGTGGCTACTGCCGTAAATTTCACAACGAAATTGATGAACTTAACGATGCGGGTATTACTGTTCATTATCTTGCGTTCCCACGTTCTGGACTAAATAGCCAGAACTATGATGATATGGTATCTGTTTGGTGTGCTAAAGACCCGCAAAAAGCGCTAACAAAAGCCAAAGCAGGCAATGATGTAGCAAGTGCCAGCTGCAAGAACAAAGTTGCAGAGCAATATATGTTAGGGCAAAAATTAGGGGTGAACGGAACGCCTAATATCGTGTTACCCGATGGCTCACTGATTCCGGGTTACCAACCAGCCGCATTGCTAGCAAAAGCATTAGAAGGCGAAGAGTAGTTATTTAAACTGACTAGCTACTGACATGAAAAAACGCACACATTGTGCGTTTTTTTGTTTTCTGCGGTATGATTCATAGCGTTATTTTTCTTACGTTCTTTCGTATGGTTTCACTTTGCAGTTAGCGCAGCGCTTCTATTTGAAAACCTGTATTCTTTATCGAATATATTCAATTTGAGTTTGCCTAAACTTTTTTCGTATCAACTGTTTAAGACAACTGCAATTACAGTATTGGTTTAGTGGTATTTCATGATTTTGCCTATTGTTCGCCGTGAGGTCTCCGGCGCCTCGTTAAGTTCCGACTTACACCCTGTTATCGACAGAATTTATCGCGGTCGCAATATTGCGAATATGGATGACTTGGAGAATGGCCTTAAAGGGCTTACGCATTTCAATGTATTAAAAGGGATGCCCCAAGCCGCGCAAATCCTTGCTAATGCCGTTGTGCAAAATAAGCGCGTTATCATAGTGGGCGATTTTGATGCCGATGGCGCTACCAGTACATCGGTATGTATACTGGCGCTTCGAGCCATGGGCTATCACAACGTTGATTTCCTGGTACCTAACCGCTTTGATTTTGGTTATGGGCTTAGCGTACCTATTGTCGATGAGGCTGCCAAACAAGGTGCAGACATTATAGTAACCGTCGATAATGGCATATCCTGCATTGACGGTGTAACTCATGCAAAATCTTTGGGCATGCAGGTTGTTGTGACCGATCACCACTTGCCAGGTGACACGCTGCCGCCAGCTGATGCGATAGTGAACCCTAACCAACCTGGTTGTGAATTTCCGTCTAAAAACTTAGCTGGCGTGGGGGTGGCGTTTTATATCATGCTTGCGCTTAAAGCCGAGTTACAGCAGCAAGGGCATTTTGAGAAAGTAGGTATAGCACCACCCAACTTAGCGTCCCTGTTAGATATTGTTGCTGTTGGCACCGTGGCCGATGTTGTGGTGTTGGATAAAAATAATCGAATTCTAGTTCATCAAGGGCTTCAGCGTATCCGTGCTGGTAAATGTCGACCTGGTATCAAAGCGCTAGTTGAAGTGGCAAACCGCGATTGCGCGCACCTAACCTCCACCGACTTAGGCTTTGTAGTAGGGCCAAGACTTAATGCTGCTGGTCGCTTAGATGATATGTCGCAGGGGATTGCTTGCTTACTAGAAGACGAAACCATTCAAGCGCGCATGATAGCGGCAGAGCTCGATGCGCTTAATAAAGAACGCCGTGAAATCGAAACTGGCATGAAAGCGCAAGCCGAAACTGTACTAGAGCAAATGGCGCTGGATGAAGGCGATATGCCAAGCGCACTGGTGGTTTATCGCGAGGACTTTCACCAAGGCGTAATTGGTATTGTGGCGGGGCGTTTAAAAGAGAAGTATCTTAAACCTGTTATCGCTTTCGCTCATCAAGACGATATTGTTATTAAAGGCTCGGCACGTTCTATCCCTGGTGTACACATTCGTGACGTACTTGATGAAGTTAATACCCGTTACCCAGGGGTTATCGAAAAATTTGGTGGCCACGCCATGGCCGCTGGATTGAGTTTGCCTGTCGCAAAGCTTCCTGACTTCGAGCAGGCTTTTATTGATGTTGCTCGTACCCATATGGAAAAGCTTGATGGCAATCATGCACTGCTCTCTGACGGTGATTTATCTTCAGAAGAACTGTGTTTGCCTTTTGCGCATTTATTGCGCCAGGCAGGGCCGTTTGGGCAGGGTTTTGAATCACCGCTATTTGACGGAGAATTTACGCTTGTCGATCAGCGCTTAGTGGGACAAAAGCACCTTAAAATGGTGTTAAAAAGTGACGGCGCCAATGAAGTAGATGCTATTGCGTTTAACGTTGATTTAAAAGCATGGCCCAATGCCATGGTAAAACGTGTACATATTGCTTACCGCCTTGATATCAATGTTTTCAGAGGGCAAGAAACTGTACAGCTTATTATTGAGCAAATAGAAGCGGTTTAAGCAAAGTTGATTTACGCACAGCCGTGAGTTGTCGAAAGCCTAGCTAGCCGAAAAGCGATACGTGGAAAGAGCTAAAAAGTAAGAGTAAAGAGGCAAGGGTGAAAAGCGAACGACAGAAGCTGGTGGAAAAGCACAGTCAGCTTAATCAAACCGACAATGTTAAAGTGATTTCTCACGTTCAGCGTGAAGAAAAAGACAGCGATTGGATACGCCACACCATTATGCTAGAAGGCATTGATGTTCCTTTTATCTACCGGCGAAAACAGCAATATCAAAGTTTAAAAGGGGCACGAGTCAACGTAACCTATTATCGCCATGTAGAGGATGTGGCTGGCATCGAATTTGAAACCATGAAAGTGGTAAGAATTAAGCGCAGCTAATAGGTCATTTGCCCTGGCCACTAAAATAAACCTTTAGCTTACACCTAAATAGCTACCGATTCGGCGCTCAACAATAGTGAACAACAATGAATAATGAATGGTTAAATGCCTATGTACTGCATAGACGCCCTTACAGGGAGACCAGCTATATTGTTGACTTTTTTACCCTGGAAGAGGGACGTGTTAGTGCGGTTGCTAAAGGGGTTAAAAATAGTAAATCAGATAAAAAGAGCCTGCTTCAACCTTTCCAACATCTTCGCCTACAGTTAAGCGGTAAGTCAGAGCTCAAAAACCTACGGCACGTTGAAAGCGTTGCTCCATCCATCAACCTTGTGGGTACTGCGTTGTTTTGTGCCATGTATGTTAACGAGCTAACCAATCGCGTTATGCCGGCGGGGCTTGCCAGCGATGGCGTGCACAACGCTTATGAAAATGCATTGCTGTCCCTTCGGGATAATAGCGACATAGAAGTGACCTTGCGACAGTTTGAATTTGCACTACTTGATGAAATGGGACTACTGCCCGACTTCACTACCGACGTAGAATACGAAATGCCAATAGAAGAAACCGGCAGTTATCGCTTTCAAATAGATGCGGGCTTTGTGCCTATTCCTGAAGACATGGCCGGTACTAGGAGGATGCGAGGCTTTCCTGGGCAAGCGTTGCTTAGTTTGTCACAAGGGGAGTTTACCCCGCTTAGTAAGAAGGTGGCTAAAGTGCTTTGTCGCGACTTGCTTAAACCTCTAATTGGTGACAAACCACTTAAAAGCCGCGAACTATTTATGCCCAAGCCAAGATTATAGGTCAGAGCGATAACACGTGAAAAAGCCAATGTATTAATGTGTTTATACATTAACGTCTGAAGATATTTGAATACTTATCTCATATACGCTCAGTTCTTTTTGTACTTACCTTGAGTACCTATATCTTTAAGTAAGCCTTCCATTAACCTCAGATTTCCTTATATTATTTTCTCTTAACTCAAATGCTTAAACAGCACCTTCTATAAAAAAATTTGCTACAATCACGACTTTCAAAAGAAGGGTGTTTGAACCCTTTAAATAATGTATTAAACATGAAGAGCAGACATCTTCTTTCGCTCTTACAGGTTAGGTGGTGAAATGAGCACGATTCTATTAGGCGTTAACATCGACCATATCGCAACGCTTCGCAATGCGCGCGGTACACATTATCCAGATCCAGTGCACGCTGCTGACATTGCTGAGCGTGCAGGTGCAGACGGCATCACTGTACACTTACGTGAAGACCGCCGTCATATCAAAGACCGCGACGTACGTATTTTAGCGCAAACCATTAACACCCGACTTAATCTGGAAATGGCAGTAACCGATGAAATGCTGGCCATTGCAGAAGAAGTAAAACCTGTTTTTTGCTGCCTAGTACCCGAAAAACGTGAAGAGTTAACCACTGAAGGTGGTCTCGATGTAGCGGGCAATTTCGAGAATATTAAAACAGCGTGCGAGCGTCTTGCAAATGCCAACATCCTAGTGTCTTTATTTATCGACGCAGATAAAGCACAGATTGATGCAGCGGCAGCATGTAACGCGCCTTACATTGAAATTCACACCGGTCAATACGCAGAAGCCACCAGTGAAGATGACCAGCAAAAAGAGCTGGCTCGCTTAGTTGAAGGTATTGAGTATGCTGACAGTTTAGGGCTCAAGGTGAATGCGGGACATGGCTTGCACTACCACAACGTCAAGCCAATCGCCGCTATTCCACAGCTGATAGAACTTAACATTGGTCACGCCATCATTGCCCGCGCCGCGTTCGACGGCCTTCATACGGCAGTAGCTGATATGCGTAAGCTTATGCTTGAAGCGCGAGCGGGCATTTAATTCAAAAGGGCGAATATAGCGTGGCGATTGCAGGGCTAGGCACTGACATTGTAGAGATTGCTCGTCTTGGTAAAGGCGAGGGAGCTAACGAGCGTTTGGCTAAGCGGGTACTTACGCCTGCAGAATGGCAGAAGTTTAGTGAGCACGCTACACCAGTACGCTTTTTAGCAAAACGCTTTGCCGCTAAAGAAGCCGCGGTGAAAGCCCTTGGTACCGGAATTGGAAATGGGATAAGTTGGCAACACATAGAGGTGCGTAACAACGACCTAGGGGCGCCAGAACTTCATTTTTCTGGTGAATTTGCTGCTATGTGTGAGGCACGGGGTATTACGCGAAGCGTGATCAGTATTTCAGATGAGCAGCATTATGCCGTCGCCACCGTTATACTAGAATCTTAATCACTTACTAAAGCGGGCGTTAATTAAAGCGCACACTACTAAAACGCAGACTCAATTTAGCCAAGGTAGATGACATCTATCTGGTCTGCGTCTGCAAGAAACGCCACAAATATAAAACCACGAAAAGCAAGTAACCGGAGTTACACTTGGCAAACCTTTTTAAACAATCCCGCAGCAAGCAAAAAGGCCTCACGTCTGCCCGCCTAGGTGGCAACACAAAAAAAGGGAACGCCAGTGCTAACGCGCAAGTCGCGGGGCTTCGATTTGGAAAAGCTAAAAAAGTCTCACAAGTTAGTAAGAATCAAAAGCCCAATACGGTCACCATTGAAGATTTCGACTGGATGGGCAACGGCGTAGTGCGCGGCAACCCCATGATGTTTGTTGAAGGCGCCCTTGTTGGGGAAACCTGCGATATAGAGGTGCTAACGAGCAAGAAGAAAGTGATTAACGCCAAAGCGACAAATATTCAATTACCAAGTGAGGCAAGACAGGCCCCTTTTTGCCCTGTGTTTGATGTATGTGGTGGTTGTCAGCTACAGCATATAAAGCCCGATGCGGCTCTTGAACAGAGAGACCACGCTCTTAGAGTAATGATGGAGCGTCAACTTTCAATGAAGGCAGAGGTTTGGCAAGCGCCATTAGTGGGTCCTCGTCCTCAATATCGCAGAAAAGCAAGATTGGCTATCGATGCCCGCAACCCAAATCAAATTAAGCTAGGCTTTCGCGAAGCGAACAGCAACAAAGTAACCAACGTAGATACCTGCCCAATTCTGGTTGACCCTTTATCAAATATCATTGGACCTTTGCGAAACGCGCTCACAGGATTTGAGTCTGCTCGATATATTGGGCACATAAGCCTTATCTCGGGTGATAATACTTCGCACCTTGTTATTAAGCATACGAAAGCCCTTGAGACAGAGCTTATCGATGCGGTGAATACGCTGGTGACCGAGTACTCTCTTGCCAACGCCGATAAAATGGAGTTAAAAATTGAAAACAAGCAAGGGCAAATTCGCAGTGTAGGGCAGGGCACGGATTTGGTTTTGAACACCGTAAATGACTGTTCTATTTCACCAAGTGCTAACGACTTTATTCAAATAAATAAAGTGGTTAACGAAAAAATGATCAATCAAGCAATGAACTGGCTCAACCCTCTGCCTAACGAGCGTATAGCCGATTGGTTTAGCGGACTAGGTAATTTTACCTTACCTATTGCTAAGTCAGGTGCTAGGGTACAAGCGGTAGAGGGTGTAGCGGAGATGGTGCGCCGCGCAAAAGATAATGCACAGCAACAGGGCATTAAAAATGTCGAGTGGCTGCATTTAGATTTGGCAGATAAGACCAATGTCGAGGCTTCATTACAGCAGGGCTTTGATAAGGTGCTGCTTGACCCTTCAAGAGAAGGGGCATTGACCGTTTGTCATGCGCTTGTAAAAGCACTACCAAAAACGATAGTGTATGTTTCTTGCAACCCAAGTACGTTTTCTAGAGACGCAAAAGTGTTGATAGACGGAGGTTATGAAATGGAAAGAGCGGGCGTAGCAGAAATGTTCCCCTTCACCCATCACATGGAGATGATGGCCTTGTTCACGCGAAAGCAGCAGTAACGAGTAAAGGATATGGTATCAACAAGAAAGGTCCACGAAGCAGACCGGCCCCCCTTTGAAGCCTGGTTAGACAGTCTTGAGCTAGGTGCTGAAACAAAAGATAAGCTAAGTGCAGTGTCTTCCATTCCAGAGCGGCTATTGGTTGGCCAGGAAATGGTTGAGATTTTGTGTCAACTTAATATGGATGATGCAACGCTTCAGGCTGCCCTGGTGTTTCCTTATTGCGAACAGCATGCTTTAAGTGAAGAAGATATTGTTGATGAGTTTGGTGGGGAGATTCGAGACCTTATCGTTGGCGTGCGTCGAATGGATGCCATTAAGTCGTTACATGCCCGTAAAGTGAACGGCTCTGGCTTTGCCGAGAGATCAGATGAGCAGCATATAGACAGCATTCGACGTATGCTGCTTGCTATGGTAGAAGACGTACGCGCCGTTGTTATTAAGATGGCCGAACGTATTTGTGCACTACAACAGGTTAAAAAAGCCGACGAAGAAACCCGTGTTATGGTGGCCCGTGAGTGCGCCAGTATTTATGCGCCATTGGCAAACCGCTTGGGCATTGGACAGTTAAAGTGGGAACTTGAAGACCTCGCGTTTCGTTACTTACACCCCGTTACCTACAAACAAATTGCCAAGCAGTTAGACGGTAAGCGCAGAGAGCGCGCCGAGTACATAGAAACTATTGTCGGCGATTTACAAGGCTTACTTGATGGTGAAGAGATCCGCGCTGAAGTTTATGGCCGTCCCAAGCATATTTTCAGCATTTGGAAAAAAATGCAGAAAAAGCGCCTTACGTTCGAGCAGCTTTTTGATATCCGTGCAGTGCGTATTATCGCCGAGCGCCTACAAGATTGTTATGCAGCGCTTGGTACCGTTCACGCAAGCTACAAGCACTTACCTAACGAGTTCGACGACTATATCGCAACCCCCAAACCTAATGGTTACCAGTCTATACACACGGTTATTGTGGGGCCTGAAGGGAAGTCGGTGGAGATTCAAATTCGTACCCAGAAAATGCATCAGGACGCAGAGCTGGGTGTGGCTGCTCACTGGAAATACAAAGAGGGCAGTACGGGTAAACAATCCGGCTATGACGAGCGCATAAACTGGCTTCGTCGCATACTTGCATGGCAAGAAGAAGTAGCTGAATCAGGTGATTTGGTTGAAGAGCTTCGCAGTCAGGTGTTTGACGATAGAGTGTACGTGTTCACACCAAAAGGGGATGTTATTGACCTTCCTCAAGGCGCTACGCCTCTTGATTTTGCTTACTACATTCATAGTAATGTAGGCCACCGCTGCATTGGCGCAAAAGTGAATGGACGCATAGTACCTTTTACTTATTTACTACAAAGTGGCGACCAGATAGAAGTTTTAACAGGGAAAGAGCCCAACCCAAGTCGCGACTGGATGCATCCTGGCCTTGGCTATGTGCATTCGTCACGGGCCCGCGCCACTATCCATTCCTTCTTTAAAAAGCAGGACAGAGATAAAAACCTTGCAGCCGGTAAAGAGCTGCTTGAGCGTGAACTGCAGCGGGCACACTTGCCTGCCAAAGTACCTAATGAGGCGTTTGAGAAGTTTAATTTACAAACTCTTGATGACTTGTACACCGCGGTAGGTGCCGGTGATGTGCGTGTTATGCAGGTGATTAACTTTATTCATCACTTGCAAGAGCCTCCAGCCCTTGAGCCTGAAATTAGCCCTAAGGTAAAAACACGCAAAACTGCGGGCGGTACGGGCAAAAAAGACGCGGTAGTGGTGCAGGGCGTAGGGCACTTAATGAGTCAGCTAGCTAACTGCTGTAAGCCAGTACCCGGCGAAGCTATTTTAGGCTATATCACGCAGGGCCGCGGCGTAAGCGTTCATAAAGAAAGCTGCAGTCAGCTGCAGCACTTATTGTCACAGCACCCTGAGCGGCAGATAGAAGTAAATTGGTCCCATGAGCTTAAAGTGGGCTTTGAGACAGGCATTGATATATTTTGCCACGATAGAAACGGCTTATTGCGCGATATTACTACGGTCTTAGCGAATGAAAACGTGCCGCTTTTAGGGGTAAACAGCTTAAGTGATAAAAATAGGCAGACGGCGCTTATTACCATATCCATCGAGGTTAATGACCTTGAGAGAGTGTCAAAAGTCTTAACCCAATTGCGACAGCTTAAAGGCGTGACAGATGCAAAACGCAAGCAAAGCTAGCCTTGACGAAATGCAGCGGCTGCTTGAAATTATGATGCAGCTGCGCGACCCCCAGTCGGGCTGTCCGTGGGACGTTAAACAAACCATGCAAAGCCTAACTCGCTACACCATAGAAGAAGCCTATGAAGTGGCGGATGCTATTGCCACTGGTGATATGCAAGATATTAAAGATGAACTAGGTGATTTGCTGTTTCAAGTGGTGTTTTATGCACAAATTGCCAGTGAATCAAAGGCGTTCTCTTTTGACGATGTGGCGCAAAGCATTAGCGAAAAACTCGTGCGTCGTCATCCTCATGTCTTTAGTGCACAATCAGAAAACGATGTGTTAGGCGGTACAAACAAAGAACGTACACCATTGAGCGATAGTGCCTTAAACGCGCAGTGGGATGCGATTAAAGCACAAGAAAAGCAGCTTAAAAAGCGGCTTAGAAAACAGGGCTCAGAGCAGAGTGACCACGCCGTAGAAACCAGTATTTTAGATAATGTACCTAAAGGCATGCCAGCACTCATGTATGCGCAAAAGTTGCAGAAAGCCTGTGCCAAGGTAGGCTTTGACTGGCCTGACGCTGCACCTGTTATAGACAAAGTGCGTGAAGAAGTAGAAGAGATTCAGCAAGAGCTTGATATGAAGCAGCGTCTTCTATGTGCTAACAGTACTGATGAAAAGTCTTTGAGTAGTAGTATGCACGATAACCAACAGGCTATCGAAGAAGAAATTGGCGATGCACTTTTTGCTATGGTCAATCTAGCAAGGCATTGTAAGGTAGATGCTGATACAGCGCTTCGCAACGCCAGTAATAAGTTTGCTTACCGTTTCAAAGGCGTAGAGCGTTTGGCGGCAGAGCAGGACGAGAAGCTCGAAGCACTGACTCTAGATGAAATGGAAGCTTTGTGGCAGCAGGTTAAACAGTCTTCCAATACTAAGTGAATTGCTCTAGCAACAGGTTCAAAACACTGACACAGATTATTCCACGACTCCTTTGGTCAAATGATATTTGGCGACATATTTATAAATAGGCCACACGTAAACGCAAAAAAATTAGACCAATGTAGATGGAAAATACATTATTTTGTCATAAGGTTAATGAGTAGGTTTGATTTACGACAAGGGCATGCAGATCCAATTTGTCTATAATCTGTGTATAAAACTAGGACCTTGGAATGGTGCTAAGCTGGTGTTGAGTGACAACACTGACCACGGAGTTGGATTGGATTGGGCGTAACTGTTATATGAAAAAAGTACTGTATTTATCGTTAGGGTTGTTTTTAACGTCCTTAGGTATTGTAGGTGCCTTCTTACCCATAATGCCAACAACGGTATTTTTGATAGGCGCGCTTTTCTGTTTTACCAAATCTTCACCACGCCTTGAGAGCTGGCTTATTCAGCACCCCAAATATGGGCCTAGTCT
The DNA here is from genome assembly GCF_003443615.1 of Alteromonas sp. BL110. Lineage (NCBI taxonomy): Bacteria > Pseudomonadati > Pseudomonadota > Gammaproteobacteria > Alteromonadales > Alteromonadaceae > Alteromonas > Alteromonas sp. BL110. The sequence goes on along the minus strand of NZ_CP031967.1, from coordinate 935,242 downwards.
GGTTGCGTGGCGTAAACACGGTGCAATATCTAAAAAGGTAAAATGCATAGCGTGTTGCAGTATGCTGATAAGTTTTATTCTTATTTGTCTATTTGCATCGATGCCCATCCCCGCTTATATAGGCATTGCAACCTTTATGGGTATAGGCGCGTACTTTGTGGTTACACGCCCTAGCATTCCAGCCATTTAGTATTTGTATCAGAACTCAATGGTTCTTTGCTCGAGTTCGCTCGTCCTTTCTCAATGGAAGTCAGGCTGCGGCTAATCCTCTAGTTCTAACGGTTTCTACCTAGCCGCTCGTGACTGCTTACCCATTCGTCTGCGACTACAGCAGAACCCAGAGATAGATCCCCACATAGCACTGTCGCTGCAACAATCTCGGCAAACTTGTTAACGCTATCTCTTTGTGTACAGCCTAGTACGCTTAAACATTCATTTTGTGTAGCCAGACCCGTCCCGCCGCCGAACGTGGCTACAATTAACGATGGAATCGTAACAGAGAAGTAGTAATCTCCATTTTGCGTAATTTCAGCGTAAGTAAACCCTGCCGATGACTCTGCTACGTTAGCAACATCTTGCCCGCAAGCGATAAAAATGGCGGTAATGCCGTTGGCGAAGTGGGCACCATTGTTAACGCTACCGGCCATAAGCGCCCCCATATTTGAGTATTGGCGCTGTTTAAATAAAGCTTCAGGTGGGCAGTGCATAATATCCGTCATAAGTTGTTTTGGCAGTGTGATTTCAGCCACAACACGCTTTCCTCGGGTATGTAACGAGTTTAAGTGAGAATGCTTTTTATCGGTATCAAGGTTTGCAGCCAGCACAAAGTGTTCAATACGGCCTGTATAGTTTGCTTGAATCCATTCGCAGCCTGCTTTGGTAGCTTTACTGACCATGTTTTGGCCGGCGGCATCGCCACAGGTAAAGTTGAACCTAAGCCAACGAAGCTTAGAGGCGGCATATTGTTCGATGTCCCTTAGTTTTCCCACGCTGGTGGTGTCATCACAGGCGAGCTTTATGGCGTCAAAGTTCTGTTCGACCCACTTGCCAAATGCAAGGGCTTCACGCGCATCAGAAAACGCAAACATAGGCGCTCGTTGCATGGCATCGTCGATAACTGTAGTGGTTATGCCCCCTGCTTCTCTTGTCAGACGCATGCCTCTGCTGTAGCTGGCTGTTAATGTTCCTTCTGTTGTTGCCATCGGAACGTAGAACTCGCCTTGTGCGTGCTCTCCATTTATTAACATGGGGCCAGCAAAGCCAATAGGTACCTGTGCTACACCAGTAAAATTCTCGATATTCCCTGACAGTGAATCTGGGGGTATGGAATAGTGCGCTAAATGTTTGAGCTGGGTACCGGTTTCGCGCGTGATAAATTCCCGACGCGTTTGGCTCATATCATGGGTATAGTCGTTATCTGATGAACGCGGGATCTTAGGCATATGGCCACTCCTTTTTTCTTCATAATAGAAGTGCTGGTATCAAATGAACACTGTTTACAATTTATACATGCAGATAAATGCAGCCTATTAAGAATCACCCATAAATTGTGACGTCGTAGCGTTGTAGAAGAAGTAGAGTGTATACGCAGGAATTTGCCTTGAATGCATGATTTCATAAGGTGGAATAGTATGAGACTGTTAATAAATTATGATGTAATGCGCGCTCTGTATAATGGATTTATGGATAATCATGCCAACGACACTTTTAAAGCCATCACTTTTCATCATGGCATTAACAGCCTTCAATTCTCCGGTTTTTATGTCGCACGCTTATGCTCATGAAAAAGAGCATGGTGAACACGATAGTCACGAAGAAGAAAAGGTCGAAAAAATAGTGGTTCAAGCAACGCGCTCAGGTCGTATTGCAGACGATCAGCCTGTTCGCGTTGAATTGATTAATCGAGAAGAGATTCAGGAAAAGGCTGCGATGCGACCGGGTAATATTTCTATGTTGGTCGCCGAAACCGGAGGTGTGAGAATGCAAACCACATCTCCAGCTCTTGGCAGTGCGAATATACGTCTGCAAGGTCTGTATGGTCGCTATACCCAGCTTTTATCTGATGGGCTACCGCTTTACGGTAACCAATCAGCGTCCATTGGCTTACTTCAAATTCCCCCCACAGACTTAGGGCGCGTTGAAATTATCAAAGGTTCTGCATCGTCATTGTACGGTGGCTCAGCACTTGGTGGCGTCATTAACCTCGTGTCTCGTCGCCCAAAGGATGAGTTTGAAGGTGAAGCTCTAGTGAATTTCACCACCCGTGATGGGCAAGACTTTACTACTTATATGGCAAGCCCCTTTAGCGACAGCCTAAGCGGCTCAGTGACCGCTGGTGCGCATCATCAAAGTGAAAAAGATCTCGATAACGACGGCTGGGCCGACTTGGCGGGCTATGAACGCTATACGGTAAGACCGCGTATATTCTGGGAAGGCGATGAGGGCGAGCGCCTTTACTTTACAACCGGTTATATGACGGAAAACCGTCAAGGCGGTACTGTTGGTGATGCGACTGTAGGAACCGGAGAAAATGCCGTTTCTTTTATTCGTGGGCTTGAGTCACAGCGTATCGATAGTGGCCTTGTGTTTGAAAAGCCTCTTGGCGATACGCTTACCCTTAATTCACGCTTTTCAGCCATGTCCCAAGAACATACGCATCAATTCGGCAATGAGTTATCAGGCGTAGAAAGTGATCAACACGAAAGTTACCTCGCTGAAACCAGTTTGGCTGGGTACACAGACAAAAGTGATTGGTTGGTTGGGGTCGCCTATCAATCTAATATTTACGATTCGGATACTTTCGCATCTTTTGACTACAGCTATGAGGTTCCGGGTATCTTTACCCAGGTGGATTATCAAATAAGCGATGAACTCACAACGTCAGCGAGTGCAAGGCTAGACGATCACAGTGAATATGGTACTCAATTTAGCCCACGAGTATCGTTTTTATATCGCCCAGGCGATGTCACGATTAGAGGCTCTTATGGAGAAGGGTATTTCGCCCCCACGCCTTTTGTTGAAGAAATCGAAGCTGCCGGACTGTCACGTTTATTGCCAATAGATGGTCTTCAAGAGGAACAAGCACAGACCGCATCTTTAGATGTTACTTATCGTTTTGACGATATTGAAACCAGTCTTACCTTGTTTGGCTCTAACGTTGATAACGTGACTCGCTTAGAAACGGTAGAAACGAGCAATGGAACACCGCCTACAAACGTACGCTTAGTAAACGCAGAAGGTGAATCGAAAATTAGAGGTTCTGAAGTCTTACTTCGCTACTATTGGAAAGACCTGAAGTTAACCGCAAGCTATCTTTATTTAGATGCCACAGAAGAAGTTCCCAATGCTAATGGAAGGCGCGAGCTTGCACTAACACCACAGCATTCAGCTGGCTTTGTAGCTATGTGGGAGCAGCACGGTAAGTTCATGCTAGGTTTTGAGGCGTACTATACTGGCGTTCAGCGTGTAGACGATAACCCCTATATAACCCATACCAAGCCTTATTGGCATTTAGGTTTGCTCGGACAAATAACGACAGGTCGCTACAGCTGGTTCTTAAACTTAGAAAACTTGCTTGATGTTCAGCAAACCGATGAGCACCCGTTATTGTTGCAGTCACAAGCTCCAAGTGGACGTTGGACAACCGATATCTGGTCACGCAACGATGGCTTTATTGCCAATGCAGGTGTGCGCATTAAATTTGGTGGATAGGAAGTAAACAAGACACTGGCAGTCGGTGAAGATTGCAGAAAAAGCGACAAAGCCTAGGCTGTAAAGCAGCATTGATTAAGTGGCGTTGATAGAGTGAAGGTGGAAAGTTAGTGACAACGTCCACCTTTACTTATCAATCTGCTCTCCAAGCAAAGTTAGATACTAAGCTTTAGTATCTAATCTTGCTTGGAGGGCAGCGATTTCTTCCCTACGCTTTTCATCTGCTAGTGGACGATTAGCTTTTTCAGGCGCGTTTTGAGCGCGGGTTAAAAAGGCTTGTGCTTCTTTGTATTCACCTTCATCGAAAAGGTATTCCGCATAGAAAAAGTTCTGGTCCATGCCATGTGGACTAATTTCTAGTGCGCGTTTAAATAGCTTTTCAGCTTTTTTATCACTACCAAAACTTACAGGCCAGCCCGGTACTTTGTGATAAAGCGCGGCTAAAACCGTTAACGCCGTTCCATCTAGCACCGCTTCTTCTTTTTTTATGGCGAGTTCTAAGTTTTCTTTCGCACTTTCAGCAAAATCTAGGGCGCCTAACCCCCCTTTTACACTTGCGGTACTCGATTGAGCAATGGCCAGCCAAGTAAGAGATTCTGCACTATTTTCAGATTGCTCTACGAGCTTTGTAGCTTGTTCGATAAGTTCGGAAAAGGCGGTAAGTTGCGCGTCGCCCTCTAATTGATAATTCACGGTAGCCCACTGTTGTTGAAGCTTAAGCAGTTCATCGGGTGAGGCCGCCACCGGAGTAATGAATGTCGCTGATGCTAATCCTGCGATAATAAGGGAGGAAAGTCGTTTTTTAATTGTCATGATAGTCCCAAATAAAAGAGTTTGATTAGATAAAGAATATGACCATTAAAGCGTGGTCACTAATGAGTAAAGAAAGGCTGTATTTAATACTGAAGTTGGTTCAATCCATTGGGAACTTTATCGGTTTGCTTGTCCCGTTTTCTGAAGGGTAGGAAATAACTGGTCGATAGGTTCGTTAGTGCGAGCAGCATAAAAATTGAGGCTACAAAGTGAGGTCTTTTCATTAGAGTTATTAGAAGAATTGAATGCAACGGATGTACAGTACCTTAACTCAGTTTCTTTGTCATCGGCCGATGATGGAATTTTATCCATGTTTTTTGTCGTTAGGGGTTCGCATTTCCTTCAATTCCTGTATAATTCGCGCCCTGCCCAGTTACGCCCACCTTTGGGAAGGTGGAAGAATCAGCCGGCTCGAAGGGGTCTTTGTGTTGATTTTAAGGTGATTTCTGGTGTTCAGAAATCAGTAACGACGATATTATTCGGGTGAATTTGAAAATGAAAACTTTTGTTGCTAAGCCAGAAACGGTACAACGTGACTGGTATGTGGTAGACGCCACAGACAAAACTCTAGGCCGTTTGGCTTCTGAAATCGCACTACGCCTTCGTGGTAAGCACAAGCCAGAGTACACACCTCACGTGGACACTGGTGATTACATCATCGTAATCAATGCTGAAAAAGTTGCGGTTACAGGCCGTAAAGCGCAAGACAAAATGTACTATGCGCACTCTGGTTACCCAGGTGGTCTTAAAGAGACAAACTTTGAAAAACTAATTGCTCACAAGCCAGAAATGGTTCTTGAAAAAGCAGTTAAAGGCATGTTGCCAAAAGGCCCTCTAGGTCGCGCAATGTTCCGTAAAATGAAAGTTTACGCTGGTGCAGAACACTCTCACGCAGCACAGCAACCACAAGTTTTGGACATTTAAGGAGCTATTAACATGGCAGATACTCAATACTACGGCACAGGCCGCCGCAAAAGTTCTACTGCTCGTGTGTTCCTACGTCCAGGCACAGGTAGCATTAAAGTAAACCAACGCGCTCTTGACGAGTACTTTGGTCGTGAAACAGAGTGCATGGTTGTTCGTCAGCCACTTGAACTTGTTGAAATGACTGAAAAGTTTGACGTTTACGTCACTGTTAAAGGTGGTGGTTCTAACGGTCAAGCGGGCGCAATTCGTCACGGTCTTACTCGTGCTCTTATGGAGTATGATGAAGCACTACGTCCAGCACTTCGTAAAGCTGGCTTCGTTACTCGTGACGCACGTCGCGTTGAACGTAAGAAAGTTGGTCTACACAAAGCGCGTAAGCGTCCACAATTCTCAAAGCGTTAATTTTTACGTTTTTTGTATTGCAAAAACCCGGCTTATGCCGGGTTTTTTATTGCCTAAATTTCATTATAGAGCGTGGTTTTCCAAAGTACGCCGAAGCCAAGATGGCTTTTTATTTCATAACAAAGGTTTAATTTGAGAGCGGTATCTCATCAAATATTCTTCAAAACCTTGATTTTAGGCTTTTCCCTCACTAAACCTAAACACACCTTTTGAATTAATTTATCGCTTAAATATCAGTAAAACCTTGTGTTTATAAGGGCTTTTCTTTTATCATTTGCGGTCGAAAATTTTGAAAACTTTTGTGACCTCGTAAACCAGTAAATTTTTGCTGTTACGTTGCTGTCATGACAAGCCATATGATGCATGACGCAAGCGTGATAAAACCAGTATAAGCTTGGGTTACACATCATAATTATCCAAACCTGGAGAAATGTGGATGAGCAATGTATCTGTAGATGCAACAGAGTCTGCACACAATGAAAACCAGCCAGAAAACAACACTCGTCGTCGGTTCTTGACCGTTGCCACGTCGGTAGTTGGTGGTGTAGGTGTCGTTGGTGCTGCTGTGCCTTTTATTGCGTCCTGGAATCCAAGCGCCAAAGCGAAAGCAGCCGGTGCTGACGTTGAAGTAGATATCAGCGGGATTGAGCCTGGACAATTAGTACGTGTAATGTGGCGAAGCAAGCCTGTATGGATTGTACGTCGTACGCCTGAGATTCTTGAAGAGCTAGGCACACACGAAGATAAGCTGAAAGATCCTAACTCTGAAGCTGAGCAGCAACCTACTTTTGCTCAAAATCGTTTCCGTTCGATGAAAGAAGAATATCTGATTCTAGTGGGTATCTGTACGCACCTAGGTTGCTCTCCACAGCACCTTAAAGACGGCGCTTTCGAAGAAGTGGTTGAGGGTGTGCCAGATGGTTTCTTCTGCCCGTGCCACGGTTCTAAGTTTGATATGGCAGGACGCGTATTCCAAAACGTACCGGCACCATTAAACCTAGTTGTACCGCCATATCAATTCGTTGATGACAATAACATCATCATCGGTTCAGAAGCGGAGGCTTAATTATTATGAATGCTTTCCTAGGTTGGATTGAAGAACGCATCCCAATGATGCGCGTTGCGAATATGCACGCTCTTCAATATCCTGCTCCAAAGAACATGAACTTTTGGTATGTGTTCGGTTTTCTAGCTACTATCGTTTTGGTAAACCAAATTGTTACTGGTATTTGGTTGACCATGAATTTCGTTCCATCTTCAGAAGGCGCGTTTGCCTCTGTTGAATACATCATGCGTGAGATCGACTACGGTTGGATCATTCGTTACATGCACAGTACTGGCGCATCAGCGTTCTTTATTGTGGTATATCTACACATGTTCCGCGGCATGATTTACGGTTCTTACCAGAAGCCCCGTGAGCTTCTATGGGTGTTTGGTATGTTTATCTACCTAGCGCTTATGGCTGAAGCATTCATGGGTTACGTTCTACCTTGGGGACAAATGTCTTACTGGGGCGCACAGGTAATCGTATCGCTATTTGGTGCTATTCCTGTTGTTGGTCCTGATTTGGTTATCTGGCTACAGGGTGACTACGTTATCTCTGGCGCTACACTTAACCGTTTCTTCGCACTACACGTTATTGCGTTGCCTTTGGTTATTGTAATTCTTGTGTTCCTTCACATTATCGCACTACACGAAGTAGGTTCTAACAACCCAGATGGTATTGCGATTAAGCATAAGAAAGGTTCACTACCAGAGTCTGAAAAGACGAAATATGAAATCCATGAATACTACACAAGCAAGTACGATATTGCTGATGACGTATTACCGTTCTTCCCACACATCGTACTTAAAGACCTTGTGGCATTCTGTATATTCTTAGCACTATTTACTTATGTGTTGTTCTTTGCCCCTGAAATGGGCGGTAAATTCTTAGAGCACCCTAACTTTGAAATTGCTAACCCGCTGAAAACACCTGAGCATATCTTCCCAGTGTGGTACTTCACGCCGTTCTATGCGATTTTGAAAGCGGTACCTGATAAGTTGTTCGGTGTACTAGCTATGTTTGGTGCAATTGCTGCGCTATTTGCGCTGCCTTGGCTAGACCGTGGTCGCGTTAAGTCATGGCGCTACCGTTGTGGCCTACACAAAGTGAACCTTATCGTGTTTGCAATTGTGTTTATCTTCCTAGGTTACCTAGGTGGTACGCCACAAGAAAACTGGAAAATCATTGCGTCTCAGATTGCTACCGTAATGTACTTTGGTTTCTTCGTAGCACTGTTCTTGTACAGCAAAAACGAAAATACTAAACCTGTGCCAGAGAGGATTTCTAAATGAAAAAAATGATGTGCTTTTTAGCCTTCTTCCTACCTGGCGTAGCGCTTGCGGCAGGCGGAAACGTACACCTTGATAAGGCGCCTATCGATCTAACTGATAAGGCATCTTTACAACGCGGTGCACAGTTGTTCATGAACTACTGCTTAGGCTGTCACTCAATGAAGTATCAGCGCTATCAGCGTTCATTCCAAGACTTGGGTATTCCAGACGAGTTAGGTCAAGAATATCTGCAGTTTACGGGCGACAAAGTGTCTGACTATATTACTCGTGCAATGCCTGAAGAGGCGGCTGCAGGTTGGTTCGGTGCTGCTCCACCAGACTTAACCTTGGTGGCACGTGTTCGTGGTGAAGACTGGATTTACACTTACTTGCGTTCTTTCTATGTAGATGAAAGCCGCCCGTTTGGTGTTAACAACACAGTGTTCCCAGAAGTGGGTATGCCACACGTACTTCAACCACTTCAAGGTACGCCAACGCGTACTTATGAAGAGCAAATGGTTGATGGAGAGATGGTTAAGCGTTATGTAGGTATTAAGTCAGACGGTACTGGCGCAATGTCTCCTGACGAGTACGACCAAGCTGTAGCCGATATCGTGAACTTCCTAGAGTACACGGGTGAGCCTTCAAAACTTGAATCTCACAAAATCGGTAAGTGGGTACTTATCTTTATCGCAGTATTGTTTGTATTTGTTTACTTACTGAAGAAAGAATACTGGCGAGAAGTGCACTAATCGCACAGATTTATGTATAATATGAAAAGGGGGCTTCTCGCCCCCTTTTTTGGTATTTACTCGTGCTACCTGAAAACCCTTTGTATAGAGTGTTCAGGTAGCACGAGTTAACGTAATAAGCTTACCATTTGTAAGCGTAAACTTGTTTCTCGACGGAGGAAATTGAATGGCCGTAGCCGCGAATAAACGTTCTATAATGACGTTGTTCTCTGACACAATTGATATTTATAGCCACCAGGTGCGTATTGTGTTGGCAGAAAAAGGTGTGGGTGTTGAAATCAGCTACACAGATCCTAGCAACCTGTCTGAAGATCTGTTGGAGCTTAACCCTTACGGTACTGTTCCAACTCTTGTTGATCGCGAGCTTGTACTTTACAAGTCGCATATCATCATGGAATACCTTGATGAGCGTTTCCCTCATCCACCACTAATGCCGGTTTATCCTGTATCACGTGGCCAAAGCCGTCTTATGATGCACCGCATTGAGCAAGACTGGTACTCGCTAGCTGCTCGAATCTTCCGTGGTGAAGGCGATGTAGAAGCTGCGCGTAACGAGCTGCGTGAAGCTTTGCTTTCACTTGCCCCTGTATTTGGTGAAATGCCTTATTTTATGAGCGAAGAGTTTAGTTTAGTTGATTGCTACCTAGCTCCGCTATTATGGCGTTTACCTGCACTAGGTATTGAATTAAACGGTGCTGGCAGCAAAGAACTTAACGCTTACATGACCCGTATTTTCTCTCGTAGCTCATTCAAAGCGTCTTTGACTGACCAAGAGCGTGAGATACACAACCCGCTATGACATCTATGACGTCAAACCAGCCCTATTTGCTTAGGGCTTTTTATGAGTGGATTGTTGATAACGATTTGACCCCTTACATTGTGGTTGATGCCACTAACGAGTTGGTTGAAGTTCCACAAGAGTTTGTTAAAGACGGTCAAATCGTTTTAAACGTATCGCCAAGTGCGTGTGTTAACTTCTCTCTTGATTTGGATGGATTGTCGTTTCAGGCGCGCTTTTCTGGGCAGCCCAGAAGGTTGAGTATGCCTTGTGAAGCGATAATGGCTATTTACGCAAGAGAAAACGGTGCAGGTACGGTATTTGCCACCGAAGAAGATATTGCACGCGCGCAGCAAGAGCGCACTGAAGCACCTGAAGATGTGTCTCAACCAAGTGGACCTACGCCGTTGGAAGACGCTGATTCGAGCGATGTTCAAGATGCGCCTGTCCCTCCTAAAAAGGGTAAGCCTAGTCTAAAGGTTATTAAGTAGCTAATTAAATAGCTGACTGGGCCATTTTCATGGCCGCTATTTAAAACTTTCATTGTTTTGACGTAGCCTGGCTTTGCAAAGCTATTCGCTTAAGCAGAGCCAGCTATTATCTTAATATGTGCCTTATCTAATATATCATTCCTCAATTCGAAGCTTGTATATTACGCCTCGCAATTAAGCGTCTATTTACAAAAATTCGTGCCTTATTAAACACGAAAACGCCCCATCACTTATAGGTAATAGGGCGCTAAAGTGGCTGATTTGCTAACGATTTATTATCGAGTTCGCGTTATCACAACACGACTTGTTGGAAAATCAAATCGATGAGCTTCGGTCAATACGGATGTAGATAACCCTTCACGGCTAGGGTCATTTGCGTTTGCACTGGTTACCACACCTTGATGAAGCCTTACTGCATCGGCGAGGTCGTCCCTTACTACATCATAACCCGCGGCTTCTCCGCCACCACCTACGGCACTTGCGGCAGGGCCAGGCATAGTAGCTGCTGTTTCTGTATTGGCCTCTGTACCGGCGTCCCAGGTCACTGTCATGAAAGTTTTAGCATCACCCACTGCCATGTTACTTACGTCAGCTGCGTTTACGCCGGTGAATGCATCATTGGTGTTAACTAACATGCTCGTAACAGTAAGGCGCAGGTCGTCGACATCAAGCTCAGGTACGACTAACGTTAATTCTGTACCCATTGAGCGCGGGCCCAGTATTCCCTCTGAACTTAGAGCATCTAAAAAATCGGTGGATTCTGCTGCTTCACTGATTACCATCGAAGGATCACCACCCTCAGCCATTATTTCAATGCCCATACTGGCAGACTCGCCTTCTTCAAACGAATAAAAGCCTGACTCATGCAATATGACGGCGGCAGGTGCAAAGGGCTGGGAATACGTCAAATTAGTAATTTGAACTGTGTAAACTGCTGAATTACCGTTGCTACCATCCTGTCCATCTGCGCCGTCTTCACCATCGGCACCATCTTGACCGTCGACGCCGGCTTCACCTTGAGGACCAGCTGGTCCTTGAGGTCCTGTATCACCGTCGTCGCCGCACGCCGCTAAAAGAGCCGATAGCATCAATAAAGTACTGAGTTTTACTATTGGATTAGTCATTGTAATAGCTCCTTAAGATGCAGGAACGGTTATAACAACACGCGCAACAGGGTTTAACCAACGGTGTACAGTTGAATCTAAATCACTTGCACCTGAAGTATTGTCGGTGTCACCAAGCGCATTGCGGTGGATGTGTACCGGACCGTCTTCACCATCTTCTATTTCACCATTAACTACCTGTGCCCCTACACCTGTGCCGCCCGTACCTAAATCAACGATACGAGTAGGTGCGCCACCGCCAGCGACACCAGGAACACCATAGCCCCCTAACGCATTTCCTGTGCCGGCTTCAACGACGTCAGTACGAGCACTATTTAGCTCATCGTTTAATTCAGTGCCTGCATCGTAAGCATTAAGATAATACGTATAGGTGCCAGGCTCAGTAGGGATTTCGATACTGTCCATACCAACGAAGGCATCATTGGTCGGTATCAACATTGACAGCAGTGAAAGATAAGGCTTGTCCATTGTATCGAAGGGATAACTTAATGTTGTTTTCGGGGCTAGAAGACCGCCAAAACGATGCCATGTGTTTGATCCATTGTCTGTATCGACAGGACCTAATAACGCCTCAAAGTTAGCGCCGCTTGAATCAGCATTTTGTTCATCATCAATAACACCCGCTTCAGCAAGCCACGCCAACGCCGATGATGCGGGCTGCCCCACTTCGAAAGCGTCGACTGTGTCATCGTGCGCAATAACTAGGCGCGGCGTAAAACTTTGCGCTTGGGTTAAATTAGTAATTTCAACATCTAATGTAACGGCTTGGCTTACTGAAATTGTTGCGAGCGACAATAGGGTAGCGCTAGCAAGTTTAGTGAATTTCATTTTATTGTCCTTGTTTATGGCTTAAATCGCATAAAAATTTAGGGCAGTAAAATTTTTAAATCATCACAAAACAATCACAAAAAGCACACGGATTTATCTCGATAAATAACAAGACTGTTAGAAATTTCTACCTCTAATTTATCGATTAAAAAATTGTTATTAATGTGAAATAAAAACACCAAGGCTCTGGTCTTTTTGTTTATTGGCGAAATAGGAGCGAGATATGATCCTTATCATCTACAGCGGAAATGAGTTTCAACAATATATATCGCAATGCTTAAGTAAGCATTGTTTTCTGCACGATGCAGTGTCGAACTTTCGCTCAGCAGCGTCGCTGCTTAAAGTGCAACATTATTCTCTCATTATTGTCGAATCACACAGGTGCGCTAAGTGTTTGCAGCGTATAAAAAGTTTAGTTGATAGTAACCCCGAAAGCTGGGTTGTAGCCGTTGAAAGCGATGTGACCACCTTCAGTGACAAAAGCGAAAGCGTAGATGAAACTAACTACTACGAAGCCGGCGTAGATGACTACCTTTCTGGTGCGTTTGATGAGCGCATGTTTTCAGCGCGAATTCGCTCTCATATGCGTAGAAGTATGCCTAATCTTGAAAATTCAAGAGACGCAGATGGCTACAACGAGCGCATTGAAATAGGCCCGCTTCAAGTTGACCAGCGTTATCATAGCGTAACGATAAATGGGCAATTGCTGACATTAACAGCAAGAGAGTTTACCTTGTTGAATTATTTCTGTCGTCATCCCAATCAGGTTTTTTCACGCAACCAACTACTCAGTGAGGTGTGGGGTTATAATCACGAAGGTTATGAGCACACGGTAAACACCCATATCAACAGACTACGCACGAAACTTGATAAGGTTAACAGTATTGAAAACGGTGGCCAGCTTGTTCAAACCGTTTGGGGGGTAGGGTATAAACTAAATATAAATGGATATACAGCCAAAGCTCTTAGCGCCTAAGCAGTATGCTTAAAACACGACTTAACCCTATTTAGTAGTAATAGACGTTATAGACTTAAATCAAAAACAGTGTCGCGGTACCTAAGAAAGCAAATATCCCAACCACGTCAGTAATAGTGGTAAGTATAACGCTTCCGGCAAGTGCAGGGTCTATTTTTAGCCGCTTCATTATCATGGGTAACGTTGCACCGGCTAGCGCTGCCGCAATCATGTTTACCATCATCGCAAAGGCAATAATAACGCCCAGCATGTAGTCCTGTTTCCAGAGGGCAATCACAGAGGCAATAAGCACCGCCCAAATTGCACCATTTAGAAAGCCAATAGAGATTTCCTTACTGATAAGCCAGCGCGAGTTACTTGCATTAACATGACCGAGCGCCATACCGCGAATAACTAGTGTAAGGGTTTGGTTACCCGCCACGCCGCCCATACTCGGCACAATGGTATTTAAAATAGCTAAAACGGCAAGCTGACTGAGCGTGGCTTCAAATAAGTCACTTACCATAGCCGCCATTAGCGCAGTGACAAGGTTAACTGCCAACCACACGGAGCGACGTTTAGTACTTTGCATAACTGGTGCAAAGGTATCTTCATCATCATCGAGACCAGCCATACTCATCATCGAGTGCTCAGCGTCTTCACGAATTATATCAACCACATCATCAATGGTAATTCGGCCCACTAACCGATGATTTTCATCAACAACCGGCGCTGAAAGCCAGTTATAACGTTCAAACAAGCTTGCCACTTCATCGTCGGGCATGTTCACCGGAATGGCTTCTGATTCTTCGTCCATAACATCAGACACTTTGTCGTCGGTGTCTGCGGTAAGTAGACGGGCAACAGGAATGATACCAACTAGATTGTCAGTTCTATTGACCACATAAAAGGTATCAGTATTTTCTGGTAGCTCACCTTTTAAACGAATATAGCGTAGAACCACGTCAATGGTAACGTCAGGACGCAAAGTAATGGTATCGGTGTTCATGATGAAACCAGCGGTTTCTTCACCGTAAGACAGCGCTTGTTCTGCACGAACGCGGTCTTGTGCATCCATCGAATCGAGAATGTCTGCCAATACAGGTTCAGGAAGGCTGCTTAGCGTTTCAGCTAAGTCGTCGGTATCCATTGCCTCAAGTGCATCTACTACATTAGCAGGAAGCATTTTGGTAATGATACCGTTTCGTACATCGTCAGAAAGTTCTTCTAAAATATCGCCATGAAAGTCGCTATCAATTAACTCCCACAACTCATCTCGGGTCCTGCTAGGACTAGATTCAAGAATATGAGCAACGTCTGAAGGGGGGAGCTCAAGCAGAAGCTTACGTACAGAGACAAATTGACCGTTTATCAATGCCGCGTTAAGTGCGCGTAACTGGGTTTGTACGTATTTAGAAACAAGCGCTTCTGCCATAAGGCGTTATTCCTACTAAGCTGAGATGGAAAATAGAGGCTATTTAGCCTAAGTATGCGTAGAATATCGCAATTCTATAAAGTCTGTCATGATAATTGCGCAGGTTCTACGAGAGAATCTTGTATAACCGTACTAACTGTTGATTAATTCAACAAAGGGAAGGTAGATTGGTCGCTATTCGTCTTCGTTAAATTTGCCCTCTATGAGCTCCTCAATGGCAGCGAGTGCATCCACCGCGTCATCGCCATCGACGATAACGTCAACCTGTTCGCCCTGGTGACTTTCCAGCATCATCAAGCCTAAAACGCTGCTCGCATCTGCTTCTTTATCACCTTTTTTCAAAATGATTTTGGCATCAAATTGATTAGCAAGCTTAACCAATTGCGTGGCCGCTCTGGCGTGTAAGCCCAACTTATTGACGATTGTTAGCGTTTTCTGAATAGTCATCACTGGTTAAGCTCTCTGTGGCGTATTTGAACATCAGGATGTATTTCACTGAATGTTTTCGACAAGGTTTGGGCAATATAGACAGAGCGATGTTGGCCGCCAGTACAACCGATAGCCACAGTCACATAGCTTCTATTGTTACGCTCTAAATGGGGAAGCCATGTGGTCATTAAGTTTTGAATTTGCCAAATGAATTTGGTGACCACGGGTTGTGAGCCTAAAAATACCTCTACGGGGGCATCTAACCCAGTAAGGTGTCTAAGGTCAGGTTCCCAATGAGGGTTAGGCAAAAAGCGCGCATCAAAAACATAATCCGCGTCTTTAGGTATGCCGTGTTTAAAGCCAAATGACTCAAACACCAATACGAGGCGTGAGCTCTTTTTACCTAGAATACGTTCTCGGATCAGTTCGGCTAGTTGATGTATCGTCAGCTTATCTGTATCTAGGTATAAATCAGCACGTTCAGTAATAGGGGCAAGCAGCGCGGATTCTGCTTTAATGGCCTCTGATAGTGACTTATTTAACTTGGCTAAAGGGTGAAGACGGCGAGTTTCACTAAACCGCTTAACAAGCACATCGTCGCTCGCGTCAATGTACACTATGGTCATCGACCAAGAAGAAGGAAGGTAGTCTAGAATCTCTACCAGGTCGTCTGGATTTTTGGGAAGATTCCTAACATCAATACTTACCGCAACTTGGTCGTATTCATCAACAACAGTATGGGTGAGGGTGGGAAGCAAATTTACTGGGATATTATCAACACAGTAATAACCTAAGTCTTCTAATGCGCGAAGTGCGACAGACTTACCAGACCCCGAACGACCACTGATTATGATCAGCTTCACCTAAATTCTCCCTTATATTCTGGGTTTTATCACATACACGCTGTTGAATTGAGCGCTTATCTCGTGATGTATAAGCGCATATTATTTAACTTAATGCAGAAATAATCTCGTCGCTAGTTGTCGCACGACGTATTGTTTTAATTGTCTCTTTGTCGCTTAGCTTACCGGCAACGGTAGCCAATGTTTGAAGGTGTCCTTCGGTTTGCTCTTCAGGAACGAGCAGCGCAAAAAATATATCTACAGGCTTTTCATCTAGGGCATCAAAGTTGATAGCTGGTGTGCTAGTTACAACTATTGCTATTACCTTTTCAAGACCAGCGAGGCGACCGTGGGGGAGTGCAATGCCGTTGCCAATACCCGTGCTACCCATACGTTCTCGAGCCATTAAGCTATTTAAAACGGTTGCCTGGTCGATGTTATCGTTTTGCTTGGCAGCGATATCAGCGATGATCTCAAGAATTCGCTTTTTACTATTACACTGAACCGCACACTCGGTGCGGTCCAGACTTACGATGGCTTGTATATCCATGCTCAATTAACTACTAATGTTTTTTCAGTTTTTCCTTATGCTTGATTACCTGCCGGTCGAGTTTATCAACCATGCTGTCAATCGCCGCATACATGTCGGTATTTTCTGAGGATGCGAATACTTCAGCGCCACTTAAATGAACGGTCGCTTCGGCTTTTTGATTTAATTTTTCAACGTTCAGGATGACATGCACATTAGAAATGTGATCAAAGTGACGTTCAAGTTTGCTGAACTTCGTATCGACATAATTACGCAAAGAGTCGGTGATTTCGACATGATGACCAGTAAGGTTGATTTGCATATTTCGTCTTCCTTATATTGTTGAGCCCGTTTAAATAAGGCTCTTGCGTTGGTTCGACGGCGGGATCGATAACGATTCCCGGTATTTTGCTATTGTTCGCCGAGCGACTTTTATGCCTTGCTCAGCCAACAACGAAGCAATCTTGCTATCACTTAGCGGCTTACCAGGATTTTCCGCAGCCACTAACTTCTTGATCAATGCCCGAATCGCTGTAGATGAACATTCACCACCTGACTCGGTTGCAACGTGGCTTGAGAAAAAATACTTCAATTCGAAGATACCACGGGGCGTATGCATATACTTTTGCGTTGTCACACGCGAAATAGTCGATTCGTGCATATCTACCATTTCTGCGACATCATTAAGCACCATTGGTTTCATCATTTCCGGGCCGTGCTCAAAAAAACCCATTTGCTGCTGCACAATGCAATTTGCAACCTTCATTAAGGTATCGTTGCGAGATTCAAGACTCTTGATGAACCACTTAGCCTCTTGCATGTGTGAGCGGATGAATTGTGAATCGCTACTGTTCTTAGCACGGCGACTCATGGCTGCGTACTGTTGGTTTACGCTTAATTTAGGCAGGCTATCGGGGTTCAGCTCAACCACCCAACGGCCATTTTTCTTAGTTACTGAGACATCGGGAATAACGTACTCAGGCTCTTTAGTAACTAAAGCACTACCTGGGCGAGGATTCAAGGTTTGAAGTAAACGCATTGCTTCACGTAGCTGATCTTCTTTCAATCGGCTCTTACGCATTAGCGTGCGATAGTCTTTACTGCTTAGTAAGTCTGAATATTCCTCAATAAGCTGCTTCGCTTCAGTAAGCCAAGGTGTGTCCTCTGAAAATTGGCGCAATTGCACCATAAGACATTCTTGCGGCGTACGAGAACCTGATCCAATAGGGTCGAACATTTGAATGCGTTTAAGCACGCACTCTATTTCGTCCATCTCAATAGGCTCTTCTAAATCATCGTCGTTGACAGCTTCTAAGATATCGTCAAGGGTAACAGTTAAGTAACCTGATTCATCAATGGAATCAATGATTGCTGTGGCAATGGCGCGGTCGGTATCTGAAAAATGAGTGAGGCGCATTTGCCAAAGCAAATGCTCTTGAATATCTTCGGTAGTCTCACCTTGGAAAATCTGTTCATCATCATTAGATGGACCCGGTGCGGGTGCAGAAGAAGCGGAATAATACTCATCCCAAGTGCTGTCGATAGGTAGCTCATCGGGAAGATCATTCTTCTCTAGTGCATCACCAGCTTCAAGCGTATCGCTTGAGGCAGAAGCAGTCGCTTCAGCACCACTATCATCACTCTCGACATTGTTCTTTTCTACTGGCGGCTCGTCGTTACCTTCTTCCACCTCAAGTAGCGGATTAGAGTCGAGTGCTTCTTGAATCTCTTGTTGGAGATCAAGCGTAGAAAGCTGCAGAAGCTTGATGGCCTGCTGCAACTGAGGTGTCATTGTAAGTTGTTGGCTAAATTTTAGCTGTAAAGATGGTTTCATCTACGTCTTATTTAAATGCTCTAAATTGAATATACCAGAGCGAAACTGAAAAATGACAATTCGGTTACACTAACTATAGCCTGAATTGTTCGCCTAGGTATACATCCCTTACTTTCTGATTACTTAAAACCTGTTCTGCTGTTCCTTGCGCAATAAGCTCGCCATGACTCACAATGTACGCTTTTTCGCAAACATCCAATGTTTCGCGCACGTTATGGTCCGTGATAAGGATACCAATCCCCCTATCGCGAAGATGCTGTATTATCTTCTTTATATCATTAACTGATATTGGATCAACACCAGCAAATGGTTCGTCTAACAAAATAAATTGTGGTTTTGCTGCCAAAGCTCGAGCAATCTCTACGCGACGACGCTCTCCCCCCGACAAACTCATCCCCGTACTATTACGTATATGGTTGATATTAAATTCATCAAGTAGGGCATCTGCTTCTTCTTCTTGCTGTTGTGAATTTAAATCTTTACGGGTTTGCAATATGGCCATGATATTTTCATGTACCGTAAGCTTTCTAAAAATTGATGCCTCTTGCGGGAGGTAGCCTATACCGCGGCGTGCACGCTCATGCATAGGCTGGTGAGTAAGTTCATTATCATCAATTTCAATCTTACCTTTGTCTAAGTTGACCAAACCTACAATCATGTAAAAAGTAGTGGTCTTACCAGCGCCGTTGGGGCCAAGAAGACCTACAATTTGTCCAGTAGACACTGAAAGGCTTACATCGCGAACGACTTGTCGTGATTTATACGATTTAGCAAGGTTTTTAGCGCTCAAAGTTGCCATTGCTATTCATTGTCCTCGTTGTCATTCTTAGATGATGTCTTACGAATGGTGTCCGGGGTAAACACTGTGGTTACACGACCTTCACCATCTTTTCCGGCGCCACCAGTGGCAAGTAATTGTTCAGTGATCATATCGAATGTAATCTTATCACCTTGCACTTTGCTGGTATCTTGCTGTAGTTCAGCGTTGCCCGCCAAAGAAATAGTACGATTGACCACCTCATAACGAATTTCATTGGCTTTTGCTGATACTGGCGTGCCGTCTTCTAATGATTGAGAATAACTTGCAGGAGTCCCTCGGGCGATAAATATTTCGCGGCCGCTGCCATCTGTAGCTATAACCTCTACTTCATCAGCTTTGATTAGGAGTGAACCTTGAGTAATAAGTACATCTTCCTTGTACAGCGCAGTTTTATTTTTACCATCAATAAACTGAGTATTTGACCCTATCTTTATGGGTTGTGAAAAATCTTCTTCACTGGCTAGTACTGCACCGCTAGCGATGGCAAGTATAAGACTAGTTGCTAGGGGAATAAGTCGTTTGTACATGATCTAAAAGCTCGTATTCTTGTGTGCGTAAATTCGCGTTAAACCCATTACTTAAAATAAGGTATTGCGTACCCAGTATCTCAACGGGTTGATCAGATGTCATTTGTTTCGTGTCTAAATTTATCTGGATGTATTCTGTTGATAAACTTTTGACGAAATCATCGCTAGTTTGATTTTCAATAACAACGCTATTTTCAAGTTGAATTAACTCATTGTTATATAGTGTTCCTTCCTGCGCAGTAACAACCCAAGGCGAGGAGGCGCTTTCTGTATATAGGGTATACTTAGGTTGCTGGAATAAAACAAAGCCTAATTGGTCGTAGTGCTCCATCGACTCTGCAAAGACTTTGTGATTTAACTCACCGTCTTGGTTGTACAAGGTCGTAGTTAGGTTTTTTGCCTTGTATGCAGGCTTCAAGGCGTCATTTTCACTGCTACCTAATGTTTCGGGCTGCTCTTCCATCCACGTTGGGATGTACATTAGCATCGCTAAGATAAATAGCGCTGATATACTTAAACCTAAGCGATTGAAGCCAAACTGGCTCATACACTCGCTCCGAAAATGTCGTTTGCTACGTCTTTAGCTTGCAAAATGGTATCCGATATCTCTCGAACCGCTCCAAAACCTCCGGGAAGCGTAGTGATCCAGTTCGCTTGTTTTGCCACAAAAGGATGAGCATCGGCAACCGCAATTTTTACCGCTACATGCTGATACATACCTGTATCGGGCATGTCGTCTCCTACGGCGGCAACTTCGCTTGAGGTTAACCGAAGACTTTTCATTAAGTTGCCGAGCGCGTCTGCTTTGTTTTCTTCACCTTGTATAATGTGCGCTACGTTTAAAGCCTTCATTCTGTTTTCTACAATGGCTGAGCGTCGCCCTGTTATGACGGCAACGCTAACGCCATTACTCACTAACGCTTTTACGCCGTATCCGTCGCGAGTATGGAAGGCTTTTAGTTCTTCACCTTCGTTACCTAAGTAAATTCGGCCGTCTGAAAACACACCATCCACATCACACACCAGTAATTTAATGTGCGCCAGTTGTTCAAAAAGCGCTTGGTCTAAATCGGTATATAAAGTCGTCGTCATTTAGAGTACTCCCGCTTTCAAAAGCATATGCATATTGAAGGCTCCGACAGGGTTGCGCTTTTCATCGGTAACCATTAATGCGCTTATCTTATGGGTTTCCATTAGATTTAGGGCTTCTACAGCTAGCTGATCTGCTGTGGTTGTTTTGCCGCCTTTGGTCATTACATCTTCTACTGTGGCACTATGCACGTCTATACGGGCGTCCAGTATTCGGCGTAAATCGCCATCAGTAAATACACCTGTTAACGAGCCATCAGATGCGATAACACCAGTCATGCCTAGGCCTTTTTTGGAAATTTCCAAGAGTGCGTCAGCGACAGAAGCGTTTAAGCTCACGAGAGGGATATCTTGACCGCTGAGCATAATATCGTTCACTTTAAGCAGCAGTTTTCTACCCAAACTACCACCTGGGTGCGACAGGGCAAAATCATCTGAGGTAAAGCCTTTTTGGTCGAGCAGTGCTACCGCAAGGGCGTCGCCCATAACCAATGTGGCCGTTGTGCTTGATGTTGGGGCTAGACCCAACGAACACGCTTCTTTTTCTACGCTAATATCAAGCACTACATCTGCATGTTGCCCTAGTGAGCTATCAGCGCTATTGGTCATTGCCACTACTTGAATACCTAAGCGCTTAACCACGGGCAGCAAGTTAACTAACTCATTGGTTTCACCAGAATTGGAAATGGCTAATAGCACATCTCCTTTGCTCAGCATGCCCAAATCGCCGTGGTTGGCTTCACCTGGATGCATGAAAAAGGCAGGTGTTCCAGTGCTTGCAAGGGTAGCGGCAATTTTATTGCCGATATGTCCAGATTTTCCCATACCGCTAACGACCACTTTACCTTTGCATGAAAAAAGAATGTTACATGCGGTGATAAAATCATCATTTAAGCGCTCTGCAAGGTTGGCAATAGCCTGCGTTTCAATGTCGATAACGCGCTTTGCCGATTCGATATAGTGCATCTGAGTTTGTGTATTCATGATTATCCGAACAGCCAGTATTGGTAGCCGATAAAGCAAGCCAGAAGTATGAATCCATTGGTTCTCGATATAGTACGCTTTCCAATTAAATCGAAACTGAACAAGAACAACAGCAAGGTTAAACCAAGCATAACGTACATATCTCGGTTATAAACGTCTGGGTCTAGCAGACCTGGTGCAATTAAACCCGGCATACCGAGTACGGCTAGCAGGTTGAAAATATTAGAGCCAATAATATTACCAAGTGCTAAATCATCTTCACCTTTAAGCACTCCAGCTACACTTGCCGCTAATTCAGGAAGGCTCGTGCCAAACGCGATAATCGTTAATCCTATAACCAAATCAGAAATGCCCATGTACCTAGCAATTTCTACGGCCGAGTTTACAAGAAAGTGGGCACTTAAAGGTAATACAACAAGGCCGACACCAATCCAAATGAGTGCAGAGGTATTAGAAACCCCCTTAGGAATTTCATCTGCGGTTTCTGCCACAAGCGGATCCTCTTTATCTACTTGTAGCGATAACCAAGCCATCATTGCCAAAACAAAAATGAATAGGCCAAGTAAAATTATCCCTTCGTAAGACTTCAGCTCGCCATCGAACATAAAGCCAATAGCAATTAATGAGATAATCAGAAGGGCGGGGAGTTCACGTTTAAGTGTTGTAGATGAAACGAGAAGAGGCTTAACTAATGCGGTTACACCCAGTACCAGTGCGATATTAGTTATATTCGAGCCAAGCGCATTACCTACGGCTGTGTTCATATTGCCATTTGCAGAGGCAATAGCGGAAACCACAATTTCAGGTGCCGAAGAGCCCATAGCGACAATCGTTAACCCGATCATCATAGGAGAGATGCCGATGTTCTTTGCTAGTGCCGAAGCACCGTACACGAAACGGTCTGCACTCCAACTTAAGACAATCAGTCCAACTAGAAAAATGACAATGTTTAAAAGCACAACAACCTGTAATAGTTAGTATTTCGATAGATTGTCGCAAAAAGAGTGCCATTTGCCTATGCTCGCAACACTTTATTTTCATAAAATGAGACCGATTGCCGTAAATTTCCACTTATCACACTCATTACAGCAGTTCGAACATATTACTGGTAAGCGTTCAGTTTCAGTTAATAAACAGCACAATAGGATGGGAACTGGAACGACATATAAGTATTAGCCAAGGCACTGGCATCACTTCACCGTGAGATACAAATACCAGGCCGCGTAGATAATTGCCCACTCAGAAGGCGCTGGCAAGTTTCCTAGCAAAGCGTGGGAATGTAGGAATGGCTGTTCCCTTTCAAATTCCCAGAATGAAGCTAGGGAGCTTGCCAGACCTTCCCGAAGGGCGAGTTTAAAATGTCCGTACTCTTTGTTGTGTCACCTTAATGTAGAACCACTATACCTGCGGTAACACGCCGCGATTACGAACCTTTTAACTCTCGCTGAGTGGGTAATTATCTATGCGGTCTGGTATACAATTCGTCTTAATCGAACATAACTTGTAACTTTTTGACTTTGGCGACGGTCTTGAAAAAGCGTACAATGGCTCCAAATTACACGGCCCAGAAGTTGTGTCTACTGGACTATCCAGCCTGTAAACATAAAAACTACACTGCAGAGTAAACTTTTTTGAATTTGCGAGCTCTTAAAAGTAAACTGTTCAGTAAACTTTGTGAGCTATGTGTGCGAAGGCACAGATATTGAATATGCACATCACTCATATACTTTTAATATTTTCTAAATGGATTGATATCGCCGTTAAAAACGAACTCAATCCAGCGTCAGGGGTCGACATTTAAGTAATTATGGACCATTTAGTTGAAGTAGATAACCTAACCTTCAAACGCGCAGATCGCATCATTTATGATGGGATTTCCTTGAAGGTACCTAAAGGCAAAATTACTGCGGTAATGGGGCCAAGTGGAATAGGTAAAACCACGCTGCTGCGCCTTATTGGCGGGCAGTTAACGCCAGATGAAGGTGACGTAAAGTTCGACGGCGATTCAATTGTCTCTATGTCGAGAAAAACTCTTTACGAAACCCGCCGTAGAATGAGCATGCTTTTTCAAAGTGGGGCGCTATTCACTGACATGACCGTGTTCGACAATGTGGCGTTTCCACTTCGCGAGCATACTGATCTTTCTGAAGACTTGATAGCCACTATTGTCGCTTTAAAGCTACAGGCAGTAGGTTTGCGGGGCGCCGCGCAATTAATGCCGAGCGAATTGTCTGGTGGAATGGCGCGCAGGGCCGCGCTAGCTAGGGCAATAGCGCTAGACCCAGATTTAATCATGTACGATGAGCCCTTTGCTGGGCAGGATCCTATCTCTATGGGCGTGCTGGTAAAGCTTATTCGAGAACTCAATGATGCCCTTAGCTTAACTAGCATTGTCGTGACCCACGATGTAACGGAAGTGCTGACCATCGCTGACTATATTTACATTTTGGCAGATAAGCGCGTCATTGGTGAAGGTACAGCCCAGCAAATTAAAGAAAGCGAATCTGAATTGGTTCAGCAATTCTTAAAAGGTAAAGCAGATGGCCCAGTTCCATTTCATTACTCTGCGCCTGACTTGAAAGAAAGCTTTCTGGGGGCAGATAAATGAAGTTTCTCCAATCATTAGGCGCTAGAACGATAGGGAAAGTTACTGCGATTGGTCGCGCAGCACTGATGCTGTTTGGCGCACTCATCGCTGTTCCCCGAGTAAAGAACGTTCCACTGGTTATTAAACAGTTATACGTGGTAGGTGTGCAGTCGCTACTTATCATTATGGTGTCGGGGTTATTTATCGGCATGGTTATGGCGCTGCAAGGCTATACCATTTTAGTTGATTACGGTGCAGAAGGTAGTTTAGGACCAATGGTCGCGCTATCACTATTGCGTGAACTTGGCCCTGTGGTTACCGCGTTGCTTTTTGCTGGGCGTGCCGGGTCAGCCTTGACCGCTGAAATAGGCCTTATGAAAGCCACCGAGCAGTTAAGTAGTTTAGAAATGATGGCGGTAGACCCATTAAGGCGTATAGTCGCTCCTCGCTTTTGGGCGGGAATGCTAGCTATGCCTATGCTGGCCATCATCTTCAGTGCCATTGGTATTTTAGGTGGGCATTTAGTCGGCGTAGACTGGTTAGGTGTTGACGCAGGCAGTTACTGGTCAATTATGCAGTCGACGGTTGATTGGAACCAAGATGTTATAAACGGCGTAATAAAAAGCCTCGTTTTTGCCTTGGTTGTGACGTGGATTGCCATATTTAAAGGTTACGATTCTATTCCAACATCGGAAGGGATCAGCAAAGCGACTACCGAGACGGTGGTCTATTCATCATTAGCAGTATTAGGGCTGGACTTCGTGCTTACCGCCCTTATGTTTGGTATCGAGTAGGGGATTGGAATGAGTAAGTATAAAACGGAAGTAATGGTTGGTGTGTTTGTCATGCTTACGATAGGTGCTTTGTTGTTGTTGGCACTTAAAGTTGCAAACCAAACGGTCGCCACCGAAGGCGATACCTACACATTATACGCGAAGTTCGACAATATCGGCGGGTTAAAGCCTCGCTCTGCTGTGAAAGTGGGTGGCGTAACCGTAGGTCGTGTGTCATCTATTTCTCTAGACCAAGAAGATTTCACACCAGTAGTAGAGTTATCTATTTTGAATGAATACAACGGCTTCCCTGAAACAAGCTCGGTGTCTATTTTGACCTCAGGTTTATTAGGTGAGCAATACGTAGGCTTCCAGCCAGGGTTTTCTTTTGACGGGGTCGCCAACTTACAAGACGGTGATTACCTACAAGATACGAAGTCAGCTTTGGTGCTTGAAGACCTTATTGGGCAGTTCTTATTTAACCGCGGCAGTGACGAAGACTAATCGCTGCATAGCGACCAAGCGTATATAAAAAGTCGTTAATTAATTCCAGCGGCCTGATGAAACTAATTACGTCATTATCAGGTCTGCTTAAAAGAGTTTGAAGTTAGGAGAGTTATTTTGAAAAAGTTTTTCGTAGCAATTGGCATCTTTATGATGTCTGTAGCAGGAATGGCAAATGCGCAGGAAGTTAATGAACAAAACCCTTATGAGCTGGTTCAAGACGTAGCGAATCGAACGTTTGAACGTATTAAAGCAAATCAGGAAGCGATTAAAAACGACCCTGAAATGTTGCGTACTATCATGCAGGAAGAGCTTGTTCCGCACATTGATTATAAATTTGCAGCCTTTATGGTGTTAGGCAAGCACTTCAAATCTGTGCCTCAGGAAAAAATGGGTGAGTACATCAGCGTTTTCCGTCAATATCTAGTAACCACATACGCTGTGGCGATGGGGTATTATGACAATCAGGAAGTTATCTTTGAGCCTGAGTCATCGTTTGAAGACAAAAAATCAGTAACCGTACGCGCGGTGGTTCAGGACCCAAGCCGTCCTGAAATTAAAATTGCATTTAAAGTTCGCAAAGATAGCAAAACGAATGAGTGGAAAGCCTATGATATGGTTGCTGAAGGGATCAGTATGCTGAACAGTAAGCGCAGTGAGTTTGAATCAATTCTTCGTCAAGATGGCATTGATGCAGTTATTGCGCTAATGCGTGACAAGATTGGCAAGCCGGTAGAGCTAAAGCAAGGTGAGCCGATTGAAATCGAAGGAGAGGCTGAGTGAGCCTGTTCGAGGTAAATGACACGGGTAGAATAGTGGTTCACGGTCAGTTAGACCGCGAAACGCTGTCGAAAAATTTTTGGGAAAGTTTGAGCGGCAACCAACGTAGCACATTGGTTAGTAACAAAAAGTGCCAAGTCGATTTAGGCGATGTGGAGCGCGCGGACAGCGCGGGTTTAGCATGGTTGATTAATGCCGTTAGGGATGCAAAGCAAAATGGTGTTAGCATGACCCTTTATAAAATGCCCGAGAAGCTGCAAAAGCTTGCGAAAATTAGCGACGCGGACAGCTTTTTACCCGTAGAATAAACACCATTAAGCGAATTAAGAAGTAAGTTATGGAATTGTCTGAAATTGAAAAAATCTTGAAAGATGCGTTAGATCTTCACGAAGTCCACGTAAAGGGCGAAGGTTCGCATTTCAATATCATTGCAGTGAGCGATGCATTTAACGAAATGAGCCGCGTAAAGCGCCAGCAAGCAGTGTACGCGCCTTTAGCTGATAAAATTGCAGACGGCAGCATGCATGCAATTACCATCAAGACGTTTTCAGTAAAAGACTGGGAGCGCGAGCGCCAGTTTAACATTCCTCAATAATAGGCATCGCTCGTGGATAAACTTGTAATAAAAAAGAGCCCTGCACTTAACGGTACAGTGCGTATCTCTGGTGCAAAAAACGCGGCACTGCCGCTGTTGATGACCAGTCTACTTACCGATTCTTCTTGCCGTTATACTAATGTTCCTCGTCTTCGCGACATTAATACCACCACGGCGCTTTTGCGTGAACTTGGCGTAGAAGTGGCGCTTCCCGCGCCTAACGATATTGTTATCGATGCAAGTACACTTGAAAGTGTGACCGCGTCTTACGACTTAGTGCGTACCATGCGTGCTTCAATTTTGGTGTTAGGTCCATTGCTGGCTAAGCAGGGCAAAGCGAACGTGTCTTTGCCTGGTGGTTGTGCCATAGGTGCACGCCCGGTAAACCTTCATTTAACTGGCCTTGAAAAGATGGGCGCAAAGATTGAAGTAGACGAAGGTTATATTCGGGCTGAAGTTGATGGTCGCCTGAAAGGTGCGCGTATATTCATGGATATGGTAAGCGTGGGAGCCACTGAAAACTTACTAATGGCGGCAGCTTTGGCTGACGGCACGACTATTTTAGAAAACGCCGCACGTGAACCTGAAATCGTTGATTTAGCAAACTGTCTTATTCAGATGGGCGCGAAGATTAGCGGTGCGGGAAGTGATAAAATTACCATCGAAGGTGTGGAAACCTTAAATGGTTGTGATTATGCCGTACTGCCAGATCGCATTGAAACCGGCACTTTCTTGGTAGCGGCTGCCGTAACCGGCGGCAAAATTCGCTGTACCCATGCGGCGCCTGAAACGTTAGATGCTGTGCTAGATAAACTAGAGCAAGCTGGCGCAAAAATTACCGTAGGCGAAGACTGGATTGAGCTAGATATGGAAGGGCGTAAGCCACAGGCTGTGCGCGTAAAAACCGCACCACACCCAGCATTTCCTACTGATATGCAGGCTCAGTTTGTTACCCTAAACTGCGTTGCCGAAGGTACAGGCGTAATTACAGAAACCATTTTTGAAAATCGCTTTATGCATGTGCCAGAGTTACAACGTATGGGCGCAGAAATCGCACTTGAAGCTAACTCAGCCGTATCTAAGGGCAGTTCAAGCTTGAAAGGCGCGCCAGTAATGGCTACTGACCTTCGCGCCTCAGCAAGTTTAGTTATCGCTGGTCTTATCGCAGAAGGCGAGACTCACGTAAATCGTATTTACCATTTAGACCGTGGTTATGAATCGATAGAAGAGAAATTGGGTGGGCTAGGTGCCATCATCGAGCGAGTTAAAGAGTAATCTTTAAGCCTTGCACTACAAAAAAGCCGCATTGTCTAATGCGGCTTTTTTGTATATAAATCGCTACTTAGGTCGTTTTTCGCGAATGCTTCCTACAACAGCGATAGGAGCTAAAGGGCTAACTGGCACACGGTATTACTAAGGCTATTGCCCCGCTCTAAGTTCTCCGACAGTAGCTGTCAGCGTAATTGATTGCCCATCACGACTAAGTTCAATTTCAAGCTCAGTGCCAGGCTCTGTTTCAGCAATCATATCCAGCGTTTTAGATGCGCTTTCCAAACGCACACCATCAATAGCTACTATAATGTCACCAGGGCGAATACCCGCGATGTCTGCAGGGCTGCCTTTAGCAACCGCCTGTACATCAATGCCTGGCCGATTGCGGTTCTCTCCGCCTACAAAACCAAGTTGGCCGCGCACAACCCGTCCATTGCTGATGATTTCATCCATAACGCGCTTAGCCAGTTCATAAGGAACGGCGAAGTTAATTCCGTCTACATTGCGTGCGCGGTTGTTAGAATCTAGCACCTGGAAGTTGGCGTTGGTGATACCCAGTAAAATGCCGTTACTATCAACTAAAGCACCACCAGAGTTTCCTTGGTTTAAAACGGCATCGGTTTGAATAAAATCTACATAGTTTGACAGACCATTGCGACCGGCTCTACTTACAATGCCTTGGGTAATGGTTTGGCCCAAGTCAAAGGGGTTACCAATTGCCATCACCACGTCGCCCACATGGGTATCGGGTTCTGAAACCTGAGGGATAATATGTAGGTTGTCAGCCGTGACTTTCAATACAGCAAGGTCAGTGAGTGGGTCGGTACCTACAATTTGTGCTTCTAAAATACGACCGTCTTGCACGGCTACGTAAATGCTGTCAGCGTTAGCTACAACGTGGTGGCAGGTAAGTAAGTAGCCATTCTCTGTCATGATAACGCCAGAGCCCAAGTTGGTGCGTCCACGAGATTGATTTCGAAATAGACCTGAGCCGTTTTCAATGCTAACGCTGTATATGTTCACAACGGCAGGTGCGGACCGGCTCAACGCTGAAAAATAGCTTTCGCGACTGGCGCTAACAGATGGCTCATTAAAAAAGCCTTGGGCTAGCCCCTTACCTTGCCTGAGCTCAGGCAAAAAAATCAACAGCAAAGCCGCTACGGCAACGCCTAAGATGATAGATTTTAGTAAGAAGTTAAATATTGAGTGGCCAGTCACAAGTCACACTTATTGTTGTCTGTCGCACTTACTCCATACGTACCGTTATCGAGGTACTACTTCACAAATTAAAAGCGCAACAATCTGAATTTATCGTTATTAATGTAAAGGATATCACTTTATTCACTAAACTACCGTAATGAAAAGCAAATTTTGTGTAACTCGATACGTCAGATGATTTGACTAGAAAACAAGGTAGTGTTGATGTGGCTAAGCGAATAAACTAGCTCAATAAAAAAAACGGCGCTTATATAGCGCCGTTTAACATGTATTACTGCTTAACAATAGGTATGCTAAGCGCCGCGCTTTACTGTCTGATAACCAAGTAAAGAGTAGAGTTGCCGCGTTTTACATTCAGTGCGATAACGCCTTTTGCTTCATCTAGCGCGTTTCTGAATTCCGCAACCGTTGATGTGCGAACGCGGTTAACACCAATGATCACGTCTTCAGATTGAAGACCAATACGCGCAGCAGGTGCACCACGTTCAATCTCAGACACTACTACACCGGCGTTGCCTGCATTGTCGGTACCATTAGTCAAAGTGGCACCTTCAAGAGCTGGATGAATCTGAGCCGCGGTTACCGTGGTATCTGTAGCATCGTCTAATACCACGTCGACGTTCATTTTCTTACCTTTGCGCATAACGGTTAATTCAACTTCAGCACCTGCTCCCATACTCGCAATTTTTGCGCGCAGCTCTTGGAAGCTGTGAAGTTTGCGACCGTTAATAGCAGTGATGATGTCACCTGCTTGAAGACCACCTTTCTCGGCAGCAGAGTCAGGCTGTACTTCACTTACAAACGCACCGATATTTACCTCGGCGTTCATAGCTTCGGCAAGACCTGCGTCAATATCGCTACCTAAAATACCCAGTAGACCACGGCGCACTTCACCATATTCGGCAATTTGCTCGATAAGGCTTTTCATCATATTGGCAGGAATTGCAAAACCAATACCTACATTGCCACCATTAGGGCCAAAAATGGCGGTGTTGATACCAACCAGTTCACCGTGAAGGTTAACCAGTGCACCACCTGAGTTACCGCGGTTAATTGCGGCGTCAGTTTGGATAAAATCTTCGTAACCGCCAATATTTAAGCCAGAGCGACCTAGCGCGCTTACAATACCTGAGGTAACCGTTTGAGAAAGGCCGAATGGGTTACCAATAGCGACTACAAAGTCGCCCACGCGTAGACCGTCAGAATCGGCAAGTGGCAATGCTTTTAAATCATTGGGCTCAATCTTAAGTAGAGCGATATCACTTTGCTCGTCAGAACCCAGCTTTTTCGCTTTAAACTCGCGTCCGTCGGTTAATTTAACGGTGATTTCGTCTGCGTTATCAACAACGTGATTATTAGTTACCACGTAACCCTTATCGGCATCAATAATAACGCCAGAACCAAGACCTCGGAAAGGACGTTCTTGAACTTGCTCTTGCGGTGCACCAAAGAAGTAGCGAAACATTTCTGGTACACGCTGTGTGGAAGTTTGCGTACCTTCCACTGCGATACTAACTACCGCAGGGGTCGCTTCTTCGAGCATAGGGGCTAAAGACGGCACTTCGTCTTTTG
This sequence comes from Alteromonas sp. BL110, assembly GCF_003443615.1. Classification (NCBI taxonomy): domain Bacteria; kingdom Pseudomonadati; phylum Pseudomonadota; class Gammaproteobacteria; order Alteromonadales; family Alteromonadaceae; genus Alteromonas; species Alteromonas sp. BL110. The sequence continues at coordinate 904,355 of NZ_CP031967.1, read as the reverse complement.
AATCAGAAAAGAACGGTAACGCCGCCTGCGTAGTAGCAGTAAAGCCCAGTGAACTTACAACAACGGCAGACGCCAATAGACAATGGCGGAAAGACATTTTCATGTTCGCTTACACTCCTTCATGTTATATGCGACATAGCATGGTTTCACTAAAAGAGTCTGACGCTGGAATAAAGTTCCCGATGTTACTGTTTTTCTGCGTTATTCTGCTCAGAACCGCCGACGAACAACCCAGACCCTGTATTAGCAAAGTCTTTTGGTTGAGTATCAGAAACACGATTTACTTTAGACTTGTCAGTCCCTTTCAAATTATTGCGTAAATAGGTGGTAGCTTGTTCCCCATAAAAAGGAACTTTGCTGTCTTCTTCATCACTGCCCTGTTCAAGCAGCATTTCGTATTCTTCTATCTGTTGTTTTAGCGTTTCGCACTGACTCTCAATGCTTTCTAAGCTTTGACGAGTTTGATGTATATGATGCTGCGCCTGTTGTGCAAGGATCTCTTTAACTTGCTTCTCAGTTTGTGCAGCGTTACCTGCGCCTTGCTTTTGTTGAAGAAAGCGACCAGCGAAAAAGCCAATAATTAAACCAACAACTAACAAAGCAAGAGATACTAACAATTCCATTATATTCTCCGAATAAATCTACATCGTGCAGCCGACCTATGTTTCTACGATCTAAAAGCTGCTTTCGACCATATGCTGAATATAGCAAGGTCAAACCCGAAAAGCGCATACATAGTTTCATTTATTCAGTGTATGTCGAATTTCAATGTGAGATTCTACCGTGATTTCCATTAAAATTAAGGTCATAATTGAGAAATTCAAGCAGGTCGGTGCAGCGTGCGCCGCTATTGACTTTTGTATGGAGTGGTTTCGGCGATGACGCCATGGGAAAAATATCAGTTAGATCTTAAGTCGTCTGATTTTCATTATGACGCGGCACAAGAAAATGCAGTAAAAGAACTTCAGCGTTTGTACGATGAACTGACCCAGCCCGAAAAGAAAGTGACCTGGCGGGTTAAGTTAAAAGCAGCGTTTGGTAAAGGTCATGCCAAGCCAGGTATTCAAGGCATTTACTTTTATGGCGGGGTAGGGCGAGGTAAAACTTACTTAGTCGATACCTTCTATGACTGTTTGCCTTTTGAAAAGAAAATGCGGGTGCATTTCCACCGCTTTATGTATCGCGTACACGACGAGCTCAAGCAACTTAAAAGCGCACAAGACCCGTTAAAGTTAGTGGCGGCAAAGCTGGCAAAAGAAGCGCGAGTTATCTGTTTTGATGAGTTTTTCGTATCTGATATTACTGACGCCATGATTTTAGGCACGTTAATGGAAGAGTTATTTGGTCACGGCATCGTGCTAGTGGCTACCTCTAACATAGTACCTGACGATTTGTATAAAAACGGATTGCAGCGAGCGCGATTCTTACCCGCAATTGATTTGCTTAATCAAAACACCCGTGTGGTAAATGTTGATAGCGGGATTGACTATCGCTTAAGAACCTTAGAGCAAGCTGAAATTTATCACTACCCACTTGATGATGAAGCCACAGAAAACTTACATAGTTATTTTTCTCAGTTAGCGCCAGAAGAAGGCTCTAAAGGAGAAGATATTGAGGTGAACAATCGCCAAATACCGACGCTTAGAAACGCTGACGGGGTTTTAATGATCGACTTCAAAGCATTGTGTGGCGGGCCTCGCAGCCAAAGCGACTACATCGAACTCAGTCGTTGTTATCATTCGGTGCTATTAGCTAATGTCGCGGAAATGGGCCAGCATAATGACGATGTAGCGCGCCGCTTTATTGCCATGGTAGACGAGTTCTACGAGCGTAACGTGAAACTCATTATATCGGCAGAAGTGGCGCTAGAAAGCCTGTATACAGAGGGGCTGCTTAACTTTGAGTTTAGACGCTGCCTTAGCCGCTTAAAGGAAATGCAGTCACACGATTACCTAGCAACCGAACATTTACCATAGCGAAAAGTGTGTGGGGTCAGAGTACATTTACGCTTAATGAGTACGTCAAAGCACTAAGCTTGCTTCTCTTGCGAGGGGATTCACATTGGTATTAGATGAAAATTAAGGTAGAATTTCGCACAATTTTTCTGTGTCGCTCAGTCAGCTTTTGGTTTGCGAATCTTGCACTCAGCAGTTTTTGCAATGCCTTTTTTCGCATTAATTCCAAATAAGACGAAGCGTCGCAGCCTGATAAAAGGGGCAGGCAAATAGTAGCCCGATAAAACCCAACGCAGCATTTCTAATTGCGAGAAAGAGAATTTTAAGATGGGAAGAGCATTCGAAGTTCGTAAAGCCGCCATGGCAAAAACTGCCGGCGCAAAAACTAAGGTTTATTCTAAGTACGGTAAAGAGATTTACGTGTGCGCAAAAAATGGTGGTGCCGACCCAGACACTAACCTTTCACTTCGCCGCCTAATGGAAAAAGCGAAGAAAGACCAGGTACCAAGCCACGTTATTGAAAAAGCGATTGATAAAGCAGCAGGTGGCGCTGGTGAAGATTTTCAGCCTATGCGTTATGAAGGTTTCGGTCCGGGTAACTGTATGGTTATTGTTGACTGCTTGTCTGACAACGCAAACCGCACTATTACCGAGGTACGCAACTGCTTTACTAAAACTAATGCCAAGCTAGGTGCGCAGGGTGCGGTATCGCATATGTTCGATCACCAAGCGGTATTCCAGTTCGAAGGCGAAGACGAAGACGCTATCCTAGAAGTGCTGATGGAAGCAGATGTAGATGTAACTGACGTTGAAGTTGAAGACGGTAAAGTGACGGTTTATGCGCCGCATACTGAATTCTATCAAGTAAAAACAGCGCTAACTGAAGCTTACCCGGATATTACGTTTATTGCCGATGAGATGAGCTGGATGCCTCAGACTGAAACAGAGATCAGCGAAGAAGATATGCCTATGTTTGAAAAATTCATGGACATGCTTAACGACTGTGACGACGTCCAAGACGTTTACCACAACGCGATTACGCCGAGCAGTAACTAATAAACACAATCCTCATGAATAAAAAACCTCGCCAATGCGAGGTTTTTTTTCATGTGCTCAAACGTTTAACGGCGTTTAAAGATAAACCGTTTCGTACTTTATTGGCGCTAACTTTTTCAGAATACGGTTTTCTTGTTGATAGGTAAGGCCTACATCGCGCATAGCGCCTTGAACATACTCTACCAAAATATAGAATTCACGCTCTTTGATGTTAAGAGCTTTGTGAGACTCCAACATTGTTTTTCCATCGTACTCGCAAGGCCCGCCAATTAATTCACAGGTTTGCAAAACGAGTTGGTCTCGTAGGTGCTTTTTTGGCACCCCTTTAAAGTAGTGTCCAATGACAGGGTCAGTGTAAATACGGGTGATAGCCACACCATAGACAGTGTTCAGGGTTTTATGGCCACCAATTTCATCATACAGACTTTGCTTTTCAGTACTTGCACAACCTGAAAGTAAAACGTTTAGTAGCGCTAGTACTGCAATAGGAATACATTTCAACAATTTCATATGCGGTATCTCCCCATTAAAAATTGCCATTTACCGTTAGGTAGAAGCCACTAGAGCTCTCTTGCAACGGTAAATTACCTAAATCCACATAGGCAGCGGTAATTGAAATAGACTTATTTGGAAAGTAAGCAATAAAAGCATCAATAACCGTGTCCTCTTCGGCTAGCCCCCCCAGCCGATTAGTTTGCGTCCGAAACTCAGTGCCTATTGCCGTGGTAGGGCTGATTAATACTGCAACGGAGCCTTCCCACTCAACTTCTGCATTGTCGTTACCTTCAGCACCAAATCCTAATAGACCAAACACATTTGCCTTAGTGTACCTGGCGGTTAAATTAGTAAGTAAATTATAGCCTGATGGTGTGCCCAACCATAATTTAGTCGCTGAAAGGTAGATGTCAGTGCCACTGTCGTTCTTTGCGCCTAACAGTGAAGGTACCCCTACCTCAGGTAGTGGAACGGTGCCATCTGGCAATGAAAGTGAGCTATCAAAATCTCTGTTTTTCTTGTATTGGGCGCCTAAAGCGATTTGCGGGGCCCATGAGTTTTGGGTAAAAACGCCATCTCCGAACAATTTAACCTTTGCCCCCACAATATCTTGCTCAATAGTTGTACTGTTAGCATTGGTCACCGCACCATCTGTAAGTAGCGCAAAAACATTGCTGGTTAACCCGGCTGAAATATCTAAACGCTGACGCTGTATGCTAATTTCCATGCGGTCAAAAAGACTTATGCCAGCACCTGCAGTAGTGAGCGAGTAATCGCTAAGACTTAAGTACTGAACATTGGCAGAATAGCTAATTTCTTCTTTACTCGTGTACCCGCCAATAAATGCCCAAGGAGTTATGCCGCCACCTGCGGTACCTTCAAAGCCATTAATTCCGCCCGAGGCTATTAAGCGAGAGCCGCTATCAGCGTTTACTAACGGCGATAAAAAAAGTAAGGGAAGTAACAAGCGCTTTATCATTGATTGAGCCTAATAGCGTTATCGCGGTGCTATGTTTGGATTATCATAACGTTATTCGCGTTCTTTGATGTTTACAGTAATCTGATTTAGTAGTTCGTTCCATGGTAGTGGGCGAGAAAGGTAATATCCTTGTGCCCAATCGCACCCAAGGCTCTTTAAATAAGCGAGCTGTTCTTCTGTTTCTACGCCTTCGGCGATCACGCGAAGACTGTACAGTTTGGCAAGGTTTTGAATAATCATGACCATTTTACTACGCGACTCAGAAGCAGAAAAAAGGTCGTTTACGAAAGAGCGGTCTATCTTCAGGCAGTTGGCGGGGTAGTGAATAAGCTGGCTGAAGGCTGTATAACCTGTTCCAAAGTCATCGAGAGCTAACGAAATGCCTAGCTCGTTCAATGCTTTAAGGGTTTCTAGGCAGGTCATATCTCCTGCAACAAACGCCGTTTCCGTTATTTCTAGTTCGACGCTTTCAGGTGAAACATTGTTTTTCATCAGGAGCGCTTTAACTTGTGAAGGGAATCGTTCGTTATTGAGCTCTACGCCGGATACATTAATACAAATTTTTCCTTCGAAGGCGCAAGAGCTTTGCAATTGCGTTAGCGCGTTCAACGCATTATCAATAACCCATAAATCTATTTCTTTAATAAGACCGGTAGATTCTGCAACGGGTATAAAGTCGTCAGGTCCAATGCCCTCTAGTTCTGAGCTCTGACACCTCAGCAAGGCTTCCACCGCAACAATACTATTATCTTTGCAATCAAAAATTGGCATGTATACCAATGAAAATTGATTTTCACTAAGCGCAAGCCTTAGCCCTTTTTCTATTTTTTGGCGTTGCTGTAACGCCATTGCTATATCCTGCGTAAAGAACCTATAGCAGTTTCGACCATTATTTTTCGCATCATACATCGCAGCATCAGCATGTTGCAGTAGTGCCGCCGGCTCTATTGCGTCATCAGGGTAAACGGCTATACCTATGCTGGCATATACGTTGTGAGAAATGCCGTCAACATCAAACCCATTGTCAAATACACGTAAAATGCGCTCTGCAGCTTTACTGGCATCTTGCGGTTTTTTCATGTCAGGCAAAATTACGACGAATTCGTCACCCGCTAGCCTGGCTAAACTATCTTTATTTGGCTTGAACAATTGGTCGCTAGGTCGAATGACTTCCCATAGGCGTTCACTAAATTCAAGTAGTAAGCGGTCTCCAGCCTCATGACCAAACTGGTCATTTACCTGTTTAAAGTTATCAAGGTCGATATAAAGTAGCCCTATGCGACGCTTGTCTTTTTTCGCACGGCTGATTAAACGCTGTAGATTGTTTTTGAAATTCCAGCGATTAGGAAGTCCTGTTAATGTATCGAAAAAAGCCATTTGGCGGACATCGTCAGCGTGAAGTTGAATGATGGTTTGATAGGCTTGCTCTTCTGAATAAAGCGCGGCTAAGCAAATAACGTTCAGCGCTAGTACGGTAAGAACAAAACGTATTGCTTCCACTAACGAGTAGCTAGTCATTAGTAAAAACGACAGTGGCGTGAAAAGCACAAGCAAGCTAGCAATAGTGAAAAAGGAAAAGATAACAACCGCTGGCCAAAAGCGATTAATAAATAGGTTGATAGCCATAATTGGATAAATCCATAGCATACCCGTATTGTCTTTTCCGCCAGTGATAAGAAGTGAGAGGGAGAGAAAACAGAGTATACCGCTAAGTACAGTGGCAGCGCGCTCCACATTATCTGAGCGTTTTAAAAGGTATAGGTTTACCAAACCGACAAATGCACAGCTTAATAGTAAGATACCAAGAAAGCGTGCGTTACTAATTAGATTAATGCTGCCTAAGGTTAGAAGAAACAGCACTCCAATAACGGTTAAGACTTGGCATAATCTATAGCGCCTGCGAAATCGCACAGCGACCATTTCTTGCTGACCTTTTGCTAAATCATGAGATTGAGTGTGGTTCTCCAAAATTTTATTTGATATCCATATTACAGAAAAATTTGTCGAAGCTTTTGCGGCTAAATCTAGGGTAACCTGCTAGCAATATATTACCTTTCTTCGTAAAAGATAGACTACCTCAATAGCCTATTCAATTATTCTCATGCATTAGTTACTATCTGCTTAGTTATTGATTTATATTAGTCATTTCTAATTATTGATGGGTTTGCGAAATAAACAGTTCTAAACCCTAATTTTTCTGGGTATCCATCACAGTTTCAAAAATATTTTGAAACTGATTCAGCTATTAGAGGGCTTATCATTGAAAAGATGAGTCAATACCATACGCACAACTTTTAGATTTTTCCCATTTATATATTGAGGAGTTAGTTGTGTCTCATCCAATTATCGAAGATTTAAACAAGCGTTATACGGTCAAGAAGTACGATGCAAACAAACGCATCTCAGCTGACGACCTTGCTACCATTTTAGAAGCGTTAAGATTATCAGCGTCTTCGATTAATTCACAACCGTGGAAGTTTGTGGTTGTTGAAAGCGACGAAGCAAAGCAGCGTTTACATGATAGTTTTGAAAATAAGCATCAGTTTAACCAGCTTCACGCGAAAGAAGCATCGCACACTATCTTATTTGCTTACGACCCTAAATTCACTAAAGAAAAGTTTGTTAAACGTGTAGATGCAGAAGTCGCTTCTGGTCATTTACCTGAAGATATGCGTGAAAACTTTATGGGTGCTTATGCTTTCGCTGAAGCGAATACCGATGAAAATGGTAATAACGCAGCGTGGACTAAAGCGCAGGTGTATCTTGCACTTGGAAATGTAATGCATACATTAGCTCGTTTGGGTATTGCGTCTACGCCGATGGAGGGTGTTGACCCTGATATGTTAGGTGAATTATTCGCTGACGAACTAGACGGTCATATTTGTGAAGTTGCACTGGCTATGGGCTACCCTGATACAGAGCAAGACTGGAACTACGGTTTACCTAAAGCCCGCTTGCCAAAAGATGACGTAATTGCAGTGGTTTAGTTCTTATAGAACAGCCAGCTGTTTTAAGTAAGTATAAATTGTAAAAGAGCGCCTTTAACGGCGCTTTTTTATTTGTAAGACTTGTGCAAACTCGCGTTGAAAATAATTTGCCCGCCCCCATTTATCGCTTGTCTAAAATCGTATTGTTAATAAAACCAGTCTAAATACCGTGCGCGCTTTTATAAAACGCTTTCAACCTTCTTCATTTACGCCGTTTCTTTTGGCGTGGGTATTGTCGTATCTAATTGTTAGTACAGGTTTTCAGACAGCTGATGTAGCGAGTAATGCTGAAGTTACATCGCAATCCCCGCTGGCCAAGTTTGTTCACAATACGCAAAGCTACTCTCTTAGGTTTAGCGTAACTAAGCTAACCGGTGAGAAAGGCGAAAAGCCTATCGACGCAGAGCCGCAAGGCTCTATAACGGCATTGTTAAACTTTGCCTTTAACAAAGCGTTATCCACCAAGGTACCATCAGCAGGCCCTTTCTTTAATAGTAAAGCATGGGTAAAAGCGAGCCCGCGAGGACCACCTTCCATCCTGAGTTAATCCCTTTACATGCGCTAACGTGAAAGCAAAGCATCTTTGTTTTTCGTTCAAGCGTTTTAAAACTTAATTATTCAGGATTTAAAATGGCACGATTTTCATTTCGTGGCTTTGTGTATGTGCTCATCGTTATGCTCGGTTTACTGAGCGCTGCGCCCAACATATTGCCACAATCAGTTAAACAGCAGTTACCCACGTGGTACACCACTAACACACTTTCATTAGGCTTAGATTTACGGGGCGGATCGCATCTTCTCTTAGCAGCAGACACAAATGCTTTGTTTGAGAAGCAACTCAGCAGTTTTTCTAGCGATGTACTTAGCGAGTTACGTAGTCAAAATGTACGCTATACCAGAACAACTCATTCTCTTTCTTCGAAGGCCAGCAGCGTAGATAGTGTTGAAAGGGTTGTTTTTACGTTACGCAGTACAGACGATGCAAGAAAGGTTAAAGACATTGCCTATCAAATTTCGGCGCAACCGAACGGAACAAGTGCACTTGATGTTGCGATAAAGCAAAACACCGTCTCTCTTACACTTAATGAACTCTATGCTGAGCAGCTAATTAAGGACACGTTAAGTCGAAGTGTTGAGGTAGTACGAAAGCGTTTGAACGAAACGGGGCTTACGGAACCCAGTGTTACCTTGCAGGGTAAAGACGCGATTTTAGTTCAGATGCCAGGTATGTCGGACCCAACCCAAGTGAAAAAGCTACTGGGCACTACCGCACAAATGACTTTTCACTGGGCCGCGAACAGCCAGTCTGAGCAGGTAATGAATAAGCAAGACGCGGCGGGTAATACCTATCGCTTAGAACAAAAAGTGGCGCTAGAAGGCGAACATATCACTGATGCGGCCGGTGTTCTAAGCAGTGAAACCGGTCAGCCTGTAGTGACGTTTCGTTTAGACAGTGCCGGTGCTAAGCAGTTTGCCACTATGACCCGTGACAACATTGGCCGCGTGCTTGCTATTGTGCTTGACGATAAAGTGGTGACCGCCCCGGTTATTAACAGCGTGATCCCAGGTGGTCGCGGAGAAATTACCGGAAACTTCACCTTGCCAGAGGCGAGTAATACCGCGTTAATGCTTCGCACTGGCGCGCTACCCGTGCCACTTAGCATAATTGAAGAACGCACGGTGGGGCCTGATTTAGGTAGTGATGCTATTCAAACTGGTGTTGAAAGCGGCGTGATAGGTGCGTTACTGGTATTGGCATTTATGGTGGCGATTTACGGCAGGTGGGGGGCAATTGCAAGTTTTGCTCTGTGTATCAACATGGCATTGGTGTTTGGCGCGTTAACCTTATTTGGTGCAACACTGACGTTACCGGGTATCGCAGGTTTGATTCTGACTATGGGTATGGCGGTAGATGCGAACATTTTAATTAATGAGCGTATTCGCGAAGAAAGTAAAAAAGGCCGTCCGGCAGCCAGTGCAATAGAAGTGGGCTTTGAAAAAGCATTCGCAACAATAGTAGATTCAAACTTCACTACGCTTATAGCGGTAAGCTTGTTGTTTATGTTCGGTAGTGGGCCTATCAAAGGGTTTGCCATTACCATTGCTCTTGGGCTTGTATCCTCAGTATTTACTGCGGTTGCTTTAACTAAAATGTTAATGCTAAAAGCGGTCAAGTCGAAAAAAAGAAATGTAAGAGATCGCACGCCTATGCGCTTCTCTTCACCACTACTGCGCTTAAGCGATAAGCTTAGCGGTATTAACTTTCTTGCAAAACGTAAAATTGCATTGTCTATTTCAGTAGTGCTAACAGTTCTCTCAATCGGATTATTTGCCAAACCAGGTTTACATTATGGCGTCGACTTTACTGGCGGTACTATGATTGAGTTGACCGCGCCAGCTCTTTCGACTGACGAGTTACGAGATGTCATTGAAAGTAATGGTTTTGATCAGGTAGCAATTCAGGAATATGGCAGTGAGCATCATTATTTGTTGCGAGCGCCTGTTCTAGATAGCGGTGAAGAGGTTGAAAATAGCAATGCAGAGCAGACTGACGGTTTAAAACGTGCGATTTCTCAAGCTGACGACCACGTAAGTTTTGATAAAATTGATATGGTTGGACCAAAAGTCAGCGGAGGTTTCGCGGAGCTATCTATTCTTGCGCTGCTTATAGCTGGTGGCGGAATGCTGGCGTATTTGTGGGCGCGTTTTGAAGCGCATTTCGCAACGGCTGCGCTACTTACTGTTGTACTTGATTTAACCAAGACAATAGGCTTTTTCGCATTAACGGGAATCGAGTTTAACTTAACCGCCGTTGCAGCGTTATTAGCGCTTATTGGTTATTCGATAAACGATAAAGTGGTGGTGCTTGATCGCATCCGCGAATTATTACGCTTAGACCCAGCTAAATCTTTAGCGAACACTGTTAATGAAGCGGTGAACAGCACATTAAGTCGCACGGTATTTACGTCTGTTACCACATTGCTAGCGCTGCTTCCAATGGCTTTGTTTGGCGGTGACGCAGTAGAAAGCTTCGCAGTGCCTATGGTCTTTGCTGTTGTAATTGGCACGTCTTCGACCTTGTTTATTACCTCTACATTACTATATCTATTGGGAAGCAGAAGAGAGAAACAGGGTAAAGCACAGTTAAAGCCCACTGCAGAAGAAATTAGGGCTTCGTTGTCGCACATCCCTTAGGCGACACAAGTTCCTTAACCTCAGTACTTCGCCGCGTTTTTGTACCTCGATACCCTTGTGTACCTCAATACTTTGGTAGAAAAACGCGGTAAAGTAGCAGTATTAACAGGAAGCCTTGATGCTCATACTCAGGTTGCGTATGTGCCTCAAGGGCAATAAGGAACGTATAATGTTTGCAGTTGATCACATTATTTTAATCAGCGCAGTGCTGGCCATTTTAGGTGTGCTGGCTAGCAAGCTGTCTCCGCGTTTTGGTGTACCTGTTCTGGTGCTATTCCTCGGCGTAGGTATGCTGGCTGGTGAAGATGGCATTGGCCGAATATTCTTTGATAATGCTGATGCCGCCCATGCTATAGGCACGTTTGCACTTATTCTTATTCTATTTGATGGCGGCCTGCAAACGTCTAAGAAGTCTATAATTCATGCGTGGAAGCCAGCGGCTTTGCTCGCCACCTTTGGTGTGGTGGGTACGGCAGTGCTCACTGGTGTGGCTGCTATGGTTATTCTCGATTTACCGCTTTATAAAGGCTTATTGCTCGGTGCTATCGTTGGGTCAACTGATGCAGCTGCGGTTTTTTCTGTGTTGCGCAACGCAGGTATACGCATTCCCGCTAAGATTAAATCGACTCTGGAGCTGGAAAGTGCGTCGAACGATCCTATGGCTATATTCCTTACTATTGGCCTTATAACCCTTATTCAAGACAGCACGACTAAACCACTGGATTTACTTTCCCTGTTTGCTAGCCAAATGGGCGTTGGCGCTGCTGTTGGACTTGCTATTGGCGGTATTGCCGTGTGGCTTTTCAGACGCGTGACTTTAATGGCTATAGGTTTGTACCCGGTATTTGTAATGTTGTTTGGGGTGTTGTCTTTTGGCTTAGCAGCTAACCTAAATGGCAGCGGCTTCCTCGCTACTTTTATTACTGGCGTAATAGTGGGTAACAGCCGCTTTGCTTATCAGCGAAATACTTTTGTTTTTTTGGATGGGCTGGCTTGGTTAGGGCAAATTGCCATGTTCGTTATATTGGGTTTGCTAGTGACGCCCACCGAGCTTTTTGTTAGCTGGAAAGAAGGGTTGTTAATTGCTCTAGTACTTATTTTTATAGCACGTCCGTTGGTGGTAATGCCTATTTTGCTGCTCTCAAAGTTCTCGTTTAAAGCATCGCTTCTCATATCATGGGTGGGGCTGCGAGGTTCGGTGCCGATTATTTTAGCTATATTCCCGCTAATATTTGGCATGCCTTACGCTGAGCTTATATTCAATGTGGTGTTCTTTATCGTGCTAATTTCGGCCTTGTTGCAAGGTTCTACCCTTCCGTATGCGGCCCGCAAATTAGGTTTAGTGTTAGGTGATAACGTTAAATCGTCGAGTACCCTAGAAATTGTGAAAGTCGCTAAGAGCAAGCGCGAACTTATAGAAATAGAAGTATCCAAGTTATCACCAGCTCTAGATAAAACGATCAGTGAATTATCACTACCTGACAATACGGTAGTAGCAATGATTGCCCGTGGTGAAGAAACCCTTATACCCAAAGGAAGCACGAAAATAGAAACGGGTGATCAAATTTTTATAATTACAAAACTGCTCGATAAAAACGCCGTAGAGCAATGCTTTTACAACGAGCAGGAATAGGGTGCTATTGTAGGGTACTTCATGTAGAATGCGCCGCGGAGTTGGCCAGGCAATCGCCGCTTTCGTAAGAAAGGGGAGGAAAGTCCGGGCTCCAAAGGGCAGGGTGCCAGATAACGTCTGGGCGGCGCGAGCCGACGACAAGTGCAGCAGAGAGAAGACCGCCTAAGCATGTTTACATGCCGGTAAGGGTGAAAGGGTGCGGTAAGAGCGCACCGCACCTCTGGTAACAGAGTGTGGCAAGGTAAACTCCACCCGGAGCAAGACCAAATAGGATCCCTCAACGTGTGGCCCGCATGGGGATCGGGTAGGTTGCTTGAATCAGTGAGCGATTGCTGATCTAGAGGAATGGTTGCCCACGACAGAACCCGGCTTACGGCCAACTCCACTCTTTTCCTAGATAGCTTCTCAAAGCGTGTTTATTGTGATGCTTTTAGACAATACTTTCCTTAAATTAGATGAGAGCTATACCTTTAGCAGGTGAGGGCTATTCCTTTAGCAGGTGAGGCCTCTGCCTGAAAGTAAATCCTCAAGCAGAGACATTTATCGCTCGTTACTGGAAGAAGTAACGGAAAGTTGCGCCTACTGTGCGCGGCTGATTGACGGTAAATCCAAGTCGAGCACGTCCACCGCGCTCTCTATCAAACGAAAGCTGTGCGTTTTCATCAAACAGGTTGTTGGCATACAGCAAGATTTCGTAGTCATCGTAGGTAAGACCAAAGCTCATGTTCATGGTGCCGTAGTCGTCTAGCAACAAATCTAACTCCGTTGTCTCAGTACCGGTGGCACCACCAAATGCAAGCCCTGATGTGAAGGTGCCTGCACCAGCAACTTGGTCGCTAGGTTGTGTAATACGATCGCCAACATATTGATACGAACCTTGGAAGTAGGTGCTATTAGACGAGAATAAAGGCTGCGCTAAATCATAGGTAAAAGCGATAGCGAAGCTTTCTTCAGGTACTGACGCCAAACGGTTGCCATCTTCAACGCCACCTAGCACCGCACCATCGCCGTCAACGACCGTTGAATCGAACTCAGCTTCAATGATGCTTCCGGTTAATGAGAAAAATAGCTGATCGGTAAACTGTCGTGTAAGTTCGAATTCAATACCTTGGGTGTGCGCTTCAGGTACGTTAAATGACACCCGTGACGAACAAGAACCCGCATCTAACGTAACTTGAAGGTCTTCGATGTCGTTATAGAAAGCTGAAACGTTAGCTGTCCAGCCTCGTCCTGACGATTTCATGCCTATCTCATAGTTAGTGAGTTTTTCATCGTCATAGTCTTGGAATGAACCAAAGATGGCTTCATCTTGGTCGGTACACAGGCTTCTATTTAGCGGGTCATTGACGCCGCCAAGTCTAAATCCTTGCGACACTTGAGCGTTTAAGTTTACGTTTTCGTTCAGGCTATACTGGCCAATTACACGAGAGGTAAAGCCATCAGACTCTGTAGAATCGGTCTGGTTGTCGCCGTTGGCAAATAAGCCCCCAGAAATAAACTGGCGCTCTTCTTCATAATCGTAAAAGCGAGAGCCCACGGTCATTTTGAAATCATCGTTAACTTGATAATTCACTTCACCAAAAACAGCAAGCTGCTTTAAGTCATAGGGCAAGTAAGCGTTATAAGGCGAGTCTGGCTCAAAACCATTGGCAACCGCTGCTGACGTGCCTTCACCTAATGTTGCATCTGTAAACGCATCATAGCCGGGGGTAGGAAGTGATTGATCGTAAACGCGTTCAGTTGAAGAGTAAAAAGCGCCAACTAGCCAGTCTAGTGCGCCATCATCATTAGATGCTGCGCGAAGCTCAAAGGTGTCTTGCTCTACTTCGGTTCTGTCTAATAGGTTCGACGGTAATAGCACAGCTTCATCTGGAAAGCCCAAGTCGATACTTACCGAACCGGAAAGCGCGCTGGCATCACGGCTTACCAGTATATCTCGGTCGGTATAGCTATAAACAAAAGTAAAATCAGCAACGTCAGCTTGGTATTCAGCGGTTACATCGGCTATCAAGGTTTCGTCAGTAAACCCTTCCTCAAGCAGCAGATACTGTTCGCGCTCACCCATTTGAATAGCCGGACGTGTCGTCGTGTAAGGGTTTGCAAAGACGTTATAGACTTCTTCCCTGTTAAACCCGTTCATCTCAAGTTCTTGGAAGATTAGTCGCGGTGTTATAGTAAGTTTATCGTTAGGTGCGATAATAAACGCAACTCGTCCGCCAGTTCTGTCACCGTCATTAACGTCCTCGCTAAACGCGCCGTTTTCGCCCAGCGCATCAATAAAGCCGGCATAGTCTGTGCGGTACACTACTGCGCGCATAGCAATCGTATCGGAAATTGGTACGTTCACCATACCTTTTACATGACCACCCACGCCGCCGTCTGTAACACTATTAAGGTTAGCTTCAAACTTACCTTCAAAGGTGTCTAATTCAGGCTGGTTGGTAATGTAACGAAGGGTTCCGCCGATAGAGCCCGAGCCAAAAAGTGTCCCTTGCGGTCCACGGAGTGTTTCTATGCGGTTAAGATCAAAAAGATCGAGGTCTGGGGTAAATAGAGATAACGAAATAACACTTTCATCAAGATAGACGCCCACTTGCTCTTTAACGCCAGGTTGGTCACGTACTATTTGCCCTGCCGATACGCCACGCATTGAAACCTGACTTTGCCCAGGCCCCAAATTTTGGATAGAAACGCTTGCCACATTTCTAGCTACATCTTCTAAGTTACCAGCGCCACTGCGTTCAAAATCTCGCTGCGTTTGTGCGTTAATTGAAAAGGGGATGTCTTCAATGGATTCAGCGCGCTTTGTTGCTGTTACTATAATTTGCTCAAATTCATCGTCATCCTTTTGTTGTGTGTCCTGTGCCATTGCGCCAGAGCTAAGTAGCCCAATTACCGCAATGCTAAGTGTGCTTCGTCTAAACGACGGTTTTTCTAATGTAAACATAAGTTCATCCAGAGTGTTTGTTTCTATTTTGTTATTAGGCAAGGAGGTAATGTGGCAAAAAAAATTGGCTTTTTCCATATCTGATGAGACAAATATTTCTACTTTAGTCGTATTGGTTGGTTTGCATTTCTTTAAGTTTATTTTTTGTTAATTGATATTGTGACTCGAAAATACGTCTAAAAGGTCAAAACAAGCGTCTATCAGGCTAATTACATCGCTAATAATATAGGTATGATCTGGCTTAGTTGAGGTTTAGCTTTAATTTAAAAAATATCTTAGTTGCAGCAACGGTTAATACAAGGCAGCTCAAAGCCTAAAGCCGATCTAAGCCGAAGAGAAAAAATGAGAGTCAAAAGGAGAAACACCATGGAAAATCAAGTGAGAACAAATGAAGTACTAAAAGGTATGCTATCAATTGTTATCGCAAGTTTTCTGTGGGGGACAACAGGTACTGCGGCTCAGTTTGCACCAGCGGTAAGCCCACTGGCTATTGGCGCCTTTGCAATGGGCATAGGTGGTGTGTTGCTGTGTATTAGTGCCCGAAAATTACTGGTAAAGGATGCACCTATTCTTTTTTCTACACCACTGATCTTTCTGTTTGGCAGTGCTTGTGTTGCAATTTATCCGCTGGCCTTTTACAGCTCAATGCGTTTGTCAGGCGTTGCCATAGGTACCGTGGTTTCTATCGCCAGTGCGCCACTATTCGCTGCACTTTTAGAGTATTTTCTAAGTAAAAAGCCCGTATCTTTGAAATGGTTTATAAGCTTTATATTCGGTGTTCTTGGAATTGGCCTGTTAGCTATGGGCAAAGCTGAGGGGGCATCAGAGCTATCTGCATCTAAAAGTAATCAAATATTCGGCGTTATTTTGGGTTTAATTGCAGGTTTAACTTACGCGGGATATTCGTGGGCTGCGAAGCAACACATTGACACTGGCGCAAACTCAAAATCTGCTATGGCTGGGCTATTCGGCTGTGCTGCCATTGTCCTACTGCCCTCTCTTTGGTTTACCGGTCAGAACCTGTTTGCTAACGCTATCCACACTAGTGTTTCACTTTATATGGCCGTAGTGCCGATGTTTCTTGGATACTTGCTGTTTGGTTATGGTCTTCGTACTACTGAAGCCAGTAAAGCCACGCTTATCACACTAATAGAACCACTGGTTGCGACATTTTTCGCTATTTTCCTAATTGGTGAAGTGTTCAAACCTGTGGGATGGATTGGCATGACGCTGGTAAGCCTATGTCTTTTTATTCAGTCAGTAAGGTTTTCTTCACCTTTAAAACGCCTTGGACGAAAAGCGACGGCATAGCATTGTCTTTATACCAATTCACCATTCCTTTCGACACTTGCCCAGTGATCTACCTTGTCGATGAGGTCTTCAGCATCGAAGGGCTTACTTAAGTAGTCGTCCATTCCCGCTTCAACACACCGCTCTTTATCACCTTTCATTGCATTGGCGGTTAGGGCGATGATTGGGACGTTTAGATAACGCTCTCCAGCTTCACCGCCTCTAATGCGTTTAGTTGCTTCAAAGCCATCCATTTCAGGCATTTGACAATCCATCAAGATGACGTCAAAGGTCACTTTCATTTTATTCAATGCTTGCAGTGCTTCTAAACCCGATTTGGCGCTTAGGGTAGTATGGTTGCTCAGATGCTGTTTCACGATTATTTGATTGATATCGTTGTCTTCAACAATGAGTACTTTACGCTTTTTACCTTTTTCTCGTTTTGATGAAGAGGCATGGTGCACGGGGACTAGCAAAGTCTCATCCGCAGGCTCAAGAGAAATAGTGAAAGAGAACGTACTTCCGTGACCTTTTACACTTTCAAGTTTTATATTGCCGCCCATAAGTTCGCAAAGTTGTTTGCTAATTGATAAACCTAGACCGGTTCCGCCAAACTTGCGGGTAGTTGATAGATCTTCTTGCGTGAAGACGTCAAAAATAGTGCTTTGCTTATCTTGTGCAATACCTATCCCCGTGTCTTTTACGCTACATAAAAGTGTGAGGCTGTCGTCTGCGTTTTGCTTAATACTAGTGGTTACTTCAATGTATCCAGTGTCAGTAAACTTGACAGCGTTGCCCAACAAGTTCGACAGAATTTGCCTGAAACGAACGTCATCACCTAGTACAACGTGGAAACCCTGTAAATCAAAGTGGAAGTGTAGCTCAAGGCCTTTTTCTTGGCACATAATGGCGTACTGACTTTGGAGATTCTCTAGGGACTCTAAAATATCGAAAGGGTTATCTTCTATTTGTAGCTGACCTGCTTCAATTTTAGAAAAGTCCAAAATGTCATTTACGATATGTAAAAGGCCCTGAATACTAAATTTAGCGAGTGAAAGGTAATGCTTTTGCTCTTCGGTAAGTTCAGAGTTTGCCATTAACTGTAAAACACCCGATATACCGTGGATAGGCGTACGTATTTCATGGCTCATACTCGCTAAGAAACTGGATTTCAGTCGAGCAGACTCTTCGGCTTTCTCTCTCGCTTCTTGAAGGTATTGTTCCGTTTGTCGCTGTTGCGTAACATCTTGCTGGAAACCGATGTAATGCGTCACCTCACCATCGGTTTTAACCGGGGTTAAATTTAATCGGTTATAAAAAGCGCTGCCGTCTTTTCTATAATTGAGTAATGTCGTTTCGATAGGCTCACGTGTTGCAATGGCTTTGCGAATTTGCTCAACGGTTTGCTTACTGGTTTCATCACCTTGCATAGAGCGGCAGTTGTGGCCAATCATTTCACTTCGTTTGTAACCAGTTAATTCCTCAAATGCACTATTTACATAAATAATTGGCTGGCCAACTCGTTTGACGTCAGAAATAATAATTGAAACAGTCGCTTCATCCATGGCATGGGTAAGTACGTTAACGTGGTTTTCTAATGCGCGCTGCTCGGTAACGTCACTGCCTACATATATATCACCACGAATATTACCATTTACGTCGGCAAGCGATGCTTTTGTCCAGCGAATATAAAGCTCTTTGCCCGAATTCACTGAAAAGTGCGTTAGTTCATCGCTCTGCTGTGTAGCTAGCTTCCTCACTATCAGTTTCAAGATTGCATTCTTTTCACCGTATTGGTCATCGCAAAAAAAGTCGAAGCGTTTATTTGAAATGAGTATTTCTTGATTCTGATCGACCACAACCAGCATGTCGCCCATCGACTCCAACACATTTGAAAACTGTTCGTTAGACAGAGAAACCTCGGTCAAATCCCAAATAAGTTTGTCGAAGGCAGCTCGAATGTCGGCTAACTCTTTTGCTTCAACTTGCAACTCATCGTTTAAAGGCGTCGTTTTGTCACTAGTGAGGCGATTTTTAATATCGTCATAAAGCGTCGAAAGGGTTCGTTCGGCTAAGGTTCCGGTCATACTCACCATATGTAATATAATGAAAATGAACCCCACGATCATTGCTAATAAAACGATGCCTGTCCAAGCAACCTCTCTGTATGCAGTGATAGTTGGCTTAACGCTATATAACTGAAGGTTCTTCCAGCTAGTTTGCTTAATAGAATAACCGCTTTGGTTAAACGCCAAAAAGCTTGATTTTGGTGCTATTAAAGAGGGCTCGCTACTAAATAGTACATTGCCGTTTGAATCTGTAACTAACTGGTTAGTAAGTCTAGGATAGGGCGCCAGTAATGATTGAAGGCTGTCGACATACATGACAAGGGCACCTTCAGAGACGCCATTGAGTAAAACGGGAACGCTAATTACGACTCCGTATTTAGATACGGAAGAAAAGGTGTTTGATGAGCCAAGCGTTTGCTGACGCCAAGCACTGCTTAACGACTCAGGAAGCGTAGCACTCCAGTTTTTGTCGATAACTTTCTCACCTGCAAAATCAAACAGTGCGAATTCTACAGTTTTTGCTTGGGTGAGATTTAAAGAGCGAAAAAACATAGGTAGGTAATTATCTCGCTGCTGAATATCGACCAGCGAATTAATAATAATGTCGTTTGCCGCTAAATCTGCAAGCTGACGTGTTGTATCGCTTACAATGAAGCTAATATCTTGCTCGAGCCCTTCTACCGACTGCTGCTGAAGGGCATTACTTTGCTTAACAATGAAATGAAAGGAAAGGGCAACTAGCGTAATGGACAGCACTGCTATTAGCAACGCTAGCCTTGGGATCATGCTTGAAAGCAATAAAGAACGCAGCCTCATAGGTTCATGCTGCATTATTTCTTGCCCGTTGTTACCAAATGGCCTTTATCATTAATCTTCGTCATAAAATAATCCTTTGACCAAAGTGCATCATGCCTTTCTTTAGTGAATGGAGCTTCATAGTATTTAACAGCGCCCTGGATGTCTTTAAGCGACTCGAGAGCATTGCGCAATTCGTTAACTTGTATGCTATTCGCTTTATCGGCAGCGATAGCAATTAAATGAATTAAATCATATGCATGGGCTAAACCCGTGACACCTTCTATAGCTGATGCATCAATAAGCCCATATTTATTATAATAGGCTTCTAACAGTTGTTTAGCCTTGTTATTTTTCTGATGGTGGAAGTGAAACGTTTGAAGAACTGATATGTCGTGCTGATTGATAGGGTTGGCTAGTTGAGATGCGAACTGACCTGACGCTATACCCCAGTGAGAAACAACAGGGAGCGAGCTTAGCCCTTGTTCAGCCAATGCATCTACAACAACCACACCTTCAGGTACGTTGGTAACTAATATGACACTGTCCGCCTTCGTATCTTTTATTGCCTTAGCATCTTCAGAAAAATCTTTCTGTTGCCAATTAATCCAATACGTTGCGCTAATGTTTACCCCTTTTTCCTGAGCAGCTTTAGTCAAAGACTCAAGGTTAGAGCGTCCCCACCCTGTACGCTCCAGTACCAAAGCGACACTTGATAATTCTCTGGATTTAACAAAGTCTATAAGTACAGACGCTGCTTCAGCGTCACGTACTGAGACCCTAAAAACGTTATTGGGGGAGTGCTCATTGTCTACTATGGGGGTGCCGGCGGCCCAGGGAACCAGCATAAGAATATTTTTCGCATGTATAATATCAATTTCCGCAAGCACCACAGGAGTGTGTACACCGCCGATGACGGCTAGCAGGTTTGGCATTTGCGCAAACTTTTCAATGTTGTAAATACCGCGAGCTGGGTTTCCTCGATGGTCTTTCGCAATCACTTTAAGTGTACGACCAAGTATCCCCCCATTTGCGTTGATCTCTTCAACGGCTAGCTCTACGCCTCGAGTGATAGCAACACCTCCCTCTATAGCAACCGCTGAGAGGTCTGCATCAATACCTATAATTAACGGCGCTTGAGTGCTGTCAGCTTGGCATGAATTAAACAAGAGTATAAAGCCGAGAAGCGCTGATAGAAGAAGATGTACACGCATGGGTTAGTCACCTGATTGATTACCCTTAAAAGTGTATAGCAATGTGCTGAGCGTTTTATTATTTACGCATTATCCTTTAGTCTAATTTTGCTTGTTATGTAGACAGTTTTTCTAGGAAACACCCACTACACTTCTTTTGGTAGTAAACCAATGTGGCACGATTCTGCTATCGAACACTAGGTATGAAGCTAAATGGTGATTTGGTGAGCATCTATGCGAGGGCATAGAGCACGATGAAAATTGAAAAACACCTGTGCCAGTGTGAAGGATATTCTCTTTTTCTGACACAAATTAGGGAGAACAGTAGTTTGGAGCGTAAGTGCAAAATACAACATTGCCTACAATTATAGATGTGGAAGCAAGTGGATTTGGGGCAGCAAGTTACCCCATAGAAATAGGCATTGTGCGCTATGATGGTGCAAAGTGGTGCAAGCTACTGAGGCCATTTGACTCTTGGGTGCACTGGGATACAAAAGCACAATCGCTGCACGGCATTTCTCAACAAATGTTACAAGCTCGGGGCGAAGAGCCTCACAAAGTGTGTGTTGAGCTCAATAATTTTTTAGGGAATACGGTTGTATACAGTGACGGATGGGTGGTAGATAACCCTTGGTTAATAAAACTGTACTCAGCAGCGCAAATTGACATGTCGTTTACCTGCCGTGCTCTTGAATATATATTGACTGAATCTCAGATGGATAACTGGCACGACGTCAAAAATAGTCTTTCCGCTGAGCTAGACGTAAAACGTCATCGGGCGAGTTCTGATGCAATGATAATACAGCAAACCTATGCGAAAACGATGGCGCTCACTCAGAAGTGATTCTGTGTTGCCTTTACAGTAAGGGAGGCACAATTTTGACGTTACGGCGTTCAGTAAGCTAAAGGTAGTGATATTCCTAGAACAGGTAATTAACACCTAAAGAAAGCGCCATATTCTCTTCTTCTCCAACTTGTCTATGCTCAAGCTCTACGGCCATATTTAACCCTTCACTTTGGCCAAGTAGCCAGCCCAATCGCGTAAAAGTACCTACATCGTGAGGTAAATAAAGCCATTCGGCATAATGTTGAAAAGCGGTATTGTTTGTTTTGTAGGTTGCATAGACCTTCTGTGGCACCCAAGTATTAAACCGCCGGCTGGCGCTAAAGATACCTTGTGAACCCGCTGGATAGGTATAAGTGTTGTCGTAAAGGTAGGTTTCGGTCGTAGATTGAACGCGGTACATACTGGTTAGCTGCCACCGAGCTATCTTTTTGCTCTTAAATTGAATTGGGCTGTAGTGGGTATCATTTACATCCGCGAACACAGGTAAGGCTGTTATTGAGACAGCCAGTGCAAAGGCGAAGAAAATACCAGTAGCCATATTCATGGAAGAGTCCAAGTTGTTGTTATCATGGCTTGTAAACAACTAGAAACTACAAGCGACAGTGTGTTCGTTATTTAAGCATAGTTCCAAAAACAAAGGATGGAAATGGTCTATACCGTTTTTAATCTATCTAGCTAACTTAATTAACTCGACAGACGTCAATAAAAAAACGCCGCTAGGTTGTATAGCTTCAATGTAGAGCGTAACAACCTAGCGGCGTTTTCGAAAAGCGTTATATGCTTATAGAATTAAACTGAAGCTTTCAACGCTTGTGCTTTATCCGTTGCTTCCCATGGGAATTCGTCACGACCAAAGTGACCGTACGCTGCAGTAGGGCGATAAATTGGGCGCTCAAGGTCAAGCATCTGAATAAGACCATAAGGACGTAAGTCGAAATGTTCGCGAACAAGTGCAACAAGAGTTTTCTCATCTACTACACCTGTACCGAAGGTATCAATGCTGATAGAGGTCGGCTCTGCCACACCGATGGCGTAAGACACCTGGATTTCACAGCGCTTAGCAAGACCCGCGGCAACAATGTTTTTAGCCACATAACGACCCGCGTATGCTGCACTGCGGTCTACTTTTGATGGATCTTTACCTGAGAACGCACCACCACCGTGACGAGCCATACCGCCGTAAGTATCCACGATGATTTTACGGCCTGTTAAGCCGCAGTCGCCCATTGGACCACCGATAACAAATCGACCCGTTGGGTTGATGTGAAAGCGCGTATTTCCATCAATCCATTCACTTGGCAGTACTGGCTTGATGATTTCTTCCATTACCGCTTCGCGAACCGTTTCAGTGCTTACTGAGTCACAGTGCTGGGTTGAAAGTACCACCGCGTCAATGCCCACTGGCTTGTCGTTTTCGTATTTAAAAGTGATTTGGCTTTTTGCATCTGGACGCAACCAATCTAGTTTGCCAGATTTACGTACTTCCGCTTGCTTTTGTACAAGGCGGTGAGAGTACGTGATAGGCGCCGGCATTAGTACGTCAGTTTCATCGCTAGCGTAACCGAACATTAGGCCTTGGTCGCCCGCGCCTTGTTCTTCCAAGCTTGCGCGATCAACACCTTGATTAATATCAGGAGACTGTTTACCAATAGCATTTAATACGGCACATGAATCGGCGTCAAAGCCCATGTCTGAATGCGTATAGCCAATTTCTTTTACTGTGTTACGAGTAAGCTCTTCAATGTCTACCCATGCAGAAGTGGTAACTTCACCACCTACTAAAACCATACCGGTTTTTACATACGTTTCGCAGGCCACCCGAGCGCGAGGATCTTGTTCTAAAATAGCGTCAAGAACCGCATCTGAGATCTGATCAGCAATTTTGTCCGGATGTCCTTCAGACACTGACTCGGATGTGAATAAATGCGTGGCCATAAATGCTCCGTAAGCGTTAAATTATCAAAATAGTCGTATATTGTACTAAAACAAGTTATAAATACCAGTCTTTACTTCTAGACGTCTAAAAGTCTCTTTGTTACGAATAGTTGACATAACCCGATCATTTTTAGGGTTATTTCGATGTAGAACAAAGACAAAGTATAAGGAATGTTATCCACAATTCTGTGAGCTTTATAAGCTTCTCTGATGTTTTTGGATTTACTTTCGATAATGGCAATGAAAATCCATTGAACTGAAAGGTGGCATGGGTAAGAATAGCCTCACATTCAAAAGTGCCTAGAAGTAGAGTAAGAGCAAAAAATTGATGTTCCTCAGTACTCACATCAATTACTACCGTGGTACCAAAAGATACAAAATAAATCAGGAGACAACATGCCCTCTCGTCGTGAACTCGCCAATGCTATCCGTGCATTAAGCATGGACGCCGTTCAACAAGCTAAATCTGGTCACCCAGGCGCCCCAATGGGGATGGCTGATATTGCGCAGGTACTATGGGGTGATTTCTTATCACACAATCCTGCGAACCCGTCTTGGGCTAATCGCGATCGCTTTGTACTTTCAAACGGTCACGGCTCGATGCTGTTGTACTCTCTACTACATCTTTCAGGCTACGAACTGCCTATTGAAGAGTTGAAGAACTTCCGTCAGTTGCATTCTAAAACGCCTGGTCACCCAGAGTACGGTTACGCGCCAGGTGTCGAAACCACCACTGGTCCACTAGGTCAAGGTATCAGTAATGCAGTCGGTATGGCGCTTGCTGAAAAAGTATTGGCGGCCCAATTTAACAAAGACGGTCACACCATTGTTGATCACCACACCTATGCATTCTTAGGCGACGGCTGCTTGATGGAAGGTATCTCTCACGAGACGTGTTCATTAGCAGGTACACTTGGCCTTGGTAAGCTCATCGCATTCTGGGATGACAACGGCATTTCAATTGATGGTGAAGTAGAAGGCTGGTTCACTGACGATACACCGGCACGCTTCAAGAGCTACGGCTGGGAGGTGATTGAAGGTGTTGACGGTCACGATGCAGAGCAAGTCAAAGCTGCTATTGAAAAAGCGCAAGCGAATACGGCGCAGCCTACACTGATTTGTTGTAAAACCACCATTGGCTTTGGTTCGCCTAATAAAGAAGGTACCGAGTCGTGCCACGGTGCACCGTTAGGCGATGACGAAATTGTCGCTACGCGTGAGAAGCTTGGCTGGAGCCATGGCGCGTTCGAAATTCCAGACGATATTTACGCGGGCTGGGACGGTAAGGAGAAAGGTTCAAAAGCGGAAAGCGCGTGGAACGACGCTTTCGCAGCATACGAAGCGGCTTATCCAGAGCTTGCAGCAGAATTTAAACGCCGTGTAAATGGCGAACTGCCAGCAGATTTCAGCGACAAAGCAGATGCAATTATTGCTGAGCTTCAAGCTAACCCACAAAACATTGCTTCACGTAAAGCGTCGCAAAATGCATTAAACGCCTTTGGCCCGTTACTTCCGGAGCTATTAGGCGGCTCTGCCGACCTTGCGGGTTCTAACCTTACCATTTGGGAAGGTAGCAAAGGCGTTGAAGCAAACGATGCATCAGGTAACTACATTTATTACGGTGTGCGTGAGTTTGGTATGTCTGCCATGATGAATGGTATTGTCCTTCACGGTGGCTTCAAGGCGTACGGCGCAACCTTCCTAATGTTTATGGAATATGCACGTAATGCGGTGCGTATGGCGGCCCTAATGAAGCAGCCTGCTATTTTCGTTTACACCCACGACTCAATTGGTCTGGGTGAAGACGGCCCAACGCACCAGCCAGTAGAGCAGGTGGTTGCTCTACGTGCAACACCTAACCTTGATAACTGGCGTCCTTGTGATCAGGTTGAGTCTGCTGTGTCGTGGAAGTCTGCTATTGAGCGCACTGACGGCCCAACAACCCTAATCTTCACGCGTCAAGGCTTAGCCCAGCAAGAAAGAACGGCTCAACAAGTTTCAGATATCGCGAAAGGCGGTTACGTACTTAAAGACTGTGAAGGTACACCAGAGCTTATTCTGATTGGTACCGGTTCTGAAGTTCAGCTAGCCGTTGAAGCCGCAGAAAAACTTACCGAGCAAGGTAAGGCCGTTCGCGTAGTATCTATGCCATCAACTGACGTATTTGACCGTCAGTCTGCTGATTACCGTGAAAGCGTATTGCCGTCTAGTGTTGTGAAACGTGTAGCGGTTGAAGCCTTGTCTAAAGACAGTTGGTACAAGTACGTTGGCTTTAACGGCGCTATCGTAGGTATGGACACCTTTGGTGAGTCTGCACCTGCAGGCGACCTATTTAAGCACTTCAACATTACCACTGACGCTGTAGTAGAGGCTGCACTGTCTCTGTAAGAGGTAATAGATAAGCCTATGGTAAATATTGCCATAAATGGGTTTGGTCGTATTGGCCGTAACGTGTTGCGCGCGCTGTATGAAAGTGGGCGCAACAACGAATTTAACGTGGTGGCCATTAACGACATAGCTAAACCCGAAGGCATAGCACATTTACTTAAATACGATACCGCCCACGGGCGGTTCCGTTTTGATGTGGCCTTAGAAAACAACACGCTTAATGTGGCAGGTGACGATATTACGCTGCTCGCGATAAGCGATATTAAAGACCTACCCTGGAAAGACTTAGGCGTTGATATTGTGCTTGAGTGTACGGGCAAGTTTGATGACAGAGCATCGGGGCAAGCGCATTTAAATGCAGGCGCTGGTAAAGTGCTTTTCTCTTCACCTGGGTCTTCTGATTTAGACAATACCGTTATTTTTGGCACCAACGAAGACACGTTGACCAGTGAACAAAAATTAGTCTCCAACGGCTCTTGCACCACAAACTGTATTGTTCCTGTTATCCAAGCGCTAGACGCTGCATTCGGTGTTGAAAGTGGTACGATCACAACCATTCACGCATCTATGCACGACCAGCAAGTTATTGACGCTTACCACGAAGATTTGCGCAGAACCCGCGCTGCCAGTCAGTCCATTATTCCCGTTGATACACGCCTTGCTGCCGGTATAGAGCGCATTCTGCCTAAGTTTGCAGGTAAGTTCGAAGCCATTGCTGTGCGTGTGCCTACAATCAATGTTACCGCCATGGATTTAAGCGTAACGCTTCAGTCTAAGGTAACCATTGAACAGGTGAATCAAGCACTTCGCAATGCTAAAGCGGGGCGTTTGCAGGGCATTTTGGACTATACCGAAGAGCCTTTGGTGTCCGTAGATTTCAATCACGACCCTCACTCGTGTATTGTAGATGGCACACAAACAAGAGTCAGTCACAAGCAGCTAGTAAAAACACTGGTGTGGTGTGACAACGAATGGGGTTTTGCAAACCGTATGCTCGATACCGCTAAAGTGATGTTCGACGCACAATAAAGCATTGATGCTGCCAGGGCTGGTAGCACAGCCCGCGCAGCTTTCACAGTTAATTTGAGCGTGTTTGACTTGTTAAAACACGCTCTACTGAATTTAAATTAACATAGGAAAGACGATGGCAATTCCAAGCATGAGCGATATGGCCTTAAAAGGTCAGCGCGTACTAATTAGACAAGATTTAAATGTGCCGGTAAAAGACGGTAAAGTGACCTCAGATGCGCGTATTAAAGCATCTATCCCTACTATCAAAGCTGCCCTAGACGCTGGCGCGGCAGTTATGGTGATGTCTCACCTTGGCCGTCCTACTGAAGGTGAGCCTGCTGATGAATTCTCTCTTCAACCTGTGGTTGATTACCTTAACGACGCCCTAGACGTTCCAGTAAAGCTAGTTAAAGACTACCTAGACGGTGTTGAACTTAGCGAAGGCGAACTGGTTATCCTTGAAAACGTGCGTTTTAACAACGGCGAGAAAAAAGACGACGAGACGCTAGCGAAACAGTACGCCGCACTTTGCGATATTTTCGTTATGGATGCCTTTGGCACCGCGCACCGCGCACAAGCGTCTACCCATGGCGTGGCTAAATTCGCTCCGAAAGCCTGCGCTGGCCCGTTACTTGCTGCTGAATTAGATGCATTGGGCAAAGCGCTGGACAACCCTAAGCGCCCAATGGTGGCCATTGTTGGTGGTTCAAAAGTATCGACCAAACTTACTGTACTAAAAACGCTAGCTGAAAAAGTTGACCAGCTAATTGTAGGTGGCGGTATTGCTAATACCTTTATTGCGGCGCAGGGTCACAATGTAGGTAAGTCGTTAGTTGAAATGGACTTAACTGAGCAAGCTACGCAGCTTATGAACGAAGCGCAGGCAAACGGCGGTAATATTCCGGTGCCAACAGACGTAGTGGTGGGCAAGGCCTTTGATGAAAACACAGAAGCGACGCTAAAAGTAGTCAGTGACGTTGCTGACGACGATATGATTTTTGATATCGGCCCAGATTCGTCGAAAGCGTTAGAAGATATTATTAAGAATGCGGGTACCATTGTTTGGAATGGCCCTGTAGGCGTTTTTGAATTTGAACAGTTCAGTGCAGGTACGAAAGCGCTTTCAGAAGCGATTGCAGCAAGCGACGCATTCTCAATCGCAGGTGGTGGTGATACACTAGCAGCCGTTGATAAATACGGAATTGCCGATAAGGTTTCTTATATTTCAACAGGTGGTGGCGCGTTCCTTGAATTCTTGGAAGGTAAAACACTACCAGCGGTAGCAGTACTAGAAGAAAAAAATAAATAAGCCTAAGCGCTGTATATCAATGCAGCGCATACAAGCTCTCGAAAGCTAAGGCCTAGTGCAAAGTTGCCCCAATTTGTGTCACGCTCAGTAACAGCACTTTTGAGCGTGACCATTTAATCGGAAACGATTACCCCAGCGAAACAGTGAAGTACGCTGGCATAAATACCAATTTTATTACAGATGTGTTTACTCTAGGTGCCGGCATGCCGTGTGAGAGACAAACAGATCTTTAATAGAATTGGTATAACAATAAACCCTACACCTGTCTATTAAGGCAGTAATATACAAAAGGAGTGTTGCAATGGCATCACAAGCTCAGCAGGCAATGCTGGATAAACTGAAAACACAAACCGGTTTTATTGCAGCGTTAGATCAAAGCGGCGGTAGTACCCCTAAAGCGTTGCGCTTATACGGCATAGAAGAGTCTGAATACAGCTCAGACGAAGAGATGTTCAATCTTGTTCACGAAATGCGTACGCGTATTATCACCAGCACCCCTTTTAGCGGCGAGCGCGTTTTAGGCGCAATCTTGTTCGAAAATACCCTTGATAGAGAAATTGAAGGCATGTCTACTGCACACTTCTTGTGGCAGAAGAAACGTGTTATTCCTTTCTTAAAAGTCGATAAAGGATTAGCTGAAGAGAGCAATGGTGTTCAAGTGATGAAGCCTATGCCAGGTCTTGATGCATTGCTTGCTAAAGCGGTAGCTCAAGACGTATTCGGTACTAAGATGCGCAGCGTAGTGAAGCTAGCCAATCATCAAGGTATTAAAGATGTTGTTGCTCAGCAATTTGAAGTGGGTAAGCAGATTTTGGCGGCTGGCCTTGTTCCAATCATCGAGCCAGAGGTTGATATCCACAGTCCGCAAAAAGCAGAAGCTGAAGCGCTACTTAAGTTAGAGATCCTAACCCAACTTAATCTTCTTAATGAAGGTGAAGAAGTGATGCTTAAGCTAACGCTACCAACCGAAGCTAACTTTTATAAAGAGCTTGTTGACCACCCGCGCGTACTTAAAGTGGTTGCACTTTCTGGCGGCTACAGTCGTGACGATGCAAACGCAAAACTATCAGAAAACCAAGGCATGATTGCGAGCTTCTCTCGCGCATTAACCGAAGGCGTATCTGCACAGCAATCTCAAGAAGAGTTTGAAGCAACACTAGATAAAGCGATTGAAGGTATTTACCAAGCGTCTAAAGCGTAAATAACTTCTTAACTTTCTCATTACAAAGAGCGCTATTCAGCGCTCTTTTTGTTTATATTGACGCATTCAACACAAAGCCTATTGTCAAAAAAAGGAGGACTGTGTAGCATCTCGCGCCATTGTCATTGCTTAATATTATTCAAGCTTAGCATTGGAAGTAAACTGGTGAATTTCCAACACATAAATACTCAACGCTTTTGCTACGGTATAGCGCTGTTATTGTTTACTTGCTTGCTTACGATTAAACAGGATATTAAGCCTATCTCGTCAAAGCATCAGCTTGATGCTTCCGTATCGACCCTCTCAATAGAAAGTAGCGCAGAAGAAAATGCGCATGACGACCTATTCCCGTCCGTTATCAATACCTTTGGTAACGCTGCGATTATTAGTTCACTTAGTGAAAACTCACCTCCATATTTAGTCTCTTGGTCTAAAAAGAGCTACGTCACCCCGCTTACAAGAGCGCCACCTGCTGTTTAAGCTTTTTCTCTTGTTTTTGGATGCAAGAGTAAAGCCCTTCAATTTCAAAATTTTCACAAAACGTCAGCTCTCTTCTGAGCTAGATATATTCGTGCGTGCATAGCTGAGTAATGAAAAGCATGAGCGGTTAGTAGCGCCCTCGTGTTAGCAAAACTGAACGGTAATAATGCCGTGCGGTAATTTACTCGCTATGCCGTACTAATGCTGTTGCCTGTCTATGGGTAACACCTATAAGAACGATTTAAAAATTATGAGCAAAAAAACGCTTTTAGCAGCAAGTATTCTTACCATTATGTTAACCGGGTGTGGTCATCAAGAGCATGAAGCTCACCATGGCGGACCTCTAGAATTCAATGTTTCCCATCCAATCAGCAAAGATACGGTTCTTGTTAAAGAATATGTCAGTCAAATACGCGCCATTCAGCATATTGAATTAAGGGCAATGGAGAGAGGGTACCTTGCTTCTACTTTCGTCGACGAAGGACAAACCGTCGAGAAAGGAGAGCCTATGTTTAAAATAGTGCCCACTATCTACGAAGCAGAACTTAAGCGCGCCAAGGCAGAGGCAAAAGCGGTGCAAATGGAGTTTAAAAACACCAAGTCGCTAGTGGATCAAAATATAGTGTCACCTAATGAGCTTGCCGTTGTAGAAGCCGAGTATCAAAAAGCCCAAGCTGAAGTTGAACTTGCCGAAGCACATTTGGCATTCACTGACATTAAAGCGCCCTTTACCGGGAAGATGGACCATCTAGAAGCAAGAACAGGTAGCTTGCTTGATGAGGGTGAACTCCTCACTACTATGTCTGATTTAAGCCAAATGTGGGTATATTTCAATGTGCCTGAGTCGGAATATTTAGATTATGTACAAAGTGGAAAAGCAAATGAAGGGACGAGCGTTAGGCTCAAGCTCGCAAACGGTACGATTTATCCTTATAAAGGGGTGATAGATACTATTGAAGCCGATTTTGATAACCATACGGGAACGATTGAAATGCGTGCATCATTCCCTAATCCCGATGAAATGTTACGTCATGGGCAAACTGGTAATATACTTGTTGACGTTGATTACCCCAATTCCCTTGTCATTCCCCAAAAGGCGACCTTTCAAATATTGGATCAGAACTATGTATATGTTCTAGATGCTGATAATACGCTTAAAACTCGTCATATAGAGATTGCAGCAGAATTACCTCACATCTTCTTGGTATCCGAGGGGTTAAAAGAAGATGACACTATTCTTCTTGAGGGGTTGCGACGAGTAAGTAATGGCGATCGCATAAAGCCTAACCTAATTTCTGCTGACGACACGTTAGCTGAACTCGCACTTCAGGCAGAGTAGGGGGTTATTATGTTTGGTGTATTTATAAAACGCCCGGTGATGGCGATCATGCTATCCCTTATGATTATTTTTTTGGGCGCGCTTTCCGTTGTTACCTTGCCCACTTCTCAATTTCCAGATATCGCTCCCCCCAGGGTTTTAATTTCATTGGCATATCCTGGTTCAAGTGCTGATGTTCTCGTAAAGTCATCTTTGGTGACTATTGAACGTTCGATAAATGGTGTGCCGGGCATGAAGTACATAGTGTCTGATGCCACAAGTGCCGGTGAAGCGACGATTCAGGTTATCTTTGACTTAGATGTGGACCCTAACCAAGCACTAATAAACGTGAAAACGCGGCTTGACCAGATAATGAACCGGCTCCCGCAGTTGGTACAACTAGAGGGAGTGGTACTTCAAAGGGTGCAGCCTAGTATGTTGATGTATATCAACGTCTATAGCACCGATGAAGACGCCGATGAGAAGTTTCTTTATAACTACTCGAACATCAATGTTATACCCGAAATACAGCGTGTTAACGGTATAGCCAGCGCTAAGATATTGGGTAGTCGGCAGTATGCTATGCGCATTTGGTTAAAGCCAGATCGCATGCGAGCGTATAATATTTCAGTCGATGAAGTGATGGAGTCGATTGATGAGCAAAGCCTTATTGGCCGTCCAGGACGACTCGGACGGAGCTCGGGAATAAGTGCGCAGTCCAAAGAATATGTGCTTGTTTATGAAGGTCGGTATGACGAGCCTGACGAATACAAAAATATCATTATCAGAGCGGATAGTGACGGCAAGCTGCTTAAACTAAGCGACATAGCAGATGTAGAGCTTAGCAGTGAGTTTTTCGATATCTACTCAAATAAAGATGGGTATCCTTCTGCCGCAATCGTGTTAAAGCAAAACTATGGCAGTAGCGCTAATGAAGTGATATCGCAAGTAAAAGCTAAAATGGCAGAGCTTGAAGAAACTTTCCCGGAAGGCATGAAGTACGAAATCAACTATGACGTGTCTAAGTTTCTTGATGCATCAATAGAGCAAGTACTGCATACATTATTTGAGGCGTTTATTTTGGTTTCGCTAGTGGTATTCATCTTTTTAGGGGACTGGCGTTCAACCTTAATTCCGCTATTGGCCGTCCCCGTATCCTTAATCGGTACCTTCTTTTGTATGCAAGCAACGGGGGTAAACATTAACCTGATAACCCTTTTCGCGTTGGTATTGGCTATCGGGATAGTGGTAGATAACGCCATTGTTATTGTCGAAGCTGTGCATGCAAAAATGGAAGAGAGCGCTAGCTTGACGCCTTATATGGCGACGCAGCAGGTATTAGGTGAAATGGGCGGCGCTATTATTGCTATCACGCTTGTGATGACAGCAGTATTTGTGCCTTTAGTGTTTATGACTGGGCCGGTTGGCGTTTTTTATCGTCAATTCTCTATCACTATGGCATCGTCCATTATCATTTCTTGTATTGTAGCGCTTTCATTAACGCCAGTGCTGTGTGCGATGCTACTTAAAAACCCACACACACATACCAAAAAAGCTACGCCAATCAGTAAGCTTATTGATGTATTCAATCATTGGTTCGACAAGCTCACCGGGCGTTACACCAGCATCATAAAAGCGTTAGTAACCCGTCGAGTGGTGACTATTTTGTCGCTTTTTGCATTTGTAGCAGGCACGATTGGTTTCAATCACATTCTTCCGACTGGTTTTATCCCTGGAGAAGACCAGGGCCAAATTTACGCCATTATTCAAACCCCTCCAGGAAGCACCCTTGAAGTAACAAACGAAGTAGCGCGGGAGCTTCAAACCCTTGCTCTTGATGTTGAAGGTGTGTCATCGGTTTCTTCACTCGCAGGTTATGAAATTTTGACGGAAGGCCGAGGCTCTAATGCAGGGACTTGCCTTATTAACCTTGAAGACTGGGCGAATAGAGACCAGTCCGTACAGGAAATCATTGAAGAACTAGAGGCTAAAACTCATCATCTTGGCGCTGTGGTCGAATATTTCGAGCCTCCTGTAGTGCCTGGCTATGGCGCGTCATCAGGGCTGTCGTTCCGTTTGCTCGACAAAACAAATACGACGGATTACCAAGAGTTTGATGAAATAAACCAATCCTTTATGGATGAGCTGTCCAAACGCAAAGAACTTAAAGGGCTATTTACTTTCTACGCGGCTAATTACCCGCAATATAAAATTGAAATAGACAATCAAGCTGCGATGCAAAAGGGCGTATCAATTGGCAAGGCTATGGAAAACCTTAATATCCTAATTGGTAGTACCTACGAGCAAGGCTTTACCCGTTTCAATAACTTTTACAAGGTGTATACCCAAAGTGCTCCAGAGTACCGTCGTTACCCAAGCGATTTAATGGACTACTACGTAAAAAATGAGGAAGGTGAGATGGTGCCTTACTCTGCGTTTATGAAGCTGATTAAAACGCAAGGGCCCAATGAAATTACCCGATACAACCTGTACACCTCTGCAGCCATTCGGGCGGAGCCCGCAAAAGGCTATACCTCTGCCGAAGCCATTAAAGCGGTTGAAGAAGTTGCTGCGGCAACGTTACCCAAAGGCTATGACATAGGTTGGGAAGGGTTATCTTTTGACGAGGCCAAACGCGGTAGTGAAGCCATCGTCATATTCGGTGTAGTTCTACTATTTGTATATATAGTACTGGCGTCGCAATATGAAAGCTTGCTGCTTCCTCTTGCCGTTATTTTGTCGTTGCCAAGCGGTTTGATTGGTTCTTTTATTCTACTTGACCTAATGGGCTTAGCGAACGATGTCTACGCGCAATTAGGGCTTGTAATGCTGGTTGGCTTACTGGGCAAAAACGCCGTGCTGATTGTTGAATACGCGGTACAGAAAAACCAGCAGGGTTTATCTATCGCAGAAGCCGCCGTTGACGCAGCGAAACAGCGATTCCGCCCTATATTAATGACTTCATTTTCGTTTGTAGCAGGGCTTATCCCACTGGTCGTCGCCACAGGCGCAGGTGCGGTAGGAAACCGAACTATTGGTGCTTCAGCACTTGGAGGCACACTTTGCGGTAGTGTCTTCGGCATCATAGTTATTCCAGGCTTGTACTACCTTTTCGCTAAGTTAGAAGAGGGTAAGTCGCTAATTAAAAACGAAGATCACGTTCCACTTACAGAAACCTATCATTACAACGATGAGGTGCTAAGCGATGAAAAATAACACGCGTCTTTTGAAAAAGCCTCTTTACATGGCGATTGGCAGTGCACTTCTAGTTCAAGCCTGTGCTATCCCGACAGTTGAAACGCGGGATCCAAATGTAACCCTGCCAGAACAGTTTAATGCAGAGATAGGCACTGAAACAAGCAACAACCTTAGTAATGGTGAAGCAAAAATTGAATGGGAGGCGTGGTTCAACGACCCATATTTGACATCGTTAGTTGAAACCGCTGTAGCGAATAACAAGGAAGTCGCCGTACTTGCACAACGCATTAATATGGCGTCTAACGAGGTGTATGCGCGGGAAGGTGAGTATTTACCAAGCGTGTCTGCAGGTGCTGCTGCTGAAACCGAAAAAGTGGGGGAATATACGCGAGAAGGAGCGGTTGAAGAACAGCTTGATATCAGGGAGGGGAAAGCTTTCCCTGACCCCTTAGCTAATTTAGAGCTTGGGCTAAACGCGTCGTGGGAAGTGGATATCTGGCATAAGCTAAGGAATGCCTCAAAGGTGGCGTCACTTGAATACTTAGCTTCTATTGAAAGTAAGAATTTCTTTATCACGCAGCTTGTTTCTGAAGTGTCTCGTAGCTACTACGAACTATTAGCGTTAGACAACAAGCTGGCGAATATTGATGCCACCATAAAGTTGCAGCGTGATGTTATTCAAACCATTAATGCACTTAAAGAATATGGACGAGCCTCTTCTTTACCCGTAGCGCGCTTTAATGCTGAGGTGAAGAAGAATGAAAGTGAACGCTTTCTCATTGAACAGGAAATTGTGGAGAAAGAGAACACAATCAATCTATTACTAGGGCGCATGCCTCAACCTATTCAACGAAATAGCAACACGTTGTTTAGCGAAGACATTGTTAAGCCTAATATTGGTGTGCCCGCTTCATTGTTAGAAAACCGACCCGACATTCGAGAAGCTGAACTTACACTGCAGGCTGCGAACTTAAATATAGATGTTGCTAAAGCCAATTTTTACCCCTCTTTAGAGCTTAAGGCTGGGGTAGGGTTGTCTGCGTTTGATAGCCGGTATTTGTTTAATGTACCTGAGTCGTTGGCCTATTCGCTATCTGGCGATATTTTTGCCCCTTTAATCAATCGGCGTGCTATTGAAGCTGTTTATAAAAATGCGAGCGCCGAGCAAATCCAGGCCGCTTATGAGTATGAGCTTACGCTGCTAAAAGCGGTGTCTGAAGTGTCGAACAGTTTGTCTAAGTTGGATAATCTTGAAAAAAGTGCCGACGCTAAAAAAGCGCAAATTGCGTCCTTGGAGTCGTCAGTTGATATTGCGAATAGGTTGTTTACATCAGCGCACGGTGAGTATCTAGAAGTACTATTGGCGCAGCGCGAAGCATTGGAAGCACGCAGTGAGTTTATAGAAACTCGTCAGCAGCAACTTGCAGCACTCGTTGACCTGTATCAAGCCCTAGGAGGTGGTTGGCAATCTTCGTCGACCTAACCTAGATTGGCTAAGTTAATAACTATTTAAGGAGAGCGGTTGCTCTCCTTTTTTTGTTTTATCGTCTTCTTTACGCATCTCAACGTTTAATTTTTATAGGCGGTGATATTTAAGTAAGATGAAAATTGAGCGATCACCGCCAAAACAAACCGGCAAAACAATAACCATAATCTAAAGGTGAACTATGTCTTTTTTTAAAATCCGACGATTACATCAGATGAGTAAGCGGCGTAGTGGGGCGTTGGCGCTATTGTGTCTTGGTGCACTGATGTTGTCCTCCCCTGTACTTGCAAATTCTCAGTCGGATGACGCTACCTCAAAGAAAAATAACTTTTTACAATCAGAAGATATCTTTAACCTTGAATATGTAAGCGAAGTTCAGGTATCCCCAAACGGTAAATATATCGCGTACGTGCGCCGTTCAAACGATATCATGTCAGACAGTAGCCGCGCGAACGTCTGGCTAGCGTCGGTTGATGGTAAGTCAAACCGTCCCTTACTATCATCGAAAAAGAGTTACTATTCTATTCGCTGGTCACCAGACGGCAGCCGATTAGCTTACCTATCCAATGAAGAGGGTAAACCGCAACTGTATGTACGCTGGATGGATACAGGGCAAACGGCGTTAGTTACAAACGTGACATCAAGTCCAAGCAATATCACATGGTCACCCGACGGTAAATACATTGCCTTTACCATGAGCGTAGATGCCAAAGAAAAGCCGCTTGACGTTAAAATGCCGAAGAAGCCGGAGGGCGCAAAGTGGTCGCCTAAATTTCAATATATCACTAAGGCGCGTTATCAAGCTGATGGCAAAGGTGTACTAGACCCTGCCTATACTCATATCTTTATTGTCCCTTCTGACGGAGGCACCGCAAGGCAGTTAACCTCGGGTAATTATCATCACAAGGGGCGTTTAAGTTTTGCGCCGAACGGGAAAAAGATTTACTTCTCTGCTAACCGTAGTAATAACTGGGAGTATGAACCAGTTGAGGCCGATATATTTTCTGTTGATATGACGGGGAATATCGAACAATTGACGCAGGATAAAGGGCGAGAATCGTCACCTGTTGTATCGCCAGACGGAAAGCACATTGCCTATACACACCGCGACGATGAAAAAGTGATGTACAAAAATAGCTACTTGTACGTGATGAATAGCGATGGCTCTGGGCAAAGAAACGTAACAAAAGACATTGATAATTCGGTGTCTAACCTTCACTGGAAAGATAATAAACATATTTACTTTCAGCAGTCAGTACGCGGTTTAGCGCAAGTGGATGTGGTATCGCTATCGGGCAATGTAAAAGCCGTAGCGAAGGGGCTCGGAGGCACTACGTTAGGACGACCTTATGTGTTTGGTACTTATCATGCGGTAGGCAATGTTGTGGCTTACACTAAAGGGCGAACAGACCGCCCCGCAGATTTATATGTCACTACGCGAAAAGAGCGACAGCTTACCGCACTAAATGAAGATATTTTAGGTCACAAACAACTTGGCGAAGTGAAAGAAATTGTTTATCAATCTTCTATTGATGGCGAAGAAATTCAAGGTTGGTACATTCTGCCGCCTAACTATGATAGCTCAAAAACCTATCCGCTTATTCTTGAAATTCACGGTGGTCCCAACCTTGCTTATGGGCCCGTTTTTACTGCTGAACTTCAGCGCATGGCAGCAGAAGGCTATGTAGTATTTTATGATAATCACAGAGGTAGTACAGGTTACGGGGAACGTTTTGCTTTACTTCTTCAGGGGAAATATAGTTCTGAGTATGACTTTTCTGACCATATGTCTGGGGTAGACGCGCTGATTGAAAAAGGAATAGCCGATCCAGAGCGTTTATTTATAACGGGTGGCTCAGCAGGTGGCATTGCATCAGCCTATGCCATTGGACTTACAAACCGATTCAAAGCAGCCGTGGTTGCAAAACCCGTTATTAATTGGTTATCCAAGGTATTAACCGCCGATTCGGGCCTTTATCAAATTCCTTTCCAATTCCCAGGTAAACCTTGGGATAATGTAGAGCATTATTGGAAGCGCTCGCCATTATCGCTTGTAGGCAATGTGACTACACCTACCATGTTGATTACGGGTGTGGAAGATAAACGCACGCCTATGTCTGAAACTGAGCAGTTCTATCAAGCGTTGAAACTTCAAAAGGTTGATAGTGTACTGGTGAAAGTACCCGGCTCGCCGCATGGGATTGCCTCTAAACCTTCTCGAATGATTGGTAAAGTGGAAAATATTTTGGCGTGGTTTAAAAAGTACGACAGCGCGCACGTAGATGATGCCAAAGCCAAAGGCGAGTAATTAAATCAACGTTTATATACGTTAGTTTCGCAATGCTAGAGATAAATGGGGCTATTGTACCGATTCAATCGGTTCAAGGCCCCATTTTTTTAATTCGAGCCTAACATTTTTCTTATTCTACAGTGGGATGTAACTGCGAGATATCCGGTACAACCGTAAGTTTTAGATCAAGCGCCTTCCAGTAGTGACTTTCTCTTAACAAGTCTGCCGAAATTATAGGTTTTTCATCTAACCAGCCTTCTGGGAAGGTGATGGTCAATTCGTTCTTTTCAACATTAACGACAAGGTCGGGTACAAACCCCTCTTGGCGTTTAATATTAAGCAGTACACCTAAACGTAGTAACGCGATTAAATACTTTACCGACGGCTCATCGAACAAATTAAAAGTAGGTAGTTCATTAGTACGAATTTTCTTTCTATGGAAACGTACTAGGGTAGCGAGCAGTAACTGTTGTTCTTGAGTAAACCCTGGCATGTCCACGTTGCCAAGAATATAGGCGCTGTGTTTTTGAATACCGCGAGAGTTAATTTGCATGCCAACTTCATGAAGTAGAGCAGCCCACCCAAGCATACTTTTAAAGTCGCGCCCTTTGAGTTTCCATTCTTTTTCAACATCATTGAAAAGTGAAAGGGTTGTATTGAGCACCATGGTTGCTTGTGATGTGTCTACATCGTAGCGGGTTGCCAAGCTGCTTGCCGTTCTGCCGCGAATGTCGGCATGATGTAACTCATCTTCCATCTGATAGAGCACACCTTCTCGCAAGGCGGCGGGAGAGTATACCAACCCTTCAATTTCTAGCGCCTTGAAGACTGCGATGAGAATAGCGAGACCACCAGCGATAACCACGCGGCGGTCTTCACTTAAATCTGGGTAACTTAATTTATCGATATGCCCTGCGTTTGTGAATTGCTTCATCAAATTGCGCAAACTTTTAAGTGTTACCGGGATATCGTGGCCATTTGGTCTGTCTTGCTGACACAGGGTGAACAGCGAGCGAATGGTACCTGACGTACCAACACATTGGACCCAGCCAAGTCTGCGGTACTTATTGTCAATCAACTCAAGTTCTTGCTGCGCAGCCGTAATAGCGCGATTGAAGGCTTTAGGCTTTAGCTCTCCGTTCGCGAAAAAGCGTTTAGTATAGCTAACACAACCCATTTGAAGGCTGCGACAGAGCAAAGGCGTGAATCCTTCACCAATAACAAATTCCGTTGAACCACCGCCTATATCAACTACCAGCTGTTGACCGTCTGCGTGATTAGTATGGGCAACGCCGGAGTAAATAAGACGCGCTTCTTCTACGCCAGAAATAACTTCAATAGGGTAGGGAAGGATGTCTCTTGCTGCGCTAATAAAGTCTCGGGCGTTACGGGCCTTGCGCAGCGTGTGTGTAGCCACAATTCTGACCGAGTCAGGCTCAAAGCCTTTAAGGCTTTCTGCTACCACTTTAAGCATAGCTAGCCCGCGCTCCATTGCCTCATCAGACAAAATATCGTCTTCGTTGAGCCCTTCGGCCAAGCGAACCTTTTGTTTCACTCTATGCAGAATTTGCACAGACCCAGCAACAATACGTGCTACCACTAAGTGGAAACTATTGGAGCCAATATCGAGCGCTGCGACTTTACTGACTTCGCGGGTTTCCACGTCATTAAAAATTGATTCGTGCTGGGTCATGTACTAATTTTCTATCCTACAAAGTGTCTTCTAGCTTCTTCAAATAGTCGTAAATTTCTATTTGCGAGCGAAGTTTTTTACGATTACCCCTCGCAACGTACTTGTTGCTCTGATCCTTGTCAATCACTCGAGCCTTCAGGGTATCTTTAAATTGTAGTTCCATTATATCGACAATGCGCTGTTGAAGACCTTTATCGTAAACCGGGCAGCCTACTTCTATACGGTTATCCATGTTTCGTGTCATCCAGTCAGCAGATGAGATATACACTTTTCTTTCGCCACCGCCTTCAAAAATCATCACGCGAGGATGTTCAAGGAACCTATCAACGATAGAGATGATCTCTATGTTTTCGCTTGTCCCTTTTATTCCAGGATTAAGTGAGCACATACCGCGTACAATACCGCGGATCTTAACGCCGGCCTGGCTTGCGCGATATAAATCATCAATAAGTTCTTTATCAACAAGGTTGTTAATCTTAAAGGTGATTTGGGCTTCTTGGCCCTGATTCAGATGCTGAATCTCTTGGCGAATTAACGATTGAATTTTAGTTCTGGCGTTTAACGGCGATATTTGCAGGTGCTGGAACTTGTAGCGCCTGTAAGGGTATTGAATAAGGTCAAATACCCCCACGCCTTCGTTAGCAAGCTCTTGATTGCGGGTGAATAAGCTGTAGTCAGTATATATCTTTGCCGTTTTTTCATTGAAGTTACCCGTACCGAAATGCGCATAGTTCACCAAACTGCCCCGTTCTTCCCGGGTCACAATACATAGTTTAGAGTGTATTTTCAGGGTGGGCACACCAAGTACTACGCGTATGCCTGCATCGGTCATGCGCTTAGACCATTCGATGTTTGCTTCTTCGTCAAAGCGCGCGCGAAGCTCTACGACTACGGTTACTTTTTTACCGTTGTCTACCGCATCAATTAACGAGTTTATTATGCGCGAATTACTCGCCACCCGATAAATATTAATGCGTATGGTTTTAACGTTAGGGTCGAATGCAGCCTGACGAACGAACTCAGTAAAGTGGAGGAAGCGGTGGTACGGGTAATACAACAGAATGTCCCGTGCAGTGATAGCATCGAATACTGTGTTGTGTTTTGAAAATGCCTTGCTGTCGATAGCAGGAAGCGGTGCATGTTCTAGGTAGTCTCGCCCGACATTTGGGAAACCAATAAAATCTTTAAAGTTGCGATAGTGCCCAGCAGCGTGCATGGTATCAAGCTTGGTAATTTTAAGACGCTTGCGAAGATCTGTCTGCATATCTTCTGGCATATCAGTATCGTAGATAACACGTACCGGCTCAGCAATAAGGCGCTGCTTCATACTTTCTGACATTTTCTCAACGAAACTTTCGTCAATTTCTTCGTTAATCGAGTACTCCGCGTCGCGGGTCATTTTGAATGAGAAAGCTTCAATTTCGTCAAATTTTACAAAACCGCGGAAGATATCTTCAATGCACAGCTGAATCATGTCATCAAGCATTACGATGCTCTTTTTCTTACGGCTCTTTTGCGGTGGGATCAGCATAAAGCGCGACATTTCAGTAGTGGGAACTTGAATAACGGCGAACTTGGGGTTGCGCTCTTTTCTACGTAGCGCCACATACAAATAGACAGAGTTACCGTTTAAGCGGCTTAGCAGATCTGTTTTCTTATCAATGAGGATAGGCGCAATATGGCGCAGTGCTTTGTTGATAAAATAATTGCGAACCCATTGTTTCTGGTAGTCGTCTAAATCATCTTTGCGCAGGATATGAATATTGTAGCGAGCAAGGGTTTTGACAACATCCTTGTGGATTTGGTCAAACTTCTCAGAAAGCTGTACCACTTTTTTTTGTATCTGCGCCATGAGTTCGGTAAGGCGCTCTGCTTCTTCTTCGTTACCATCGTTTTGCGCAATAGTAATAAGGCGTTTAACGTCTGCCGCGCGTACCCGATAAAATTCATCAAGGTTATTAGAGTAAATACCAAGAAAGCGAATGCGTTCTATCGCAGGGTTGTTTTTATCCGCGGCTTCTTGCAATACACGTTCGTTAAACGATAGCCAGCTTAGCTCTTTGGGATAATATAAAACGTCGTTATCCATAATGTCTCAATTCACGTTCATAAAAATGGTCAAAGACTGCCACCAGTCAGTGACACTACTGTGACAACACGTATTCTGGCACCAGTGCCAATCTAATACGTTGCGGTGATTCCGTTACCTTTCAATATGTGGGCTATGATTTTGAGACACTGCGATAGTCCCTCTCGCGCACTCACGCCCCTGTTGTTTATCGTGTTGCGGTAATATCTACGACTAAGTCGTTTGCTAACGACTCTAGCGCATCTTGCAATGCGCCATCGTCGAAGTCTTCCGTTACCGCAATTTCAGCTTTTGCTTTGAAAATAAGGCTGCCCCAGTTAGGTGCGCTTTCACAATGGGAAGCAAAAGTGAGAATATTCAAATTGAACTGATTAAGAACAGACGTTAGTTCCTGCACAATACCTGCTTTGTCATTACCCATAACATCAACGGTTAGCTTAGTTGTGTTGTTGTTCTTATTGCTCGCAACAGCAACAGATTGAACAGACAAGTCTTTAATAGCATCTAGCGAATCTATTAATTCTTGCTTATTTTCATCGGCAACATGTACTTCTACGAATCCGGTGAACATACCCGCCATATGCGCAAAACTCGACCCTTGCCAGTTGCCTTCATGCTTGTAAACACACTTAGCGAGTGCGTCTACCAAACCAGGCTTATCTTTACCCATGATGCTGATAACCAATGATTGCATACGGTGCTCCTTATTGGGCGTATAGAGAAAAACTTTGATCGTCTTCCTGTTGGGTAATACCATAGGCGCAGAGTAGGTTGCGCGAAGGTAATGCTATAAACTTTCACTTGCTATTAGCATAACAAAACTTACACTGCTCACCAGTGCAATTTAGGGTTATTCTTCTTTAAAAAGAAGAATTTCGAAAATAAGAATGACTAAACAGCCCCATGACTTTCGACAGCAACAGCACAAACAAAAAACGCCAGCGCAGAGATAGTTGGTCACGCTATGTAGTGACGGCCTTTGGCGGCCTTGTTTTGTTGACCCTGGTTATTCTTATTACCCATCTCATTAGCCAAGCGCTTCCCTTAGCTTACACACCCAGCTTACACCATCTATTAAGCGTTAAAACACCATCCAACGAAAAGGTTATCAGCGCAGGTGATATCATTAACAGTCAGCCATTGCTGGTTAGAAAGTCAGACTGTCGATTAGGCCTAAAATTTCTCAAAGGCAACGACCTGATAAGTAATCATGATTATATTCGTCCATGTGAGCATAGGTTGTCGGCTCACAGCGTGATGGGGGAGAACTACATTGTCGACGTTTCTCCTAATGCACAAGTACGGGTTTTACCCGTAAGGTCATTTGATATGGCGGGCGATAAAGCAATGGATATCGCCACCAACGTTTCGCAAGCAGCGTTGTCGAAGAGTATTACGTTTGCACTTCCCAAAGATGAGTGGGAGAAACGCAGCAATTGGAGTATGGCACTTTCTTCTAAGTGGGCTGTAGCGTCTATCGCTCAAGGCGACAGCTTTTTCGTTCGTTGGGTAAATCGGCACCGTCCTACGCAGGTGGTGGATAAGCGCTTTCACAATATTGATAGGCTAGTATTGTTACCTGGCAGCGAGAGTGTGTTGCTTCAGGTAGGTGACGCCCTTTACCTGAACAAAGTCAAAGATAAAGGGGCTTCACTATTGCCTGTGGCAGGAAATATTACAGCGTCATTAGATGAGAAGATTGTGTTTCCTCTTGCTAAAGACCGCACTTTCTTCTTGATGAACAACGGAACACAGACGCTTACTCGCTGGGTGCTTAGTAAAAGCGAAAAAGGCCTTACCTTTGAGCAAACTTATCAAATTGCGCTGCCAGGTGGGCAAGTAAAGGCGGTGACAGAACACGCCAGTATGAATTTAGTAGCCGTACTGACTGACAGCGCGCGTATATTGTTAGTAAACCG
The DNA here is from genome assembly GCF_003443615.1 of Alteromonas sp. BL110. Taxonomy (NCBI): domain Bacteria; kingdom Pseudomonadati; phylum Pseudomonadota; class Gammaproteobacteria; order Alteromonadales; family Alteromonadaceae; genus Alteromonas; species Alteromonas sp. BL110. Next base: position 860,597 of record NZ_CP031967.1, on the reverse strand, counting down.
CGTGTCTGGCGATGTGGTGGCTTCACAACAAATAGAACGCACCGCTGAGAATATTATTTGGTATGGAAATAAGCTTTACAGTTACTCTGACAACAATTTGTCGGTGTGGGAAGGCAAATACCTAAGCGGTATTACTACGTGGGCATCGCTTTTTGAACCTCAGCACTACGAGGGGTATGAAACGGAAGAAACCGTATGGCAAACTACCAGCGCCTCTGACTTTCAAGAGGCAAAATTCAGCTTAACCCCGCTTTTAATAGGCAGTATAAAAGCTTCCCTTTTGGCGCTGCTTATTGCGATACCTGTTGCTATCGGCGCTGCAATTTACACCGCGTTTTTCGCAAAAAGCCGATTGCGCAATATTGTTAAACCCGCCATTGAACTGCTTGAAGCAATCCCCAGTGTACTCATCGGTTTTATAGCGGCCATTTGGCTATCGCCAAAAGCCGAGCAATTTTTGTTTTCCTTTGCCTTTTTTCTTATTGTTATTCCCTTTGTACTTATCGCCGTTGCTTTGGTACAGCGCCCCGTCGCGGAGTATTTACCAAAGAACTTAAGGCATGGCGCAGAGCTATTCTTTGCCGTTGGTGGCGTGTTCCTTTTAGGCTTTATTAGTGTGGAATATGCGCCTTCGCTTATCTTCTCGCTGATGGGGGTTGATGGATTTACGTTGCTAGCGGCAGAATCCGACAGCCCTATTGGAAAAACAACCATAGTAGTCGCGCTAGCGTTAGGAGTAGCCATTTCACCCAGTATCTACTCGTTGGCTGAAGATGCCATCAATGGCGTACCTAACGACTTAAAGCACGCCTCTTTCGCACTGGGGGCGACCCGATTACAAACTTTGCTGCATGTAGTGCTTCACGTTGCCCTACCAGGAATTGTGGCCGCGATAATGTTAGGCTTCGGGCGCGCGTTTGGCGAAACTATGATAGTGCTTATGGTGACGGGAAATACGCCAATCTCCAGCTGGGGGCTGATAGAAGGTTTGCGAGCACTTACTGCTAACTTGGCAATTGAGCTTCCTGAGGCTGATGTGTCGTCAGCGCATTACCAAATTTTATTCTTCACGGCGTGCATTCTGTTTGTGTTTACCTTCATAGTTAACACCATAGCAGAGCTACTGCGACAACGTATAAGAAGTAGGGCGTACTATGGCTAAGCAAGCATCTTTTGGATTAAATCCGGTCCAACGCCAATCGTTAGTCATTAGCTTAACCGCTTTTTTCACTAGTCTATTGCTGATTGCCCTTGTGAGTGTACTTATACTGATTAGTTATCGTGGTACCGCTTACTTTTGGCCAGAACCTATCTACACCGTAAGTGGAAAATATCAAGACGGCACCACTTTTTCAGTGCTTGCGAACATATTTGATGAACCGTCAAATAATGACATTACCCTTAAGTATTCGGATGCTCTAAATCCTTATGGATTTCAAATTCAGTTATCCCGCAGTCAGCTGGATGGTACGCGACTTGCGAAAAAAAGCGCAGAAATTAAGTTGATAGATGGTAGGCGTGTTTTAGCGGTACCTGAATATATTGTCGTACCGTCACAGCCGCCTCAAAGCCTAGATAATATTGATACTGTTATAGAAGAAGTTGCACAGATAAGTTCACAAATTGAAGCGCTCAATACCCAACATCTTGCGCCTATTCACGAAGCGCTGTCTCAGTTTGATAAACGAAACGTGGTGGCCGATGCCCCGGCAAGAGAACGCTTAGTTGCTTCATTTAACGAATACCAAAAACGAGTAGAGGCACTGGAAGATACACGCGCTGGATATACCTTGCTGGTGAGTTTTGCAGACGGTGCGCCGTTTGTTATCCCCATCTCAAGCATTCAGGATGTAGATTTCGTAAGCCGTTTAAGTACGTTCGAAAAATGGCAGGTAGTGTTTTCAGAAATTGGCGTGTTTCTTACCGATTCCCCCAAGCAAGCAAATACTTCTGGCGGCGTATTCCCAGCCTTGTTTGGCACTGTTTTCATGGTCTTTTTAATGACCATAATTGTAACGCCTTTTGGAGTACTAGCGGCTATTTACCTAAGCGAATATGCTCCCAATACCGCGCTAACCACCATTATTCGTGTAAGCGTAAGTAATATGGCTGGGGTACCTTCAATTGTGTACGGTGTATTCGGGCTTGGTTTCTTCGTTTATACCCTGGGCGGCAGTATTGATGAGCTATTGTTTAGTGAAACATTGCCCGCGCCAACGATGGGTAGTCCTGGTGTATTTTGGGCGGCATTGACCATGGCTATTTTAACTTTACCTGTGGTTATTGTTGCTACTGAAGAAGGCTTGCGTCGCGTGCCAGAAGGGTTAAAAGCGGGCAGTTACGCATTAGGCGCAACCAAAATTGAAACCATAGTGCGTACCGTTTTACCTATAGCGTCTCCTGGCATTATGACTGGTGTAATTCTAGCCATTGCAAGGGCGGCAGGAGAAGTTGCACCACTAATGCTTGTTGGGGCGGTTAAGTTTGCGCCAACGTTGCCTATAGATGGTGAGTTTCCTTATCTCCATCTTGATAGACAGTTTATGCATTTGGGCGTGCTTATTTATGACGGAGCGTTTCACAGCCAAACCGATGGAAAAAGTGCAAGTATGATGTTTGCTTCTTGCTTACTTTTACTTGCCGTGGTCTTTGTATTAAACATACTGGCAGTGGTACTTAGAGCGCGGCTGCGCAAACGCTATATCAAAGGATAATACAGGTTTTATAACATGTTGAAGTTGTTTGAACACAATACGCTAAACGTTAATGATATTAGTGAAGCACAAACCGCAGTGGAGGTGAAAAATCTTAACCTATGGTTTGGTAGTAAGCATGTGTTAAATGACATCAGCATGCGTATACCCAAAAACAAAATTACAGCGCTAATTGGTCAAAGTGGTTGCGGTAAATCAACGCTAATCAGTTGTTTTAATCGCCTTAACGACTTATATGACGGGTGTAAGTACAAGGGTGAAATTATAATTGATGGTCGAAATATCAATAGCCGTAAAGTCAACGTATCACGCCTAAGAACAAAGGTGGGTATGGTATTTCAGCGCCCAAATCCATTTCCTATGAGCATCTATGAAAACGTGTGTTACGGGCTTAAGCTTCAAGGTGTAAGGGTTCGCCGACATTTAGACGATGCTGTTGAAGGTGCATTAAAACAAGCTGCACTGTGGGATGAGGTAAAAGATCGCCTGTTTGAATCAGCCCACGTTTTATCTGGCGGACAGCAGCAGCGTTTAGTGATTGCCAGAGCGCTGGCGTTGAAACCCGACATACTGCTGTTAGATGAACCCACGTCAGCGCTTGACCCGCTAACCACGCTTTTTATCGAAGAGTTGATGGAAGCACTAAAGAAGCAGTGCACCATTATTATTGTGACACACAACATGCAACAAGCAGCACGGGTAAGCGACTACACCGCCTTTTTCCACCAAGGGAGGCTGATAGAGTATGCAGACAGTGACACGCTGTTTACCATGCCAGATAAAAAGCAAACCGAAGATTACATTACGGGTCGATATGGTTAATGTAGAAGTGAGTGTCCGTTCAAATACAGAATTTGGTAACGTTACTGTGTTTCATCACAGCCCTACTGATTGCCATGAGGGCAAAGCGGGCTGTCATAACAGTCATACACGAAACACAAGCACTTTAATCAAATACTACTTACCAAGCTTAAGCCGCTAGGAGAAAATGCTATGCGTCAGGTAGCCCTAAATACGCACATCTCTGGTACGTTTAATATTGAGTTAGAAAACTTGCGTAACTCGGTATTGACCATGGGAGGTGAAGTTGAACAGCAGCTGGTGGATACCTTAAAAGCGGTAAAGCACAATCACGCCGCACTGGCTGAAAAAGTGGTGTTAAACGACTTGAAAATTAACTCTATGGAAATTCAAATAGACGAAGAATGCTTGCGTATTATTGCGAAGCGTCATCCAACTGCCAGTGACTTGCGTTTAATCATGACCATTTCAAAAGCCATTACCGACATTGAGCGAATGGGCGATGAAATAGAGCGTATTGCAAAACTGGTGACACGCAATAAGCTGCCAAGCTCTAATACCATTAAGAGTAGCATGTTGCTTATTGGAGAGCGGGTAGCGGCGATGATGCGCGGCACATTCGATGCCTTTGCCCGTCAAGATGAAGCCGCGGCATTAGAAGTGTACGACCAAGACAACCGCATTGACAGTGAGTACAAGCGGTTGTTGTCCTACACCACGTCAGAAATGCAAAAAAGCACAGACGATATGCAGGATTGGCTTGATGTTTTATGGGCCATGCGCTCGTTAGAACGAATTGGTGATAGATGTAAAAACGTGTGCGAATATGTGGTTTATCTTACTCGCGGTACAGATGTAAGGCATACGCCACTGGAAAATATGCAGCAAAAACTGGAAGATTTGACGTAATCCTGTCCAAATGGTCAGTGTTATTTTGCGTATCGATGTATAAAACTGAATGTTTGCGAAATTTATTTGTCATAAAACTGCAATATTTGGTGAATTTATCATCGCATTCAAATAATTCCGTATACTTTTATCGTTTTTCAGTGATTTTCGCTATGGCTTCTATGACGATTACGTTATCATGCGCCGCAGCCAAGAACAGATCGTGCAAAATTTAATCGAACCTTATGATAAAACACAATTTGTCTTTAACTTCTTTCTCTAACCCTTGGGGTGAAGAGATCATGCTACTTACTCAAGTAGCGTCCAGCCTAAATCGCGTTTAGATCGGGAGCGATTATCCGTGGAATTTTTTGAAAGTTATGGCCTAATTCTTATAATCCTTGCCGCCGGCGTTGGTTTCGTCATGGCATGGGGTATCGGAGCGAATGACGTTGCCAACGCAATGGGTACGTCAGTGGGTTCTAAAGCTTTAACCATAAAACAAGCCATTATCATTGCAATGATATTTGAGTTTGCTGGCGCCTACCTAGCAGGTGGCGAAGTAACATCTACCATTCGAAAAGGGATTATCGACTCAACCTTTTTTATAGACATACCTGAATACCTAGTATTAGGCATGATCTCGTCACTACTTGCGGCTGGTATATGGCTAGCGGTAGCGTCATGGTTGGGGTGGCCTGTATCTACAACGCACTCAATTATAGGTGCCATCATCGGCTTTACGGCAACTGGCGTCAGCATGGACGCAGTAGCGTGGGATAAAGTGGGTGGTATCGTAGGTAGTTGGGTAGTAACACCTGCTATATCGGGCATCATTGCTTACCTTATCTTTATGAGCGCCCACAAGCTCATCTTCCAAACCGCTTCTCCGTTTGCCAATGCCAAGCGTTATGTGCCGTTTTATATGGCATTAGCGGGCTTTGTTATGTCCCTTGTCACTATTAAGAAAGGGCTTAAGCACGTCGGCTTAGAACTAAGCGCTATTAACGGTTATTTGTTAGCAATCGGCATAGCAATAGCATTGGGTTTCCTGGGGAAATGGTTCATCGGCCGTATGAAATTCAGTGGTTCTGAAGATGCAGATTTACAAGCAGCAAACGTTGAAAAAGTATTTGCACTGCTTATGGTAGTAACTGCTTGTTGTATGGCATTTGCCCACGGCTCTAACGATGTGGCTAATGCGATTGGTCCTCTTGCGGCTGTAGTTAGCGTTGTTACCAGTGGCGGTGAGATTAACTCAAGTGCCACACTGGCTTGGTGGATTTTACCACTAGGCGGTTTAGGAATTGTTGCAGGTCTTGCTTTATTTGGTCATCGCGTTATTAAAACCATTGGCCAAGGTATTACACATTTAACGCCAAGCCGTGGTTTTGCCGCTGAACTTGCAGCAGCGTGTACGGTAGTTATTGCATCAGGTACTGGTTTGCCTATATCAACCACGCAAACCTTAGTAGGGGCGGTCTTAGGTGTAGGTTTAGCTCGTGGTGTTTCAGCGCTTAATTTAGGTATTGTTAGAAATATCGTTGTGTCTTGGATTGTAACCTTGCCGGCAGGTGCACTGCTTTCAATTATTTTCTTCTTTATATTGAAAGCGGCATTTGGTGTAGTTTAGTAATCTTACCTTATTGTTATATGCAAAAAGGCCGCGCTTCAATGAAGCGCGGCCTTCTTAGTTTAAGTCGATAGTTAATTTACCATATCAATCTCGTGAGATTGGCGATTCAAATCCTCTAGGTTTAACACCTACCACCGCACAGTTTAACTGGTGAATGGTTTCTTCGGCAGTATCACCCATAATGTAGCCAGGTACGCCTAAACGAGATACAGTGCCCATAACGATGACATCGGTATCTAGCGATGTGGTTGTAGCTGCAATTTCCCGACGTGGGTAACCGTGCACTATGTGATTTTTAGGCTGTAGGTATTCCCAGACATTGTCGTCGAGTTCATCAGAAAGTTCAGAAAGTAGCTTGTCTAATTCCTTTTGACGTTCAGCGTGAATTTTCGCCAGATCGGTTTCCATTCTGTCGTTATCGACGGTAATAAATCCATCTCTGGCTATATTTTCCGGTACCGCATCAAACACGTGAACAATATGCAGCTGGGCAAATTCTAATAAGGCTATTTGGCTAGCGTGTCGCAATATATCGCGGTTAAGGTCGCGTCTTATTGAAACCTCGTGGTTCGGGTAATGATAGTTAAGATCTAGTGCGGCTACTACATTTTTGTATTGACTGCGAGGCTTGTGGTTTATCACCCACAAAGGGCAGGGGCATTTGCGAAACAGCTGCATATCCAAACTACCAAACAGTTTATCTAAAAAGCTTTCTTCTGCTCGCTTAATGACTAAGTCGATATTGTTATTCATCACATAGCGTACGATATCAATTAACGGGTGCCCCACCGTTACTGCTGTTGATACTTCGTATTGTTCACTCCAGCTCTCAGCCTGCTGCTTTAACCAAAGCTGAGCCTGAGTTTCCATGGTTTGCTGAGAGTCCACATAAGAGAATGACTCCATGACCATACTTGCATTAGGCGGCAGTGATTCAAGAGAAAGCATAATAGTAAGCGAGGCCTGGTGAGCTTTGGCGATATGCAGTGCTTGGGCAACTGTGTCATCTTGACGATGTGAGTCGCTCAACACACATAAAATGTTTTTATAATGTCCTTTCATACTGCCCTCAATAGTTGTTCGCTTAATTGATTGAATGATACAAGAGCGGGTCTTACTTCGCTGTAAAAATATGTGGTAATTAATGCACTTCTTTAATCCTAACGTTACTTATAGGGGCTTTCCAGTTGGTAATAACAAATTCTTAAAAGCTTCTTATAGAAGAAAGCAGCCACGTTAATATACAAACACGGTCTTAAGTAATAGGTAGTAATGCTAGGTAAGCATAAGTAACAGCCCTAGGCTGTATTTAATCTTTATGTTAGATTAAACCAATATTTTTTAATCCCTTTTTGAATCATTGTGAGATATCCATGAAATGGCCTAATCTTAAGCATCTACATTATTTGGTGACGCTACATCAAGAGCAACATTTTCATCGTGCTGCCCAACGCTGTAATGTGAGCCAGTCTACATTGAGTACGGCCATTCAGAATCTAGAGGAACACTTTGGAAGCCAGCTTCTTGAACGTGAACACAAAACGTTTGTGTTTACTTCTTTGGGGTTGGACATTGTTGAGCGTAGTAAGATGTTACTCCAAGAAGCGGGTGAGCTTGTGGAGTACGCACAAAACGCGGGTAACTGGCAGCGCGGCACGTTAAAGTTAGGCGTTATACCAACCATCGCACCGTTTTTATTTGAAGGTATGTTGGGGGCGTTTTCCACTTTTCTGCCTGAGATCAATCTAGAAATGCAGGAAGACACCACTGAGAAGTTACTACAGCAATTGACCGACGGTAGGTTAGACTTACTGATCCTCGCGCTGCCAATGGACACCCCTGGGTGTAAACAGATGGTTTTGGGGCACGATCCGTTTCACCTTATCGCCCATGAAGATATGGCTGAGCAACTGCCTAACCCTGTTGATATTTCAACCTTGCCCAAAAAGAGTATCTTCTTACTTCAGCAAGAGCATTGTATGACAGGCCACGCCGTAAGCGCGTGTAACCTTCAGCATAGCGACCAGATTAGCAGCGTGGCAGCGAGTAGCCTGTACACCTTAGTGCAATTGGCGAACAGCAAAATGGGCTACACCTTTTTACCAGAACTCGCGATAAATCAATCTATCCTTGAGCACACTGGCCTTAAAAGCTTCCCAGCTGAAGAGCAGGGCTTCAGAGAGATTGGGTTAGTATGGCGTTCAGGCACAACACGTATGCAGCTGTTTCGTCGTATTGGTGAAATCATCTCGCCTCTACTGCCAAAGCCAACGTTGAAATAGTTTTTGCATAACAGCATGCGCGGCTTATTATTTTTATTGCCGCGCGTTTTTTAAGACCTACATTTTAGGTGCGATATGACCTAATTCCGCAGCCCATGTTAGTTCGGATCTTTTGAGGTTATTTGCCGCACTAGCGCCAAAGCTGTGCAGCGCATTGTAAGCACTGTTAGATGGAATTCGGCAATAGTGGCACAGTGCATAGAACAATAGACTACAGCGATGCTGTGAACCGTCGCAGTGTAAATATATCTTAGCCCCCTCAGTCAGCATCTGAGACAATTCATGAAGGTATTGGTGAAGGTGTACATCTTCGGTGGGGGAGTCAGAAGACGGGTGTAAAAAGGGAACCCATAGCCACTCTAACCCGGCCGCTGTTGATCGGTCGCGAATAATCGGCGCCTTCTCTTCACTGGTTTGGACTGTAGCAATGTGAGTCACACCCAGTGATTTAAGTCTTTCAAAATCACTTTCAACCGGTTTTTTACCAAGGCATATATGACCAGCGCGCAGAGAAAACCACGCGATATTCGGTTTTGCTGTTGTGCTGTCTTCTTTTTTCTCAGCTTCTTGCATGGCTGCGTTATCTAAAACCTACTGTTAAACGACGAAATAATAAATAGAAAAGTAATGGCAACTGCATCCGCCGATGACGAATAAGTGCCAAATTGCATGGGTGTACTTTACCTTTTTTGCCACATAAAAGCACACGCCTACGCTGAAACATAGCCCACCTGCTACCAATAACCAGAGTCCAGCGCCTGGCAGGGCGACATACAGCGGGTAAATAAGGCCAAGGGCAATCCAGCCCATTAATAAATAGGTCATTACTGACACTTTTGGAAACCTGTGCTGAGCGATAAGTTTAAACGCGACACCACCTAGCGCTAAGCTCCAAATAATAGCCGTCATAGTAATTCCTAATACGCCACCAATTGAAACCAATAGTAAAGGTGTGTAAGTACCCGCTATCAATAAGTATATTGCACTATGGTCGAATAACTTAAGCCATCCCTTAGCTTGTTGGTGAGATATAGCATGGTAAAGCGTGGAACTTAAAAATACGAGAATGAGGGTAGAGCCGTAAATGGAGGCTGTGACTAACGCTAATGTATTTTCAGCGCGGTACAGCATAAATATTAAACCTACGATGGCTGCTATAAAACCAATGCCGTGAGTAATACTATTCAACCATTCTTCTAAAACGGAGTAAGCTTTGGCAGAAATAGCTTTTGTTTGTTCCTTTACGTCTGTCATTACGTCTCCTGTTTTGTAATCAGTAGAAATATGCACACCTCTTAATTAACTATTGGCATATCTTTGACAATTATAGCGCACACTTGTTCGCTGAATATGAAAATATTAACAGAAAACGCCAATAGTCTGATGACGATAAGATTACAAAAAAACTTATAAATCGGTGTTTTCGAAGCAGCCGCTTAATTTATCCAGAAGGTGCATTAATGTACGACTTTCTTCTGTACTCATACCATTGAATTTACAAAGCATTTGTGCGGGTACTTTTTCTGCTATGGCTTTCTTTTCTTTTCCCATTTTTGTGAGCTGTACGCGCTTAACGCGTTTGTCGAGCTCATCTTTAGTCACGACTAAAAAGCCTTTTTCTTCTAATTTTTTAAGAATGAGAGACATGGCCCCCCCGTCAATCACTGTTTTTTCAAGAAGCTTAGCAATAGTAATGTCATCGGTTTCCCACAGGGCCATTAATGTTACGTATTGAGGGTAGGTAATATCTAACGCTTTAAGAAGGGGTCGGTAAGCGCGAGTGAATGCATTCGACAGCGTATAAAAACGATGACAAAGCTGATTTTCCAACTTTAATAATTCTGACATGACACTTAACCCTTATTGTTACTAATCTCTGAATGCTGTTTATATTTTGCATACAAAGTACTTGATCTGCAACTGGGTTCGGTGCTAATTTATTTTGCATGCAAAATAAATTAACGGTTCATTATAGAGGAGAGCAACTATGCATATGCTTCAACAAGTGGTTTACACCGGAACCGCAACAGCAACCGGCGGTCGCGAAGGTACAGCAAAATCCAGCGATGGTAATTTAAACCTTAAATTGTCTACGCCTAAAGCGCTGGGCGGTGCTGGCGGTGAAGGTACTAACCCTGAGCAAATGTTTGCGGCAGGCTATTCAGCATGCTTCATTGGTGCGTTAAAGCACGTGGCTACATCGCAAGAGATAAAGCTAGCTGATGACATTAGTGTAACGGGCGACGTTTCGATTGGCCCTATCGAGCAAGGTTTTGCTATTGCGGTTAAACTGACAGTTGATTTGGGCGATATAGACAAAGCACAAGCACAAAGCTTAGTCGATACTGCCCATCAGGTATGTCCATATTCAAATGCGACCCGCGGCAACATTGAAGTAAATATTAGCCTTGTCTAATTAATCGGTAACGCGTAAAGAAGCTAGTGCAGATAGCTACGCCCTCATTAAAGGGAGGTAGTGGTCTGCATTTATTCAGCCAACCGCGATTGTTTCTCGACAAACAGTGACGTTTCAATGCACTTCTTCGAATTAGAGTCGCCAGCCATATAACAGATTGATACACTGAGATCGTATCAATCATCCTTTAGGAAGTTATATGAAAAAATACGGATTACTGGCTACGTTCGTATGTGCGCCTGTATTGTTTGCGTGCAGCGACAACAGCAATGTAGACGCAGCCAAGACAGACAATGATCAAGCCGTCAGCGTAGGCTCAGATTTAAACACTGAAGCACTAAAAACTTCGGTAGAAAATCAACACGATGCAGCCATTGCTTCTGGCGTAGACTACCACTCTTTTGCAAACCCCAATGAAGTTAGAGTTACTCATCTGAGCCTAAATCTAACGGCTAACTTTGAGACCAAGCAGCTTATTGGTGACGTAACCCTTGATGTAAAACGCACAAAGCCTGAAAACAATACATTAGTACTAGATACCCGCGCTCTAGAGATAAAAAATGTGACCGTAGACGGGGAAGGTGTTCCCTTTGAAATGGGTGAAACTGACGCTGATTTAGGTACGCCTCTTACAATAACACTGCCTAGCGAGGCAGACTCAGTGTCGGTAGCGTATTCAACCTCGCCTGACGCGTCTGGCGTACAATGGCTAACGCCAGCGCAAACTGCGGGTAAAAAGCACCCGTTCCTATTCACTCAAGCACAAGCGGTTCATGCTCGAAGCTTTATTCCGCTTCAGGATTCTCCGCAAGTACGGGTAACTTATGACGCAACCATTAAAACACCTGAAGACCTGTTGGCGGTGATGAGTGCGTCGAACGACCCTACTACTGCGCGCGATGGAGAATATGAGTTCACTATGCCACAGCCTATTCCTTCATATCTTATCGCGTTGGCCATAGGTGATTTGGAATTTAAAGCGATGGGAGAGCGTACCGGTGTGTATGCTGAACCTGCGCTACTTGAAGGTGCCGCAAAAGAATTCGAAGACACTGAAGCCATGTTAGAAGTAACAGAAAAAACGTATGGTCCTTACCAATGGGATCGTTACGACCTTCTCATTCTACCGCCGTCGTTCCCGTTTGGAGGTATGGAAAACCCACGTTTGTCGTTTATCACGCCAACGGTTATCGCAGGTGATAAAAGCTTGGTGTCGTTAATAGCTCACGAATTGGCCCACAGCTGGTCTGGTAACACAGTGACAAACGCTACATGGCGCGACCTTTGGTTGAACGAAGGCTTCACAACTTATCTCACCTACCGCATTATGGAGATGATCTACGGACATGATCGCTTCAAGAAAGAAGCCGTGCTGGGTTATCAAGATTTAGAGAACGATATTGCAGCCCTAGATGAGAATGATGAGATTCTTGCCATTGACCTTCGTGGCCGTAATCCAGACGATGTTTTCTCCAACATCCCTTACGAAAAAGGCGCACTTTTCCTACGAGAAATCGAACAGAAGATAGGTCGTGAAAACTTTGATGCGTTTTTAATGCAATACTTCAAAGACTTTGCCTTTAAGAGTATTACCACCGACACCTTTATCGCCTACTTAGACGATACCTTGTTAAAGCAGTATCCAGATAAGCTAGATGCAGAGCGAATTCATACATGGATTTTTGAACCCGGCATTCCAAAAGGCGCACCGCAGCCAGAATCTGATGCCTTCACTAAAATAGATGATACACGAAGCGCATGGCTATCAGGCGATGTGAAAGCGACAGATATTGAAACAGCACAATGGACAGTACATGAGTGGCTGTATTTCTTAAACAACATGCCTGAAACATTAAGCAAAGCACAACTTGCTGAGCTTGATTCAGCGTTTTCATTAACCTCGACCAAAAACAACGAAATCGCGCATAGCTGGTTGATGATCGCGGTAGAAAATAACTATCAGCCTGCGTTTGAACGTTTGTATAGTTACCTGGTTTCGATTGGTCGAAATAAACTGGTTAAGCCACTTTATCGCGAGCTATCAAAAACGCCAGAAGGCAAAGCGTTTGCAAAGCGCGCTTTTGAAGAAGCTAAATCGGGCTATCACCCACTTACGGTAAAAGCGAATGAAGGCTACGTGAATTAATCATCAGTCGTTCTGTTAAGTTAGTAACAAGTAAAGCAGCGCATTAGGCGCTGCTTTTTTATTTATACTAAGAGTAATACTTATACATAAAAATTGAACGATTGTTCAAAAAGGCGATCTTAAAGTTAGGGCACGCGTATCAACGTTTACCTAGTGTCGTTTACCTAGTGTAGTTCAAGTGCAGCTGAGCAGCTTATTTGCTAGCCGCACGCTGAAGGATTTGAATTAATCGTTAAGGAGTTTTTATGTATACACAAAAGATGCACCCAGCTACTACTTTTCCTGAAGTAAAGGCAACGCTATCAACTGGCGAAACTATATCGCTAGCTGACAAGGGCGATGGATGTGACTGGAAGATGGTGGTTGTCTATCGTGGCAAACACTGCCCGATTTGTACCAAATACTTAAACAAACTTGAAGATTTTACGGGTCGACTACGCGAGCTTAATATTGATGTTGTTGCGGTAAGCGGCGACAGTAAAGAGCAGCTTGAAGCGCATTTAGATGACTTGTCCATCAACTTTCCTATTGCATACGGATTGTCGCAAAGTGATATGGAAAAGCTAGGTCTGTATATTTCTGAGCCACGTTCAGAAAAAGAAACGGATCATAACTTCGCCGAACCCGCGTTGTTTGTGCTGAACAGTGACAACAAAATTCACATTGCTGAAATCGCGAATGCGCCTTTTGTTCGCCCTGATTTAGAACAGCTTGTATCTGGCCTAGAGTTTATTCGCAATCCAGAGAATAACTATCCTATTCGAGGCACGTTTAAAGGGTAATTATTGGAAATTTTGGCTTCAGAAAAGAAGTTTTAATGTTGTTATAAAGTGCCTCCCTATAGTTGGACTATCCAATCACTGGGGGCACTTCACTTACTGAGCCTATCTAATTTGCATGCGAAAACAGCCCAAAGCTACTTTTGATGTCACTACCAGCATCTTATTTTTATAAGGTTTACTTGTCCTTTACTGCCACTGAAAACGCAATAGGCGCCATCTGCTTTTTAAAGTCATCTAGTGCATCTATTGGCAACTCAACTTCAACAACTACGCTACTACCGTAGTCGCAGTTTGCAATTTTTCCATTCGCTTGCTCCACTAAGTGTCGTACGAACTGCTCATGCTTAAAATCGATGTTCACGCTTAGTGGTTCTAGCTTAATCTCTTGTCGTACTTCAAGAGCGTCAATGGCTTGCTGAGCTGCTGCCGAATAAGCCCTTACCAACCCACCTGCACCTAATTTAATGCCGCCAAAATATCGCGTAACAATAACCATAATATCGCCGATATCTTTATGCTGAAGCACATTTAATATGGGTTTTCCTGCGGTACCGCTAGGTTCGCCGTCATCGGCCATAGCTGCACTAGTGGGCGAGTTCGGGTTCCCAAAGACATAGGCCCAGCAGTGGTGTCTGGCGTCGGGATATTGTTGCTTAACGCTGTCTAAAAGCGCCATTGCACTTTCACGAGAGTTGGCAAAGCCAGCACAAGCGATGAATTTACTTTTTTTAATTTCGTACAGGGTTTCAACCTGTTTAGCGGGAACGGGATAAGTCATCGTTATATTGTAAGCGAAGATAATTTTTTATTTAAGACAAATGGGCTAGGTTATGCACTTTATCGGTAAACAAAGAGACTTATGGCCTTAAAAAACATATGGAAACGAAGTGGTCAAAAATGCTACTAATTAGTTAAATTTGTCGAAAGGTGGCACTAGTGCTCGACAATTAGTCTGCAAATACTTCTTTTGTTAAGGTTAAGGTGTTGAAGATAAAAGATTTTTTAAAGTTGGCGCAATGATTGTAACAGTAATTGTAATTGTGAATGTGGCTAAGACGTATTGCCACTACAAGGTAACTTCGTCCCAATAAGGAAATCATGCTATGAAATCACGTACTACTGCCCTTACCATTATTGCTCTTACATCTCTTTTCACTGGAAGCGCTTTAGCTTCTGTTGAGTTCACTCCTTCTGACGATTCGGTAACGTCTAACCTCTGCGTAACGGCCGCTTCCGGAAATAAATGGAAGTTTCACAATCAAATTAAAGCATCAGCGTTAGATAAAAAATACGTTGCAGAAGAAATGACCTGTAATGGCTTAACGGTTTCGGCCTTTGTCGACCAGTATGGTAAAAATGGCGACAGCATTAAGAAGTATCTGAATATTCAACAGCAGCACATTGCTAATGTTGCGCATACTAACTAGTGCAAAAGTGTCAGGTAAAAAAACGCTCTCAGTGTTTACGGACTTAAAATATTTACCAGAGTAAAACACAATCTCTAATGAAAAAGGGGCCGTTGATAATCAACAGCCCCTTCTTAGTAATTTTCAATGTTTGTTAACGAAGAATACCAGAAACGGTTTCCGATACATTCAACGCACCTTTTTGAATTTCATCAATTATGCTTTGAACTTGCGCAATTTGCTGACTGTTTTGGTCCACGCTATCTTTTACTCCGGCCATCTTCTTCGTGGACTTGTCTGCAAGCTTTCTGTTTTCTGCAACCACGCTTTCTATTTCAACAGTGGAGTCGCTAGTGCGTTGTGCAAGCTGTCTTACTTCATCTGCAACTACGGCGAAACCTCTGCCTTGATCGCCAGCTCGGGCCGCTTCAATCGCAGCGTTTAGGGCTAGTAAGTTAGTTTGCTCAGCAATACCACTAATGGTTGTAACGATGGTTTCAATCTTAAGCGACTGTTCACTAAGCTCGTGCATGAGTAGATTGGTTTCTTCAACTTCTGAAAGAGCTGCGTCGAACGTTTCTACGCTACGCTGTAAGGAAGAGGCGCCATCAGCAGCAATCTGTGAGGTTTCTTCTGCCGTTGACACTGCTAATTCTGCAGCCTGCGCAATGGTATTCTTCTCGTTTACAGCGTCGGTGATATTAGATGCAAATTTGATCACTTTGATAACGCGGCCTGAGGCATCAAAAACAGGGTTGTACGTTGCTTCTAACCACAACGTATTACCGTTAGCATCGACTCGTTCGAATTGACCTGAAGAGAAATTTCCACGCGCAAGATTATCCCAGAAATTGGGATTATCCTGATAAAATTTATCATTACAAAACATGCGGTGGTGTTTGCCCTGAATGTCGGACAAATTGTGTTTTACTGTGGCAGTGAAATTTTCGTTTGCCGTAATAATTGTTCCGTCTGGTTCAAACTCGATAACCGCCATTGATTTGTTTAGCGCATCAGTGACTGCTTTACCTTCAAAATATGCTTTTTCGTGCTCAGTAATATCATGATAAATAGCATGAATTTCCAAACTACCGTTTCTATTCACAGTAACATAGCTTGCTTTAAGCCATTTAGTTTCACCAAGTGCTGACTTTCTAGCGACCGTGTCGCTAAAACTACCGCCATTGATAAGCTGTTGCCAAAACGTTTTGTATTGAGAGTCGGTTTCAATGCCTTCCACTCGCATCGCAGCATGGGAAAACGATGCTACTGTGGAGTTTGGATAATTCAAAATGGAAAGTAATGCTTGAGAGGCATAGATACACTGCCCATCGGTACTGTAGATGGCATAAGCCATATTGTTTTTGAACGCATCCAGCGTACCAAGCAAACCTTGACTCTCGTCCCTAAGAGCCGATATGTCATTATTGTATCGAGAGCTTGATACGAACATAACGTCTCCTGAAGTTATATGCATTGTATTGAATAAGTGTAGTATAGATTATCTTTGTTGAAGAAATATTTCGTTTAGACATTAGGCGGATTTTACGCTTTAGGTATTATCCATTGGGCTTAATTCCGCCAAGAATGGTTGTGTTTTTATTACAGTGAAGTAACTATCCGCATTGAGCAAGAATTAATAAAACTGATAAGACCACCTGATGCCATTAGAACGATTTATTCCTTTTCGTAAACACGATGTTGCTAAACTATGTGAGGGGTTACTCTCTTACGATTCTGCAGGTTTCCGCACTTTCTCTACGTTGTTAGTCAGCCGTATACACTACCAGTATCATGAGCAACTAGAGGCGTTGAAAAATAGCTACAGCCATTTCGATCCAAATAAAGACACACGTGAATTGCAATCTTCGAATGAAAGGGTACGCAAGCAGAACCAAAAAGCCTTTGCCAAGGGTTTTGCCAACCTCTTAAACGCGGCAAATTTTGAGAAAGTCACAGATGATGATTTGGAAGCTGCGCTGAATGAAGAATCCTTGTTCAAAGTGCGTCTCGCGGTAAGCTTCGATGACTTTGAGGATGTTGTGTTCTATCGCCGGGGGGAGTCTATAAAAACGGAAACTGTACGCACCTTTTTCGGGCTACGCAAAAAGCAGGTGTCGTTTACCAACTATGACAAAGTAGCTGTTTATATTACTTTTAAAGATGAGACTTACTTTAAAGATAAGGGCCAAACACCAGTAACCTTCAAACCTGGCTCAACCATAGTAAAGCTTTTTCAAAACGTACCTAAAGCAGACTTAGAAATGCTGTTTCCCAATAGCGAAGTCAAAATGCGCCCGCTCGATAAGTTAATTATAAGTGCATCGGCTGCAATAGGCGGCACCGTCGTCTTGGTGACTAAGTTAGGCGCGTCGCTGCTTCTTATGGCGTCCTTTTTGGCGTTCTGGCTGGGCTTTAAAAACGAAGAAGTGGAATTAACTAAGCAGAGCTTAATCACCTTTGGTATTGGAATGGGCGTATTTGGTAGCTTTATCTTTAAGGAATGGACAAAGTTTAAAAACCGAAAAATTCGATTTATGAAAGCACTGTCCGACAATTTGTACTTTAAAAATTTAGACAATAACGCAGGTGTATTTCATACGTTAATTGATGCCGCAGAGGAAGAAGACTGCAAAGAAGCCTTATTGGCCTATACGTTTTTGCTTAAATGTAGTGAAGTGTCTGTAGAGGGCGGTGCTGCATTCTGCGAGGTGCGTACAGAGCGGGAGATTGCCGCTGGTGGAATGGTATTGACAACCCTTGATAGCGCAATAGAAACCTACTTTTTAGAAGAGCTCAACTGTGCTCTCGATTTCGATGTTTCCGATGCTATAGACAAACTTTTAACTATGGAACTAGTCGAACGAAATGGCGATGTTTACGTTGCTCGGTCGCTTCATGATGCTGTCAAGATACTCGATGATTACTGGGACAACATTTACCAGCCTGTTTAAATTATTCTTGTGCAGACTAAAAGATTGCACGTGCTGGGTTATTCCACCTGCATTCTTTGCGAAGCGAACATTTAGACACGCGTGGCATAAGAGAATTAAGGCCAGTAACCGAGTTATCAAACCATTGTCATAAAACCACAAAATCTCTATAGTTGCTGAACGGTGTGTTGAACTAGATCTTCAGACCGCAGCGCCCAAAGCGTTTCTCTATCTCCAATGCAACAAGCCTGGTTCACTTCTACATGAAAATATTGCATACATCTGACTGGCACTTAGGTCAGAGTTTTTTTACGAAAAGCCGCAAAAACGAACATGCCACCTTCCTCAAATGGCTTCTTCAACAAGTAGAAACGCATCAAATAGATGCGATTATTGTCGCGGGTGATGTGTTTGATACGGGCACGCCGCCTAGCTATGCCAGAGAACTTTACCACGGGTTCATCGGTGAACTACAAGGCATGAGTTGTACACTGGTAGTGTTAGGTGGAAACCACGATTCAGTGTCGGTGTTAAACGAAAGTAAGGCGCTGCTGAAATATTTAAATAGCCACGTTATAGCTAGTACGTATGGCGAAATAAGTGAACAAGTCATCACGCTTAATGATCGCAAGGGGCTACCTAGTGCCGTACTGTGTGCTGTTCCCTTTATTCGCCCACGTGATGTACTAGTCAGTGAGGCAGGGCAAAGCGCCACTGACAAGCGCCAAGCGCTGGGCGATGCGATAAAGCAGCATTACGTGGCGCTTTATAATGAAGCGCTGTCATTGCGCGCCTTAATGGAAGAAAAGAGAATAAAAGAGGGCAGCAAAAATAGCGCTGCCATTCCTATTATTGCTACAGGGCACTTAACTGCTTTAGGCGTGAGTCAGTCAGAAAGTGTGCGTGATATTTACATTGGCACCCTTGAAGGCTTTGACGCTAAAGGGTTTCCGCCCGCCGATTACATTGCGCTGGGGCATATTCATAGGCCACAGAAAGTAGCAAAAGCCGAACATATTCGCTATTCAGGCTCGCCCATACCACTTAGTTTTGATGAGCTGAACACGCAAAAGCAAGTGGTGTTAGTTTCGTTTGAATCTGAAAGCACAACGCCAACTATCTCAACGCTACCGGTACCGCGCTTTCAGGCCATGGAAGTCATAAAAGGTGACTTAAAAGCGATTGAGGCGGCCATTAATGAAAGCGAAGCTATCGCGCTAGCTTCTCAAACAGATGATGCCGTTAGCGAAGTGGATAAAGCCGTTAGCGAGTTGAATAAAACCCTTAGCGCCACGGAAAACGCAATTAGCCCTAAAGACCCAGTGTGGTTATGCATTGAAGTTGAAACAGAAGACTATCTGACTGATCTACAGCAACGTATTCAGGGCTTATTAGAGGGAAAAAACGCTGAAATCTTGCAGTTGAAACGCAAGCGTAAGCGCACGGCAAATAGTTTAACGGAAAAGCAAAACGTTAAGCTTAGCGAACTGTCGGTAAACGATGTATTTGAAGCGCGTTTGGCATTGGAGAGCATAGGAGATAATTCAATAAGTGAACCAGCACAAGAAATCCTTCTAGGTGACGACCAAAGTGCCGGAGAAACTGAAGAAGCAGCTTCAGAGAAAAGCGCTTCACGCATAAACAGGATAAGACAGCTGTTCAATGAAGCGGTAGAGCGGGTTCACACTAATGATGAAGATGTCGACGTGTCAGGTGAAATATCGCTACCACGTGCAGCCCGTAAAACTAGCGCTGGAGCGTCTTCGCAGAATGAAAGTTATTCTACATCAACGGAAATAGGTAAGGCAGAGCTTGAGCAAGGCGATGCTCAACAACACGGTCACAAAGGGAAGGGCGAGTAATACAATGAGAATATTGACCTTACGCCTTAAAAACTTAAACGCCCTAAAAGGGGAGTGGAAGATAGATTTCACCCAGTCGCCGTTTATCGACAATGGCCTGTTTGCCATTACTGGCCCTACAGGGGCGGGTAAAACCACGCTGCTTGATGCCATATGTTTAGCGCTTTATCACCAAACCCCTCGCTTGGGGCCAATTTCAACGTCAAACAACGACATCATGACTCGCGGCACGGCGGAGTGTTTGGCGGAGGTTGAGTTTGATATTAAGGGTAAAGCATATCGTGCGTTTTGGAGTATGCGTCGGGCCAGAGGGAAAGTTGACGGTAATCTGCAAAGTGCCGATGTTGAGCTTGCTGAAGTTGAAAGCGGCAAGGTATTAGCCACTCAGGTTAGGCCGAAAAGTGAAGAGATTGAAAAGCTGACCGGCCTTAATTTTGCCCGTTTCACCAAGTCTATGATGTTGTCGCAAGGCGATTTTGCTGCATTCTTAAATGCTAACGAGGCCGACCGAGCCGAGCTGCTTGAAGAGTTAACCGGCACCGAAATTTACGGGCAGATATCACAGGCGGTACATCAGCAATTTAGTGACGCTAAACAAAAGAAAAAAGAGTTTGAGATAAAGCTAGAAGGCGTAACCTTACTTAGCGACGAGCAAATCACTCAGCTTGAAGATGAACAAGCACAAACCAAGAACCAAGTCGCAGCGTTTAACCAAACACTTACTGAACTGCAAAAGCAACAGCAGTGGCAACATGCGTTTAACGCCAACGAGCTCGCCATTAAAGAAGCCAGTGAAGCGCAGCAGGCCGCGAATAACGCCATCAATGAGGCGAAGCATGAGCTTGATCTTCTAACTCAAAGCGAGCCGGCTGAAAAGCTTCGCTTGCCATTTTTGCAAAGAAAGGCCCTTCAGCAGGATGTAACCCGTTATAAAGAAAGGCTCGACGAGAAAGCTACGCAGCTTCCCGACTTAAAAACGCAAAAGGCACAACTTAGTTCAGAAGTAACCCATGCCGAAAAAGCGCTAGCGCATACAAAGCAACAAAGCAGTGAGCTTGAAAAGCGCATAAACGAGCAGGTGGTGCCGCTTGATAACCAAATAGCGCAGCTCACTACTGAACAGCAAAAAGCAAACGAAAGCGCGGCAAGTTTAAGACAGTCAATAAACGCGTTAACACTGAAGCGCACAGAAATAGAGAACGCTTCGGCAGATAACAAGACCAAGCTTGGTGAACTTGAAACCTACTTGAATGAACATCATTCACTTAGCGGCATTGCAGAATTTATAAGTGGCTGGAGTGAAACGGCGCGCCATATTGAACATGATCAGAAGCAGTTAGAAACACTGACACAAAGTGTAAAGAATGATCGTCAGGCGCTTTCATCCCTAGATGAAGCTATTGCAATAACAAATGAGTCGTTAAACACCTTAACGCAGACATTCGATGACAAAAACGCGCAAGTTGCCGAGTGCGAAAAGGCACTTCACGCCGCGCTATCTGATAAACTAACTGATACTAATAGTGCTAGTGCGACCAGCAAAGCAAGCCTTCAGCAAGAGCGCGATACCAAGCTTCATCATTGGGATAACGTGTTACAGCTAGGGCATATTCAACAGCAATATTTGGCTCTAGAGCAAGACAAAGTATCGCGGAGTGCACAGAAAGAAGACTTAACGAAGCAACTAGCCCAGCAGCAATCTGACCGCCAAGCCTTGGTTGACGCCTACAAGCAAACTCGTAGTAATTTAAAAGACATAGAGGCGCTTATCGCCCTGGATGCTGAAGTGGCGCACCTGCGCGCACAGTTAAAAAGTGGCGAGCCATGCCCTGTTTGTGGGGCTAACGAGCACACCACGTCTAGCGTGGCTATAGATGTGCCTGAAACTATTCAAAAGCGAGATAGCTTAAAGCAGCAGTTAGATGATATTGAGCAGCAAGGGGCGCGGGCAAAAGAAAGCGTTACACACACTGAATACACCCTTACTCAGGTTGATAAGCAGCTAGAACAGGCAAGCGCTCAACGAGATACGCTGCTAGAAAAGTGGCAGCAGCTTTCAAACGTACTTAGCGCTGATATACCGAGCTTTGAAAAGGTCGACATTAATACATCGCAAAGCGTCGCTCAATTTACCGAACAGTTTAAAACCCGTCTTGATGACATTAGTGCCCAATTAACACGTTTAGAAGAGTGCGAGCAAGCTTTAAATGCTGCACTGCAGGCTAAAAATGAGGCGCAACAGTTGCTACAAGCCAAACAGTCAGAGCATGCTGTTTCGCTGCAGCAGCGCGAAACCTTAGGAAAGCAGTTCACCGAACGCAATGTGGAGCTAGAGAACAAAACACAAGGGATTAACAATAGTATTTTAGCGCTCAGCGAGACTATGTCGGCGCACGGTGCCGACATTCACAATCTGTCTATTGATGGAATCACCAAATGGTTAAATGAAAAAGCCAAAGCGCTTAAAACCTATAAACACAATCATCAGCTACACGCCAAACTTAAAAATGAGTTGCAAGAGGTAGGCAGTACCTTGCTTGTGCTTAACCGAGACATCGAAAGCGCTGAGAATCAGCTGAAGGATGTATCTGAAGAGCTTGTGGAGCTAGATAATAGTTTAAAGGCGCTGCGTGATTCACGCTTAAACGTATTTCCTGAAGGCAATATTGCTGAAACAAGGAATAAGGCAGGCGCTGCCCAAGAAAAGGCTGAACGAAGCGTAGATGAATGCAAATCTCGCCTGCAACAAACGGACACTATTTTGTCTCGTTTAGAAGCAGAAATTGCTCAGTTAAACGAACAATTAAACGAAAAAGAACTGGCACTTACAGAAGCAATAGAGCACTTTAACCGTCAGTTGGCGAGCAGCCCATTTGACGATGAGCAGGCGTTTAGCAATGCGCTCTTAGACGAAGATACCCGTCACACCTTGCTTGCACTGCAAAAGCGATTAACGCAGCAAAAACAACAAGCAGACTTAAAGCTAGAAAACGCGCTGGCTACACGGCAATCGCTGAAAGCCCATGCTAACGCAGCGCAGTGGCAGAGCGAGTTAGAAGAGCACGGTGCACAGTGGCTCGATACGAAAATCACCCAGCAAGCCGGGCAGCGTGACACCCTGTTATCTTCCCTAGGGCAAATTGAACAGCAGCTAAGCACTAACAATCAAGCCCGTGAAAAGCAGCAGCAGCTTGTAGAAGAGATGGCTGCATTCGATGCCTATTATGACGATATTACTTACCTGCACTCGTTAATTGGTTCGGCGAGCGGTGACAAATTCAGACGTTTTGCGCAAGGGCTTACGTTGGACAACTTAGTGCAGCTTGCTAATCAGCAGCTTGATAAATTACACGGTCGCTATCAACTCATTCGAAAAGAAAACGAGGGGTTGGGTTTGAGTGTATTAGACACCTGGCAAGGCGACGTAGTGCGAGATACCAAAACCCTGTCTGGCGGAGAAAGTTTCTTAGTGAGCCTAGCGCTGGCTTTAGCTTTATCTGACTTGGTCAGTCACAAAACCAGCATCGATTCGCTGTTTTTAGATGAAGGCTTTGGCACCCTGGATGCAGAAACTTTGGATGTGGCCCTTGATGCCCTAGACAACTTAAATGCCAGTGGAAAAATGATTGGTGTGATAAGCCATATTGAAGCCATGAAAGAGCGTATTCCTACTCAGCTTAAAGTGATTAAACGCAACGGTGTAGGTTTAAGTGCACTAGAAAAGCCTTATGCGGTGGGGTGAACTCACCGCTTAGGAATTAGTAGCTAAAACGTTTGTTTAAAAGTATGTGCTTGGTAAATGCTCGCAAGATCATGGTTTTATGATACTTTATCGTTATCAAAAGTAGATATGGACATCATAAACAGTGAAACGATTTGCAATATTCCCTCTTTTTGCCTCTTTCTGTTCGTTTGGTAGTACCTTTCAGTGTGAAAGTGAGTTTACATGGCTAAAAAGCACATTTGAAAATAACGATGCTGGTTTTCAATATAGCGTCGAGAAAAACGGGCAGGACCTTTATTCCGCCCACAATAATGCCACTCTTACTCGGATACAAAGCGCGAAAAGTGAAGCGCAATGCCACACGGTGCTTAGCGACTGGCTTACATTTTTTCGCAA
The DNA here is from genome assembly GCF_003443615.1 of Alteromonas sp. BL110. NCBI lineage: Bacteria > Pseudomonadati > Pseudomonadota > Gammaproteobacteria > Alteromonadales > Alteromonadaceae > Alteromonas > Alteromonas sp. BL110. Next base: position 836,611 of record NZ_CP031967.1, on the reverse strand, counting down.
GGGGCACATTGGTCTTGCGCTAAATACGAATGGTTCAGAGGAAGCGGTACCCGAATCGGTAGTGCATGATTTCGACTTATCGGCATTTAAACAGTATTTGAAAAGCCAACGTGACGAAACCCTTGAAGGGATCTGGCAATTCTCAAGCTATACGGTTGCGCTTAAAAAAGAGGGTAATGTCCATAAGGCTTATATCGTTGAAAGTACCAACCCTTCATGGAAGGCGGGACAAGTAAAGTTCATCCTTAACGACCCTGCAGACAGCAATACTGCAAAAGTGACGTTTTTTATGGGCGATCACTCCGCCCGACAAATCGATACCATGACACTCTTGGGTAACAATGACGTGGTGTTGGGCAATAGCTTTATCGTTATGTCGCGAGAGGAGCCGCGACAAGAATCGTCGCCTGAAATAACACGCTATGTTCGCCTACTAAGTACAAAGGCTCCGCTATTCGAAAAAATTTCAGTGAACACAGTATTAGTTCGCATACCGTCTTTCGACCATGCCTTCAAAAAAGATATCGACGGGGTTATCGCTGAGCACCTGGATACGATTTTAGAAACCGAAAACCTCATTATCGACATCCGAGGAAACGGTGGTGGTAGTGATGCAAGCTATGCTTCTTTGCTACCAATTTTATACACCAACCCTATTCGCACTGTAGGCGTGGAATACTTATCCACCGAGCTTAACAATTCTAGAATGCTCGGCTTTTTGCAAAACCCTCATTTTAGTGACGAAGAAAAGCAATGGGCCAAAGACGGGTACGACATACTTCAGCAACACATTGGTAGCTACATCAATATTGGTGAAGATGTAACAGTAGAGACATTTGATAAAATTGAACCCTTGCCAAAAAGTATAGGCGTACTTGTAGATTCGAGTAATGGCAGTACCGCTGAGCAGTTCTTGCTGGCGGCTAAACAAAGCAAGAAAGTAAAGTTGTTTGGGCAAACCACCGCAGGTGTACTTGATATCTCTAATATGTATCAAACTGATTCGCCGAGCGGTACTTTTACTTTGCATTACAGTCTAACCAAAAGTTTGCGCATCCCCCACATGGCCATTGATGGAGTGGGCATTCAGCCAGACTATTATATTGACGAAGAGATCCCTATTTATGAGTGGACGTCTTATACGCAAAAGATACTTAAAGGCATGTAAACCCTCATAAACGGCCAGCGTGCGGTTATTTGCGTGTAACTAAGACTAAACAGGTTCATTTGTGTAACGTTATCCTTTATGGTGCTTCGTCAAAATAATAATGGACCAACATTTATGGATTCAACATCACGCCCAAGCTTGTTTCAGCGCTACATGAATGGCAGTTTGGTACTGCAAATTATCATCGGTATTGTATGTGGTATTGCGATAGCGAGTTTTTCACCTTCAGCTGCTCAATCAGCAGGGCTGTTGGGGAGCTTATTCGTAAGGGCCCTTAAAGCGATTGCGCCTCTGTTAGTGTTTGTTTTGGTCATGGCGTCCATTGCCAATCACAAGCAAAACGAGCAAACCTTCATCAAACCCGTTTTGGTGCTGTACCTCGTAGGTACGTTACTGGCTGCGCTCACTGCGGTGTTGGCGAGTTTCGCTTTTCCTACAAGCCTGAGTTTAGTAACTTCAGAAGTTAGTCAAGCTGCACCAAAAGGGGTGTCGGAAGTGCTTACCACGTTGCTTTATAACATGGTAGATAACCCGGTGAATGCGCTAGTAAATGGAAACTATATTGGTATTCTTACCTGGGCTGTAGGTCTAGGTTTAGGCCTTCGACACGCTAGCGAGGCAACGAAAGCACTGCTGCAAAATATGGCAGACAGTGTAACAACCGTAGTGAGTTTTGTTATCAGGCTTGCGCCATTTGGTATTTTCGGTTTGGTAGCCAATACCATCGCGACGACAGGTTTCGAAGCCCTGCTCGGCTACTCGCATCTACTAACGGTACTGATAGGCGCAATGCTGTTTATCGCACTAGTAACCAACCCGCTGTTAGTCTTTTTGGCAACGAAAAAGAATCCGTACCCTTTGGTGTTTAAATGCTTAAAAGAAAGCGGCATTACGGCATTTTTCACCCGTAGTTCTGCCGCCAACATTCCGGTAAACATGGCACTGTGCAAACGCTTAAAGCTAGATGAGGACACCTACTCGGTATCCATTCCGTTAGGCGCTACTATAAATATGGCTGGGGCTGCGATTACAATTACCGTGTTGACGCTGGCTGCGGTTAACACCTTAGGTATTTCTGTAGATTTCCCTACTGCTGTATTGTTAAGCGTTATTGCTGCGGTATCAGCATGTGGAAGTTCAGGTGTTGCAGGTGGTTCGTTATTGCTTATACCGCTTGCCTGTAGCCTGTTTAATATACCTAATGAAGTGGCTATGCAGGTGGTAGCGGTGGGCTTTATTGTTGGTGTGTTACAAGATTCTGCAGAAACAGCACTAAATAGCTCCACCGATGTCTTGTTTACCGCCGCTGCATGTGAAAGGGCTGAATTGAAGTAATAAGCTTGTATAAATGAGGGGTATAGTTAAAAAAGAGGGTGAAAGCTCTCTTTTTTTAATTTAAGGATTAAAATTTAATCTATTCATGGGGTTAACTTGTCCGATTACTTTACATGTTATTATTTAGCTTTCAGTTAACTTATTAATAATCAGTTGCTTATATGTTGGTTCAAAAATTGCTAAAGTGATTTTTCTTAAAATAAGTACAAAAAATAAAGTATAAGGAAGTTATAAGCATGAAATGGTTAAGCACTGTTGCAGTTGCCTCACTAACCCTCGCAAGTTTTTCATTTAACACCCAGGCCAATATCATCATAGGTGGAATGGGCGGACTTGAGGGCTACGGCACAGATGAAACTTACACCGAGTGGGCTCCTGAGTTTAATTTGCCCTTCGAGGTGAAACTCGGCGATAACAGCTATGAAATTTTCCGTCCTAGGCAGTACGGTACTATAGCGTTTCTTGAGAGTGCTAGCTTAGCATACAACGGCGATTCTATTGTCCCTTTTACCGCGACTGGCAATTATGACTGTTTTGGTTGCGGTCAAACTTATATTGGTTCGCCCCAAGAAGGTGTAGTTGCTGTAACTTGGAGTGAGATGAGTACTGATGCGTTCTATCAGGAAAGTGAAGATAACCGTTATAATACGTTTCAAGCACTACTTATAGACCGCTCTGATGATACTGGACAAGAAGGTGATTTTGATGTCGAGTTTAGATATCAAAAACTAGAATACAGAGAGGCGGAAGAAGATAGTGAATATACTCCAGCTTCTCAAGCGGGAGTTTCAACTTCCACACAAGGTTTCATTTCACTTCCCGGAAGTGGCGTAGAAGAAATCTTGGAATTAGCTGAAAGTTCTAATGTTGGTGAAACTGGTATTTGGGTATATAACTTCAGAGACGGCGTTGCCTCTTTAGCCTCTGATGATGCAACTAGTGAAGGTACGGGTACGTCAGTAGATCCTTTTATGCCAACCGAGGTTGTAGATGGCGGCTGGGAGTTTGACTTCAGTGTTGAACAGGAAGAACAAGTTTTCATCGACCCTGATGTAGCCATTGGATACGACTATGTAGTCGAATCAGGTCCTAACATTGGTTCTGTATACCTACCTTCAGGTTTCGATGCAGATTACGAACTTTGGTTAATGGGAAATAATGGTTGGGAATTTGAGAGCAACCTTCTTGCTGAAGAAGAGTTCCTTTTCAATTCTGATGGTGTGTCTGAGTTTCGTATTTTGGGTATCGACACATCCAACATGATAAATCCTGAAGATGATATGGCATTCGTAACTGGCTTAACGTTTGTTGATTCGGGGAACGTTGTGATGACCCAAACTCCTATCACAGAATTTGTTGCTGCTCCTACAGCAGTAAGTGAGCCTAGTCATATCCTTCTACTTCTCACTGGGTTAGGGTTTATTAGCTTACGTAAATTACGTAAGAAGTCCGCCTAGTAATTTAGGTTCAAGTAGGTAAATGAATAAGGGTCTAATTAAGAGACCCTTTTTTATATTATAAAAGGTATCAACAAGTGCGACACTCACTCACTAAGCTCATCTTTATTTTATCGTTATTCATAAGTGTTCCATGCAGTTCAGTTTTAGCCGCTGAAGTCTTCGACTCTTGGAGTTATGAATGTAAAGCCAGTAGTTGTTTCATAAGTCAGTTATTGTTGTCGAAAAAGGGACCAAAGGCTGGAGTTGTAGCAGGTATGAGCGTTGCTCTTGCGTCTAAGCAACGCACAATTCTTACTTTACGCTTTACGAATGATGCAGAGAAGAGCGCTGGGGTTGGTTTAAAAATAGATAGTGAAAAAGCAATTCGTACTAAAATATTGGCTTGCGATAGTAAAATTTGCGAAACCAATATAGTGATGGATGAAAAATTGATTTCAGAAATGCTAGAAGGGCAGGTAGCCCAAGTAGCCTTTATGAGTAAAACAACTAATAAGCAAATCACGCTTCCATTCTCTTTGCAGGGTTTTGCATCAGCATTTCTAAAGCTCAACGAGAGAAGATAACTTACCCAGTTTGTAGGCTGTAAATTTATTGCGTCTAAATGCGTGAGGAAAACACAGCATCTACCGCCTCAAAAATTAGCCGTGCAGCCAGCTTTGCTGTACGGCTATCAATATCATAATTGGGGTTCATTTCCGCAACGTCACACAGTCTCCATTGATACCCATAAGTACTTTGGTGCTGTGCTAAAAAGTGCAGTGTGTTAATAACAAGTGTGGGGGAAATCCCCAACGCACTGGGCGCGCTAACGCCAGGTGCTTGTGCTGCTGGAAATGCATCTAAACATACAGTGACGTAAAGCTCATCGATGTCTTTTAGCATCGGAGATAGCAGTTCATCTATTCGCTGCATACACAGTGATTCATCATTTAACGCCACATCGGTTAAGTAGCGCGTGTTAGACGTGTTGGCAAAGTTAAACAACGCTGGTGTATTGGCTGCTTTCGATACGCCCAAACAAGTGTAATGAAACGGTGTGTCGTGTAACTGGCAGTGATCATACACTTGCCTGAACGGCGTACCTGAACTGGTGTTTGGTGAAGGCTTTCTTAAATCAAAATGGGCGTCGAAATTAATGATACCAATGTGGGACGTTTTCGACTTAGCATTGAAAACCCCTTGATAGCTACCCCATGCAATTTCATGTCCCCCTCCCAGCCCAATGACCAATCCATCATTTTCCTCGAGCGCATAACAGATGGCGTCGGCATATTGGGTTTGTGCCTGGGCTAAGTTCTCTTTAGCAGTAACATTCCCTAAATCAGCTAATGATGCGTTTGGCCAGTGCCAGGGCAAGTTTGCCAGTGCCTGACGAATCGCATTTGGACCATCAGAGGCACCTACACGGCCTTTGTTAAATGCCACACCCAAATCACTCTCAAAACCAACAAGGGTAACTGAGTTGGCTAATGAATTATCTTCGCCCACTTCAAGTTCGTTAACTTTTTGATGCCAACGTAGGCCCTCAATGCCATCTTCACTGTCTATTCGGCCTTGCCACTTAAACATGTTTACCTTCCTTAAACACCGCAACGGGGCGGTGGCCATTAATACAATAGGCGAGCTCTGCCGGCGTTTCGATATCCCACAGTGTTAAGTCAGCAAGCTTGCCTGCTTCAATAACACCTCGGTCATGTAGCGCGAGTGCGCTCGCCGCGTGTACCGTGGCGCCGCGAAGTGCTTCTTCTGGGGTTAACTGAAACAACACGCAACTCATATTCATCGCGGTAAGTATAGAGGCTAACGGTGAACTGCCAGGGTTAAAGTCTGTCGCTATCGCCATTGGAACATTGTGGGCCCGAAGTGCATTTACCGGCGGCTTTTGCACTTCACTTAGATAATAAAACGCGCCCGGAAGCAATACGGCAACGGTGCCACTCTGGGCAAGTAAGGGTATGTCGCTGTCAGCTAAGTATTCGATGTGATCTACCGAGAGTGCGCCGTATTTAGCCGCCAAAACAGCACCTTTACTGTCGCTAAGCTGCTCTACATGAGCTTTAATTGGCAGGCCATGCTCTTGTGCACTGGAAAATACTCGTTCTGTTTGTGAAGTAGAAAAGCCGATGGTTTCACAAAATACGTCAACGGCGTCAGCTAAGTTTTGCGAAGCAATGTGAGGAAGTGCTTGGTCGCATATAAAATCGATATACGCGTCAGGGTCCTCAGCAAATTCATTGGGCAGGGCGTGAGCGCCTAAATAAGTGGTTTGAATGCTAACAGGAAGGTGTTGTTCAAGAGATTTAGCCACACGTAACATGCGCGCTTCAGTGTCTAAGTCTAGGCCATACCCTGATTTGACTTCAATGGTAGTAACACCTTCTTCGCACAGTCGTTTTGCGCGTTTTATCGCAGTATAAAGCAGAGTTTGTTCGTCAGCTCGACGTGTTTTTTCTACCGTGCCTTTAATGCCACCACCTCGCTGCGCAATGTCTACATAACTTGCGCCTTGCAATCGCATTTCGAATTCTTCGGCGCGATTGCCGCCATACACTAGATGCGTATGACAATCGATGAAGCCAGGCAATAGCCACGGGTGTTTGGGCGTTGAATTTTCATTTTGGGGAATTAGGGTAGTGGCATCTATTACGCTTTTGGTCTGCTTAAACACTTCGTCTAGTGAGTCATCGCTAGGAAGTAACGCAGCAATTTTGCCATCTTTTATGACAATGGCGTGTGGCGGTAATTCGCCATAAGGCTGCTCACTTTGCTGCATAGATGCAATGCGAATGTTGTAAATAACCGTGTCGTACTGATAACCCATGACGTGCTCCACTTTAAGTCACTTTTTGTTTAACTCTTTATCTAGCTCTTTTAAGAATCTTTACTGAAGCGCCTTGCGAATTTTAAAAACAGCATACTTGTGCATACTTGTATATACAAGTATGCTGTTAGCATATTATTAACAAATTGGTGATGTCCCCACGATATGCAACCTCGATACAGGGTAATTAAAACGGCAATTTTAGATGCTATTGAAAGCGGTGTAATGAAGCCGGGTAGTCAAGTGCCATCAGAAAACCAACTTGCTCAGCAACATGGTGTTAGTCGAATGACTGCACGACGTGCGTTAAGTGAAATGGTAGATGAAGGCATCTTGATGCGTAGTCAGGGGATTGGCACTTTTGTGTCAGATAGCCGCCCTATGAGTTCAATGTTAGAAATCAAAAGTATCCGTGATGAAATTGAGCGGCGGGGGCATAGATACACTAACGAGATATTGGTGCTTGAAACTGCACCTGCCAGTGATGCTATTTCACAGCGTCTCGCCGTTGATGTAGGGGAACCTATATTTCACAGCATTATTGTTCACTGTGAGAACAATTTGCCCGTTCAGTATGAAGAGAGGTGGGTTAATCCAGCTTGGATTAACGACTACTTAGATAAAGACTTTAAAGCGCAAACCGCAAACTTTTATTTGAACCAAGTCGCGCCCCTTTCTCAGGCGGACCATAGCGTAGAAGCTGTAATTGTTGAAAAAGATATTGCACAAGCGTTACTGATAAAACCTAAAGAGCCTTGCCTAAAGATTACACGACGCACATTTTCTCGCGGGGCTGGGAAGGCAACTGGCGCTAGCGCTGTGGTTAGTCACGCTGTGCTGTTCCACCCTGGCAGTAGATACCGACTGGGAGGACACTTGGAGTTTTAAGTGTAGACGCGCCTAAGACGCTAACTCTTGGGGCGCCTTTTAAAAAGATGCTGCTTCTTATAACAACAATATTTCAGTAAAAGAAAAAGATGCCTAGGAGAAGTTTATGAAACGCCTCGACCCTACAAGAGAAATTCGTGCCCCAAGAGGCAGTACGTTAAACGCAAAGAGTTGGCAAACCGAAGCACCGCTTCGCATGCTGATGAATAATCTGGATCCAGAAGTGGCGGAACATCCACAAAACTTGGTAGTTTACGGTGGCATTGGGCGCGCGGCACGTGACTGGGCATCGTACGATAAAATCGTTGAAGTACTTAAGCGCTTAAATACTGACGAAACATTACTTGTTCAATCAGGTAAGCCTGTTGGCGTCTTTCCCACCCATGAAAACGCACCTCGCGTGTTAATTGCTAACTCTAACCTTGTCCCGCACTGGGCTAATTGGGAGCACTTTAATGCTCTGGATAAAGAAGGTTTGATGATGTACGGGCAAATGACGGCAGGGTCGTGGATATATATAGGCTCGCAAGGCATTGTCCAGGGGACGTACGAAACCTTTGTGAGCGTGGCTAAAACCCATTTTGACGGCAGTGCTGAAGGGCGCTGGATTTTAACCGGCGGCTTAGGCGGTATGGGAGGCGCACAGCCACTTGCCGCTACCATGGCTGGCTTTTCAATGGTGGCAGTGGAAGTTGATGAAACCCGCATAGATTTCAGAATCCGCACCGGCTATTTAGATAAAAAAGCCCATTCGTTAAAAGAGGCCATACAACTACTAGAGGAAGCCAAACAAGATGGAAAGCCCGTATCCATTGGCTTGCTTGGCAATGCTGCTGAGGTATTTCCCGATATGCTAGAGAAAGGGATCATTCCTGATGTGGTAACCGATCAAACCAGTGCTCACGACCCGCTTAATGGCTATCTGCCGGTTGGATGGACGCTAGATCAAGCCGAAGCGCAGCGTACAAAAGACGAAGCTTGTGTGATTAAAAAAGCGAAGCAGTCGATGGCATTACAGGTTAAAGCCATGCTGGGTTTTCAACAGGCAGGCGCGGCAACGCTCGATTATGGCAACAACATTAGGCAAATGGCGCTGGAAGAAGGCGTTGAGCATGCTTTTGATTTCCCGGGTTTTGTACCCGCCTACATTCGACCGTTGTTTTGTCAGGGCATAGGGCCCTTTAGATGGGCTGCTTTATCTGGCAACCCAGAAGATATCTATAAAACGGACGCTAAAGTTAAAGCGCTTATACCCGATAATCCGCATCTACATAACTGGCTAGATATGGCCAGAGAACGTATTCAGTTCCAGGGACTACCTGCGCGTATTTGCTGGGTTGGACTAGGTGAAAGACAAAAGCTTGGACTGGCCTTTAACGAAATGGTGCGCAGTGGTGAACTAAGCGCGCCGGTAGTGATTGGTCGAGATCATCTCGACTCTGGTTCGGTCGCTTCCCCAAATAGAGAAACTGAGGCCATGCTAGATGGTTCAGATGCGGTTTCGGACTGGCCGCTATTAAACGCGCTATTAAACACAGCAGGTGGCGCAACTTGGGTAAGTCTTCATCATGGTGGTGGTGTAGGAATGGGATTCAGTCAACATTCGGGCGTAGTTATTGTTTGTGACGGTACTGATGCAGCAGCCGAACGTATAGCTCGGGTACTTCATAACGACCCCGCCACAGGCGTAATGCGTCATGCCGATGCAGGCTACGACATTGCAAAAGATTGTGCGGTCAAGCATAACCTTGACCTTCCTATGGTAAATAAAGTGGCTAATGATCAAGGGGGTGACAATGCAGGTTCAAGTCATGGCTTACACCAAAATAGCTCATACCAAAACCTAGGCGGGGAGGCGTAGTTATGTCTCAGACGTCTTTTTTCACTGAGCAAGGCGGTATTAAAAAGTTAACCCTTGTTCCTGGCACATTGACCCTAGAACAGTTAAGAGAAGTACATCGAAATCACATTCACTTGTCGCTGGTTGAAAGTGCGATACCTGCCGTAAATGCAGCCGAGCAAGTAGTGTTAAACGTTATCGAAGAAAACCGCACCGTGTACGGCATTAATACGGGCTTTGGGCTGTTGGCTAATACGCGAATTGATGTTGATGAATTGGAGCTATTACAGCGCAGTATCGTGCTGTCTCATGCGGCCGGTACCGGTGACTTTATGCAAGAAGACACAGTGCGTTTACTTATGCTGCTAAAAATAAACTCGTTAGCACGGGGCTTTTCGGGCATTCGGTTAAGCGTAATAGAGGCGCTGATTACCTTGTTTAACGCACAGGTTTATCCTGCTATTCCAGAAAAAGGGTCGGTAGGGGCTAGTGGAGATTTAGCGCCTTTAGCACACATGAGTGTAGTTCTTTTAGGAGAAGGGGAAGCCTTCTACAAAAGTGAACGTATAAGTGCAGCCGAAGCATTAGAAATAGCCGGTATGCAACCTATTGCGTTAGCACCCAAAGAGGGCTTAGCACTGTTAAACGGTACACAGGCTTCAACAGCATTTGCGCTTCAGGGTCTGTTTTATACTGAAAACGCGCTTCATAGTGCTATCGGTATAGGTGCGCTCACGGTTGAAGCCGCGTTAGGCTCTCGCGTGCCGTTTGACGCGCGCATTCACGAAGTACGAGGCCATAAAAGCCAGTGTGATGTGGCGGCTGCATATAGAACATTGCTGGATACGTCAGAGATTGGTAATTCGCATCAGCGGTGTGAAAAAGTTCAAGACCCGTATTCACTGCGCTGCCAGCCGCAAGTAATGGGGGCCTGTTTGCAGCAAATGCGCTACGCCCAAGATATTCTAGTGACTGAAGCTAATGGTGTTAGCGATAACCCGTTAGTTTTTGTTGAAAGCTGCGATGGTTCAAATGTTGGTGAAGCGACCGCTGGCGATATTTTATCTGGCGGAAACTTTCATGCAGAAACGGTAGCGATGGCAGCAGACATGTTGGCTATCGCACTGTCTGAAATTGGTGCACTGTCAGAGCGCAGAATGTCGTTAATGATAGATACTCACTTAAGCGGTCTACCGCCATTTCTGGTTGAAAACGGTGGGGTAAACTCAGGGTTTATGATTGCGCAGGTGACCTGTGCGGCACTTGCTAGTGAAAATAAAACCTTGGCGCATCCAGCATCCATCGATTCTTTGCCTACGTCTGCTAACCAAGAAGACCACGTGTCTATGGCTACATTTGCGGCAAGGAGATTAAGAGACATTTTTGACAACGTAGCCGGTATTTTAGCTATTGAGTGGTTGGCATCTTGCCAAGGGTTAGATTTTAGAAGGCCTCTTACGACGAGTGAAAAACTGCAGGAATTGATGCAGCTACTAAGAGAGCAGGTGCCTTTTTACGACAAGGACCGTTATTTCGCGCCAGATATTGAAAAAGCAAAGGAACTTATAAAGCAGCATGCACTTATGGATAAAACTCAGCTAAACCTGTTAGGCTAAAATGATCACACACTCGTTATTTCGAGTAGATAAATAACAGATCAGCAATAGCATAGAGGCGATAAAGGTATGAAAACAAGTGGACGCTGGATGAAGCTCAAAAAACACCGTGCTTTTTTAAATAGGATTTCAATAAAAAGCACCGCTTTCAAAGGTTCTGTGCTTGGGCTACTCACTGCTTCGCTTTTTACATTAGCAGGCTGTAGCGATAGCGAAGTTGGCGACGTGTCGCTTGGGCTCTTTACGACAAAAGATATCAAAATTGATGCGCTTCAGGACCCTGTTGTCACTGGCGTCACCTGTCATATTTCAAGCATTGAAGCGAATTTAGATTTGTCTGATCCATCAGACAGCTCTATTGCGTGTAGACAAACCGGCACAATTACAGCCGAGATGCTAGAGGCTATTGATAAGTCAGATTCCGGTGAAGTGATATTCAAAAAATCTAAAAGCGTGTTTTTTAAAAACATGAAGCTTCGACGAATCTATGATGCAGACTCGAAGACGCTGATTTACCTGTCTTACAGTACTAAAGAAACATCGGGCAGTTACAAACATAGCTTGTCTACCGTCCCACTGTGGGAAACGCTTGCCTTCAAAAAGTCAACGTAAATACTAACGTTTAAATAACGCGAATGCCCTCGAAAATGAGGGCATTTTTAATGGTGTTTATAGTTTTAAGACTAAGCGTGATAGCGTTTATGTATTAGTAAAGAAGCTTAGCTGTAGAACTTTACACATCTGTAGTGAGAAGGTGGCAATCGCCTAGAAAAAGCGCGTGTAAACCAGCATGGCACTTAATGCGGTGTCCTCGTCAGTTAGCGGACTATCGCTAATGCTATCGTCAAAGAACGTAGCGCCAACCTCTAAACGCGTCATACCGCCTAAAAACTGGCGGGTAGAAACAGCAATGCGGACCTCCGTATTAAGCGCGCTATCGCCGTTATATGCGTTTCGAAACGCAGTAGCTTCCTCGGGACGTACACCGTAATAGTAGTCGACATAGTTACTGTCTTGGTAGGTAACGCCGACCGATGGCTCTATCATGAAGTTATCTACTCTAAACTGTTTGCCTATTCGAGCAGACGCTTGGTAGCCGTCGAACTTTCCCAGAATATCCGCATTGGTTGACAATGAATATACCCAGCTGCCCGCACTATAGTTAAGGCCAACGCCAGCCGCGTAACTAAAGTCTCTATCTTCCATACCGGTAAACACGGCGCTGTCATCTTCTTCATAACCCCCAAATACCGGCACGAGTTGGGCATCAAGGGTGAAGCCCTTTTTTCTAAATAACTCGTAACCTATGAATGGCCCGTAAACCCTAAGCTTTTCACCTGTGTAGCCAATAATAGGAATGGGCACAATACGGTTATCAAAGTCGGTATACACGTCTTGGGATGCGGCAACACCAAAACCCCACATCCAGCCTTGAGGCTGTTGTGGTCTTGCTGGCTGTTGTGCAGAAACGGTGGAGCAGAATACGAGCAATGTTGACAAGCTTACTAAGCCTAAACACTTTACTAGAGTCATTAATTTATTTCCTTTTTAATCACAATACAGCCTAAACTTCAGGTTCGATCAATACTATTCGTACTGTTTAGGTAACATGCCTATTAAAAGGTGTAATCTCAAAAAGCTATATCTTTTTCCAACGTAGGTGGTTTCTAGAACAACTAGCTCGCAGTTATAGTCACGGCAGTAATCACCTCTATTATTAGCTTTTTCTTCTGTCAGGAAGCGCAATCACTGAAAGCAGTCTGAAGGTTAATTATTACAGTAATACGCAAAGAAATTTTGAAAATTAAATAGTTCGTGAAAATAAGTGCACGGCAACTATCTATCGATAGGGGAAGCGAGTTTGTAATAGACTATGCACGGTTTTAGTGTAAAACCAGAATAGTCTTAATTCAGTATTAAGCTTATTGGCTTTGAAATAGGGAAGTGTTATGAAGTTTGTAACAAAGTTTATTGTGCTGGTTGCCATATCAATGCTGGCAGCAGGGTGTGTGACGCAAAGAGGTATGGATTCGAGTGAAAGTGTTCCAATCGAAACTAATATCGAAAAACCAAGTTCAGGTAATCAAACAAACAATGATGCGGTAGATCAGAAGGATGATGGTTCAGGGCAAGAAATCAAGGATGAAGCCGAAGAAGTTAATGGGCCGACAGAAGTTCCGAAGCAAAAAATAGGTGTTTTCATCAATGCGAATGAATTTCCATCGCACACCCATGTTGGTACGACTAAGTTTAATAACTTCACGAAAGAGTATGCATACGACTGGCAGATAGCATCTACGCTTTTCACTAAACTTAAAACAGCAATAGAGCAATCAAGCCGCTTTGAAGTGGTTGACGTAGCACCTAAAGTCAAAGGAGCATGGCAACTAGATTTTGTGGTGAAGCAAAATAACAATTGGTCTTTTAATGAAAACCAAAATGCACTTAGAAAGTCGCTGTTAGCTGCCGGTGTTACAAAAATTATTATTGTACAAGAGGCACCTACGGTAGCCATTACAGAATGCGGTACTTATGGTTGTTCAGAACATCAAAGTGAAGGGTTTGGTCTGTTTACTCGGAGCTTCTTGGGAACCGATTATTACATCGCGTCTGCAAGTTTTGATATCAGCATTGAAAGCTTAGACAAGCCCGTAGACATTGCTTCGCAGCCTTTGTTTAAAGAGTTACAAGATGACGCCATGAAGAACGTGCGCATCGAAGAATTTGCCCCACCTGAAGACTTTGATGACGTTACAGAAAAAGAACTAGCGCCTATCAAAGATTCAATCATTAGTTACTTCGATCGTTTAGCTGAAACGGTAGCCAAGTACTTTTCCAATTAATAGATAATAAAAAAAAAAACGGGCACTTAATTAAGTGCCCGTTTTTTTGGTTTACCAGCAAAACCTAAAAGGTGTGTAGGTAATGTTACTTACGCGTTTTCTTTATGGGCCAAAAACTCTTCGTAGTTTCCATCGAAGTGGTTCAGCTGTTTGTCTTTTATCTCGATGATCTGTGTAGCCAGTGATGAAACAAACTCGCGATCGTGACTTACGAAAATCACTGTGCCGTCAAACTTATACAGCGCATTGTTCAGCGCTTCAATCGATTCCATATCCATGTGGTTGGTTGGCTCGTCCATTACCAATACGTTGATGTCTTCAAGCATAAGCTTTCCAAACAATAGACGGTTTTTCTCACCACCAGAACATACCTGCACACGTTTATTGAAATCATCAGAAGTAAACAATAAACGGCCTAACATGCCCTTAATTTGCAAATCGTCGTGTTTCGGGCTGCGCCATTGGCTCATCCACTCAAACATAGTGATATCTTCAGCAAAATATTTGGCATTGTCCTGTGGAATGTAGCCGATTGCGGCATTTTCTGCCCACTTATAGCTACCAGCGCTAGGCTCAATGTCATTCACTAGGCATTTTAAAAGCGTAGTTTTACCTGCGCCATTTTCACCGATGATGGCTAAGCGCTGTCCCGCTTCTAGCAATAAGTTAGCATTGTCGAACAACGGAAGGTCTGGATAGCTATGTCCCAGTTCTTCAAGAGTGATTGCAAGACGGTGAAGTTTCTTGTGCTGCTTAAACACGATGTACGGTTTGCGGCGGCTAGACGCTTTTACTTCAGCCAGTTCAATTTTCTCTAGACGACGTGCACGCGAGGTAGCTTGTTTTGCTTTCGATGCGTTGGCAGAGAATCGCGCTACGAAGCTTTGCAGCTCTTCAATTTCCGCTGATTTTTTAGCATTTTCTGCATGAAGCTGCTCTTGAACTAGCATGGCTGCCTGAATGTAATCGTCGTAGTTACCTGGGTAAACACGTAGTTCACCATAATCGATATCGGCCATATGTGTGCACACAGAGTTTAAGAAGTGTCTGTCGTGCGAAATAATAAGCATAGTCGACTTACGCTTATTAAGTTCCTCTGCAAGCCAACTGATGGTGTAGATATCCAAGTTGTTGGTTGGTTCGTCTAAAAGCAGAATATCAGGCTCGGCAAATAGGGCTTGGGCTAAAAGTACACGTACTTTTTTACCTGGAGCCACTTCTTTCATTAAACCGAAGTGATAGTCTTCATCAATGCCAGCAGATGTTAGAATTTCACCGGCGCGGGATTCGGCTGTATAGCCATCCATTTCGGCAAACTGGGTCTCTAAATCTGCTACGCGCATACCATCTTCTTCGCTCATTTCAGCCTTGCTGTAAATGGCGTCACGCTCTTGTTTAACTTCCCATAATTCACGGTCACCCATGATCACGGTATCGACTACGCTAAACTCTTCAAACGCAAACTGGTCCTGACTTAATATACCTAGTTTCGTACCCGGTGCCATTGAGACGTTACCTGATGATGGGGTAAGTTTACCGCTAAGAATTTTCATAAAGGTAGACTTGCCGCAACCGTTTGCGCCAATTAGGCCATATCGGTTGCCGTTGCCGAACTTTGCGGAAATATTTTCAAATAATGGCTTAGAGCCAAACTGCATTGTGATATTTGCGGTAGTAATCAAAACAGGTATCCAGGGGTAAAACGATGAGAAGAGATAGTAGTGAACACGGTTATCGCTTCACTAATATATAAAAGCGCGCGCACTATAAGGAATTGAGGGCTTTATGTCGAGGGAATTTTGAACAGCTTTTTCGCGGGTATCACAAGAAAAAGTAGGGCGTGGTATTTTTTTACCGCTATATTTCTACATTAGCCTCGAGCAAATTATTCCTATATAACGAAAATATTACATAAAGGTTAGTACAGAGTGATTAGCCAAATAAGAACCTAAGAATGAAAATTTTTGTACTAGTTTTTATATAACTGCCACTTAAAGCACTATTTTATCGAGAAAAAAGTTGAACGTTACCTACCATAAAAAAGAAGTGCTTTAGTTGGTCTTAATCTTGCTCGCTTTACCTACTGAAAATAAACTGCAGAACGCAAATGCGTCTGCCGAAGTTAGTGCGAAGTTTTATTCTACTCATGCTTACCGTTTATTGGGGAGCGCACAACAAGAATAAAACTGTGCATTTTAAAGAGGGAAACATCATGAAGTTTTTAAAAAAAATTGCGATTGGTTGCTTTTCGGCAACAGTTCTAATGTCTGGTAGTGTTCACGCAGAAGCAATTAGCTCAGACTCTGTAATGCAAACTCAAGCCGCTCACTACAATAAGCAGCAGCTTATTGACATGGTCAACCGTTCAGACGTGCAGAGTAAACTAGTGAGCTTAGGTGTAGATAGCAACCAAGCTATTGCCAGAATCAACGGTATGACCGACAGTGAGATTGCGCAACTAAATGATGAAATCAATCAAGCGCCAGCGGGTGGTGTTGTAGGCGCAGTGCTTACTGTACTTGCTATTATCGCAATTTTGGATCTCATTGGTGTAACTGACGTTTACCCGTTTATTCGCCCAGTTAACAGCTAATTGGATGATAAATTCAGTTAAAAAGGCCTGCATGTTAGCAGGCCTTTCGTTTCTATTTTTGCTTTCAGGCTGTCAATCCACCCCTCAAGCTGACAGGCTAAGGCAAGAGGGATTAGCCTCATTGCCCGAATCTCACACTATTGAATCTGTACCGTTTTTTCCCCAAGAGCAGTTTTATTGCGGACCTACAACACTTTCTGAAGTGTTTGGTTACTATGGTAAAAGCACCTCCCCACAAGAAATCGCGCCTAAATTGTTCATTCCCAACAAAGAAGGGAGTCTGCAGCTAGAAATGGTTAGCGCCACACGACAATTTGGTTTCTTGCCATATACTGAGCGAGGAACATTATCGTCCATTATGTCGTTAGTTAAAGAAGACATCCCGGTGATTGTTTTTCAAAATTTATCTATCCAATTAATACCTCAGTGGCACTACGCTGTTGTTATCGGGTTCGATAGTGATAGGGGAACGGTCACTTTACATACGGGCCTTACGCCTAATCACGAAATGTCGCTTGAGCTTTTTGAACGAACCTGGGCAAGGGGAAATTACTGGTATTTAGCTCCGGTTCCACCCAAAGTGACGTCTTCTGAGATGACGCCTTTTACTTATGTAAGTGCAGCCTACGATATGCTTAAAGTAGGAGACAAAGCGCAGTCGCTAGCGTTTTTAAAAACCGCTTCACAGACTTGGCCTTCTTATTGGCTAAGCTACTTTCTGATTGCCAATTATTATCTCGAACACCCTGATATCGAAGGAAGCGACAAACTGGCGATAACCTGGTTTGAAAAAGGGTATGACGTGGGCCAACATCAACAAGTGTATGTGCACAACTATGTTATTGCATTGCGCAAAGGCAATAGACTTGAGTCAGCAAACGAGGTGCTTAAACAAGCACTTGCACGCTTTCCAGGTAACGACACGTTGCTAGCACTAAAAGAGTAGTAGCTTTCAGTGAATCTTAGTGAGAACTTTGCGAATTCAATGCCAACGTTATTTTTTCAGCTATCCTTTAATAGGGTTTAGAAAAACTAACGTTGGATATGTCGAGAAATCTGAGCAACGCATCGATAGTTTATGCGAATGGTATTATAACAACTAAGCTTTATGGCATCTTTAACGAAAGTAGCGCCGAAAGCTATCGAGAAGACCTTTTCAAATTAGTTATGGGGTTAAAGGGGAAGCCTTTTGCCTTACTTGCGGACATTAGCCTTGTAGAGGGCGCAACGCCCGAAGCGTTCGACATAGTTAAGCACATTATTAAACGCCTTCCCGAAATGGGCCTCATTGCAAAAGCCTATGTTTACAAAGGGCCAGTGATCCGCGGAATTATGTATCAACGGATCCCAGAGCTTGCTTCAATGGATTACTTGTTTTTTACAGATGACCAAGAAGCTTATCAATGGTTATCAAAGGAATATCTACAAAAGCTTTCTTCACATTCCTAACAACAATTGGTGTACCTTTTGCGTCTTCTTTCCCGTATTAACATATAGCTAATAAAAAAAGCATCACACTTTTTACGCAGGAGCACCGTCAGCCGTGGATAGCACCCAACTTCTTGAAAATAAGCAGGTACTAGCAATAGCCGGATTAGTCGGTGTTGTTATTGTGCTTTTCATCATTAAACGCCTTATTTTGGTGCGCTTGAAAGCCAAGGCGCGTTCTGAAAGTAGCAGTATGTCTGATATTTATCGCGTGCTAGTTCTATCACTAAATGCCCCGCTCAATTTGCTTATTTGGGTTATTTTCCTGCTGTTAGTGAAAAGTATTGTTTCAGTATTTCAGATAGAAGATGAACGGGCTATTGAGGCGTTAACTATTGTTATTGAAGCAGGTCTTATAATTACCTTATTTCTTTTTTTTGAGCGCTTCGTTACCTATTCCTTGAGCCGTTATCGCGACCAATCAACCATTGTTAAAAACACCAGTGCTATTGCTGGTGGTGCGGTAAGAGCAGTGTTTGCCGTACTCGCCATTTTAATCATATTAAGCACTATGGGAGTATCGATAACGCCCATTGTTGCTTCATTAGGTATTACGTCACTTGCAGTAGCATTAGCACTACAGCCCACGCTAGAAAATTTCTTCTCAGGTATTCAATTAGTGATGGATAAGCCCATTCGCATAGGTGATTTCATTGAGCTGGATTCGGGAGAGCAAGGCTTTGTTGAGAAGATAGGGTGGCGCTCTACGTGGGTAAGAATGCTGCCTAATAACATCGTTATTATGCCAAACAGTAAGCTTTCTAATTCAAAACTGATTAACTACTACTATCCCGAGCGCGAACTTTCGGTTCCAGTAGATGTAGGCGTTCACTATAGCTCTGATTTAGAGCATGTTGAAAAGGTTTGTTTAGAGGTAGCCAATACTATTTTAGAACAGCACGAATACGGGGTTGAAACTTACCAACCCTTTGTGTTGTTTCACACCTTTGACAATTCGAGTATTAACTTAACCGTGATGCTGAGAACCCGTGAATACTTTAACCGCTTCTTTATTAAAAGTGCGTTTATAAAAATGCTTAAAAAGCGGTTTGATGAAGAAGGGATAGTAATACCGTTCCCAATAACTGCACTCAATATGGAGCAAGAAGGTGCGGCTAATGGGTTGTCGTTAGCACAAGAGCATGGAAGGCCGAAAGGCTGAAAAAAAGCGATGGTGTTAACGTAGCACATTGTGAATTGCAGATTCGTACCGAGTTATATCATCAATGAGGGTTAATAACCGCTGAGCATAAAAAAGCCACGTTTAAAAACGTGGCTTTAATGTGTTTACGCCTTCTAACTGCTAGCGTATTAAAAAGTGTAGCGCGCTGATACACCTAGTAGGTCTACATCATCAGCGATGACATAAGTTGCGCCGAATGAAAACTGCGGCGTAAAGAAATAGTCTGCACCAATTTCAAAGGCAGTATCATCTTCTTCAATGTCGATATAGCGAATCGCACCGCGAAGCTCGAACTGCTCTGTAAGCATTGAGCGTACGCCGGCAGTAATGCCATAGCCGTTATCGTCAGCTTCACCAGAAATAACGTTAGAATCTAGGTCAACATCTACATATTCGTAAGTAACTTCACCAAAGAAGTCGGTATTTTGCGTAAGCCCATAACGGTAGCCGATACCCGCAGACACATAGTCTAAATCAATATCAACACCAGATACATCTTCGCTTAGCTGACCATAACGACCTGTTAGGTAGACGTTCTCGTTTAGCGATTTAAAGCCTTGAATTTGAAAACCATTTGGCTCGAAGTCGCCTGCGTCCTCAATATCTGCTTGTACATACCCAGCTTTAACGAAGTCATATGAAGGCGAAGCTGCGAATGCATTTAAAGAAAGCGCGCCAAAGATACTGGCGAGAATAGTACGTTTCATTGTTTCTAATATCCTTTTAACAAAAAAAACTTCCAACCACTTTTGGAAGCTTCAACATTATGGGGATGAGTTTTGAGAAACCAAATAGGTTAGTACAAGAAGTTTTTATTTATTGGATATAGCCAGCGCGGTTTTTAACGTGTGATTGCACTGACATTGCCTGAAGGACGATCAATTAGTGTTTTTTTAATGTGAAGCAAATAGCGATACTGGCAATACTTAGCGCACAGGTTGCTAAACTAAAAGCCTCGGTAGGCTCTAGCGTTAGCAGTGTCACTGCATAAGCGCCTATGGCAGCCCCGGTCAGATGAAAAAACCCAGTGAGTGCTGCTAAAAAACCAGCAGATGTTTCAGAATAGCCCAGCATAATAGTTACGCTACAAGGCATAGCGATACCGATGAAAAAGAACGTGATATAGCAGTAAGCCAAAATACTGACTAACCCACTCTCTATGCTCAAGAAAACGGTCAATGCAAAAAGCATGGAGAGTGCCGCTAAACAGAGACTAGATACCCTGAACTTTTGCAAAGGTGACAAAGACTTCAGCCGAATATTAAATACGCTGCCTACAACGAAAGACAAGGTGGCCAGCAGTGAGTAAACCGAGAACAGGGTCTTGGAAAGCCCAAACTGCTGCATTACCATTGAGGGCGCGATGGTTATGAAGCAAAACACAATGCCATACAAAAGCCCGCTAGCCATGCCTAGCGAGACAAGCTTTACTATTGTGCTCTTTATAAGTACTAACGTATGACTAAAAACATTGTTAGATACCGGCGGTGTAAAATAACTAAGAATGCTAGACACTGAGAATAGCAAAAATAGGGCGAGTAGCCCCATTACCAGCACGAAATAAAAAATAGAGGAAATACCCAAAGATTCGCCGATTATTGTACCTACTAGAGGCGCTATTGCTGGCGCAATAGCAAAGGCAATATTGATGAGTGAAAGTGAAGTATTTAGCTGCTTTTCGCTAAATATTTGACGTGACAGCCCTCGCGATACTGATACGCCAACGCCCCCACCCAAGCCTTGCACCACACGTCCTATAAGAAAAGTAGACTCTTCACTGGCAAGCGCCACAACAAGTGTACCTGCGATAAATACCAAGATTCCGCTGAACAAAAATGTTTGCTTGTTTATGTAATCGCACACTATGCCAGACGCTAGCTGTGAAACTGAGAACGCGACTAAAAATACAGCTACGCTTTGCTCGATTATGCTCACCTGACTGCCATACATAGTCGCTAAGTCAAAAAAGAAGGGGCTATAAATGCTGGTAGAGACTTGGCCAAGAACAGACAAAATAGTGAAGGTAACCGTTAGCGAGTAAAACGTATGGCGCGACATGGTGTGCTTCATTTAATAAGAAAACGGTAAATGGGTGAACTGACAATAGATATAGGCTACAGATGAGGTGTTACAGTTTTAATAATGGGGCTTTTTCAAATTCAAATTTGAGTAGTAGTGTACAACGGAAAGCCTAAGAAAGGGGCGGTGTTATCTGTAGGTGGCACTAAGAAAAATGGTGGCCCCACCCTGACTTGAACAGGGGACCTGCCGATTATGAGTCGGATGCTCTAACCAACTGAGCTATGGGGCCATTTTGAGATGTGCTTTGTAATTCTGTCTGCAAATTGTTTTGCATAACAACCACAAGCGAGCGCAAGTATAAGCAGTTTTATTTACCTTGTCACGCCTAGCTGATGGCTTTATGAATTGTTTGCTTTATTTTTGTTCATTTTGACGCGGTTTTGCTTGTTTTATGAATAGAGTTAGCAAACATTATTCGAAATCCAATACTTCCCACCCCCCTTAATTACTAGAAGAAGCACTAGTAAAAAGCGCTAGAAAAAAGCATTACGGAAAAGTACTGAAAGAAAAGCTAACACTTTCTTTGCCCAATAACGCTTATTTACTCTTTTTGTATGTTAGTCGGCCTTGACTCATAAACGCGAAAAGCAGCACTATTGCGTTCAATAGTCATGCACTCATTTTATCTATTATGTAGTGGGTGAAAGTGCAGCGGTTTCTGGCTGCGGAATATTTGAAGGAATTATTGAAGTAAATGAAAATACCTTTTCGCATGAAAGCTATATATACGTTGCTTTTTACTGCATTGCTTACACAGGTAGGGTGTGATGTTATTAACCTTAAAGGGCGCGAAGCCGGAGAAATACCGTTTAAACTTGTGGGTGTAGATACAGGCGCATGCCCCATGCTCATGAGTATTGGCCAGCAGCGTTGGAATATCGATTATTTCGGATTTTATCTTAGCAAACCTGAAGTGCGCATAGATGGGAAATGGCAACGGGTGAAGTTCAAGCAAACTCAGTGGCAAACGCCGAATGAAGCATTGTTGAAGTTTCACACTAAGTGCAGCAACCCAGACGATGCTAACAGCAAAATAGTGTTAGATGTGTCGGAGGAACTCCTAAAATTAGCAACTAACCTCCGTTTTACTATGGGGTTACCTTTTGATGTTAACCACGCTGATCCCCTTACTCAACAGACGCCTTTAAACGATAAGACGATGTTTTCAAGTCGTCAAAATGGGCACCAGTTTCTAAGGCTAGATGTTTCAAAAAGTGGTAAAGAAACACGTAAATGGTCTTATCATTTGGGAAGCGTAGGATGTGCATCTGAGTCAGCGTCTACGCCACCCGCTAAGTCATGTGCATTCACTAATCGCGTTGAGTTTATCTTGCCAATGACTCAATTAGATACTGACTTAGATTTAGAGGTTTCTGTTTCTAACATAGTGGCACAAGTTGATATAAACGAAGCTGAAAGCTGTGTATTTAAGTCTCCTGAAACTAAGCCCTGTGAGAAGCTTATCCATAATCTCGTTTATAGACCGTGGATAAAATGGCAGTAAAATTGAAATAAACCTACTTAAACACTAAAAATTCGTGATTTATTGCTCACATTTCGTAATTTATGTTTATACTTTGCACACATATATCAACCAAATGCTTATGTGCTGATTATTAACATCGTGATAGACTCAACCTTCACACTCTATGTTAATTATAAAAAGCAGGTAAGCGGTCGCGGAGATGAGAATGACTGAAAAACCCTTCATTACAAGTGGTCGAAACACCATCATTCATAAAATTAGAAAGTTAGATTTATTGGTTATCAATGGTGATGAGCACCCACCAATCATTGTAACTTACAAAGGCATTAAGCAATATGAAGGCAAAGTTCCTGAAAATAAGCGCGATGCGAAAATGATGGATATGGAACTAGTCGATGTCACGACTAGCGATGTTTTCGGTGACGAAAAAACTTTAGTGTTCATTCAAACGCTAAATGGAAAAGAATATAAAATTGATTACTCGAAAATTGGTACGGGTATGTTTATTAAAATTCACCAAGACAGTATTTTCTAAAAGCAGAGCTACCTTTTGCTGGTAATCGAGCTTTTAGCAAGGTGGGGTTAGGCGATCTGACCCCAATTGTCTGGCACTAAAGTATTAAAGCCTTCGATAATTCTGCCTTCCCCTTTCAGCTGCACATAACGTTTTTTGAAAATATTGAACCGACAGATGTCAACTGGGGTTACCTCGGATGAGTTTACACCTGTTACCACACCCGCGGTCTTTAGGCCTTCAGCAATAAGCTCTGAACAAAACCAACTGCTAAAATCCTCGTTATTATAGGTAATACTGCTAAATAGAGGGTGATCATCGAGCGCGTCTACAGCCGAACCGAATAGCTGAAGTATGTCGTAGGGTTTTCCTTCTTGCTCGCACATAAAGTTAAAGAATTTATGTTTGTTTTGCTCGAATATACTACGCGATGCTCTTGATAGGGGCAGCCACCAAATATCACCGTCATACGACGCAACGCGCTCGCTTAGCCGGTTTGTCATAACGCCACGTTTACCTCTAAAAAACGTAGCTTCCGTGACGTGATTGTAATATCTGCTTTTTGCGTCATCGCGCGCTGTGGTGTGTGTAGCTGCAGTGTGTGTAACTTTGGTATGTGTAACTACGGCGACATGGGTTACGGGTGAGTGCGTAGTGAGCTTTGTCCACCTGGAAAATAAGCTGTTACCGCCAAACGCAATGATATCGCCTGGCTGCATGTGCTCTCTTATACGGTGATAGCGCTGCTGCTCTAACATTTCTCTTCCTTGAATTAATGCTATTGGCTTACGACATGCCTACTTTTAATTTTACGTTTTCCAATATTTTAGCGCTTCTTAACGATAGCTAGCAATTTTAAAATTTTTAGGTTGTTTCAAAGTATGTGTTAAGCGCGACTAATAACAGTTTAGATAGATAGTTAAACCTTATCTTTTGTGCGCTTATCGCTACAACTCAGGTAACCGTATTTTAACGCTTCTGTAGCGTAAACATCACAAAACTTAACTAGCTTATGGGTGCGGCGACAAGTAGAGGTCGTCACCGCGTTGCCTAATACTATCAGAGGAAATTGTTATGTTTACGTTACGCCGTGTTACCCAAATCGCTTTACTAGGAACCACACTTTCTTTAACTGCTACTGCTGCAAATGCTGGCTCTTACCCAGCCGAGATAGAAGATAAGCTAATTGCTGTATGTGAAGCCGTAAAGAGCGACAGCCGCTTTAAACTTCATCGCGCGGTAAAAGCAACAGGCTTGAATATAAAACACCTGCACGAAGGTTTGGTTTGTAATGGCCAAGATATGTTGACCTTTGCAGCTACTCATAACGCGTCTAGAAATGCTCTGCATATTGCGCGTCGCGTTAATGCAAGCCCAAGCGTATTGACCGCTAAACGCTAATTTAAGTTTTTGCCCTGGACTTAGGGCTATGTGATGCATAGCCCCTTTTTTTCATCTTTCTCCAGCTATTTCTTTAAACCGCAGCGCTATAGGGCCTAGAAAGTTATAGCACCAACTTAATTGCAAAGGGAGTGCAGATGGTCTCATTAGTATTCTTACAATCTGCATCTAAGCAAGCTTCACTTTGCAAAATCTTGAAGCAACTAAATCTGTTTAGCCATGTATTTGGGGCAGAATCAGTGGGTCACTGTTTAGCCTTGGCTGAAAAGTACCCTCAGTCTATTGGTTTCTATTCAGTTTCAAAGTCGTGCCGTAATCTTGCTTCAAAGTATTGGTTGGCGGTGGGCGACAAGGATGAAGAGGCACTTCTAGCGTTCTCGCACAACGCATCTGGTTTTATTAAACCGCCTTTTGAAGAAGACCAGCTGATACGTGCTATCGGATACGTTAAAAGCAAATTCGACTGTTTTGAGCGTGATTTTCAATTTAACACAATGGTAAAAGGGCTGTGCAAACAGTACGGTGTATCTAAGCCCGCATTAATAGCGACATTACGCCAACAGTTAAGCAAGACTACCAAACCTAATGTGGTTGGTATTAAAACTGAAAATGGATGGTGTTGCTTAAATCCCGCCGATATTAAATGGATAGAAGCGGCAGGGGATTATATGTGTGTACAAACACTGTCTGAATGTTATGTAGTTCGCACAACCCTATGTGAATTACTGAAGCGTCTCGGCGAGCAGCATTTTAAACGCTGCAATCGTTCAGTAGCAGTAAATGGAAAACATGTCGCGCATTTAGAACAAAGGCTAAATCATCAAATAGTGGTAATGCAAGGTGGTGAGATCTTTAAAGTAACCCACAAATACTACTATCAATTTTGGCATACAAAGGGCCAATAAATATCAAGAACGAGCATACGACCATGGTCCCGCTGGTGGTGGAACTCGCTAATCGTTACACTTAGTGCTTAATTTTCAAAACCAAGGATAGAAAGTGCGAAATGTAAGTAACGCGGTAATGGGGGCCATAGTGGTGTTCGCTGCGTATTATGCTGGGGCTTTCGCCGTTACAATCTTGGCGTTACCTATCCCAGGGCCATTGGTTGGGCTTTGTCTGCTGCTGGGTATGCTTTTCACTTTTCCAAAGCTGGAAGTTCCTACAGCTAGGTTTGTTACTTTTCCCTTAAAACATATGTCATTGTTCTTCGTCCCTGCAGTACTAGGTGTGTCTATCTATTGGGATGATATTCGGGCCAACGCGCTGGCAATCGCCATTGCCATTATCCTTACTACCTCATTAAGCTTAGGTTTCACCGCTTGGTTCGCGCAGAAGTTGTTTTGTAGCAAACTAAATAAACCTTCTAGCACTTCACAAAGTGATGGGGAGTTTGAATGAATGAAGCATTAAATCAGGCCTTTAGCTTAAATGGGCTGTGGTGGCTGTGTATCTCTATTATCGGCTACCTAATTGCGCTCTGGATTAATAAAAAATGTAGCGGTCACCCCATTGCGCATCCCATTATCTTTACGGCTGCTTTTGTTTCCGTATTCCTTTATTTGACCAATACGGAAGTGGTGGAGTATCAGCACTCAGCATCATTAATTCATTGGCTTTTAGGGCCTGTAACCGTAGCGCTTGCGTTACCCATTTATCGGCAATGGCAATGTTTAAAGCACTATGGGTGGAGGTTAATAGTCAGTATTGGCTTTGGTGGAATAATTGCGCCTGTTACCGCATGGCTCACGCTTTTTGCGTTAGATGCACCGTCGGCGTTAAAAATGACTATGTTGGCGAAATCAATCACTACGCCTCTGGCAATGGAAGCTAGTGCTCACATCGGTGGAATTCCGGCGCTAGCAGCCGTTTTTGTTATCACTACAGGCATTGTGGGCGCTATTGTAGCAACTTGGGTATTCTCTGTATTTGACGTGTGTGACCGACAGGCACAAGGCATTGCCTTAGGTACTGTTGCGCATGCTATTGGTACTGCGAAATCTATCCAAATGGGGGAGGATGTCGCCGCTATGGCCACGCTTGGGCTTTGTGTTAATGGAATATTCACGGCTTTGATACTACCCCTAATCTTTGGCGTTTTTGTTTGAACCGATAGCCAAAGATTTCCTTCTTATTACCATGTTGTTAGCCGGCATTTAAATGTAAAACACGCTGGCAATATTCCCCAAAAGTGCTATTTCTTAGTGAGGTGTTTCGTATCACCATATACAGGTTGTCGGTTTAAAAATTCAATAGAGTAGCGCCGCTGACTGTACCAGAGGCAAAATCATTGCTTCAGTTCACAGTAGATGTGCCGATACAATTGAAATTACTAGAAAATATCAGCGGTGGCTGGTTGAAAAAGCTAGGTGGTAAAAGAACTTAATGTTTTCAGTACTCGTATGTGACGACTCGTTAGTTGCGCGCAAGCAAGTGGCTAAGTGCCTTCCCCAAGATTGGGACGTAGCCGTGCACTTTGCAAAGAATGGCCAAGATGCTTTGACTGCGCTCGCCGATGGTAAAGGCGATCTTTTACTCTTAGATTTGAATATGCCTGTCCTTGATGGATACGGCACGTTAGAGGCAATTCAACAGCGTGGTCTTAAAACTAAGGTTATTGTGGTGTCTGGTGACATTCAGCCGGAGGCGCACGAAAGAGTGACATCGCTGGGGGCGTTAGACTTTATCCGCAAACCTGTAGACCCTAAGAAGCTTGCTGAGGTTCTTGATAAATATAATATTCTTCACGCCGAGGAAGAAGAGCCAGAAGAGATTACGCCGCTTGACCCTGATATCCGCGATTGCTACCAAGAGATAACTAATATCGCAATGGGCCAAGCAGGCGACCACCTCGCGCGTACCATGAATGTCTTCGTAGAACTTCCCATACCTAATGTAAACCTAATTGAAGTGTCTGAGCTTCATATGATGCTTTCTGACATTGAAAGCCATGAACAAGTTACCGCGGTTTGCCAAGGATTTTTGGGGCCGGGGGTCAGTGGCGAAGCACTGTGTATCTTGAGTGATTCAAGCTTTGATGATGTAGCTAAGATTTTAAACGTTGAAGGTGAAGTAGATGACCAACTTCAGCTAGAACTGCTTATGGATGCGGCAAGTATTCTGATTGGAACTTGCTTAACTGGTTTAGCAAATCAAATGGATATTAACTTTAGCCAAGGCCATCCTATTGTGCTTGGTCAGCACCGTGCCATCACTGAAATTATCAGTATGAACCAAATTAAGTGGAAACGAACATTGGCGATAGAGCTTAGCTATGGACTTGAAGGCTATAACGTTCAATGTGATTTGATTTTGCTGTTCACGGAGGAGTCCATGAAAATGATGAATTCAAAGCTTGCCCACTTGTTAGAGGATTTCTAATGAGCCAGCATTTAGATGAGTTACAAGAATTCCATTGGATGATGGACATGCTGCAAACGGTAGATGTGGGTATCGTTGTACTTGACCGTAATTTCACCGTACAGGTATGGAATGGCTTTATGGAAAGTCATAGTGGACTTTTGCCGAGCGAGGTAAGAGATAAAACGTTATTTTCACTTTTCCCGTCGATTAAACAAGACTGGTTTATGAAAAAAGCTAAGCCCGTCTTCGACTTGAAAACTCGCGCCTTCATGACCTGGGAGCAGCGCCCGTATTTGTTCAAGTTTCCTAACTACCGGCCGATTACAGGTAGTGAGTCATTTATGTATCAAAACATCACGCTATCTCCACTTACCTCCACAACAGGAAAGGTGGATTTTATAAGCATGATGATTTACGACATGACTGATGTGGCGGTAGGTAAAAAGCAGCTCGAGGCTCTACAAGTTACGATGTCCGAAGAGCAAGAAGCGAGATTAGTCGCGAGTAAATTGAAACACACCTTATCTTAACCGCTATTTGTAACGCAGCAGAGGCCAAAAGCCGCTTTGCGATTCCATCTAAATTGAGTTTTTTCACGCACTGCGTCTGGGCTTTCAGCACCAAGTGCGATGGGAGTATGTATGCAATTAATTAAGTCTTCATTTTCAGGCTATTTACCACGTAATGTAGCGCGTGGGCTAGCCATTCTTGGCGGCGCATTTATTTTAGCTGCCTGCGGTGGTGGCGGAGGCGGCGATGGTGACTCAAGCGATGGGGGAGCGGGCAATGGTAATTTAGTTATAAATGCTGGCCCTGATGCCACAGTAACAGAGGGTGTAACCTACTCACTAAGCGCAGAGGTAAGCGGAGGCGATGGAACTTACACTTATAACTGGAGCGCGTCACCGTCGTTAACCATCGCTCATGAAGACACAAGTTCTTCTTCCGCTAGCTTTGAAGCGCCGCTGGTGGATAGTGCTACTGAATATACATTGACCGTATCGGTTAATGATCAGAGCGGTAATACGGCCAGTGATTTTACCGTTATCACGGTTGCGCCTGTGAACATTGCACCTGAAGCCAGTATAGATGTACCTGAGTGGGATGACTTACCGGCGAACACATTCCCAGGTGGTGTTGAAATTGTTTTTGATGGAACTGGAAGCAGTGACGATGATTCGACGTCGTCGGATGGTGAAATAGCTGACTACTCGTGGACCCAAACCAGCGGGACCAATGTTATTACAGGTGTAGAAACCAACCTTTCTACTTTGACTATCGTAACACCCATTGCCAATGATGCGCAGCAGCTTACTTTTCAGTTAGAAGTGACTGACAGCGAAGGCGCAACTGATACTGATACAGTCACTATATCCGTTCAATCAGAAACCGAAACTTTACCGGTTGTCGATGCAGGGTTTTCCCAAGGCGTATTTAGTGGAGAAGTAGTTATTCTAGATGGCGAGGCCAGCACCAGTATTCCCAGTGCCTTACCGCTTACTTATTCTTGGGAGCGTAGCAATAATGTTTCCTCAAGCAGTATCTCTGCAATTGGCTCATCTTCTACAGCCACGGCGAGTAGCGCGGTAGACGATAGCGACGCCCTATCTACATTTGCTATAGCACCTTCGGTATCGTCCTCTACTGTTGTGGCCTTTACCCTTACCGTCACCGATGCCAATGGCAATAGTGTTGAAGACACGATTAACGTAAATATACGTCCGATGCCAACGCCGCTTTTAAACGACACAGGCTTTTTACAGCAAGCTACCAATAACGCATTAACCGAGGCACAGCAAAACGACTTTCCTGGGCAGGACGGGCAGCGAGGCGCTGATATTATTGAGCAAAACGGCTTAATAGAAAAAGCCGGACGTGGTAAAGCTGGCTTTGACTTCACGCGCTTAAATGCTAACGGTGATGAGCAGGATGCTACTGCTGATACATGGTCGTGCGTTCGAGATAATGTAACCGGGCTAGTATGGGAAGTGAAAACCGACGACGGTGCATTTCAAGATAAAAATTATACTTACTCTTGGTATAGCGACGAGGTCAACGGTGGCTTCGAAGGTGATGAGACAGGGGCAAACGCAACTTGTCTGTTAACTAACTGCAATACGTCTGCATATGTTGAAGCGGTAAACGAACAAGGCTTATGTGGTTTTTATGACTGGCGGTTACCCACTCATCATGAACTGTTCTCTTTGATGCACTTGGGCATTGCCGATGATGTTGCCATTGATGAAGATTATTTCCCTAATACAGGTGCAGTCTCAACTGAACCCCTTTGGTATTGGACGTCTGTGCCCAGCGCTGACGGGGTAAATAGCGATGACGCGCAAAATGCATGGGCATTGGATTTTGACTCGGGCGTAGATAACTTTCTTAATAAGTCGTCAGCCGCACGTGTTCGTTTAGTAAGAGCAGGGAGATAGTCATGAGTAAACCAGTTAATACGATCGCTAAAAAAGTGATGAAAAAAACAATGTTGACTTCATTCAACCTGTTCGCTGCATCTGCATTGCTTATGAGTGCATCAGCTTCAGTTCATGCCCAAGAGTGCTTATCAGATGGGTTAGAAACTACACCAGATGATAATTTTGAAGCGGTTACTACTAGCACCTTGCTAGATACCACCACAGATTTAGTGTGGATGCGTTGTTCGGAAGGGCAAACGTGGGATGGCTCTACGTGCAGCGGTGAAGCGGTGAAATACACATGGCAGCAGGCGTTACAATTAGCACAGGAAGCAAGTAACGATGATCTTCTTGGGTGGCGCTTGCCTAACGTTAAAGAGTTGGCAACATTAACTGAGCGCGACTGTGTACGACCCGCCATTAACAGCTCGCTTTTTCCAGCAACACCGCCAGATGACTTTTGGACTTCTACCCCTTCAGCGGACGATCCGGACAGAGCATGGGTTGTTGCGTTCTTTAACGCTAGCCATTCAATCAAAGAAAAAGACAGATTTATATATGTACGTTTGGTGCGCACTTATACCGACGAATAGGTGTAGGTAGAGAAATACATCTTTTCTTATTAGTCTTTCGTCTAGTATCTGATGCTGAGGCTTTTTATCAACAAAGCACGCTCTATAATGCGTGCTTTGTTGTTTTAGGCCTGAACGTTAAAGATGCAGATATTTATCGTTCTCATTCATGACCCGTTTATGTGTTGCGTAAATTGATCATCTCGACATGTTCAACCTGATTTTTAGCACGTTAGACTCATGTTGGCTTTTTATTTTTCGGTAAGCTAGCCACAATGATGGTATGAAAATGATATCGCGCCTTAAGGCTTTTCTCTTCACAATTTGTTTATTCGCCGGACTAAGCTTACCAGCGCAAGCCGAATATACATGCAATATCGATTTCGCTTATGGTATTGCGGTTAATAACGAGCAGCTGCGCGTTATGGATAAAACTCGCACCGTGGTTCAAATTAACGACCAAAACCAGCTTTTCATAGGTGGGCGTTGGCAAACACTAAGTGAACAGGAAAAGCAGTGGCTTAACGAGTATTCTTCAGGTTTACACTATGTTGTCCCTAAAATGATTATTCTGGCTACTGAAGGTGTGGACTTGGCTATTGATACCATTGAGCACGTGTACTTAGGTTTAGTTGGCAGCGACCACGATAGTTATGAACGTTTAAACGCTGCAATGAAGCGAGTTCAAAACCGCGTGAAAGATAAATTCAGGCATGCCAGTAATCACTATTTTATCGGCCCTGGGTCACTGGAAAGCGTTGATGAATTCGTGGATAGTGAAATTGAAGCGCAGCTTGAGGAAGCTATTTCGACCTCTGTAGGCGGAATATTATCTGCAATTAGCGGCATTAATACCGGAAGTGGTGAGGTAAACCAAGAAAAGGTAGCGGAAATTACTCGTCAGTTAAACAATGTAGGTGAGCACCTTGATGTAGGTGACAAAGCCACTACTTTGCGTAAAAAAGCAGAGTGGTTTTGTGAAAAGCTTAAGCGTTTAGACGTTGCAGAAGAAAACCTTCGAGCCAGCGTACCTGCCTTTAAACCTTACAATATTATTACGCGCCACGATGAAAATGAAAACTAGTCGTAGGTAG
This sequence comes from Alteromonas sp. BL110, assembly GCF_003443615.1. Taxonomy (NCBI): domain Bacteria; kingdom Pseudomonadati; phylum Pseudomonadota; class Gammaproteobacteria; order Alteromonadales; family Alteromonadaceae; genus Alteromonas; species Alteromonas sp. BL110. The sequence continues at coordinate 804,447 of NZ_CP031967.1, read as the reverse complement.
CCAGGTAACTCTGTCTACAAAAAACTAATAAAAATAGAAAAGCCTGCGTGAGCAGGCTTTTTTCGTTCTGACTGCTTTACAAATCTTAAAATAGAATGAAGCTTAAAAAAGTAGTAGGTTTAAACGAAGCACGACAGTAGCGAGTTGAGATATCTACGCCCTTTTGAGGTTACCTGCCAATGGCTATCTGAAATAGAAAGTAAACCTTGGTAATGAGCATCAGACAGCGCACGCTTCACATCGTCAGTAAGTTCAATGCCTGTAAAGTCACTGAAATCACTGATAGGACAAGGCTCTACTAAGCGAAATCTGTTCATAAAGAACTCGAAAGGCAGATCGTCTGCGTTAACCTGCGTTTGTGTATCTAGATATGGCCGGCTCATTTCCATGTAGCCTCTCGGATGCTTCACTTTAACGGTACGATGAATAGTGCCATTAGTAGCGTCGGTAATCTTTCCGTGGGCACCACAGCCAATGCCTAAGTAGTCGCCAAAGCGCCAGTAATTCAGGTTATGGCGGCATTGATGCCCTGTTTTGGCGTAGCCTGAAATCTCGTACTGGTGATAGCCTGCACGCTCTAAAAGGCTGTGGCCTTTTTCCTGTATTTCCCACAGAATGTCGTCGTCAGGTAGCTCTGGTGGCTTTGAATAGAAAGGCGTGTTTGGCTCGATAGTAAGCTGGTACCACGACAGGTGATAGGGTTCGAGCTCAATACCTTGCTTCAAATCTGCCATGGCATTGTCGACGCTTTGTTCCGGCAATCCGTGCATAAGATCTAAATTAAACGTGGGTAGCCCGGCGCTGTGCGCTTGTTTCACTGCGTTTTCGGCTTGGCTTTCATTATGAATACGGCCTAGCACCTTTAAATGCTTGGGCTGAAAGCTTTGAATGCCCACCGATATTCGGTTTATGCCTGCCTGATAAAAGCCTGCAAACTTACCTGCCTCAACGGTACCTGGGTTGGCTTCCATGGTGATTTCAGCAGTATCGCTTAAATTAACCCGCTGTTTAACGCCGTTTAAGATGTCAGCCATGGCCTCGCTTGAAAACAAACTGGGCGTGCCACCGCCTATAAAAATTGTCTCAATAGGGCGGTCGCCAATGCGTTTGGCATCAATGGCTAAATCGTCCAGCAGGTGCGCCACATATTCTTTCTCGGGTAAATCAGATTTAAGCCCGTGAGAGTTGAAATCGCAGTACGGACACTTTTGAACACACCAAGGGATATGGATATAGAGGCTAAGCGGAGGATTACGCAAAAGTCGCTCTCATATTATCAAGCAAAATCGCTAGGGCGTTGCCGCGATGGCTAATACGGTTCTTTTCAGCTTTTTCCAATTCTGCCGCAGTACAGCCGTGAGTTGGCACGTGAAAAACTGGGTCGTAACCAAAACCGTCGTTACCAGAGCGAGCGGTTAGGATTTCCCCTTGCCATTTACCTTGGCTAACTAATGGTACTGGGTCTTCAGCATGGCGCATAAACACCAAGGTACAAAAGAAGTGCGCTTTACGCTGGGTCTCGCCATCTAGGGCAGCTAACAGCTTGTCGATATTGGTGTCATCAGTTGCATCAGCGCCAGCATAGCGGGCTGAATAAATACCGGGTGCGCCGCCAAGAGCATCAACCACTAAACCTGAGTCGTCGGCAATAGCGGGAAGGCCTGTTACTTGCGCCGCATGACGCGCTTTAATAATGGCATTTTCAACGAATGTTGTACCGGTTTCAGGCACATCAGATACACCTAATTCTTTTTGCGCCACAACGTCTACACCGTAATCTGCAAACAAGGATGCAAACTCACGTACCTTGCCTTGGTTTCCTGTGGCTAAAACAATTTTTTCTGGGAATTTCATTGTGTACTCTTTTGAACTGACGGTGAGTTAAGGCGGTAGGCAGTGGCTGCGGGCGAAATATTGCCTCCACAAACACGCGGTAAACACATCCATGTGCGCTCCGCTGCCGCATCCCTGCGGCAGAGGGATTGTGTCGGCAATGTTCCACCTACATCCTGGCCCACCGCATTAACTCACCTGAATGCTACTTATTGACTATTTTCGCACGCTTTACTTTTTCTTCTTAGGCTTAGCTTTTGCCTTGGTTTTGTCTTTGGCCTTTACTTTTTTCTTTTTCGGGCCAATTTTAGGTGTTTTGTTTTTAGGGCGAAGCTCGTCAATGACGCGAGCTTTAAGCGGTTCGCCCATGTAACGTGCGGTTTTGGCTACCATGTCAAAATCGTGGGCTTCTACCAACGATATTGCAGTACCTTTGGCACCAGCACGACCGGTTCTGCCAATACGGTGTACGTAAACGTCGGCTTTGCGCGGCATGTCGAAGTTAATAACATGGCTTACGTTAGGCACATCGATACCACGAGCTGCAACGTCAGTTGCCAATAAGATTGGTACCTCACCACTTTTAAAGCGGGCCATGGCTGCGTTGCGTTTGTCTTGTGGCATTTCGCCCTGTAGCCAACACACCGAAATCTCTTTAGACGCTAAGAAGTCTTTTAGCATTTGTAAGCGGTCACGAGTTTTTACAAAAACAACAGCAGACGTCGTCGTTTCTTGCTTTAAAATGTTAACTAGCAAAGCTTGCTTGTGGTTCATGTCATCAGCAAGGTGATACCACTGGTGAATTTTGTTCTTTTCTTTGCGCGATGGGTTCGCTTCAACCACTTCAGGGTTGTTAAGAATGTCGTGGGCGAAGGTTTTAACGCCTTTGCCTTCAAGCGTGGCAGAGAACAATAGGTTTTGCTTGCGCCATCGTGCTTCGGCCGCAATCTGGTTCACTACTGTTGAGAAACCCATGTCTAACATGCGATCAGCTTCATCAAGAATTAAACACTCGATATCGCGACAATCTGCGGCTTCTTTTTCGATATGCTCAAGCAAGCGACCAGGTGTAGCCACAAGAATATCGAGATTCTTGCTTAAGGTTTCTTTGTCGGTACCGTAGTTAATACCACCGGTTATCACGCCGCACACAATTTGCGTGTGCTTTGTTATTGCTAGTGCTTGTTCGTAAACCTGTAATGCCAACTCGCGGGTTGGCGTTAAAATCAAAATACGTGTCGCACCAGGCTGTCTGCGTGGGTAATCAAGTAAAAACTGGCACGCAGGTAATAAGAATGCGGCTGTTTTACCTGTACCTGTAGGGGCAGAGGCCAAGATGTCTCGCCCATCCAACGCATGCGGGATCACGAGTTCTTGAATGCTTGTTGGAGTTTCAAACCCCATATCGGCAGCTGCGTGACACAGTGCTTCGTCTAATTCGAGTTCTTCGAAAGTCATAGTATAAAAAACGCTCTAAATGAATGGGGCATATTGTAGCATTGCTACACCAAAACATTGAGAAAAACTGGCGTTAAATTCGTATACCGTAGGTAAATACACATTCTGACGCTAACGGGTTGGCACTGTTGGCGTTAAGTAAATGCAAGTGCGTTAAATCGAGCTTACTCACTTTATCCTCACTTTCAACCCGTGAAATTTCGAAGTAGTAGTTGGCGTACGGTGAATTTGGTTCTTGAAGCTCTAGGTAAGGAAACTGGCGAAACTTCCATTTACCCTTTACATCTTCTGAAGATGTGGGCTTTTGAAGTGTGAGGGTATACGTACCGTCTTTATACAGCGTGAGGCGCTGGCCGTTACCACATCCATTGGCGATATAGCTATGGATAAGGTCTTGGGCAAGAAGGGTTCCACGGGGGCGATTGCCGTCAGGAAACACGAACAGCGCCAAAGAGTTTTTAGTATACCAATGATTGCCTTGAGTGAGCGATTGGACATTGTTTATAGAGTAACCCGCATGCTCTGCGATGCTAGTGGTATTGTCGATTGCTTCTGGTGATTGTAGCATCAAGGAATAGAGCAACGTATTGGTAGACACGGATGTAGGAAAATCAAAGTCGTTTACTTCAACATCTAAGCCTTTATCCGTTAACTGTTCAGATAGTGCTTGAACTTTGGACGGCTCAAGATATTTGCCATAAAGATAAACGGTTGGGGGGCTTGCACATCCACTAACTACAAGGGCAAAAGATAAAGTTATAAGGTACGTTATTATTGTTTTTTTCACTTAAGAATTTCCAAACCAATGTAAGATTTCTTCATTTAATAGGACGAACCGTTTATTCAAAACGAATCGCGCCTTGAAGTAGTTATTTAACAAACGGTGAACAAGCCACAAATATCTAGCGAGTAACTGTTGCACAAATGCACTCAGGGATTACAATTGTAATCCTTTCTCGATAATAGCGACATGCTTCAGCTGTGTAAACGAAAACTTGTAAGCAAAAAGGTGGGCAAAGGCTGTGAGGGACGGCATCAGAATTCGGCATATCAAAGTGGCGTAACCAGTGCGCGGTAATCCCAGCTTTGAAGCACGCCATCAGAGGAGAGGGTAACAACATCAACATCCTCATTCAGTGTAATAGAGAGAATGGTGGTATCGCTTGAGTAGCGTTTAATTTCCCATGAGGCTATCTCTTCGCCAGAGTTGGCATTCCATAGCGTCACCACTGATGTGGGTGATGTTGTTAAGTAGTTTCCTTTCAATCATTGCTTTAGCACAATTATGTATTAACAGTGGCAATAGCGGATAGCTTTGCTTGGTCAAGTGCGTCTTTTATTTCGGGGCCTTTAACGCCCGTGGCAATGATGTCTTGTACATTCACTTGTTTGGCGGCTGCTAATGCTTGTTCGATGCGTTTCTTTTGGTGTTGCCAATTTATACCCTTGTTATGAGCATAAGGCGCAAAAGCGCTAAGCAATAATGTAAAGCGTTCCTCTCTTCGCCATGCATCACAGCCATTGAATAAGGCAAGTAAATCGGCGGGCGAGTTTTGCGTGTTCAAAAGAAAGCCTTTGAATTTGCAGGCAAGGCTGACGATTTCACTAACTTGGTTTTGCACTTTGAGGCGACTGCATAACTGTTTCGCTTCTTCCTCATTAAGGTGAGTAAGCAGCGCTGTAAACCTTAGTATCAGCCTAGCGGTTTCTGAATCAGTGCTTTTGGCGAGGCTTTCGTTTTCAGCCTTTTCTAGCGCTACCGCCGTTTTTAATGTTGCCAAAGCAGTATCTAAGTTCTTTTCAAGCTCAGCAAACCAGTCATTGAGTCCATGGGCTTGGTGTAATACAGTGAAAAAAACATGGGGTGTTTTTTCTAAAAGACTGCGCTTTGTTTCTTGCCATACCCGCTCAGCACTTAGCGTGCTTAACTCGCCACTTTGCGCCATAGACTGCATAAGAGCCATGGTTTCATTGGCGATAGAAAAACCTAAATAAGCATAGCGAGTGGCAAAGCGTGCCACGCGAAATACCCGCAGTGGGTCTTCACTAAAGGCTTCTGATACGTGGCGAAGTAGGCGGTTTTCTAAATCTTTTTTACCCCCATAGGGGTCGATAAGGTTTCCAAGGTTGTCTTGTGCTATTGCATTAACGGTAAGATCTCGGCGCAGTAAGTCTTCTTCCAGAGTTACCGTGCTTGATGCATCGCACACAAAGCCAGTATAGCCTTTTCCTGATTTACGTTCAGTGCGAGCTAGCGCATATTCTTCCAGTGTTTTTGGGTGTAAAAAAACAGGGAAATCTTTGCCTACTTGGGTATAACCCTGGCTAAGCATTTCTTGCGGTGTGGCGCCCACCACTACATAGTCGCGTTCTACAACTTTTCTGTTCAACAGTGCGTCACGTACTGCGCCACCAACGAGATATACTAGCATGCTCTTCCAACGATTTTTTTGTCAGTAATACTTTTTAGATTGGGAATACATCGACTTTTGACACGTAACTAAAATCAACCTTCCCAAGGTTACATTGGCGCAGTATAGCAATGTTACAAATAAAATTCGTAGCCACATCGTTATGCGCTTTCACTTCAAGGTTGCGTCTGGTAGTTTAATCGTCGTTAAAAATTAAAACAGATAGGCGCTCCAGCAACCATGTATTTGAACTACTTCGGGTTAAATGACAATCCTTTTTCGATTGCGCCTAACCCCGATTATTTGTATATGAGTCCAAGGCATAAAGAGGCATTGGCCCATTTGACCTTTGGCCTTAGGGAAAGCGGTGGTTTTGTAATGCTCACAGGAGAAGTGGGCACAGGGAAAACCACAGTTTCAAGAAAATTGTTGCAGCAGCTACCAGACAATACTCAGGTAGCTATGATCTTAAACCCTACCTTATCTGCCCTTGAGCTATTAGCGACGGTTTGCGATGAGCTAGGCTTACCCTATACACCTGAAAAAGCGAGCCTTAAGTATTTCACCGATTTAATTTTGTCTAAACTAGCAGAGAATCACAAGGCAGGGGTCAACACGGTACTTATGGTAGATGAAGCACAACATCTACTTCCTGAAGTATTAGAACAGCTTCGCTTACTGACTAACCTTGAAACGAACCGTGAAAAGCTGTTGAAGGTCGTATTGATTGGTCAACCTGAATTACAGCAGCTGTTAAAGCGTAACGAGTTGCGTCAGCTGGCCCAACGCATTACAGCTAGGTATCACTTACTGCCTTTAACAGCGCCAGAGGTAAGTGCCTATATTGCCCATCGCTTGAGCGTAGCCGAAGGTGATATCAGTATTTTCAGTAAGTCTACCTTACGCGCGGTGCATCAAATTACTGGTGGAATTCCAAGGGTAATTAACTTGCTGTGCGATAGGGCGTTAACCTTATCTTTTACGAAGCAGCATGCGGTCGTACAAAAGCCTATTTTTTTGGCCGCGGCCGAGCAAATTTTGGGTGAAGATGTCGTCAGCCAGCGCGTGCAAAGCCAGCGTAAATGGTATTTAGCATCGGCATTTGTTTTAGCCATTATTTTTGGTTACGGATTAGGGAGCTTGTATGTCTAATATCGTTGCCATTGAAAACCTAACGCCCGGCATGGTGATTGTTCAAATTACCAAGCAAAATGGGCCGGTTAAAATTAGAAAGTCGGGTTTAGTGACAAGCGATGCTATGGTGCAGGGCTTGTCTGAAATGGGTGTGCAAGAGGTCGAAATAGACCCTGAGCAAACGGTGGAAATAGCGCCTGCGACAACGCATCACAGAACGCAAACCCAAGCTTTGCTTCGCGGAGATCACGATACAAGCGCCACATTTGATAAATCCCTTAATGAGCAGTTTAATCGCAGTTTGTTTTTGCCAACGGTAGAAGGATTACCGTCGGCGTGGAAGCTGTACACTAAGCAAGTTGCGCTTTTTGCGGTAGTTATACTTGGCGGCTTATGCATTGGCTTTTCCGCAGCCACAGCCAAGCGCTGGTGGCCTATGTTAACGGCGCCCGCAGCGGCACCTACGGAAGCATCCGCAGCTGCCGCTCCAAAGGAAGACAAAAGCGAAGGCGCTTCGGAGCTAGTCGCTACACAAAAGGGTAGCGAAATACCCGCTATTTCGGAAAATCAAAGTGAACAAACACAACCTACAGTCCAGACAGGCACACAAAGTGGCAGTTCGAATGTTCCCAAAGACGAAGCTAGAGAAATAATAGCTAATACGCCCTCTTCTAGCGAAGTAGACATTGAACCAGATACCGAAGTTGACGCACCTGGAAACAACCAAATCGATGACAAATTAGTGGCTACACAGAATGATAATTCAAGGAAAACTCTGTCTTCGCAAGATTACGAAGGCAAAGTGTTAAACGAATCCGAAGCTCAATCTGACGTATCGGTGTCGCCAGAGCTTATGGCGCGCTTTAACGCTGCTGTTGCAGCACTAGACTCAAAGGCGCAAGATAATAAACCCGCCGAAGAGGAGACCATAGTCACGGTTAAAGACGACCTCCCTCGTGTCGATCAGTTGCCCGTTCGCTTGTTAACGCGCCTTCCTACGATGAATTTTAGTGCACACATGTATGCTTCTCGACCAGCCGATAGGTGGGTCAGAGTAAATGGGCGTCAGATAGGCGAGGGCGACTGGATTGCCGATAGAGTGCAAATTGTGAATATTGAAGCGCAGCGCGTGGTACTTTCCTTTGAAGATGAAATTTTTACCATGGCGGCATTGACTGACTGGTAGCTGCTCCATCGCTCGAAGTAAAAATAATAGTTACACAATAAACGGATGCTATGCATTGAAAAGGCCCTTAATCTAGGGCCTTTATGCAGTGTTTTGCTTTTCCAATAGTGGGCCTAAAATCGGCCTATAAAGGCATTTGATTCACAAATACGTCTTTGAAGAATTTTGGCAGGTTTAAGCTGAACTCTTCTGGGCGAACCCCCGATATAATTTCATCATCATATTGGCTCAAATCAATCCGTTTCACTTCGTTAAAGTGTTGCGAGGTAACGCTGTAGAAAGTCATAACGTGAGGGCTTACTGGATTTTTCGGATTAATTTTACTTACGATCCCTAACTTGCCGCTTTTAAGGCGAACCAATGAACCTACAGGGTGCACACCAATACATTGTATAAACTGCTTCACCAACTCCTGATCTAAGTTCTCTGTCGCCGTAAGGCGTTTAAGTGCTTGTGTAGGAGTAATGCTGTTTTGATGAATGCGGTTAGATGTCATGGCATCGTAAGCATCCACGATAGCGGCAATACGGGCGAACTCTGAAATCTCGTCACCTACCAGCCCTTTAGGATACCCACTACCATCAACGCGTTCGTGATGCTGTACAATGATGCGTAGTGACAGGTCAGAAATATCACCGCATTGTTCGACTAGCTCTGCACCAATCTCTACATGGGTTTTCATTACTTCCCAATCGTTGCTAGAAAATTCACCTGTGTTGTTGCGAATTTCATCTGGTAGCGAAGACATGCCGATGTCCATTAAAAGAGCGCCCAAACTCACTTGCTCAGTTGTGTCTCTGTCATAGCCTAGAAATTCACAGAAAATACCGCTTAGTACACCGCAGTTGATGCTGTGTTCTAAAAGGTATTGGTCTGTATCTTTGATCATGGTAAGGCAGCTGAGCGCGTCCTTATTATCAAATACACTTTCTATGAGACTTTGGGATAGTGACTCCATGGGAGAAAGATCGGTAACTGCACCTTTTTGAAGTGATTTTAGAAAGCTGCTCTGTATGGTAAGCGCACTATTGTATAGTTCACTCGCCTCGTTAATTGAATCGCGGCCCTACTGGCTTAACCGGTGTTTTTATAGCCTTTGGTGTTTCTTCTTTTGATGGCTCAGACGTTTCTGGCGCTTTAAGAGGTTTTGACTTGGCTAGGTCTACTTCTACCGTAAGAATTCCCTTAGCTCTAAGACTATCAATGATGGCTTGAGTTTTTACAATGCCTTTAGAGCGCATTTTAAGTGAACCCGTTTGTTCAAGTACTTGATTGACGTACATCCCAGGCTGCAAATCATCAATGGGTACCTGTTCTAACATTATTTCTCCTGTACGGCACAGTATTGCCATAGCCTTATACTACATTAGAGACAAATAATACGTTATTCCAGTGGAAAAAGTGAGGGGTTTATTAACCTTTAGTATAGTTAAGTCGTGCTGTTTCCATCCATATGCTTTTCATGCAGGCACTCAGAAAGTAGACAAAACGTTAGTTCTTATCATGCAGCAACATTTAGGATATAGCCTTAACCCACCTCGACGCAGCCAAAAGTTTAGATAAATGCTTAGAAGGAAATAATAAAAAAGCGCTACCTTGCGATAGCGCTGTTTTTCAAGTTCGAGACGTTTTATGTTTTACGTCATACGTTATTTAGCGGTTACAACCAAGCTGGCTGCTTGCCTTCAAAAGCTTCAATTGTACTCGCAAGCTCCAGTGTTTGACCGATGGCATCTAAACCCTTAATCAAGTTGTTCTTGTGGTGCTCTGCAATATCAAAGCTGAAGCTAGTGTCGTTAAAACTTACGGTTTGCGCGGGAAGGTCAACAGTAATTTTGGTTGATGGCTCAGCTTTTACTGCCGCGAACAAAGCGTCCATTTGTTCGCTAGATAGCGCAACGGGCACTAGCTGATTGTTAATGCAGTTGCCGTAAAAGATATCAGCAAAGCTGGTGGCAATCACAGTTTGAAAACCAAAATCGGCCAATGCCCATGGCGCGTGTTCACGACTAGAGCCACAGCCAAAATTCTCTCGCGCTAACAAAATGCTCGCACCTTCGTGCTCAGGCTTATTAAGCGCAAAAGCCGGGTTTGGCTCTTTCTCTTCTAAATCCAAATAGCGCCAGTCGTGAAACAAATGTTTACCGTAGCCTGAACGTGTAACACCCGTTAAAAACTGTTTCGGAATTATTTGGTCGGTATCGACATTGGCCTGATCAAGTGGCGCAGCAATGCCTGTGTGTTGTGTAAAACCCTGTTCAGACATAACTTACTCCTGATAATCTCTAACGTCAGCAAAGCGACCGGTAATTGCCGCAGCGGCAGCCATTGCTGGGCTTACTAAATGAGTACGTGCTCCACGACCTTGGCGACCTTCAAAGTTGCGGTTACTGGTAGAGGCACATCTATCGCCTGCTACTAGTTTATCGTCATTCATACCAAGGCACATAGAGCACCCTGGCAAACGCCATTCAAAACCTGCATCAGTAAAGATTTTATCTAAGCCTTCAGCTTCTGCTTGGCGTTTAACATTACCAGACCCTGGTACAACAATAGCTGTTACTGAATCAGCGACTTTTCCGCGCTTGGCGATTTGCGCCGCTGCACGCATGTCTTCAATACGACCGTTGGTACACGAGCCGATAAATACGTGGTTTACAGTAATATCGGCAAGCTTTTCACCAGGTTTTAAACCCATGTATTCGAGTGCTTTTACCGCGCTTTCTTTTTCAATCGGGTCGCTGAAATCTTCAGGGGCTGGTACCGGTGTGTTTACGCCAATGACCTGGCCTGGGTTAGTACCCCAAGTAACCTGAGGAGCAATATCTGCTGCTTCAAGCTCAACCACAGTATCGAAGGTGGCGCCTTCTTCGGTATAAAGGGTTTTCCAATAAGCGACGGCGTCTTCCCAGTCTTGGCCTTTCGGTGCGTATTCGCGACCTTCAAGGTAGGCGAATGTTGTTTCGTCTGGTGCAACAAGGCCAGCTTTTGCGCCAGCTTCAATACTCATGTTGCACACCGTCATGCGCTCTTCCATGCTCAAACCACGGATAGCTTCACCTGCGTATTCAATAACATGGCCAGTAGCCCCAGCGTGACCAATTTTTCCAATAATGGCAAGAATGATGTCTTTTGCGGTAATACCTACAGGAAGCTTTCCATTTACGTTGATAAGCATGCTTTTAGCACGGCTTTGTTTTAGCGTTTGCGTAGCTAGAACGTGCTCTACCTGAGACGTACCAATACCAAAAGCCAGTGCACCGAATGCCCCATGGGTAGCCGTATGTGAATCACCACATACAACCGTCATACCCGGCTGAATTAGCCCTAGTTCAGGCCCCATAACGTGCACAATACCTTGCTTTTGGTGACCCACTGGAAATAGCTGAATGCCGTGATCTTCACAGTTTTTTGCCAAGGTTTGTAGCTGAAGTGCATTGGCTGGTCCACAGGCATCGATAGCCAGAGAGCGGGTTGAGATGCTGTGGTCCATGGTGCCAACCGTGCGATCGGGGCGACGCACTTTGCGGCCTTTTTCGTTAAGGCCAGCAAATGCCTGAGGTGACGTCACTTCATGAATTAAGTGGCGGTCGATATAAATTAAGCTGTCTTCACCGATTTGGTCAATAATGTGGGCTTGCCACACTTTGTCATATAAGGTCTTGGCCATGAGGTTATTTTACTCCTGCGCCATTAATTGTTTTACGATTTCATCGCCAACTTGCGACGTGCTTGCCGCCTGGCTGCGCTTTTCTGCTGGTAGTAACTCGCCTGTAAGTACACCTGCTTCTAGTGTCGCCACCACTGCTTTTTCAATAGCGTCTGCGGCATCGCCCAAGTTCATGCTAAAACGTAGCATCATGGCGGCTGATAAAATTTGAGCGATAGGGTTAGCAATGCCTTGGCCAGCAATATCAGGCGCTGAACCGCCGGCTGGCTCATAAAGGCCGAAGCCTTCTTCGTTCATACTTGCCGATGGCAACAAGCCCATAGAGCCTGTCATCATGGCACATTCATCAGAAACGATATCGCCAAAAAGGTTTGAACATAGCATTACGTCAAACTGTGCCGGGTTCTTCATGATTTGCATAGTGGCATTGTCGATGTAAATATGGTCAAGCTCTACATCTGGATAGTCTTTTGCAACTTCTTCAGCAATTTCACGCCATAAACGGCTGGTAACCAATACATTAGCTTTATCTACTGAGGTAACTTTACCGCGCCGCTTTTGGGCTGCTTCAAATGCCGCAATAGCGATTCGGCGAATCTCGCGTTTGCTATAGCGCATAGTGTCATAGGCGAATTCTTCTTCACCTTCACCTTCACGACCTTTTGGTTGACCAAAGTAGATGCCGCTAGTTAATTCGCGAACTACTAAAACATCTACGCCTGATTTGGCAATGTCTTCTCGAAGAGGAGATAAGCTTTCAAGACCTGGGTAAATGCGAGCAGGGCGCAAGTTGCTGAACAGGTCAAAATGGCTGCGAAGGGTAAGCAGTGCTGCGCGTTCTGGGCGTTGTTCTAGCGGTAAAGTGTCCCACTTAGGGCCGCCGATACTGCCAAACAAAATTGCATCGGCTTGTTCGCAGCCCAGCAAGGTTTTAGAGGGTAGCGCTTCACCTTCAGTATCAATGGCGTAGCCACCTACAGGATACGCAGTACGGTTTAAGCTAACGTTAAATTTCTTTTCAACAGCATCTAAAACCTTATTGGCTTCCTGCATAACTTCTGGGCCGATACCGTCTCCGGCTAATACGGCAATTGAATACTGGCTCATTTATACTCCTGCAACGCGTTCTTGTTGATTTTTTTGCTGATCGATTTGATCGGCTAAATATGTGTTGTTTAATACAAAGATAAGGGCTTTTACGCCGGCCTCTACGATATCTGTAGCGAGGCCAATTCCATGGAAACGGCGACCTTTATATGTGGCTATAACGCTCACTTGTGCCAAGGCATCGGCACCTTCACCTTTTGAATCTAGTTTAAAGTCGACAACTTCTAAATCTTCGTGACCCAGTATAGACATAATGGCCTTATAAGCCGCATCTACAGGTCCGTTTCCTATGCTTGATTGGGTAATTTCCTCTGCGCCTACTTTCATTTTAACGGTGGCGCTCGGAATAATTTCACGTCCAGAATTCGCTTGAAGATAGAGTAGCTGGAAGTGCGCCTGGTCATGCTTTTGCTTATCGAAGAACAACAAAGCTTCAAGATCGTAGTCGTATACTTGACCTTTCTTATCCGCTAGCTTTAAGAAGGCGTCGTATACTGCCTCTAAATCGTAGTCTTCTGCTTTATAGCCAAGTTCAGTTAAGCGGTGCTTAATAACGTGGCGGCCAGAGCGAGACGTTAGGTTTAGATTATTCTTATTAATGCCCACACTTTCCGGCGTCATAATTTCATAGGTATTTTGCGCTTTTAAAACACCATCTTGGTGAATACCAGATGAGTGACTAAACGCATTGGCACCTACAATGGCTTTGTTGGCCTGAACTGGCATATTACAAAGCTGGCTAACTAACTTAGAGGTGCGAGAAATTTCAGTGGAGTTGATATTGGTGTCAATGCCTAACATGCTCTTACGGGTTTGTAAGATCATGGCTATCTCTTCAAGCGATGCATTACCGGCACGCTCTCCAATACCGTTAATCGTACATTCTACCTGTCTTGCACCTTGCTCAACGGCTGCCAACGAATTTGCTACTGCTAAGCCCAAGTCGTTGTGACAGTGAACGGAGATTGTCGCTTTGTCGATGTTGGGTACGCGATTGAACAATTGCTGAATAATGCCGCCGAACTCTGTAGGTGTTGTGTAGCCTACGGTGTCTGGAATGTTAACCGTTGTCGCCCCAGCGTTAATAGCTGCTTCAACCATTCGGCATAAGTAATCGATATGGGTCCGGCCGGCGTCTTCGCACGAAAACTCTACATCGTCAGTGTACTTACGAGCATGTTTCACTGCAGCCACTGCCATATCTACAATTTCATCTTGTGATTTACGAAGCTTAGCGCCAACGTGAATTTCCGACGTTGCGATGAAGGTGTGAATTCGGAACTGCTCAGCAACGCTTAATGCTTGACCACAGGCATCAATATCGCCAGGTAACGCACGAGATAGGCCACAAACGACAGAGTTTTTAACCTCTTTGGCAATCATTTGTACAGAACGAAAGTCGCCCGGCGAAGACACAGGAAAGCCTGCTTCAATAATATCTACGCCTAAGCGTTCGAGCGCCAGCGCGATCTGTAATTTCTCTTTGGCACTTAGGCTTGCAGGTAAGGCCTGCTCACCGTCTCGCAATGTGGTATCAAAGATCTTCACTTGATTTGTCATGACGCTCTCTCAGTTGAATAGTTAAAAAAAAACCCGTGCTTGGCACGGGTTTTAGTGATTTTGAATCGCTGGTCGCAATCTACCCGTGCAGTCTGGCTGCCATAAGGAGTAGAGATAGAAGAAGAAAACGGATACGCATTTGCTGTTGTTTCTTTGCTGACCAAGTTGATAGCGACAATGTACCCATGTGGCATGAAGAGGTCAACCATTGTTTACGATAATGAGTATATTTTTCGCGTATAAAAGCTATCTTTTGATTATTTAGGATGTATATCCTAATAATTGTCGTTTAGAGCAGGGGGTGGGCAGTCTTCAGTGCAATCTTCTACAATTTACGCCATCTGATTAAGGTGGGTTAGGACAGGTATACTAATAAAGTCAATAAGATGGTTTTTTATTCTTGAAATATCATGCAAAAAAACTGAATAATTATTGTTTGTTTCGCGTTGAAGTGAGATTTTTCCAATTGACCTGAGTGGACAAGCGCATCTCTCTTAATGAAAGAGAACGCGGGCTAGTTTTTGATTTGTAGTTCCACATATGACCGCAGCAAGCACTACTTATTATGGCTTTAGTAGGTTTTAACAACGTAAGTGTTGTGCTTGATAGTTGGCACGAAGAGAATACACTTTTTGAAATTTCGTCAATAGGTTGAGTGATAATAGTATCTTGTGTCGCACATTTTTTAGTTAATTGGCCTTCACCTATATCGAACCAACCATGCTTATTCAAATGAATCCTATCTTTGGACTCGCGAAACATATCAATAGAGTCAAGTTCAATCGTAAGTCCTTCAATGCTTTGAACGAGTACAGGAACAACTAAACCATAATCCGTATTCTTCTTGAACCATTGCACACATTTTTCATTATCTTGCGTTAAACCAGGACATTTGCTCGGTTGCTTACAAAACCAGCTTCCGTTATGCGTATCGACTTTAAGCGTAGGGGGCAATTGAAGTTGCGTAACCATATAGCGAGCTACGCTTCGAATATGATAGGGCAGGCCGCCCATTCGACGTTTCAACATTGATGCATTGTTTGTGTTCAAATGAGCAAGTGTTAATAATTCTCTCTCATAGAGCGCAGTACAAATTTCTGTGAACTGCGCATGGCTTCCACCTAACTCACCCGATTCACTGAAAAAGCCTGCTTGAGATCGAGAAGAAGGTTTCTCTGATGTCATTACTTATCTGCACATGTGTTTGATTATTGTTTAACCGTATCAAGAAACGACAATAAGCGCCACATAGCTATTTCAAAAGCCATTGCCGCAATTGAGCCGAGCGATTAACAATTCTAAGTTTTGCACTTACTTTTTAACAATTTGTTGGTGAGAGACCAGTTTACCACAAACCTGTATTACCAATTATGTTGCATAACCTAATGGGCGAGTAAGTACTATTAAACGTTGATAAATTAAACTGTGAATAATGTAAGTCATTGAAATATGGCGTTTATAACCCTGTTTTTGGGTCGTTTAAGCATAGCGATTCATTCTCTATAAATATTGGTAATGCCAAAAATATAAACAAAATTGACCATTTTTTAACATTTTGTGTTGACCAATGTAAAAACTTGTCTTACTTTTGTAACGGTCTTGTAAAGTAGGTGTAAGGCAAGTTTGCAGGGCGGGTAAGTTGCAAATCAATTAAGCGGTAAGGAATGAGTGATTAGACATTCCTCAATCCTTAAGAGGAAAACACACATGGCACACAAATTATCAAAGATTACACTTGCGGTACTTTCGGCTACGACACTAAGCCTGACCGCATCAGTAAATGCGCAAGAAACACAGCAAGAACAAAACGAAGATGTAGAAGTCATTGAAGTATCGGGTATCCGAGCGTCACTCGCTAGCGCAATGAATGAAAAGCGCTTCAAGAATAATCTTGTTGAGGTTATCGAAGCAGAAGATATTGGTAAGTTACCAGACCAGAACTTAGCAGAAGTGCTTGAGAATATCACCGGTATTCAAATTACTCGTGAAGCGGGTGTTGGTACAGGCGTACAAATTCGTGGTACAGATGCTAACCGTACAGAAATTAACGGTGTTTCAACAGTTGGTTCTGGTGCAGGTCGAAGCGGTATTGATTTTGAAGACGTTTCAGCCGCTATTATTGCTGGTTTGGAAGTGACTAAGTCGCCAGACGCAAAAACGATCGAAGGCTCAGTGGGTGGTACGATTAACCTGAAGACAATTCGCCCCTTACAGCTTAATGAACAGCTCGCAGCGTTTCGCGTACAAGGCGAAAACAGTAGCTTAACAACTGACAGCAACTTTCAACCTCGTATTTCGGGCACGTTTGGCGATAACTGGGATACCGACCACGGCACCATTGGTGTTGTTATAAGCGGTAGCTATGCACAACAAGATGTTACCGCGTTTCGCCCTCGTGCTGATAGAGATAACTTAGTTGCATCAGATAGTGGTGTAGCGAGCGCACAGTCTTTCGACTTTTTGCCTATCCAATTCTTTGTTCAAGACTACGATAACTTTGAATACGAAACTAAAAACCTAGTGGGTACTATTGAATGGGCGCCGAATGACAACACTAAGGTTTTCTTTGACGCCATTATTAATGATCAAGAGCGTCTGCAAGAGAGTTCTCGTGTTCAAGCATCGGGTGTAAGTGCGTTAAACGATGTATCTGTCCCAGATGAGTTTGAAACCATTAACTTTGGTTCACTGGGTGGAACTAACTTAGGGTCTATACAAGCTGCTTTACGTGGCGTTATTCCTATTGATTTAGAAAACGATGACGACGATCCAAATCTACGTTTGTCAACAGATACAAACTCTCGCGTAACGAAAAGTGAAATTTTTCGTCTAGGTGGTGAATGGCAGGGCGAAAAGTGGAACGTGTTTGCAGAAGTAGCGTCTTCCTCGTCTGATACTACTACACCAAGCTTCAATACAACGCTTAACTTCATTAACCCAAATGTTCCTCTTGACCCAGGCGGTGCGAACGACAATGCAGTGCCGTTCGAATATGATTTGACGGGTGGAGCTTTAACCTTTGGTATTGCTGATGGTGCTGAATACGCCCCAACCGTAGATCAATTATTAGACCCCTACAACGTAGTACTTCGTGACGTGAATATTGGTCGCGACGTTGTTGAAAATTCTGAAGATGCGTTCAGAGTCGATTTCACTTATTACGTCGACTCACTTATCACATCGGTTGATTTTGGCTATCGTTACAACAAGTCTAGCAGTATGATGCAGGACATTAGCACTAGCGTTGGTCTGCGTTCGATGGAAGATAGTCCGCGTGGTGACCTCTTCTCTAATTTGCTAGTGGCTGGCCCCGACAACTTCAACGAAGCTGATGGTCGAGAGTTATACGTAAAGGACTTTCTTATCATCGATCCTGAGCTAGTCTCTTCTGACCCAGATGCTGTATTATCAACGTTGCAAGGTGCGCTAGAAGCACATGGTTCTACACGGTCACTAAGTCAACCAACAGCAAGTTCGTCAGGTTTCTTTGATATCGAAGAGGATACGCACGCACTTTATGCTCAAGCTAACTTCGAGTATGAAATGTTTAGAGGTAACTTCGGTTTTCGTTACGTTCAAACTGACATAACTTCAACGGGTAACTCAGTGACGGAGGATGACGCTGGTAACGATGTTGTCTCTACAATTGTATCTGAATCTGATTATAACTACTTCCTACCACGTTTTAACTTAGTTGCTGATGTGGCGGATGATGTTGTACTAAGGTTTGGCGCGGGTAAAGATATTCGCCGTCCTAACTTTGATGATCTTTCTACATCGGTAACATTCAGTACTAGCCCTAACCCGAACGTAGCTATCGGTAATCCTAACTTGAAACCTGAAGAAGTTATTTCTTATGACATAGCCGCTGAATGGTACTTCGCTGAGGCGAGCGTGTTGAGTGTGGGCTTTTTCCACAAGACGCGTAAAGAGTTACACGTAGACCAAATCGTAAGTGCATATGAGGACCCTACAACAGGTTACCGCGATCTAACTGACCCATGTGAAGGTGGTGGTATCTTCAACCCTATCGCTGATATTAACGTATTTGGTCCAGACCTAGGTACAGGTGTTTGTGTTGGTACAGAGACGAAAGTGAACGATTCTGCTGAAACAACACAAAAAGGTATCGAAATCGCTGTGCAATATGACCTTTCCAGCTTTGAACAAGAGCTCGGATGGGCATCAGGTTTCGGTGTACTTGCTAACTACACAATGCAAGAGTTCTCTGGTGGTGAGTTGGAAAACTCGGCGACAAGTCGTGCTGACGCCGTCTTCGCTGCGACTACGGGGGTCGAAGATATCGACGTAACCGCAGTGCAAGGTTTACTAAATCTGTCTGAAAATGCTTACAACATTACGCTTTACTACGAGAAGTTTGGTTTGTCTGCTCGTATGCGCTACACATGGCGTGAAGCTTATCGTACAGATGACTTCGGTAGTACATCTAGCTTCCCGTGGGGGTTCCCTGCGGTACAAGCTGACCGTGGTCAGTTAAATGCAAGTGTGACTTACGATGTTAACGAAAACCTTAATATTGGTGTTGAGGCAGTAAACATTACTGAGTCTGAAGTAGAGCAGTACTGTGTTAAC
This sequence comes from Alteromonas sp. BL110, assembly GCF_003443615.1. NCBI lineage: Bacteria > Pseudomonadati > Pseudomonadota > Gammaproteobacteria > Alteromonadales > Alteromonadaceae > Alteromonas > Alteromonas sp. BL110. Next base: position 785,495 of record NZ_CP031967.1, on the reverse strand, counting down.
GAAGGCTCACTTCTGTGCTTCCAAGGTCTTACTGACCGAAGAATTACTGTAGGTGCAAACTATCGTTTTTAATTTGTAAAACAACTGCCGTGGCACGCGGCAGTATATACACCCTGGATCACAAAGTGTGGTTGTGATGTGTGCATTAGCCCTAACGCCAGTTAGGGCTTTTTTTTGTTTGCCAGCTTCGCTGGGCAAACAAAAAAGGCACCGCGAATTACGCTGGTGCCTTTCAACAAAGCTAGTTAAACCATATTTGGCTTAAGCTTATTGACCTTTGATTTCGGTAAGGCCTTTATAAGTAGCTGCGTCACCTAGTGCTTCTTCAATGCGAAGAAGTTGGTTGTACTTAGCAACACGGTCAGAACGACATAGTGAACCCGTCTTAATTTGGCCCGCCGCTGTACCTACTGCTAGGTCAGCAATGGTCGCATCTTCAGTTTCGCCAGAACGGTGAGAGATAACCGCTGTAAAGCCAGCGTCTTTCGCCATCTTAATTGCGTTAAGGGTTTCAGTTAATGAACCAATTTGGTTAAACTTGATAAGGATTGAGTTACCAATACCGTTATCGATACCACGCTTAAGAATTTTAGTGTTAGTTACAAACAAGTCGTCACCAACTAGCTGTACTTTGTCACCAATTTTCTTGGTTAGGCTTGCCCAGCCGTCCCAGTCGCTTTCGTCCAGGCCGTCTTCAATTGATACAATTGGGTACTGTGCAGAAAGATCAGCAAGATAGTCGCCAAACGCTTCTGAATCGAAGCTCTTGTCTTCGCCAGATAATACGTATTTGCCTTCTTTGTAGAATTCAGACGCCGCACAGTCTAGTGCTAGCGTGATGTCTTCATTCATTTTGTAGCCAGCATTTTCAACGGCTTCAACGATAACAGCAAGCGCTTCAGCGTTTGAGCTAAGGTTAGGGGCAAAACCCCCTTCGTCGCCAACTGCTGTGTTAAGGCCTTTAGCAGAAAGTACTTTCTTAAGAGCGTGGAAGATTTCAGCGCCCATACGTAGTGCTTCTTTGAAGCTCTTCGCGCCAACTGGCTGCACCATGAACTCTTGAATATCTACGTTGTTGTCAGCGTGCTCACCACCGTTGATGATATTCATCATAGGTACTGGCATAGAGTATTGACCAGATGTACCGTTTAGGTCTGCAATGTGCTCATAAAGCGCTACGCCTTTTTCCGCCGCAGCCGCTTTAGCTACAGCAAGAGATACTGCAAGAATTGCGTTTGCACCAATTGTTTCTTTGTTTTCTGTGCCATCAAGGTCAATCATGATGCCGTCGATATCAGCTTGTGCTAGAGCATCTTTACCGATAAGTGCAGGCGCGATGGTATCGTTAACTGCTGCAACTGCCTTTGTTACACCTTTACCTAGGTAACGAGACTTGTCGCCGTCGCGTAGTTCTAGTGCTTCGCGGCTACCAGTAGAGGCACCAGATGGTGCAGCAGCTCGGCCCATTACGCCCGATTCTAAATATACGTCTGCTTCTACAGTAGGGTTACCGCGTGAATCTAAGATTTCGCGTCCGATAATGCGACTAATTTTCGCCATGTTTTTTCCTCAACAATTGAATGGGGCGCAACGGGAGAGAGCGCCCCTTTTATTAGAAATTAGTGATTTTCTTTCTGGTATTTGCCTGCCGCAGCAACGAAACCAGTAAACAGTGGGTGTCCATCCCGAGGAGTTGATGTGAACTCAGGGTGGAATTGGCCCGCAATGAACCATGGATGATCAGGGATTTCCACCACTTCTACAAGTCGCTTGTCAGTGGACAAACCACTTACCTTTAATCCCGCCGCTTCAATTTGGTCGCGCAGGTTGTTATTTACTTCGTAACGGTGACGGTGACGCTCATAAATCTCGGCATTGCCGTACATCTCATGAACTTTTGTACCTTCGATAAGATGGCAAAGCTGGCTACCTAAGCGCATAGTGCCGCCCAAGTCGGACGTTTCGGTACGTACTTCAGTGGTACCCGCAGCGTCTAACCACTCGGTAATAAGACCCACGACAGGATAAGGTGTGTCTGGATTAAATTCAGTACTGTTCGCGTTTTCCATACCTGCCACATTACGTGCATATTCGATAAGCGCGACTTGCATACCTAAACAAATGCCTAAGTAAGGCACCTTGTTTTCACGGGCATAACGGGCTGCTGCGATTTTACCTTCAATACCGCGTTCACCGAAGCCGCCAGGTACTAAGATAGCATCTAACTGCTCTAGGATTTGTGTACCTTTGCTTTCCACATCTTGTGAGTCGATGTGATGAATGTTCACGGTAAGACGGTTTTTAAGACCAGCGTGCTTAAGCGCTTCATTAACCGACTTATAAGCGTCTGGCAATTCAACGTACTTGCCGATCATTCCGATATTTACTTCAGCCGTTGGGTTAGACTCTGCGTAAAGTACTTGTTCCCACTCAGATAGGTCGGCCTCATTGCACTCAAGACCAAAGCGATCTACAACCAGCTGGTCCATACCTTGCGCTTTAAGTGCAGCAGGAATACGGTATATGCTGTCTACGTCTTTAAGTGAAATAACGGCTTTATCGGCTACATTGGTGAACAGCGCGATTTTAGAACGCTCACTAGCCGGTAATGCGCCAACTGAACGGCACACAAGAATGTCTGGCTGAATACCAATAGAACGCAGCTCTTTTACCGAGTGTTGCGTAGGCTTAGTTTTGACTTCGCCTGACGCGGGCATATAAGGCACTAGCGTTAAATGCATGAACATAGCGCGTTCACGGCCCACTTCTGTACCAAGCTGGCGAATTGCTTCCAAGAACGGTTGTGACTCGATGTCACCAACGGTTCCGCCCACTTCAACGATAGCCACATCGTGACCTTCAGCACCTTCAATTACGCGGCGCTTAATTTCGTTTGTGATGTGAGGGATCACCTGAATAGTCGCACCTAAGTAATCACCGCGACGTTCGCGCTTAAGTACTTCTTCATACACACGACCAGTAGTGAAGTTGTTGCGCTTTGTCATGCGGGTGCGAATAAAACGCTCGTAGTGACCAAGATCCAGATCGGTCTCGGCGCCGTCATCAGTAACAAATACTTCACCATGCTGGATAGGGCTCATAGTGCCCGGGTCGACATTGATGTAAGGGTCGAGTTTTAACATGGTTACGGTGAGACCGCGAGCTTCCAGAATTGCGGCCAGCGATGCTGCAGCAATACCTTTACCTAGCGATGAAACTACACCACCTGTGACGAAAATATAATTTGTCATGCGAAACCTAGAACGTTTGGGTTGTATGGTAAATATAGGCTGAGTTTAGAACAAAACCAGCTACACTTTGGACGGGGCGATAGTATACGCAAAATCATGTGGGCAGACAATCAATTTGCCCACATGATGCGCAATTTATACGCGCTTAAGCTTGGTTTAAGACTGGCTTAGGCGCTTAAGTGTGTAAATAAGGTCTAGCGCTTGGCGCGGTGATAGCTCATCGGGCGATAAGTTTTCAAGTGTCTCTACTACTGGATGCGGTTTATCGGGAAATAGCATTTCTGCTTGGCCTTTAGTATTTGACGTGGCTTTTCCTGAGGCGCTGGTTTTACTTAAACCTTTTGACGAGCTCTTTGGTATAGAAGACTCACCGTTGGCTTTCTCTGACCCACTTTCGGTGCTGGTCATAAGATGTGAAGATTCTAATACGGCAAGCTTCTGCTGTGCTGCTTTTATTACCGCTTTAGGAACGCCTGCAAGCTGGGCGACCTGTAAACCGAAGCTTTTGCTCGCCGCACCTTCTGATACCGTATGCATAAAGCGAATGGTATCTTCAAATTCCATCGCGTCTAAGTGCACGTTCACTACGCCACTTTGCGTTTCTGGAAGCTCAGTAAGCTCGAAGTAATGGGTAGCAAAAAGCGTATAAGCGTTTAGCTGCTTTGCCAAGTAACTTGCGCAGGCCCAAGCTAGTGATAATCCATCATAGGTACTGGTGCCGCGACCAATCTCATCCATTAATACCAATGAATTTTCTGTGGCATTATTGAGAATGTTCGCTGTTTCTGTCATCTCAACCATAAAGGTTGAGCGACCTGAGGCTAAATCATCCGATGCGCCAATACGCGTAAAGATGCGATCAAGCTTTCCTATGTGGGCGTTTTCAGCAGGCACAAAGCTACCAATACAGGCTAACAATGCAATGAGCGCGGTTTGGCGCATGTAAGTTGATTTACCGCCCATGTTAGGACCGGTAATGATTAACATGCGGCGCTCGGAATCAAGCTGAAGTGGATTAGCAATGAAGGGGTCTTTCATCACATTTTCAACAACAGGGTGGCGACCAGCTTCATAAGTAAGCGCGCATTCTTGGCTTAAGTTCGGACGATACCAGTCAAGTGATACGGCGCGTTCTGCAAAACAGCACAGCACGTCAAGCTTGGCAAGCGCTGCGGCGGTTTCAATTAAATTATTCAAGTGCGGTGCAAAGTTGTCGAATAAGGCTTCATAAAGCTGCTTTTCAAGAGCAAGCGCAGCGCCTTGGCTGCTTAATACTTTATCTTCGTGCTCTTTAAGTTCGGGCGTTATATAACGTTCAGTATTTTTAAGCGTTTGTCTTCGAATATATTCAGCGGGCGCTAGAGCACTGTTCGCCCGGCTAATTTCAATAAAGAACCCGTGAACTTTGTTATAGCCCACTTTTAGCGTAGAAATGCCCGTGCGCTCGCGCTCACGTTGCTCCATAGCGTCTAAGTAGTCGGTAGCACCTCGTGAAAGTTTACGCAATTCATCAAGTTCGGCGTTGTAGCCCTCGGCAATCACGCCGCCATCCCGTATTACCACTGGCGGGTTATCAATAATGGCATCGTTTAACAGCGCTTGAAGCTCTGGGTAAGTGCCAATGGTTTCGCTGATACTTCTAATTTGCCCTGTATCGAACCGAGCTAAGGCATCTTGTAAATCAGGCAGCGCGTTAAATGCATTTTTCAGGCGAGCAAAGTCACGAGGGCGCGCAGAACGAAGGGCTAAGCGGGCCATAATACGCTCAATATCACCAATGTGTTTTAGCGCTAGTCGAATATCTTCAGGGTCGTCGTTAATGAAAGTTTCAACAGCATCAAGACGGCTGTGCAGTTCATGCTGGTCTGTTAAAGGCGAATGAATAACGCGCTGTAGCATACGGCTACCCATGGCGGTGGTAGTGGTATCCATCACGCTGAACAGGGTATTTTCCTGTCCACCCGATAAATTATGAGTAAGCTCTAAATTTCTGCGGGTGGCGGCATCAAGCTGCACACGGCTATCTTGCTGCTCGGTTTGAATGCGTCGTATATGTGGCAATGCCGTGCGCTGAGTATCTTTGACATACTGTAAAACACATCCCGCTGCGCCTAGGCCTTTTGTTATACCTTTTACTCCAAAGCCGTCTAACGTTTTGGTTTCAAACTGAGCATTTAGCTGTTCGGTGGCAGTATCGATGTCGAATTCCCACTCAGGGCGGCGTCTAAGCCCTTTACGATTTTCAACCAGAGCTAAACTTTCAAACCCTTCAGGGTAAAGGAGTTCTGCCGGGCTAACGCGCTGAATCTCTGCCAATAGGCCTTCATCACTATCACTTTCGAAAATAACGAACCTGCCACTGGTGACATCTAATGTGGCTAAACCATAATGCATACTATGACCGCACACCGCCGCAAGAATATTGTCGCGACGCTCTTCTAGCAGCGCTTCGTCTGTAACCGTACCGGGCGTAACAATGCGCTGCACTGCGCGTTCAACGGGGCCTTTACTGGTGGCAGGATCACCAACCTGTTCACAAATGGCAACCGACTCGCCCATTTTGACTAAGCGCGAGAGGTAGCTCTCCACCGCATGGTAGGGCACTCCCGCCATAGGGATTGGCTCGCCACCAGATTTCCCTCTTGCTGTTAGCGATATATCCAGTAATTCCGCAGCTTTTTTGGCATCGTCGTAAAACAACTCGTAAAAGTCACCCATGCGATAAAACAATAAAATATTCGGATGCTGCGCCTTAATAGTCAGGTACTGGCGCATCATAGGAGTATGTGATTCCAAAAAAAATGCCTCTGCGAATTTGTTGCTGGGTTTAATGCCTGTTAAGGGGAATAAATGATAAACTCACGCCCACTAAGATCAAGCGAAGATCTGATAAAGCACAACAGGTGTAATTAGGTATATCTAAATGAGTACAACATTTTCAACTGATTCGACGGTAAACGCCAGCCCTTTAAAGCTTGATAGCGCATTATCTGCGCAAGTTCAGGCACTAGGAGATGCACTTAGAGCAAAAGATTGGAGTGTATCTAGTGCAGAATCCTGTACAGGTGGGGGGATTGCCTTTGCTTTCACCAGCGTTTCGGGAAGCTCTGACTGGTTTAATCAATCTTGGGTGACCTACTCAAATGATGCGAAGCAGAACATATTAGGCGTTACCGAGCAGACGCTTAAAGAGCATGGTGCAGTGTCGAAGCAAACGGTAAAAGAAATGGCAGAAGGCGTGCGACGCAATAGCGGCGCGCAGCTAGCTGTGACCGTAAGTGGCATCGCCGGGCCTGGCGGTGGCAGCGAAGAAAAGCCAGTAGGCACGGTGTGGTTTGGCTTTTTATGTGTTCAGAAAGATGAACAAGTTAAAAAGGTGTTTAGTGGTGATAGAGACGAAGTGCGAGAGCATGCTATTACCTTTGCCATAACGCACTTAGTTAAAATGTTGAGCAAAATTTAAAAACACTGGTTGAAACTGTATGCTTGTACAGTATAGAATGTGTTCATTATTTGGTAATTTCATACAATATATGGAAACCACCAAGAAAGAATTTAACCGCAAATCCTAGAGGATACATACGTGGACGATAACAAATCAAAAGCTTTAACCGCCGCAGTTGGCCAAATTGAAAAGCAATTTGGTAAAGGCGCTATTATGCGCTTAGGCGACAACCAAGCCATGGATATTGAAGCGATTTCTACTGGCTCACTAACCATTGATATCGCTCTAGGTATAGGTGGTTTACCTTGTGGACGTGTAGTAGAAATTTACGGTCCTGAATCGTCAGGTAAGACAACGCTAACGCTTCAAGTTATTGCTGAAGCGCAGAAGAAGGGTAAAACCTGTGCGTTCGTAGATGCTGAGCATGCTCTAGACCCAGTATACGCTGAAAAGCTCGGTGTAAACATTGACGAACTATTAGTTTCTCAGCCTGATACTGGTGAACAAGCGCTAGAAATTTGCGATATGCTAGTACGGTCAGGTGCGGTAGACGTTGTTATTGTTGACTCGGTAGCAGCACTTACACCTAAAGCGGAAATTGAAGGTGACATGGGTGACTCTCACGTTGGTCTTCAGGCCCGTCTTATGTCGCAAGCGTTGCGTAAGCTTACAGGTAATATCAAGCGCTCAAATACACTATGTATCTTCATTAACCAAATTCGTATGAAAATTGGTGTAATGTTTGGTAACCCAGAAACCACTACTGGTGGTAACGCGCTTAAGTTCTACTCATCTGTACGTTTAGACATTCGCCGTATTGGCGCAGTTAAAGAAGGCGATGAGGTAGTAGGTAACGAAACTCGCGTGAAGGTAGTGAAGAACAAGGTTGCGCCTCCATTTAAGCAAGCCGAGTTTATGATCCGCTACGGTGAAGGTATCAGTAAAGAAGCTGAACTTATCGACCTTGGTGTTAAGCAGAAGCTTGTTGACAAAGCTGGCGCTTGGTACAGCTACAAGGGTGATCGCATTGGTCAAGGTAAAGCAAACGTAATGAAGTACCTTAAAGAACACCCTGAAACAGCCAATGAGATCGAAACAAAGATCCGTCAAGAACTGTTGCTTTCTAAAACCATGCAGGCTGAAGAAGCATTGCCACAGGGCGAAGACGACGTACTTCCTGAATAATATAGGTTTTACAAGCGTGTTTAAAAACCCACCGAAAGGTGGGTTTTTTTATGCCTTTGCTACGCAGGGTATATTAAGAAATATTTACTAACACTTAATATCCGGTTGAAACTTGTACAAAAAATAAAAACAGGGAATGCTGTAATAAAGTACGATAAGCGAAGACTAAAAAGAAAGGTTGGATTATGGTGTATTTCCAAGGTTCAACTTTTCAGAATATAAATAAGGAAAATTTGCGGCTACAGCAAACAATGCCTTAAGCAACGATTAAAATTGAGAATAGCTTACATCAAGAGGGAAAGGGAATGATTGAAATATCAGGTCTCGCTAAACGCTTTACGGTGGAAAACCCGAAAAAGCTTAGCGAACAAGAGAAGAAGGATCCGCGTTTAAAAGGGCGTTATTTTCAGTCAGTAAGGGATGTGTCTTTTACTTGCGAAAAAGGTCAGGTTCTGGGACTTCTAGGGCCTAATGGTGCAGGTAAAACCACTACATTGCGTATGCTTTCAACAGCGCTTAAACCTGACAGCGGTAAAGTGCTTATAGGTGGCGAGGACGTACTTTCTAACCCAAACATTGCGCGAAAAAAGATTGGTTTTCTTTCCAGTTCAACGGGTCTATACGGCCGTTTAAGTGGGCGTGAAAATATTAGCTACTTCGGTGAGCTACACGGCATTTCAAAAAATGTGATTAATGCACGTATTGAAGAGTTAGCTGACTTGCTCGATATGCAAACCTTCCTTGATAGAAGAGCTGAGAATTTCTCATCAGGCATGAAACAAAAAGTGTCGATTGCCCGTGCGGTTATTCACGAGCCAGAGTTGGTTGTTCTCGATGAGCCTACAACTGGCCTTGATATTATGGCGACTAGTACCGTAATGGAATTTATCCAACGTCTTAAGGATAAAGGTACACCGGTAATTTTCTCTACCCACCACCTCGACGAAGTACAAGCTCTTTGTGACAAAGTAACAGTCATTAATCAAGGAGAAACAGTATTTAACGATTCGCTTGCCGCCTTTAGTGCACTTTCTGGTAATGGTGCAGAGGCTGGGCAAATGCATAAGAGCTTCCTAAAAACACTTTCAATGGATTCTGAGGAGATGGGCAATGTGGTTAATCTTTAAAAAGGAGTTCAAAGAGCTATTGCGGGATAAGAAAACCATCATATTTATGATTGGTTTACCACTTTTATTATTCCCTGCCATCTTTGGGGTGGCATTCTTTTTTATGAGTTCAGCGGCGGACAAAGCGGAAAACGCGGTGTTGAAATACGCGATTGTTGGCGAAACCTATGCACCGGAAATTGTACAGTCTTTTAATGATGCCTCTGATAAATTCGAGCCAGTTACGATTGGCGATGAGATTGACTATGCCAAACTCATTAAAGACGAAACGTTAGACTTCGTGTTGGTTATACCAGAGAGTTTTGACAGTGACGTATTAAATTCAGGGCAACACAAGATTCAGCTTTATTTAAACGATGCAGGCCTTAACAAAGTTATGGGGCGTGTTTCCGACATAATTGATGAATATACCGATGCATTTCAGCAAAGTGCGTTTGCACAGCTAAACCTCGATGAAACTCAGCAGGAGGCTTTACTAAAGCCAATCAAAATAGAAAAGCAAAATGTGGCGGATGATCGCGAAGTGTGGGGTGAACGCTTAGGCGGTATGTTGCCCTACTTCATTTTTATTTTGTGTTTACAGGGCGCAATGGCACCAGCAGCAGATTTAGGGGCAGGTGAAAAAGAACGTGGTACTTTAGAAACCCTGCTTATATCGCCAATGGACCGTCACAAGTTGGTATTAGGTAAGTTCTTTACGGTAGCCACCGCAGGCATTGTTACCGCGCTAATAACGGTGTCTTCCATGGCCATATGGGGTCTAGTGCTATCCCAGGGCATGGCTGTTGAATTTGTCGTTGAAATTATGTCAATGATAGGTCTTGTAGACTTCTTGCTAATTTTCTTGATGTTAGTACCTGTAGTGGCAGTTTTTGCGGCAGTATTATTATCGCTATCGATCTACGCTCGCTCTTTTAAAGAAGCGCAAAGCTACATGGGTTCACTAATTATGGTAGTTATTTTCCCTGTAATCATTGCGATGATGCCGGGGGTAGAGCTTAAAGGAGGCTGGGTTTGGGTGCCGCTTACTAACGTTGCCCTTGCCATGAAAGAGCTGTTCAAAGGCACCATGGACTACTTTGCACTATTTGGCATATTCACGTCTACGGCGGTGATTGCGACAGGTCTAATTTTCTTTTGTATCCATTGGTTCAATAAAGAAAAAGTCCTGTTTAGATAAGCTCACAAACATCAATTTAATACCAAAAGAGCTCGCTTAAATCGGGCTCTTTTATTTTAAAGAGGAAAGGTGCACAGTAACGAACTTACCTTTAACAATCACTTATGAAAAAGAAAAGGGCAGTTTGGCGATATAAATGGTTATTTTTTATCCTCACACTTCAAAATCCACTCGTTTGATAATACCTTCCCACCCAGGGGGGATTTTCCCCTGCAATACATATGAGTAAGCAAGAAGTTCAGCAATGACGAAATACAGTGACTCGGGTATGTCTTGCCCTACATCTAACGTGGTAAGAACTTCACTTAAATACGGGTCTTCATGAATAAGTATCCCAGTTTCTTCAGCCATGGCGATTATCGCCTCAGCTAAGTCTCCATAGCCTTTAGATACTACTTTCGGCGCGTTTTTCTTGTCACCGCCATCGTATTTTAGGCCAATAGCGCGTTTTGTCTTTTGAGAATCAGTCATACACCTTCTACCTAAACCCTAGTTTCAAATATCTGGTGAGGGCGTGTGTTTAACGTTTCAGGGATATGGCCTCGCTGGTAACTTGTATTTTCAACCACAAGCCCGAGAGAGGAAAGGCGCTTATGCAGATAGGGTAGCGTATCACCAATACGCCTAAGCACTTCATCGTTCGATGCGTATAAATCTAAAGTAATCGTGCTTTTATCAATCTTTGACTTCGCCAATACTTGCCCGCTATCTCCAATGTCCAGCTTCATCGTGATATTCCAAAGCGAGCGTTGGCCCGCCTTTGCTTGTTTATTGTTTTGCCCACCCTGGTCACGCTTTATTAAGAGCTCGGGCGGACTGTGGTGTTGTGAAAGCGACGGTAAAACGTAATAGAAACTATCTTGTCCTTGAATGCGAGAGTCGACACTTGCTACTTTGCTTTGCTGATGACTGCTAAGCAAGGTTTTAAGTTGAGAAAGCAACTGCTGGCGCCCGTCTAACTGGTTCATGTCTTGGCTAACGCGACTTGGTTGCGTGGTCACTCCCATATTCGATAGCGTTTTTGAAACGATAGAGTCGGGAGCATCTATTTGGGTTTTTAAGCTAGGCTGTTTTTGCATGGCTCGGCCTGCTAACGCCAACTGAACTAACGCAACCATGCCTTGTACGAAGCTTGATGAACTTACAGGCGACGTTAAATTAATCGGAGTAGTTACCAAGGCTTGTGTTGAGATAAGCTGCTGCAAGCGTTGAGATAAACCCTGGTCGTTCATGTCTTGTGAGAGTTTTTTAGGTCCGTTATTAACGTCGTTGGTAGCATTTACGCTCTCTCCCATGAAGCTTTCGCTTGCTTTAACGCCAGCAAGAGGCTTATCGGTGTCTGAAATAATAGGGGGAGCATCTGCGCCCTTACTTTGAATTGCCGTCAACTGCTGAGCAAAACTACTTAGTAAATTATTTGATAACCCTTTTGCTTGTGCGCTTAGAGACTGAGCTAGGGAGGCGAGTGATACAAAGGATGGCTTACTTCCACTATCCCTTCCTTGCATTCCCATCGTTTCTTCTGACCCATTGGTCTTAGATTGTTTAGCCGCTTTTGCCGCCGCCATCAATTGCTCGATAGTAGGCTTGGGAGGCCCGATAAAGTCACCATTAACCGCTCTGGCTTGCGAAGGTTTGGCGTTAAGCGCATCAAGGCCTTTTAGCTGCTGCAATATCTTATCAATATGCTGTACTTCAGGTGTCTTGGTCGCACCGGCATCTTGCAATAACTTTCCGTTCTCAACAATAGTGACAAGTTGGCTTAACGCTTGGTTTGTATTGCCCGTTTGACTGAGTAAGACTCGAGAAAGGGCGGTGATTGCCCTGTGCACATCCGAGCCTTTTAGTGATGTGGGGGCTTCTTTATCAATATGTGCGCCAGTAGATGTAATACTACCAGCACCTCTATCTAATCCTGTTTCTGTCCCTTTTGCGGTTACTGTGGGAAGTTGTGACAGATCGAATTTGTTTACCTGTTCTGCCTTTAAAGAAGGAATAGATATAGAAGGCGCGCTGCTCTGAGGCAAGTTTATTTGGACTAGCGGGCTTTGTTGCGCTGTACGTATCGAAAGCTTGTTATCAATCAAGGTTAGCGCAGATACAGCTTTTAGAGCGTCCGGTTTGGTATCTGAACTTTTTATTACAGCATTAAGGCTTGGAGGGTTATTGGAATTGCGCTCAATTGCCACGCCCCCTTGCCTAATCGCATTCGCAATAACTTGTTGTTGTAAGTTGGTACTTACATTTTTATGTGTAATGGTGGCAAAATTACTGACATTAACTCTCGGTTCATTGCCTGCTTTTGAAAGTTCCTGAGAAATCCGAAGTGTGATACTCCCATTGCTTGCTCTACTTAGCCCTACTACAACCTGCTGGCCAAGCAACTTTTGAAGTGCCGATTTAGCAGCACTATCTAGCTTTTCAGTACTTATCTCACTAAGCGGTACGGCGTTATTTTTCGAAGTATTAACCATGAGCTGCCCGAAGCTCTCGCTTTTTGTTGAAATAGCGAGTTCACCTTTGAGGGTGACAGCGGCATTATTTTCAGCGAGCGTCTTTGCCACAGCTTTGAGCAAATCTGCTTTATCCGGAGCCGTTAATACGACGTTCTGTTGCGACAAACTCGTGGTAAGCAACACAGCACGCTGAGCACCAGGTTTTTCGGCTAGAGTACTTTGAGGTAAAAGAGCGAGCTGCGCGTTGCTAATTGCTTGCTTTGACAGTTTTGCATCTATCTCGGCAGGTAGGGCAACATTAAGTGCTTGTGCAGCTGAAGCTGCGCTACTTGATGAGTTGCTATTTACCGGGGCGCTTATTGCTAATACCCGTTCGGGCAAACGTTCAACTATTACTTTAGCGGCATTATCTAACGCGGCTGCCTGAGACAATGCGGCATTAGTAATAGCGGGAGACGAACTTCCTTTTTGCCCTTGAGCCGCAGCGTTTACACTTCCTGCTTGTGATAAGGATGCAGAACCAGAGCCTGAAGGTGGATTCGAAGCGGCTGCCAATAGAGATGATAATGGTGTTGTCATGATTGTGATATCGGCACGGTGGCGCTTTTCCTTACTATTTTAAGTATAGCAAAGCTATTAAGGGCTGTTTTCCTATTAACGCAGGACTACCAATAGCACAGAGAAAAACGTCCAATTAAAGGCAAGATGCCCAAAGGAAAAATGCCTTTGTCGTTGAAGTAAATCATATTTAATTGGAATTCGCGACTGCGAAAAAGCGTTCATGTGGTAGACTAGCGCCATTTTTTATAACCTCTTCTGAACGTTGGAGTAGCTAGGCAGTGTTAGAGGCGCGCGGGTTAACATGCAGCAAACGAGACAGGACCCTATTTGAAGGGCTTTCACTGGTTGTCGATTCCAATGAGTTGCTGTATTTACGCGGGTCTAACGGTGCAGGGAAAACCAGCTTGCTGCGCATTTTAACAGGGCTGAGTTCGCCCGATGCAGGCGCAGTACTGTACAACGGAGTGGACATTTCAGAGGACAAGGCAGGCTACTACCATGACCTTTTTTATCTCGGTCACAAAAGCGGTACTAACGGCAGCCTTTCTGCCTTAGATAATCTATCGTTCTGGTTAGCTCAGCACAAGGTTTCGGTGCCTGATAACACGCTTTTTGACGTGTTAGAGAAAGTGGGATTGGTTGGACTTGAAGATGTGCCTGTAAGGTACTTATCGGCCGGTCAGCAGCGTCGTGTGGCGCTATCACGACTATGGCTAAAACCAGCAAAGGTGTGGATATTGGATGAACCGTTTACAGCGCTTGATGTAAAAGGGGTTAACTTACTTGAAACGAGTATGAAAGAGCACGTGAGTAACGGCGGTCTTATTATCACTACGTCACATCAATCTTTGTCGAACGCAGCTGGCGAACACCGTGTATTCGATTTGGAGTACCGCTTTTAATGTCACTTTACAAAGGTATTTTTAAGCGCGACATGCACATCGCTTTTAAGCAAAAAGCGGAATTGGTGCAGCCACTCATGTTTTTAACCATGGTAGTGACTTTGTTTCCGTTAGGCGTTAGCCCGTCTCCCGATACCCTACAGCGCATAGGGCCAGGGGTAATTTGGATTGCCGCCATACTGTCCTCTTTAATGGCGATGGAAAGGCTTTTTCGCGATGACTTTCAAGACGGTTCGTTAGAGCAATACATGCTTTCTGGCATGGCGTTACCGGCGGTAAGCGCGGTAAAAGTAACCGTACACTGGTTGGTTAGTTTCGTGCCCTTATTTTTGCTTTCGCCTTTATTAGCGATGTTTTTGAATCTGACAGTGGATATGTATATCGCGCTTGTTTTAACTTTGCTGCTGGGTACGCCGCTACTTTCATTGATTGGTGCGATTGCGGTAGGACTTACCGTTGGATTGCAGAAGGGCGGAGTACTTTTAGCGCTATTACTTATTCCTGTCTTTATTCCTTTACTGATATTTGCCACGTCGGCTGTTGATTCTGCCGCACTGCAATTACCTTATCATGCGCAACTTGCTATTATTGCCGCCATGCTTTTATTGGCTGCGGCATTGGCACCGTTTGCCATCGCGTATTCTTTAAAAGTGAGTCAAAACTAATGTGGAAGTGGTTACACCCCTACGCAAAAACAGAGCGTGCGTACCAGCTTTGTTTAACTTTACAGCCTTGGTTTTGGGTTGGTGCTTTAATATGTTTGAGCATAGGCACTATATGGGGCCTTGCCTTCGCACCCCAAGATTATCAGCAAGGTGATTCGTTTCGTATTATTTACATCCATGTGCCAAGCGCTATTTTGTCTATGGGAACCTATGTTGCTATGGCAATTGCGGCCCTGGTAGGTATGGTTTGGCAGTGGCGTACTGCTTATATGAGTATGATCGCCATGGCGCCCATTGGTGCAGTGATGACTTTTATCGCGTTGTTCACCGGAGCGGCCTGGGGTAAACCCATGTGGGGAGCTTGGTGGGTGTGGGATGCACGCCTGACGTCAGAGCTTATTCTACTGTTCTTGTACATGGGGGTTATCGCCCTTTACGGTGCATTTGAAGACAAACAGCAGGCTGGCAAAGCCGCAGGCGTAATGGCACTTGTTGGCGTTGTAAATATCCCCATTATTCACTACTCGGTAGAGTGGTGGAACACGTTACATCAAGGTGCAACGATCAGTAAGTTTGACAACCCTTCGATTGCGCCTGAAATGTTGTGGCCGCTGTTAATTAACTTACTGGGTTTTGCTTTCTTTATTGGTGCTGTAACCACAGTGCGTTTACGAAATGAAATTGTATTGCGAGAAATGCACAGGCCTTGGGTGCAAGCGTTGGCTATGAAAGCAATGTCAAAGCAGCAAAGCGATACGGCAAGTACATTTGTGAAAGAGGGCAATTAAGATGCAGTTTGAGTCCTTTTCCGATTTTTTAGCTATGGGTGGCTATGCATTTTACGTATGGCTGTCGTTTGGCGTTACTTTTGTGGCAATGGCCATTATCGCCGTACAAAGTTTTATTAAGCATCGCGGCCTTTTAAAGCAGGTGATGGTGGAAAAAGAACGCAAAGCGCGCATTAAAAAAGCGCGACAGCAACAGCAAGACAGCGCCTAGTTTAACGTTAAAAGTTAACTTGGCATTTATTTGCGTTTTTATCGTTTATTAGTTTTTTCGAAGTGAGAGTTGCATGAACCCGAGACGAAAGCAGCGATTGACCGTAGTAGGAATTATCGGTTTTTTAGTAGTAAGTGCAATTGGATTGATGCTTTACGCTCTAAACGACAGTATTGACCTTTTTTATACACCTAGCGAAATTATCGAAGGCAAAAATGGACAGAAACCGCAAGTCGGTCAGCGCCTTCGCATAGGCGGTATGGTGGTACCTGGCAGTGTGAAGCGAGATCAGGAAAGCTTAGCGGTGAGCTTCGACTTAATCGATACCGGTCCAACGGTTACAGTGACTTACACAGGGATCTTGCCTGATTTGTTCCGCGAAGGGCAGGGCATTGTGGCAACGGGGGTACTCACCGGCGAGAAGAATATCAAAGCGCAGGAAGTACTTGCTAAACACGATGAAGAATACATGCCACCTGAGTTGGCAGAAAAAATGAAAGGCATTAAACACGTTAAACCTGAAAATATGCCTTCTTACGAGTCGTCAAACGGCACTGGAGGCAAATAATTTATGGTGCCTGAGATTGGAAATATAGCGCTGACGCTTGCGCTAGTGCTCTCTATTTTATTGGCGGTTTATCCGTTATGGGGTGCTCACCGTCAGCATGAAACGTTAATGGCTACGGCGAAGCCGTTAGCCATTGGCCTGTTTACTTTTACACTTATTGCCTATGTCTGCTTGACCTATGCGTTCGTTACCGATGATTTCAGCGTGGCTTACGTTGCGCAGCATTCAAATAGCCGGCTTCCTATCTATTATAAAATTACCGCAGTGTGGGGCGGTCATGAAGGTTCATTCCTACTGTGGGTATTGATGCTTTCAATCTGGACAGTGGCTGTAGCGATATTCAGCAAGGGTATTCCACTTGCTATGGTCGCTAGAGTACTGTCGGTATTAGGCATGGTAGGCATTGGTTTTTATTTATTTATGCTGCTTACCTCCAACCCTTTTAACAGCATGCTGCCGTTTTTCCCTGTAGACGGGCGAGATCTTAATCCGCTGCTGCAAGATTTTGGTATGATCATTCACCCGCCTATGCTTTATATGGGCTACGTAGGCTTTTCTGTCGCTTTTGCGTTTGCTATCTCGGCGCTTATTTCTGGTCAGTTAGATTCAACCTGGGCGCGTTGGTCAAGGCCATGGGTTATCTCTGCGTGGGCGTTTCTAACCGTAGGCATTGCGCTAGGCAGCTGGTGGGCCTATTACGAACTTGGCTGGGGTGGCTGGTGGTTCTGGGACCCAGTAGAAAATGCCTCGTTTATGCCTTGGTTGGTAGGTACGGCCCTGATGCACTCTCTGGCAGTGACCGAAAAGCGAAAGGCGTTTAAATCATGGACAGTGCTGCTTGCAATTGCCGCATTTAGTTTGAGTTTATTAGGTACCTTTTTAGTACGTTCCGGGGTCATCGTTTCGGTGCACTCTTTTGCAAGCGACCCTACTCGTGGCCTGTTTATACTGGGCATTTTAATTGTACTTAGCGGATTTGGCTTGCTGCTTTATGCCATGCGTGCGGCTTCGCTTAAAAGCCCAGGACGCTACCAAGCTTTTTCTCGTGAAGTGCTGTTAATGGGCAACAATGTTTTTCTGTGTGCAGCAACATTGGTTGTTCTTCTTGGTACGCTACTGCCTCTTGTTCACAAAGAGTTAGGCTTAGGCAGTATCTCCGTAGGCGCGCCGTTCTTTAACCAAATGTTCACCTTGTTGATTGTGCCCTTTGTATTGATGCTAGGGCTTGGTCCGCTAACGCGTTGGAAGCAGCAAAAAGCCAGCGAACTGCAAAAGCAACTCTTGGTTGCAGGTGGAATAGCACTAAGTGCAGGTGTACTAGTGAACTTTGCCTACGACGAACCAACTTACATGGGTATGTTGGGTATGGTGTTGGTGTTTTGGATCCTCGTCACCACAGTGCAAGAAGTGATGCAGCGTTTAACAGCTATGCCTTCACGTAATGCTGATAATGCATCAGTAATAGCTAAACTTCGCAAGCTTACGCCAAGTCACTGGGGCATGGTGTTGGGCCATGTTGGCTTTGCTATTTGTATCATCGGTATTACCCTTGTTTCAAACTACGAAATGGAGCGGGATGTGCGCATGGACATTGGCGATACCGTTTCTCTAGGTGGTTATGATTTTAACTTCAAAGACGTACGTAAAGTACAAGGCCCGAACTTTGACGCGGACAAGGGCGTATTCGACGTTTATAAAAATGGCGAATTAATAGCGCATTTAGAGCCTGAGAAACGTTTGTACATTGTTCAGCGCATGCCGATGACAGAAGCGGCTATTCATTCAAACCTAGCACGAGACTTATTTATTGCTATGGGTGAACCGTTAGACAACGGTGCCTGGGCCATTCGTATTTACATTAAACCGTTTGTTATCTGGCTATGGGCTGGCGCGGTAGTAATGGCGATAGGCGGCATTTTCTCCATTAGCGACAAGCGTTATCGTATGGCTAAGGTGAAAAAGATAAAGCGTGTATTTGGTGGCAATAATGACGCGAACTCATCGATAGGCAATGATCAAGCATCTGTTATTTCAGATACTTCAGTGAAAGGAGACGCGTAATGAAAAAAGCTCCACTTGTTGCCATTCCATTGGTGCTATTTTCTTTGCTGGTTATTTTCTTATTTAAAGGGCTTTTTTCTGACCCTAGAGAGCTAGACTCTCAGGTTCAAGACAAAACATTACCTGCATTCTCACTGCCAGACCTTATGCAGCCAGATATAACCTATACCCCAGAAGATTTAAAAGGAAAGGTGACTATCTTAAATGTATGGGGTGTATGGTGCGTGACTTGTGCTGTCGAAATGCCGTTCCTTACTCAGCTTAAGAATGAGCAAAATGTTCACATTGTGGGGTTGTATTTCGACCAGGATTTAGACCCAGACTTTGGCACAAAAACACTTAGTCGCGTGCAGCAAGAGGTCACCGACATGCTCAGCCGCTATGGCAACCCTTACGCGTACAATATCTTCGATGTTTATCGCGATACCTCTCTTGACCTTGGTGTTACTGGTGCACCAGAGCACTTTGTGATTGATGCTAAAGGCATTATTCGCATGCACCACATAGGCGATATTAATGAGCGCGTGTGGAATTCAAAAGTTGGGCCGCTTTACAATAAATTAGTTGCCGAAGGGGCTGGCAAAGTAAGTGATGATAGGAAAGTGGACGTTGACGCTGTAATGAGTGACGCCCAAAGTGTTCAAGGAGGTGAGTGAGAATGTTAGCTAGAAATGCTACCCGTATACCTTGTGGAGCCTATAAGGTTGATACAGATGTGCACGTTGCTCACAATATGACTATCAACTTTTCCGTTTTCAAAACGCTAGTGACTAGAGTTCTTGCCTTTTTGCTGATACTTGGCGCTTTCTCGGTACACGCCGCTGAAGATAAATTTACCTTCGATACTTCAGCACAACGTGAGAGCTTTTTAAAACTTACCGCTGAACTGCGTTGCCCAATGTGTCAAAACCAAAATATTGCAGATAGCGACGCCATGATTGCCCACGACATGCGCCGAAAAGTATACACCCTACTCAAACAGGGCAAAACGGAGCAGGAAGTCATTGAATTCATGAAGTCGCGCTATGGCGACTTTGTGCATTACCAACCGCCTGTTACGGCTGCGACATTGTGGCTTTGGGCTGGCCCAGTATTGTTTATATTCATTGCCTTGTTGGTTGTAATTCGCCGAAAATCGGTAACGCCACCTGAAGATATGGCCGCTAAGTTAGCCAAAGCGGATGAAATGTTGGAGCGAGAGAAAGAATGAGTTGGTCTGAGTTTTATATTATTGTTTCAGGCTTAATCACGCTTGTTCTTTTAATTGTCGCTTTCCCATGGCTGCGCAATAAAAATCACGCAAAACAAGACAGTTTGAGCAATACGCAAATTGTTAAGCAGCGCCTTGCTGAACTTGACCGCGAGGTGCAAGAAGGGCTTATTAGTGAGCACGACAAGCGCCAGGCGGTTGATGAACTTAAACTGGCACTTGTGGATGAAAGTGCATTTCACCAACACAAAACCGGTAACGCTAAATTGCCACTTGCAATAGGTGGTCTACTTGCAGTTGTATGCGGAACAATTGTGTATTCGCAAGTGAACCAGATGGAGCGTGTGGCTCAGGCAAATGAAGCAATTGAAGCGCTACCCGAGCTAAGTCAACAGCTTGCTAGCGGTAACGCGAATAACCTGACCCAACGAGATATTGCTAGTCTTGCTCTTGCCATACGCCAGCGCTTGAGAGAAGAGCCCGAAGACGATACTGGCTGGATGTATTTCGGCAGATTGATGTTGAGTGTTGGGCAAGAAGTGCAGGCTATTGAAGCTATAGATAAAGCAGTTAGTTTGGCGCCTACTAATTCAGGTAACCGCATTACGCTAGCTCAAGCTTTGATGACCACGGGTGATGTAAATAACTTGGAACGCGCGCAATCTATCTTATTAGGTTTGCTTAATGATAACCCTGAGAATGATAATCTCGCGCTTATGATGGCAGTGGTTTCTGCTCAACTTGGTGATCTTAATAATACTCGTCGTTTTTATCAGCAAGTTGAAGGCAAACTGCCAGCAGATAGCGATATGGCCCAGCGTTTAGTTGCGCGTATAAAAGAGCTAGAGGGAAATACCAGCGAAATGGTAGCGATACAACGCTCTGATGCAGAACCTGTGGATGAGACAGGTGCACAGGGCGATATCAAGGAAGCCGTTACTGGTTTTACTATTACCGTTAATTTGTCTGATGACGCCAAAGCTAGCGCGCCTAAAGAAGGCTTTTTAATTGTGTTTGCTCAAGATGCTAACTCAGCTAATAGAATGCCCGCTGCAGTGGCTAAGCTGCCAATAGAAGACTTTCCGGTTTCTGTAACATTAACTACCGAGAACGCTATGATGCCGCAATTTACACTTGCTGCGCTTTCTGATGTAGTGGTTACCGCAAGGCTATCGAAAGATGGCAATGTGGCGGTAGCTCAAGGGGAATGGCAAGGTAGTGTAAATTCGAGTGTTATTGCCAATGAGATTTCTTCACTAAGCATTATTATTGATAAGGAATTATAAGTATGGATTTGTCTAAATCGCTCGCTACTGGGTTTATTATTGCCGCAAGTATTCTAGGTGGCTGTGCGACTAATGATGCACAGTCTCAAGCGCAGTCTCAGGAAGCTAAGACAAATGCTGCTGTAGTGGATACATCTGACCCACGAGATCCGCTTGAACCGGTTAACCGTGAAATCTGGGATTTCAATTGGGATGTATTGGATGCATATATTTTGCGCCCTATTACAGTTACTTATGTAACCGTAATGCCTCAGCCTGCACGCACTGGCTTAGTCAACATTACGGATAACCTACAAGAGCCGGCAAACTTTTTAAATAATATGTTTCAAGGTAAGGTGGATGATGGACTAGATAGCCTAGCTCGATTCTTAATTAACACCACGGTAGGCTTAGTTGGCACCTTTGATGTCGCATCTAAGATTGGGATTGAGCGTAAACGAGAGCAATTTGGGGAGACCCTTGCTGTGTGGGGCTTAGATACAGGCCCTTTCTTAATGTTGCCATTTTTAGGCCCAAGCGATCCGCGAAGCTTTACTGGTGACTATGTGGACGGTTTTGCGTTTCCAATGTCGTTACTTGAAGGCTCGGTAAACTTAGCGCGTATTGGTATTTCTGTACTTGAAACGAGAGCTCAATTACTCGACCAAGAAGCGCAGTTAGAGCAGTCAGTTGACGATTATGCTTTCGTTAAAAATGCTTATTTTGAGAATCTAGAATTCCGCGTTACTGATGGTAAAAGCGGTGACAAAGCGATAGATGATGAGCAGCTTGATGACTTTGCTGATTTCGAAGCAATGTTGGAAGGCAATGACTTTGATAGCTATGAAGAAACGTCGGAAGAAGCTGTTGATGAGCCTACAGATTCAGAAGATGCGTCATCTGATGACAGTGAGAAAGCGAAGTAACAAGAAAAAGACTCCAAGTCGAAAGACGGCAAATAGAGAAAGAGTAATAAACAAAACGATGTTGGATAAAGTTCGGGGAGAGGGGGTATTTATTGTTATCTAACCTCAACGTCACCTAGCTATATATGCTCTAACAAAAAAGCCATGCTCAACAGCATGGCTTTTTTATTCTTGGTATGTGAACAAGCTTATTGGCAGCGTTCAAATGACAAACTAGTCCTTTGGGTAGCCCATCGGGTTTTGCGATTGCCAGTTCCATGTGTCGGCACACATATCTTCTAAGCCTTTTTCAGCATGCCAGTTAAGTTCTGTGGCTGCTTTAGTAGGGTCGGCGTAACAGGCTGCTACGTCACCGCTTCTACGCGGTGCAATTTTATAAGAT
Source organism: Alteromonas sp. BL110 (assembly GCF_003443615.1). NCBI lineage: Bacteria > Pseudomonadati > Pseudomonadota > Gammaproteobacteria > Alteromonadales > Alteromonadaceae > Alteromonas > Alteromonas sp. BL110. Next base: position 763,312 of record NZ_CP031967.1, on the reverse strand, counting down.
ACAATTTTACCCGAACCTTTTTCGAAAGCTTTGATCATTTCGATTACTGAATAGCCTTGACCCGTACCTAGGTTGTATTTATCCAGACCCATATTTAGGTTTAAGCGGTCGAGCGCCTTCAAGTGGCCGTTTGCAAGATCGACAACATGGATGTAGTCGCGAACGCCAGTGCCATCAACAGTATCGTAATCATCACCAAATACGCTTAGTTGCTCCAACTTACCGGTGGCTACCTGAGAGATATAAGGCATTAGGTTATTTGGAATGCCGTTAGGATCTTCACCAATTTGACCCGACTCGTGCGCGCCAACTGGGTTGAAGTAGCGAAGCAGCACTATGTTCCAATCGCCGTCTGATACATAAAGATCGCTAAGCATATGTTCAACCATCAGTTTAGACATACCATAAGGGTTAGTTGGTTGCCCTGTAGCCATATCTTCTCGTAGCGGGAGCGATGCTGGGTCGCCGTAAACCGTAGCAGATGAGCTAAATACAATATTCTTCACATTGTGTTTCTGCATGGCTTTACATAGCGTTAGCGTGCCGTACACGTTGTTTTCGTAGTACGAAAGGGGCTTTTGTACAGATTCGCCAACGGCTTTTAAGCCCGCAAAGTGAATAACGGCAAAAATATTATGCTCGCTGAAGATGTCATCTAACACAGCAATGTCGCGAATATCGCCTTGAACAAATGTCACCGACTTACCCGTCAGGGTTTCAACGCGACGCAACGACTCAGCACTTGAGTTGGCTAGGTTGTCGAGTACGACAACGCCGTAGTTTTGTTCAAGTAACTGTAGAACTGTGTGGCTACCTATATAGCCGGCACCACCAGTGACTAGGATGGTCTTCATGCATTCTCCTTGCTAGACGGTTGCGCGATGTATTTAGCGCATATGGAATATTGAATAGGTTTGATAACCAATGGATAAACTAAAAATACCACAAAAGCCCAGAGTAACGAGGTCCAATTTGATGCGGTTTGAAGAATAAGAGCAAACACAGGCACGATAACGAGTAGCTTTAGAACATTCAGTAAGGTCTTTTCTGGAACAGTAAGCCGTTTTGAAGCCTGGTCGAGCAACTTAACGCGCTCTGTTAAAGGAAGACCTTGTAAGGCAGGAATGTCTCTTGTAGAAAAATAAAACTTCATAGGTTTGCTCTAAGCCTTTATTTCGAAACCTTAAATAAAAAACCGCCGGAACGTTACGTCGCGGCGGTTATTGTAGGGTAATTGGTCAACACTTAAAACATGCTAACAATAAATTACGCTTTTTCTTCAATACCTGCTTTTTCCCAGAAACGAGACTTAAAGCTCATTAAGCCAATCACGATAGCAATAGCTATACTAAATAGGGCAATTTGAAGATACAGGTCAGGCATTTGCTCAACCTTCTCTGGATCAAAGTTACCAGAAAGCAGGCCTGCGATGATATTACCGATAGAGTAGGTTAGTACAAACACCCCCATCATTTGCCCTGCAAAACGCTTGGGCGAGAGCTTACTTACAGCGCTTAGTGCCACTGGGCTTAGGCAAAGCTCACCAACCGTATGCAAGAAGTAAGTAGTAACTAGCCACATAGGCGCAACTTTAAGGCCTTGAGCAGCGTATTGTGACGCCATAAACATTACCAAGAAGCCCGATGCCATAATAACGATACCAATAGCACATTTGATGGTGTACGACGGGTCAATCATTCGCTTAGCAAGGTTAATCCAAAGGGCAGCGAAGAAAGGCGACAAAATAATGATAAATAGCGAGTTTGAAAGCTGAAACCATACAGTAGGAATTGCGTCCATTCCGAATAGGGACGTAATTAGAGAACCGCTTTCAAGTACACGGTCGGTATAGTTCTGTGCGAATAGGTTTAACGAAGAGCCTGCTTGCTCAAAGCCAGACCAGAAACAAGCAGATGCAACACATACTAAAAATAGTGCCCACATGCGCTTTTTCTCATTCTCGCTCAGCTGGCCTTTAAAATAAATAAAGCCGAAGTAAGCGAAGAAAATGACGGTGAATGCAACGGCAACTTGTTGAGCAAGGGCGACAGGCTCGATAACAATGGTGCCCATGTGCGCAAGTACAATAACCACTATAGCAATCGCAACCACTGCCCATACGCCCATCCATGCACGTTGCTTAGCCGCGCCTTGATATGGGTTTGCCGGGGCGACAGAATCAGCCGATAGCGAGCGATTGCTGAAGTAATATTGAATTAGGCCAATGGCCATACCAATAGCAGCAGCACCGAATGCATAGTGCCAGCCCCAGTTTTCCTGTAAATAACCAGTCACTAGGTAGGCGATAAGAGAGCCGATATTTATGCCCATGTAATATAGCGCATAACCACTATCGCGTCGGCCGTCATCGTCACCATATTGCTGACCAACCATGGCTGAAATATTGGGCTTAAGTAAGCCTGTGCCCGAAGCAACAAGAATAAGGCCCACGAAAAATAGGTTTTGTAAGTCTATAGCAAGTACTACGTGACCTGCGAAAATGATAATACCGCCGTACCATACGGCGCTTCTGCCACCAATTAGACGGTCAGCTAACCAACCGCCAGGTAAACCTAAAAAGTATACCGCACCTGTGTATAGGCCGTAGATCGCGCCAGCAGTTGCGACGGTTAAGCCCAAACCTTGTGTTTGTAAACTCGCAGTCATAAAAAGAACAAGTAGCGCGCGCATACCGTAGTAACTCATGCGCTCCCACATTTCTGTAAAGAATAGCGTTCTTAGGCCCCCTGGATGGCCGAAAAAGCTAGTATCGTTAGATGGTTTCATAATTATATTTTAATTCCATATTGCTTATGGTTGTTATTGTAGAGCACTTATAGGATAGGCTCTTTGATATTAGTCCGTAAGGCGGATAGCTTCTTATACTAGAGCTTGCTTAAAGACACAAGATTTGGGCGACAAACTTCATTAAAGCAGTGTCAATCGACTAAGCCTTGAACGACTTAGCCAATTGAACTATTAACGTACTTAGATTACCGAAGCGCTATAACTCGCGGATGGTAGCAACGACAATTCTGACAATTCCATATATCAATAATAGCGAAACGCCAAATAAAACGAGGTTGTAAATAACCGTGGGGTAAGCATTATCATCCGGAAGGGTAGGCGACTCTACCGTGACCAAATGTTGTAGCTTTTGGTACGCCTCTACGCGCGCGTTTTCAAGCGTAATCAGCGATGAAGAGTACGCTTGAATGGCGAGTTGAAGCTGAACCTGAAGGTTACTGTATTGCGCCATCAACTCACTTACAGATAGGGCTTCGCTTTCTCCTTCCGCAGTACTAATTCGCTCTTTCTGCTTTTCTACTTCTTTTTGGAGGGCGGCTATCTCACGCTTAATATTAATGACTTCAGGTGCGACGTTAGACATCATGGTAGACATGGTACTTAACTCCGCTTTTTTCTGAGCAAGTGTCGCTTCCAATGAAAAAGCGATTTGCTGAAACGCTGCACCTTCAGCTGTAGGGTCAAGCACGTTGTATTTGGATTGAAAGCCTAAAATTTCCGTCTTTGCTTGCTGAAGTTTTTGCTCAACAATCTCATGTTCACCTTTAGCAAAAGTGAGCTTCGATTTCGCCAAGTTATTATTGATGTTATTAATAAACTCTTCCGCTTTATCAACAATAGCTTGGTTGATTATTTTCGCGTACTCTGCGTCAAAGGCGCGTGTGCGCAGACTAATGACAGAAGATGCTGAATCAACGCTTACTTCAATATGATCTAAGTAAAACTGATAAAAGTCTTCTTGCTTATGAGAAGAGGGAAGGCCGCTAAACATATCGGCTTTGTCTGACATGTAATGCTCTCGAAGGCCTATCGTTTCATCGAGAAACTTAATCATATCTGCAGATTGAATATAGGCTTCCACTAATTGACTTTCTGTACCGCCTGACGCGCCAGATACGCCGGCTGCCATCAGTAGAGAAGACGGGTCGAAGCTACTGCCTCCATCGCTTGATTTAACAATAAGCTGGCTTTTACTTTCGTATTGTGGCGCCGCCCACAAAACAAGATAGGCGGCGTAAAGTACCCATGGAAGTACAAGCAACAGCATTTTGTGTTTACTTAGAAGGGCATTGAGCTGTGTGAGAGATTTTTCCACTGTGATTTGAACCTATTTAAGTGATTTCTTATTGTCTGCATCCTGCGTATAAACGTCGATGCCTTCTTCGAGATCGTGATAATAAGTGAGCTTTCCATCGTCAATGATGACGGCAGATGTACAGAATTCGCGGATTTGGTCAAGTTCATGGCTAACCATGATAACACCAGCCTGCTCGCTTTTTTCCTTGAGTGATAAACGTGCTTTTTTTCTGAAAAGCGGATCGCCCACAGATGTCGCTTCATCGATAAGATAAATATCGAAATTAATATTCATGCAGCATGCAAACACCAATTTTGCGCGCATACCTGACGAGTAGGTCTTTACGGGCAAATCGAAGCGTTTTCCTAACTCAGCGAACTCTTGAACTTTTTCTTCGTACTCAGGAAGCGATTTGACGTTGTTAATTCGTCCTACAAAGCGCGTGTTTTCACGCCCCGTCATTTGTGGGTGCACACCTGTTTGCAGAGCTACCGGCCACGACATAGCTTTATTAGTTAAAACCCGGCCTTTGTCCGGGTATTCACTTTTGGCTAGCATGCGGAAAAGGGTTGACTTACCCGCACCATTCTTACCTAGAATTGCGACGTTATTCTCGGTTGGAAAATCAAAATTTAGATTTTTAAAAATATATTGAGGCCCCATTTTACTGGGATAGCTCTTTGTTAAGTTTTCTATTCTGATCATCGAGATAGCACCCTCTTCCACGTGATGTGGTACATCGAAAGGCTTAGAAACAAGAAGGCGATGGTAATTTCTATAACAAAACTTAACGACACTCCTTTGGTCCCATAGGACTCGAAGCATGCATAGCGTGCGAGCTCATTGAAATGTACAAGCGGGTTCCACGTCAAATACGGCCAATACTCTTCGGGCAAGTCTTGCAAGCTAAAAAATACGCACGAAATAAACATTAACGGACGAGTTAGCATTGATTTAATTTTATCAACTTCTGGTACGAATGCGGCAGCAATAGCAAAGATCATCCCAATGGATATAGAGAATACCCATAAAAGTAAAAATAAAGATATCAGCAGCAATGGGTCGTTTACCGTAAAGGTCTCACCCATCAGGTATAGCGCAAGGCATAGCAATGCGACAACCACTACTTTTACAGAAAACTCGAGGAAGCCGGCTGTGAGTATTGCTGAAATAGGTTGAACCTGTCTGAAAGCATAGAGCGGCTTATTTCTTCGTACAGACGTTGAAACTGACTGTAAGCATGTAGTCAAAGACTGCAAGCCGACCATACCAATCATCATAAACAGAAAGAGAGGGATAGAGTGGATATCATCGCCACTGATCAGTCCGCGCAGGTATGACAGCGCGAAAATAAATGCAAAGGGCTCTAAAAATGCCCATCCCAAACCAAATTTATCATTAAATTTACTTTGAAGCTCACGCAGGAAAAGCGCGAATATAACGCCTCTCCATGCGTAGAGCTGGTCTTTAAAGGTTACCATGCTTAATTAGTAGCTACGTTAGCTGCAATAGCAATTTGATAAACAATTTGGGTAATGTCTTTAACTGCTTGCAGTACCTTTGTGTCAATTGCAGGCAGAACGATAATCTGATCCCCTGGCTCAAGCTTGCTTTCGTCGCTTGAAAGGAATGAGTCGTTCACGCTTGAAAAAGTAACGTTACCGTTTTTGCGAACAATAAGTATACGCTCGTCTTCAGCGCGTTCAGTAAAGCCGCCAGCCCAAGCTACGTAATCTTCAGTAGTTGCATCTGGGTTAAACACCACGGACTGAGGTAGCAATACTTCTCCCCCAACATGTATCAAATCTGTGACTTCAGGGATAACTATGGTGTCATTAGGCTCTAATAGAATGTTTGCTATATCGCCATTTTCGGACACAACCACACGGCCTTGAGGTTCCACTTGGCGTGCACGGGCAATAAAGTCTGCGACAAGCTGTGCTTCTTGTGCACGAATAGCGCCTTCACCTGTTGAGCTTATTGGTGCGGTATACATACTTCTTTCCAGGCGCTGTAAACCCTCTTCAATAATTTCCTTTTGCTTTATCGCTACACTTTCTCTCAGTAGGTAAATATTTTGCGTGTCAGAAAGTGTGGTATCAGCTTCAATATGATCTAGCACGTCGAGCAAGCGCGCGCCCTTATCAACCATAATTTGTGATGCGCCAGCGAAGGCGCCAGCAACGTTGATGCGATATATTTGAGGTTCGTGATCCGCAATATACTCAACCGTATCGCCTGCGCTTAGTTCCAAAGAGGCAAACTCTTTTAAATCTAAGTAACGTGCAAACTGTTTATTATTGCGAACCCCTGTCACTGAGGCATGAGATGCAAATTCACCGGGACGAGCAAAATAATTAACCACGCCACCGTTAAGCTCTTCGTTTAAAAATTCGAAGGTAAAGCTATTCCGCGCTCCGGTTTCAACCACAATAGTGTTGCCAATTGGGTGCACTAAAATAGTGTCACCGTCTTTGAACGATACTTCTGGAAGCTTTCCGCTTCTAAAAAATGCATACAAGTCTGCAGTTGCTACTACCTTGCCATTGCGAACCACATCTATTTGTCTAAAACTGCCACGTTGGAAATCGACGCCGCCCGCGCGTTTTAGATAATAGAGTACGCTATCTGACGCAAGGCCTGCGTACTGCCCCGGGCGCAATACTGGCCCTGATACAAATATAGACACAGGTGTAGAAGTGAGTAGGTTTACGTAAACATTCACATCATTGGTATACACCTGCCTGATTTTTGCCGTAACCGTTTGGTTTACACTGCCCGCAGGTGTATTTGCAACGCGGATAGGACCAATATTGGGGATGAAAATGTTACCTTGGTTGTCTACGGTAACTACACTGGAGAAATTAACCGCGCCCCATAACCAGATATTTATTTTATCACCCGGTGCAACTAGGTAATTGTCGTTTAAACCTGAACTGCGTTCCGATTCAAAGCCACCAATAAATAGGTTCGCAGCGAATGGCGGGTTTTCCATAGGGGCTTGGGCGGGGAAAACCGTATCAATAGTAGGTTCTCCCGGCAAATTTACACCGTTTCTTGGCTGAGTTGAAAATTGCCCCATAGAACTTGCTGAGCCTGTTGCACCAGGTAGAGTTCGCTGTGATGAGATACTTAGAGGAGAAACTGATTGTGTAGTCCCTCCGCTTTGCGATTGTTGAGCCCTTTCTCTTAACTGTTGAAGCTGCTCGACGCTTTGTGCGAAAACAGGTTGCAAAAGCATGCAGCCAACTACGGCTGAACACACTGTTACTGAAAGTGTTTTGATTGTGTTTTTTATACCCATAAACTTCATTAACTTATTCACCTTGCGCCGTTGCCGAAACTACGAGAGGAGAAACGACTTTCCATTGCCCATCCCGCTGGCAAGTCGTTACTTTACGCTGCGCACTGGCGTGAACAGATTCACTATCTTGTAAAGTAAAGCGGATACACTTATTGCCAGTGGCTGAAATGTAGTGCTTAGTGGCTGAGTAATCATAGCCATCAAAGCGTATTGAAAAAGATGCTTTCTTATCAAAATAAATATTGGCTTCTGGAATATTTATTGCAAGCTCCTTTTCTGGCGCTAGGGAATATGCAAGAGAAGAATGCACTAAGGGTATGTCCGCTTCGGTAACTGTAGGTGAGTTAGTACACCCTGCTGCGCTCGCGATTAGTGCGAGTGGCAAAATTAAACGTTGGAATTGTTTGAACATTAGCTTTCATATCCATATAGCAATTTCGCGCTAGGATAACATAAGTTTTAAAAAAAGCATGTTTGCTATCGCAGTGGCGCCATGGCTTGTGACTTCAAAGTGACTGTATTCTTCTTGGAAAGTTCCCAACAAGTAGAAGATTTCATATTGAAGGAAATAATTACGCTTATTGTACGTCTGCATCTTGTATTTGAAAGTAACTGAAATGTCACGAAGTGGCTTCATGTGGCAATTAGCGTAATAGTTGTGCGTAGTCATCGCAGTTGAAACTGTAGCGATTATGAAATGTTTTGAAACGATAATTTTTCGATTGGGGTGGTTACTTAAACAAATGTTTTATATCATATGGCAGTTTTCGACCCGCATAGTTATAACGATAAACCCTCACCGCGCTGGAAGAAATGGAAGTTGTATAAATATGGAATCAATATTGAGCTTTTTAAATAAATTTACAAGTGCATTGGTCAGGCTGGAAAATATGAGTGTTTCAGTAACCGGTGACGAGAGGTTGTGTGTTTTATGCTAGCGTACTTGCAGTTCGTCCCGCTTTTTACTGCATTTTTCGTAGCCCTAATTCTTTTAGTGGTGATGACGCCCTTAGCGCATCAGTTTGGCTTAGTTGACCAGCCTACTGCACGTAAACGCCACGCAGGTATCGTCCCTTTAACGGGAGGGGTAGCAATATTCATGGCTGTGCTTGTCGCAAGCGTTGCCACAGATGTATGGATGAAAAATAACCCGCTATTCTTTACCGCATCTGCTTTTGTAGTGTTACTTGGTATGCTGGACGACCGCTTTGATTTGAGTGCCAAAGGGCGTCTTATGTGTCAATTTGGCGTAGCCGCCATTATGGCATGGAGCGCGCAAAATTATATTACGTCGTTAGGTAATATCTTCGGTACCGGAGAGGTGCTGCTTGACCTTGGTGGCTATTTCTTCACGATCATTTGTGTTGTTGGTGTTATCAATGCATTTAACATGATAGATGGTATTGATGGTCTTGCTGGTGGTATGAGCTTGGTTATATTGCTTACCGTGGCCGGCTTTTTAATCTTTACCGGTAATGGCGCCTCTATTATGGAGCCGCTTATTATTGTAGCTGCTATTGTGCCTTTCCTGGCGTTTAATCTTAGTTGGAAAGGATTTAAAGGAAACAAGATATTTATGGGCGATGCAGGCAGTATGTTTGTCGGCCTCACCATTGTATGGCTGCTTGTTGACCACACCCAAGGTGACACTGCTGCGTTTAGGCCTATAACGGCGGTGTGGCTTGTCGGGCTTCCTTTGATGGATATGGCTGCAATCATGTATCGCCGTGCGCGCAAGGGGCAATCAATGTTGAAGCCAGACCGACAGCATCTTCACAACATTTTTATGCGTGCAGGGTTAAGTAGTAGACAGTCGTTGGTAGCTATATTGTGTCTAGGCGCGTGCTATTGCCTTATCGGTATTCTGGGCGAAGTTTATCAAGCACCTGAAGCGGTTATGTTCTATGGCTTTATTGGGCTTCTAGTTGTTTATAGTCTTGTGATTCAGCATATATGGAGCGTACTTCGCTTTATTAAGCGAATAAGGTCGTAGATTCGGTAAAACCCATAGCAGGTTGCATGAAATCTCTGTAACATACCTTCGAAAAAGAAGCGCGCATACGCGCTTTTATTTTCTCTGTTACTTTTTTTGCTGGTAAGAAATTCTTGATAAATCAATTCTCTGTCATTCATAACGAAAATAAAGAAACGCATGTTGAATCGATTGTCGCAATGGCCGTTTATGAGGCCGATAATGCGAGATGGTTGCGAGAGGCTATAAACAGTATAACTGGCCAAACCTATACCGATTTTCTCTTCATCGTTGTGATTGACGGCCCGGTGCCAGAGCCTATTACTAAAGCACTTAAAGATGCCGCAAAATGCGACGATAGAATCATTTTAGCGCGAAATAGCCACAACGTTGGGCTCGCAAGTAGTATGAACTCAGCTATCGATTTTGGTTTGCAGTTTAAGCCCTCTTATTTTGTGAGAATGGACGCAGATGATATATCTGAAGAGCACCGCCTTTTGCGCCAAATCACTTACCTAAATCGGCATAGCAATATTTCCGTACTCGGTTCAGCGCTTACCGAAATAAACGAAAGCGGAAAGAAGGTGGGGGCCAGAGTAATGCCTGCTTCGCACAAGCAAATAACCCGAATACTGCCCAGACGTTGCTCGCTTAATCACCCTACAGTGGTAATCCGTTACAACGTGTTTCACGATGGTCACAGATACAATGGCGACTTACTTAACACGCAAGATTATTTCTTCTGGATTTCGCTAGCGTCACAAGGTTATATCTTCAGAAATCTGAAGGACCGGTTATTAAAGTTTAGAAGAGTGAATAACTTCTATAAGCGTCGTGGACTAAGTAAATCTCTCAATGAATTTAAAGCGCGCATTTTTGCAATCACCAAATTAAAACAGTTTTCTCCCTATAACTTTATTTATGCTTGCGGTGTCTTGTCGTTGCGCTTAATGCCAGGAAAAGTGGTTAAATTAGCATACAAGCTCGACAGGCATTTGTTAGAAAGGTTTGGTAAGCATTGAAAACAGGGATTGTCGTAATACTCTATAACCCCGATTTTGGGCACCTTTCTAGTATTATTAGTGCGTTTTCAGCGCCTGAATGGGATTTAGTATTAGTTGATAATTCTGCCAATGTTGATGAGCGTTTCAATACATCTAGCTGCACTTACATTCATTGCGAAACCAACGTGGGAATTGCGAAAGCTCAAAACATAGGCTTAGAAAAGCTCTTTGATAAAGGTGTTGAGTACGCCTTCCTGCTCGACCAAGATAGTCAGTTTACACCTACCATTGCTATTGAGTTACTACGCCAGTTTACTACCTTGGAGAAAGAAAACCCTATCGCCGCTATTGGCCCCTCTATTTACTGTCAATTTTCTGATTGTGTTGATCAGGGTGTGCTTCAAAAAGGTAAAAAGGTCTCTGATAGCTTGAAAGAAGTGAAACAAATTATTGCCTCAGGCATGCTTATCTCTCGCTGTGCTTTTGAGAGAGTGGGCGGAAAAGAAGAGTCACTTTTCATTGATGGTGTTGATCATGAATGGTGCTGGCGAGCTCGAGCTAAGGGTATGGCCATTTATCAGTCGTTAAGTGCTTGTATGCCTCATCGGCAAGGCGATGATAGGGTGAAAGTATGTGGTGTTATGTTTAAACAAGGTGCTCCCATTAGACTCTATTATCAGTTTCGCAATGTGCTTATTCTTGCTAGACGTAGCTACGTTCCGCTTTATTGGAAGCTCCGTCATGTTTGTGCAATACCCGTAAGGTATCTTGTGAATCGATTTTGCTTTGGGCAGGGAAAAGCGAGAGGTAAGTATATGCGTCACGGGTTAAAAGATGGTTTTATGCGCCACGGCGGCCCTATTCACTCAAAGAAGAGTGCTAAATAAGCGTCGCTGATCAGCTACTTTTAACTAAATGGTTCGTAAGTGAAGTGAAAAATATACTCACTTCGCTTTCACTATATTGGTGCATTAGATATTATTTATCCCAAGTTTTGTGCATTAATGAATAAAAAGTAACCGTAATGCCCATTTGTAAGACATAAATGCTCTAAAAAGGTAATTGGAACATCGATTGCATTACTCTTTTGTATAATAGCGATTATAGATAAGCTTAAGAAATAAATGACGGCAAGGCGCCGACTTGAGCGAGTAACTAGGATTTTAAAAAAGGATATTAACTTATGAGTCAGGTTAAAAAAGCGGTAATTCCTGTAGCAGGTCTTGGGACGAGAATGCTTCCGGCAACGAAAGCTATCCCTAAAGAGATGTTGCCTGTGGTTGATAAGCCACTAATTCAATACGTTGTTAGCGAATGTGTTGCGGCTGGTGTAAAGGAAATTATTCTAGTAACTCACGCTAGTAAAAATAGCATTGAGAACCACTTTGATACTTCATTTGAACTTGAAGCAACGCTTGAAAAACGTGTTAAGCGTCAACTTTTAGAAGAAGTGCAGTCAATTTGTCCGAAAGACGTAACTATCATGCACATTCGTCAAGGCGTAGCTAACGGATTAGGCCACGCTGTATTGTGCGCTCGCCCATTAATTGGTGATGCCCCATTTGCTGTTGTTCTTCCTGATGTGATTATTGACGATGTGGCAAGTGATCCTAAAAAGGATAACCTTGCTGATATGGTAGCTAAATTTAACACCAGCCGTGTAAGCCAAGTTATGGTTGAGCAGGTACCAGAAGAAGATATTTCTAAGTTTGGTATTGCTGATCTTGATGGAGCGGCTATCACTCCGGGTGACTCAGCGAAAATTCACGCAATGGTTGAAAAGCCACCTCGTGACGAAGCGCCTTCAGACCTAGCTGTAGTTGGTAGATATGTGCTTTCAGAAAAGATTTGGGATTTGCTAGAGTTCACACCACCAGGTGCGGGCGGTGAAGTTCAACTTACCGATGCTATTGATGCACTGATGAAGCTTGAACAAGTAGATGCTTACTACATGAAAGGTAAGAGCCACGATTGCGGAAGTAAGTTAGGCTACATGAAAGCTAATGTGGAATATGCATTACGCCATCCTTCTTTAGGTGATGAGTTTAAAGAGTACTTAGCGTCTGTAGTGAAATAGACGTATTACTCAGCTAACTATCTCTAGTAGCTGTTTGCTCTACTTACTATTTAGAAAAAATGCGCCTAATAGGCGCATTTTTTTATTTTTAGTTTTTATCTAGCTGGAAAACTAGCGATGCTAATTTTGAAGGCGAGACGCTAAGTTACCTATCGTCTATTTAACAAGAACATAGTTTTCTATCTTGCTTAGCATTTTTTCGCCAATACCTTTTACTTGGGTTAGTTGCGCGACTTCAAGAAACGGTCCCACTTCTTCACGGTACTTAATAATCGCTTTTGCTTTGGATTGACCAACACCTGGTAGTGAAACTAACTGCTCCACAGTCGCTGAGTTTAAGTCGATACGTTGTTGGAGGTTTGTCAATTCGCTACTTTGTGTGTGTTTACTGCTTTCAACTTCAGCATTAACCACAGGAGCTTGTATAGCTAGTGCTGATAGTACGAGTAAGCCAGAGATTAATTTTTTCATCATCTTTCCTTGTATGTGTTGCTAAATACGCGACCTGTTTTTCTGGTATTACGTTTTAGCTAAATGGGATTAAAGTTATGTACCCACAGTGCTCTGACGCTTTCTAGTCTTAATACTATCGAATCTAACTTGACCATAAAGATTACAGCCTATTCGATGTAACGATTAGTAATAAAGCGCGAAGCACCTCTGCATGTACAAGCAAGATAATAGAGGCGGGGTGAAAAAGCGGTAGTCCAGTTTTAGTACAGTTTTTATTCAAAAAGTGGAGAGTAATGTATAAAAAAACGGGCTAGAGAGCCCGTTTTAAAATAATAACAGTACTACAGCACGAGACGCTTATAGACGATCAAGAAGCGCTTGGGTAAATTCTGTCGTACCAGCTTCACCGCCTAGGTCGCGTGTGGTGCGGTCGCCAGACTCAATAACGTCTTTCAACGCTGTGCGAATTTTCTCTGCCTTATCACCCATGTTTAGGTATTCAAGCATTTGCGCTGCAGCTAAAACGACAGACGTTGGGTTCGCAAGGTTTTTGCCCGCGATATCTGGAGCACTACCGTGTACGGCTTCAAAGATTGCGCAATCTTCACCGATGTTTGCCCCCGGTGCCATGCCAAGGCCGCCTACAAGGCCCGCACATAGGTCAGATAGGATGTCGCCGAAAAGGTTAGTCGTTACGATAACGTCAAACTGGTGAGGATTCATCACAAGCTGCATACAGCAATTATCAACAATCATTTCTGCTGACTCGATATCCGGATAACGCTCGCCAACCTCACGGGCAACTTTTAGGAATAGACCTGAAGTTGACTTAAGAATGTTTGCTTTATGAACCGCGGTTACTTTCTTACGACCTTCACGACGAGCTAGTTCGTAGGCGAAGGTTACGATTTTCTCAGCGCCGTCACGAGTAATTTTACTCATTGCTTCAGCTTCGTTGCCGTCTTCTGAAACTACTTGGCCTAGACCAGAGTACATACCCTGCGTGTTTTCACGTACAGTGATGATATCAATATCTTCATAACGTGCTTTTGTGCCTTTAAAAGACATTACAGGGCGAAGGTTAGCGTACAGTTTAAACTGCTTACGAAGACTAACATTGATAGACGTAAAGCCTTCACCAACTGGCGTAGTTAAAGGGCCTTTAAGCGCAACTTTATTTTTTGCGATAAGGTCTAGTGTTTCTTGAGGTAGAAGCTCGCCATGTTCTTCCAGTGCAACTAAGCCCGCATCGGCATAGTCATAGGCAAAGTCACAGCCAACCTTATCTAGAATTTTTGTGGTCGCATCGATAATGTCCGGGCCAATGCCGTCACCGCGAATGACTGTAATACGTTGCTGAGTCATGTGGAGGGATCCTCTGGTAATTCTGTTATCAAAATCGTTAGGTTTATTAAGTTTTTTGTTTGGCGCGTAAGGTGCCAAATTTTGCCTGCGTACATATTATAATGGAAAATGTAGGGAAAAGGGGTAAAGCACGGCAAAAGTTGTCTTATTTTACCCGATAGCCGGCGCAAGTTATAGCCATTCGTAAAGATAAATTTAATTGGTAATGGGCTTTTTCGACTATTAAATACTGTGGAAGTAATCGTTTAAAGTTGAAAGGTATTAAATACACTAGTTGATACCTTAGCACTCAACAGATGTTTATCATTGAACGTATAAACACATCTGGAGCGCCGCTAAAGAAACGTTAAAAACGCTATAAAGGTAGGGGGCAGAAGAGTAGTTGCCCACTAGACTCAAGCGCATCGAGAACATCATTGGGTTCTAAGCTTAAAATCCTTAAAAGGGTTTTCACGTTAATATCTTGCAGTAATGTATAAACATCTTGATTAAATAAGCATGCTTTCGCAAGTGAAAAGCTTAACACTAAGACTGCCTGTTCTTTTTGAATCGATTTGGGAACTTCGGTGCTCGCTTTGCCACACTGATGTATTACCGCGCGCCAGGTAGAACTTTGGTGCCAACTACCAGCGAGTTCCGACGCTATTGCTAGCCAAGGCGTATCGGACTTCACTTTAAACGCGTTATTAATAGAAACGGTTTTTTCGAGGTCGACGGGCAAGGATTTAGATACTTTGAAGCCTGGAAGGGTGAATAAAGGGGTGCAAATAAAGGTCATCGTTAAAGCTGCTGATTGTGGCGTAAACTTCGAATCTACAAGTTGCGCCAAGTAGCTGGAAAACGAACACGCTAGCAAGGTTATTTGTTTGCACATTCCCATAAGAGGAAATTGGTTTTGCGTTAATCGCTCTAAAAGGGCGAACTGAATAAGCATGTCGCCCACCCGTTCTATACCGTAGGTTAGTACTGCCTGTTTTATACTTTTAACAGGCAGTTGCAATCTGTTGTCTTGACTCGCCATGTGCATTAAAAAGTGATTAAAAGTGGGGACTTTTTCAATTTTTTCACACAGCTGTTCAATCACTACATCTTGCTTTTGCAATTCGTCGATAATGGTAATAAGCGCTTTCGGAGGTTGTTGGATAGCGAATGTTGAAGGCAGGTATGGTGTACCTCCCTGGTTTACTCTGGCACTGGCTGTGTCAGTGTACAGCGCCATAAAATGCTCAAATGGCAATGATAATGGCACCGGAGCTTGAATAGCCGTTAAAGGGAGCCACTTACCATCTTCGTCATCTTTGCTGAGCGTGAATACATAACCATGGTTTTGCTGCACATCGACTAATGCACCAGGCACGCCCTCAGCAAATACTTTTGCTCCAGGAAGTAAACCTTCGAATAGTCTAATAAGCGGTGCAATATGATGCCGATGATAAGCTGGTAAGCGACAGGCTATGCGGGTAAACACCGCTTGGTGATCGTTTTTTTTCACGTTTGTGGCGAAAACACCTGATAGAAGGCACAGCCTCTGCGCTAAATTCAGACGGTTATCTGCAATGAAGTTACTGCATTTTCCTGTCTGAAAGGCTTTTTGCAATTTTACCGTATCTTGCCAAATGGTCAGATTGTGTTTACGCAAAAAGCGAATGACTTCAGGAATGCTATCTCGTGGTGTTTTAGCGCTTGATAGCCAAAAGGTAGCAAGTAAAGAGGCGAGAACGTGCTGTAGGTAATGGTCGTTCAATCGACAGAGCTTGCCAAACAGTGCCAATAGCAAAAGTTGTTGCGTGTCTTTAGGTAAGTCGTTATCGATATGAAGCGTGGCCGCAGCTAGGGCTGGGTTTGCATTAACTAACGTCAATATCCGTTTTGCGTTTTTTAACCAATGATTAATACGCTGCTCAACTGATAACTCAGCTTCGCCTATATGAACAAGGCGTTTAAGTGTGGAAATGATGCCGGTCACTCCCCATCCTTTTAACTTTTTTGATAGCTGGAGTAAGCCCCTTCACCCCAAGCTATAAGCTTATCATTTTCGAACAGCAAAGGCGTGCACTCATCTTGTGTTGTTAAGCCGTCTGCGCGTACGTGCTGAGTTCTAAAAAACATTACTTGAATCGCTGTTGTGCCTTGCCGTTTAGCCTCTGTGATATCAGGCGAGCCCAGCAAAGCAAGCACCTCTTCTCGCGTACTGCCCAGCTTCAATTTAGTAATTTGGACGCGGTTGTACTCTTCACGGTCTTTCCAGTCCATATTTTCAGGTTTATCAGGATAAAAAGCGATAACCATAAAAACAAACACCGCATATAACGCGACGCCAGCTAAAATTAGACGAATAACCTTGGTATTCATGACCGTTACTTCTCGTTTTCTCTACTCAAATGTTCGTGAGGGGCATTAGTGCCAAAAAGCATGAGCATTTAACAAGGAAAACTCGCTGCTCGTAACATTTTTCTGCTTAACAACACTCTAGGCAAGTGTACCCTAAAACGCCTATTAAACATAAGTAGTAAACGTAAGCAAATGCGTCACCTTTTTATTTCGCTTTGTCAGCCATTTTTCACAATATAACAAGGTTCGTAAGCGCTTCCTGGAAGCTTCATTCTATGTTGTTTTACAAATGACTCTAATAACGTATCGACCTTTTCCATAAGCTTACTATCGCCGGTAAGCTCAAAGGGCCCGTGTTTTTTAATTTGTGCAATGCCCTCGGCTTTAACGTTCCCAGCAACAATACCTGAAAATGCTTTACGTAAATTTGCAGCAAGGTCACTTTTACTTTGATCTAAGTGAAGCTGTAGTGCCGCCATACTTTCATGAGTGGGTATGAAAGGTTGTTGGAAGTCCTGTTCGATTTTGAGGGACCAGTTAAAGCTGAAAGCATCACCCATCGCACCTCTAAACTTTCTCACTTTTTCTAGGTGCCTGCTCATAGTGCGGGCTACTTCTTCAGGATCATCCACGATAATCTGATATTTTGACTGAGCTTGTGCGCCTAACGTGGCACCTACGAAGGTATCTATGGCTTCGAAATACTCTTCGCTGCCTGCAGGACCGGTTAAAATAAAGGGGAATGGTTGTTGCGCGTTGCGCTCATTCATCAATATACCAAGTAAATAAAGCAGTTCTTCAGCTGTTCCTACGCCGCCAGGGAATACAATGATACCATGCCCTAATCTCACGAAGGCTTCTAAACGCTTTTCGATATCTGGCATGATAATAAGCTCGTTCACAATCGCATTAGGCGGCTCTGCGGCAATAATACTGGGTTCAGAAATACCTATGTATCGACCGGATTTGTGACGTTGCTTGGCATGACCTATCGTCGCCCCTTTCATTGGACCTTTCATTGCGCCGGGACCACATCCAGTACAAATATTCATATCGCGCAGGCCTAGTTGATAGCCCACTTCTTTCGTGTACTTATACTCGACTTGATTGATAGAGTGACCGCCCCAGCACACTATCGTATTTACGCTATCGTTACCTTCAAGCGCTTTAGCGTGACGCAGCATGTCGAACACCATATCGGTGATCTCGTTCCCCTCAGCAGGCGCTGTTTGATGAAGAAAAGCATACTTATTGCCCATGTAAAGCAAATCGCGTAGAACAGCAAATAAATGCTCATGAACACCGCGAACAAGCTTTTCGTCTACAAATGCGACTTCCGGCGGATTAACAAGCTCAATCTTTACGCCTCGCTCACGGCGTATGAGTTTTATTTCAAAATTCTCAAAAGGGGCGAAAAGCGCTTCAAAGTTATCTTCATCCACACCGCTGTTCAATACTGCAAGGCAGCAGTTCCTGAACATAGCAAAGAGCTCGCTATTCGTTGTGTCTTGCAGTCGAGAGACTTCTACTTGTGAAAGCTGACTCATCGAGCCAACGGGGTTAAGCTGTACTTTCTTCATACTTCACACCCTATAAGTCAGTGCTTAAATCAGTTACTACAAGGTTGCGACCGTTTCGCTTCGCTTTATAGAGGTATTCATCCGCGCGCTCAAAAACCGTTTCTGTTGTGTCTTCATTACCAAAGCAGGACGCGCCAAATGATGCAGTGATTTTTACTTTCTCTTGCTTAAATTTAAACGGCATAGCAGCCAGTTTAGTTCTAATTTCATTGAGCTTTTCGTCAATCTCTGTCATCTGCGATTCAGGCAGTAGCATCACGAACTCTTCTCCTCCCCACCGCGCAACAAAGTCGTTTTCAGAAAGGTTTTGTTTCAAAAACTTACTCACCACTTGAAGGGTTTTGTCTCCGGCGGCGTGGCCAAATCTATCGTTGATAGATTTGAAATGATCGATATCTACAACGGCGACTGCAAGTGTTGTTCCATTTTCCTTATAGTTAGCAAAAGCGGCATCCAGTTTCTCGTTATAAGCCTGTCTATTTGGTAAACGTGTGAGCGGGTCGGTGCGACTTTGCATCGCTTGCTCAGCCAGCTTCTTTTTATAAACACTGGTTTGCTGTTGCAATGTATCGATGCGCGATTGCATGGTCGATAACAGAGCCAAAAGTGCTTCTTGCCCCTGCTCATCGCTGTCTTGCTGCTCGCTTAAGGTTGCGACAAGTTTTTCTACGCGAAGCTGGGTTTGCTCTTTCAGTGATTCTAAGGAGTCGCTCTCTGATACAGTTTCCTCAATATAACTAATATGCCGTTTAATTTGCTCTGTACCAGCTTTGCGTTGCTCGAACTGTACTTGGCTATTTTCTATGGTTGTATTCACGTCGTTGCTTATTTCGCCAAGTGAACGATGAAGGCTTTGAATCACTTTCCCTGTTAAGCTTGCCTCTGACATTGCGTCTTGCACGATCATGCGTAAAATTACAACGCAACTCTTAAGTAGCTGCTCATTATCCATACCTTCATCAAGACGTTGCTTAATATCATTAAGCTGCTGATCACTTGGTTTTTTCTGAGCATAAGAAGTAATTAGATGGTTAAGCTCAACTAAAATAGAACGGTAGTGAGGGTTTTCATCTTTGATTGAGCCAGCTGTAGCGCTTTCTTTTTTTTCTGGTCTAGCTTCTACTGTTTCAGGTTGTTCAAGCCCTATCATTTCTTTATTCAGCGCAATACGATGAAGAGCAATGGCTTTGGCGTAAAGCTTATAGATACTGAATATATCGCCTACAGGCTGGTTTAGTTTAATTAACTCTTGTGTAGTAAGCCCTTTCAGTTCGCTGTCTTCAAAGACAATTTTCTGCAGCTGTTTCATTGCATCTTCTAGCGACGAAACGGTATCAATACTGTACTTTCTTAAGGTAATTTCTTGATGCTGAAGAGACTTATTAAGCTTTTCAATGCTAACAGCGGCTAGACTAAAATTAGGTGTGCCTGAAAGGTGGCCGCGCAGTACCTTAAGTTCAGTATCTATTTTATCGGAAAAGCCCTCATAAAATGCAGAGAGCTTCACGATAAATTGACAAAGAAGCGCGTTATTTTGTTTTAGGGCTTGTAATTGTTTTGCTTCCATAATCTCGTCTTTGTTCTAATTCGCAATTACCGTCGCGATTTAGTTAGCTTTTGATTGTGTGCTTCATCGCTGTATTACTGACGTGCCTGACGATGATTGGCATAAGGTGCTTCAAAATTCGACCGGAAAGGGTTGATATCTAACCCCCCGCGCCGAGTATAACGGGCACACACTGTTAACTTAGTGGGCCTGCAATGCTGCATAATGTCGCTGTAGATACGCTCAACGCATTGCTCATGAAATTCATTGTGCTGCCTAAAGCTAATCAGATATTTTAAAAGCCCTTCATGATCAAGGGCTTTTCCTTCATACCTAATTTGAATACTAGCCCAATCTGGCTGACTTGTGATTAAACAATTAGATTTAAGTAAATGAGAAACGAGGGTTTCTTGGGTATTGACGTTATTTTCGCTAACCGCTAAAAACTGCGTATTAGGAGAGTACTGCTCGATTTCCACATCAAGATTGTCCAACAAAACTCCCTCAAACTCTTTAAATTGCAACGAAGAAAATTGTTGAGGGAGAATGAGTTTTACCTGAACCTGCTCACCTGCACACTTAGATAGATCCGCTTGAAGCACTTTTTGTACTTCTTCTGGTGAATCAAACTTTGATTGATTGAAGCTATTCAAATATAGCTTGAAAGATTTTGATTCAATAAGGTTTGGGGAAGTAATAGGAACATGACACTCCAAAATTGCTACATTAGGCTTCCCTTTTTCATTAAGCCAAGAAAGTTCGTATCCCGTCCAAGTGTCTATCCCATCAAACGGTAATTGTGAATCGGCCAGGGCTAACGTATCCCGGCTTAAACTGCGAGGTACCCCTTGCAATAAGCTTGGGTTGTATTCAAATTCATAATCGACCTGTTTGCCCAGCGATAGGTCATCAGGTGCGGAGATAATAATTTTTTGAGGCGAATTGTCAGTCGACATAAGAACCTTTCATCTATCTACTTGAAGTGCTAACAGGCGTTCCGCTACAGCGTAATTTTACGAGGTTACGTTATGAACTAGCAGTACAGACTAAGCGACCCCAGTATTGACTTAACTGTTTAGTTGTATAGTGTACCCCAAAAATACGAGGGTAACGTCAAAATGGCTCTAACAATTCCTGCACAATTAGATAAATTTGTATCATCTTATGTCGAACAAGCTGAGGGTGAAGGGTTAAAAATCGCATTTGACAGCGAGTGGCCATCGCCTTGCTACAAAACCAGTGCTAGTGACGGCGAGCCCGTCAGCTGGACGCCCGTGCTACAATCTCCGCCACATTCTTTTGATAATGTTGAAGAAGCCCTGACTCTTAAACTAAATACAGATTATTGTCAGTTTTTCACCCGTTATTACAGCGACAATTTGAAAGCAATGGCGCCTCAAGGTAGCTGTGAATTACTTCAAGTGTTTAACAGCGAAGACTTTGAAAGGCTTCAACAAAATTTAATCGGTCATTTGTTAATGAAGCAAAGGCTAAAGCAAGCGCCTACGTTGTTTTTCGGATTAACAGACGAAGAAGATTTCATATTATCGGTTGTCAATGAAAGCGGTGAAGTTGCATTGGAACAGGTAGGAAAAGAGCCAGCTAAAATTCTTGCCCCGTCGCTTGCTGCATTTCTTGAGCAACTTACTCCTCGTCCTTAAAGCAAGCGGCGTTACACAACATACTTACAAACGGTCGCTACTTTCCTAGTTAGCACTTGTGCTTACTGAGCATTCATCATTTTAAGTAGTGTCTGTTTTAATTCGGCGACTTCTTTTTCTAAAGTTTCCACACGCGTTTGAAGGCTGTCTGTTCGGCGTGTATTAAGCGACGTGTTTTGTTCAGATGGGTTTTCTTTACCGGTGGCGTCAAGCTGAGGCTTATGTGCATTGAAACGCTTTATTGCTTCAATAGCTTCTGTTACTGACACCTTAAATGGGGCTTTAGACCTTAAAATGCCTACCGTTGGTGCTTTGCCTTCCTTATACATTTGAAGACACAAAACGTGAAGTTGCTGTAAGTTCGAATTTGACATGAGAGTAAAATGTTTGAAGATCGCGAATATAGCTAGTGTAGCTTGTTCACATAGTCAATTTCACTAATAAGTTACTGATTTCACTATTTTTTTGGATGTGCGAAAGCTGGGTGGAAAGATAAAAGTCATGTAAATCAGATAGATATGCTTTTGGTACTATTCTTGTTTATTTAGTTTTAAATCACGTTAGTTCACACCATTAAGTGGATGAAACATAAACGGAGCAGTCTGCATTCAGTGTCGATTCACATAGCAGGGGCGATACTTTAAATGGGTATAAGTATTGAGAATGCTTGCAACACTTAGGTTTGCAACTGTAAGGCCATTAGGCTCTAAACTTAAAAATAAAACCAACACAATATTTAAGGAATTCACATGAAAACGGTTCTTCTTTCTGTCGCTTTAGCATCTTCAGCTTTGCTTTCTGGCTGTGTCGTGTCTGTAGGTGGCGGTTCGGATAGTCACTATGGCGCTGATTGGGAAGATAGAGAGTTTAATAATCGCAAACATATCGCAAACCTAGAGACTGGCGCGAGTTATGAGAGTGTTTTAAGAAAAATGGGCGTTGCAGACTTTAACGAACTTTTTGAAAAGCAAGATGGTACATATCGCGTACTATATTACCGCACACAAAAAACAATGGGCGATGGTATAACGACGAAAGACGAATGTACGCCCCTTGTTTTTAGAAATAGCAGCTTAGTAGGTTGGGGCGATAGCGCATACAGCCTAATGCACTAATTTGTAATTTAGTGAATGTATAGCGATATAAAATTTGCCGAACAATTAAATGTTAATTAAAAGTTAACATGAAAGGGGTTTTCAAGTAGGCTAAAGTTTAGACAGTTTAAGTGAGTTGGTGACGCGAAGAAAAAGCGACTACCTTGTTACTCACTTGTTCTTTTTTACTATGCTTTTATCGAGTTTGGTAAAAATAACTAATCAGCTTTGCGTACATGGAGCCCCTATGAACACCGATGCCCTCAATAACGTGTTAGCCCCCTTGCAAGACACCGTCAAAGCGATTTACCTTTCAGTCGATGACCTCAAAGTTGCCGCGTCTCTACTTTACAATGCTTATGTGGATGATCCGTTATTTATCGATATCTTTCAGGCGGAAAAAGAAGGGTATGAAAGTCGCCTTCGTTCAGCTATTCGCGAGGAACTTAATGCGTTTTGGGTAGCAGAACAGCCCATGATTGGTTTGTTTGACGACGATAGATTGATTGCGGTGGCATGCCTTACCGCGCCAGATGCGGCTTTTGGTGCAGGGCGTTACTGGCATTGGCGATTGAGAATGCTGCTAACCGCAGGTTTATTCGGCACCAAACAAATGCTGGAAAAAGAAGAGAAAGTAAGAGCGTTAGTACCAGCAGATAACTTTCATATGCTAAGTTTTATCGCGGTTCACCCCGATTATCAACACCACGGTCTCGGTCATATATTATTAGGTGCCATTGATAGTGTTGTCGAAGAAGATAACAAAAGCGAGGGGGTTTCAGTATTTGTGACTGTAGATAAACACCGTACGTTTTTTAACGATGATAACTACCAGGTTGTTGGACAACTAAGCCTTTCCCATGTTCAGGGAGAAGTTATGTTTAGACAGAAATGACGCTTTTTTATTCAACGAAATATCCCTATCAAAATATCGCCAACTAAAGTTCTAATCTTTACGCCAAATTTACCACAGCGTTTGTAAGACATTTCCTACAAATGCTGTGAGTGATCTTACCTAAATTCTGAAAGAATAATTCATACTAAAGTATATAGCCCTTGTTTTTAAAAGGTTTTTTTTCGTTAGCCAAAAGTCGTACAAAAACTTTTCTTAAATCTCTGTAATTCAATATGGCGGTAATATTTGGAAGGGATACTATGAACATGTCACAAGGAAACACGACGAGTCAGGGATTGAGTCAGGAATTCATTAAAGGATTAAATTAGGACAACTTAAGGAAGAGATTCTCACAAGGTTGTGAGTAAAAGGAAGGGACGCAGTAGGGAGTTGCGAAACAAGGAAGTGACAAAGGATTGAAGGGAACGAACGGATTTCACGGATGGCATGTGTGATAGGAATGTCACAGACAGGACGTAGCATGGATAAGGACAAAGCTAGCAGGGAGCTAGTGGCACGGAGCCAAGAGCAAGGCAGCTTTTAAGGAATTTCTAGTTTGCATGGACGAGCAAACCAAGGATGAAAGAGGGACATGCTAAAGGATTAGCAAAGCTGTAGCAGGATGTGCAGCAAGCAAAGGACGAAGGAAGGGAAGGTCAGCGGAGCCTGACAAGGACAGCCTCAGGATGAGGAACACTGCATGAAGGATGTGCAGTAATAAAGGAAAAAAGGAAAGGGACCTACGCATGGAAGTGTAGCTCGCACAGGAAGTCGCGAGAGTAGATGGAAAGGGGCGTATACGGATTTTAATCGGGAAGATTTTAGTCGCAAAGGATAGCGGAGAAGGATACTCAAAATTCCAGGAAAAAGGGGAGCCGTCAGGTTCCCCTTTTTTTGGCGGTTTTGGGAAACATATTTTTCAATTTACTAAGAATTACTTCTTAGTACTGAAGAGATTGTAAATACCTGAGCATAAGCGTCTACACCCTATGCGGCGGTACCTCGGTTCGCATGACTTTCACGCCTACCAGTTCGACTTCGCCGGTATATCTGTCTTCACCATTACTTGAAAACTCAAAGTGAAATAAGCTGTGCCAGTCCGGCTTACCAAACTTAAATGAGAACCGAGTTTTAGCCCTTGCCACACTCAATAACTGCAAACCATGTTTATCGCAGTATTGCTTTAGATAAGCGTTTGTTCGCTCTGAAATAGCCCGAATACGCCAAAATTGATAGCCGGTAAAACCAATTGTTAACCATATGACCAATTCAAGTAATGTCATCTACTTTCTCGCCTGCGCAAACAACCGCTGAAATGCCTCGCTGAGAATATCCGAGTTGGCATCTGAGTGCAGCAATGTAAGCACTTGTCTGCGCAGTTTCGGAATTTGGACTAGATCAGAGAAGAAACCAGCAAATAAGGCACCTTGGTGGTCTTCTTTTTCGTCAACTTTAGCTGCTTGTTCTAAAAAAGTGCTAAGCAGTAGCGGTTCCATTTGTTCGAAATGCCGCGCCGCAATAACACTTAAAATATCGACTCGCTGCGATTTTTCGTTTTTCAATAAGTCTAGTAGCTTACTGTTTATCACCGGGTTGAAGTTCCCTTCTGAGGCCCCTCTCAGCGCCGCGAGGTTGATGTCGTCGCCATCATCAATTTTGCTCAAATACATAGCCAATAAGTTATCTGACAAAGAAACGCTCTCGCTTGTCTCCATAAGCGTATTAACGAATACATCTGAGTAAAGTGCTACATTGGCTTTAATTGCTTCCTCTAACACTGCTCGCTTTGCATGCACGCTGAGCCCATGTATAAAATCTGCCACGCTTTGCATAGATATTTGTTGCCAATCCACAAGTTGTGGGGCTTGAACGTAAGCTTCAACTTTCTGGCCCTCTTCGCTTAAGGGGTGGTTTAACGTGCTTTTGACTAGCGCATTAAACTGCGCAAGTTGCGATTGGTTCGGCACGAAGGAATAAGGGTTGTCGGGCAATTGCTGTGCATTTTCGGTATCTTCTGCAATCGACTTTCCTAGTGCATCAACAATAATCTCTAAAAAATGATTTCTAGCAGCGGCAACGATTAAGCCTTGTTCATCAAGTGGCAGTTTTACAAACCATATATAGTGTTGCGAGGATGCATTCTTGTTCCAAAAAACAATACCGAACCACGCATGTTGCTGACGAGGGTAGGGCGCGTAAGCACTGCCATTTTCTATTTCTAGAAACGTTTGATTATCAGTGGGTTCAATACGTCGACCTAAATCAAAAACATGATATTCAGTGCCTGCGTGTAACAAAAACTCACTGATAGAATTGATACTGTTAGCGCTCATAACTCGTTCCAAAATACTGCTATAATTAAATGTTGCTAGGCCCGTAGACCTTTGATGTTCAGCAAAGAGCAACCGCCTCTAGGGCGTGCTTATATTTGCTGTGGGCCATCAGCAAACCTCATTAATGGTATCACAGCAGAAGAATTTCAACGATATAACACACTGACTTATGTTGACCTTACGCCCCTGATATACTGCGCACTAAAAATTGAAGCGTATTTGTATTGCGGAGAAGTTGTGAATAAAGCGAATAGCGGCCGTCATTTAGTATTTATTAAAGCTCTAGAACAATTAGAATCTGTTATGCAGCAGGATGGCGTTTGGCCAGATGAAGTGCCAAATGAACAAGCGCTTAAAAATGCTATGGGAAGTGAAGTACCTTTCGCAGCTGACTGTTGTTCTTTTGAAGCTTGGTTAGCTTTTATTTTTATACCCAAAATGCGCATATTATTGACTCAATCACACCCTATACCGGCTATGCAAATCTTACCCGCGGCAGAAGTGTACTTATCACCCGCGAATCAAGGTACTCTGTCTGCGCTACAACACATTGACAATATTGCCAGTGGAGACATTGGATGAATAAGCTAGAGCAAGCTCCAAGTACCTTACATGAGAGGACTCCTGGGGATGCAATAGAGCTGGCGGAAAAGCAGACTAGTAAAAAAGCCGATCTTGAAGGACAAGGAAGCACGGACCTTCTGCACCTGCCTGTTTTATACCAAGACGAGCACATTATTGCGATTAATAAGCCGCCAGGTCTACTTGTTCACAGAAGTCCTATAGATAGGCATGAAACCGTATTTGCGGTGCAGACGCTCAGAGATCAAATTGGCAAGCATGTTTTTCCCGCCCACCGCTTAGATAGGCCTACATCAGGCGTATTGATATTTAGTTTTAGCTCAGATATTGCAGCAAAGCTTGGTCAACAACTGATGGATAAGCAGGTGATTAAGGTATATCACGCTTTGGTTAGGGGCTTCGTCAACCACACCGGCTTTATCGATTATGCCCTTAAGTATCGCTATGACAAAATCGCAGACAAACACAAAAGGCAGCAGCAAGCCCCCCAACCTGCGTCCACCATGTATGAACCACTTACAAAGTTTGAAGTTCCTGAGCCTGTAGGCAGATACCAAAGTGCTAGGTATTCATTAGTAAAACTTTCTCCCAGTACTGGGCGTAAACATCAGCTTCGAAGACACATGGTACACATTCGTCACCCTATCATTGGTGATACAACCCACGGCGATGGGAAGCAAAACAAATTCGCCAAGCAGCACTTTAATTTTAATAATTTGGCCTTAAGTTGTACTCATATGGGCTTTTCTCATCCTGTTAGCGGTAAATGGATAACGATTAATGGTGAGATGCACAATGAAATGCAACAATTCGTAAACAGGTTAAAACCGTTTAGCTTGATAAAATAGAAGCACTTTCCGCCTGTCGACATGGGCGACGATCATTGGTTAAGAGGTAAAAATGGCAACATTGAAGATAATTGCGGGTACGGTATACGGTAACGCACAACACGTAGCTGAGCAGGTGGAAGAAAATTTAGCTGAACAGGGTGTGGATTGCTCACTCGAAAGTGACCCATCGGTAGCCGATTTTACAGATGCTGACGCACTTTTAATTATTACCTCTACGACAGGCCAGGGTGATGTCCCACCTAACCTTGAATTTGCGTTTTCAGATCTAAAAGACGAATCACCTATGCTAACTGGCAAGCCCTTCGCTGTTGCAGCGCTAGGTGATAGTAGCTATGGCGAAAGCTTTTGTGGTGCCGGCAAACAATTCCAAGAATTACTCACTGAACTACAAGGTAACGCGGTTGCCGATATGTTAGAGGTTGATGCTATTGAAACCCTAGAGCCAGAAAAAGATGTGGTAGAGTGGGTCAACACCATTAAAGACAAGCTTTTGTCTTAAACGTTGAAGGCTTTATTGGTTATAAATAAAAAGAGGCGCTAAAGCGCCTCTTTGTTATTTACGAACGTCGTTAGTTATCTAACGAGGTTTAATGTGTTTATTCAACGCCGCGAAGGAGAGCGTTAATACCTACCTTAGCACGGGTTTTCGCATCAACTTTTTTCACGATGATTGCAGCGTATAGGCTGTATTTACCATCTGCACTAGGCAAGTTACCCGCAACAACTACAGAGCCCGCTGGTACACGGCCGTAGTGAACTTCACCGGTCTCACGGTCATAGATACGCGTGCTCTGACCGATGTAAACGCCCATCGAAATAACAGAACCTTCTTCAACGATAACACCTTCTACAATTTCAGAACGCGCACCGATAAAACAGTTGTCTTCAATAATGGTTGGGTTTGCTTGAAGTGGCTCTAGTACACCACCGATGCCTACGCCACCAGAAAGGTGAACATTTTTACCAATCTGCGCACACGAGCCTACCGTTGCCCACGTATCTACCATAGTGCCTTCATCTACAAATGCACCAATGTTTACGTAAGAAGGCATAACAACTGCGTTTTTACCTACAAAAGTACCTGTGCGTACTGCTGCTGGTGGAACAATGCGAGCACCATCCGCTGCAAACTGTTCTGCAGTGTAGTTAGTATACTTTAATGGCACTTTGTCATAAAACTTACTCTCCGCGCCTTCAATAACATCATTGTTGTGAAGACGGAAGAAAAGTAGAACCGCTTTTTTCAGCCACTGGTGTACTACCCATTCGCCAGCAATTTTTTCTGCAACGCGGCCTTTTCCGCTATTAAGTAGGTCGATAGCTTGCGCTACCGCATCTCTTACTTCATCAGGTGCTGATGACGGGCTAATGCTGTCGCGATTTTCGAAGGCGTCTTCAATAATGGCTTTCAATTCATTCATGGTATTGTGATATCTTCAAGTTGGTCGAGTTTAAACAGGATACGCTTTTTAAGGTTTACCTGTTGTTCTTGGGTTAATGCGATGCCAGCGTCATTGCTGACGATAAAAATATCTTCGGCTCGCTCACCAATGGTGGCAATTTTTGCAAGCTTAAGAGTCATATTAGTATCAACGAATGCATGGCCAATTTTAGCTAAAATGCCAGGTGCGTCCAGGGCTTCTAACTCGATAAGCGTGGCTTCATCGTTGATATTGAAAAAACGAACCTTGGTCGGTACGTCTAACTGTTTCATTTGGCGGGGCAATTTTCGCTTGTTTTCGTGAGAGCGGCCCGGCTTTTCTAATTGGGCAGAAATGGCATTCTCAATAGAAGCAATGCGCGACTCTGAGCTTATACGGCTGCCGTCATTTTCAAGAATAAGCATACTGTCGAATACATAGCTATCTTTAGTAACGGTAACGTGGGCATCGTGAATCGAGCAATTGCGGCTGTCTAGTACAGATGCAACTTGAGCAAACAGGGCTTTTCTATCTTTACCATATACAAATACTTCCGTGCCGCCTTTAGCACTGTTGTCATTTGCCTTTACTAAAAGACCATCGTGTTCTGGCGTAAGCCATTCATCCTGGGCTTTAATAATTTCATCGGTATGCCATGCAATCTGCGTAGGTTTAAAGCGAACAAAGTAATCGTCGTCAAGTCTTGCCCACAGCGCATCAATGGCGATAGGATCAATAGCACGCTCTTGCAGAATCTGTCTTGCCTGGTGTTTGTGAGTGGTTACTCGCTCGTTAAGCGTAACCTGACACTGTAGCCCATTATCTAATGCTTTTTGCGTCATTAAATACAGCTCGCGAAGCAAAGACGCTTTCCAGTCGTTCCAAAGGTTATCATTGGTGGCGCGAATATCGGCAAGGGTCAGCGTATAAAGTAAATTTAGATGATTGTGGCTTCTTACGGCACCCGCGAATTCACTAATAACATCAGGATCGTAAATGTCACGGCGTTGAGCAACGACTGACATAAGCAGGTGGTTTTCTACTAGCCATGCAATTAATTCTGCATCTTTACTTGGTACGTCGTGTTGTGCACAGAACTTAGCGACATCTTGTGCGCCAAGGGTCGAGTGGTCGCCATTACGACCTTTCGCGATATCATGGAAAATCGCAGCAATGTAAAGTATTTCTGGTTTGTCGAGGTTTCGACAAATTCTGCCGCAGCGCGGAAAATCTTTGTTCTCTTTCGAGAAAAAATAGTTTACATGCTTTACTAGTCGGTGCGTGTGTTCGTCCACGGTGTAGGCGTGAAACAAGTCAAACTGCATCATACCCACAATGGTATCCCACTCTGGAAGGTAGGCTTGTAAAATGCCGTACTGGTGCATAAT
Organism: Alteromonas sp. BL110; assembly: GCF_003443615.1. Lineage (NCBI taxonomy): Bacteria > Pseudomonadati > Pseudomonadota > Gammaproteobacteria > Alteromonadales > Alteromonadaceae > Alteromonas > Alteromonas sp. BL110. The sequence goes on along the minus strand of NZ_CP031967.1, from coordinate 733,350 downwards.
GTCCCAACCGAAATCGAAAAATTCAGGCTGCTTCATTAACCGCATAAATTTTTCGCGGCATAGAGGACGTTCTACGTAATATTCGGCTTCAAAGGCGCGGTGAGCGTTGCGCAATTGTCGAATGCAAATGGTACTTAAACCTTTTACTTCTGGGGTGTTTGCCACCAAATGTAAAAAGTCTAAAATTGCCTCCGGTGAAGAAAATACGGTTTCGTGTCGTGGCGAAATCATATTGTCGAGCAGTTCAAAATCGTCGTTTATGGTTACGCTCTTTTGCACGCTTTGATTTAGCATGTCATACTTGAAGCGTTGTAGTAGCATTTGGTTTAGTTCAGATACACGCGCCACCGTGCGGAAAAAGTCACGCATCATTTTTTCCACAGATGCCTTACCTTCTTCACCGTACCCCATCATTTTTGCGACGTCGGGTTGATAGTCGAAAAGTAAGCGGTTTTCACTTCTGCCAGCGACTAAGTGCAGCGCGCATCGCATTTTCCAAAGATGCATACGACAGGCTATTAGCTCACTGTGCTCTTGCTCGGTGAAGTAACCGTGACCCACCAAGTTCCATCCGTCATACTCTTTAAAGTGCTTTTTCGCTACCCAGCCGATAGACTGGATATCTCGCAAACACCCTGGATTTTCTTTAATGTTCGGCTCAAGGTTGTATGCGGTGCCGTTGAACTTGGCGTGTCGCTTTTTCTGCTCGTCATACTTAGCCGAGAAGAAGGATTTGCTCGACCATGAATTGCGACCGTTTACCTCATCCCACAGTTTGTCGAATGTAGTTTCACTTCCACAAAGTAAACGGCTTTCAACTAGATTAGTGGCGATGGTAATATCGTCTTTCGCCAGTTTGACCGTTTCTTTAATAGTGCGTACCGACTGTCCAACATCTAGTTTTATATCCCATAAAAGGGTGATGAACATGCCAATTTTTTCTTGCACTTCGGGCTTTAGCTTCTTCTTGCTGACAATGAGTAAATCGATGTCTGAGTGGGGTTGTAAATGGCCGCGACCGTATCCACCCACTGCGCAAAGAGAAAGTTCGTCCACGGTATCTAAGCCGTAAAGTTGCCAAAGGTGACAAAGCAATGCGTCGACAAATTGCGCACGACCGGTGACTATTTGGTTAACCGGCGTAGCGTCGAAAGACTCTGTTATCCAGGTATAACTGGCTTCCACGCATGATTTAATAACGGGGATTTCATCAACAGAGCTAATTGTGTCGATATTCTTTATCAGTGATTGCAGCGTCAAAATGCACCTTTGAAATAGACTTCTTTTAAATCGCTAAGAACAATAGCATGAATTGATAGCAGTTCGCAGTAGCAAATTTATGCATAAGTTAGGTTGAATTGTGAATATTTATGGTTTTTTGTTATAGGTGTGTAGCCCTTTAAATAGGGTCATTGTATGAGGATAAAAAATAAAGATTTAGTATGTGGTTTTGGATGAGACAAAGAGGTAAACAAAGCGGCTGTATGCTCAACAGCCGCAATGTGAAAATTATCCGTGTGAAATAACACGCTCTAAGCTTTCTTCCTCGCGAAGCGTTAGAATTTCAACACCTGTTTCGGTAACTAGAAGAGTGTGCTCCCATTGCGCACTTAAACTTCTGTCTTTAGTCACAACAGTCCATTGATCTGGCAAAACTTTTGAGTAACGTTTGCCCGCGTTAACCATAGGTTCGATGGTAAAGCACATACCAGGCTCTAAAACGTCACCCGTTCCCGGCTTGCCGTAGTGAACAATCTGCGGCTCTTCGTGGAAGCTCGCACCAATACCGTGACCGCAGTATTCACGTACTATTGAATAGTTATGCGCTTCAGCATGGGTTTGACAAATATGACCAATATCGCCAAGACGCATGCCCGGCTTCACTTGTTCAATCGCTTTATATAGGCATTCTTGAGTAACGCGAATAAGGCGCTCGGCAAGAATAGATGGCTTACCTACTACGAACATCTTTGAAGTATCACCGTGATAACCGTCTTTTATAACAGTTACGTCAATGTTGATGATATCGCCGTCCTTTAGCTTCTTGTCAGAAGGAATGCCATGACATATACAATGGTTCACCGATGTACAGATAGACTTTGGAAACGGTGGGTGACCATAGTTTAGTGGAGCGGGCACTGCCTTTTGCTCATTTACTATATAGTCGTGACAAAGAGTATTCAGCTCATCGGTGGTTACGCCTTTTTTCACATAAGGCCCGATCATAGTAAGTACTTCGGCAGCCAGTTTACCGGCTACGCGCATTTTTTCGATTTCTTCTGGGGTTTTGATAATAGCTGTCACAGCGCCTCTCAAATCGTTTGAAACTAGTTTGGTGAAGAATTTAAATTACTTACGCAGTATAACACTATTCAGGCCATTCTTGGTAAGGTGCTGATATTCTTGGTTTTTAATTGCTGATTCTTAAGGCTTATAGCATTGCGGTGGGTAGTCTGAATATAGGTTGGCGAAAATACGTAAAAGCCTGGCTTTTTAACGTTAAAACTTGAGGCTATGGTGGTATTGTGATATAAAGCGCGCGCCCTGACGGAAAGCTCATTTTGCTATATGCATCATGCACCGTTTTATAGGGTAAATTTATTTTATTAAAACACACATATACCGACACTTCGTATCGGGGTGTTCAGTTCAACGCAGGTTGGCCTGAATCGATACAAGGGGTATATGGAGGCCTAACCCCAAGAGGAAAATAAAATGGCTAATGTTTCTATGCGTGACATGCTGAAAGCAGGTGTGCATTTCGGTCACCAAACTCGTTACTGGAACCCAAAGATGAAGCCTTTCATCTTCGGCGCTCGTAATAAAGTTCATATCATCAACCTTGAAAAAACGGTTCCACTTTTCAACAATGCACTTAACTACATTTCAGGTGTTGCGTCTAAGAAAGGTAAAATCCTTTTCGTTGGTACTAAGCGCGCCGCTGGCGAAGCAGTAAAAGACGCTGCTCTTAAGTGCGACCAGTACTACGTAAACAAGCGTTGGTTAGGTGGTATGCTGACTAACTGGAAAACAGTACGTCAGTCAATCAAACGTCTTAAAGATCTAGAGCAACAAGCTCAAGACGGTACGTTTGAGAAGCTAACTAAGAAAGAAGCACTTATGCTTCAGCGCGAAATGGACAAGCTTGAAAACAGCCTTGGCGGTATCAAAGACATGGGCGGTCTTCCAGACGCAATCTTTGTTATCGACGCAGATCACGAGCACATTGCTGTAACAGAAGCTCGTAACCTAGGTATTCCTGTTGTTGGTGTTGTTGATACTAACTCTAACCCAGACGGTGTTGATTACATCATTCCTGGTAACGACGATGCTATCCGCGCTATCCAACTTTACTTGGATGCTGCTGCAAACGCTATCAACTCAGGTCGCGAAAGCAACCTTGAAGTACAAGCTGAGCAAGACGACTTCGTAGAAGCGGCAGAGTAATTCTGATTGCTTACTGTCATATCTAGATAATATGGCGGTACTACAATACGAAACGTATTGAGAGGGGCGATATCGCCCCTTTTACCTAACGAATTTATATTTAATGCTGAGGAATTGAAAAATGGCAGTGACTGCAGCACTAGTTAAAGAACTGCGCGAACGTACTGGCGCAGGTATGCTGGATTGTAAAAAAGCCCTGGTTGAAACGGATGGTGACATTGAGTTAGCCATTGAAAACATGCGTAAATCAGGTCAAGCGAAAGCGGCTAAAAAAGCAGGCCGTATCGCAGCTGAAGGTGTTATCCTTACTAAAGTTGAAGGTGGTCGCGCGACCATGCTTGAACTAAACTGTGAAACTGACTTCGTAGCACGTGACGAAGGTTTCCTTAAGTTCGGTAACGAGCTTCTAGAAGTAGCAGCGGCTAACAACATCAATGATATCGACGCGCTTAACGATGCAGAGCTTAACGGTTCTAAAGTAAGCGAAGTTCGTGACGCACTTGTTGCTAAAATCGGTGAAAACATCTCTCCTCGTCGCGTTATCAACGTTGAAGGCGACACGCTAGGTGCTTATGTACACGGCGGCCGCATTGGTGTTATCTCTATCCTTACTGGCGGTGATGAAGAGCTAGCAAAAGACGTAGCAATGCACGTTGCAGCTGCAAGCCCGCAGTTTGTTAAGCCAGAGAATGTTCCGGCTGAAGTTGTAGAGAAAGAGAAAGAAATCCAAATCGAAATCGCTATTCAGTCTGGTAAGCCAGCTGAAATTGCTGAGAAAATGGTTGCAGGCCGCATGAAGAAGTTCACTGGCGAAGTGAGCTTGACTGGTCAGCCTTTCGTTAAAGATCCTTCAATCTCTGTAGCTGAGCTTCTTAAGAACAACAGCGCAGACGTAATTAACTTCGTACGTTTCGAAGTTGGCGAAGGTATCGAGAAGAAGACTGAAGACTTCGCTGCTGAAGTAGCTGCTCAAATGGAAGCTGCTAAGAAATAATTGAGCGTTTATCTTTTGCATTACGCAATAGTTAGATAAACTACAAAGCACCTCTTAGGAGGTGCTTTTTTATAGCTGCATATCTTTAGTATTGCTAATGCAGTGCGCAAGTGTGAAGCTAGGCGAGTTACAGCGTGCGCCTGCCAAACAAACGAAAGCGCTTTGTCCTATGTTTTTTACGTCAATGCTTTATTGAAAGACATAGGACAAAACGGGTTTACGAGGACAATTCAAACTATGAGTATCACACCAAAATCAGCATATCGACGCATTCTGCTAAAGCTTAGTGGTGAGGCCCTAATGGGCGAAGAAGGCTTTGGCATAGACCCTAAAGTGCTAGATAGAATGGCACAAGAAATAAAAGAGCTGGTTGAACTTGGTGTTCAAGTTGGTCTTGTTATCGGTGGTGGTAACTTATTCCGTGGCGAAGGCCTAGCAAAAGCGGGAATGAACCGTGTTGTTGGCGACCACATGGGCATGTTGGCTACGGTAATGAACGGCTTAGCTATGCGCGACGCGCTTCATCGTGCATTTGTAAACGCGCGTATGATGTCTGCTATCCCATTAAACGGCGTGTGCGATGCCTACAACTGGGCTGAAGCTATTAGCCTTCTTAAGTCGGGCCGCGTTGTGATCTTTTCTGCCGGTACTGGCAACCCTTTCTTCACTACTGACTCAGCGGCTTGCTTACGCGGTATCGAAATTGAAGCCGATGCGGTACTTAAAGCCACAAAAGTAGACGGCGTATACAGCGATGATCCAGTAAAAAATCCTGAAGCGACATTGTATGATCAATTGTCTTACCAGGAGGTGCTGGAAAAAGAATTAAAAGTAATGGACTTGTCAGCCTTCACTTTAGCACGAGATCATAGCTTACCAATTCGCGTATTCAACATGAATAAGCCGGGTTGCCTTAAGCGTGTTGTGATGGGTGAAAAAGAAGGTACCGTCATTTGCCACGCTGACAACGATTAATTAAGAACAATAGGATACAAAACGTGATTGATGAAATTGAATTAGATGCGCAAGAGCGCATGGAAAAAAGCCTAGTTTCTCTAAAAGGCCAATTCAGCAAAATCCGCACTGGTCGTGCGCATCCAAGCCTTCTAGATGGCATCATGGTACCTTATTACGGTGTAGACACACCGCTAAAGCAAGTTGCTAACGTCGTTGCGGAAGACAGCCGTACTTTAGCGTTAACTGTTTTCGATAAAAGCGCTATTCAAGCGGTTGAAAAAGCGATTATGCAGTCTGACCTGGGCTTAAACCCAATGAGTGCAGGCGGTTCAATCCGTATACCTCTTCCCCCGCTTACAGAAGAGCGTCGTAAAGACCTTATCCGCGTTGTGCGCAACGAAGCGGAAGGTGGTCGTGTAGCTATCCGCAACATTCGTCGTGACGCTAACGGCGACATCAAAGATCTTCTAAAAGAAAAAGAGATCAGTGAAGATGAAAGCCGCGCAGCAGAAGAAAATATTCAGACTATTACTAACGATTTCATTAAGAAAGTTGACAGCTTGCTTGCTGACAAAGAAAAAGAACTAATGGAAGTATAAGTAAGCATTATGATTGGAAAGCGTTTAAGCGCAGCCAAATCGACAAAGGCTGAGGCGCCGGCAGTGACTGCCGGCCCGAAGCACGTTGCTATTATCATGGATGGCAACGGTCGATGGGCGCAAAAGAAAGGGAAAATTCGTACCTTTGGTCACAAAGCCGGGGTAGAGTCTGTACGTTCTGTTGTGCGCTTTGCACGTCAAAACGGTATTGAATCACTGACGTTATTCGCGTTTTCAAGTGAAAACTGGAAACGTCCTGAGGAAGAGGTCAGCGTTCTGATGGAGCTGTTTAATCTCGTTCTCAATAGTGAAGCAAAACGGTTACACAAAAATGGTGTACGTTTGCAGGTTATTGGTGATGTCGAGGCGTTTGATGCCAAGCTAGTCGAAAAGATTCGCAAAGCTGAAGACATGACCAGAGACAACAAAGATTTGGTCTTAAATATCGCCGCAAACTATGGCGGTAGGTGGGACATCGTAAATGCGGCCAAGCAACTCGCATCGCAGGTTAAACGCGGCGACCTTGATGTAGAGAACATAAGTGAAGAGGCGCTTGGTACGCACATTTCTACAGCTAACCTTCCAGAGTTAGATCTTCTTATTCGCACTGGTGGCGAGCACCGAATTAGTAATTTCTTACTATGGCAGTGTGCTTATGCCGAATTGTACTTCACGGACGTACTATGGCCCGACTTCAATGAAGACGTGTTTCAATTAGCTGTAGACGATTTTAACGTTCGCCAACGTAGATTCGGTTTAACCGGTGAACAGGTAGTCACAGCCGATGGTTAATACCATGCAGGCAATTATCAGGCTAGCCCTGGTAACCAAAGCCAAGGGCAAATTATGCTAAAACAACGAATAATAACTGCATTAATACTCGCGCCACTGGCGCTTTACGCTATTCTTTTTCTTCCTATTTTCTGGTTTGAAATAGCTATAGCGGGCGTTGTTGGCATCGGTGCCTATGAATGGGCGAACATGTCAGGCGTGTGCGAGCGTCCAAAAAAACTTATCTATATGGCGGGGGCCTTCGCTATATGTATTGCCTTATCACTTACCGTTGATGCCAACACGATTTGGTATCAGGGGCAATTGCATGGACTTTACCGAGTTATATTGACCGTTGCTGTTTTATGGTGGATAGCATCGTTACTTATGGTGCTTGCCTATCCGAAATACTCAAGGTTCTGGAAAGATAGCCGTAGCGTAAGGACCTTGTTTGGCGCACTCACGCTCATACCAACATGGGTAGCCGTAGTTGCGCTTCGCACTAGTCTGCATGATGTGGACCCGTTTTATGGCGCATCGCTCATATTCTACGTTTTGGGTATCGTTTGGGCTGCTGACATAGGCGCTTTTTTCGTAGGCGTTAAATTTGGACGACATAAGTTACGCCCTAACGTATCGCCCGGTAAAAGTTTAGAAGGCCTTTTAGGTGGTATCGCAGCTTCATTCGCAATTATCGCTTTTGCGGCATTGCACTATCAGGTAGAGCCTTCTCGCATTTGGCTACACCTTGCAATTGGCGGTATAACCGTTGCTGTTTCTGCTCTTGGTGATTTGAACGAGAGCATGCTTAAGCGCTGCGCTGGCATTAAAGACAGTGGCAAGATACTACCAGGACATGGTGGCGTGCTAGATAGAATTGATAGCCTAACTGCAGCATTTCCAGTATTTGCCTTCTGCTATGTAACTTGGATGGCGTAATGCAAACAGTAACAGTGTTAGGGGCCACTGGCTCCATTGGTTGTAATACACTTGACGTAATAAATCGCCATCCAGACAAATACCGCGTTTTTGCTATCACTGGGAACTCTCAGCTTGAACTGCTTATGGAGCAAGCGAAAAAATGCGCGCCGCGCTATGTAGTGATCGCTGATGATACTCACTACAAAGTAGCGTGCGCATTAGCATCTGAGTATGGTGTTGATGCAGAAATTCTCGCTGGCGCCAAGGCGTTGGAAGAGGTGTCAAGTGCACCTGAAGTTGACGCTGTCATGGCAGCTATTGTGGGTGCAGCAGGTCTTTTGCCTACAATGGCGGCGGTAAAGGCAGGAAAGCGAGTTTTGCTTGCTAATAAAGAAGCCTTGGTCATGTCTGGCGCTTTATTTATCGAGGCTGCAAACCAAAGCGGCGCTGAAATACTTCCAATTGACAGCGAACACAATGCCATATTCCAATGTCTCCCACACGATTACGAATATGGTAATTTTGCTGCGTCAGGTATCCGCAAAATCTTATTAACGGGTTCTGGTGGCCCCTTCAGAGAAAGGGCACTTAATAGCTTTTCTTCAATTACCATTGATGAGGCCAGTACACACCCTAACTGGTCAATGGGCCGAAAAATAACAATCGACTCTGCGACTATGATGAACAAGGGGTTGGAGTTCATAGAAGCCTGTTGGTTATTTGGAGCCAGCGCTGAAGATATTGATGTTGTTATCCATCCTCAAAGCATAATCCATTCTATGGTGCAGTACATTGATGGCTCTGTGATTGCGCAAATGGGTAACCCAGATATGCGTACACCTATTGCCTATGGATTGGCTCATCCAGATCGTATTGAAGCGGGTGTCTCGCCCCTCGACTTTTCAGATATGGCTAATTTCAGTTTTCAAACACCTTGCTTTGATCGTTACCCTAATCTGAAGTTAGCTATTGATGCATGTAAGGAAGGGCAATGCGCTACGACCACAGTCAATGCGTCAAATGAAGTGGCTGTAGAAGCCTTTCTAGACGGCAAAATTCAGTTTTGTGATATCGCTAAAGTAAATGAAGCTACGCTCAATGCTATGCCGCATGTATCGGTAAGTTCTATTCAGCAAATATTAGAACAAGATTCTCTTGCAAGAACAAAAGCTAACGAGATTATTCGAGGTAAATTTCAGTGCTAGCATTTTTATGGAGCCTTGGGGCATTTATTGTCGCCTTAGGTATTTTGGTTGCCGTGCACGAATGGGGGCACTTTTACGTTGCCCGTAAATGCGGAGTACAGGTAGAGCGCTTTTCAATTGGATTCGGCAAGCCAATTTGGAGTAAGACGAGCAAGTCGGGCACTGAATATGTCATCGCTATGATCCCGCTTGGTGGTTACGTTCGCATGCTAGATGGACGCATCGATGATGTGCCGCCCGAACTAGAAGATAAGGCCTTCAACAATAAACCTGTATTGCAGCGCATGGCGGTTATTGCAGCGGGCCCTGGCGTAAACTTCATATTTGCATTTTTTGCACTCTGGCTAATGTACCTTGTCGGCTTAGAAACCGTAAAACCGGTTGTTAAAGCTGTCGAGCCACAAAGTATTGCTGCTGTTGCCGGGGTTCAACCTGGGGATGAGATCACCAAGATTGGCGACAGAATTACACCTGACTGGGAAGCCGTTAACTTAGAAGTTGTTTCTAACATAGGGTCAGAAAAAACTACTGTTACGGTTAAAAATTCATCAGATATCGAAAAAGAACTGACATTTACATTGGGTTCTTGGAACTTTGACCCAGATAGCGAGTCTCCATTAAGCAGCTTAGGACTAACCCCATATCGGCCAGATGCAACGTTAACTGTTGGGTTTGTTGGTGAGGGGAGTGCGGCTAAGCAAGCTGGATTGAAACCCGGAGATGAACTTGTCGCACTAAATGGAACTAAATTGACGTCGTGGGAACGTTTGGTTGACGTAATTGTTGAAAGTCCTGGTGAGAATATCTCCCTTGATATACAAAGGGATGGACAGCAACTTACGTTAAGTGCCACGATAGCGCGCCGTGATACACCACAAGGGCAAAGTGGTTATTTAGGTGTGAGCCCAACATTCGAGCCTTGGCCAGAAGGGTATGTGTTTACTCATCAATATGGCATTATAGAGGCTATTGGGAAGGCGCTAGACAAAACGTGGCGTCTTATGACACTCAGTGTCGATATGATAGGAAAGCTTATCACCGGCGATGTATCGGTGAAGAATTTGAGCGGTCCTATCTCAATTGCTCAAGGTGCGGGAACAAGTGCTGGGTATGGACTTGCGTACTTTTTGAGTTTTCTTGCCTTAATAAGCGTAAATTTAGGCATAATAAATTTATTACCCTTGCCCATGCTTGACGGTGGTCACCTCATGTTTTTTATTGTGGAGTGGATCACTGGTAAGCCTGTGCCTGAAGCGGTGCAGGAATGGGGTTACAGAATAGGTGGCGTGCTTCTGTTTATGATCATGGGTATCGCAATTTTTAACGATATCGCTCGCATAACCTGATACAAATCAGGAAGTACAAAACAGCTAATACAAAACGCGGCCAGGAAAAGAAAAATAGATGAAGTTAAAACAGTTAGTAGCAGCCGGAGCCATTCTTTCCAGTGCTAGCTTTGCCAACGCTGCGGCGCAAGACAGTGAATTTGTTGTTGAAGACATTCGCGTAGAGGGGTTGCAACGAGTTGCACTTGGTGCAGCTTTAACCTACTTGCCCGTTCAAGTTGGCGACGAGCTTAATACATTCAGGGTAACGCAGCTTATTCGCTCGCTATACTCTTCAACTCACTTTGAAAATGTAGAAATTCTTCGCGATGGCAACACCCTTGTGGTTCGTGTAGCGGAGCGTCCAACCATCAGTAATATCATTTTTGACGGCAACGATGACATTAAAGATGAACAGCTCCAAGAAAGCTTGGACGGCAATGGTGTCCGCATCGGTGAGCCACTTGATAAAACCGTACTAACCTCTATTGAGAATGGCCTTAAAGACTTCTTTTACAGCATAGGTAAGTACAATGCTGACGTAACGGCTATTATTACGCCATTACCGCGTAACCGTGTCGATTTGAAACTACTTTTCGAAGAAGGCGATGCGGCTGAAATCGAACAAATTAATATTGTAGGTAACGAAATCTTCTCAGACGAAGAACTGATGGAAGCGTTTGAGCTACAATATGATACGCCTTGGTGGGACTTTTTATCAGAGACTCGCTACCAGCAACAAACGTTGCAAGGGGACATGGAAACCTTGCGTAACCACTATTTAAACCGTGGTTACCTTCGATTTAACGTTGACTCTACGCAAGTGTCGATGACCCCTGAAAAGTCGGGCATCTACATAGCCATGAACGTAACAGAAGGTGAGCAATACACCATATCTGAAGTAGAACTCGTGGGTGATGTGCTTGGTCATGAAGAATACATCGAGCGCGTACTGCCGCTGACAGAAGGTGAGCTCTACAATCAAGCGGAAGTCACCTATACAGAAGAATTCATTAGTAAGTATCTTGGTCGCTTTGGTTATGCTTATCCAACAGTAACTACCGTACCTGAGATAAATGACGAAGACAAAACGGTTAAGTTGACGCTATCTGTAGACCCAGGTAAGCGTATCTACGTTAACCGTATTAAATTTAACGGTAACGTGGTAACTGCTGACAGCGTACTTCGTCAAAACGTAAGTCAGATGGAAGGTACTTGGTTATCTAATAACTTGTTAGAGTCTTCAAAAAATCAGCTTTCTCGTCTTACCTATATGGAAGAAGTAGAGTTTGAGACTGTTCGTATTCCTGGTTCTGAAGATAAGGTTGACGTTAACTATAACGTTAAAGAGCAGCCTTCGGGCTCTTTCAACGCAGGTATCGGTTACGGGGATAGAACCAAGTTAAGTCTACAGGCGGGTATCCAACAAGATAACTTCTTGGGCACAGGTAAGCGTGTTGGCCTAAACCTGAGCACGGTTTCTTATCAGCGCAGTGCGCAAATCACCTATAACGATCCTTACTTTACCATTGATGGTATCAGTTTGGGTGGAAGTATAGGCTATAGTGAATTTGACGGCTCTGACTTTAACGTAATTCAGTACAACTCGAAACGTTGGTCAATTGGTGCGAACATTGGTTATCCAATTAACGAATTCAACCGTATTAATTTTGGATTGACCTACAGCAATGTCGAGCTATTTAACCGCGGTTATTACGAGCAAACAGAGCAATTCTATAACCAGTTTACCGATGGTGAAGACCCGGATGCAGCCATTAAATATGATAGTTACTTAGCTAGCGTAAGCTGGAGCAGAAGTACCCTTAATCGTGGCTTATTCCCAACGGCGGGCTCTTCTCAACGTGCGTCGTTTAGCATTACCACTCCGAACTCTGACGTTAACTATTTTAAAACTGTATTTGATGGAAAATGGTACTTCCCATTATCCCGAGACCAGCGCTGGTCGTTCTTAACCCGTGTTCGTCTTGGTTACGGTAATGGTTATGGCGATATCAACGGCAATGAACAAATCCTACCGTTTACCGAAAACTTTACTGCAGGTGGTTCAGATTCATTGCGTGGGTTTGAAAATAATACAGTCGGTCCTCGTGGTATCTTCTTAGGTAACTCTGGCACTATTACCGGTCCTGATGGGGAACTTTTCCCAGCAGACCCTGCGGATGCTGCGCTTTCTTGGTCAACGCGAAGCCTGGGTGGTAACGCTATGGCACTCGGTGGTATCGAGCTAATTGTCCCTACGCCGTTTGTTGAAGAAGATATGGATAACTCTGTCCGCACAAGTTTGTTTGTGGATGTGGGTAACGTATGGGATACTGAGTTTGATTATGACTACTACCGTCAGTTTGATATAGCATCTACCCAAGATGGTGAGCTATTGGACTATTCTGACTGGAGCCTGTATCGTAGCTCGGCAGGTATATCGGTTCAGTGGATTTCACCAATGGGGCCGATGGTATTTAGCTTCTCGAAAGCGATACAGCAGCGTGATGGTGATGATGCTAGATTCTTCACTTTCAATATTGGTCAAACTTTCTAAGACATTAAAGCGAGCGCGTTTTAATCGCGCTCTATAATAAGATTCACAAAAGGAGTTCCCTTTGAAACAGTTGGTTAAACATATCGTTGCAGGAGCAATGTTGGGTAGCGCTTTAGTAAGTACATCTGTAATGGCAGAACAGAAAGTGGCTGTTGTTGATGTGCAAGGTATTTTTCAAGCGATGCCTCAAGCGGCTGAGATTCAAAATGCTATTCAAGCTGAGTTTAAAGATCAGCTTGAAGAAGTGAATCAACTGCAGCGTGACGGTCAGTTCTATGCAGAACGTCTTCAGCGTGATGCAGCTACAATGAGTGACACCGAGAAGAAAGAACTAGAACAAAAAATCTTGTCAGTTCGTGAAGAGCTTTCTAAAAAGGGTCAGCCTTTACAACAGAACATTCAGCGTCGCAGCAACGAAGAGCGTAATAAGCTGCTTGGCCTTATCAAGCAAGCTATCGATTCTGTTGCATCTAAGCAAGGCTACGACCTAGTACTTAATGCAGGTGCAGTTGCGTTTGCTAAAGAAGAGCACGATTTATCTGAACAGGTACTTCAGCAAGTAAGCAAAGCTAACTAAAAACTCTGGGCCTGCTGTACGTCAAAGAACAGCAGGCCCTAGTCAGTTATAAAATTTTCAGGCCAACCCCTTCAAAGGTGTTGGTCTGATTTGTTTTTCGCGCTTTACAGCGTATGGTTGCCGCCGTTTTTAGTTTTTACGGCGAGTTTGACCCAAATACCAATGCACCATCTGTATTGGTATGAAATAGTTAAAGGTCATGCTTGTATACAGGAGAAAGTTTTTGGCCAATTCACTTAATACCATCGAAATCCAGGAAATATTGGAACTGCTACCACACAGATATCCTTTCCTACTTGTTGATCGTGTTACTGATTATGTTCTAGGTGAGTCTGTAAAGGCTTACAAAAATATCACAATCAATGAGCCATGTTTCATGGGGCACTTCCCTGGACAGCCAATTTTCCCGGGGGTTTTAATCCTAGAAGCCATGGCACAAGCTGCCGGTGTTTTAGGTTTTAAGACCATGGGCAACAATGATAAGTTATACTTGTATGCAGGAATTGATAACGCACGTTTTAAGCGTCCTGTTGTTCCGGGCGATAAGCTTGAGTTTGATGTTGCTTTGGTAAAAGAGCGCAGAGGGATTTGGAAATTTAAAGGTACTGCAAGTGTCGATGGCGATATAGCTTGTAGTGCAGAGTTTATGTGTGCGATGAGAGAGATAGCCTAACGTGATCCATCCTACTGCGGTAATTTCAGATAGTGCAACGATTGGTGAAAACGTCACCATAGGTCCATTTTGTATGGTAGACGACAACGTCACCATAGGCGATGGCTGTATTCTGAAATCACATGTGGTGGTACGCGGCCCCAACGCGTATCGGTAAAAACAACAAGTTTTATCAGTTTTCTTCAATTGGTGAAGACTGCCAAGATAAAAAGTATGCGGGTGAACCTACCGAGTTAGTTATCGGCGACGATAACGAGTTTAGAGAAGGGGTAACCGTTCACCGCGGAACGGTCCAAGACAACGGCATAACCATTATTGGTTCCCGTGGACTTTTCATGGCTAACGCACACGTAGCCCATGACTGCGTTCTTGGTGATGATATAATAATTGCCAACAATGTGGCTGTGGCGGGTCATGTTCATATTGATGATTTCGTTATTATTGGCGGTGCTACAGGCATCCATCAGTTCTGCAAAATTGGCGCTCATGCATTTTTAGGGGCGGGCGGTATTATTCTGCGCGACGTCCCACCTTTTGTGATGGTTAGTGGGCAAAAGAATATTCCTCAAGGTATTAACTCTGAGGGACTAAAACGCCGTGGCTTTGCAAAAGAAGAAGTGCTTGAAATAAAGCGTGCCTACAAAGCGATTTATCGTGAAGGTAATACTATTGACGAAGCGGTGAACAAGCTCGCTGAGCCAGCGCAAAAATTTGATGGTGTGGCACTCATGGTTAAGTTCTTACAAGACGCGACGCGAGGCATTATTCGCTAATTATGTCTAAACCAATTCGTATCGGCATGGTTGCCGGAGAGCCCTCTGGTGACATCCTTGCCGCTGGAATGGTCGCAGAATTAAAACGCCAATATCCAGATGCTATTATCGAAGGTATTGGCGGTCCAAACATGATAAACGCAGGTTTTCATAGTCTTTTCGATATGGAAACTTTGTCGGTTATGGGGCTTGTTGAAGTCCTTTCCCACCTTCCCGCTATTTTAAAAGTTAAAAAGCAGCTACTCGCTCATTTCGAACAAAATCCGCCGGATATTTTCGTGGGTATAGATGCGCCAGATTTTAACTTAAGAGTAGAAAAAGCGCTTAAAGCCCGCGGTATCAAAACCATGCACTACGTGAGCCCTACCGTGTGGGCGTGGCGTGAAAAGCGTATCCATAAGATAGCGAAAGCGGCTAATCGCGTGTTAGGTTTATTTCCTTTCGAGCAGCAAGTTTACGATAAATACAATGTTCCCTATACCTTTGTAGGGCACACAATGGCCGACGCTATAGCGATTGAGCCAGATCAAGACGCATCACGAGTAGCATTAGGTGTAGATGCGAATGCCCCCGTATTGGCCGTACTTCCTGGTTCACGCAGAGGCGAAGTAGATACGCTTCTTCCTGTATTTCTCAAGACCATCGAAGCTATTCATGCTAAACGCAGCGACATTCACTTTCTTATTCCTGCCGCTAACGAGCATCGTCTTGCGCAAATAAAAGCACGCTTACTTGAAGCCAATAATGCAGAGGAGCGTTTACCTATCAAGGTAACTCAAGGCACATCGCGTGATGCCATGATAGCGAGCGATGTGATCTTGCTTGCATCAGGCACAGCTACATTGGAAGCTATGTTGTGCAAACGCCCTATGGTAGCCGCTTATTTACTGGCCCCGCTCACGTATAAAATCATGCAGCGCTTGTATAAAGCGCCGTTCTTCACTTTGCCAAATCTTTTGGCCAATGAGAAAATTATTCCTGAATTACTTCAAGACGAGGTAAACGCAGAGAATATGAGCAATCAGTTACTCAACTTCTTCGAAAGTGATAATTCAGCCCTTATTTCCCGTTTCACCGACCTCCACCATACGCTAAAATGCAACGCTGATAAAACAGCAGCAAAAGCTGTCGTGGAGGAATTGTTTGCATAAGTTAATTGCCGGTGTTGATGAAGTGGGGCGTGGCCCTTTAGTTGGAGATGTGGTTACCGCTGCGGTCATTCTAGACCCAGAAAACCCCATTGAAGGGCTAACCGACTCTAAAAAGTTGAGTGAAAAGAAACGTGTAGCCCTTGCCCAAGAAATTCGTGAAAAGGCGCTTTACTGGAATATCGGTAGAGCAAGCCCTGAAGAAATAGATAAGCTCAATATATTACACGCTACCATGCTCGCCATGACTCGAGCGGTAGAAGGCCTGCCAGTAATGCCTGACTTTGTGCGTGTAGACGGCAACCGAGTACCAGCCTGGAATTTTGAGTCTGAAGCGGTGGTAAAAGGCGATAGCCTACATGCTGAAATTTCCGCAGCGTCAATTATTGCCAAGGTAGAGCGAGATAACGACATGATTTCGTTGCATGAGGCCTACCCACAATATAACTTTGCAGGGCACAAAGGTTACCCTACAAAAGCACATTTTGAAGCTATCGCCGAATATGGCATCTTAGATTGCTATCGCAAAAGTTTTAAACCCGTAAAAGCGCTACTCGAAGAGAAATAACATCATGTCATCGCCATTTATTCATTTACGTGTTCACAGCGACTTTTCGATGATGGACGGCCTGAATAAGGTTAAGCCTATTTTAGGTAAAGTGGCCGCGCTTGGCATGCCTGCCGTGGCGATCACAGACCAAATGAATATGTGTGGCTTGGTAAAATTTTATTCCGAGGCACATAATTTAGGTATTAAGCCCATAATCGGTACCGATTTTTGGGTGACGAATGAAGTCTTTGGTGACGAACCTTTCAGGCTAACCCTTATTGCAATGAACAATGAGGGATATAAGAACATTACCATTCTTATCTCTAAAGCCTACCTTCGTGGTCACTTAGCGCACCGCGCGGTCATTGACCAAGAATGGTTAGCAGAACATAGTGAAGGCGTCATCGTGTTGTCAGGCGCTCAGCACGGTGATGTTGGTGTGGGTTTAATGAAAAACAACGCTAACATTCTCGACAGTGCGCTTGAGTTTTATCAAACCCATTTTTCTGACCGTTTTTATTTAGAGCTTATTAGAACTGGCAGACAAGGTGAAGAAGATTACTTACACCATGCCGTAGAGCTTGCTGAGCAGCGCGGCTTACCCGTAGTGGCCACTAATGAAGTGTGCTTTATTGATCGTGAAGGCTTTGATGCTCACGAAATCCGTGTGTGTATTCACGATGGCTATACGTTAGATGATAACCGCCGGCCTAAGCGCTACAGCGACCAGCAGTACCTTCGCACAGCAGAGGAAATGGTAGAGCTATTTAGCGACATCCCTGAAGCAATCGAAAATACGGTTGAAATTGCAAAGCGCTGTAACGTTACCGTACGCTTGAACGAGTACTTCCTACCCCAGTTTCCAACCGGCGGCATGACCACCGAAGACTTCTTGGTTAAAGTGTCTGAAGAAGGATTGGAAGAGCGTCTAGAATTCCTTTTCCCCGATGAAGAAGTGCGCAAAGCGAAACGGCCAGAGTACGATGACCGACTTCGCATTGAGCTTGAAGTTATCAACCAGATGGGGTTCCCAGGCTACTTCCTTATCGTAATGGAGTTCATCCAATGGAGTAAGGATAATGGAATTCCCGTAGGACCAGGGCGTGGTTCTGGTGCAGGCTCATTGGTGGCCTATGCCTTAAAAATTACCGACCTAGACCCGCTAGAATTCGATTTGCTATTCGAACGTTTCTTGAACCCAGAACGTGTATCAATGCCCGACTTCGACGTCGACTTCTGTATGGATAGACGAGATGAGGTAATCGACCACGTAGCTGAGCTTTACGGGCGTCAGGCGGTATCGCAGATCATTACGTTTGGTACTATGGCGGCAAAAGCGGTAGTGCGTGACGTAGGCCGCGTGCTTGGTCATCCTTATGGTTTTGTAGATCGTATTTCAAAATTGATTCCACCCGACCCAGGCATGACACTTGAAAAGGCGTTCGCTGCTGAACCTCAACTGCCAGAAGTGTACGAAAGCGATGAGGAGGTGAAAGACCTTATCGATATGGCGCGAATTCTTGAAGGGGTAACCCGTAATGCCGGTAAACATGCCGGTGGTGTTGTTATTGCGCCAACTACTATTACTGATTTTTCGCCACTGTATTGTGACGATGAAGGTAAAAACCCTGTAACCCAGTTCGACAAAAACGACGTTGAAACCGCGGGTTTAGTAAAATTCGACTTCCTAGGTCTTCGTACGCTGACTATTATTCAGTGGGCAATAGATATGATCAAAGAAGGGAAAAACGTTGATGTAGATATCAGCGCTATTCCGCTTGAAGATCCTAAGAGTTTCAGAACCCTTCAAAACGCTGAAACTACCGCTGTATTCCAGCTGGAATCTCGCGGTATGAAAGAGTTAATTAAGCGTCTTAAACCTGACTGTTTCGAAGATATCATCGCACTGGTAGCTCTGTTTCGTCCGGGCCCGCTGCAATCAGGCATGGTAGATAACTTTATTGACCGTAAGCACGGACGTGAAGAAATTTCTTACCCCGACGCTGAATATCAGCACGAATGTCTTCAAGAAATTCTTGAGCCCACCTACGGCATTATCTTGTATCAGGAACAGGTAATGCAGATAGCCCAAGAGATGGCGGGATATTCACTCGGTGGCGCTGACTTGCTGCGTCGTGCGATGGGTAAGAAAAAGCCTGAAGAGATGGCTAAGCAGCGTGGTACGTTCGCTGAAGGTGCTAAGGGCAATAATATTGACCCAGACCTAGCAATGAAAATCTTCGACTTGGTAGAAAAGTTCGCAGGTTACGGGTTCAACAAATCTCACTCTGCCGCTTATGCCTTGGTGTCTTATCAGACTTTATGGCTGAAAGTACATTATCCTGCGGAATTCATGGCTGCGGTAATGTCGGCAGATATGGATAACACCGATAAAATCGTGACGCTTGTCGATGAATGTGAGCGCATGGGCATTGAAATACTGCCGCCAGATTTAAACGCGGGCAAATATAAATTTACCGTCGATAGTGAAGGTCGCATTGTTTATGGTATCGGTGCGATTAAAGGGGTAGGTGAAGGCCCGATTGAAGCCATTATTGAAGCGCGGGAGAGTCAGGGGGCATTTAAGGATCTTTTTGATTTTTGCGCCAAAATAGATATTAAGCGTGTAAATAAGCGGGTACTAGAAAAGCTTGTATTAGCAGGCGCAATGGACAACTTAGGTCCTCATCGTGCAAGCCTTATGGCGAGTTTACCCGAGGCTCTAGCAGCCGCCGGTCAGCACGCAAAAGCCGAGTCTTTTGGTCAGTCAGACATGTTTGGGCTGCTTACTACCGAGCCAGAAGACGTGAAGCAAGCGTTTGCTGATGTACCTGAATGGCCTGAAAAAGTATGGCTAGAAGGTGAAAAAGATACGTTAGGTTTGTATTTAACCGGTCACCCCATCAACCAGTACGCAGAAGAGCTGCGTTACTACACCGACGGGCGTTTAGTAGATTTAAAACCCACGAACAAAGACCAAATGGCCAGTGCAGTAGGATTGGTGCTTGGCGTGCGTGTTATGACGAACAAACGTGGGCGCCGCTGGGCTATCGTGACACTGGATGATAAGAGTGCCAGAATAGACGTACGTTTCTTCCCCGATATGTACGAACAGTTCGAAAGTGTGTTAGAAACTGACAGAATATTGCTTATAAAGGGACAGGTCAGCTTTGATGATTTCTCTGGGGGCAATACAATCACCGCCCGTGATGTAATGGACATTGTTCAGGCACGAGAGAAAAACGCGAGAGCGCTGGCACTTAATATTGATACCCAGTTGCTTGAACCGAAGAAAATCAGTCAGATGCAATCTATCCTGCAGGCATTTAACGGTGGAAGTTGTCCTGTTCAGTTAGCGGTAACTCATCCAGACGCTGAAGTAACCTTAGCGTGTGGTGCAAGATGGTACGTTACCCCTGAAGACCAACTTTTACACGATCTCAAACAATGTTTGGGAGACAAAGCGGTTTCAATTCTCTACCATTAGGGTTAAGAGTTCGATAGATTGGACATCTCGCGTTTGCATAGACGAGCGTAGTACGAATAGGACATGAAATGAGTATACAGTTTTTGGACTTTGAACAGCCAATAGCCGAACTAGAAGCAAAAATTGAAGAGCTTAGGTTGGTGAATCAAGGTGGCGAGTTTGACGTTGGCATAGAAGAAGAAATCAATAAGCTTCGCGGTAAAAGTGCGGAGCTAACTAAAAAAATCTTTTCTGATCTTGGAGCATGGCAAGTTTCTCAACTTGCACGTCACCCAATGCGTCCATACACGCTAGATTACATTCCACGTATTTTTACAGAATTCGACGAGCTCGCTGGCGACCGCGCGTTTGCTGACGATAAAGCGATTGTCGGTGGGCCAGCGATGTTAGATGACCAGCCTGTGATGATTATTGGTCATCAAAAAGGGCGTGATACTAACGAAAAAATTAAGCGTAACTTCGGTATGCCTAAACCAGAAGGTTACCGTAAGGCCTTGCGCCTTATGAAGATGGCTGAGCGCTTTAACATGCCTATTATTACCTTCATCGACACGCCAGGGGCATACCCAGGTGTGGGCGCTGAAGAGCGTGGTCAGAGTGAAGCAATCGCAAAGAACTTATTCGAAATGGCTGAGTTGACTGTTCCAATCGTTTGTACCGTAATCGGTGAAGGTGGTTCGGGTGGCGCACTAGCAATTGGTGTTGGCGATCGCGTCAACATGCTTCAATATTCTACCTACTCGGTTATTTCACCGGAGGGCTGTGCCTCTATTTTATGGAAGAGTGCAGAAAAAGCCCCGTTAGCCGCTGAAGCCATGGGCGTAAGTGCGCCCCAAATTAAAGAACTAGGTTTAATCAACAGCATTGTTGAAGAACCATTAGGTGGCGCCCATCGCGACCACAATGGTATGGCAGCCAATCTTAAAGCGGTAATTAAGCAGCAGCTTAACCAGCTAAAAGAGCTAGATAAGGCCAAATTGATGGAAGAACGTTATCAGCGTTTGATGTCGTTCGGTTATTGCTAATTCTAGTTAGGGCTACGAGTTCTAAAACTGCGAATAGTCACGTCACGATACAAAGCGGTGTACGATTAGGCTAAGCGGCGTGCGATTAGCAAAATTGCTTGTTCTAAAATCAATCAAGCCGTTGCGTATTTCATATCGATTTAGATTAGTTCAAGGGGGTTGTTTACCATTGGTAACCACCCCTTTTTTGTTATGAGTAAGCAAGTATTTAATTAAACATAGCGCTAAAGCCCATTAAAACATAACATTGAAACAATAAGGTATTACTGGTCTGTGACCCCTCTACAAGCACCAATTATTGAACATATCGTCAACCGCATAGCGACATTACTAACAGATGTAAAGCGAGCACTTCAAACGCCTCTAGTAGTTGCCTACAGTGGTGGTGTGGATTCCACCGTACTTCTTCAAGCTGTTATTGCGTATAGGGACCAATTTGAGTGCCCAATACATGCTGTATATGTACACCACGGTTTAAGCGAAAACGCGGATGATTGGGCCCGGCACTGTGAACTGCAGTGCCGTCTCGAAGATGTTGAATTTCATCAATATCGCGTTGCCGTAGATACCAGTTCTAGAAAGAGCTTGGAGGCCGAGGCGCGTAAGGTACGATACAACGCACTGTTAGAAGTGTGCACCCAAATTGGCGGTGTGTTGCTATTGGGGCAACATGCTGAAGATCAGCTTGAAACCGTGCTATTGCAGCTAAAGCGCGGTGCAGGGCCCCAAGGCTTAGCTGGTATGGGGGAGGTACAGTTTCGCGGTGAAACCCTAGTAATGCGCCCCATGTTAGCGCTTGAAAAAGCGGCTATTGTCGCATTTGCAGAAGAGGAAATGCTGCAGTGGGTTGAGGATGAATCTAACCAGCAAAACAGCTTTGACAGGAATTTCTTAAGAAACGAGATAATACCTCATTTGCTTGAGCGATGGCCCCAGTTAACTAAGACAGTGGGGCGAAGCGCTGAGCTTTGTGCAGAGCAAAGTGCACTAGTCAGCGAATCTGCACAGCAATACTTCAAAGAATGTAAACGTACTGATTTAAGGCTAGATGGAGAAAAGCTTGCTGCATTATCTATCCCTTGGCAGGCTATGGTAATTCGCGCTTGGTTTAAAGCACAGGGGCAGCTTGCCCCCTCAAAAGCGCAGGCACACCAAGTACTTGCGATGCTGGGAGCGAAACACGATGCAACCCCTGAAGTAAACTTTAAGTGGGGCAGGGTTATACGTTTTGACCATGACCTTTACTGGGTAGTTAATGATACGTGTGAGATACCAGAACGTCTTGAGTTGGCGTTAGGCCAGTACATTCCTCTTCCTTGGTTACGCGGGCAGGTAAGAGTAACAATAACTGAAGAAAAAAATAACGATACGGTTTCTTTGCAAACTAATGCGCGTAATCTGCGGGTAAAACCTAAAGGTGCCAATGTATCAAAGCTATTGAAAGAGTGGTTTAAAGTATGGCGTGTGCCCCGATGGAAACGAGATGGTGTACCCACTGTATTTTTAAATGAAACGCCGGTGGCAATCATTATTGATGACAAAGTTGTCTATCTACAACCACAAGTAGAGCGTATCCATGTTGCCTTTAAACCCGTCTAGTCGATAATCAGGCTTATCACATTTTTTATAAGGTTTACTGGACCAATACCCGGCATTAGTAGGCGTAGAACCGGCATTCGCTTGAGCTTTTAAATTCTTTCGGCAGGTTACACTGATAAAGCGGCATTGAATTGCCGCTTTTAGTAGAAACAAACAAAACCTATTATTTAGGCGGCGTCGTAACTGTTTTTGCCTGAGTTTTTCACCCGATACAGCGCGTTATCAGCGCGATTAAATAAACTATCAATACTGTCGCCATCTCGATAAATTGCGCCACCGAGACTCGCCGAAACACCTAGTCGAGATAAGTAGGCAGAACTATTTATACTCATCTGGATTCGCTTGGCAGCACATGCTAATTGTTGCTGTGTTTGGCAGTCTAACAAACAGCAGAATTCATCGCCGCCATAGCGAAATGCTTCGTCCTCATCGCGCAGTACATTTTCTAGGTGTGTTGCCACATGAAGCAGTACTTTGTCGCCCTCACCATGTCCAAAGTTATCGTTTACATATTTGAAGTTGTCTAGGTCGATAACTAAAAGTGCAAATGGTTCATCATGTCTTTGTGTCCAGCCCAGCTGTCTTGTCATAGACTGCTGAAAGCCCGCGCGATTGCCTAAACTAGTCAACACGTCTTTGGTTGCCATTTGCTGAACACGCATCAAAGATAAGGCATGTTTTACTTGTTTTCCAAATAAATCATGCAGTTGGAATAGGCTCTCTCGTTGCGATAACGACAAGGGTGAACTAATGTAATAATAGACATGGGCTTGCTCGCCATTAACAGAGCGTGCCCCTTGTAGTGGTAAATCAATCAGTGTTGACGATATCTTTGCGTTACCGTAGACCCAACGAGAGTCGAAGTCGGATAAACTGAATCCGACAATAGGCAATAGCATATTAAGCTGCTGAAAATACACGCCTCCTAACTCTTGAAGTTCAAGCGTAGTCAGAAGCTGTGTTACGAAGCCTGATAATTCACTAAAAGAAAGTGATTTTTCTGTGCTCTCAGCAGGATAAAAATTGTCGTGTTGTGTGCTATCGTAGACTGACGTTGAAAAATCCACAGTAGTGCCCCTATACAAAATGCGTTGATATGCCGCAGAAATGAAACCAGTGTCAAAGCCCTGACGTTTCTGTGGTCATGCCCGCATTTTCGCGAAATTTATGACGATCACAGCGGCAAAACTTGCCGGATCTGCATTTACATAGGGGATTTTGCAAACTGAATGCCAACAAGATATTTGTCGCATTAGTCTTTAGTTTAAGTGTCAAGCCGAGTTTATTATCGCGCTTATTTTACAAGCGTAAGTTGATGTTGCTCTAGGAGGTTGTGTGGGGACGAGTTTTTTAAATATTGTGATATTGATGTTCATCTCGGTATGCGCGGTCGCCCTATTTAAACGAATTCACCTTCCACCTATCCTAGCTTATCTCTTTGCCGGTGTACTCGCAGGCCCACAGCTGCTTTCTGTGTTTGCACACCCCGAAGAAATGCATTTATTGGCCGAAGTAGGTATTGTTTTTCTACTCTTCTCCCTTGGGCTAGAATTCTCCCTTCCTAAGTTGTTGGCTATGCGCTCTTTGGTATTTGGCGTAGGCCTTGGGCAAATGTTGTTTACCACAGCGATATTTACCTGTGTTCCTCTTTTTTTCGGGGCTCCAGTTAGTGCGTCCATCATTATTGGCGGTACGCTTGCGCTAAGTTCTACCGCTATAGTTATAAAACAAGCCACCGAAATGGGCATTCTTAATAACAGGCGTACACAATTGGCCGTCAGTATATTGCTCTTTCAGGACTTAGCCGTGGTCCCGTTTCTTATCGCTATCCCACTACTAGCACAAACAGGCGAGGTGAGTATTGCGCTGGCGTTAGGAGAGGCATTGCTTAAAGGTGTGTTTGTCATCGCATTTTTAATGTCGGTAGGTAAGTGGTTACTTCCGTGGGTGTTCCGAGAAGTTGCGAGAACCAGAACCGATGAGCTGTTTGTATTGACCACTATTTTAATCGCGCTATTAGCCGGCGGCCTTACCTATTATTTTGGCCTGTCGATGGCGTTAGGCGCTTTTTTGGCCGGGATGATGTTAGGAGAAAGCCAATACAAATATCAGCTTGAAGCCGATATCCGCCCGTTTCGCGATATTTTGATGGGCTTGTTCTTTGTAACCGTTGGCATGCAGTTAGAACTCACCGTGCTCTGGAATAGTTTGTTTGAGATTGTCTTTGGCGTTTTTGCGCTAATGATAATTAAA
This sequence comes from Alteromonas sp. BL110, assembly GCF_003443615.1. Classification (NCBI taxonomy): domain Bacteria; kingdom Pseudomonadati; phylum Pseudomonadota; class Gammaproteobacteria; order Alteromonadales; family Alteromonadaceae; genus Alteromonas; species Alteromonas sp. BL110. The sequence continues at coordinate 708,489 of NZ_CP031967.1, read as the reverse complement.
GTTATCTTAGTAAGGACCGCGTCAACGTTAGTCAAAACTGACGCCATTGACGGCTGGTCCGCTGGCGTAAAACTTTGCCAAATAGGGGAGTTTAGTTTCGTTATCGCGGCGCTTGCCACAACCCACGGTGTGTTAACATCAGAACAATCATCATTGATTGTATGCATGGGCGTGATAAGTATGGCATTAACGCCATGGCTTATGAACAATAGTGTGACTATCGCTAAGCGTATTGTTAACAAAGATATTGCATTTGATGATAACACTAGCTTTGGTAATGCTGAGCCGCTGTCTAACCATGTCATTATTTGTGGGTTTGGCCGTGTGGGCCAGTCGGTAGCACGCATGTTGAAAATGGAAGGTATTCATTTTGTCGCTATAGATATGGACCCTGTAAGAGTGCACGAAAGCCGAAATGCAGGCGAACCCGTGATCTTTGGCGATGCCAGTCAAAAAGATATTTTGAGCAATGCTAATGTAGAAAATGCAAAACTTGTGCTAGTGACGTTTGATCAGGTCGATAAGGCCAAGCAAGTGATTACGCAGACCCGAAGTATAACAAATACTACAGATGTCATGGTTCGTACCAAACGAGACTACCAGTTAGAAAGTTTGTACAGCGCTGGAGCAAACCAAGTGGTGCCCGAGTTACAAGAAGGCAGCTTAATGCTGGTGTCGCAAGTGTTGCATTATGCCGGTGTACCTATGTCACGTATCTTAAAGCGGGTGCGAGCCGAGCGAAAAGGTCGTTATGATCATATGCACGGTTTTTACCCCGGTGAAACGACAGAAATTACCTACGGCACGGAAGATAAGCTAGAGTTTATACACGCAGTAGTATTGTCTGAACACGCCTCTTGCATTGGTAAAGCCATAAAAGATATCGACTTCTCTAGAATGCGGGTGGCGATTAAGGGCTTAAGACGAAATGGTAATGAAGTTAAAGACCCAGATCAGGACGCTATTTTACAGGCCCATGATGTGTTGGTTATAGCGGGTAAACCCCGACGAGTTGAGCGGGCTGAGCGCAAACTCTTAGAAGGGAATTGATGTTTAACTGCCAGCGCAGGGTACACTATAGGCGTAAGTTGCGCTGGCAGATGAATTTATTTCACTAAACTTAAGCGACGCGGTCTTTCTCTAAATCGGCAAACTGCTTTTTTAGGTCGTAGCGTTCATCAGTAACAATCTTTTCGAGTACAGATACACGCTCTTTCAAATCTGCAATTTCCTGCTTGTAAGCTTCGGCTTCTTTATTGCTAAGTTTCTTTTTGCTTTTGTCTTTTGCACTTTCGACAATGGTAACTAACGCCCAAGCACAAATGGCTACTATTGCAATCGCTGTCATGTTCACGGTGGTATCCCTCACAAATGGCTTTAAAAGAGTGTAGGTGAAAATGTGGTCAGTTGCCTATTTCACCCCGTATTTAGTTTTCATTTCTAATAAACAGAGGCTAAATACGTATTAGTAAAATTACTGCTTCGCTTAACGTACTATAAAGGTTTTTAAACTAAGTTTTTTTCAAAAAGTGTAACCAGTTAAGTCCTTCACACCAGCAGTGTTATAATGAAAGATTGCAAATAGGTTGCCAAGTGACAAAAGTCATTAATTTCTAGTGAGTTAGAATGTTTACCTAAGCTTATACTAAATAAATATTAACGAATTTCACCAAGTAAAATAGCAAGATTGACTAATGAGTGACCAAAATAGCAACCCTTCGACACCAAATTTCCACACTGGGGAAACGCAATCTAAAGAACAAGCCACCGAACATGTGGCAACGCAAGCGTTAGAGCCTGAAATGCTAAACGCTGAAGAGGCGCTTGAGAAAGTAAGCGCTTCAAAAGAAAGTACTACCCAAGAGAGCTCAATTAAAGAAAGCGCAATTAAAGAGAGCCTAGTTGAAGAGAACCGATGCAAAGAAGAGATTAGCCAGGAAAATCTTATTAACGAAACGGTTACTCATGAAGACGTAATGTGGATGAAGCACGCCTTAACCCTTGCTGATAAAGCGGAGTCAATGGGTGAAGTGCCGGTAGGAGCCTGCGTAGTTTTAAATGGTGAGTTAATGGGTGAGGGCTTTAATAGGCCGATATTGGATAACGATCCGTCTGCCCATGCAGAGTTGCGTGCTGTTAAAGATGCCGCTTCTAAGGTGCAAAACTACCGGCTTATTGACGCTACCTTGTATGTCACTTTGGAGCCCTGTTCTATGTGTGCGGGTATGCTTGTACATGCGCGAGTAAAACGGGTGGTGTTTGGTGCTAAAGATGCGAAAACTGGCGCTGCGGGTTCGGTAATGAATCTATTGCGACACCCTGCACTTAACCATCAAATTGAGGTGGTACCTGGCGTGCTAGCTGATGAATGTGCTAGCAAATTGTCAGATTTTTTTCGCAAGCGTAGAAAAGAAATTAAAGCTGCCAAAAAGGCGAAAAAACATCTAGAGGGGGATGCTTCAAGCTAATTCTTATGCCGTTGGCTTGAGCGCATGTTTATTAGTGTTATTCGCCTGTTTGGGTTATTGAGCTGGTTATTTTAATTAAGAGTTCTCAATCAACTGACCAGCTTAAATGTATTTAGCTAGGCTTACGGGTCAGTTGAGTGAACATATCACTTGTAACAAATAGCTTGCGACGTTGAAGTACTTTCTGATGGCAACGCTTAAGCATAAGTCTGCGTCTGTTGTTGTTTTTCAATTTTATTCCTTTTTTCATAAAGCGATTTTTTTTCATTTATTCTCCTTTCTCACAATAAGGTTATTGTTTCCTCGTTGTGACCACTTTTTTCCGCTAAGGAAAATACTCTGTCGTTTGAACTAAGCGCTATTTATTCGAAAGACGCTGTCCTTTTAGAGTTAATAATCTTTTAGAAAAATTAAGGTTCTGAGAATGCGAGTTAGTTAATTACTAACTCGTTCAAAGGGTACAGGGTAAAGATGACATCGAAATGACAGTTTTCAAGGAATGCTAGAGCCAACAGTATTAAATTTTTCCTTGTTCATCTAACCAGACTAGGCTGTCGTAGTAGCGACGAATGTTTTCTACGTATTGCAAAGCCTCATCACCTCTGGCGTAGCCATAGCGGGTGGTACGGTAATACTTCTTTTGCCTGAGCTGCGGCAAGCGACGCTTTACATCTACCCACAAGTCAGGATTACCCCCTTGTTGCTCAGTAAGAACTCTTGCATCTTCTAAGTGTCCCATTCCGATATTATACGATGCCATGGCCATCCAGGTTCTATCGGGTTCGCTTATTCGTGCGGGTATGCGGCCTAGCAAACTTGCAAAATAACGAGACCCGCCGCGAATACTTTGCTCTGGGTTCGTTCTATCGTCTACATCCCAGTCACTCGCTGTATCCAGCGTCAGCATCATTAGGCCGCGTACTCCGGTTCTAGAAACGGCTTCACTGTCCCAGTGACTCTCTTGATAGCTCATCGCCGCAAGTAGTCGCCAGTCTAGATCACCTGCATATTGTTGAAATAGCGGCTTGTATTGGGCTAGCGCAGTTTCAGCTGCGTAGTTAAATGCGCGGCTGTCTACATAATCGAACTGGCGAATATGACCGAAATACTTATCCTCCAGTACTGTAAACCAGCCTGACTGATGAACTGTACCAAAATACTCGATTAGCGCTGCTTTCACTGAATCGTCTTGATGTAATGGCAGCGCCCAAGCCATCGGCATATTTTCGTCAAGGGTTTTCGCTACAGCCAAATTTGGATAACGCCTGCGCTGTAACGCTAAACGGTTGCTGTCGGCTACTGTGTAAGCGATATCACCATTGGCCACTTGTTGTAGCAGTTCTTCAGAATCTGAATCTTCGGTGGTAATAAGCTCGGTCTTTACCGCTACTTTTTCAGTTTCTGTTGGTTCATCGCCTAAAGCGCTCAATAAATCAGAAAGTAAGTGAGCCTGACTGCTTTCTGCAACTGCAATGATAGGAGCATCGAGATCTAAAAGGTTTCTAGGTCTTGGTGTGCCCGCTTGAAATACAAGCTGCTGTTTGACATGTTGATAAGCGGGACCATACGTGAAGCGGTTTTTCAGTGAAGGCGGCACCGCATCGCCCGTGGCAACAATGTCTAAGTTACCTTCTTCTAGTTGTTCTAGCATGACTTCATAGCTGTAAAAAGGGTACAGGTCGAGTGTTACGCCAAGGTAATCGGCGAAGCCTGCCAGCAACTCATATTCAAACCCCTGGGGGCCTTCAGCGCCGTTATAAAAAGTTCCTGCGCCGTAAACGGTTCCTACGCGGATGGTTTCCCGTTCTAATAATGAGGAAAGGGCAGTGGGGACCGAGGGCACGCCACAACTCATAACAGCAATGGATAAAATGATTATTAGTTGTAGTTTTAATCGTTTTTTATAGTCTTGTGACTGCATAGACCTTTACTTGTTGTCATCAAACTCGCTAAGTTTAAAAAAAAGTTCATGTTAGCGCGTTATGAGGTTACTTACTGTGCATAATTGCTCTATAATCCGCGCCGAAATACTCATCAATCCAAGAGGCAACGCGTCGCATTGGTGGTCGTTGTTTCTAACAAACCAGGTAAATCAATATGTTGGTCCTTCGAGGCGCTCCTGCACTATCAGAGTTTAACCAAACTAAACTGATTGCAAAGCTGGGTCAATCCGGCGTTAGGGTTAAAAACCTATATAGCGAATATGTTCACCTAGTCGATTCCCAAGGTGACTTGTCTAAGCAGCAAATAGAAATACTCGAGAAGCTGCTCACTTACGGCCCCGCGAGGCAAGCACAAACACCTTCTGGAACCCTCTTCCTTATTACTCCTCGCCCCGGCACTATCTCTCCCTGGTCTTCTAAAGCCACCGACATCGCTCACAACTGTAGTTTAAAAAGTATCAATCGCATAGAGCGCGGATGCGCGTTTTATATCGAAACAGAAGATACATTAAGTGACGATGATTTTGCACTCATAGCTAGCTTCTTACACGACAGAATGACTGAGTCAGTATTTACTAAAACTGACGATGCAGTGGTACTGTTTACACAAACCGAAGCTAATACTTTCAACAGTGTAGACGTATTAGGGGAGGGCAAAGAAGCGCTGGTTAATGCAAACGTGGCATTGGGCCTGGCATTAGCTGATGATGAGATTGACTACCTGTTTGATAGTTTTACTAAGCTAGGCAGAAACCCGACTGACGTTGAACTTTATATGTTTGCGCAAGCAAACTCGGAACATTGTCGCCATAAGATTTTTAACGCAAGCTGGACCATCGACGGCGAAGACCAAGAAAAGTCGCTGTTCAAAATGATCAAAAACACTTACGAGTTATTACCTGATCACGTTTACTCAGCTTACAAAGATAACGCAGCAGTAATGGAAGGCTGGGAAGCTGGACGCTTCTTCCCAAATCCTCAGTCACATCAATATGAATACCATCATGAAAATATCGATATTTTAATGAAGGTAGAAACCCACAACCACCCAACGGCAATTTCACCGTTCCCGGGCGCAGCAACTGGTTCTGGTGGTGAAATTCGTGATGAGGGTGCTACTGGTCGTGGTTCAAAACCTAAAGCGGGTTTGGTTGGTTTTACCGTATCTAATTTACGTATCCCTGGTGCTGAGCAGCCGTGGGAGTTCGAATACGGCAAGCCACAGCGCATTGTTAGCGCTCTCGACATTATGCTTGAAGGGCCATTAGGTGGCGCAGCTTTTAATAATGAATTTGGTCGCCCAGCGCTACTCGGTTATTTCCGTACATTTGAGCAGGAAGTCAATAGCTTCAACGGTGTTGAAGTGCGCGGCTACCACAAACCTATAATGCTAGCAGGCGGTTTAGGTAATATTCGTCGCGAACACGTCGAAAAAGGCGAAATTACCGTAGGCGCTAAGCTTATTGTGCTTGGCGGCCCTGCAATGAACATTGGTCTTGGCGGCGGTGCAGCATCATCAATGGCGTCTGGTCAGTCAAACGAAGATTTAGACTTTGCTTCAGTGCAGCGTGATAACCCTGAGATGGAGCGTCGCTGCCAGGAAGTGATTGATGCATGTTGGCAGTTAGGGGATAACAACCCAATTCAGTTTATCCACGATGTGGGCGCGGGTGGTCTTTCAAATGCTTTACCTGAATTGGTTAACGACGGTGGCCGTGGCGGTAACTTTGAGCTAAGAAAAGTATTGTCTGATGAGCCTGGTATGACACCGCTAGAACTATGGTGTAACGAATCACAAGAACGTTATGTTATGTCTGTGGCACCGGAAAATATGCCGGTATTCGAAGCAATTTGCGCCCGCGAACGCGCGCCATTTGCGGTAGTCGGTGAAGCGACTGCCGAGCAGCACCTCAACCTGAACGACAACCAGTTTGACAACAAACCTATCGATATGCCGCTAGATGTACTGTTAGGCAAGCCGCCTAAAATGCATCGCGACGTAAGTTCAACCAAGGTGAGTTCACCAGCGTTAGACGATGTAGGCATTACCTTAAGTGATGCAGCAAATCGCATTTTATCTTTGCCTACCGTGGCAGAGAAAACCTTCCTTATCACCATTGGCGACCGCTCGGTTACCGGTCTTGTAAGTCGTGACCAAATGGTGGGGCCATGGCAAATACCAGTGGCAGATGTGGCGGTAACCGCAACAGCATTTGACACTTATCACGGTGAAGCGATGTCTATGGGTGAACGTACGCCAGTCGCGTTATTATCGCACGGCGCGTCTGCACGTCTTGCAGTAGGTGAAGCGCTAACCAATATTGCTGCAGCAAACATTGGTGATATTAAGCGTATTAAACTGTCTGCTAACTGGATGGCAGCAGCTGGACATCCAGGTGAAGATGCAGGTCTTTATGAAGCGGTGAAAGCCGTGGGTGAGGAGCTGTGCCCAGAGCTAGGTTTGACCATTCCTGTAGGTAAAGACTCCATGTCGATGAAAACCGCTTGGAATGAAAACGGTGAAGATAAAGCAGTAACCTCACCGTTGTCACTGGTTATTTCTGCGTTTGGTGCAGTAAAAGATATTCGCAAAACCCTAACGCCTCAGCTACGCACTGATAAAGGTGCAAGCCGCTTGTTGCTACTAGATTTGGGCGAAGGTAAAAATCGCTTAGGCGCTAGTTGTTTAGCGCAAGTTTATACACAGCTTGGCGATAGCCCAGCAGATGTGGTTTCTGCTACCCGCCTTAAAGGCTTCTTTGACGCTATGCAAATGCTTATCGAAAAAGGTTTGGTGCATGCTTACCACGACCGTTCAGACGGCGGCTTATTTACTACAGTGGCAGAAATGGCCTTTGCGGGTAAAACAGGTGTGAGCGTTAACCTTGATAGCCTAAAAGGTAATCACATTGCTGTACTATTCAATGAAGAATTGGGCGGTGTTATTCAAGTGCTTGAAAGCGACCTAGACGCCGTTAACGAAGTACTGGCTAAGTTCGACTTAACTGAATTGACTCACGATATCGGTACATTAAATAGCACAGATATGATTGAGTTTAGCCGCGACGGTGTAGCTGTACTTGCCGATAGCCGTGTATCAATGCGTACTACCTGGGCGAAAACTACCTTTGAAATGCAAAAGCTTCGTGATAACCCTGAGTGTGCTGAACAAGAACACGCGGCAATGCAAGATGCTGCCGATCCTGGTCTGCATGTAGCGCTATCTTACGATATCAACGAAGACGTTGCCGCACCTTATATTGCCAAAGGCGTTAAGCCAAAAGTGGCGATTTTAAGAGAGCAGGGCGTTAATTCACATCTTGAAATGGCAGCAGCATTTACCCGTGCAGGTTTTGACGCTATCGACGTGCACATGAGTGACGTGCTGTCGGGTCGCATTACCCTTGAACAGTTTGCGGGTCTTGCTGCTTGTGGCGGTTTCTCTTACGGCGACGTATTAGGTGCAGGTGAAGGTTGGGCGAAGTCTATATTGTTCAACAATATAGCGCGGGATCAGTTCGAAAGCTTCTTTAACCGCAATGACACTTTCAGTTTAGGTGTATGTAACGGTTGTCAGATGCTATCGAACCTAAAATCATTGATTCCCGGCACTGAGCACTGGCCGCACTTTGTTACTAACCAGTCAGCGCGTTTTGAAGCTCGCGTTGCTATGGTTGAAGTGATGGAGTCAAAGTCTGTGCTGCTTGATGGTATGGCAGGCTCGCGTATGCCGATTGCTGTGTCGCACGGCGAAGGTCAGGCTGAATTTGCAAATGAAAACGCGCTATCGCAGGTTAGCGGTCAGGTAGCCATGCGTTACGTAGATAACTACGGCAAGCCAACTATGCAATACCCAGCTAACCCGAACGGTTCACCGCAAGGTATTACTGGTTTAACGTCTGTCGATGGGCGCAGCACTATTATGATGCCGCACCCTGAACGTGTGTTTAGAGCCGTTGCAAACTCATGGTGCCCAGACGATTGGCAAGAAGATGGCGCGTGGATGCGTATCTTTAGAAACGCCCGTAAGTTTGTTGGTTAATGTAACAGAGTGACCTTAATAAACAGGGGGAAACCCCTGTTTATTTTCTATAAAAATACTGTTTAATAAATACGCATACCTTAAATAGGTGTCAAAGCTTTGGCAAAGTGTCAAAAATCTGCTTTTTGCCCTTGTCATCAGTTTGTCACTGATCTATTGTAGTGCGAGCAAGGATTGCAATTAGGTTACAGGAGTTGAGTTAGGGTTGTACCAGTGTTTAGCAATTGCTTACTGGTTTTAATAATAAGAGACGACCAATGAATCGTTCTTCAAAAGGGTTTGGCTTAACCGGAGTGGCTGTAGCTGTAGTGCTGATGTTCGTAACTGCTGTTTTTAGCACATCTGCGAAATCTGCCGAAGCTCCAACAACGCTAAGTGTGCAGTCTTCAGTTAAGTAGTCTGAAAGAAAAATTCTAACGCCCGTAGCAGGTCAACTGCTACGGGCGTTAATCATTAGGGCTATTAAAAAGTTTTTTGTGTATTGTGTTTTATAAAAAAGCTTAAAACGAGACGAACCCAATGCTCTGCCGTAGTCCGCAAAAGTTAGCTCTCACTTTATCCTTTCTTATTTTTTTCTCTGTTTATTAGTTTTTGCTGAGGGTGCTTTTTCAGCAACACATAGGTGGCGCCAAATCCGCCGTGCATAGGTTGGGCTGTATGATAGGCAATTACCTCATCAAGTTCACGTAGCCAATGATTTACGTAGCTTTTTTTCAAAGCGGGAAAGGGTTTGCTATTTTCACCCGTTCCATGTTTTATGAGCAGGGCACGAACCCCACGTTCGTGGCTTGATTTAATGGTGCTATAAATTAGGTCGCGGCTTTGTTCTAGGGTTTTTCCTGATAATGTGACATTGGTTTCCAACGGATATTTGCCAAGGCGCAGCTTTTTAAATACGCCGTCTTGTATGCCTGGCTGTTGATAATGTATAAAATCATCGGGCGGCACCGGCTTTACACCTTCCATGCTCAGTGGGTTAGCGAGTTTTTCACGGACGCTCAACTGCCTAGCCGCTCGTTTTTGCTTTTCGGCAAGCGCCTTTTCAGGGTCGTGTAATAAAGCCTTATCATCTGAAGCGATTGGTTTTACATCTTGCATTTCAGCAAAAAACGAATCGATATCGTCGTTTTCAAATTGGCTCATAGTATTCCCCGTATTAACTACTTATTATTTATACGTTACTTTGTGCCTGATGGTCTATGCGAAGTGTACTTATCGGAAAGCTAAACGCGCAGTAAGACGACGCTTTAAATAGGCAACGGCTATAAAAGTGGGGATTAATTTTTAAATTTCATCGTTTAGAAGATAGCACCGGGCTCAGATAGTGCCTCTATGGCAAGCCATTCCTCTTCCGTAAATGCTGAATCGATAGGTGTTTCAACATCATCGCCAGTTTCTTCTTGGGGGGACGAATCGAAAGTCATTGCGCTCTCCTGTTTAGAAGAGTATTGCTTAATTCGATTAAATTACAACCAAAGTAGAAGAAATAAACATGTCTCTAGGCTAGAGAAATGTATAGGAAGGTTTACTTTATTTAGGGTTTAAGTCAGCCAAAATGGCGTCCCCAGCTGGAATCGAACCAACATCTAAGCCTTAGGAGGGCCTTGTTTTATCCATTAAACTATGGGGACCTAACGCGTAGGAAGCTTTATTATACGTAGTTACAGAAAATACGAAACCCTTTGATTAATCAATGAGGTGTAGTGTTTCACAACGCCTCGCTTATGCAGCTAAAATGTTTTGTTAAATATCTTGTGACACTTGGAAGTCAATAAAAAAGCCCCCGTTAAATACGAGGGCTTAAGACTGACTTCATGACCAAACTAGATATCTGTTGGTGGAAGTTTATCTATCGCTGTCTTCAGCACCTCAGACTCTGTCGGAGACGCTGTTGTCACATCAGTGCTACCTTCTTTAGACGTATCGCCCACTAAGTCACTACCAGTATCAGACGACGTATTTGAGTTGCCCGAATCAGTGGATGTAGGCTCTGTTGAAGGCAGAATTAAATCTTCTGGTGGAAGATCTATATCTACAACATCAACAGTCACTTCGGTAACAGGCCCAGTAGTAACAATATCGCCTTCTTCAGGAAGGGTGATTGTGTCTTCTGGTACTGTACCGGAAGTGATAGGTTCTGGCGCTGTACTTTCTGGTGTAGAAAGCTCAGGCGAAAGCGGGCTTGTACCCTCGTCCGGGGCGATGGGCACAGGACCGCCAATATCAACCGTATCAAGCTTAGTGCCAGACAGGTCGATAGTATCTCCTCCACCAAAACCATCGCCCACAGTGGTACCAAGTGTGCTTACCTCGTCTTCAGGTAGCGTAATGATATCTGGTGTACTCTCTACAGGTTCTGGGCTCGCTGAAGGCTCGCTCATAAGCGGTGCAGTAGGCTCGTTTTCTGGTGTTACTAATCGAGTTCCAGCATTAAGGTCAACTGTTTGAAGCGTTTGCCCTGTTAGGTCAATCACGTCAGGTGCTGTAGGCTCGTCAGTTACAACGGTGCCACTGCTGTCTGACGCACTTACAGATTCAGATGAAGTGGTCGTCACTACTTCAGGTACACCTTCACCCGATGCCGTCACAAACACGTTAAACTCTGCCTGCTCGACAGTACCGTCTGGATATTCGATACGGTAAGTAAAGGTATCCGTTAAGATGCCACCAAATACCGCTTGCGTGTTATCTGGGGTATAAGTATACGCACCAGTTTCATCAATTTGCAGCGTGCCGTGATCACCGACTAACGTAATGCCGCCAGTGGCATCTTGGAAAATTGTTCCGTCAGTTGATACGGTTACGTCGTATGTTGGGCCAAACAGAACATCGTTTTCGAACAGGTTGCCTGTGGCGGTTTGTATTTCTTCAACAACAAATTGATCTAAAAAGTGTACTGTTGAGCTTAAATCGACACTAACGCCACCTAGAGCACTGACTGCTCCTGTGTCCACGTCCATTGTCACTCGGTACTCACCTTCCGTTAGGCCGTAAGAAGTAAATACACCACTACCGTCGAGACCTAATAAGCCGATTAACTGATCGCTGGAAAATGTTTCTACAACTTCCCATGTGCCGTTGTTATTTCGTTCAATGAATAGATCGAGACCTGAACCTAATGATAATAGATCGCCTCCATCCACTGTTAAGTTAAGATCCATAGTGGTATCCGTTGCCACTGTGAACGTGTTGCTTTGGGTATCTACAGTGGTAGGAATAACAATACCAAGAGCGCCAATTAACCAAGTGTATTCAAGCGCCTCGGCTTCAGCATAACCAGTGCTACTAGCAAAATCATAAATGAGTTCAGCGCGGGCCGAGTCTGCCGATACCCCTTGCCCTGACAAATTAAAGTTAAGATTGGCGGTAGAGGTATTCGTACCATCTGAAATGGTGTAGCTAAAGCTATCTGTACTACCCAAGCCGTCGCGTACACCGTTAGCTACGTAGGTGTAGCTGCCGTCTTCAAATATGGTGAGGTCGCCATAATCACCTTCAATAGTAATGCCCGATAGCCCAGTGCCCAATACAGTCACCGACTCACCATTGGTATGGGTAACTTGCGTCACCACACCACCCTCAGCAATGCTATCGGCTACATCGCCTGTATTAGCGGCATCGATTACATTACCTGATGTTGTCGTGCTACCTTCAAACTGATATTCCGTTAGTGTTGAAGTTATATCGGTAGACTGAAGCAAGGTAAGTGTATTACTTAGCAATGCTGCCGCAACCGCATCCAACACGCTATCGGCTAGAAGGCCCAATCCAAGAGCGTTGAGGCCATTAGTTATAGTGCTGACTAAGTCGCCTGCGCCTATGCTATCTGCTGCACCTAAAGCTGGCTCCAGAATGAAGTTGCGTACAACTGTACCTAAACCAAGCCCATTTAATACGCTGGCGTTGGTGCCGTTTAGTGCGGCCTCAACAGCAGTTAGAACTACTTCTTGGTTTTCTTCGCCAAGCACTACGCCGCCATCACCTAATTCTGTTAGCGTAATCGAGCCGTCGCTATTTTGATCGAATAGTGTCTCAAGGGCACTTTCATCATTGCGCACAACCACGGTGTAATCTCCGGCAGGTAGCCCAGAGAATTTCGCAACCAGCGTATCGTCACCGGTTACTCCGATTAGGTTTACGCCAGCTACATCACCTATTAACGGATTGTCCGGCGTCATAGCTGAGGCGACCACGTTGCCATCGGCATCTATAATATCAACACGATACGCATCAGCGACGGCGACTAACGCTGTTTGGCTAACTTCTACAACCACTTCGCCAAAGAAACCAGCATCAACGGTAAGTGTGGTGCTAGCCTCTGGCGAGCCCGCTGCTGGTGAGCCTTCGGTTAAGCCAAGCACTTGGAAGTCACTGTCGGTAACGGGTGCATTCACAATGGCCGTTTGTGCACCTAGCTCCATGTCATTGTTATCGGTTTGAGCTACTACCGGCGGGAAGTCGCTGCCAGATATGTTGATGGTAAGCGCCGCAATATCAGAAGTTTCACCATCTGAAAGGGTGTAATTAAACACTTCGTCCTGGCCAATTGCACTGCGGTCACCATCGGCGGTATAGGTGTAAGTGCCGTCTGCAGCAATTTCCAGTACGCCATAGTTACCTTGAATAGTAACGGTACCGGTAGCAGGAACAGCCACACTGTCCCCAGAGGCGTTGGTAACCAATGTTACTTGGGCACCGTCTAAGATAGTGTCGACACCTACGCCGCTAATATCACCGTCGATTAGGTTGCCTTGGGCCACCAAATCACCCGTATAGGTGTATTCGGTTAATGTGGTGGTGATGTCAGTGTCTTGCAATAAGGTTAATGTATTGCTGAGCAATGCATCGGCAATGACACTTAGAATGTCATCAAGGAAGCCGGTTAAACCAATTGCATCAAGAGGCGCGGTAAGTAAATTAACAAGCTGGCCCGCGCCAATTACTGTGGTGGCTTCCAGAAGTGTTTCTAGTACTCCCCTTACTTGCGTACCAACCGTACCAATTGGAACTCCCAAAACGCCGGTATTTAACGTTGTTTCAATAGTATCAAGAACGACTGTTTGATTGTCTGGTCCAAGTACAACGCCAGCTGAACCAAGTTCTTGAAGGTTAACATCGTTACTATTGTCGTTGTCTAGCAAGTCTTCAAGTAAGTTCTCATCATTGCGGACCACCACACTGTAGTTGCCAGCATCAAGGCCTGCCAACGTGAACGAAATGGTCTCGTCGCCGGTAACATCAAAAATGTCTAGGCCACCGACATCGGCAAGTTGAGAGTTTGCGCTTACTCCTTTGTAAACAAGTTGGCCGCTATCGTCATACACTTCAACAACGTAGGCATCCGCAACAGCCACCAGTGCTATTTGGTCAACCTCTACTAGCACTTCACCTACATGGTTAGGGGAAACGGTAAAGGATGCACTCGCATCAACACCGCCCGTAGCCTCGGCTAAGCCGATAACATCTACGTTGCTAGTAGTTTCCGGTGGGTTGACCGTGACCACAGGTTCGCCCATATCGACGGTGTTGCCGTCGTTTATAGCATCAAGAGCCTGTACAACAACATTTTGACTTGCTGTGCTCGCCGAGTTACCTGCTTCGTCTGTAACTGTTGCCACCACCGCGTAGGTACCTGCTGGTAGCGTTGTGCCTGTTAAATCAAGACTCCAGTTGCCACTGCCATCAATGGTAAGTTCAGGGTCAGTGCCAAAGGTATAGGACGTGCCGTCAACGGTAACGGTTAGGGTAGTGTTGTCATTAAGGTCAACCGTTCCATTAAAGATAAGCGTGCTATCGCTAGTTACAAAGTCTCCAACCACCCCAGAGTCATTTGAGATACTGTCGAACGTTACCGTTTGACCATTATTGTTTTCATCAATACTGGTATCGATAACAACTGAACCTGAAGCTGAGTCAGAATTACCCACAGCATCTGTAGCGGTAACTACAGCCGTGTAATTGCCTTCAGCTAACAGGGCGACAATATTGTCAGCTAGCGTCCATGTACCGTCTCCGTTATTTGTAGCGGTGTAATCATTGCCGTCAATCGTTACCACTACAACCGCATTCGGATCGTTCACCGTACCGGTAAGTTCTGGCGTGGTGTCGTTGGTAGTTAGATCGTCAATACCTACCGTAGGCGCGGTGGTATCAATTATTACTGTACCTGTGTTGGTGACAGTGTTGCCCGCGGCGTCTGTAGCGCTTACCGATGTTGGGTAGCTGCCTTCTGCAAGCGTAGCAACTGCGTTGTCAGTTATTGTCCATGTTCCATCACCATTGTTGGTAGCGGTGTAATCATTGCCATCAATCGTTACCACCACAACCGCATTGGGGTCGTTCACCGTACCAGTAAGCTCTGGCGTAGTGTCGTTTGTGGTTAGATCGTTTATTGCAACCGTAGGCGCGGTGGTATCAATTATTACTGTACCTGTGTTGGTGACAGTGTTGCCCGCGGCGTCTGTAGCGCTTACCGAAGTTGGGTAGCTGCCTTCTGCTAGCGTGGCGACTACGTCATCGGCTAACGTCCATGTGCCGTCTCCGTTATTGGTGGCGGTATAGTCGTTGCCGTCAATCGTTACCACCACAACCGCATTGGGGTCGTTCACCGTACCGGTAAGCTCTGGAGTAGTGTCGTTGGTGGTTAGATCGTTTATTGCAACCGTAGGTGCGGTAGTATCAATTACCACTGTACCTGTGTTGGTGACAGTATTACCCGCGGCGTCTGTAGCGCTTACCGAAGTTGGGTAGCTGCCTTCTGCTAGCGTGGCGACTACGTCATCGGCTAACGTCCATGTGCCGTCTCCGTTATTGGTGGCGGTATAGTCGTTGCCGTCAATCGTTACCACCACAACCGCATTGGGGTCGTTCACCGTACCGATAAGTTCTGGCGTGGTATCGTTGGTGGTTAGATCGTTTATTGCAACGGTAGGTGCGGTAGTATCAATTACCACTGTACCTGTGTTGGTGACAGTATTACCCGCGGCGTCAGTTGCAGTAACAGATGTTGGGTAACTGCCTTCTGCTAGCGCAGCAACTGTGTTGTCAGCCAGCGTCCAGGTGCCATCACCATTGTTGGTAGCGGTGTAATCATTGCCATCAATCGTTACCACCACAACCGCATTCGGATCGTTCACCGTACCAATAAGTTCTGGCGTGGTGTCATTGGTAGTAAGTTCGTTTATTGCAACCGTAGGCGCGGTGGTATCAATTATCGCTGTACCTGTATCGGTATCGGTATTACCCGCATCATCAGTTGCAGTGACAGATGTTGGGTAACTACCTTCAGCGAGTGTAGCGACTACGTCATCGGCCAGCGTCCACGTACCGTCGCCATTATTTGCAGCGGTGTAGTCAACGCCGTCAATGGTGACTACTACAGTAGCCGTTGGGTCATCAACCGTACCTGTTAGCGCAGGCGTAATGTCGTTGGTCGTTATATCATTGATGGTTACGACAGGTGCCACGGCGTCTACCGTGTCAGATGCAGGCCCACTGGTGTTACCCGCTTCATCAGTAGCTGTTGCCGTTACTACAACTCCATCTGCTATTGGTGTGTCTGGCGTTACGCTCCAATTGCCGTCGCCATCAGCGATGACGGTGAAATCTGGCGTGCCGTCTCCGTTTACATCCACATTTACCGTTGCGCCCGCTTCGGCTGTGCCGGTAATTTCAGTGCCGTTGCCTGCATCAACAGTAGGTATTGCTGGTGCCGTGGTATCAACGATAACCGTGCCTGTGTTGGTGGCAGTGTTACCGTCAGGATCTGTGGCTGTTACCGTGGCTGTATAAGTACCTTCGGCGAGGGCAGTGACTTCATCGTCAGTCAGTGTCCAAGTACCGTTACCGTTATTAGTGGCGGGGTAATCTATACCGTTGATGGTAACGACTACCGTAGCGTTACCATCGTCCACTGTGCCTGTCAGCGCAGGGGTTGTATCGTTGGTGGTTAAATCATCAAAGGTGACGGTTGGAGCCACTGCGTCAACCGTATCTGAGGCGGGGTTACTAATGTTGCCCGCTGCGTCAGTTGCCGTTACGGTCACAATTACGCCATCGGCAAGCGGTGTATCAGGCGTCACGCTCCAATTGCCGTCGCCATCTGCTGTGACGGTGAAGTCTGGCGTGCCGTCGCCATCCACGTCCACATTCACTGTTGCCCCTGCTTCGGCGGTACCAGTAATTTCGGTGCCATTGCCAGCATCTACAGTAGGGATTGCAGGTGGTGTAGTATCAATAACTACCGTTCCTGAATTTGAACCCACATTGCCATCGGCATCAGTGGCAGTAACCGTAGCGGTATAGCTACCATCTGCAAGTGTAGCCACTGCATCGTCAGCCAGGGTCCAACTTCCATCGCCATTGTTAGTTGCGGTGTAGTCCACGCCATCAATGGTCACTACTACGATAGCGCTTAGATCGTCAACCGTTCCCGTTAGCTCTGGTGTAGCGTCATTAGTGGTTAAATCATTGATTGAAACGACTGGCGCAACAGCATCTACCGTATCCGACGCTGGCGCACTGACATTGCCTGCTTCATCAGTGGCCGTTGCCGTTACAACCGCGCCATCGGCCAGCGGTGTATCAGGCGTCACGCTCCAATTGCCGTCGCCATCAGCGATTACGGTGAAGTCTGGCGTGCCGTCGCCATCCACGTCCACATTTACGGTTGCGCCTGCTTCAGCGGTACCGGTAATTTCAGTGCCATTACCTGCATCAACAGTAGGTATTGCTGGTGCTGTGGTATCAACGATAACCGTGCCTGTGTTGGTGGCAGTGTTACCGTCAGGATCTGTGGCTGTTACCGTGGCCGTATAAGTGCCTTCAGCGAGGGCTGTGACTTCATCGTCAGCCAGTGTCCACGTGCCGTTACCGTTATTGGTGGCGGGGTAATCTATACCGTTGATGGTAACGACTACCGTAGCGTTACCATCATCCACTGTGCCTGTCAGCGCAGGGGTTGTATCGTTGGTTGTTAGGTCGTTGAAGTCAACGATTGGCGCAACAGCGTCTACGGTATCAGACGCTGGTGCACTGACATTGCCTGCTTCATCGGTAGCTGTTGCCGTTACAACCACGCCATCTGCTAGCGGTGTAGAGGGTGTTACTGACCAGTTACCATCGTTATCAGCAGTTACCGTGAAATCAGGTGTGCCGTCTCCGTCAACGTCTACGTTTACGACAGATCCTGCTTCGGCAGTACCGGTAATTTCAGTACCATTGCCCGCATCAACAGTAGGTGCAGCAGCTGCAGTAGTATCGATAATTCCACCATTTTCGTTTGCAGTTGCCGTATTGCCCGAGGCATCAGTGGCAGTTGCAGTGACAGAATAATTACCTTCAGATAAGGCCGCTGGCACATCTACAGAGTAGGTACCGTTGGCTTGAACAAAGGCGCCAAATGTTTGCGTATTACCAGCATTATCAGTAACGCTGATAGATACGGTGCTGCCTGGCGCAATATCTGTAGTACCAGAGATGGTTGGGGTTGTATCGTTTCCTGTACCAAGCGAGTCTAAGGTTAGGTTTGGTACGGCGGTGTCAATATTTCCGCTGGTGGTATCAGACGCCGAGTTTCCTGCGGCATCAGTGGCGGTAGCAGTAACGTCGAAGTTTCCGTCTGCCATCGTATTGGGCACGTCTGCGCTAAAATTACCGTTGCTGTCGACAATAGCCGTAAATGTCTGTTCTGCTCCTGCACTGTCGGTGACGGTTATGGTCACTGAACTACCTGGGCTTAAATCGGTGCTACCGGTGATCGTCGGCGTGGTGTCGTTACCTGTGCCTTGTGCATCTAAGTTGATAGTCGGCGCGGTAGTGTCTACGCTACCGTTCGTTTCAGTGGCAATAGTCTCATTGCCGGCTGGGTCTTGGGCAACCGCTGTGACGGTATAGCCTCCTTCAGCCACTGGGTTAGGCACATCGGCCGAGAAACTGCCGTCTCCCTGAACGGTTGCATCGAAGGTTTGGCTTACACCTGCGTTATCTGTAACCGTAATCGTTACCGTAGCACCTGCAGGCAGGTCAGTATTCCCTGATATTGTAGGTGTAGTGTCACTGTCTGGGGCTAGTGTATCTAACAATAGAGTAGGGGCTGTCGTATCAATAACGCCTGTATTGTCTACGACGGTAGTACTATTACCCGCTTCATCACTCGCCGTGGCTTCTACACTGTATGCACCTTCAGCCAAAGGCGCAGGCACATCCACTGTAAAGTTTCCATTTACATCAACTGTAGCTGTGATGGTTTGTACATTTCCTGCGCTGTCGGTTACCACAAGAGTAACTTCACTGCCTTGCTCTAGGTTAGTGCTACCAGACAGAGTAGGGGTTGTGTCATTGCCTTCCTCAAGTGGTGTTAAGGTTAGAGATGGAGCTGTAGTATCTACGCTTCCTATATCATTTGCTGTCGCTGTATTACCTGCCTCATCACTGACGCTAGCGCTTATCGTGAAGTCGCCTTCAGCTAAATCGGTACCCGGGGATATAGAGAAAGTGCCATCACTCTGTACCACTGCACTTAAGGTCTGGGTTGCACCAGCACTATCGGTTACCAAAATGGTGACCACAGAGCCTGCTGGTTCATCGGTTGTACCGGTAATGAGTGGCGTCGCGTCGTTAGTGGTATCGGCAACATTTATAGTAAGTGTAGGTACAAGCGTATCAACTACGCCTGCTTCGTTATCGGTTGTACTGTTGTTTGCTTCATCTGTGGCGGTTGCAGATACAGTGAAGTTTGCTTCAGCCATCGCCGCTGGTACGTCGGCAGAGAATACGCCGCCCGCGGCAACCAACGCAGAGAACACCTGGGTATTACCCGCACTATCAACAACTGTTATCTGCACTGTAGAACCTTGCGGTAAATCTACAGTACCGCTAATGCTTGGCGTTGAGTCGCTAATTGTACCTGGGTCGTCCAGCGTAATAACAGGTGAAATTGTATCGATGACGCCGCTTTCAGCGTCCGATGCTGAATTGCCAGCTTCGTCTACAACCGTAGCCTCAACCGTGTAGTTACCCTCCGACAAATCGGCAGGCACCTCTACACTAAAGGAACCGTCGCTTTGTACGGTTGCTGTTAAGGTTTGTATATTACCAGCGTTATCAGTGACGGTAATGGAAACCGTGCTTCCAGCTGGCTGGTCAGTCGTGCCGCTAATGGTTGGCGTTGCATCATTGCCAACACCTTGCTCTGCCACATCAATAGCGGGTGATGTGGTATCTACCACACCGCCAGTTTCAGAGTCAGAGCCTGTATTTCCGGCACCGTCAGTTACTTCTGCGACAACTGTGTAGCTACCTTCGGCCAAATCTGACGGTACGCTTACGCTGAAGGTGCCATCTCCTTGCACTGTTGCAGTAAAGGTTTGAACTGCTCCAGCACTATCTGTCACTGTTAAAGTGACAACGGCACCAACTGGCGCGGTAGTTGTTCCAGAAATAAGAGGCGTAGCGTCGTTTGTCTGGCCAAGGGCATCTAGCGTAATGTCCGGGGCGCTAGCATCAATATTGCCGCTATCAGTAATGGTCGTGCTATTGCCCGCAGCATCGCTCGCACTAGCCGTCACATCATAGTTGCCGTCGACAAGGGCGCTAGGTACTTCAACTGAGAAAGCGCCACCCGCATCCACCGTAGCAGTAAGATTCTGTACATTACCGCCTGCATCGGTGACAACCAGTGTAATTGTTGTTCTCTCTGGCAAGTCGGTAGTACCACTTAATATTGGCGTGGCGTCATTGCCGCTGGTCACTGGGTCAAGGTTAATAACAGGCGGTGTGGTGTCAACTGTACCCTCGTTATCAACCGCTGTGTTTTGATTACCTGCATCATCAGTCGCCGTCACTTCTACTGTGTAGTCGCCTTCTGCAAGGTCAGCTGGCACATCAGCGCTAAAGCTACCGTTCCCTTGAACGGTGGCAGTGAAAGTTTGCGTATTGCCCTGGCTGTCAGTCACGCTAATGCTTACAGTGTTTCCCGCAGCCAAGTCGGTGGTTCCCGATATAGTCGGTGTAGCGTCGTTGGTTAGGCCTTGTGTGTCTAACGTTACGGTGGGGGCTGCTGTATCTATGATGCCGTTATTATCTATTGCGGTTGCTGAATTACCCGCATCGTCAGTCGCAGTGACGGTCACACTGAAACTGCCTTCAGCTAAATCGGCAGGAACATCAGCACTGTAAGTGCCATCGTTTTGAACAGTTGCTGTGAATGTTTGGGTATTTCCAGCGCTGTCTGTCACGCTTATGCTAACTGTGTCGCCAGCATTGAGGTCTGTGGTGCCAGAGATAGACGGCGTTGCATCATTGCCAAGCCCTTGTGAATCGATGGTTATCGATGGGGCTGTGGTATCGATGTTACCGCCATTTTCAGTTACCGATGCACTGTTGCCAGCGCCGTCAGTGGCGGTGGCAGTAACAGAATAGTCACCTTCAGGTAAGCTTGCAGGAACATCAGCCGTAAAGCTTCCATCGCCTTGCACTATGGCACTGAATGTTTGTGTGTTTCCACCACTGTCAGTCACAGTTAGCGTTATAGTGCTACCTGGCGCTAAGTCGGTGTCACCTGAAATAGTCGGCGTCGTGTCGTTGCTCGACCCAAGGGGATCTAACGATAGGGTAGGCACGGCAGAGTTTATGTCGCCACTCACTGTATCTGTAGCAGTATTACCAGCAGCATCAGTGGCCGTCGCAGTGACGTCGAAGTTTCCGTCAGCCATAGGAATAGGCACATCTGCACTGAAGTCGCCGTTAGCATCAACAGTTGCAGTAAAGGACTGAACCGTGCCAACACTGTCAGTTACGATGATAGTTACTGTGCTTCCTGCTGCTAGGTCGGTATTTCCGCTAATAGTTGGTGTGTTATCGTTTCCTGTACCAAATGCATCTAAGGTAATCACTGGTGCTGTGGTATCAACGCTTCCACCCGTTTCAGAGTCAGAGCCTTGGTTGCCCGCCGCGTCTTGAGCCGTTGCGGTAACTGTATAGTCACCTTCAGCTAGTGGTGAAGGTACGTTGGCTGCAAAACTACCGTCGGTTTGTACCGTTGCTGCAAAGGTTTGCGTATTACCCGCACTGTCGACCACCGTTAATGTGACAATGGCTCCAGCTGGAAGGTTTGTGGTGCCAGAAATGGTTGGCGTTAGGTTATTTTCTGGTGTTAATTCTTCAAGATTTAGCTCAGGTGGCGTGATGTCGATTACGCCTGAATTATCGAGAACCGACGTGCTGTTGCCTGCTTCATCAGTGGCGGTAGCTTCAACACTGTACGAGCCCTCAGCAAGTTCCGCGGGTATATCAACCGTAAAGTTTCCTGCAGCGTCAACTGTTGCTGTAATCGTTTGAATGTTGCCTGCACTATCTGTGATAACCAAGGAGATCACGCTACCTTCGGCTAGATCTGTACTTCCCGAAATGGTTGGCGTTGTATCGTTGCCTAACCCTTGAGGGTCTAAGGTTAGGGCAGGCGCTGTGGTGTCTATGGTGCCTGTTGCATTGGCCGACGCACTGTTGCCAGCATCGTCGGTGGCCGTTGCAGTAACCGTATAGTCACCTTCGGCGAGTGCGGCTGGTACATCAACAGTAAAGTTGCCGTTTGCGTCAACCGTTGCGGTCACAGTTTGTGTATTGCCAGTGTTATCGGTGATCGACAGCGTTACGCTCTCACCTGCTGCTAAGTCCGTAGAGCCTGAAATGGTAGGCGTACTATCGTTATTTGACCCCAGCGCATCTAGCGAGATAACAGGGGGGACGGTATCGACGATACCGTTATTTTCGGTGACAGAGGCACTATTTCCGTTGCTGTCAGTAGCGGTAGCCGTTACTGAGTAATCACCCTCGGCAAGAGGCGTGGGGACATCAGCACTAAAGTTACCGCTCGCATCAACAAGTGCAGTAAAGGTTTGGGTGTTACCTGCACTGTCAGTGACAAAAAGCGTCACGGTTGAACCCGCGGGTAGGTCAGTCGTACCCGAAATGGTTGGTGTAGTATCGCTCACCGTAACTTGCGCATCTAGTGTCAGTGCAGGGGCGCTGGTATCTAGCGTACCGGTATCAGAGGTGGTGGTTGTATTACCTGCATCGTCTGAGGCACTTGCTGTTACCGTGTAGCTGCCGTCAGGTATAGCGTTTGGCACATCCGCGCTGAAGTCGCCATTTGCGTCCACAATGGCGTCAAAGGTTTGTGTATTGCCTGCGCTATCTGTGACGGTTAACGTTACTGTGCTTCCCGGTGCTAAATCAGTGCTGCCCGATATGCTAGGCGTTTCATCGTTGCCTGTGCCCTGCGGATTTAGCGTAAGTACAGGGGCGGTGGTGTCAATATTGCCACCGTCCTCAGTTGTGGTTGTTGAATTACCTGCATCATCTGTTGCAGTAACTTCGACGCTGTAATCTCCTTCTGGCAGTGGAGACAATACCTCTGAAGCGAAGTTGCCATCTGCATCAACCAATGCGTTGATGGTTTGGGTGTCGCCATTGCTGTCGGTTACGGTGAGCAACACGACAGCACCTTCGGGTAAATCTGTGTTACCTGAAATAATCGGCGTAGTGTCATTACCTGAATCTAACGGGTTAACGTTAACAACAGGCGCTTGTGTATCAATACTTCCATTTGTTTCGTTTGCCGTCGCGGTGTTGCCTTGTGCATCGCTTACTGTGGCCGTAACGGTGAAGTCGCCCTCGGCCAGTGCATTAGGCACGTCCGCACTGAATGTTCCATCTGCTTGCACGGCTGCCTGGAAGCTTTGCGAGTCACCATTGGCATCGACTACAGTAATGGTAACCAGTGTGCCGGGAGCAACATCAGTAGTACCTGAGATAGTAGGAGTTACGTCGCTGGTAGCGCCTTGCGTGTCAAGGGTTAACAGTGGCGCTTGGCTATCTACATTACCTGTTGTATTAGCATTTGCGGTATTGCCTGCACTGTCGGTTGCACTGGCAGTCACAGTAAAGTCGCCGTCAGCTAGTGCGTTTGGCACATCGACACTAAAGCTACCATCTGCATCGACCAGCGCATTGACAGTTTGCGTGTTTCCAGCGCTATCTGTTACGACAAGTGTAACCGTGCTTCCTTGAGGAAGGTCTGTCGTGCCTGCAAGCGTAGGCGTGGTGTCACCCGTGCTGCCAGGGTTTTCTAGGGTAAGCGTAGGCGCGGTGGTATCTACAATGCCACCATTGTCGGTTACTGTTGTCGTGTTGCCATCGCCGTCAGTTGCGCTAGCAGTAACGGTGTAAGCGCCATCAGCGAGTGGGGTGGTAACATCTGCACTAAATGCACCGTCTGCACCTACTGTCGCGGTAATCGTTTGCGTGTTACCTGTGCTATCCGTTACGGTTAAGGTAACCGTGCTTCCTTCAGGCAAGTTGGTGGTACCTGAAATAGCGGGTGTACTGTCATTCGTTTCGCCTTGTCCATCTAGCACTAATGTAGGAGCACTAGTATTAATGTTGCCTGTTGTGCTGTCTGTCGCCTCATTACCTGCAGCGTCTTCTACCGTGGCAGTAGCTGTAAAGTTTCCATCAGCAAGTTCTTGCGGTACATCGACAGAGAAGTTGCCGTTGGCATCAACCAAGGTGTTGATAGTTTGTGTGTTACCAGCGCTATCTACGACCGTTAGCGAGACAACACTTCCTTCAGGCAAATCTGTGCTGCCTGATAGAGTCGGTGTGGTATCGTTGCCAGAACCCACTGGATTTAAAGATAACGATGGTGCGGTTGTATCTACAATGCCGCCGTTTTCTGTCACGCTAGCGGTATTTCCATTTTCATCGGCAGCGGTTGCTGTAACGGAGTAGTTACCTTCTGCCAATGCGCTAGGTACTTCAGCGCTAAAGCCTCCATTTCCATCTACAACGGCTTCAATAGTTTGCTGATTACCTAAGCTATCAGTGACCACTATTGTTACCGTGCTGCCTTGTGGTAAATCTGTCGTTCCGCTAATAAGCGGTGTAGTATCGTTGCCCACATCTTGTGGATCAAGCGATAGCGTTGGTGCCGCAGTATCAATATTGCCTTGAGTTGATGCAGAATCTTGGTTGCCCGCATCGTCAGTGACCGTGGCGGTAACGGTAAAGTCACCGTCGGCAAGCTCTGCTGGAACATCAACCGAGAAAGTACCGTCATTCTCGACTACAGCAACAAAGGTTTGTGTATTTCCTGCACTGTCAGTAACAGTGATTGCGACACTGCTACCTGGCGCTTGATCTGTGTTACCAGAAATGATTGGCGTAGTATCATTAGTACTGCCTTGAGCATCTAGATTAACCAGCGGCGATGTAATATCGATATTACCGCCAGTTTCCGTTGCCGTTGCGGTATTGCCGTTCGCGTCGGTCGCTGTAGCCGTTACGCTATATTCACCTTCCGCTAATGGATTGGGCACATCTACACTGAAGTTACCCGAACCGTCTACCGTCGCCGCAAACGTTTGCGTATTGCCGAGCGCGTCGGTAACAGACAGTGTAACAGTGCTACCAGCAGGTAAATCGGTAGTACCCGAGATAGTAGGTGTGGTGTCGTTATCATCACCTAGTGGGTCAAGGGTTAAGCTTGGCGCATTGCTGTCCACGGTGCCAGTTTGTGTCGTTGAAGCACTATTTCCCGCAGCATCGGTGGCTGTTGCTTCAACCGTGTAGTCACCATCAGCGAGTTCAGCAGGAATGTCTGCGCTAAATTCGCCGTTCGCGTCTACTGTGGCAGTAAAGGTTTGACTGTTTCCAGCACTATCGGTAACGGTAAGTGTAACCGTGCTGCCTGCTTCTAAATTCGTCGAACCACTAATCGTCGGTGTCGGGTCGTTACTTGTACCAAGAGGCTCTAGCGCAATGTTCGGTGCTTGGGTGTCGATGTTGCCGCCGTCTTCGGTAGCGGTCGTTGTATTGCCCGCATCGTCTGTAGCACTGGCCTCTACAGTGAATTCCCCCTCAGTAAGAGGCGTTTGCACGTCTACGGTAAATTCACCGTTATCATTAACGATTGTATCGATAGTTTGCGTGTTGCCCGCACTGTCGGTAACCACAATGGTTACCGTTGAACCAGAAGGTAAATCGGTAGAGCCAGAAATGGTTGGCGTAGTATCACTGCCGTCGGTTTGTGGGTTTAGAGTAAGTACTGGTGCGGTAGTGTCTATATTGCCACTGTTGTCTACAGCGGTAGTTGTATTGCCTGCAGCATCGGTTGCTTCAACAGAAACCTCGTAGCTTCCTTGTGCCAGAGCTTCGTCCACATCGGCGCTGAAATTCCCGTTTTCATCCACAACAGCGGTGACGGTTTGCGTATTACCCTGACTATCGGTCACGGTAATAGCAACCTCGCTGCCAGCGGGTAAATCTGTATTACCTGAGATAGTCGGTGTTGTGTCGTTAGTATCCGTTTGCGGGTCGATATTCACAACTGGTGGCGTGGTATCAAGTACGGTAGTGGCTGTGGCAGTAGAGCTATTACCATTTTCGTCAGTCACCGTTACTTCAATATCGTATTCGCCCTCTTCAGAGCCAGGAGGGAATGCTACATTGAAGTTACCATCCTCATCGGTTGTCCCCGTTATTATCTGGCTGTTGCCGTCGCTATCGGTTATAACAACCACAACCTCTGAATTAGGTGCGTCTGACGACCCCCCTATGCCTTCACTACCATTGGTAGGAGAGCCGGTTTCAATAACAACATTAGGGCCTTGGGTATTGATAACCGCATCGATTGACGTTGAAGCGGTATTGCCCGCCACATCAGACACAGTAGCGGTTACCGTGAAGTCGCCGTTTGCCAGTGCTTGCGGAACTTCAGCACTAAAGCTACCGTCTTCTTGCACTATCGCCGTAATTGTTTGCGTAGTACCGTCTGAGTGTACGATATCTAGTGTTACTGCCGCACCTGGTTCTGCGTCAGTGTTTCCACTGATCACTGGCGTATCATCATTGGTTGATCCAATGGGTTCAAGGCTGATCACCGGCGCTGTGGTATCTACTTCGCCTGTTACCGTAGTGGTAGAGCTATTACCTGCAGGGGTCGTTACGGTAACATCTACTGTGTACTCTCCTTCGCTAAGATCTGCTGGCACATCCTCATTGAACGTTCCGTCTCCACTCACTGTGGTAACTATCGTCTGCTCGTTACCCTCGCTATCTGTAACAACAATGACGACTTCACTGCCTGGAGGCGCATCGGTTTCACCAGAAACGTTAGGCGTAGTGTCGTTCGATGGTGCAGGTTGGTTTACTGTGGTCGACGGACTCGTAGAATCATAATCGCCACTCGCTGTTGCCTGCGCTGTGTTACCCGCCCCATCGGTCACCTCAGCAGTTACGCTGTATGTACCCTCTGCCACAGCATTTGGAACTTCAACGGTAAAGGTACCGTCGGCTTGTACAGTGGTAGTGAAAGTTTGAGTAACACCAGCACTATCGGTAACGGTAAGTGTTATGGTGCTTCCGGGCACGGCATCCGATAAACCAGAAAGCGTAGGTGTAGCATCGCCATTTATCCCTGGGTCGTTTAACGAAATGGTAGGCGCAGTCAGGTCGATGCCGCCCTGTGCTTCAGCACTAGCCGTATTGCCTGCTTCATCGGTCACGCTTGCGTTAACCGTAAATTCGCCTTCGGCTAATTCGGCAGGTACATCAGCGCTGTAAGTCCCGTCTGCTTGAACGATTGCTGTGATAGTTTGTGTGTTACCCACGCTATCGGTAATGGTTAGCGTGACAGTGCTGCCCGGTGCGGCATCAGTGGTACCTGAAAGGGTAGGCGTGGTGTCGTTGTCAGTGGCTATAGCGTCAATAGTAATTGATGGCGCAGTGGTATCGATTTCACCGGTAGTATCAGCGGTTGCGGTATTGCCCGCTTCATCGGTCACGCTTGCGTTAACCGTAAATTCGCCTTCGGCTAATTCGGCCGGTACGTCCGCACTGTAAGTCCCGTCTGCTTGAACGATTACTGTGATAGTTTGAGTATTACCCGCGCTATCGGTAATGGTTAGCGTAACCGTGCTGCCCGGTGCGGCATCTGTTGTTCCTGAAAGGGTAGGCGTGGTGTCGTTGTCAGTGGCTATAGCGTCAATAGTAATTGATGGCGCAGTAGTATCAATTTCTCCTGTGGTCTCAGCGGTTGCCGTATTGCCCGCTTCATCAGTAACGCTGGCATTAACCGTAAATTCGCCCTCAGCCAATTCAGCCGGTACGTCTGCACTGTAGGTACCGTCCGCCTGAACAATTGCTGTGATAGTTTGTGTGTTGCCTGCGCTATCGGTAATGGTTAGCGTAACCGTGCTGCCCGGTGCGGCATCTGTTGTTCCTGAAAGGGTGGGCGTGGTGTCGTTGTCAGTCGCTATGGTGTCGATAGTGATCGACGGCGCTGTGGTATCAATTTCACCTGTGGTATCAGCGGTTGCCGTATTGCCTGCTTCATCAGTAACGCTGGCGTTAACGGTAAATTCGCCTTCGGCTAATTCGGCAGGTACATCTGCGCTATACGTGCCGTCCGCTTGCACAATAGCGGTCACAGTTTGCGTGTTGCCCGCGCTATCGGTAATGGTTAACGTAACCGTGCTACCCGGTGCGGCATCAGTGGTACCTGACAGGGTAGGCGTGGTGTCGTTGTCAGTATCTATGGCGTCGATAGTGATGGACGGCGCAGTGGTATCGATTTCACCGGTAGTATCAGCGGTTGCCGTATTGCCCGCTTCATCACTAACGCTTGCATTAACCGTAAATTCGCCTTCGGCTAATTCGGCAGGTACATCTGCGCTATACGTGCCGTCCGCTTGCACAATAGCGGTCACAGTTTGAGTATTACCCGCGCTATCGGTAATGGTTAACGTAACCGTGCTACCCGGTGCGGCATCAGTGGTACCTGACAGGGTAGGTGTGGTGTCGTTGTCAGTAGCTATAGTGTCGATAGTGATGGACGGCGCTGTGGTATCGATTTCGCCCGTAGTATCAGCGGTTGCCGTATTGCCCGCTTCATCACTAACGCTTGCATTAACCGTAAATTCGCCTTCGGCTAATTCGGCAGGTACATCTGCGCTATACGTACCGTCCGCTTGCACAATAGCGGTCACAGTTTGCGTGTTGCCCGCGCTATCGGTAATGGTTAACGTAACCGTGCTACCCGGTGCGGCATCAGTGGTACCTGACAGGGTAGGTGTGGTGTCGTTGTCAGTAGCTATAGTGTCGATAGTGATGGACGGCGCAGTAGTATCGATTTCGCCCGTAGTATCAGCGGTTGCCGTATTGCCCGCTTCATCACTAACGCTTGCATTAACCGTAAATTCGCCTTCGGCTAATTCGGCAGGTACATCTGCGCTATACGTGCCGTCCGCTTGCACAATAGCGGTCACAGTTTGCGTGTTGCCCGCGCTATCGGTAATGGTTAACGTAACCGTGCTACCCGGTGCGGCATCAGTGGTACCTGACAGGGTAGGTGTGGTGTCGTTGTCAGAACCTGGCGCATTAATGGTGATTGTCGGGGCAGTAGCATCAATTTCGCCAGTGGTAGAACTATCTGCAGTATTACCCGTAGGTTCTAATACAGTAGCGTCTACAGTAAATTCACCATCGGCTAATGAATTTGGCACGTCCACGCTGAATGTACCATCGTCCTGTACGATAGCTGTGACAATTTGATTGTTTCCATCGCTGTCGGTAACGGTCAGCGTAACTGTACTTCCCGGAATTGCCGAAGTGATACCTGATAAGGTGGGTGTGGTGTCGCTCGTCAAACCGATTGCGTCAAGAGAAAGTGAGATATCTTGTGCTTGTTCACCTGTTTCAGAAAACTCAACGGGCGTAACATCGTCGTTACCATTTGCATTTTGATCGAACTGAAAACCGGCTGGGTCAACGTCTTCATTTATACGATCAACACGAACAAAGTTACTTCCGCCTGCACCCGCTCCACCATCAAGACCGGCAGCGGTAGCTTCCAATGACTCTAAAATGTCGCCGTCACCAGCAAGCGCGTCAAGAAAATCAGCATCGCCTGTTTGGTTCTCTCCTTCGACACTCTCCACGCCATCAACGCCATCAACGCCGTCAAGCAATGCGGCAAGCTCATCGACACTCTCGTCAAAGACGGCAAATTCATCGTCAGAATTGCTTTCTGTAAAATCTAATTGCAGCGGGAAGGTGACACTTTGTCCGGCTGGAAGTGTGCGAAGTTCGCCATCGACACTAACGGTAACAAACCCATTGGGTGAAACATCTAATACATCTCCCTCATAAACAGTCATTCCGACAGTAGCAACAACTTGTTCACCTGTTTCACCACGAACAATAGAAGCTTCACCATTTATTTCTGCAATGATTACTTCAGCCATATTTCCCTCTCAATCAATAAATATCACGCTATAGAAAAAGCGTAGCAGAGGTTTTTAAATCGGTTACCGGACCGTGGTACGGAGAGCACTTATTCTTTGGTATAAGCTCTAGGTAGTTACCCCTAATTTATTAATATTTAGTCTATTTAATTGAAGGTTAGGTTTGCAGAAATACATATAGCGTCTACTTTTTAAATGTAGGAAACGACACAAATGTCGCCTAGTTTTTATATAGTGAGACGCATATATGAAGTTGATTAATTCAGTGCTTACCAAAGTTGTTATTGGAGTAACTGGCGCTGTGCTTACTCATGCTGCTATTGCACAAAGCAACGGTGTAAACAACTCGCCGGTGAGTTTGGAAGATTATGTTCGCAAGGTCGTAAACGAAAATCCGGAAGTACAAGCCAGCTGGCGTCAACTCCAGGTAGCAATGTCAGACGTTGATATTGCGCGTGGCGGTTTTCGACCGCAGGTCGATGTATTAGCCTCGAGCGCGTATACCGATAGAAACTATGGTTTGGACCGTGAATATATGGGGCACACAGCTCAAATCACCCTCACCCAAATGTTATACGACGGCTTTTTAACAAGCAGTGAGGTAAAGCGGTTTAAGCAAGCGCAAGTTGTACGTTTTTTTGAACTAATGGGCGAAATTGAGCAAAAGTCGTTAGATACCGCCCTTGCTTATATGGATGTTCAGTTGTTTCGAGAGCTCTTAAAGCTTGCTGAAGAAAACCTGATAACTCACGTTGATGTGTTCAAACAAATTGAAGAAAGCGTGGAAGCTGGGGTAGGTCGTAGAGCTGACTTAGAGCAAATCAGTGGTCGCCTTTCTCTTGCCGAGTCTAACGTGCTTACTGAGCTATCTAATTTGCACGATGTTACCGCTCGCTTTTTACGGTTGGTAGGGGAGAAACCCGCTCAAAACTTACAGTCAGTATCGATAAACTCTGCTTTTGTTGATGCAAACGTCACGGATATTCAATCTTTACTTACCAGCGCCTACGGCACTAATCCACAGTTTAATGCTGCTATTTATAATATTGATGCGCAGCGTTATGCAGTAGATAGTGCAAAGAGTCTATATCACCCTCAGGTCAATTTGACCGCAAGTTACGGTGCGCAAACACGAGATCAAGCTGCATTAAATAACACCATCACCGAGGCAAGTGTTGGCGTTAATTTTTCCTATAACTTGTATAATGGTGGGTCGGATAGCGCGGCTATAAGGCAGGCTCTGTCGCAGGTAGACTTAGCAAAAGACTTAAGAGATAAAGCCTGTATCGATATGAGACAAACGGTACAGATTGCTTATAACGACATCATCAATATTACAGAGCAACTTCCTGCGCTGAATGCACATAGACTATCTTCAGACAGAGTGAAATCTGCATACATGGACCAATTCACCATAGGTGAACGCTCTTTATTGGATTTGCTCGATTCAGAAAATGAGTACTATGAATCTAGTCGTGCTTACTTGGAAGCGCAGTATACGCTAGAAAAAGCACGAGTAAGACTGCTTGCAGCATCTGGAAGCTTAGCGCAAACGTTAGGAATAACAAAAGATGGCGTGCCTGATGTATTAGACAAAGCGGAAGAAAAAATCACCTACGACCCTAATTACGTATGCCCTGTAGTTCGCACTGACTTTGAAGATGAATTGAATATTCTAAAGCGCGATTCTGATGGTGACGGTATTGTTGATTTATGGGATGACTGTGTAGATTCAACACCAGGCGCTATGGTCGATGACTTTGGTTGTGAAGCGAAAGAGGAGCCTGAATTAGCGCCAGAACCAAGTGCTGCAGACTTCACCTTGGACAACGCAAATATAATAGAGTCGTTTAACGTAAACATTGAGTTTGCCTCTAATTCTACCGAGGTTTTACCTGAGTATGAGAACTCCCTTCAAGAGGTTATTGATGCGCTTAATAGTGACGCTAATTCTGGAGTGATCATTCACGGTCATGCATCTTTAGATGGAGACGCCGCCTACAATCAGCGTTTGTCTGAACGCAGAGCGAAAACTGTCGCATCAATGCTTATGACAAAAGCAAACATAGAGGCTAGAAGAATCACCGCCGTCGGTTATGGGGAAACTCGTCCGCTTGTCGATGAAGAGTCAGAAGCGGCTAATGCCCGTAATCGTAGAATTGAGGCGGCTATCATCCAGCTTCCTTCAACGCAATAGTGATGTGGTAGACCTGTATGAAGGAAAAAAAGGTCGACAGCGACATATCATATCTTGAGAAACAAGGTGGCGTATTGATGGATTGTTTAATAACAATCTGCCATGCCCACCATTTGGATGTATCTCGAGTTAGCCTGCTTAGCGGACTGCCCTTGGACCACGGAGAGTTGTCTCCTACGGGGTTTGAACGCGCAGCGAAACGAGCGGGGCTGGCCAGTAGAACTGTAAAACGGGATTTAGACCATATCAATACTGCGATATTGCCCGCTGTTTTAGTGCTTAGAGATAAGCAAGCCTGCGTATTACATGGGCTTGATAAAACCCATGCCAGAGTCTCATATCCGGAGCTCGATGACGCTGTGCTCGAAGTACCAAGAGATGAGCTAAGTGACAGTTATACAGGGTATGTCATTTTCGCTCGCCCCGAGATGAATGCACAAGAAACCAATGCTCAAATAGACAAGTCATCAGTAGGCCATTGGTTGTGGTCCTCCATTAGAACAGCAAAAGGTTTGTATCGCGATGTTCTTTTGGCGTCCGTTTTTATCAGTTTGCTTTCTATCGCATTACCCCTGTTCGTGATGAATGTATACGACAGGGTAGTGCCAAATGCTGCTTTAGAAACTATGTGGGCGCTTGCTATTGGCGTTTTACTTGTGCTAGCGGCAGATTTTTTATTGCGCATGCTTAGACAGTACTTTGTAGAGTTGGCGGCGAGTCGATTAGACGTCACGCTATCGGCGAAAATAATGGAAAAAGTGCTGTCTATAAACTTAGCTAGCAAGCCCGCTAAAAGTGGCTCTTTCATAAATAGCTTACAGTCTTTTGAAAGTATTAGGCAGTTCTTTGGTTCTGTCACTTTAGTGGCGCTGGTCGATTTACCCTTCGGGCTACTGTTTGTCGTCATTATCGCCATGATTGATATTTATCTGATCATTCCAATTCTAATTGGCGCCACTGCTCTTTTCCTTTATGCGATGAAGGCGCAGCGGGTAATGCGTTCTCTTTCTGAAGAGTCGATGGAAATCAGCTCTCGCAAAAGCTCGCTTGTGACTGAAAGCGTTACGTCACTAGAAGACGTTAAAGCGTTTGGTTACCAAAGCAGAAACCAAAGCGCATGGGAAAAGCAGACCATTTTTCTAGCCAAAGTGAACGCCAAACTCCGCCTAGTATCTATGTCGGTAAATAACGCAGCGCTTTGGATCCAGCAATCGGTGGGCGTAGTTATCATTCTCACTGGCGTTTACCTTATTATTGAGGGGGTAATTACCCAAGGTGGGTTAATTGCTGCTTATTTACTATCAAGCCGAGCTATGGGGCCTGTTTCTCAGGCGGCAGCATTGCTTGCGCAGTTCCATCATGCTGAAACCGCAAAAAATGCCCTTGATGACATAATGTCTCTGCCAAGTGAAACAGGTAGCAACAAGCAAATAAAAAATAATGTCGTGCTAAAAGGGAATATTGATGCTAGCCAGCTCTGTTTTAAGTATCCAGATGAAACCGTTCTCGCGTTGAAGGACATTAACTTCTCTATCAAACATGGAGAACACGTCGCTATCTTGGGTAAAAACGGATGCGGAAAATCAACCTTGAACAAGCTCATCATGGCTTTTTATCGCCCTGAATCGGGGCAACTTTTGTTGGATGGGATAGACCTTCAGCAGTATGACCCAACGTTATTGCGTAAACAAATAGGCTATGTCCCGCAAGATGTGAGTCTTTTTCATGGCTCACTAAAAGACAATATCTTGCCAGAGGATACGCATCTTGATGACGCTGAGTTTTGGGAGATCATAAGTCAGTGCGGTTTGGCAAAGTTAGTCAATGGAAGTGCGAGTGGCATAGAGCAAAATGTGGGTGAACGCGGCTGCTTACTATCAGGAGGCCAGCGCCAGGCGGTGGCGATGGCAAGAGCCATAGTGCGAGACCCTGCAATCTACATTATGGATGAACCAACTTCAGCCATGGATTCAACCAATGAAGCGCAAATGAAGGAAACGATTAAAGCGGCAACAGCAGGTAAAACTCTCATTATCAATACGCACAGAACCACATTGCTCGATTTAGTAGAACGGGTAATTGTTGTAGAAAACGGAAAAGTTATTGCAGATGGTAAAAAGGAAGAGGTATTGGTGCAGTTTAGACAACCCAGTCAAGTATTGAAGAGGGCGCCATGATTTTGAAAAGTGATGGTGAAAAAAAAGATTGGCTACAGAGGCTTATGCGAGGCTGGCTTGCGCCGCCTCCAGGTCAAGATTGGGTGTTAGAAGCGGAATGGTCGCGCATTATGCAAACGCCGGTAAAAGCCCGAGGCCTACTCTATGTTGTAATAATAGTGCTGTTTTTGTTGGTGGTGTGGTCTTATTTCGCAGAGATTGACGAAGTTGCTAAAGGTGATGGGAAGGTTATTCCGTCACAACAGCTGCAGGTGCTCCAGTCCTACGATGGCGGGATAGTGCAGGAGATTTTAGTGCGTGAAGGACAAACCGTTGAAGCAGGGCAAGTGCTATTAAAAGTCGATCCCACGCGCTTTCTGTCCAGTTTAGAAGAAAATACCACTCAGTTTGCAGCACTTGCCGCGAAGGTACAGCGCTTGTCTGCGCTTACCCAGGGCGAGGTATTGCGGTTTAATCGAGAACTTAAGGAAGAGGCGCCTACTATCGTTGATAATGAGCGAAAACTCTATAACTCGAATTTAGCTGAGCTTGATGAAGTCGCGGCGGGTTCTGATTCCCGTATTTTGCAACGCCGACAAGATGTTGAAGAAGAGCGAGCTAATCTCTCTCAATATCAAAATGTGCTGACACTTTCTAAAAAAGAGCTTGCGGTGACTAAGCCATTGTTAGCATCAGGAGCAGTGTCGGAAATAGAAATTCTTAGATTAGAACGTCAAATAGTAGAGCTTGAAGGCAACATCAGCAAATCTAAAGTGGCAATAGAGCGAGGCCTTAACGCTATTGAAGAAGAAATTATTAAGAAGGAAGAGGCCCGCCTAAAGCTAATCAATCGATGGAATCAAGAATTGACCGATGCGACTGGTGAAATGGCTATGCTACAGCAGTCTCAAACGAGTTTAGAAGATGTAGTATCGCAAGCTGACTTGCGCTCCCCTATTAATGGAACGGTTCAACGACTACTCATCAACACAGTTGGCGGCGTTATTACACCAGGTAGTGCCGTTGTCGAGCTTGTTCCTCAAGATGATCAGCTTATTGTTGAGGCCAAAGTTTCACCGAAAGATATTGCTTTTATTAGGGAAGGGCAGCCGGCAATCCTGAAATTTAGTGCATACGATTTTACTATTTATGGCGGTATGTCGGCTGAAGTTCAGCACATTAGTGCAGATGCTATTACCAATGAAAAAGATGAAACCTATTACCTTGTCAGGCTTGAAACAAAGCGAAGCATCGCAGATGAATCCTTGGACATTCTGCCAGGCATGATTGTGCAAGTAGATATTTTAACGGGTAAGAAAACCGTTCTTAATTACATTTTATCGCCCTTATTTAATGTGACAGCCTCTGCGCTGAGGGAGCGCTAATGAGACATTTTATCGCAGAAAAAGACTTACAAGGGGCACTTACTCAATACTCTTGGTCTAGTTATAGTAGTGTCAATGAATTAAAGTGCGATAGTAGTGACTGTGTATGGATTATGGCGAGCGATAAAAGCTGGCGTCAGTTACTGCTTGAGGCAAAACAAAAAGCCGATAACCTCGTTTTGCTCACCTACAAATATGACCGCCTAGAGATGCAAACAGCACTAATGTTAGGTGCTAGAGCATATTGCCATGCGCTAGGGACACAATCTCTACTGTCTTCTGTAGCACGTGTTATAGAAGCTGGAGGCATGTGGTTGCCCAATGAATTATTGACAGTGACTACTTCAAATGTCGCTGCGAACTTGCAGACGAAGCGTAATTTACCTGTGCTGCGTGAGCTAACCAACCGAGAAAAAGATGTGTTAAATGGTATTTTGGAAGGGTTAAGCAACAAGGAGATAGCTAGAGAGCACGGTATTACAGAGCGTACCGTTAAAGAATATGTTGGTACGCTCCTTCACAAGTTTGAAGCGAAAGACCGGATAAGCTTATTGCTTCGTATAGGCGAATTTAGTCATCTAAAAGATGCTCTATAACTTCAATATGTGAAACCACACCGTCTATCCCTAATTCAATGAATAGTTCCTGATGATCGGAGCGCTTAACTCCGTCTGCATAAACTTTTATACCAAAAGTATGGGCAAGGGAGCAGAAGCCACGTATAAAGGCGTGATTGGCAGGATTGTAATCGATATCTGCCATAAACGCAGAGTCGATTTTTACATAATCCAAACCCATTTCCTGAACATTCAACAACTGCGAGAAGGACTCTCCAACTCGCTTTAAACCCACTTCGCATTCCTTGGCTTTAAGCGTTGAACAAAAGTCTCTAAACTCATCAGGGAAGCGCGTAGCTGTTGACTCTCGTACTTCAAGACATAATTGTTTTGCCGCTTTTTCGTTGGTCCCAATTTGATAATAAAGTTGAGCTAGAATTTCTGGGTTGAGCATAAATTGCTCAGAACATAAAAAAGCAAACTTCGAGTTTGTATTAGTGCGGTTTATGTAGTTGATTAAGCTGGTAACTGTGGTTAGTTCTAGCTGGGGTAAGAGCCCTAAATATCGAGCCCAATGGGTATAATAACCACTTTTCCTTAGCTCGCCATCTATAGTGACGCCCGCCCAACTCTGATAGTGAACCAAATTTCGGTCAATATCTAAAACCGGGAAGTTAAAGGTTTCTACACCACATTCGTCAATAGTATTTTGTAGTTCTTTTTCCCAGCGTTTTTGCTCTACCAAGCTAATAAATTCTTTGAGCGTTGATTCGATAAACGGCTCATCCATATCTAACAGTTCTGCTTCATCAATCATCGCATCTGCCCGCATCAACAGGGCAGAGAAACTATCGTCTGGGCGAAGTTTAACAACGGATTGAAATACCTTGGGGTCACCTACATCACTAAACGCACTTAAACACGCGCCATGGACCGCTTCTGAAATAGCAACAGCATCATGGGTTTCCGTGAGTAAAATAGCGAATTCATTTCTTTGCATTCTTGCAATACGGCTGTCAGTAAACTGATGATGATGTAATGAAAGGCAGTCATTAATCTCCTCAACAAAATCGCGAATGCGCCTTTTTCTGATATTTGCAGGTGAGCGTAAAAAGCCTTCGCCTTCGGTAAATCTGACGAAGAAAAGGCAGTTCACCCCTTCAGTGTCTCTAAATGCCAGCTGCCCTTTTAAAATTGAAATAAAGTAATCTCTGTTAGCAACGCCAGACTCGTCGTCAAACTGCGTTTTGTAGCGCATGAGATCTAGCCGTGTATTTTCTTCATCCATGATCTTTCTAGAGTTAGAAGCAAGAAAGTTCATGGCGCGCACTACACGCTTAAGCTCTAAGGTGCGAGGCTCCTTTAGCTGGATAAATTGCATTTGTTGGAATGATTCAGCCTGGCGCACGACACCGTCTAGTGGGCGAATAATGAAGCGTAGCGCCCAGCCGCCTAACAGGCCCGAAAATATGCCCACAAGAGATAAACCAAAAATAAGTCGCTGTGTAGCGCGCCACATTGATGCCACCGCAAAGCTAGTATCCGTCTCGACATAAACCGTGCCGTACTGACCCCAACCTTCGCTTACTTGGGCGATACCTGGTTTGACTATGGGAGAAAAATTATCTGAAAACCACTTTGGCGTATCTTCATCTAATTGCACTTCGTGGGTGTGTGCAGAGACAATTTCACCGTTAGATTTTTGAAGCACAATGGAAGCGTAGTGACCAATGTCAAATTGTGACATTATGAAAAGATCTAGTGAAACAGGGTCTTTGTCAAGCCCACTTAGGGTAAGGGCAAGCATACTAGCGTTGTCTAGGTTTTTTGAATAAAGCTGCTCTTCTACGTATTGCTTGGTAGTTATTCCATGAATTGTGACGCTACCTGCAATTGCAACAAGGACAACAACTGCTATGGCAAGCCATAATTCTCTTGTTATTGACATAAACTCCTAAGACCTTCTGCTAATCCCCTCTTGTTTCATGCGCTCAATAACATCACGCCACCTTGATAGTCTGCTGGTAGACGAAGAAACTTGTGCAGTTTTACCCGGCTGCCAAATACCCGAATCATTAAAACTGAATACAGGAATTAAGTCCGTCCGTTGAGAACCTGGCAACACATTAGACACTAAGCTATCTAGCACCAAAGGATCCGATGAAGGGGAATCATAGTATCCCAAAACCATATGTGCTTGCGTTACTCGGCTTCTACCAATCTTCGCTTTTACATAAATGAGGCGAAGTTTAGAACTATCGATACCTAAGTGTAGCAGAGCTACGTATTTTGCAATGGCATAATCCTCACAATCTCCGCGAGAATGACCAAAAAGCTCAGAAGGCGTGGCCCAATAGTCTTTTTGTTTGAATACGATATCGTCAGTAGCGTATTGGATATGCTCGTCAAAAAAAGCGTTTACACCGATAAGCTGCTCTTTAATGGCCTTGTTTTCAAGGTCGTTAAGTTTAGTTTCAAGCGCGCTAACATGTAATGCTTTGTCAGCTCCAAAATTATTTTTAACTTCCTGTTCGAGCTTTGGAAACTCGATAACGTAGTGATCCCTCAGTTGTTGTCCAGCCAGTAGCAAGGCTACTAATGCTAAGCAGTGTGACGCAAACAGAGAAAGGGTCATATTTTTATTATGTAGGTCATACTAAAGTATAAGAGAGAGTACTTGTCTCTATCTGAAGTTTAAGTATTAGATACTATACGTAGTTATAGGTATAACACGGGTATGTTGATAATCCAACCCTGTTTCCCACAACGCCAGTGACTTACATTTGATAAAGTGAAAGCTAATTTACTTCTTAACTACAAAATCATTTTCCTGAATGTTAGCAGTAATTCCCGACGTAGCGTTGACTACTACAGATGAATTGCCATAAGCACTATCAACAACAAACGTACCGGGGTAGAGCGTATATTGAAGATATCTTCTACCGCGATTGTCGACCACTTCTTTGGCCTGATAAAGATATAGTTCATCTTTTACAGATATGCCATTATCTCGCCCAAGTGATACCGAAATTTTATTGTTCGCAATACTGATCACGCGCCCCGTAACAGGTTGGCAGGCTGTCGCCTCTTTAATATCTTCTATTAATTGACTGATTGACGCATCTATTGCTTGACCGTAGCGTGATTGCCAAAAGGTTGACGAAAATTCATCGACGTTTTCAAACCTATCAAACGTCCACTCCTCATTAGTATCGTAAGAGGAACTGAACAACAGACCGCCGTTTATTCCGTCATAAACTTGTACAGACATTGCAAATGCGCGATGTGAAGTGCTGCTTCGCCATGGGGTAAACACGGATGCCTCTTTTTGCGTAACACTTAAATCATCAATAACTCCAATAATGACGAATTGTGTGTTACTTTGATCTGATAGCGTTCGTACGTTTTGGTCGGTATAGCGGCTATCAAACTTTGCAGTATGGGGAGCAACGTAAGTAAGGCTCAGATTATCTGTCTGTTCTCGCATTGCCTTAGCTAAACGCTGTGTAAACGCCTTATCAAAGTGCGGAATATTTCCTTGGGTCAGTTGTGATCTGTTTCTTATCCTAAAATGTGTAGTTGCAAAGTGCTTTTCGTCCTGCTGCGCTGAGCATATTTCCCCTTTGGGGAATATGTCTGCACGCACACTAACCGTGACTACATCGCCGTTATAAACTTCGCTCACAAGTTCTAATTGTTCGACTTCGCCCGTCGAACGAATCGTCATCTCTTCGTTTCTCAGAAGTCCATTGGTTAGTTTGGCTACACTTTGCACTGATGCCCCAGCAAACAACATAGCTTGTTTAAGCGCATCTTGTGTTGCTGCACGTTTTGCTGCTTCTTTGTTACCGTCCATTACCACGGCTTGCCCTGTGGCTTCATACCAAACGGCATGGGATTGCCCCGCCAACAGGCCAAGAAGGCAAACTGCGGCCATTGCTCTGCTTAAACATGCCATTAGCGTTGCTCTGCTTGCTTGTCGCACGTGACACCTCTGTGGTTGTTTAGTTATTGCGATTAAGTAATATCGTAATCTATGTGAGAACTATGCGAAAAAAGTGCCAATTAAAGGGCCTAGTTATCTTGGTAAGAAAACGGGCGCATATATTGCTTACCTTCTTCGGACCAAGGTATATGACTGCAAAGTAGCGTTATGGAATGTATCGTTATCGAATTTGATGTTCTTCATAACGCTTTTCCGCCTTGTTATTAGCTTATAAAGGTAAACATTTAGATGTCATTAACTCGTTATTGATGCACACAGAGGTTTTAAATTATGTGGTTGAATGGACTAAAAAATTCGAAATTACTTTTGCGGTCTTCCATGTTTGGCCTAGCAATTTCTTTGAGTAGTTGTGGCATTATTGATAAACACGTCGAATGGGAAACCGTAGAGCCTGAAACTTATCCTGTTTTAAAGGCGGTTGGCTATGCGCCAATTTCATCGCAAAAGGGCGAGTCTGACAGTATGAAGCTAATAATGGCGATGAAAGCGTCAAAATTAGATGCATACCGCGAGTTAACCGAGCAGGTATACGGTCAGAAAATAGAAGGTAGTCAGTCTGTATCACGCCTTGTTGTTGACAGTGAAACGTTACGCGCGTCTGTTGAGGGAGTAATAAGAGGCGCCGAGGTGGTTAAGACTTATCCCGTGGGTGAGGATACCTACGTAACGGAGCTTTCTTTAGATATGCAGCAAGTCTACGATATTTATTTGTCGACTGCTAAGCCGCGCCGAGTGAAAGATGTAAAGTATTACTAGGTAGTAAGTTAAAGGCAATTCGCGCTAATTACTTTGCAGTGGAATGCTAGAAAAAACGTGATAATAAAGTGAACTTGACTGCCGATGTGGTGAATTTAGCAGCCGATGTGGTCAATGCTCTGCGGCCATACAAAGCTATTTAAAAGCCTAAGCACTCACTCCAGAGCCTAAGGTTCCACCCTTCGGTTTACCTTTTTTGTCATAAGTAAGCGATTCTTTTGCTCGAACTTCCATCATCAAATTCCGCAAGTGTGTGAGGCGTAGCTGTCCTTGCTCTACGGCTTTTTGATTAATCTGTGTTCGATATTTGCAATCTTCAAGGAGCTTCTTAGCGTCAGCCATTAATGCTTCGTCGTCTTCCGACATTGCATTTTCACTTTTGATAGCATCTTCAATACTCGCGTCTAGCGCTTGAATAGAGGTTAGAAGGGCTGTTTTTTCGTCTAACAAATTCATCAAAGATTCAGCGTCACGCGAGCTAATAAGCTGCAGTTCTTTTTCAAGCAGTGACGCAAGTGAAGTCATTTGCTCCACTTGCCGTGATAATGCTTGTGTTAACTGACTCGCTTGTTCTGTCACTATACTTGTCTCATTGAACGTGTTTGATAAATTCTCGCTGATTATTTAACACCAAACTATTTAGCCTCAAATATTTGGGATTCTAGTTTAGCGATTTTATTTGCAAGCACTTCAGGATTAACCTTGTACTCACCACTTTGGATCGCTTTCTTAAGGCGATCAACTTTTTCCTGATTCACAGGAGCTTCAGTCCCTTTCTTCTGGACTTGATTCAACTGCTGAGCAGATTGCGTTAGCGAAACAGAATCTTGTCTTGGCGCTTGTGCTGTTTGCGCCGCTTGCGCTGAAGCCTGCTGTTGAGATTGTTGCGTCTGGTTCTGCTGCGCAACTTTACCGTTATCAACGGGGGTTTTAGGTAACCCATTGTTTATATTGTTAATTGCCATAATCAGTCCTCACTACTTTTTGCCTCTAGAATATATATCGGCCTTTTGGCAAATATCTTTAGCTAAATTGAGAACAAAATAGTAGATATTTAACACTCACTTTTACAAGTGTATCACGACTTCCTCAGGGCTTGCGACTCTGGCAATAATGGCCTTCTGGCTACTGGCATTTATGACTTTTATATTGTCGCCGACTACACCATCTTGTTGCGCTATCCCAGCGGTCTTTACTTCCATTCCCGCTACCTCCGCAGTAATTGTTATTCTATCGCCTTTACATACAAAGCATAGCATATTCGACTGTATCGCTTGGCCATCGGTAATGCGGCGTTTCATTCTAGCACCAATTAATGATTCTAAATCGGTGAACGCGGTGTAGCGTAAACGTCTCACGTCAACTTTTGCCTTCGTTAAATTCGATGAAGTTAATACAGTTCCAGGACTTATAGCGCCCTGAGTCACCACAATTTCCTTTGTTCGCGTAACTTGGCCGCTGGTAAACAAATACCACTCATTATTTTTACAGCTTACTCGAACCGATATATAAGATTGGCTCAACGCTTCCTGAGAAGCATTATATTGGAAACCAGTTGGGCAGTCTGGGATATTTATCCGATCGTCTATCTTCACAACATCCACATCGATGTTAGTATCCTGCGCATTATCAGTAAGTTGGTTTATCAAGTACTGCTTAGCACCGGCTTCTACTCGTTCGTGATTGGACGCTGCTGCATAGCAATATCCACTTTGTAAACCGATTAGCAAACCGACTACCAAGCTGGCGAACGAGCGGGAGAATCTGGTACGCATTTTTTCGTTTATCTTTTTCATCATGACATTTCGTGTTCAGTTTGCGATTAATTGACTATGCTTAGTGAAATCTATGTTTATAAACAGCGGGTTTATCGGCAATGCTTAGTTCAAGGTGTAAAAGCATACGCTTCAACGCGACAAGGTTTAATCGGCAGTGTTGAAATGCTGGTACAGCTTAAATAAACCTTAAGTGTCATTTTTCTGTCGTTTGACCTGCAAAAATTTAGTGATATTGTCTATTCTTATCATAAGAGGCAATGATCATGCCCAGTATTACTTAGAGGTGACCTATGTCGGGTATTTTAGATTCGGTAAACCAGCGAACGCAGCTTGTTGGGCAGAACCGCTTAGAGTTGTTGCTGTTTAGACTGAACGGCCGTCAGCGGTTTGGAATTAATGTGTTTAAGGTGCGAGAGGTGTTGCAGTGTCCTCCACTTACGGCAATGCCAAGATTAAATCCACTGGTTCGCGGTGTTGCACACATTCGTGGGCAAACAATTTCAGTTATTGACCTGAGTATGGCTACACGGGGTCGTAAAATTGAAGACCTTTCTAATGCATTTATCGTTATTGCTGAATACAACCGTTCTGTTCAAGGCTTTTTGGTTGGCGCTGTTGA
Source organism: Alteromonas sp. BL110 (assembly GCF_003443615.1). NCBI lineage: Bacteria > Pseudomonadati > Pseudomonadota > Gammaproteobacteria > Alteromonadales > Alteromonadaceae > Alteromonas > Alteromonas sp. BL110. Next base: position 665,280 of record NZ_CP031967.1, on the reverse strand, counting down.
ACGCATTATCAATACTAATTGGGATGCCATTATGCCGCCGCCCCAAGGCACGGGGCGCGCCAGTTATCTGACGGCGGTTACAGAGGTAGAAAACGAACTCATTGAAATACTAGATGTAGAAAAAATTCTTAATGAGATCTCTCCGCTAAACGCTGAAGTTAGCGCTGACGTTGCTGAAGGGCTAACAACAGAAGGTCAAGAAAACAAAATTATCTTTATAGCGGATGACTCGGCGGTAGCGAGGAATCAGGTGAAAAAGGCGCTTACGTCATTAGGCCTTGAAATCGAGCTCGCTAAAAATGGACTTGAAGCACTTAATCGTCTCAAAGAAATTGCTGAAGAGTATGGCGACGTAACAAATCGCGTTGGTGTATTAGTTTCTGATATCGAGATGCCCGAAATGGACGGCTATACACTTACTGCAGAAATTAAGAATATTCCTGAACTTCAAAAACTTCATGTCGTTCTGCACACGTCATTAAGTGGGGTTTTTAACCAGGCAATGGTACAAAAGGTGGGTGCAGACGATTTTATTGCAAAGTTTCACCCCGACGAATTGGCGACTGCTGTGCAGAAGTGGCTGATGACCGAGTGCGAATAACGGAGCAGAAAAGGATTGGCTAATAAAGACGTTTCGCCTGCGAGCTATCTTAAGTTTAGAGAGTTTCTTGAAAAGCAATGTGGCATAGTTTTGGGCGAGAATAAACAGTATCTCGTCCGCAGCCGTTTGGCTTCGTTACTTTTTAAGCATAAATACGAATCTGCAGACGAACTGATTGATGTCGTTGTGCGCGGTTTTGATAGGTCCTTGTTACAGAGTGTTATCGACGCGATGACAACCAACGAAACATTATGGTTTCGCGATAATTACCCGTTTGATCTTCTTTTGAAGGATTTATTACCATCTTTATCAACTAAAAATCAGAAGATCCGTATTTGGAGTGCGGCTTGTTCGTCAGGGCAAGAACCTTACTCCATTGCAATGTCCGTGCTTGAGTATCAACGTCAACGTCCTGGTGCCTTAAGAGCGGGCGTTGAAATTGTGGCAACTGACTTGTCATCAGAGATGCTGCAAAAGTGTGAATCTGGCATTTATGACGAATTGTCTCTTGCCAGAGGTTTATCGCCACAGCGAAGGCAAGCTTTTTTCCAACAAAATGAAAAAGGGCTTATGCAGGTGAAGCCTGAAGTTCGCCGAATGGTAAACTTTAGAAGTTTGAACTTGCTGACAAGTTATGCCGCGCTCGGCCGCTTTGATATCGTTTTCTGCCGCAACGTATTGATCTATTTTTCAGCGGAAGTGAAACAAAAGATCCTGCAACAAATTGCCGGACAACTGCAGCCAAACGGCGTGCTATTTCTTGGCGCGTCAGAGTCTATAAGTGCTGCAAGCGATATCTACAGTATGGTGAAGTGTCATCCTGGCCTTTACTATCAAAAAAAATGATCTAACTTACCGGCTTGATAAATAAAGTTTTTTATAACTCAAGCCGAGTTACTAACCTCTATACACCCCGTCAAAATCTCATTGTGGCATTTGCCTTGCTAACTATTTCAACAAACGACAGTAAAACGGCAAAAGTTTAACGCTTCAATCCCCGTATATCTGTCAATACGAAACGTTTTCAAAGTATGTCAGAGGTCATGTTATGGCTATTAACCTAGATAAGCTGGTGGGCTTTCACGAGTCAGCACTCAAAATACGCACAGAGCGTATGGAGGTTATTTCAGGGAATTTAGCTAACGCAAATACGCCTGGTTACAAAGCCAGAGATATTGATTTTAACAAAGCCATGCAGTCAGCAATGAGAGAAGCCTCTGGTGGTAGCTCACAACATGCTTCTTCCGGATTGGTAAGGACAAATGAGCGCCACTTAGGCGGCAACCCTTCGTCCGTTGCGGCAAATTTTGACATGCAGTACCGCGTTCCTACTCAACCCGACACCGGCGACGGTAACACGGTTGAAGTTCAAGCGGAAAGAAACCGGTTTTTAGACAATGGATTGCGCTACCAAGCAAGCCTTGAATTTTTGAATGGAAAAATCAAAGGCATGAAAAAAGCACTTAGCTCAGGAGGTCAATAGTCATGAGTTTATTTAACGTAATGCAAATTTCGAGTACGGGTATGGAGGCGGAAAATGTCCGTCTTAACACCACGGCGAGCAATATTGCTAATGCAAACTCGGTAAGCAGCAGCTATGACGAAACCTATCGAGCTCGTCACCCTGTTTTTGCAACGGCGCTACAAGATGCCATGCGGGATCAATCAAAGGGCGCAGGTGTTCAAGTTAAGGGCATAGTCGAAAGTGATGCTCCGCTTCAGGTGGAATATGCGCCCAATAACCCAATGGCAGATGAAGAAGGTTATATCTACAAACCTAACGTCAACATTGTAGAGGAAATGGCAAATATGATGTCAGCGTCAAAAGCGTATGAAACTAACGTACAGGTAGCGGATACCACCAAGCGAATCTTTCGCCGCGTACTGCAGTTAGGTCAAGGGCAGTAATTTGCCGCTTGAATAATGTGAGGATTAATCAGTGAATACCATAAACAATACCGGCTTAAATACTGACCTGTACTGGCAGGAAGAAACTGTCAAAGTTGCCGATGGTACCGAGCAGCAGTTAACCCAGGAAGATTTCTTTTCAATGTTGACTGAACAGCTTGCTAATCAGGATCCTACGGCACCGGTTGATAACGATCAGATGGTGGCGCAGATGACGTCATTTACCATGGCAGACGGCATCTCCCAACTTAACGAAAAATTCGAATCGTTTGCGGCTTCAATGACATCGAATCAAGCGCTGCAGGCTTCAAGTCTCATCGGTCAGAACGTGTTAGTTCAAGGTAATGTCGGTTACATGGCGAACGAAGGAGAAGGGATCTCGGGCGTTATTGTTAACGAAAAAACGGTTCAAAATATGACAATTAGCATTGAGAACCAGTTTGGCGAAGTTATTAAAACCATTGATGCAGGTACGCAAAGTGCAGGCAACATTGAGTTTGAGTGGGATGGCAAAGATCAGCATGGTAACCAGATGGCACCAGGTGAATATGTTATCAGCGCTACTGGCGAGCTAAACGGTGAAGGTGTGCAGCTGAATACCGCCGTGAATCGTCATGTTGGAAGTGTAAGCTTGGCCGGCAGTGGTCAAGGCGTAATTTTGAATTTGGATGGTGATGTCAGTATCAATCTTGATGACGTCATTCAAATCGGCAGTTAGTAGGAGAATCAATAATGTCTTTTAATATTGCACTGAGTGGCGTTTCTGCCGCACAAAAAGATTTGGATGTAACCGCCAACAACATCGCAAACGTAAATACTGTTGGCTTTAAAGAATCACGTGCTGAATTTGGTGACGTTTATGCGGCATCACTACTTTCAGGTGGTAAAACGAAAGTGGGTGACGGTGTTCTTACCCAAGAAGTTGCACAGCAATTTTCTCAAGGTAGCCTTCAGTTTACCAATACATCGCTTGACTTGGCGATTACGGGTAACGGTTTCTTTGCTACGGTACCTGAAATTACGTCACGGGATTTCTCGTTTACTCGTGCCGGGCAGTTTAAGTTGGATAGTGACAACTTTGTGGTTAACAGTAATGGAGACAACCTTCTGGGCTTCCCAGTTAACTCTGATGGTACAAGCGCATCGGTTGCTCTAAGTACCACTGAGCCAGTGCGTATTCCCGATTCATCAGGTTCACCTGCGCAAACTTCAGAAGTTGATCTTCGTATGAATTTACCGGCCGGAGATGCTGCGCTAGATCCGCAAGATTTTGACCCAGAAGATCCGTTAACTTACAACGCGGCAACGTCAGTCACTGTATATGACTCTTTAGGTGATAGTCATGTAATGACTTACTACTTTATCAAGGATAATGCCGCAGGTGTAGATAACGAATGGTATGTTGCCACTGCAATCGACGATACCCTTGTGGATATGACTGATTCAACAGGTGCTGATACCGACCCTACTACAGCAGTTAACTCGGTAGGCGGTAATACAGGTAACGCAGTAACCGCATCTAAACTTATTTTCTCTCAAGGTGGTGATTTTTCTGGTATGGAAACGCCAGATGGCTTACCAACGCTAGATTTTAAAATGCAAACTGAAGCATTGGGTGCGGGTATTCTTGCAAATGGTTCGGATCCTACGCAGCAGATAAGCATAGACTTTAATCTTGATGTAAATAGCGCCACACCTAATGAACCGACTCAGTTTGCATCAGCCTTTGAAGTAACCTCACTAGAACAAGATGGTCTGCCAGTAGGCCGACTAACAGGTATCGATATCGGCCCCGATGGCTTAGTTCGTGCTACCTTCTCTAACGGTACATCTGAACCTATTGTTCGCGTTGCACTCGTTCGTTTCTCTAATGAGCAGGGCCTAACGCAAGAAAGCAGCACGCAGTGGAAAGAGAGTATTCTTTCGGGTGAGGCTCTAGCAGGTGAAGCAACAACCGGTACTTTCGGTGAGATTAATTCATCGGCCCTTGAACAAGCCAACGTTAACCTGACCACTGAGCTAATCGACATGATCATAGCTCAGCGTAACTTCCAGGCTAACTCTAGAGCACTTGAAGTGAACAACTCACTGAACCAGACTATTCTGAACATTCGATAGTTAAGGTAAAGGGCCGTTTATTAGAATATAAAAGCGGCAATACGTTGGCGTGTAAGCCTTCCATTATTACCGATATTTACAAGAGCCGCCCAACAGCGGCTCTTTTATTTTCCTTTAAATATCAACTTAATACCTTTCATATTTTCTAACTGACGTAAAAATCCACAGATTGGCATCGCCTTTGCAAAATCTTGTTTAAGGTTTAATCAGAGTCAAAAGTCAGTCATGGACAAACTTCTCTACATTTCAGCGAGTGGCGCATCCCAGGACCTATTAGGAACGGGGATTAGGGCCAATAACTTAGCTAACGCACAGACCACCGGATTTAGAGCTCAATTAGAGCAAGCGAGATCGATGCCGGCTTACGGCGAAGGTTTGCCAACCCGCGTGTTCTCTATGACTGAAAGCCCGTCAAATAACTATGAATCGGGCCCTATGATTAAAACGGACAGAGATTTAGACGTAGCCATTCAGGGGGATGGTTGGTTTGCGGTACAAGATAAAAATGGGCAAGAAGCTTATTCCCGTGATGGCAACTTCAAACTGGGCGACGACGGAATTTTGACAGACATTCACGACCGTGTGGTGCTAGGTGACAACGGGCCAATTTTTTTACCTGTACCACTTGATAACCTAAACATTGCCGCCGACGGCACTTTGTCCATGAGGCAGTTAGGCGCCCCTGCCAATGTTATTGAGGAAGTAGGCCGGCTTAAGTTAGTTTCTCCAAACTACGCTGATATGGAGCGAGGCACCGACGGCTTATTTAGAATGGAAGATGGTTCTATTGCGCCTGCTAATGCAAACGTCAAAGTGATGTCTGGCATGCTTGAAGGCTCAAACGTTAATGCTGTTGAAGAAATGGTCGACATGATAAGTCTTCAGCGCCATTACGAACTACAAGTCAAAATGATGAAGCAAGCTGAAAAGCTAGATCAAAGTGGCAATTCGTTGCTACGCATACTGTAAACGAATTTTTATTATCGTTGCCCCATGAGCAACGTCGGAGGTTAACATGCATCCAGCACTGTGGATTAGTAAAACCGGATTAGACGCCGCACAGACCGATGTGGCAGTGGTATCTAACAACCTAGCAAACGCATCAACCGTAGGCTTTAAAAAAGACCGCGCAGTATTTGAAGATTTGCTTTATCAGAATATCAATCAGCCGGGCGGTCGTTCCTCTGCTGATACAGAGTTGCCTTCTGGATTAATGCTTGGTTCAGGTTCAAAAGTGGTCGCTACGCAAAAAGCACATACGCAGGGTAACTTGCTCACCACTGAAAACGCGTTGGATATGTCAATTCAAGGCCGTGGCTATTTTGAAATATTACAGCCCGACGGCACTATTGCTTACTCAAGAAACGGTCAGTTTTCACTTAATGACCAAGGCCAAATTGTTACCTCTGGCGCTGGCTTCTTACTGCAGCCTGAAGTGGCTGTTCCAGAAGATGCACAGCAAATCACTATTTCTCAAGATGGTGAAATAAGCGTGAGCATTCGCGGACAAGCGGAACCCCAGGTATTGGGGCAAATGAATATCTCTGACTTCGTTAATCCAACGGGCCTTCAGCCAATCGGACAAAACCTGTTCGTGGAAACTGCATCTAGCGGAGCGCCAATTCAAGGTGTTCCCGGTCTTCAAGGACTAGGCTACATCTCTCAAGGCACGTTAGAAACGTCTAACGTAAACGTGACCGAAGAGTTGGTGAACCTAATCGAAAGCCAGCGCTTGTACGAAATGAACTCGAAGGTTATTTCGTCAGTTGACCAAATGCTTGGTCAAGTTATTCAGCAACTTTAATAGGTAGCGTCATGCGTATTTTAGGTTTATCTGCTGCATTACTGATTCTTGGTGGTTGCGCCAGTACAAGCGAACCGCCTGTTCAGGCGAATGATCCCTCGTTTGCGCCAGTAGTGCCAGATTACCCGCGTGAGACTGTGGTTGAAGATGGGTCATTGTTCCGTTCACATATGGCAAACAGTTTGTATTCTGATGTTACCGCGAGAAGAGTTGGCGATATTATCACAGTAACCCTTAACGAAAGTACGTCTGCGAGTAAATCTGCAGACACTTCTACAGCCAAAGATACCAATGTAAACCTAGACACTATAACGGGTCTTGGCGGTCAGGCTGTAAATATTGGCGGTCAATCTATTCAGTTAGGCATTGGCTCGTCACGCGATTTCACCGGTGATGCTGAAGCTAACCAAAGTAACAGTTTAGACGGTGCTATTTCGGTAACCGTTGTAGACGTATTACCGAACAATAATTTGGTTATTCGCGGTGAGAAGTGGCTAACGCTGAACCATGGCGATGAATACATCCGTCTAACTGGCATTATACGCCCTGCAGATATCAGTCCTGAGAATGAAATAGTGTCTACAAAGGTAGCCAATGCTCGCATTCAATATTCAGGCACGGGGACTTTTGCAAGAGCACAGGAAAAGGGCTGGTTAACTAAGTTCTTTGATTCAACTTGGTGGCCTCTTTAGGCTTTTGGTAGGAGAGTGGACATGCGTTTATTTTCAGTCGTATTAGCCGTCGTATTTGCACTGCTTTTATCTTCACAAGTAGCGGCGCAGCGTATTAAAGATTTAGCCAGCATACAGGGCGTTCGTAGTAACCAATTAGTAGGGTATGGTCTTGTAGTGGGTTTACCTGGCACAGGAGAGCAAAGCCCATTCACAGAGCAGAGTTTTAGAACTATGCTGAGTAATTTCGGCATCAGTTTGGATGCCAACACTAAGCCCAAAATCAAAAATGTTGCAGCGGTGGCTGTACATGCTGAATTACCTGCTTTTGCAAAACCGGGTCAGACGATTGATATTACGGTTTCGTCTGTAGGCGAAGCATCAAGCCTTCAAGGCGGAACACTACTTCAAACGTTTCTTCGTGGGGTCGATGGCAAAGTATATGCGGTAGCACAAGGTAGCCTAGTAGTGAGTGGTTTTGGCGCTCAAGGTGGCGACGGGTCTCGCATCGTAGTCAATACACCTACTGTTGGTAGAATTCCAAATGGCGCTATGGTTGAACAGTCGGTTCCTAGCGGTTTTGCCAATGGCGATACGCTAACCCTTAATCTTCATTACCCAGACTTTTCAACGGCCAAAGCACTTGCAGACACCATTAATGAACGCTTGGGTGCACAGCCTGAAAATGGCTACATCATTGCAAAGCCTATCGACGCCGCATCTGTAAGAGTAACTGCACCGAGGGACGTGGGCCAGCGGGTTGGTTTCTTGGCTACCTTGGAGAATTTTGAATTTACGCCTGCCGATGCACCGGCGCGCGTAGTAATAAACAGCCGTACAGGCACTATTGTGATTGGCAGCGACGTTCGTTTATTACCTGCTGCAATTACACACGGTGGCCTAACCGTAACGATTTCTGAAAACCAGCAGGTTGCCCAACCTAATGCATTTGCAGATGGCCAAACTGCCATTACCACCCAGTCTATTGTTGATGTGGACTTGGCTGATAGCAGGATGTTTAAGTTCGAGCCTGGCGTTACGCTAGACCAACTTGTACGCGCGGTAAATGAAGTAGGCGCGGCACCGGGTGATTTAATGGCCATTTTAGAAGCGCTACGTCAAGCGGGCGCTTTACGCGGTGAGCTTGTAATTATCTAAAGCGAACAGTCTTTAATAGCATCTGGTAGGAATAAAACGGGTTAGAGCGGAACAAATACGATGGAAGCACTTAGCACAAAAAATCAGCTTGATATGGCTCGCAATGTCCATGATATGGGCAGCATTAACAAAATGCGCGAAGCCATTGCGTCAGGCGATGAGACGGTATTGCAAGAAGCTGCTCAGCAGTTTGAGGCAATATTTGTGCAAATGATGTTGAAGTCTATGCGTAAAGCGCAAGATGCCCTTGCCGATGAAAATAGTCCGTTCAATTCTCAACAAGTGAAGTTTTACCGTGACATGCACGACCAGCAGCTGGCTACAGATTTGACATCAGGCGGTGGCCTGGGGTTAGCTGATGTCATTGTGAAACAGCTGGGTCAAACCGAAGATAGCTATACGCCAGCGAGCGTCATAAGAAGTGACGGCGATATTTCATCGCTAAATAGAAACCGTGAGTACAAGGTTGCTGAGGCACTAGATTTAGCACTTTCCTCTAATTCGATCAAAAGCCAGTCGGCGCAAAAAGATGTCATGTTCAAAAGTCCCGAAGACTTTGTTGAGAGCCTTATGCCTATTGCTGAAAAAGTAGCGGCAAAATACGGCATGGATCCGAAAGCGATCATTTCTCAGGCTGCGGTAGAAACAGGCTGGGGAAAATTCGTTATCCACAAAGCTGACGGAAGTAGTTCACACAATCTGTTTGGTATCAAAGCGAACAAAGGATGGCAAGGAGAGCAGGCCGTAGTCGATACACTGGAATTCAACAATGGACTACCCCAGAAACAAAAAGCTGCATTCAGATCCTATTCATCGGTAGAAGAGGCAATGGAAGACTACGGACGCTTTATTACCTCACAGCCTCGCTATAGCCATGCTGTGGAAAATGCTTCAAATGCTGCACGTTACACAAGTGCGCTCCAAGACGCGGGTTACGCTACTGACCCTGAATATGCCAGCAAGATAATGGCTGTTTACAACAGCGAACGTCTTAACGCGCTAATGCCATAGTTTAGGGCCATAGATGAGGAGAAAGCAGTGAGTTCTGTTGATTTATATTCATTAGCCACAAGCGGCGTAAACGCTAGCAGCAAGTTACTTCAAACTACAAGTAACAATATTGCTAATGTTAATACACCTGGCTATGTTCGCGAGCGCACTGAGCTTCAAAACAGTCAAGTTTTTGGTGTGGAGATTGGCAATACTGAGCGTATTATCAATGTGTTTGCGCAAAATCAGCTACGCCGCGATATCACCGCAGTAGGGGAACTCGAAGCCTTTTCTAGTAAAACTACAGCAATCGATAATCTTTTAGCCAGTGAAGCAAACTCAATTTCTCAAGGCCTGAGCGAATACTTTTCAGCCTTACAAACCGCCGCTGATGATCCGACAAACCTTGCATCTCGTGAACAGGTACTTAGTAAATCTGAATCCCTCTATAACCGAATGAGAACCTTGTCGGATTACATGCTTGAAAAAGAAGAAGAACTCAATTTAGAGGTCACTTCAATGGTAAATAGAGCGAATACTCTGATAGGCAACATTGGTGATTTAAATCGCAATATTGTTATTGCAAATGGCAACAATACTAGCGACCAGCCTAGTGCTCTCCTTAACGAACGAGATCAGGCGATAGACGAGCTTGCCTCAATAATGGGAATTACGGTAAAGGAGAGTACCACCCAAAACGGCGCTGTTACTATTAATTTAACATCGGGCGAATCGCTGGTTCTTGAAAACGGCGCATTCAATCTTTTTGAGTTAAGTTCAAATGCTGATTTGACAACCAAAGAGATCAAACTAGAGACTAATTTTGGCTCACAAACTAAAAACGATGCTTCAATACGCGTTGTCGAAGATGACTTAGGCGGGGCATTAGGTGGCTTGTTCAAGTATCGCAATGAAGTTTTAGGCCCTACGATGCGTGATGTAGGTCAGCTTTCGGTCGCTTTTGCCGATGCGATGAACACACAAAATAAATTGGGTATGGACCTAGATGGGCAAATAGGCGGTAATATTTTCGACATTCCTTCTTTCAGAGGGCTAGCCTATGAAGACACCAATGGCGATTACGTAGTTACAGCACAGGTAACTGAAGGCAAGGGCGCGGAATTAACTGACGCCGATTACAAAATTGAAGTGACGGCCGTAGCCGCTGGTGTACCTAGTGAAATAGAAGTCACATTTTTAAATCCAGACGGCACGCCTAAAAAAGACGGTTCTGGCAATGATATTATTTATTCAAACTTTGCAGTAACCCCTGGTTTTAATGAGTTACCTGGAGGCATCGAAATAGACTTTGCGGGTAGCGATCCTTACACCGTGGGTAACGAGTTTTTGATTCAGCCAACAAAGGATATTGCTTCAAATATAAGTTTAGATACAAATCGCCCAGAAGATTTAGCCTTCGCCAATCCGGTAAGAGCTGGGGCTAACAGTACAAACTTAGGCAGTGCTAACGTAATAGATGTAACTGTTTCTAATACGGAAGTGGGAACCTCTGCTTTTGATGGAGCGGGTGGCCTTTTAAACTCAGCACCAGCTCAAATTAACTTTACGGCTGCAGATACCTATGAAGTGTTAGATGGAAGCGGGACGGTTTTAGCTACTGTAACGGGTACAACGGATTTAACGAATCTTATCACTCAAGCGGGGATAAGCCCTGATCCAGGTTTTGATTTAAGCTTAGATGGTGTGCCAAAAGCAGGTGATAGCTTTTCAATTAGCTATAATACAGATGGTTTCAACGATAACAGCAATGCGCTTAATTTAGCTGCTCTTCAAAATGAAAATAAAGTTCAGGTGAGCAGTGAAGCAACCAATACGCCAAGAACTTTTCAAGATGCCTATGCGTCTATGGTAGGGCGCATTGGTGAAGATGCATCCATGGCAAGTGTCTCATTGGCTTCGGCTGAAGCGATGAAAGTTCAGTCTGAAAATTGGTTTGAGTCAGTGTCGGGCGTAAGCTTAGACGAAGAAGCTGCTAACTTGATAAAATATCAGCAGAGCTATGCAGCTGCAGCACGTATTTTGTCTACGGCCCAAGAATTATTTAATACCATTTTGCAATCGGCAAGGTAGGTGAGCTATGCGTATATCAACAAATCAAATTTATGATCAAAACATGCGCTCGATTATGCAAAATCAGGGCGATTTGGCAAAGACTCAAGAGCAACTATCAACTGGCAAGCGCATTATCACGCCAAGTGATGACCCTGTTGGTGCCGCGAAAGTACTGCGCTTAACCGAAGAAATTGACGAGCTTACTCAGTTTCAACGCAATAATGATTTGGTAACAGGCTCGCTTGAGCAGCAAGAAGCCGTTCTTACAAATATCACTAACTCAATTAACCGTGCGCGAACGCTTATCGTTCAAGCGGGAAATGGGATTTTAGACGATCCCGACAAGCGTGCTATTGGCTCAGAGTTAGAGCAAATAAAGCTTGAGATATTTGATTTGATGAATACACAAGACGCAGACGGTAATTATCTTTATGCCGGTTTTCAATCTGGGAATCAGGCGTTCACTTACAATCCAGCCTCAGGTGGAAATGCCATTACTTTCTCTGGAGATGCTGGCGTTAACTTCATCCAACTCTCTAATAGTTCGAAAATTCAATCAACAAGCAACGGTTATGAAGTTTTTGAAAATGTATTATCTCGTTTTAATTTTTCGGTTACTGGGAGTACGGTGGGGTCTTTAGATGGTGCCACCATTTCAGAGCAAGGCACTTTTGATACCTTTTTTAACAATAACTATGACGCGCAGAATAGCTCGAATAACGATTTTCGAATAGACTTTTTGGGCTCAGGTCAGGCACAACTTGTTAATCAAAACAGCGGTGCAGTTATCGACACAGTGGGCTACACGTCTGGTGAACCGTTTACGATTAAAGGAATGCAGTTTGATGCTGTCGCCGCGCCGGGTACGAGCATCGATTTTTCTCTCGATCAGCCAGAGAAAAAGAGCATGGCGCAAACCATTCACGAAGTGCAAACACTACTATCAGATAGCACCATTAATCATAGCGCATTACAGGACGCTATTGCCGATGCTTTAGTGGGTTTAGATAACGGTTTAGAAAAGATATCACTTGAGCGTGCGTCTATAGGTAGTCGACTTAACATTGCTGAAAGTACTTATGAAAGTAATTTGGATATGGAAATTGCGGCCAAAGCACAACGCTCTTCTATTCAAGATGTTGATTACGCTGAGGCTTCAACTGAATTTGCTAAGCAGGAAACAGCTTTAAGCGCGGCGCTAGCTACATTTCCACAGGTATCAAACTTGTCGCTATTTAACTATATCTAGTCAGTGTTAAAAGAGCGTTTTAATGCCTTTAATCTTGCCCAGATAAACCCTGGCTTGATTGTCGACATGACTCGAATAGTAGGATATGTAAAGAAGATCGTTATCTAATACCAGACCCGGATAACTAGTATCACCACAGCTTGGCATTGTTAGTACTTCGGTGAGCTTTTTGCTCTTGGCATCGAAATGCCAAATACGCGTTGAAAACCGCCGTTTTTCCCAATTTACGTGCCGGCCGGCGACCAAAAATGTGGTAGCGTTTAGAGCCACGGCGCAGGGTCCACCAATATAAATGCCTAAATCACACCAATCCCACTTTGTATAAGGTGGTCTAGACGTGCCAAATTGGGCGGAAAACGTATCAGCGTCTCGTCTTAAAAATACGCTTGCTTTTCCGTCACCGTCAAACAAAAGAGAAGCTTCATTCGGAAAACCTTTATTGTTTTTTGCTAGGCCAAAAACGCTTGATTTATGAATGCGCATGGCTCGTGTTGGGTCGCCTTCATACAACGTAATGTGATCAGCTGGGCGATGATAAGCGAAACCGAACGCTTTGTTGTTAGTCCATTGCGGTTTCCATATCCACCAACCATTATCTCCAAACCAATGTTTACTAGACCAAGATTTTCCATTGGTGGTGAAAATACTAAGCATTTTTGTGTGGGCTTGATCGTTTTCATCAATAGTCTTTGCAAAGGCCGTTAATATCACCCTATGCCCGTCGAACATCAGTTTAGGATCTCTTAAGTCTGTACCCGGTTCGTTAACCAAAACCTTACTGACAATCTCAGACGTTTTTTTATTAACCGTAAGGATAACTATTACGCCATCTTTACTCACATGGTCAGTTGCTTGGCGATAACAGCACAACAGTGAATTGCTACTTTTGTCGAAAGGATTTTCTATCAAATCAGTAAAGGCTGCATGTATAGCGGGCGGTGAGATACGACAAATTTCAACTAATTTAAGTTTTTTATTCAATTGAAATCTCCTTTAAAAATCTGATGTTTAGTGAAAGATTCTAGCGCTTTGAGCGGCAATATATTACCGCTAATCGGCAAATATCGTAATTTTTTCTAAAGAGAATTTATATGTTGTCGATACAGTTTCTGAGAGAGCCAGTTCATCAATTACCCCTCAGGTCTTGATGACTACTAAAACAAAACGTCGGAAATTCCGACAGCCAGCGCACGCTGGACTGAGAGTGTAGGAGAGACTTTATGTCTATGTTCGTTAATACCAATGTATCCTCATTGAATGCCCAGCGTCAGCTTTTTGATGTAAGCAATTCTTTGAGCACGTCTTTTGAGCGTCTATCTTCAGGCTTCCGTATCAACAGCGCTGCTGATGATGCCGCAGGTCTACAGATCACTGACCGTATGACTTCGCAAATTGAAGGTCTAAACCAAGCTGTACGTAACGCTAACGATGCGATTTCACTGTCGCAGACTGCTGAAGGTGCGTTATCTGAAACAACAACAGCACTTCAACGTATTCGTACACTAGCTATTCAATCACAAAACGGTATCAACAGTTCTGCTGACCGTGCAGCGCTGCAAAAAGAAGTTTCTGCATTACGTACAGAAATTTCACGTATCGCTACAACAACTGAGTTTGCTGGTGTAAGTATTCTATCTGGTGCATTTTCTGCCTCGTTCCTCGTAGGTGCGAACGCGGGTCAGACAATTTCAGTTAATTTGTCTACACCTACTCTAGCCGCTGCTGGCGTTTCAGGTTTTGGTCCATCAGGTCTAGGTATTGGTGCAGGTGATGTTCTTACTGCAGAAAATGCCTCAACTATTCTTGATAATGTAGACAGCGCAATATCTGCGATTGGTAGCTTACGTGCCGATTTAGGTGCCTTACAGAACCGCTTCCAGTCAACTATCCGTAACCTAAGCAACATCTCTGAGAACGTATCGGCTGCACGTTCACAGATTAAGGATACCGATTTCGCTACTGAAACCGCTAACTTAACGCGTAACCAGATCATTCAGCAGGCAAGTACTACTGTATTATCACAGGCTAACCAGCGTCCACAGGCTGCATTACAGCTTCTAGGTTAATCGTAATTAACGTGAAGCCAGGAGGTAGTGCTCTAGTTCACGTGCGTTTAGAGCTGGTCTTTTAAAGGCCAGCTTTTTATATCCCAGCCATTTCATTGTTATAAAGCCCACCCACACCATATTTGTGCCTTCAATTCATTCCCTAAAACACTGAAGTTATTCGGTTTTTTTTGGTCATCTTCTTTTTTGTCTAAAAATTTTAAAAAACATCTAAAGTAAAAATCGATCTTTGACGATAACTATTACAAAGGGGAGATAAACAATGTTTCTATCCTCTACGCTCCTAAAACTGATGTTTAAGAGCGCTAGAAGCACAGTTTTAATTCAGGTTTGTTTTTAATGTCTGAATTTAAAAGTTAGGAAATACAGTGCTTTAAATCGACAAAAAGTTTTGAAAAAAATACTAAAGTAATTTCAAGTTAAGGTCGATAAAAGGTGGAGTTTGCTGATAGATGGTTAGAGCTGCTGACCGGCGAGATTAGAGCCAGGAGGTAGTGAGAGGTTTGAGGTTCTGGAACACCAAACCCACCGACCAGCAAAGAGAAGTAGCTTCTCTATTTAGCAAGTTCCATTGGTAGTGTGCCAATGAAACGTCAGAATAAACTGACAATGTTTTCAAAGCACAGGTTATGCCAAATATTTTAATTAATTGCGCAAATAATAAAACCAATAGCGCCATACACGAAACTGTTAGGAGAGACCCATGAGTCTATTTGTTAATACCAATGTGTCATCATTAAATGCACAACGTCAATTGTTCACTACAGGTAATAATCTGAGCACTGCTTTTGAACGCCTTTCTTCAGGCTTCAGAATTAACAGCGCGGCAGACGATGCGGCTGGACTGCAAATTACTGACCGTATGACTTCTCAAATTCAAGGTTTAGACCAAGCGGTTCGAAACGCTAACGACGGTATTTCATTAGCGCAAACAGCTGAAGGCGCAATGGCCGAAACAACAACTGCTTTGCAGCGTATTCGTACCTTGGCTATTCAATCTCAAAACGGTATTAACAGCTCTGCAGACCGAGCAGCTCTACAGAAAGAAGTGTCTGCACTAAGAACGGAAATCTCAAGAATAGCGACGACTACCGAATTTGCCGGTGTAAGTATCCTTTCTGGTGTGTTTTCAGCATCTTTCTTAGTTGGTGCAAACTCAGGACAGACGATTTCAGTTAATTTATCGTCTCAAGCACTAACTGCAGCAGGTGTAACCGGCTTCAGTGCTACTGGTCTGGGAATCATTTCAGCAGACGTTCTAACTGCGGCTGGCGCATCAGCACTTCTTGATGATGTTGATACGGCAATATCGGCAATTGGTGGTCTACGTGCAGATTTAGGTGCTATCCAAAATAGATTTCAATCTACAATTAGAAACTTAAGTAATATCTCAGAGAACGTATCAGCGGCAAGATCGCGAATTAAAGATGCGGACTTTGCCACCGAGACGGCAGAATTAAGCCGCAACCAGATTTTACAGCAGGCGAGTACTACTATCCTAGCGCAGGCAAACCAGCGTCCACAGGCTGCACTTTCATTACTAGGTGGTTAATAAATTAGACGCTTTATTTGGGAAGGAGTTGAGAGGCCATCCCCTAAAGAAGGTAAGCGGCCAATGAGGCCGCTCCCTTAAGAAAGCGTCGACTAACAGGACTGAGAGTGTAGAAGTGTTGGTTGAGAGGCCAGTTTATCCTACTAAATACCTGCCAGCCGACAGAAACTGAATTTGCTCAATCTCCTAACGTGAGCAAATTGGCCGAGAGTTAAATTGTCTCGGCCTTTTTTTTAGTATTACCGAAACATCCCGCCAATTTCAAACAAATTGCAGAGCAAGACAATCTGTTCAAATTTTTATTTGCAGCTTCAATGCCAACTTTAAAGCACAACAAAAAATTTCTGACTTTTTCGTTTACCGATATGCATTAACCGTACATTTCTACTTTCTGTGTTGTGAGTTGAATGGGAACATCTTTCTCGGCTTGTCTTTTGGCTCTTGCATTGAAGTGCTTCCATTAAACAATCTGCTTACCTGGACCTACATTTGTCTAAAAAATTACGGAAAATCGCGTTGTTAGATAATTTTTCTAAAATATTTTTTTATATAATTCATTGCCTTAGGGGTGTCTTGATATATTTTTCAAAAAAAAACAAAAATAATACTAAAGAACCTAAAGGGTTGGCCGATACCTATAGTTGAGGGGTAATTTACTTTACTTTTAACAGAGGCGTTAGCTCGGAGTAGTGACCAAGCTAATATGAACTGGAAGGATTTGATCGTACCACATTGGTCGACGAGTCCCTAGGAGGTATTCCAATGAGTTTATTCGTTAACACAAATGTGTCTTCGATCAACGCACAACGTCAGCTTTTTGACGTAAATGATCGTCTTAATACATCGTTCGAAAGATTGTCGTCAGGCTTTAGAATTAACAGTGCAGCAGATGACGCTGCCGGCCTTCAGATTTCTGATAGACTTACATCGCAGGTTGAAGGTTTGAACCAAGCTGTACGTAACGCAAATGACGCTATTTCACTATCACAAACAGCCGAAGGTGCGATCAGCGAGATTACCACTAGCCTACAGCGTATTCGCCAGCTATCTATTCAATCGCAAAACGGTATTAACTCTTCTGCAGACCGCTTAGCACTGCAAAAAGAAGTATCAGCGCTACGAACAGAAATTTCTCGTATCGCAACGGATACTCAGTTTGGTAACGTGAATATTTTAGATGGTAATTTTTCCGCTTCATTCCTAGTAGGTGCGAACGCAGGACAAACTATTTCAGTAAACCTTTCAACCGGTAACCTAGGCTCAATAACAGGCTTTAGTACAGCAGGTCTTGGTATTGATGGTGATAGCGTTGAAACTGCTTCAGGTGCTGCTGCGCTATTAAGTGCCGTCGATGCTGCAATATCTGGTGTTGGGGGCGTTCGTGCTGATTTAGGTGCACTTCAAAACAGATTCCAGTCGACTATTCGTAATCTGAGTAACATCAGTGAGAACTTGTCAGCGGCCCGCTCTCAAATCAGAGATACAGATTTTGCTGCGGAAACGGCTGAACTAACACGTAACCAGATTATTCAGCAAGCATCTGTTTCAGTTCTGAGCCAGGCTAATCAGCGTCCACAAACTGCGCTATCGTTGCTTGGATAAGCTATAATACAATTTAGCCTTAGTTGAGATGTAACGGGTGCTTGCTTAGGCAGGCTCCCGTTTTGTCGTTTCAGAAGGGGGTAGAAACGTGGAAATACCGAATATTCAAAATGGTCAGCCTTTTGCATCAAAACCGGGAGTGGGTGGATCGACAGATAGTGCGGTAAATACTGCACCGTCGGTAAAGGAGAATCTAAGTTCATCTAAAGAAGTGCAAAGTGGCGTTATCAATACAGATGAGCTTACAAAGGCGCCTTTAACTCAGCGAGTTAATGCTGAATTAGAAAAGGAAAATTTGTCTCAAGGTTTATCTCAAGACGCCGATAACCAAGGTGGAGAGAGGAATGTTGCTAGACTTGAAGAGGCAGTGGCAAAAGTTGAATCATTCCTAACTGTCCAAAACAGGGACTTAACTTTTTCGATCGACGAAACTACCAACCGTTCGGTAGTAACGGTTAAAGACGGTCAATCTGGAGATGTTATTCGGCAAATACCTTCCGAGGAGCTTTTAAAGCTTGCCGAAAGAATCCAAGAACTACAGCAGGATGTAGGGAATAGTGTAGGGGTGTTTATCAACAATCAGGTTTAATGAGGTAGGTTATGACTATTCAGTCGCTAGGTGTAGGTTCAGGTTTAGCCCTTGACGATCTTGTTCAGCAGCTTTTAGATGCTGAGAGA
The DNA here is from genome assembly GCF_003443615.1 of Alteromonas sp. BL110. Taxonomy (NCBI): domain Bacteria; kingdom Pseudomonadati; phylum Pseudomonadota; class Gammaproteobacteria; order Alteromonadales; family Alteromonadaceae; genus Alteromonas; species Alteromonas sp. BL110. The sequence continues at coordinate 646,810 of NZ_CP031967.1, read as the reverse complement.
TTGCCTAAAGAGGAAAGGCTAAACGCCAAAGAAGAACAGATTGAAGCTGAAATATCTGGTCTTGGTCAAATAAAGTCAAAGCTGTCAGATTTTAAAGATGCGGTAGACGATTTGCGTAGCGATACTGATATCAATGGTCGAGAGCCTACAATCGTTAATCCCTCTGAAGATGATGACATTTTATCGGCTGATGCGTCGAGTTCAGCCTTGCGCGGAAATTATGATATTACCGTACAACAGCTTGCGTCAGGGAGTCGTATAACAACTGACGCAGGGGCGTTTACTTCAAGTACAGATCCTGTTTTAAGTTCTGGAACAGGCTCGTTAACCTTTAGCATTCCTAGTGGCGATTCATTTACTATCAACGTGGATTCTAGCACTTCTCTTGTTGACCTAAGAGAAGCGATTAACAGTGCTGACGATAACTTTGGTGTAACCGCCAATATCATAGATACAGGCACTGCTGAAGGGCCTCGCTTGGTGTTTTTGTCTGAAGAGTCCGGTGAAGGCAATGATCTAGTTATCAACAATGATACAGGCGCTGCTGAACTAGACAGACTTTCAACTGCTGGCGGTACCAGTAATATTAGTGCTGCTAATATCGAGTCGGCGAAGAACGCCATTGCATTTGTGGATGGTATTGAAGTTCAAAGCGAATCGAACAAGTTTGAGAATACAATTCAAAACGTTACCTTTGACGTAAACGAAATTTCACCAAAAGATAATGCAGGCAATTTTTTATCAACAACACTGAAAATTGGTTTTGACAAAGAAGGGCTAGAACAAAAAATTAGAGATTTCGTTGATAATTACAATGCAATAATTGACGAGATAGGTACATTAACGCGCTACGGTGAATCCGAGTTAGAAGAAGATGGAGCATTAGCTGGAGACTCATTACTGAGAGGCGTTCAGTCAGGGCTTTCTTCAATTATCGGAGACAATGTTTCTTCGTCAGAACTGGGTGGCTTGTTCAGACTTGGCATAGAGCTAGATCAAGATGGAAAGCTTGAAATTAGTTCTTCAGACTACGGAATCGGGTCTGGTGAAGACAGACTAAAAGATGCGTTGGAAGATAATTTTGACGATATCGCTACATTGTTTACTGATGAAAACGAAGGTATCGCTGTTCGTTTATACGATTTCGTTGATGAGTTCACATCATCTGGTGGCCTTATTTCTCTGCGTGAAAAAACGGCTAAAGAGAATAGGGAAGATGTCTATGCTGATAGGGAAACCTTGGAGCTTCGTATGTTTAGCTATGAGCAAATCTTACGAGACAAATACCTAAACTTAGATCAGACTGTGGCCCAATTGAATCAGACAAGCTCGGCATTATTAGCCGCACTATAACGTACGAGTTTCGGAGAAAGTATGTCCCTTAAAGGTATAAATGCCTACAAAAAAGGCAATTTGAAGCAAGATGTTGCCAATGCAGATCCACATAAATTAACCTTGATGTTGCTCCAGGGCGCGTTAGACAGGATTGCCTACGCAAAAGGCGCAATGGAAAGAAAAGAGCTTCAAGAAAAGGCGACTTTTATTTCTAAAGCCACAGCTATTATTATTCACTTACGTGATACATTAGACGTGAAAGTGGGGGGGGAAGTTGCTGAAAACATGTTCGCCCTATATGAATTTATGATTGAAAAGCTTAATGAAGCTCACGTAAACAATGACGTAGCTTTGTTGGATGAAGTGTCTTCACTTTTAGCACCGATTAGAGATGCATGGGTGCAAATTCCTCAGGAAGCCAAAGAAGAGGCATTTCGGGCGCAACGAGAAAGTAAGCAAGCCATTTGAACCTTGATAAATTAAACCATTCCTTAACACCAATTTTTCTAGGTAAAGTTAACGCAGCAATTGCGGTTTGCGTGGCGGCAGAGCCTGCCGCGCTCTCGACTGAACAATTCCATTACCTTATTAGCCTTCGACATTCTTTAGTGCTGCGCGAGTTGCGCCGACTTTCAGACGATGCCCGCTCAGCTTTCGCTGAAAATGAATTAACTATTAACCGAGAACTCGAAGCGCTAGCGCTTGAGTTGAAGTTAGCAGCAAAAGAGGAGATAGTTGGCTTTTCAAGAGCGCAAAAAGCGGCAAAGAGATATAAAAAATAATGCTTAAAGCCATTAAATTCTACCTTTTAGATGATGAAGAACAGCAAACATCACTAGAAGTCGAATCTGCATATGTGATAAAAAAGAACAAAGAAAAAAGTCTAATAGCCTTCAAGCGTGTGATGCCTGTTATCTGTGCTCAGTTAATGCAATCGCGAAGCACGTCTACATCTGTGTTCATCAATAAAAATAAAGAGCTTGATATTGTCGATTTTAATAGCGGCAAGGTATTGTATGGCGACCAGGTAACCGCCAATATCCATAAACATGTGGATGCTTTTTTACGTTCTCCGTGGGTTCTAAACAAAGACGGCTTTTCGCAGCAAGCCTATCCCCTTGATGATAACGCTGACGTATTGGTGGCGTTGGGGTTGGGTTTAGGCATTCATCTTTTAGATATAGTGAGAGAAACTAACTTTAAAAGCATTATTCTTTACGAACCTAATTTTGAATACACACACTGCTCTTTGTACACAGGTGTGTGGCCGGAAATTTTTAAGGTTGCCGCTGAAAAAGGGACGGCGATTTACTTTCAAAGCCAGCGTGACGGAAGTTCGGTCTTAGAGGACTTAAGTGAATTAAAGCAAGTTAGCCCTTTTACTAGTGTTTATTTTTATCAGCACTATCACAGTATGAGCTTCGACTCGGTAATGAAAAGCCTGTCAGAGCTAACCATCGATAGCGTACAAAAACGTTTATTTTCTTTCCCTTCATTGCAACCATTCGACGATTATTTAGTCCCATGGAGCCCTATAGTCACGAAAAGTCATTGGGATAAAAGCCAACTTAGTCGCGACACGTTTGATAAAAATATAGCGTCGTTCTCAAAGTACTACCCAGACATTGCACACGAATTCAAAGATTATGTCCCGCTTAAATGGGAGCCTCGAGCGAATCAGCGTGGTGAAGTAAACCTTTTCCATATAGAGACCAGTACGCCACTTCATGGCGAGAGTCCAAAACGTGAATCTGAACGGGCTTATGAGGCGTTTGTTAGACAGCCCAACCGGGATAACTTAATTTTAGGTTACGCAGGTGGGAAGCTGATTCATTACTCGCACCATAAAATGGTCAGAAGAATTCAAGAGCATTTGGCAGGAATGGAAGAGGAAGAAGGCGAGTTACCTGAAACTGTTAAGTCGATGCTTCTTTTTGGAATGGGAGCGGGCTATCAGCTTGAAGCTTTAAGTGAGTCTCGAGATATCGAAAAGCTCTTTGTTTGTGAGCCTAATCGAGATTACTTTTTTGCTTCCCTGTATGCGATAGATTGGGCAGCAATACTTAACAAGGTTGAAGAAAAACGACATCGAATTTATCTCAACATAGGTGATGATGGTAGCAACTTAGTTCGCGACCTGTTAAGTCAGTTCCATTCCATTGGTACCCATATTATTGCTAACACCTATCTCTCCCTTGGTTACGATAACGAGGTGCTACTGCCTGCTGTTGATAAACTCAGAGAAGACCTACGTTTGATAGTTGCTATGGGAGAATATTTCGAACACTCTCGCTTCGGAACAACACATACCAAATGGGCGGTTGAAAACAATATAGGGTTTTATCGAAAAGCGGGTGTGCCAGCCCTAGGTAAAAGCCTAAGTGATGTTGCTGTGTTTATTGTAGGGAACGGCCCATCTCTTGACAGTTTAATGCCTCTTTTAAAAGAAGAAAGAGAACATGCAATTGTCATCTCGTGCGGTACGGCTCTTCAGGCAATGTATAGCAATGGCATTGTTCCTGATTTTCATGCTGAAGTGGAATCGAACCGAGCAACATTTGACTGGGCATCTCGAATTGGTGACAAAGCGTATTTAAAGCAAATTAATTTCATCAGCTGTAATGGTGTGCACCCTGATACGGCAGATCTTTATAAAAATACTTATCTCGCCTTCAAAGAGGGGGAGTCATCAACGGTATTTATGAAAGAGCTCTTTCCTGAGCTAGATTTACCCTTCCTTCATTTTTCCTACCCTACTGTGTCTAATTTCGTTATTAATTACGTGTTGGAACTTGGCTTTAAACAAGTTTATTTGTTTGGGGTAGATCTCGGTATGGTTGATGTTAAACATCATCACTCAAAGTCTTCAGGCTATTATAAAAAAGACGGTGACGAACTGTTCAATCACGCAGAACGGACAGACACTTCATTGGTAGTGCCGGGGAATTTAAGACCCTATGTAAATACCAAATTTGAATTCAATATGTCTAAATCTGTGATTGAGAAAACCCTTGCAGCATTTAGTGACGCCGACGTCTATAACTTAAACGATGGCGCAAAAATTGTTGGCAGTCCCCCATTAGAGCAAGACGCACTAATTATTACCAATTCATTGGAAGACAAACAGGCAGCGATGAACTGGATTCAAAATAAGGCTCATGCTCCTATTCCAGCGACTGAATTCCAGAAGCGATTTGCTCAACGTTTTAACCACGATGCGCTGATTGAGGATATAACCAATTTCAAAGCGTTATCTGAAAGGGAATTTAATGGGCGCGAAGATATTGATAAGCTTGTGTTCGACCAGCGAAAATTTTTGGTCGAAGCATATTTGCGTAAATGCTCTATTCTGTTTTTCTACTTCAATGGTACATCTAACTATATAAACAGTATTTTTAGTAAACTAACGCATTTCAAGAACGACGAACTTGTGATGGAAAAGTTTGAGGCAATAAGAGAGTGTTGGCACAACTTTCTCGATGATGCGTTAACGAGTATTTCGATGTACCCAGATGCCTTTGACACTGTTTCAAGTTTTACAAGAGAAAGGCAAGAAATCGCCCTTCAAGAATTTATCGAAAGAGAAAGCGTGGCTTTCGTTAGTGAATCTGTTAATGACCTACTTAGTGCGCTAGAAATTAACCAAAACGCTGAAGATACCCAATGCCACTATCAAATTGAAGTTATTTCTAGTGTTTCTGGTCTTAAAGAGCGAAAGTCTGGCATCAGCCGAATGGCGTATATCGTAAATGACCCAGAAGTTCTATTGGCGTTACACGAGCGGCTCAAAGCAACTGAAAGCGATATTGTTGTATTTAGCCCGTTCGATAGCTTTGATGACAAAAGACTAGAAAAAGCCGTGTTTACCGCGGTACTCGCGCTGACGTCGAGCAATAAACTGAAGTTGGTGTTTCCTAAACTTGAGCAGGAAGATTGGGGGAGCTTCTTTGAAAATTACTTCCCTATACTATCCCGCGGTATGACATCATTTGAAACCTATAATATGTTTGCTTTAGCTTCTGAACCTCTGGCCGATAAAGAGATGACCAATGAAGGCGGTGATAGATTTTGGTTGTGTCCAAGGCCGTTAGAAGTATCACTTTGCGAAACAAAACTCATTTTCAGTAAAAAGAAGTCGGCCTAGAGTGATCAATTTGATACGTCATCGTGCCATTAGCGTCAACAGTTACTAAACCAGAATACGCTAACAGCAGAGACATATATGAATGTAGCAATAATTCCAGCGCGCGGCGGTAGTAAACGTATTTTGCGAAAAAACCTTCGTCTTTTCTGCAACAAGCCTATTATTGCCTGGTCTATCGAAGCCGCTTTAAACTCTGCGCAATTTGATAAAGTTATTGTAAGCACTGATGATGACGAAATTGCACAGTTTGCTATTGAAAAGGGGGCATCTGTTCCGTTCGTCCGACCCGTTGAGCTGTCTGATGATCGCGCAGTGACCCGCGATGTAGTTAATCACGCGTTGACATGGCTAGCAGAGAACGAGCAACCGGCAGATTATTGCTGTGTGTTATATGCTACTGCCCCTTTTGTAACATCTAATGATTTGGTTAGCGCTTTTGAACAATTAAAAAGTTCAAAGAGAAACTTTTGCTTTGCAGCTACAAGTTTCCCTTTCCCGATTCAGCGTGCTTTTTACTTCACGCCTCAAGGCGATATTGAAATGTTTGATAAAAAGCAAATGAAAGCACGTTCTCAAGACCTACAAGAAGCCTATCACGATGCGGGGCAATTTTATTGGGGAAGAGCTGATGCTTTTTTGCAAAACTTGCCTATGTACTCTCATCATGCCAGCGCGTTTTTGATGCCAAGATACCGCGTACAAGATATAGATACCGAGGAAGATTGGGAAACAGCAGAACTTTTATTTAGCGCGATACAGTCTCGAGGGTTGTAAGGGTGGACAACTCAGTTACGGTGTTTATCCGCGCGGACAGTGCAGAGCACATAGGAACAGGTCACGTTATGCGCTGCCTAACGTTGGCTAAGTTGCTGTATGATCGAGGCGTATCAATAACCTTTATTTCCAAGCCTCATAAGGGGCATTGTTTAGATGAAGTAAGAGGTGCAGGTTTCAAGGTTATTGAGCTACCTTTGGCAGACTCCGCCAAATACGAAGGGAGTTGGTGCCCTCATGCTAATTGGTTAGGTAGCACAGAACTGAGTGACGCAGAGATGTCACTGACGGCATTGCAGCAGGTGACGCTATCGGAGCGTGTTATTGTTATAGTCGACCATTTTTCGCTTACATCTCAATGGCACAATACGGTGAAAGAAGCCCTTAGTGCCAAAGTCGTTGTAATTGATGGTCTAGCAGATCGTGCGCTGCTATGCGATGTATTAATTGACCCTAATTTAGTGCTCGATGCCCAAACGAAATGGGGCGGAAAAATACCTAGGTGCACCAGGCTCATTATTGGCCCACAGTACTTTCCGTTGCGAGAAGAGTTCACTCAAGTCTCTCCTATACTGCGCAAATCAGTAAAGCGCATTTTTGTTTGCTTTGGCGGCATGGACAAAGATAATGCAACCTTGTTTGTATGTGAATTACTCGCCAAATGGAATGAAAAGTTAGATGACCCTGTCAGTGTTGACGTTGTTATAGGCAAGCACCATCCGCATAAGCAAGCGATAATAACGTTCTGTGGGCAACAGGGTATTGAATTACACGTGCAGGCATCGAATATTTCATCATTGATGTTACGGAGTGATTTAGCTATTGGCGGAGGGGGTACCATATCCTGGGAGCGCTGTAAGATGGCCTTACCTACAGTTATCCTCACTATTGCTCAAAATCAGGTTGCACAGGCAACTTCATTAGAAGCGAGGGGGGCAGTGGTTTATATTGGTGACTTCAGTTCAGAATGCGAAAACTTAAACGAGGTTGAGCAATGTGTTATCAACGTGCTTGATAACTTAAGGTGCTCTTCAGATAAATTGAATGAAATGTCCGCTAAGGCGCTATCGGTTATGGATGCATACGACCACAACCAACCGTGGTTAGATGAAATTATCAGTTAAAGGCAGGATGTATTGAAAAAGGTAGTGATCATAGGTGGCGGCGGGAATGGCTTAGTTGTCGCTCAAATTGTTCTTGATTTAATCAAAGCTGGCGAGTCCATCGAGCTTGTAGGTTTTTTAAATGACAATATTCCTGTAGGAGAGTACATCGAGCGATGGCCAGTATTAGGCGCGCCCCATGAATGGGAAAGCTTAGACGGTGATGTTTCGTTCGTTTATGCGCTACTGTCTGTTGGAAAAATGAAAGTTCGCGCTGAAAAATTCAAGCAACTCAATATTCCGCAAAGCCGACTGGCAACAGTGGTTCATCCATCTGCGAGCATTGGTTTTAATGTAAAACTTGGTAGTGGTGTTGTCGTCGCTGCCAACGCTGTACTTCAACCTGGCGCAAAGGTAGGAGATAACTGTTTTATTCGCGCGAATGCAAACCTAGGGCACGATGTTACGCTTGATAATCTAGTTGATATCGGCCCTAATTCAACGCTATGCGGCTATGCTCATGTCGGAGAAGGCGTTCAGATAGCACCAAATTCAGTGGTTAGAGACAGCGTACGTATTGGTACATACAGCACTGTGGCAGCTGGCGCTGCCATTTTTAAAGATGTTGCCCCTGGCGCCACTATGTTGGGAAATCCGGCTAAAAGGATTCGATAATGAAAACAGAACTTAAGTTTAAAGGCTCGCGAAAGTACCTGCATAGTACGGATTTCTATACGTGGTTTAGCACTGCAGTATGTGATGAGAATCAAATCGTGACTAAACTCATATTTAAGCAGTTAATACATTGCCAATGTGAGGTTTTACTTGGGCAAGCAGCAGTGGGTGTAGAAGAAAACATTGTTGGCGCTGTGCAGCTTCTCGATAAAAGTAATCGGGAAAGTATAAGTGGTGTAATTGTCGAGACTGATACACCAGTGGACGAATCTTACCCATTTGATGAGGATAAATTGGTAAAAGACGCCGAGATAATATCCTCGCAGCAACAGGCCACTGCTTTTTGTCTCAATGACTGCACAACCGTTGAACTTGTAGTGGCATTAACGAAAAAGCTTCATAACACACTCTTTAGTCTAAATAAGGGGAAGTGGTTGGTGGGACAGCTTAACTTTTGCGATGAGCTGCCGATAGTTTATGGAAGTCTTTCTATTAAAACTACGCGAATGATGCAAAACAAATTTTCGATTAACGACGTAATAATCGATGGTAAACGTTTTGGAACCGTGCAGTTTATTGTTGGAGAATAGCATGATAGGCATTAAAGCTATTTCAAGCTACATACCTAAAGACGGTGTAGATAACTTCAAGCAAGCTGAAACCTTCGAGGAAACAGCATCATTTGTTGAGACCAAGCTCGGCGCTCGGTTTTTGCCAAGATTAGAACAGGGTGATGATACCTCTGATATGGCAGTGAAGGCAGTGGAAGCATTGCTTAATGAATCAGACCTCGCTAAAGAAGACATAGATGCACTTATTGTTGTAACCCAAAACCCAGACGGTCATGGCTTGCCACACTGCGCAGCCCTAGTGCATCAAAAGCTCGCATTGCCTAATCACGTTGCGGCCTTTGACGTTTCGTTGGGGTGCTCAGGGTATGTTTATGGTTTATCAATTCTACAAGGCTTCTTGGCTGCGTCTGGTAAGAAAAATGGCGTATTGGTTACCGCCGATCCGTACTCAAAAGTGATCACCACACCTAATAGAACAACCTCTATGCTGTTCGGCGACGCCGCTTCTGCAACATGGATGGGAGAAAATCCCCAATATTCAGTTTCAGATTGTACCTTTGGTACCGATGGAAAAGGCGCTGAGCATTTAAAAGTAGAGCAAGGCGAGCTTTATATGAATGGAAGGCAAGTCTTTAACTTTGCTTCGTTGAACGTCGCTCCTGCTATAAAATCATTATTAGAAAAGAATGGTTGGTCCGAAGACAGTGTGGATGCGTTCATTTTGCACCAAGGGAGTTTGGCTATTGTCGACGCAATAGCAAGGCGTTTTAAAGGAAGTGAAGATAAGTTTATAAAAGCCTTAGAAGAGACGGGGAATACTGTTTCTTCATCCATCCCGCTCATATTGAAAAACTATTTAAATAGCGACAACTCAACGCGACTCGTATTAAGCGGATTCGGTGTAGGGTTTTCGTGGGCGACCTGCTTATTAAAGAGGAATGAAGAACATGTTAACTGAAGTAGACGTAAAGCAAGCAATGACTGACTCTGGTGTAACAGCAGATGTGAGCAATTTAGGTAGCGAACAAGCGTTTTCAGAGTATGGTTTAGATAGCTTAGATTTATTCAATCTGTTTGTAGAGCTTGAAGGCAAAACTGGCGTCACTGTGCCAGACGAAGACCTCGATAAGTTAAAGTCTATTGACGACGTACTTGTATATTTTAATAAGTCTTAATAGATGTATCCGTTTACCGAACAAGTATTCATCATTGCCGAGCTGTCCGCTAATCACAATAACGATTTTGATTTGGCGGTCGATACGATAAAAGCAATGGCGAAAGCAGGAGCTAACGCGGTTAAAGTACAAACTTACACCGCTGATTCGCTGGCCATAAATATAGATAATGACATTTTTGGAGAGCGCAAAGACGGCCTATGGAAAGGCCGTACTTTATGGGATTTATACAAAGAAGCATCTATGCCTTATGAGTGGCATGAGCCGCTTCAAAAAGTAGCTCAAGAGTTGGGTTTGGTATTTTTTTCCAGCCCATTTGATTTAGATGGTGTAGCACTTTTAGAGCAGCTTGACGTCCCCCTCTACAAAATTGCTTCGTTTGAAATTACTGATATTCCTTTGATAAGGGCGGTAGCGAAAACGGGCAAACCTATTATTATTTCAACAGGGGTAGCGCAAGAAACTGACATTTCCTTAGCGTTAGAAACCTGTCACCAAGAAAAAAACTTTCAAGTAACACTTTTAAAATGCACGTCAAATTACCCCTCTACTCTTGCTGATGCCAATCTTAAAACCATGATAGACATGCGTGATAAATTCGACACCATAGTAGGTGTTTCTGACCATACTATGGGCGCTGTGGTACCCGTAACGGCGGCAGCAATGGGAGCAAGGGTTATAGAAAAGCATTTTATCTTAGACAGAGCGCTTGGTGGTCCAGACTCCGCGTTTTCGATGGAGCCAGACGAATTTGCTGATATGGTGGAGGGGGTTCGTCAGGTAGAGCTTGCCTTAGGTAAAGTCACCTACGAGGTCAGTGAAAAAGATAAGTTAAGACGCCGTTCGCTTTACGCTAGTGTACCTATTGAGAAAGGTCAGCCCTTCACTCATGACAATGTTAAGTCGCTTAGAACCGGCTTTGGCTTGGCGCCGCAATATTTAGACGCACTGCTAAGTCGAAATGCTTCGAGAACTTACGATATTGGCGACCCAATTTTAGCTGAGGAAGTTAACGCGATAGACGATTAACAATGTCGACTGTCGTATCAACTACATATTGCGCTTCTTCTTTGGTAAGTGAAGGGTATAGCGGAAGCGTAATCGCGCGTTCGTAGTATTGTTCTGCATGAGGGTAATCACCCTTTTTGAAGCCTAATGTTTGATAAAACGGCTGAAGGTGAATGGGAATGTAGTGAACGTGAGCAAAAATTCCTTTTTCTCTTAGGGTCTCAATTGCTGCTTTATGGGAATCTGAACTTAAGCCTGTGCCTCTTATAACGTACAAATGATAGCTACTGTAGCAGTCGGGCATAACTTTAAGCGGTGAAATTTTATCTTGTCGTTTGAATGCGTCGTTGTAAAAAGACGCAAGTTCGTTTCTTTGCTTAACAAATTGCTCTAGCTTTACTAGCTGACTTTTGCCTAAGGCCGCTTCTACATCGTTCATGCGGTAGTTAAACCCTAGTTGTACTTGCTGGTAATACCAAGGTCCGTGAGGTTCTTCAGTCATTTCCTCTTGATTAGCGGTAACACCATGGCTACGCATCAATTGCATTTGCCGCGCTAACTCATCGTTGTTCGTTAACGCCGCTCCCCCTTCCATCGTCGTAATTATCTTTACGGGGTGGAAACTGAAAACCGTTATATCTGAATACTGACAGCTACCCACGGGGCGTTCGCAATATTTCCCACCAATCGCGTGTGAAGCATCTTCAATAACATAAAAGTTATATTTCTTAGCTAGTGTAGCAATCGCTTTCATATTGCACGACTGACCTGCGAAATGTACGGGAATCAATGCTTTAGGTAGTGTTCCTTGCTTTTTTGCCTGCGCTAACTTAGCGTCTAATGCGTTAACAGATATGTTGCCAGTGTCAGACTCTATATCAACAAAGTCGACTGTTGCACCACAATAAATAGCACAGTTCGCTGAAGCTACGAAAGAGTTAGGACTTGTCCATACAATATCGTTTTTCTGTACCCCAAGAGCGAGGCAAGCGAGGTGCAGCGCTGACGTAGCGCTATTCACCGCGACCGCATGCTCGGCGCCGCAAAATTGAGTCAAGGACTTTTCAAAAGCGGGAACAGCAGGTCCTTGCGTAAGCCAGCTTGATTTTAGTGTGTCAACAACAACGGTAATGTCATCTTCATCAATTGACTGGCGTCCGTAAGGGATCACTTAGCAGCATCCTTATTACAAGAAATAATTTCATCTACCGTAAGAAAATGAGGGTTTGTGTCTGACACGTATTCAAAGCCAGCAACTACTGCATTTCCCTTTTCACCAAGAGCGTTAGTTTTAAAGTCGTTACTTCTATTAAAAAACTTTATTGCCGGCGCTATTACAAAGTGGTCATCATACTCAAATGTATGAAAAGCCATATCGCCAGGGCACATCATTTCGTGAAGCTTTTCACCCGGTCGAATACCCACTATTTTTATTGGCACACCTGGTGCCATGGCTTCGGCCAAATCGGTGATTCTAATTGAAGGTATTTTAGGAACGAAGATTTCGCCGCCCAGCATTCGCTCGAAATTCTTCAATACAAAGTCTACGCCCTGTTGAAGCGTTATCCAAAAGCGGGTCATATCTTTATGTGTAACAGGGATATGGTCTGTACCTTCTTCAATGAGCTTTTCGAAAAAAGGTACAACCGAGCCTCGAGAGCCTACTACATTTCCATATCTCACTACTGAAAATCGAGGTTTGCCTGAACCCACCATATTGTTCGCCGCAACAAAGAGTTTGTCGGAGGCAAGCTTAGTAGCGCCGTATAGGTTTACAGGGTTAGCCGCTTTGTCTGTCGACAAGGCGATGACTTTGCTTACCGAGTTATCAATAGCTGCGTTAATAACATTCTCAGCACCATCAATATTAGTGCGGATACATTCCGTGGGGTTATATTCAGCGGCAGGAACTTGTTTCATAGCCGCTGCATGAATAACGTAGTCCACACCCTGCATTGCTCGGGTAAGGCGGTCTTTGTCTCGTACATCGCCGATAAAGTAGCGCATACATGGAGCGTTAAACTTTTGCTGCATTTCGAACTGTTTGAGTTCGTCACGCGAATAAATGATTAAGCGCTTGGGGTTGTAGCGTGATAACAAGTTTTCGGTGTATTTATGACCGAATGAACCTGTACCACCTGTTATCAATATAGACTTACCGTCAAACATAGATCGCCCACGATTTTTATGATTATCGTTTAAATATATCATGTGTCGGCAACAATGCCATAAACCATTAGGCCACAACGATTATTCATCAAAAATAAATATAAAATAGAGGTGTCCACGTACCAGTATGTTTATTTAAAAAGTGCTGCAGTCACAGCATCAAACGCGCCTCTCGTTTATAGTTTTACTTTTGGTGGTATGAACTTTTATACGTTGTATTGATTAGAAGTTATACAGCGATATGCTATATTTGGAAGAAGTGTTAATGAGAGGGCGCTACCATGCAAATTAATAACAGCAGCTCAACATCGCTAATTGGTCAAATCCAAGAAAAGCAGGACAACTTGTTTGAGAAGCTGGCTTCTGGAAAAAAGGTAAATAATGCCCTAGATGATGCGTCGGCCCAACAAATCATCGACCGATTAACATCTGAAGTTGAAGGTAACCGCCAATCGTTAAACAATGTATATGACGGAATTTCACTTGCACAGGTTGCAGAAGGTGGTTTAGGCAGCATTAATGATGATGTAAACCGTATTCGCGAGCTTACTTTGCAGTCTGGTAATGGCGTGCTCAGCAGTGGTGACCGCCGCGCTATCCAATTTGAAATAACCCAGTTACAAGAGAATATTTCGCAAACTATCGAGCAAACAAATTTTGCCGGTAAGCCGTTATTATCTGAAAATGGCTCACTTGAATTTCAGTCAGGTTCTAGTCCTGGTCAATCGATTAGTGTAAATACACAAGACGTAGCGGCGCAGCTAAATGATGTTTTATCTATTGATATTACGTCAGGCACAAGTATTGAAGATGCACTAGGTGCAGCAGATGCGGCTATAGAAACTCTTGGCAGCGCACGGGGCGATTTAGGCGCAACACAAAATCGCTTTGAAAGTGCTGCGCGCTCACTTACTCAAGCTAATGTAAATACCGCAGAAGCGCGAAGCCGTATTCAAGACTTAGATTTTGCACAAGCTACTTCGCAGCAAGCTTCAAACGATGTATTAGGCCAAGCAGCTCTTACTGTTCAAGCGCAAGCGAACCAGCAGCAAAGCCAAGTTTTATCGTTATTGAGCTAGGCTATATGATGTAGGTTAGGCTAAATTTAATCGAAAGAAGCAGGGTAACCTGCTTTTTTTATTGATATATTTCCCAAATCAGCGGTTGCGCTCCGATCTTTTGTCGTTACAATTTAGAAATGCGCTAAACTGTAAATAATAACAAAGCGTCCTCGGGGAATTGATGAAGAACATTTTGCTGATTAGTGATAATCAGGAACTTATTCAAAACTTGGAAACTATCGTTACCTTCATGGGAGAGTCGTGTCAGTCACGAGGTTTCAGTGAATGCGAACGATACCTCCATGAAAGTGGTGCAGACGCGGTGCTTATCGAGCACCGCTCGCCCACGGCTGTAAGTAATTTGGTAGAAAAGTTTCCACACATACCGTTTGTCGCTTTAGTTGAGAGCAATACACAGGCGTCTGCGAGTTGTAACCTGGTTAGTGTTGTTGCAACACCGTTAACTTATCCAGTCCTAACGCAGGCTATACATCGTTGCCAAGAGTATTCAAGACGCAAACCTGGCTTATCTCGTGCTGCAGGCACAAAAACTCGATTATTTAGAAGCCTGATTGGCAAAAGTGAGCAGATTCAAATTGTTCGGCGCTTAGTTGAGCAAGTCGCGCCTACCGATGCCACCGTGTTGATATTAGGTGAGTCTGGAACGGGGAAAGAGGTAGTTGCGCGCAATGTTCACTTCTTATCTGAACGTAAAGACGGTCCATTCATTCCGGTAAACTGCGGCGCTATTCCCGGCGAGCTGCTAGAAAGCGAGTTGTTTGGTCACGAAAAGGGAGCTTTCACCGGCGCTATTAGTGCTCGAAAAGGTCGTTTTGAGTTAGCCGAAGGCGGCACATTGTTCCTTGATGAAATCGGTGATATGCCGCTTCAAATGCAGGTGAAGTTATTGCGCGTGTTACAAGAGCGTACTTTCGAGCGCGTAGGTGGGAATAAGCCCCTTCAATGTAACGTACGCATTATTGCTGCAACGCACCGTAACTTAGAAACCATGATCAGTGAAGACAAGTTTCGAGAAGACTTGTACTACCGACTTAACGTTTTCCCGATAGATAGCCCTGCGCTTAGACAAAGAAAAGACGATATTCCCTTACTACTTCAGGAATTGAATAGCCGAATTCAAGGAGATGGCGTTGAAAGCGTGCGTTTTACCGAGCAAGCCATTGCGTCGTTAATGGAGCATGAGTGGGCAGGGAACGTTCGAGAACTCTCAAATTTAGTTGAACGATTAACTATCCTTTATCCAGGGCAGATTGTTGATATTGCTGATTTACCGGAAAAGTATCAATACGGTGATGTTCAGGCTTACGAGCCAGACTATCCAGAAGAAATGCTAGAGCGTGAAGCCTTTAACGAACTATTTGCTGAAGCCGCTGCGCAAGAGCCAGAAGAAGATGTTAATGAGCAGAGTCATGATGGCCTAAATGGTATGGTGTCTTCTTCGCTACCTGAAGAAGGGGTCAACCTCAAAGAGTACCTTTCCGAGCTGGAAGTAAACCTAATTCGGCAGGCACTGGAGCACCAGGATTGGGTAGTAGCACGTGCCGCCGACAAACTTGGAATGCGCAGAACCACGCTTGTTGAAAAAATGCGGAAATACGATATTCAGCGTACTGAAGAAGCGTAATGTCAGGTAATTGACGTTGCGTTTTTCTTCTAAATTCCTATCTATCTAATTGATAATTAAGCCAATGATGAATTGGCACATCTTCTGCTTTATCTAAGCCATAGTTTAACAGCGTCTGCAATTTGACGAGGATAATATGGCTTTCGACAGCACACCACAAGCTACAGAGTATTTCGCATCTGCCTATGCACTTAACGGCGGCTCGGCGGCATCTCAAGATGATTATCAAACGTCGCAAAATGATGATATTGAATCACTGAGATTGCAGGCGAGTCGACTCGAACATCTACTTCAAGTAATGCCAGCGGGTGTTATTGTTATTGATGGTAAGGGCATTGTTCGCCAAGCCAACGAGCAGGCAAAAGCATTATTAGGTGAACCGCTGGAAGAGGAAGTGTGGCGCAGTATTATTACTCGCTCTTTCAAGCCTCGCGCAGATGATGGTCATGAAGTCTCGCTCGTTGATGGTAGACGTGTGAAGCTTTCAATAACCCCACTAGACAACGAGCCAGGTCAGCTAATTGTTATCACAGACTTAACCGAAACTCGCCAGCTGCAAGCGCGCGTTAGTCACATGCAGCGGTTGTCTTCTCTTGGAAAAATGGTGGCATCACTAGCACACCAGATTAGAACTCCACTCTCTGCAGCTATGCTTTATGCGTCGAACTTAACGCGTAAAGGGTTAGGGGAAGAAGCACAAACACAATTTGCGAACAAACTAACTGACAGGCTTAAAGAGCTAGAAAGCCAGGTCAATGACATGTTGCTTTTTGCTAAATCTGGCGAAGAGCAGGTGGTAAGCAAAATTAGCCTCGCTGAATTGTTTGCGGCCATTGAGGGGAATGCACAAAGCATGATAGCTCAAGCGCTGCAAAAGCTAACGTTTTCAGGTTTCGATCAAAACGTAGCAATAACTGGGAATTTAACTGCTCTTCAGGGTGCGTTATTAAACCTTATACACAATGCAAGCCAAGTTACCCCGAAAGGTGAATGTGTACATGTTCAGGCTTCGGTAAGCGATCAGCGTTTACATGTTTCAGTTATTGATAAAGGTCCTGGTGTACCAGAACAATTAAAGACCAAAATCTTTGAACCCTTCTTTACAACGAAAACTCACGGTACCGGTTTGGGTCTTGCTGTGGTGAAGTCGGTGGTAAGTGCGCATAGTGGCGCACTTAATGTAATTGACGTACCCGAGGGCGGGGCATGCTTTAGCGTGTCATTATCGTGCTCGGCGAATGCTAAAACCTCACAAACATTGACTCATGTAGCGTAAGTCATAGGAGAGAATAATGTCTAAAACTACCATATTAATTGTTGAAGATGACGCGGGTTTACGCGAGGCGCTCCTAGACACCCTTTTATTAGGTAACTACAACGTGATTGCCGCTGATTGTGCAGAAGAAGCGTTAATGATGCTGTCGTCTCAGAATGTAGACCTAGTGGTTAGCGATATACAAATGGGCGAAATGAGTGGTTTAACGCTGCTAAAAAGCATCAAAGCTAAATGCCCTAATATGCCTGTGCTGTTAATGACGGCCTACGCCACCATTGATGATGCGGTTCAGGCGATGCGCGATGGCGCAACGGACTATCTCTCAAAGCCTTTTGCGCCAGAAGTATTGCTTAACTTAGTGGGGCGCTACGCGCCTGCACAAAAAATTGAATCACGTACGCCAATCGTAGCCGACCCTTCGAGTTTGAAGCTACTTGAGCTTTCGCGCAAAGTCGCCAAGTCTGAAGCTACCGTTATGGTGATGGGTCCAAGCGGGTCAGGTAAAGAAGTGCTGTCTCGCTATATTCACGACCAGTCACCGAGAAGCGATGCGCCTTTTGTTGCCATCAACTGTGCTGCTATTCCAGAAAATATGTTGGAAGCGACTTTGTTTGGTTACGAAAAAGGGGCTTTTACCGGTGCTATTCAGGCGTGCCCAGGTAAGTTCGAACAAGCCCAAGACGGCACCCTGTTACTTGATGAGATAACTGAAATGGATTTGGCACTGCAGGCTAAATTGCTGCGCGTGCTGCAAGAGCGTGAAGTAGAACGCCTTGGCGGTCGAAAAACCGTTAAACTTAATGTGCGTGTTATTGCTACGAGTAACCGGGATTTGAGAAAAGCAGTAGACGCAGGCGAGTTCAGAGAAGATCTCTACTACCGTTTAAATGTTTTTCCTATCGAGTGGCGTCCTCTATCGGAACGCCCGGGTGATATCGTTCCGCTTGCCGAACACCTTATTCATCGCCACGCCAGTTCACAAGGCTTAGGTACCATTAGGCTAAGTGCTGCTGCTCGCAATAAATTGTCGCAATACAGCTGGCCTGGAAACGTTCGAGAGTTAGAGAACGTGGTTCAGCGCGCGCTTATTCTTTGTGAAAACAATGAAATAGATGCCGGCGATTTAATGATTGACGAAGACATGTCAGCCCCGCTTGAAGTTGCACAAGAGCAGGTTGAAGATAACAAATTGGGCTCAGAGCTTCGCTATCAGGAACACCAAATTATACTTGATACATTGGTATCGTGTAATGGTAAGCGCAAGGATGTGGCAGAGAAGCTGGGTATAAGCCCTCGAACTCTTCGTTATAAACTCGCGCGTATGCGTGAAGACGGCATTGAAGTGCCTGCATAGTACCGCTTTCTAAATCTTTTGTTTCATCCTTGTTATCCGTCGCCTCTGTAGTAAAGAAGGCGGCGGTTTTTTGTTGCTCACATTAAATCAAACGCCATAAATTTGGCTTACCCTCTTATTTTCTTCTTATCTCGTTGATTTGTAGTGCTTTTTAAAGTTGGCAAGCCCCTTGCTAAATCATTCTTATAATTAGTTATTCGCCGTTGTTCAGGCGGTTTTTAAGAAACGCTAGGAGTGGGTATGGACGTTAAAGCCAATAGTTTGTATCAAGAAATGCAAAACATGATCGGGCAAACTCGTCTTCAAGTTAACGAGCCTCAGCAGCAACCGCTTACTGAAGTAAACAGCTCAGCAAGCGATTTCTCGGTCATGCTTAAGAATGCGGTAGATGGCGTAAACGGTATGCAGCTTGAATCGAAAGATGCTCAGCAGCGCTTTGAACTGGGCGATCCTAGCTTAAGTTTAGCTCAAGTTATGTTGACAAAAGAAAAGGCAGGTATTGCGTTTGAAGCTACTGTTCAGGTACGTAACAAAGTACTTGAAGCCTATAAAACAATAATGAATATGCCGGTGTAGGCGGAGTAGGTTATGGCTGAAGCAACAGGTACAAACCTTACGGTTCCCGATCAAAATCAAGTAGCGGACAATGAGCCAGAGAATAAATCTGGTTTTATGGATACGTTGGGTAGCGCTGATATGATGCGCCAAATGGCCCTTGTGGTCGTTTTGGTCATTTGTGTGGCTATTGCTATTTTCATTCTTATCTGGTCACAAGAGCCTGATTATCGTCCCCTTGCTAAGATGGAAACCCAAGAGCTTATCGAAACCCTCGATTATATGGATGCCAGTCAAATTGATTATAAGCTTGAGGGCAATACAGTTTATGTAAGAAGCGATGAATTTCAAAACATTCGCCTAGGCATGACCCGTCAGGGATTAACAAAGTCTTCAGACGCTGGAACCGATATTATCATGCAGGACATGGGATTTGGTGTAAGTCAGCGCGTTGAGATGGAGCGTCTTAAGCACGCTCGCGAGCAGCAGATTGCCTCGACTATTGAAGATATCGCGAGTATTCAAAAAGCCCGAGTGCTGCTGGCGATGCCAAAAGAAAACGTGTTCGCCCGTCGAGAAAAGAAAGCTTCCGCAACGGTCGTATTAACCGCTAAACGCGGCGCTGTCATCGCTGGTGAAGAGGTAGATGCGGTTGTTGATATCGTGGCTTCCGCCGTACAAAACATGGAGCCGTCTAAAGTAACGGTAACAGACAGTAACGGTCGTTTGCTAAATTCTGGCTCACAAGATTCAATGAGTGCTCGTGCCAGAAAAGAATACGAAATTGAACGTCAGCGCGAGCAAGAGTATCTCGAAAAAATTGACGCTATACTGATTCCAGTATTGGGTATAGGCAACTATACGGCGCAAGCCGACGTTGCTATGGACTTTACTGCAATGGAGCAAACCCAACGCAGCTATAATCCAGACTTACCTGCGGTTCGCAGTGAAATGATTGTAGAGGAGAACAGTGTAGGTGGTGGTGTTGGCGGTATTCCTGGCGCATTATCAAATCAGCCTCCGCTGGATTCTAATATCCCAGAAAATGCAGTGGGCGCTAGCCAACAAACCATGCCTGGGCGCACAGCAAAAGAATCAACGCGCAATTACGAGCTTGATACCACCATTAGTCATACCAAAAAGCAGACAGGTGTAATCCGCAGACTAAGTGTGTCGGTGGCAGTGGACTATACCCAAGTTGCTGGCGAAGATGGCGCTATGACGCCAACGCCACGCAAACAAGAAGAAATCCTTAATATTCGCAGACTATTGCAGGGCGGTATTGGCTTTGACGTAACCCGCGGCGACTCGCTAGAAGTGGTTAGCGTACCCTTTACTCGTATGGATGCAGGTGAAATTGAAGATGCGCCTTTGTGGGAACAGCCGGGTTTTCTGCCAATTCTTAAGCTAGTTGTTGGTGGCTTGGTTATAATAGTACTTATCATCTTTGTGATTAGACCTATGTTGCGTCGTCTTATCAACCCAGATGAGTCTAACGAGGCAGATGAATTTGATGCCGATGAAGGCTTAGACTTAGGCGATGACACAATTAGCATGTTAACGTCTGACTTTGACGAAGGACAGGTAGGCTTTGCGCCAGATGGCTCACTTATGCTGCCTGACCTACACAAAGACGAAGATGTACTTAAAGCCGTACGCGCGCTAGTGGCCAATGAACCAGAATTATCAGCCCAGGTAGTAAAAGGCTGGTTAATGCAAGACGAGTAGTGAGATAAGATTATGGCTGAAGAACTTGCCAATGTTGAAGAAGCGTCATACGACGTCAGTAAATTAGAAGGCGTAGAAAAAGCTGCCATCTTACTACTTAGCTTATCTGAAGAAGATGCGGCGCAGATATTAAAGCACCTTGAACCAAAGCAGGTGCAGAAGCTGGGTTCTGAAATGGCGAAAGTGGACGATATGACGCAAACCAAAATCACGTCAGTTCACAAGCACTTCATTGAAGAGATTCAGAACTACAGCACTATTGGCTTCCAGAGCCAAGACTTTGTTAAGCGAGCGCTAACTGCGGCCTTAGGTGAAGACAAGGCGGCAAACCTTATCGATCAGATCCTAATGGGAAGTGGCGCTAAAGGTTTAGATTCATTGAAATGGATGGACTCTAAGCAGGTAGCGAGCATCATTCGCAACGAACACCCGCAGATTCAAACCATTGTACTGTCTTACCTCGAACCTGAGCAAAGCGCTGAAATTTTGGCACAGTTCCCAGAAAAAGTACGCCTTGACCTGTTGATGCGTATTGCGAACCTAGAAGAAGTTCAACCAGCAGCATTGCAAGAACTAAACGAAATTATGGAGAAGCAGTTCGCTGGTCAAGCGGGAACGCAAGCAGCGAAAATGGGCGGCTTGAAGTCTGCAGCGAACATCATGAACTACTTAGATACCGCGATAGAAGGTCAGCTGATGGACGCTATTCGCGAGCAAGACGAAGAGATGAGTCAGCAGATCCAGGATCTTATGTTTGTCTTCGACAACTTAGTCGATGTAGACGACAAAGGCATTCAAGCAATATTGCGAGAAGTTCAGCAAGATGCGCTGCTTAAAGCTATTAAGGGTGCTGACGAAGAACTTAAAGATAAAATTATGCGCAATATGTCTAAGCGTGCTGCTGAAATGCTTGGCGACGACTTGGAAGCTCTTGGCCCTGTTCGTATCAGTGAAGTGGAAACCGCACAAAAAGAAATTCTTTCTGTTGCCCGTCGACTTTCTGACTCAGGTGAAATTATGCTTGGCGGCGGTGGCGGTGAAGAGTTCTTATAAGCGCTCTGATGCCCTTACTTCTGTAGCCTAGGTAGAACTATGCTTGGTAATAAAAGTCTCTGGTAAAAAAACATGTCTGGTAATAAAAATTTCAGTGAAAACGAAATAAGTGAAGCTAAAACCTGGGATCTGCCTTTTGTCGATGACCCAAAAACATCGAGGAAGGACCAGCCAACCAATGCATTGAATAAACGCTCAGATTGGAAGTATGAGCCCCCTGAAGTTGAAGAGGAAATCAAGCCTCCAACAGCTGAAGAGATTGAAGCTATTCGCCAAGCTGCCTATGACGAAGGTTTTCAAGAAGGTAAGGAAAAAGGTTTTGAAGAAGGTAAAGCCGAAGGCCTTGAAACCGGCTTGGCCGAAGGTAAAGAACAGGGTCACAACGATGGCCTAGAGCAAGGGTTAGAAGAAGGTCGCCAGCAGATGGCGGCACAAGCCGAAGTGTGGCAGGCCCTTGCCGACAAGCTTCACGACCCACTTTCACAAGCAAACGATGAATCGCGCGACCAGTTGGTGAAACTTGCCGTAACTCTCGCAAAAGCTGTCATTAAAACAGAGGTTAGTACTAACCAACAGGTGATACTCCAAGCGTTAAGCGAAGGCATTAAAGCGCTACCCATTAATCAAGCGGATTATCAAATTCACATGAACCCTGATGATATTGAATTGGTAAAAGCGCACTTCGGCGACGAAGAAATTGCCAAAAAAGGATGGAGTTTGGTTGAAGCCCCAGCGATGGAACGCGGTGGTTGCGATATTACTACTGCGCAAAACGCCGTGGATGTATCTATCGAACGCCGCTGTCGAGACGTCATTGATAAATTTTTATTGAATCAAGGTTTGTCAGATGACTAGCCCTTGGCATTCGTATTTTGAATCCCTAACAAAACAGGTATCTTCTCCCCCTGTCGTCGCTGCCGGTAAGTTAGTTCGAGGTATCGGTTTAACCCTTGAAGCAGTAGGTTGCCAGCTACCCGTTGGTAGTCAGTGCTTAGTGCAAACCATTGAAGGTGAAATAGAAGCCGAAGTGGTTGGTTTTGGGGATGATATTACTTATTTAATGCCTACTGAAGCCGTGCGCGGTATCGTGCCCGGAAGTCGCGTGATGCCGTTAAATAGGCAAAGCGGTCTACCAGTGGGAATGGGGCTTTTAGGGCGTGTGGTAGACGGAAATGGTCAACCTCTTGACGGACTAGGTGAAATAAATGCTGAAGCCCGCGCGCCAACGACCCGACCGCCAATGAACCCGCTTATTCGCCGGCCAATTAATGCCCCTATGGATGTTGGTGTACGCGCCATTAACGCGCTCAATACAGTGGGTGTAGGTCAGCGTATGGGACTTTTTGCCGGAAGTGGCGTGGGTAAAAGTGTGTTATTAGGCATGATGACCCGAGGCTGTGAAGCCGACGTGGTTGTCGTTGGGCTTGTGGGAGAACGTGGCCGAGAAGTTAAAGAATTTATTCATGACATCCTCACAGAAGAAGAGCGCCAACGTGCAGTTGTCGTTGCTGCGCCTGCTGACACATCACCTCTTATGCGCTTAAAGGGCTGTGAAACTGCCGTCACCATTGCTGAATATTTTCGCGATAAAGGCATGAAGGTGCTGTTACTTATTGACTCGTTAACCCGTTATGCAATGGCGCAGCGTGAAATTGCGCTGGCTGTGGGTGAGCCTCCTGCAACAAAAGGCTATCCGCCATCGGTCTTTGCTCGGTTACCAGCGTTAGTTGAACGTGCAGGTAACGGCAGCGAGCGACAAGGCTCTATCACGGCCTTTTATACGGTACTTACCGAAGGGGACGATTTACAAGATCCCATAGCTGATGCTGCTCGTGCCATTTTGGATGGTCACGTGGTCTTATCAAGAACCCTTGCCGATAGTGGTCATTACCCCGCAATTGATATTGAAGCATCAATAAGTCGCGTAATGCCAATGGTGGTGAGTGAAGAGCACCAGCTGATGGCCCGTCGCATTCGACAAGTTTATTCAAACTACAAACAAAACCAAGACCTTATTTCGATTGGCGCTTATGCAAAAGGTTCAGACCCTCGTATTGATTTAGCCATTCGTGCCGAGCCTGCAATCAACGCTTTGTTACAGCAAGGAATGAAGCAAGTCATTCCTTATGACGAAAGCTTGGAAGGTATGGCGGCCCTCGCCAAAGGGTTGGGACAAGGATAATGTGTTTTTCAGTAACGGGTGCTTGGGCTTTAACGAACAGTCAGCAAGGCTTTGTGAGTAAGGGAGCCAAAAATGTCTAAGCAATTAGAGCGTTTAGCTGAATTCGAGCGCGAAAAAGAGCAGCGTGAAGCCCGCTATTATCAGCAAGCGCAGCAAAACGTTAACCAACAAAAGCAAAAGCTTACCAGTTTAGAGCAGTACCGCGTTGACTATATCAAAGGTATTCAGCAGACCGGTCAAGCCGGTGTTACGGCTACTTACTACCAGCAACATTTATCCTTCGTTGGTAAATTAGATAAAGCGTGTGAGCAGCAAATGCAAGTAATTGCTCGTGCACAAATGGCAGCGGACCAGCGTAAGCAAATGTGGCTAAAACAACAGCAGAAAGTTAAAGCGGTTACCTTGTTGCTTGATAAGAAGAAGCTGGCGGAGCAGAAAAAAGAAGCCAAAGCAGAACAGGCCATGATGGATGAGTTCGCTACACAGCGTTTTTTCAGAGCTAAGCGCTCACCTTTCTAGTAAATAGTATGTTCTCAAGCCACTTTGGCTCAACCCTTGCTAAATCAATATAAAATGCAACAGCGCGCCATATTTTCAGTGCAATAGTTGTTACGCTCTAAACGCGTTTGTTTGAAGTTCTACCCATATTATAAGGTAAAAAATTCGACAAAAGCGAGTATAAATCCAATGCCAAACGGTAGTCCCAAAGGGTATCTGGGCAAAGCTAAGTGATTGAAATTTGGATAAGCGTTGGTAGGTTTGCGATTTACTTCTCACGGTCTGTTAAAAAATGACGCCCAGTGATTTATTCGCATCACATAATGCCTTCTTGGTGAAAGACGAGATAAATGTAGGACGGTAGGACAATATGCAACAAGTTGCCGCACAAAAAACAGACATTGCCGCATTACCTTTTTCTGCTTCTAGTACAGCTAAAGCAGTTGAAACAGGTATTGGTACGCAACAGCAAGCGAATAGTCAAAATAACCAAGCATTTAATCGACTTTATCAGGAAGCAAAATCGAGTAAATCAGACTTTGTTTTAAATGACAAAGAGACATCAGGCTCTCAATTCCGAGAGACAACCCGTTCGACCAGCTCATCTGCTAACACTTCAGTTTCTAATGAAACGGTAAAGAAGGGAAAAGACCGGGATGCCGGCCATACCGATCTTCCTGTTGATAAGAAAGTAACAGACAATCCAGCAGAGTCTGCGCCAAGTACAAAAGAAGAAAACGCTGCCATTGCCCAAAAAGATATAGCCGAAGCTATAGAAGCGCACGGTAACTCAGTCGGTGAAGAAAAGACCAGTTTGAAAGTAGATGACGCTGAAGGTGATATTGAGCAAAAAGCTGTAACCGAAGCAGAGTTTGTAATTGGAGAAGGCGGTAAAAAAGATGCTGAGGCTGGAGTTATTACCACGCCAGGTACGCCTGATGGAAAACCGGATAAGGTTGATGAAGAACCAGACTGGGTTGCCTATGTTGAAATCCTAGCCGATCGCTTTGGTAAGGCTGATAATAGAGAGCAAACTCAAGGGCAATCTGGTAACAGAACAACCAATGGTATTTCTGAAGTTTCAGATGAGACGGTTAATATTCTTTCTGTAAAAGAAAACGGAAAGCTTTGGAAGATCCCAGACGGTGTAGATGCCAGCGACGCGCCCTCGGTAATGGCGCATTTACTTTCTCAGCTAAATAGTGACAGCGAAGAGGGGGGGATCGCTGTTGAATCCCTTTCGACTGAAGCACAGCAAACACTCAGTGCTTTAACCGCACTATTGCTTGGCGCTGAAAGCGAACAAAATGGCGCTAGCGGCGAAGCAAGCGCTGAGCAGTCACAAATTCTTGCCAGTGATAAGTTAGATTCAAATGCCGATGAACTTTCTGGGCTAATTGCACAACTCATGCAGCAAAAAGACAGTGCTGGCAATGTAGAGCAAACCGTGAACGAGGGAGCGGAGCATACGCTGGCAGGTAGTAAAAATGCTACAGAAGAGTCTCTTGTGTTAGGTCTTTTATCTGATGAGCTTAAAGCAATGCGCAAATTATCTTCAGATGGAGCCAACTCTCAATTAGAAGCATTGTATTCTGACGCAACCAATGACATAGCGGATGAAGTAGCCATTGACGGAGCTGTTTTAGATAGTGGTGATGTAAATACTAACGGGACAGAAAAGAGTAAGGTAACGGCAACTGACACAGTGCCAGTGATGAATACCCAAAATCCTAGCTTCGAAATGACCGGTGATTCACAAACCGACTTATTAACTGCGTTAAGTGAACTCTCCCCACAAACTGCACAAAAAGTTACCGAGGCGTTTGCAGAGCGTGTAGTTGCAGTGATGCCAAACGCTTCGCAGCAGCAAGCAGTGAAGACAAACATCATTGCCGGTATTAATGAATTCCAGCAACAAGCTGAGCAAGGTAGAGAGCCGGGCATTGATTTGTCAGCTATCGTGGCAGACGCGGCAAAAGAGGCCGCAGTGAATACTGACGTTATTGCTTCAATGACGGCTCGGGTCGACAGCCAAGCGAGTCAGTTTCTTAACTTGATGACGCAAACGCAGTCGAGCGCGCAACAGGCTTTCGCAAGTATGGTGGGACAAACCGATACGGTAATGCAGGAAAACGCTCAGCTTCGCACTGAAGCGTCAAAGTCTCAACAGCAGTTTGAAGGTTTCGATAAAGCGGTCAACATTCATAAGCCAGAAGGCCAACAGCAGCTAAACGAAAAGATTCGTTGGATGGTAAACGCGCGTAACACCATGGCTGAGATTCGTCTTGATCCTCCGGAAATGGGCAGCATGCAGGTTCGTGTAAACGTCTCAGGTGATGCAGCAAGCGTGAGCTTTGTTGTCCAATCTCAACAAGCAAAAGAAGCGCTAGCTGATGCCATGCCTAAATTACGAGACATGCTTTCTGAACAAGGCATTGAGCTAGGTGATGCGCAAGTTAGAAAAGATAATTCGTCGAGTAACGAAAATGGCCAGCAACTTGCAAACAATAATGGCAGGGGAAATGGCACCGAAAACCGTGGAGAAAATGACGGTTTAGACGACATGGGTGAAACGCGAATTATCGAGCAATCAGTGACGCGGGCAGCCAAAGGTGGAATTGATTTTTACGCTTAAAGTTAAGTAAAACTATTATCAATAGGTAGCATGGTGAGATTATTTTAAGACTGCTATGTTTGATGTATTCGATAGAATCCGGTCAGACAGGTCGATGAATGCCGCTTAATAGCAATTGATGGCTGCTGTTACAGTATCAAGTAGAGGTAGATACGAATTATGGCATTGCCATTTGCGATGGAACATTGATAATACATTTTTCTTAATATTACTGATGAGTTACACATGGCTGATGAAGAGTTACAGGTAGAAGAGGGCGGTAAAAAGAAAGGCAAAATGATGTTGATCATCATTATCGCCGTGGTTCTTGTAGGTGGTGGAGCTGCCGCTTATTTCTTACTGTTTGCAGGAGGCGATGAACCTGCGGTTGAACAACTGGCTGAAGCTGATGCTGCTGCGGCCGCTGAGAGTGCACCGGCAGCAAGTTCGGGTAGTGCTGAAATAGGTACGGCGCTTTACGTTGCTATGCCAAGACCCTTCGTCTTCAACGTACCCGGCTCAGGACGAGACAGACTTGTTCAAATTAAAGTACAGCTATTAGTACGTGGTTCTGATAACGAAGAGTTGGCAAAAACGCATATACCGCTTATTGAAGGTACGCTGTTGCAAGCTTTTAGTACGTCAAATGCAGACGATCTAGTCACAGAGGCAGGTAAAATTGAGCTTCGAGAGCAGGCGGTAACAGAGGTGCAAAAAGCATTGAAAGACATTACGGGTAGCGATGTTGTGGAGCGCGTATTGTTTACTGGTTTCGTCATGCAGTAATGCAAATGCATTGGCTAATTAAGGTAGAAGACGGTGAGTGATTTATTATCTCAAGATGAAATCGATGCCCTGTTGCACGGGGTAGATGATGTAGAAGAGGAAGAAGTCGGCAGTAGCGACTCTGATGCTTCTACGCTCGAGTACGACTTCTCCTCGCAAGATAGAATAGTGCGTGGGCGTATGCCTACACTCGAAATTGTGAATGAACGTTTTGCCCGTCACATGCGTGTAAGTTTATTCAACATGATGCGACGTTCAGCTGAAGTATCGATTAACGGTATTCAGATGATCAAGTTTGGTGAATATATTCATACACTGTTCGTTCCAACGAGTTTGAACATGGTGCGTTTCCGTCCGCTTAAAGGTACGGGACTAATTACCATGGAAGCTCGCTTGGTGTTCATTCTGGTAGATAACTTCTTTGGCGGCGACGGCCGGTACCATGCGAAAATCGAAGGTCGTGAATTCACGCCAACGGAACGTCGTATTATTCAGATGCTGCTTAAAATAATTTTTGAAGATTATAAAGAAGCGTGGGCACCGGTTATGGACGTGTCGTTTGAATATTTGGACTCAGAAGTAAACCCAGCTATGGCGAACATTGTGAGTCCCACGGAAGTGGTGGTCATAAGTTCGTTTCATATCGAGCTAGATGGTGGCGGTGGCGACTTCCACGTGTCATTGCCATACTCAATGTTAGAGCCTATTCGCGAACTGCTAGATGCAGGTGTTCAAAGCGATAAAGAAGACACAGATTTACGTTGGAGTAAGGCGCTTCGCGATGAAATTATGGATGTGAAAGTAGGTTTAACTACGCACATGCTAGATGTGGATGTACCGCTTCGCGATGTGATGGAATTTAAGCCCGGTGATATCATTCCTGTAGAAATGCCGGAAACCATCACTGTATTAATTGAAGATTTACCTACGTTTAGAGCCAAACTAGGTCGTAGTCGCGATAATTTGGCACTAAAAATAGTAGAGAAGATTGCAAGACCGACTTCAGTGAAGTCTGAGCTACAGTTATTAACCCGCGGTGGTCGCATTATCGATAATGATGCAGAGCTGCAAGTACTCGAAGAAGACCTGTAAGGTAGAGGGGAGTTCCCATGAGTGAAGACGGTATGGACGATTGGGCTGCGGCGATGGCCGAGCAAGCCGAATCTGAAGCGGAACAAGAAACTGGCGACAATGAAGACGTGCAAGTTGCCGAACTTGACGAACTAACAGATGATGCGCCAATTACGCAAGAAGAGAAGAAAAAACTAGATACTATTCTAGATATACCAGTGACTATTTCTATGGAAGTCGGCCGTAGTCAAATTAGTATCCGAAATCTGCTACAGTTGAACCAGGGTTCTGTGGTTGAACTGGATCGTGTTGCCGGTGAGCCACTAGATGTATTAGTTAATGGCACGTTGATTGCTCATGGAGAAGTAGTAGTGGTCAACGATAAATTTGGTATTCGATTAACGGATGTTATTAGTCAAATTGAGAGAATCAAGAAGCTCAGATAAAACTTCTTATAAAGTAAGGGGTTGCGCAATGCTGCCCCTTTTATTTAGCCAGATAGCCGTCGCGCAGTCGACCCAGTCAATTACCAATCCCACGTCGATACTGTCAATTTTTCTTTCCCTGCTGGTGGTCGTAGGCGTTATTTTCGCCTTAGCGTACGTAATGCGTCGATTTAATGTCACTGCGATGGGCACAAACCAAATGAAAGTCGCGGCCAGCATGGTTGTTGGCACAAAAGAAAAAATCATGGTGATTCAGGTGGGTGAAGAGCAGCACCTCATAGGTGTTACCAGTCACAACATCTCTCATTTAAGCAAATTAGATAAGAATCTCGATGTGCCTGTGAAAGGTGTGAACAAAACCACGGGCGAGCAACAAAATGGTGCCGATGCTTTTAAACAAAAGCTTGTTGCCGCAATGGCGGGAAAGCTTAACCCAAGCTTAGAAAAAGAAAAAAAGGAAGAGTCGAGAGATGCGTAAGTTTACCTGGCTACTTTTAATCCTACCGTTATTGCTTCTTATGGAGCCTGCTTACGCTCAGCAGGGGATATCCGCAGTAACAGTTACGACTAACCAAGACGGTTCTCAAGATTACACCATGACACTTCAAGCGCTGTTTATCATGACAGCGCTAAGTCTTATCCCTGCGTTTATCATGATGATGACCTCGTTTACGCGTATCATCGTGGTACTGTCTATTCTGCGACAGGCAATTGGTCTTCAACAATCACCATCAAACCAGATATTAATAGGCGTGAGTTTGTTTTTATCTATGTTCATTATGGCGCCAGTATTTGAAGAGGTGAACGAGCGCGCCTTGCAGCCCTATCTTAACGAGCAACTCACCAGCCTAGATGCCCTAGAGCAAGCCAAAGGGCCCATGCGCGCGTTTATGCTTTCGCAAACACGGGTAAAAGACCTAGAAACGTTTGTACGGATAGCAGGAGATGAAGGAAAATATGCCGATACGGATGAAGTTCCGCTAACCATTTTGATCCCTGCGTTTGTAACTAGCGAGCTTAAAACCGCGTTTCAAATTGGTTTTATGCTGTTTATCCCTTTTCTCATTATTGATTTGGTAGTCGCATCTATATTGATGGCCATGGGTATGATGATGCTCTCGCCTATGATTGTATCCTTGCCGTTTAAACTCATGCTATTCGTATTGGTCGATGGCTGGAACCTAATTTTCGGAACCTTGGCGACCAGTTTTGGTATGGGCGTCTAGGAGGGCTTATGTCACCAGAAGTCTTTGTAGAAATACTGCGAGAAGCCATGTTTATGGTTATTGTTTTGGTCTCTGCGGTGATAGTTCCAAGCCTCATAGTGGGCTTGGTTGTGGCTGTATTTCAGGCTGCTACCAGTATCAACGAACAGACCATGAGCTTCTTACCTCGCTTGCTCGTTACGCTTCTTGCGCTGAGTTGGGGAGGAAACTGGCTGGTGCAACAGCTTATGGATTTTACTTTCAGAATGGTTGATATGATTCCGCAGGTTGTGGGATAGAAGGCTAACGCAGTGGAAGTAGAACTCGCCACCATCAATCAGTTTCTTGCGGACATGCTGCTGCCATTTATGCGCATTAGCGGCTTGTTTGTGGCTATGATTGGTTTGAGTGCTAAATCAATTCCCCCACAGGTAAGAGCCCTGCTAGGTATAATGTTAACGCTTATCATCATGCCGGTGGTGCCCCCGTCGCCCATTGAAAACCTGGTGGATGTGGGTACATTTTTAATTGTCGTTCAGCAGCTGCTAATAGGTATTGCTATTGGTTTTATATCAATGATGGTGCTCAATACCTTCGTGCTTGCGGGTCAAATTATAGCCATGCAAACTGGTTTGGGGTTCGCGTCTATTGTTGACCCCGTAAACGGTATTAACGTGCCCGCAGTAGGCCAGTTTTATCTAATACTGGCGACCTTATTGTTTTGGACCTTGGATGGGCATTTGTCCATGATCCAAATGATAGTTATGAGCTTCGAGGCGTTTCCCATAGGTGAAGCCTGGTGGACAGGCGAACAGTTTCGCGATATTGCCCATTGGGGCGGTTGGATGTTTATATCGGCAGTGACCCTGTCTCTTGCGCCCATAGTGTCACTGCTTATCGTGAATTTAGCGTTTGGCGTAATGACAAAAGCTGCACCACAGCTGAACATTTTCAGTATTGGCTTTTCTATTGCTCAGGTAATGGGGCTACTGATTATTTGGATAACGCTAGATAACTTTACTGCGCACTTTGAAACCCAATGGTTTAGAGCTGAACAGTTTATGTGTGAACTATTGAACATTTGTCCTTAGACAAACAATACTAGTCGTTTGCAGAATATGGCATGTCTGCGAGCAGGTTAGGTGGGTAAAATAAGCGAGAGAGGTTGGGGCGGCTAACAAGCCTTCCACCGCATGGATGCGGTGGCGGAGCTCCCATGGATGGGTTCACTGCGTGCTTGTTAGTCGTCCTGCCTCTCTCGCAACAGAGATGAACATAATCGAGCATGGCAGATTCAAGCGAAAAAACAGAAGACCCCACGGGGAAAAAACTCGATGATGCCCGAAAAAAAGGGCAGCTGGCCCGTTCCCGTGAACTATCCACAACTTTAGTGCTTATTGTTAGCGCCTTTATGTTTTTGTTCGTGGGTGAATGGGTTGCTGAATCTGTTTTCAAGCTTACCCAGCGAATGTTTATTCTCTCTCGCGACGAAACTTATGATACTACCCACATGTTTGGCGCTTGGGGCGAAGCTTTCTCAGCGGTAGGCCCTGCCGTGTTGCTTTACATGGTGGTAGCCATGATAGCCGGCATCTATGGCTCTATTGCGCTTGGCGGTTTTAACTTTACCTGGGAAGGCGCAAAGCCCAAGGGCTCCAAGATGAGCCCAATTCAGGGTTTTAAGCGAATGTTCGGCATGAACGGCCTAGTTGAGCTTTTAAAGTCCATCGCTAAAGTTGTGGTTATCATTAGTATGGCTATTGGGGCGCTGTTGTTCTTCGAAGATGAAGCGCTGCATTTAGATATGGAGCTTTATCCGGGCAACCTGTTTCACGCTATGGACATACTTAAATGGGCATTTCTCATTTTAGTATGTGGTATGATTCCCATCGCGCTTATTGATGTGCCTTATCAAATGTATAAGCACAACAAAGAAATGAAAATGACCAAGCAAGAGGTTAAAGACGAGCGCAAAAATGCAGAAGGCGACCCTATGGTGAAAGGTCGTATACGCCGCTTGCAGTATCAGGCTGCAACTAAGCGCATGATGCAGGAAGTACCACAGGCGGACGTAGTAGTAACTAACCCGACTCATTTTTCAGTAGCGATTAAGTATGACGAACAGGGTATAAGAGCACCTGTTGTCGTGGCAAAAGGGGCTGACGAACTGGCGATGCATATTCGAAAAATTGCTACTGCCAACGACGTACCCTTAATACCTTCTCCTGTACTCGCTCGTGCCATTTTTTATTCGACAGAAGTAGACGACGAAATTCCTAACGCCTTATTTATGGCGGTGGCTCAGGTGCTAGCGCACGTTTATCAGCTTAAAGCTCATAGGGCAGGGAAGGGCAAACGTCCTAAGCCACTTAAGCGAGATTTGCCTATACCTCCAGAATATCGTCGCTAAGCGACTGTATTAGCGCGGATTTTTCCCGCCTGTTTAAACATGGCGTGCACTTCTTAATCTATTAGCTGTACTTAAATACTGCTTCGTATAAAGCTGGCACGTTAGTTGAAAACTCTATTGAAGATTCACGTAAAGCGTCAATTTTCTGATAGAGAGACACCCAGCCATGCAGTTATCCGGTTATCTTCAGCGGTTCGATAAAAATCAGCTGCAAAATTTTACCAGTGGTTTAGGCGCGCCTATTGTCCTTTTGGCAATCATGGGAATGGTAATACTACCCATGCCGCCGTTTTTACTCGACGTATTGTTCAGCTTTAATATTGCGCTTTCTCTCGTCATTATTTTGGTGGCGGTACTTACCCAACGCCCTGTGGATTTTGGTATTTTCCCACTTGTGCTTCTAATAGCGACAGTTCTGCGTCTGGCACTAAACGTTGCGTCTACACGAGTTGTACTGCTTTACGGTCACGAAGGGGGAGATGCGGCAGGAAAGGTTATTGAAGCCTTCGGTGCGGTTGTTATTGGCGGTAACTATGCAGTGGGTATAGTCGTCTTCGCTATCCTTCTTATTATTAACTTCAAGGTAGTTACCGCTGGTGCTGGTCGTATATCTGAAGTGAGCGCTCGCTTTACCTTGGATGCTATGCCAGGTAAGCAAATGGCCATTGACGCCGATTTGAACGCAGGCTACATAGACCAAGA
This sequence comes from Alteromonas sp. BL110, assembly GCF_003443615.1. Taxonomy (NCBI): domain Bacteria; kingdom Pseudomonadati; phylum Pseudomonadota; class Gammaproteobacteria; order Alteromonadales; family Alteromonadaceae; genus Alteromonas; species Alteromonas sp. BL110. The sequence goes on along the minus strand of NZ_CP031967.1, from coordinate 613,269 downwards.
CCAAGCGCGTCAGCGTCGTGAAGAAATAACGGCAGAAGCCGACTTTTACGGGTCGATGGACGGTGCATCAAAGTTTGTAAAAGGTGATGCAGTTGCCGGTCTTTTTATCATGCTTATCAATATTGTTGGCGGGTTATTTATTGGCATGATTCAGCACGGTCTTTCTTTTGGTAACGCCATAGAAATCTACACAATTTTGACCATTGGTGATGGTTTGGTAGCGCAGATACCTTCATTGTTACTTTCGGTAGCAACGGCGATTATCGTTACTCGAGAGAACGAAACCCAAGAAATGGGCAAAGAGATCCGTGGGCAGTTAGGAAATAATCAAGCGCTTTATATTGCATCAGGCGTGCTTTTCGTCATGGGTATTATACCGGGCATGCCTCATATCGCATTCTTGGGTTTTTCATTTTTGATTGCGGGCTTTGCATATTGGCAGACAGTTCAAGCTAAGAAAAAAGCTGCCGAGCCTCAATTACCAGAGAACATTACAAAAGATGAAACACTTGCGCCTGAAGTAAAAGAACTCGGTTGGGATGATGTTCAGCAAGTGGATACCATAGGTTTAGAAGTAGGTTATCGCTTAATTCCCCTTGTTGATAAATCCCAAGGTGGCGAGTTGTTGACACGGATTAAAGGCGTGCGTAAAAAGCTTTCTCAAGAACTGGGATTTCTTATTCCACCTGTTCATATTCGCGATAACTTAGACTTAGAGCCTAACACTTACACCATCGCTATGCTTGGCGTTACCATAGGCGATTCCGTTATTAGTCACGACGAAGAACTTGCGATTAATCCTGGACAAGTATTTGGCAAGCTAGAGGGGCGAGCCACTAAAGACCCTGCGTTCGGGCTAGATGCGGTGTGGATTAAGCCTAATAAGCGCGAGCACGCGCAAACTCTTGGTTATACAGTTGTTGATGCTGCTACAGTAGTCGCCACCCATTTAAGCCAATTACTTTCCAATAACGCTTATCAGTTACTAGGCCATGAAGAAGCACAACAGCTTCTAGATATGCTGGCCAAACAGCACCCTAAATTGGTTGAAGGTTTAGTGCCCGATATTTTGCCGCTTAGTACAGTTGTGAAAGTGCTGCAAACCTTGCTATTTGAAGGCGTGCCTATTCGCGATATGCGCACTATTGTTCAAACCCTTAGTGAATACGGTACACGCAGCCAAGACCCAGATGTACTGGTGTCTGCGGTGCGTATTGCACTTAAGCGTCTAATCGTTCAAGAAATTACCCAAGGGGCTAAAGAGATACCTGTCATAACCTTGGCGCCAGAGTTGGAACAGATGTTGCACCAGTCCCTTCAAGCAGGTGGCGAAGATGGTGCTGGTATTGAACCAGGTCTGGCAGACAAGCTGCAAAAATCATTGCAGCAGGCCAGTCAGCAGCAAGAGTTAGAAGGAGAACCTGCGGTACTCCTTACCTCAGGCATGCTACGACCCGTTCTGTCTCGCTTCTTAAAGTATTCTGTCGTTGGGCTGCATGTTCTTTCATACCAAGAAGTGCCTGATGACAAACAAATAAAAATAGTCAGTTCGGTCGGTCAATAATCTGACACTGGGTGATTGGAGAGGTTGCAATGAAAATTAGACGTTTCTTCGGCAAAGATATGCGTGAGGCGCTAAGCCAAGTTAAAGCTGAGTTGGGCAGCGATGCGGTGATCATGTCGAATCGCAAAGTCGCTGACGGCATCGAGCTTGTAGCAGCCTACGACAAAGAGCCTGAAGCTAAGCTTTTCACGCCTAAGGCGGCACCGCAAGCTGCGGCAAAAACGCCTGGCCAAAAGTCTGTGCCTAGCTTAAGTGAAATTATTGGTGACGACGGTCCTGACAGCTTAAGAGCGTTGCTGGAAAAGCAGCATGGTGGAAACGCAGAAGCCAGCAGTTCTGCCCAACCAACACAGCCTATGTCAGCGAACGCTAAGCACGCCAACGAAATTGCATCTCACTTAGATTTTTCAGAAGCGTTTATCGACGACCTTGGCACACAATCGCCAGCTCAAGATGTTGTCGAGCAAGAGACTTTTCCTGAGCACCAGGCGTCAAGTATGGGTGAAACACCAGTATCTCAGTCTGCTGAACTGGCTCAAATCAAAGAAGAGTTAGCTTCACTTCGCGACGTATTACAGTATCAAGTTGCGGATTTGATGGAAGCGAAGAATAAGCGTCAAAAACCTGTTCATCAATACTTGGTCACGCGATTAACCGATATGGGTTTAAGTAGTGCACTTGCAACACAGCTTATTAGCTACACACCGGCTCATTACAACGAACGTGACGCATGGGTATATCTTCTTAACCTATTGGCTAATCGCATAAATGTGACCGGAAACGATATACTTAGTTCACAAGGTGCCGTTGCGCTAGTTGGGCCTACTGGTACAGGTAAAACAACCACTGTTGCAAAGTTGGCCGCCCGCTACGCGCAGAAATACGGTGCAGAATCGGTGGCTATGATAACCATTGATACGTATAGAATTGCAGCCTATGAGCAGCTCGCGACATACGGAAAAATTATTGGCTGTACTGTGCGAAAAGCGCAAACTAGTGAAGAACTTGCAGATTTATTGTTTCAACTTCGTCATAAGCGACTAATATTGATTGATACAGCAGGTTTTAGTCAGCGTGATAGTCGATTAATTAAGCAAATTAAGCAGTTCGACAGTGGCCAAATGCCAAAAGTTAAAAAATATTTGGTTGCGCAAGCCAATACGCAATATCCGGCTTTGCAGAGAATCATTCAAGCGTATGACGATATTGAACTAAGTGGCTGTATTTTCACAAAGTTAGATGAGTGCTACTCTTTAGGAGAGGTACTTAGTGCAGCGGTTGAATACCAACTACCGGTTAGTTATGTCACCGATGGTCAAAAAGTGCCTGAAGACATTAAGATTGCAGAAGCGAAATCTTTGGTTTCCGCTGCTGCAAAGCTTTATAAAAAGTACGGTTTGAATCATACTAGTGGTAACAACGCAATTAAAACAGCATAAGCAGTATGATTGACGATCAAGCGAGTAGCTTAAGAAAAATGAAGCAATCACGGTTAATCAAAGTAATCGCCGTCACTGGTGGTAAAGGTGGCGTAGGTAAAACAAACATTACACTTAACACTGCTATCGCCATGGCGAAGCAGGGCAAGCGTGTAATGGTTCTTGACGCGGACCTTGGTCTTGCAAACGTAGATGTGATGTTAGGCCTACGAGTTGAGAAAAACCTATCTCACGTACTCTCTGGTGAGTGCACGTTGGACGAGGTTTTAGTAACCGGCCCTCACGGTATTAAGATTGCTCCTGCCACGTCTGGTACCCAGTCAATGGCAGAACTTTCACCCACACAGCACGCTGGCTTGATAAGAGCGTTTAGCGAGCTGCGTTCTCAAATAGACGTATTAATTGTCGACACCGCGGCTGGCATCTCAGATATGGTATTAAGCTTTTCTAAAGCATCCCAGGATATCATGGTGGTGGTTTGCGATGAGCCAACATCGTTAACTGATGCTTATGCGCTGATAAAAATCCTTAACCGTGAACACGGTGTTTTTCGCTTTAAAGTTGTGGCCAATATGGTTCGCGATGTGCGAGAAGGACAGGAATTATTTAGCAAATTAAGTAAAGTGACGGGGCGTTTTCTCGATGTTGCACTAGAATTAGTGGCAACGGTGCCATTTGACGAGAATATTCGCAAAGCGGTGCGTAAGCAAACTGCGATTGTTGATGCTTTTCCTGGCTCTCCTGCAGCCGTAGCGATAACTAAGTTAGCAAACAGGGCGCTTACTTGGCCTATTCCAGCTCAGCCCGGTGGCCACTTAGAATTTTTCATTGAACAATTAGTTGCAGAAAAAGCCGTAGGAAGTCAACGTTGAACAGCAAGGCAGCCGCTTATCAACAGCAAACAGATAAATCGCAATTAGTCGAAAGACATGCGCCTCTGGTTAAGCGTATTGCGCACCATTTGATGGCGCGCCTGCCTGCGAGTGTTCTTGTTGATGACCTTATTCAATCAGGCATGATTGGTTTGCTAGAGGCCGCTAGAAACTTTGATGGGTCAAAAGGCGCCAGCTTTGAAACCTTTGCAGGTATCCGCATTCGCGGTGCCATGCTGGACGAAATACGCAAAGGTGATTGGACGCCACGTTCTGTTCACCGAAATGGTCGCGCGATAACTGAAGCGATATCCCAGGTGGAAAGTGAAACTGGGCGCGACGCACGAGATTCCGATATTGCTGACAAGCTCAATGTGAGCTTGCAGGATTATCACCAGATGCTCAATGAAGTAAATGCTGGAAAGTTGGTGGGCATTGAAGATTTAGGTGTGTCGGAAGATGTGATCACTACTGAGCAAAGTCGAGGCAGTGATGCACCGTTAGAAGATTTAATGCAGGGCGCATTTCAAAAAGCGCTGGCCCATGCAATAACGACATTACCGGAGCGAGAAGCAATTGTTCTTTCACTTTACTATGATGAAGAACTAAACTTAAGAGAAATAGGCGAGGTTCTTGACGTAAGTGAGTCGAGAGTCAGTCAAATTCATAGTCAAGCCATGTTAAAACTCAAATCACGAATGAAATCGTGGCAAGCTGACGAAGAATAGAAATTAATAACAATTAACCCCTCAGTGGAGGCTATTTTGGACAAAAGCATGAAAATTCTCGTGGTCGATGACTTTTCAACCATGAGACGAATCATCAAAAACCTGCTTAAAGATTTGGGTTTTGCCAATATCCAGGAAGCGGATGACGGAAGCACCGCATTACCTATGTTACAACAAGGCGATTTCGACTTCGTTGTTACTGATTGGAACATGCCTGGTATGCAGGGCATAGATCTGCTCCGCGCGATTAGAGCCGATGACAAACTTAAGCATCTGCCAGTGCTTATGGTGACCGCCGAAGCGAAGAAGGAACAGATTGTAGCCGCTGCCCAAGCGGGTGTGAATGGCTACGTTGTTAAACCCTTCACCGCCGCAACGCTCAAAGAAAAACTAGATAAAATATTCGAACGTTTAGGTTGATCCAGACGCTCACCAGATAAATGAGGTTTACTGGATGTCAACGAATGTAAACGTTCCAATATCGTTAGAAGAAGCAAAGCAACTTGTCACTTTTCTTGAAGAAGGTGACAAAGCTTCAGCTAACGCACTACTTGAAGCTGTCTCAATGAAAGAAAACGTTGAGTTATTCGCTGAAGTAGGAAAGCTAACGCGTCAACTCCACGACGCTTTAAACAACTTTCAAATAGACGACCGCATCAAAAATTTGGCGACAGATGATATCCCTGATGCTCAGTCCCGCCTTACCTACGTAATTGAAGAAACCGAAAAAGCTGCTAATACTACTATGGATGCCGTTGAGGCAAGCATGCCCATCGCTGAATTGCTCGCAGAGCGAATCGAAAAGGTTATGCCAGAGTGGAAAAAGCTGATGAACCGCCAGATTGAGTTGGGTGAGTTTAAGGTTTTATGTGCAGACTTAGACGAATTGTTGGAAGACGGTTCGAATCAGTCAGCTAAACTTACACAGTTACTTACTGAAGTTTTGATGGCACAAGGTTATCAAGACTTAACTGGACAGGTGATTCGTCGCGTTATCGACTTGGTTAAAGAAGTCGAAGAAAGCCTTGTAAACATGCTTACTATGTTTGGCGAACGTGACGGTGCAGAACAAACTAAACCATCCAGCGTTAAGGCCGATAAGGTTGATGGTGTAGAGGCAGAAGGCCCAATTATTGATGCTGAAAAACGAGATGACGTCGTTTCAGGTCAAGATGATGTGGATGATCTTCTGTCTAGCTTAGGTTTTTAGGGGAGCGGGTGCATGTCGTTTGATGTTGACGAGGAAATATTACAGGACTTTCTAGTTGAAGCTGGAGAGATACTTGAACAATTACAAGAACAGCTCGTTGATCTTGAGAACAATCCTGAAGACGCGGATTTGCTTAACGCAATCTTTCGCGGCTATCACACAGTAAAAGGGGGAGCGGGCTTCCTTTCTCTTACTGAGTTAGTGGAGATTTGTCATGGTGCTGAAAACGTCTTTGACGTCATGCGCAACGGCCAACGAACGCTAACGCCTGAGTTAATGGATATCATTTTGCAAGCCACTGATGTGGTAGTTGAAATGTTTGAACGAGTGAAAGCTCAGGAGCCTTTAGAGCCTGCAGATGCACAACTCGTCGATGTGTTACACAAACTCAGCCGCCCAGAATCTCCAGATGAAAACATTTTTGATAATGCAAGCGCGGCTGAGCCCGAGGTCGTTGCAGAAGAGCCAGAATTAGTTATAGACGAACCAGTGCCTGCGCCATCGGATACCACTGAAAATAGCGGCGGTATAGAAGAAATCACTGAAGATGAGTTTGAGGCTCTCCTTGACGAGCTTCACGGAGGTGGTGCACCAGGGAAGTCGGCGTCAGCTAAAGCAGAGCCTGCACAAACGACAGCACCAGCGGCGAGCACAGACAGTGATGATATTACTGATGAAGAGTTCGAAGCGCTGTTAGATGACCTGCACGGAAAAGGTCAGTTTGGTGGGGACGAAAAAAGCGCTCCAGAAGCAGCATCAGCAGCTGCCCCGGCAAATAGTGCAGGTGACGAAGAAATCACCGACGATGAATTTGAAGCGCTGCTTGATCAGCTTCACGGCTCCGGTCAAGGGCCAACTAAACAAGACTCTGCTCCATCGGCACCTGAACCTAATGTAGACAAAGCGGCTACCGAAGCAGTTCAAAAAGCAAAGCAAGCAGCGTCAAGCGCTGCAGCTGCGCCTAAGGCGAAGCCTGCACCTAGTGCAACGAGTCCAGCAAAAGCGAGCAAAGCAGCTGCGCCAAAAGCGCCTGCCAAGAAAGATGATAAAAAAGGGGCACCTGCTCCACCACCTGCTGAGACCACAGTACGTGTAGATACTAAGCGTTTAGATCAAATTATGAATATGGTCGGCGAACTCGTACTCGTTAGAAACAGACTGATAAGTTTGGGAATCAACAGCAATGACGAGAGTATGTCAAAGGCCATTGCTAACCTAGATGTAGTGACGGGTGACTTGCAAGGTGCGGTAATGAAAACCCGCATGCAGCCTATTAAGAAAGTGTTTGGCCGATTTCCTCGTGTTGTACGTGACCTAGCTAGAAGCTTAAAGAAAGAAATTACCTTAGAGCTTGTAGGTGAAGAGACAGATTTAGATAAAAACTTGGTTGAAGCATTGGCCGACCCGCTAGTGCATTTGGTGAGAAACTCTGTCGACCACGGAATAGAAATGCCGGACGACCGTGCAGCGGCAGGTAAGCCTCGCATGGGTACGGTTCAGCTTTCAGCATCTCAAGAAGGCGATCATATTCTTCTTACCATCGAAGACGACGGTAAGGGTATGGATGCCGAGAAGCTAAAAGAAATTGCCATTAGCCGTGGCGTATTGGACGCAGACGCAGCAGCTCGCATGTCTGATGTTGAAGCGTTTAACCTTATTTTTGCACCAGGCTTTTCTACTAAAACCGAAATTAGCGATATTTCTGGTCGTGGTGTGGGCATGGATGTGGTTAAAACTAAGATTAACCAGCTCAACGGTACCATCAATATAGATTCGCAGTTAGGAAAAGGTACACGTTTAGATATCAAGGTACCGTTAACGCTTGCGATCCTACCCACACTAATGATTGTTGTAGGAAAACAGACCTTTGCGTTACCATTAGGTGCGGTGAACGAAATAATAAACATGGACATCAAGAAGACCAATACGGTGGATGGCCAGCTAACAATGATAGTTCGTTCAAAAGCAATCCCATTGTTCTTCCTTGGCGAATGGCTAATCCGAGGCCCTAAAAACATTAACAAAGAAAAGGGGCATGTTGTTGTGGTACAAATTGGTACGCAGCAAGTTGGATTTGTCGTAGACGCGCTGATAGGCCAGGAAGAAGTTGTTATTAAACCACTTGATGCATTGTTGCAGGGTACGCCTGGTATGGCGGGCGCAACAATTACTTCAGACGGTGGAATTGCCCTAATTTTAGATGTTCCGAGCCTGCTCAAACGGTACGCGCGTAAACCTATCAAGTAAGGCGATGAATTAACAGGAATGATAATCCATGGTCTTTAAAGTCCTAGTCGTGGACGACTCGACTTTTTATCGCCGTCGAGTAAGAGAAATTCTCGAAGGGGATAGAGAACTCGAGGTTATAGGTGAAGCAAGAAACGGACGTGATGCATTAGACAAAGCGGAAGCTCTTAAGCCTGATGTAATAACAATGGACGTTGAAATGCCTGTTATGGACGGTATTTCGGCCGTTAAGGCTATTATGGATAAACGTCCGACGCCGATTTTAATGTTTTCATCATTAACACATCATGGCGCGCAGGCAACGCTAGATGCGTTGGAAGCTGGCGCGCTCGATTTTTTACCCAAGAAATTCGAAGACATAGCCAAAGATAGAAAAGATGCGTCGCGATTACTTTGCACTAAAGTCAGGTTGATCGCGCGAAGAGGTCTGGGCGTGAAGCGCCCATCTCTTCGCACAGCAGAGACGAGAAAACTTCCTGACAACGCGCCCAAACAAGCTTTTTTCAAAACATCGGGTTTGCTTTCTGGTCATAGAGGCGCCGACAAGCAGCCTACCGTTTCCTCAGTGAGAGCAACGGGTAAACAGTACAGATGTTTAGCTATTGGGGCGTCCACAGGTGGACCGGTTGCACTTCAAAAAGTGCTTTCTCCATTACCTGCAGATTTTCCTTACCCTATTTTACTCGTGCAGCATATGCCCGGGACTTTCACTACTGCATTTGCACAGCGTTTAGATACTAACTGTAAAATTAAAGTGAAAGAAGCAGAGCATGGCGATATTTTAGCACCTGGGCACGCTTATCTTGCCCCTGGAGGAAAGCAAATGTTGCTTGAATCTATCGGTAGCAAAAAGCGAATTTCCATCGTTGATGCAAGCCAGTCTGATAAGGTGAATTATAAGCCAAGTGTAGACCTGACCTTTAGCTCGCTGGCTAAAGTCTATGGGGGCGACGTGCTTGGTATCATCTTAACGGGTATGGGGGCAGATGGTAGAGAGGGTTGTCGAATACTCAAGGATAAGGGCGCGACTATTTGGGCGCAAGACCAAGACTCCTGTGTGGTTTACGGTATGCCTCAAGCTGTCGCTGTGGCTAATATATCGAGTAAAAACATTAATATTGATGATATAAGCAGTTGCGTTCAAACCGAAATGCGATAGCAGTTTGAACAGTAATGGAACAGTAATTATGAAAGTGTGGACTGTGGCAAATCAAAAAGGCGGGGTAGGTAAAACTACTACAACCGTAAGCCTTGGCGGCTTGCTCGCTCAAAAGGGCAAGCGAGTGCTTATGATAGATACCGATCCCCACGCATCGCTTAGTTACTATTTTGGTATTGATGCAGAAGCGACAAGCCATTCTGTTTACGACATTTTTATTAAGTCTAACGAGATTACTGCCGATAATGTAATGGACTGTCTCAGTCCTACAAAGCTCGACAATCTATATGTGCTACCCGCTACCATGGCATTAGCGACGTTAGACAGAACCATGGGAAGCGAGCAGGGGATGGGCTTAGTGCTAAAAAAAGCACTTGCTAAAATAGCCAGTGAGTTCGACTTTGCTATCATCGACTGCCCCCCTGTTTTGGGAGTGCTAATGGTTAATGCCCTAGCGGCATGTGATAAGGTTATTGTTCCGACTCAGACAGAATATTTGGCGCTTAAAGGCTTAGATAGAATGATACGCACTATGGAAATAATGGGGCGTTCATTAGATAAGTCTTTTGATACCCTAATTATTCCTACTATGTTCGATAAACGAACAAACGCCGCACTAGCGTCGAGAAAGCGTTTAATGAGTGATTACGGTGAACGTGTATGGGAAGGTGTCATCCCGGTGGATACTCATTTTAGGGATGCGAGTCTGGTACAGCTTCCTATCTCTGCTGCGTATCCTAAGACAAGAGGTGTAAATGCCTACGATAAACTGTTAGCCGTATTGGAGAAATAACAAGACCATGAGCAAGCAATCGCCATTTGCCCGTGAAGAAGTAATGGAGGCATACCTAGACAGTCTTCTGAAAGAGCCTGAAACTCCTGAAGATGTCACTGCGCGTACGGCAAAATTGCTTGAGCAGGCCTCTCAGCGAATGGCTGAGTCAACGCTCGTCTCAACGGATAGCGATAGTGAAGCGCATGTCAATAAGGAAGAAGCGTTAGCACAAGAGGTTTCTTCGCTAATTGAAAGTCGAAATTCACAGACGATTGATAGCGAAAAGCAGCATTCATCGGTTGATGTACCTGTTAAGACTGAAGAAGAAAGTGAGGTAAGTGCTCCTAAGAGTTTAAAAATTCCACTAAAGGATACTCTCGGTTTCCGCTTTCAGGCGCTATTCTTTGAGGTTGCAGGGCTTACACTAGCGGTTCCCTTAACTTCGCTAGGGGGCATCCACCAAATTGAAAAAATAGGCCCTTTATTTGGAAAACCTGACTGGTTTATGGGTGTAATGTTGCACAGAGAGTCTAAACTAAGTGTTGTTGACTCTGCAAAATGGGTAATGCCAGAAAAATACGATGAAAACCTCGCACAATCGCTCAACTACCGATATCTTATAATGTTAGGAGAGAGTGCGTGGGGACTAGCAAGCGAAAAGCTTGTAAACACGGTCAATTTGACTACCGATGACGTAAAATGGCGCGAGTCCACAGGTAAACGTCCCTGGTTAGCAGGGATGGTTAAAGAAAAAATGTGTGCGTTAATTGACGTTGAAGAATTAATATCTATGCTTAACAAAGGCTTAGGCAGTAACGACCAGACGCCATAGTATTGGGAGCCAGGTTCATGAGCGACGAAAGAATGAATAATAACGCTAGCGACAGTAACGATGAAGTCCTTCAATGGGTGACGTATCGCTTAGGTGAAGAAACTTACGGTATTAACGTAATGCAAGTACAAGAAGTGCTGCGTTATACCGAAATAGCCCCTGTACCCGGTGCGCCCGATTATGTGCTTGGTATTATCAACTTGCGTGGTAACGTGGTAACCGTCATTGATACCCGTGCGCGTTTTGGGCTTCCACCAACGGAAATCACAGACAACACTCGTATAGTGATTATTGAGTCTGACGAACAGGTTGTCGGTATCTTAGTGGATAGCGTCGCCGAAGTGGTGTACTTAAAATCTTCAGAAATCGACAGCGCACCTAACGTTGGTACTGAAGAAAGTGCTAAATTTATCCAAGGCGTTAGCAATCGTGATGGCGAACTGCTTATTCTTGTTGATTTAAATAAATTGCTAAGCGACGAAGAGTGGGATGAGCTTAGCAGTATCTAAATAAAATGAATAGGCGGTAAGTATTGTCGATGCCGCCTAGATTTCCCCAAGGGTTACGTCCATGGATTGGCAGCTTGCTGCACCTACCTTAATTGAACTTATTTTGTGCGGTTTTATCATTGTGCTTGCTGTTGCGGTAAGTATCCTCTATTCGCACGTTAAGCAGTTACGTACAGCTTTAAGCGATAGTGATAAAAATAGTACCTCTGCTATTGCGCGAATTGAGGCGCTCGCAAAAAATGCAAATAATCAACAAACCGAGGCGCAAGCACGCACTCTGGTCATTACTCGCCATCTTCAAGAGCTAGATGAAAAGCAAGCCGATATAGAAAATCAGCTTCGTGAACTCAAGCTGCAAGACCCTTCACTACGTCTATATCAGCGCGCTGCAGACTTAGTTAAGCAAGGCGCTAGCATTGAGGAAATAATCGAGGCCTGTGACATTCCCCGCGCCGAAGCCGAGATGTTAATGATGGTGCATAAACAAAACTGCTAGTTGTTTGGTATTCATAAGCACGCCTTAAAAAGAAAACGTTTAGACGTCTAGACGTAAAGATGTTGACATATTGCCAGTAATAGACACAATACAGGTATTGTAATTTATCACTGGAGTCCTCTATGCCAATTCGTATTCCTGAGCAGTTACCCGCACAGAATGTACTACTAGGTGAAAATATTTTCACCATGGACATGGATAGGGCTGCCAATCAGGATATTCGTCCCCTTGAAGTCGGCATTCTCAATTTGATGCCGAACAAGATAGAAACAGAAGTCCAATTACTTCGCCTGTTGTCGAATACGCCGTTACAAATAAACGTAGACTTGATTCGAATTGATAATCAAGCGCCAAAAAATACCCCTCAGTCGCATATGGATGCCTTTTATCACGACTTTTCAGCGGTAGCCAATAAGAAATACGACGGCCTTATTGTTACTGGCGCGCCCCTTGCGCTGATTGATTATGAAGAAGTGAAGTATTGGGAAACCATGACCACAATATTGGAATGGGCACAGCGTCACGTTAATTCTACTCTGTATTTATGTTGGGCTGCTCATGCCGCTATGTATCACTTTTATGGTATTACTCGAGAACTTAGAGACGAAAAATTTTCAGGTGTCTTTAAACATAAAGTGAACGATCCTAATAACGAACTATTAAGAGGCTTTGACCCAACGTTCTATGCGCCACATTCTCGTTATGGACATATCGATACCTCTCTCTATAACAGTGTTGATGGTATAAATGTGGTAGCAGAATCTGAGGATGTAGGCGCTTATATTGTGGCGTCAGAAGATAAGCGTATGGTATTTGTAACAGGGCATCCAGAATACGACCCTGATACGCTTAAAGACGAGTACTTACGCGACGTCGCCGCGGGTCAAACCCCAGCAGTACCCAAAAATTATTTTGAAGGGGATGATCCAGCCAAGTCTCCTATTGTACAGTGGCGCTCACACGGCAGCCTCTTGTTTACTAACTGGCTGAATTATTATGTCTACCAGACCACGCCTTTCGATTTAAGTCAGCTTGCTGAAAAGCCACAGCCAAAGAGGTAGCACGTGAGCCAAAAAACAAATTCAAACGCGCAGGCAACGCTTACAGAAGCCGCAAAACAGCGCATTCTTATATTAGACGGTGCAATGGGAACCATGATCCAGCGCCACAAATTGGAAGAAGAAGATTATCGCGGAACACAGTTTGCCGACTGGCACTGCGACGTAAAGGGTAACAACGATTTATTGGTGCTTACCCAGCCAGACATTATTTACCAGATTCATTGTGATTACTTTGAAGCTGGCGCGGATATTATAGAAACGAATACCTTCAACGCGACTACTATCGCTATGGCCGATTATGATATGCAGGCACAATCTCGCGATATCAATGTGGCTGCGGCTAAGTTAGCGCGCAAAGCGGCTGACCTGTACACTGCAAAAACACCTGATAAACCTCGCTTCGTGGCCGGTGTGTTAGGTCCCACAAACCGCACGGCGTCTATTTCACCTGATGTTAACGACCCAGGTAAGCGCAATGTCACGTTCGACGAATTAGTGGAAGCGTATAGCGAATCTACCGAAGCTCTCATTGAAGGCGGTGCTGACTTAATCATGCTTGAAACTATTTTCGATACGTTAAACGCCAAAGCGGCAGCATTCGCCGTAGAGTCGGTATTTGAAAAACTAGGTATGTCTTTACCCGTGATGATATCAGGTACTATCACTGATGCTTCAGGGCGTACGCTCTCTGGGCAAACCGCGGAAGCATTTTACTACTCAATGCGACATATTAGCCCGTTTTCCTTCGGCTTAAACTGCGCACTGGGGCCAGACCTATTGCGTCAATACGTAGATGAAGTTGCTAATGTGAGTGAGTGCTTCATATCCGCACACCCTAATGCAGGTTTGCCTAACGAATTTGGTGAATACGATATGGAAGGGCCTGAAATGGCCGAACACATCAAAGAATGGGCGCAATCCGGGCTTGTAAATGTTGTTGGTGGCTGTTGCGGTAGTACCCCAGAGCACATTCGCGATATTGCCAATGCGGTTGAAGGTATTGCGCCGCGTAAGGTACCTGTATTTGAACCTAAAATGCGTTTGTCAGGCCTAGAGCCGTTTGTACACTAGGAGGGCATAATGAGCGCAGAATTTTCTACATTTATTAATATCGGTGAGCGCACCAACGTTACAGGCTCTGCTCGCTTTAAACGTCTTATTCTTGAAGGTGATTATGAAACCGCACTTGATGTCGCAAGACAGCAGGTAGAAAACGGTGCTCAAATCATTGATATCAATATGGACGAGGCCATGCTTGATTCAAAGCAGGCCATGATCACCTTTTTAAACCTGATTGCCTCTGAGCCCGATATTAGCCGTGTACCCATCATGATCGACTCGTCTAAATGGGAAATTATCGAAGCCGGGCTAAAATGCGTGCAGGGTAAAGCCATCGTTAACTCTATTAGCTTAAAAGAAGGGGAAGAACTCTTCTTAAACCAAGCCAAGCTAATAAAGCGCTATGGTGCTGCAACCGTAGTTATGGCGTTTGACGAGACTGGCCAGGCCGATACACAAGCCCGCAAAGTTGAGATTTGTCAGCGCAGCTATAAGCTGCTGACAGAAGAAATCGGCTTTCCACCTGAAGATATTATTTTTGACCCCAATATTTTTGCAGTAGCGACGGGTATTGAAGAGCACGATAACTACGCGGTTGATTTTATCGAAGCTACCCGCGAGATACGTAAAACCTGTCCGTACTCCCATATTTCTGGTGGCCTTTCTAACATTTCTTTCTCGTTCAGGGGCAACAACCCAGTACGCGAAGCTATGCACTCTGTATTTCTGTACCACGCTATTCGCGCTGGTATGGATATGGCTATTGTTAATGCCGGTCAGCTAGAGGTATATGACGAAATTCCCGCTGAACTTCGAGATGCGGTTGAAGACGTGATTCTAAATCGCAGAAGTGATGCCACAGAGCGCTTGCTTGATATTGCCCCTAATTATCAAGGTGATGGTAAGGCCGCCGCGAAAGAAGACTTAAGCTGGCGCGAGCAAGAAGTGAATAAGCGTTTAGAGCATGCGCTTGTTAAAGGCATCACCGATTACATTATTGAAGATACCGAAGAAGCGCGTCAGCAAGCTGAGCGTCCGCTACACGTTATCGAAGGGCCATTAATGGATGGCATGAACGTAGTAGGGGATTTATTCGGTGAAGGTAAGATGTTCCTTCCGCAAGTAGTAAAGTCGGCCCGCGTTATGAAAAAAGCGGTTGCCCATTTACAGCCTTATATTGAAGAAGAAAAGTCGGACGACGCTAAAAGCAACGGTAAAATTCTTCTAGCTACGGTAAAAGGTGACGTTCACGATATTGGTAAAAATATTGTAGGCGTGGTGCTTCAGTGTAATAACTTTGAAGTGATTGACCTTGGCGTGATGGTGCCGGCCGCAACAATTCTACAGACAGCTAAAGATGAAAATGTAGATATGATTGGCCTTTCTGGTCTTATAACCCCTTCGCTAGACGAGATGGTACACGTTGCTAAAGAAATGGAGCGTCAGGGCTTTGATATCCCCTTACTTATTGGCGGTGCAACCACATCAAAGGCGCACACAGCGGTAAAAATCGAACAAAATTACCATGCGCCTGTGGCTTACGTTCCAAACGCAAGTAGAGCCGTTGGCGTATGTCAGCGTCTTTTAAATAAAGCGTCTCGCGATATTTACGCACAAGAACTGGCCAAAGAATACGATACGGTACGTGAACAGCACGCCCGTAAAAAGCCGCGTAGCAAGCCAGTGACATTAGTTAAGGCTAGAGAAAACGCCTTTAAGCCAGACTTTACGACTTTGCCTGTAAAACCTGCGAATTTAGGTGTTACACCGGTAACAGCCGATTTAGCTACGTTACGTAACTACATTGACTGGACACCTTTCTTCTTAACTTGGTCTTTAGCAGGAAAGTACCCGCGTATACTTAAAGATGAAGTAGTAGGTGAGCAGGCCCAGTCATTATTTAATGATGCCAACGCCATGTTGGATAAAATTATTGAAGATAACAGTCTTAAGGCAAAAGGCGTTATTGGTTTGTTCCCCGCTAACCGCGTTAATGACGATGTTGAGATTTATACCGATGAATCTAGAAGTGAGGTTCAAGGCGTTGCTCATCATCTGCGTCAGCAAACGCTAAAAGACAAATTTGCCAACTATTGTCTGGCAGACTTTGTTGCTGAGAAATCGAGTGGCATAAGCGACTATGTAGGTGCTTTCGCAGTTACAGGTGGTATAGGTGAAGACGAGCTTGCTGATAGTTATATTCAAGCTGGCGACGACTACAACGGCATAATGGTCAAAGCAGTGGCAGACAGATTAGCCGAAGCGTTTGCGGAATATCTGCACGAGCAAGTGCGCAAGCATTACTGGGGTTACGCCGCTGACGAATCACTAAGCAATGAAGAGCTGATTCGTGAAAAATACCAAGGCATTCGTCCAGCTCCGGGCTACGCTGCGTGTCCAGAGCATACTGAAAAACAGCTTATTTGGGATTTATTGTCAGCAGAGCAGCACACAGGTATGAAGCTTACCGAAAGCTATGCGATGTGGCCGGGCGCATCGGTATCCGGATGGTATTTTGCTCACCCTGACTCGAAATATTTTGCCGTTGCTAAAATTCAAGCCGACCAGGTAGAAGATTACGCTACACGTAAAGGCTGGACCTTAGAAGAAGCCGAGAAGTGGCTGGGTCCTAACTTAAGTGATTAATGCTGACGAGGCAGGGAAAGTGTATGCAAATAGATAAGCCTTTTAGTCAGGCCTGTGAGAACAACAAGCGCGCTATTTTAGGCGTGCTTGAGCAAGCTTTTGCGAACTGCCGACAAGTATTAGAGATAGGAAGCGGCACGGGGCAACACGCTGTATTTTTGGCTGAACACTTACCCCATCTTATTTGGCACACAAGCGATCAACCACACTATCACGAAGGCATTGCCGCGTGGCTGAGTGATTCAAATACGGGGAATGTGAAACCTCCCATAGCATTTACCGTTGGGCAAGATGACTTTCCCAGTCTCGACGTAGACGGCATTTTTACGGCAAATACTGCACATATTATGCAGAAAGAAGAGGCAAAGCTACTAATGGCATCGGTCGCGTTGCACTTACCCAAAGGGGGCATATTCTGTCAGTATGGCCCTTTTACACACAGCGGCAAATTTACTTCTGAAAGTAACCAAGCCTTCCACGCTTCGCTGCTAGAGCGAGGCTATGGAGGCTACCGCGATATCAATGAGCTTACCGCTTGGGCAGGCGAGTTAAGCTTGCGAGACATAATCGACATGCCCGCCAATAACCATATGCTTATTTGGCAAAAACGCTAAAGAAGTATCAAGGCTGCAGCACTTTGCTTTAAAAACAGTTAAAGCAAAGAAAGTCAGCACTCACATCAAAGGAGTAACTATGAGCTTTAAAGTAAACCATTATTTCGACAACAAAGTGAGCTCAATTGGGTTTGAATCTGCAAACGGCCCTTGTACCTCGGGCGTAATGTCGCCGGGTGAATACACATTTTCTACCTCTCAAAAAGAGCTGATGAAAGTGGTTGAAGGTGAGCTAGTGGTAAAGCTACCGGGAAGTGGCGAATGGCAATCTTTCGCCACAGGTACCAGTTTTAATGTGCCTGCCGATGCATCTTTTGACGTAAAAGTGTCTACGCCTACTGCTTATCTTTGCTTTTACAGCTAGACGCTAGCGCTTAAATAGCTACGCAACCTTGCCATTCGCATTGATATTGCGTAGCTTTTTAATTACCTAACCTACCTCTAATAATGCACGAAGTGCGAAATAACCTACTTATTACCCAATGAGAGGGTTTGGGACATCGTGATAAAGTCATCTACAAACCCCAACACGTCAGTAGCTTTTCGATGGCCCAAATAAAGAGTTTTAGTCACGCCCGCTTCACCCATAGATTTCGTGCATAGCAATTCGCTTTCCTTTGCTTCTTTAACAAGCCACTTAGGCAAAGCAGTAACACCGCGTCCCGCAGCAACCATTTGCAAAATAATTTCGGTGGTTTCAATGGTTTTGTGCTGTTTGACCGTGCAGTTAGCGGGCGTAAGAAAATGCGTGAATATGTCTAGGCGACTATGCTCCACAGGATAAGTAATAAGGGTTTCATTACTTAAGTCCCGTGGGGTTATAAAGGGTCTCTCTGCTAAGTGATGGTGTTTATCCATAACTAGTACTTGCTCGTATTCAAATACGGGGGTGTAGGTAATGGTGTCTAAGTGCAGAGGGTCGGGCGTAAGCAAAATGTCTATATCATACCCGTGAAGCGCCTGTAACCCGCCAAACGAAAATGCACGGCGTACGTCAACATCAACATCGGGAAAGGCTTTTAAAAAAGGTGCTACCACTTTTAACAACCATTCGAAGCATGGGTAGCATTCCATCCCAATACGCAATATGCCTTGTTTTCCGTCGGCAAACTTTTGTAGCTGGGCTTCGGTGTGTTCAAATTGTGGTAAGACTCTGTGGGCAAGACCTAAAACACTTTGTCCTGCTTGGGTGAGCGTTAGCCTTCTCCCTTCTTTTTTCCAAAGCGGCACGTCAAAATGCGCTTCCAACTTTTTCATTGCGTGACTTAACGCTGATTGTGTAAGAAAAAGCGATTTTGCTGCTTCCGTCATAGTACCTTCAGCATCAATTGCTCGTACTATTTTTAAATGTTGTCTATCAATCATAGTGGCCACTTAACTCAACGTTTCTGATAAGAACTGGGTGTAGAATTAACTATAGTGACTGCATCAGTAAGACGAGATTCTATGATTTCTTTTATGATTATAGAGATCTCTCTGAAGGTCTTTCTACCTGGCGCCGTGTTTCTCCAAGCCAGAGAGTGCTGACGTTCTATGGGCATATCTGCTATTTCACACACGTGCAAAGCTTCAGGTTTGTGTAGCTCAGAGTGAATATAAAGGCCTGGTAGAAAGGCTACGCCCATACCCATGACTACCATCTGGCGCAGCGTATCAAGGCTAGTACCCTCGTAATCACGCTGTAAATCGGCTCCAATTTCATCGCAAATACGTTGTACTTGATGATGAAAATGATGTCGATCCTCTAGCGTTAATACTTTTTCACCACTTATTTCTTCAGGCTTAACATAAGCTTTCCCCGATAACTTGTGATCTGAAGGCGTAACGAACTTCAATGGCTCTTTGAAAAGTGGCTGAGTAATCAACTGTGAGTTTTCGCCCGAAAGTGGCGATAAAATTAAGTCATACTCGCCCCGTAAAAGACCATGCTGTAGAGCATTAGGGGCGCCTTCACGTACGTAAAAACGCAAGCCAGGTTTGCGTTTGTGTAAATCGGGCAAAACAAAGGGGAGTAAATAGGGCCCCAACGTGGGAGGAATACCCAATCTAAATGTCACCATTTCCCCTTGGGATAAGTCACGAGCAATTTCACCGAACCTTTGAGACGCTTGTAAGACTTCTTCAGCCGCATCTAGCAGCGCTTTTCCTTGCGGTGATAAAAGCGTGCCGGTGCGTGAGCGCTCAAATAAAGTTAAGCCTAAAAGGTTTTCCAGTGCACTAATTTGACTGGTCAGAGTAGGCTGACTAATTCCTAGTATTCCCGCAGCCTGTCTGAAGCTCAAGTACTTAGCGACTGCTACAAAATAGCGGATTTGGTTTATTGACGGGGTCTTTCCGTTAAATTGCATGGTGGAATTAGCCTTCTCTTACTAGACTTATAGTTGATGATGTTTTGGTTGTGATAGTATTTAGCTATCGCGAGTTAGTATATTAAACTATTAATCTATCAGGTGAAACTGGCGTAATTACATAATCATTACAATTATTAAAAAAATTGGGAGTTATATATGGATCACGTTATCTCTGGTGTTGCTAAATTTCAGAAAGAAGTCTATCCGAATAAGAAAGCTACGTTCCAAAAACTAGCAACCGGCCAAAACCCAGAAGTGCTTTTCATTACGTGTTCAGACTCACGTATCGACCCTAACTTGGTAACTCAGACTGACCCAGGTGAGCTTTTTATCTGCCGTAATGCGGGCAATATCGTTCCTCCTCACAGTAATCAAACCGGTGGCATGACGGCATCTATTGAATTTGCTGTAGCCGCGTTGGGTGTTTCTCATATTGTTATCTGTGGCCACACTGACTGTGGCGCAATGAAGGGAGCTATCAACCCAGAAGGTTTGAGTTCACTACCACATGTTAAAGAATGGCTAGGTCACTGTCGTGTTGCTACTGACGTAGTTAAAGAGCGCTGCGGTCATTCAGAATTGTCGCTAGAAGATTTAGAAGCGGTAACAAAAGAAAACGTAGTACAACAAATTCAGCACCTTCGCACCCACCCTTCTGTGGCAGCAAAAATTGCGACAGGTCAGGTTAAGCTACACGGTTGGGTTTATAACATCGGTGAAGGTGATGTGCTTTGCTACAACGCCGAAAACGGTGAGTTTGAAGCTATGGACCAAAGCGCTGCAGAAGCCCAGCTTTCGCGCGGCGAATAAGGTCAGACACTATGGTTAAATTTAATCTTTCTAACTTACGAGGCGATTTTACCGGCGGTCTAACGGCCGGTATCGTTGCTTTACCCCTGGCGCTTGCACTTGGTGTAGCATCAGGTCTTGGGCCGATGGCCGGTCTGTACGGTGCTATCGCCGTTGGCTTTTTTGCTGCGCTGTTTGGTGGAACGCCGGCGCAAATTTCAGGTCCTACAGGACCAATGGTGGTTGTACTTGCCGGCTTATTCGCAAGCCTTTCTGGCGACGTTAGCCTTATATTCACAGCAGTGATATTGGCGGGTATATTCCAAATTGTATTTGGTGTGCTTGGCGTAGGTCAGTACATACGATTAGTGCCTTATCCGGTAATTTCGGGCTTCATGTCGGGCATTGGTGCGATTATTATTATCCTTCAATTAGGAAGACTGTTGGGTCATGAGCCTCCAGGTGGAACAATTGGTGCACTGTCTTATCTTCCTACAGCCCTTGCTGACATTGACTTTGCTACACTTGCACTAGGTTTAGGTACATTAGTAATTGCATACAAATGGCCTCCTCAATTAGGCAAGTATGTCCCAGGCGCACTTGCTGCGCTAATTATTGGTACGCTGGTAAGTTTAGCGCTTTCAGTACCAATTCTTGGCGACATCCCTACTGGTTTACCAAGCCTTCACCTACCAGTCTTCGACCAAAGTAAAGCACTGCTAATTCTTGAAGCCGCGTTTATTCTTGCCGTATTGGGCGCTATCGATAGCCTATTAACGTCACTAGTTGCTGATAACATGACTCGTACTCGCCACGACAGTAATAAAGAGCTAATTGGTCAAGGTATCGGTAACACATTTGCTGGTCTTATTGGCGGTATCGCAGGAGCTGGCGCAACCATGCGTACGGTTGTAAACATCCGTAGCGGTGGTAAATACAACATTTCTGGTATGGTTCACGCGTTAGTGCTTCTAGCCATCGTGTTAGGTCTTAGCCCATTAGCGGCGCAAATTCCTCACGCAGTACTTGCTGGTATTCTGGTTAAGGTTGGATTGGACATTATCGACTGGAGCTACCTGAAACGCGCACATAAAGGACCACGTTGGGACTTTGGCCTAATGATTATGGTGCTTGCTCTAACGGTGTTTGTAGACTTAATTACAGCGGTTGGTGTGGGCGTGGTATTTGCTGCACTTGCATACGTTAAGCAGATTGCACAACTTCAAATTGAGGAGCTTAAGAAGATCCCTGAATCGCTAAATGATCCTAAAGAGAATGACCTATTAGAGTCGCTTAAAGATAAAGTGTCAATCTTTAGCTTTGGCGGTCCACTTAGCTTTGGCGCGGCAGCTGATTTGGGGCATCACGTGCGTGAGCGAGTGAAACCGGGTTCTAAAGTAACTATCTTAGACTTCTCTCGAGTACCTTTGATGGATGTATCGGCGGCTATGGCAGTTGATACAGTAACATCAGACGCACTTGCTGCTGGTCGACAGCTTGTAATTTGTGGCGCTAATGCCGAAGTTAACAAGGTACTTGAGGGCGTAAACGAAGCGCACCCAGGTATACCTAACTTCGAAACTCTTCACGACGCTTTACTTTATGCAAAAAAGCAAGTAGTCGGGACTGAAAGCAACACGAGCTTTCAAGCCGCAACGCAATCGTAATAAGAGTTTGACGTAAACAAAACCTTTCCCTTTTTTAGCCCTCCTCTGGAGGGCTTTTTTATACCCATAGCTTAATTTTTCCTGTAGCACGGCGATTTATTGAGGAAGGTTTACAACTTCCAAGTCGAATTAAGCATACCCTCCCAGGAAAAACTTAGCAGTTAAATTAATTGATTGTTCAATTAAACTTAACGGAAGTGTAACAATACCCTACTAAAGTAGTGTGCAAACAATACACAACTAGTTTGGGAAACACATGAAATCATACAATAAATTGTCCATAGCAATACTTGCTGCACTTTCACCTATGGCTGCATCGTCGCAAGTTTCGGCAGAAGAAGCGGTACGCGCTGAGGAAGAACGTATAGAAGAAATTACCGTTGTCGGGCGCAGCGTTTCTTACGCGAACAACGCAACCAGCGAAGATATGTTTAAACAGCAGGCAAACCTTAGTAGCGTTTTAGCCGCGGTGGACAATTTGCCTGGTGTACTTATTAACGAAGGCGATACCTTTGGTGCTGATGATTGGTCAACGTCTATCGTTATTCGTGGGTTTCAGGTAAACCTAAACGAACAGCAAATAGGTATGACGGTAGACGGGATTGCCAACGGTAATTCAAACTACGGTGGAGGTGCAAAAGCCAATCGCTATATCGATACTGAGAATGTTAATGGCGTAGAGGTGTCACAGGGTACGGCTGATATCGCTTCTCGTTCACACGAAGCATTAGGCGGTACGTTAAACTTCACCACCATAGACCCGTCAATAGAGAAAGGCTTAGTCACCAGCGTAACCGCAGGCTCGTTTGATGCGTCAAAATATTATGTGCGTTATGAAACGGGCGAAATATTTAAAGACACTTACGCTTGGATAAGCCTTTCAAGTCAAGAAAGCTCTGACTTTATGCAGCAGGCTGCGGAAAATACCCGCGACCATTTAGCTATGAAGTTCATCTCTACCGTTAGCGATGTATCACTTACCGGTTACCTGTCTTACGACGATACCCACGAAGACAACTACCAGCGTATTTATGGTTTAGCGCAATATGAGCAAAACCCGGACTGGGATCAGCTAACTGACGAATGGACAGGTGTGCCGTATCAGGATCAGGCATATCGCAGAGGTTGGTCTACATTACGAGAAAACCTTTTTGCCTATCTTCAGGCTGAATTTACCATTGGCCAAGTCGACTTTATGACTAACGTGTACTATCACGACAACGAAGGTCGCGGTGAATGGGTTCCACCTTATATCGTTGATATCACTGATGACGGTGCGCAAGGACACTCTGAACTTGTGGTCGGTAATACGGTTTACGGCGGGCAAGAACTCGGTCAAATCTACTTCGTGGATAGACAAGGCAATCAGCTAAATCCTATTGAAGGTTGCCAAAGCTCACTAACCTTTCCTTATGGCGGTGCAGGTGCACAGTACGATCCGGGCTGTCATGAGCAAGGCGCTATTCCAGTAGGTTCTTACCGCCACACCCATTATGACAAGGAGCGCTTCGGTATAAATGCCGATGCAGTGTGGTACACCAAAATAGGTGACTTTGATAATACGGTACGATTCGGTATTTGGTGGGAAGACTATGAGCGAGGTGAGTCACGAGACTGGCACAAGATCACCAATTCATCTATCAGTGTAGATTATGACAACGTGCCTTATTGGGTGCAGTACGACAGAACATTCCCGGTTGATACCCTAATGTACTATGTGGAAGACGAGCTAGACCTAGGTTTTGCTCGTATCCGTGCCGGTGCGAAGAAGTTTAACGTCGATATTGAAAAAACGGACAATTTTGATTCGGCTAACAACTTAGCGGTGAATACTGATTCAGATACATTGTTTTCAGCAGGTATTGTCGCTCCTTTACCCATTGAAGGAGTAGAGGTTTTCGCGGGTTACGGTGAAAACTTCGCAGCAATAAAAGACGCCCAGCTTGAACGCAACGACACCGACCTTCGTTTTATAAAGCCAGAAACAGCTGACAACATTGACGTGGGTTTCCGCTACGCATCACCGGGCTTCAACGCCAGTGTGACCTACTACAATATTGAGTTTAACGACCGTATTCAGTTTACCAGTAACGAAACTTCAGAGGGTATAGACTTTCTTGAAGCCGCCGCTGGTGGTTATAAAAATGTAGGGGGAATCGAGTCTAGCGGTTTCGAAATTTCAGCAGACGTTATGCTAACCGACGAGTTCTCATTGTTTACCTCTATTACCCTAAGCGATTCTGAGTACGTTGCGACGGTAGGCAGTTCAGGTACGCAATACGATACTCTTGCTGACGCCCAAGCGGCCATTGCAGACGCTGAAAACCCTGAGGTATCGCTGGTAGCTATTGAAGGTAATACCGTTATCGGTACGCCTGACACAATGGCGGTTGTGAGCCTCGACTGGGCGCGCGATAACTACTTTGCTGGCCTGTCGACCAAATACGTTGATAGCCGCTACCTAGACATTGAAAATGCCGCACAAGTCGATGACTACATAGTTAGTGATTTTTATATTGGTGGTTTCATTGAAAACATTGGCCCAGGTATTGAGGAACTGGAGGTTCGTTTAACAGTAAACAATCTGTTTGATGAAGACTATGCGTCCACCATAGCACCTGGCGCATTTTGGATTGGTGCTCCTCGCGCCGTTGCAGTCAACGCACGCCTAACCTTTTAATCGTGATATCATGCCTGTGACAGCTTAGCGCTGTCGCAGGTTATTTTTTTTAGATTTAAGGTTTGGAGTTGTAGCATGCCCAAGGTGGGAATGGAGCCAGTTCGTAAGAAACAATTAATTGAAGCAACGCTGGAAGTGATGGCTGAAGTGGGCTATCACGGCACAACAATTAGCTTAATTAGTAAAAGAGCAGGGCTTTCTTCAGGAATAATCAGTCACTATTTCGGTGATAAGCAAGGGTTAATTGAAGCAACTATGCGCCACCTTCTCGATGCACTTAAAATTACACAGCGCATTGACGACCCGTTAGAGCGGATTGATTTTATTATTGAAAATAATTTTTCACAAACGCAAGGGGCGAGTTCCGCCACCAATACCTGGTTTAACTTCTGGGCTCTGTCACTTCACAATGAAGGCCTGCACCGTCTGCAAACTATTAATCATAAGCGCTTAGAGCGGAATTTAGCTTTCAGCTACCGCAAGCTGCTTGAGCCTTCACAGGTCAAAAATGCCGCTGCCTCCACCGCAGCATTAATTGATGGTTATTGGCTGCGCTATTCAATGGGAAGCGTAGGGAACGGTGATTTCTCAGAAGCTGTTGCGCGCTCTAAGCAGTACGTTCGCGATTTAGTTTCCCAATACGGAAAATAAACAAGCGCACGGAAAATAAGCGCTTCCTGCAGACGCGATAAAACCCCCAAGGTATTGATATTTTAAATATAAAAAGGCGGTAGGACATAAGTCGTACCGCCTTTTTTATATGTTAAGCAGTTGGTGCCCAATACATTATGCTATCCGGGGCAATGGGCCACTATATGGCTAACCAAACTGCTCAATCAACGCGTTACCAAATTCTCACGCGCTCTTCTGGCGCAAGATATAGTGCATCACCTGGCTTCACATCAAACGCCTCATACCAAGCATCATGGTTTCTTGGCGCTTGAGCACGGTAACGGCCCGGTGCGTGGGTACCTGCACGTAGCTGGTTAAGCATGCTTTCTTCCGTGCGCTTTTCTTTCCACACTTGTGCCCAAGCTAGGAAGAAGCGTTGATCGCCCGTAAGGCCGTCAATTACCGGCGCCTCTTTGCCGTTAAGGCTTAGCTTGTAAGCGTGGTAGGCCATAGCTAGACCGCCCACATCCCCAATGTTCTCACCTAAACTGTTGCGACCGTTTACGAAGTTACCTTCGATAGGCTCGTATTGGCTGTATTGTTCGGCTAGCATGTCTGCTTTTTCTTCAAATGCTGCACGGTCGGCATCTGTCCACCAGTTGCGCTGAATACCGTTGGCATCAGACTTTGAACCTTGGTCGTCAAAACCGTGGCCCATCTCATGGCCAATTACCGCACCAATAGCGCCGTAGTTAACAGCTGCATCGGCATTTGGATCGAAAAACGGCGGCTGTAAAATAGCCGCTGGGAATACAATTTCATTAAATGAACTATTGTAGTAGGCATTAACGCGCTGCGGTGTCATACCCCAGCGGTTGCGGTCAGTTTTTTCTAGCTCGCGCTCAACTGACTGGTCTTGAAAGAAAGTACGTAGGTTGCGCACATTGCCCACTAAGTCTTTATCGCTAATGGTAACGCCGTCGAATGACTGCCATTCATCTGGGTAGCCAATTTTAGGGTTAAACGCCATTAGCTTTTCTTTTGCGTTAACCTTGGTTTCTTCGCTCATCCAGTCTAGGTTTTCAATACGCTCACCTAGCGCTGTACGCAAGTTCTCAACCAATTCCGCCATTTGCTCTTTTGAGCTCTCTGGGAAGTATTCGTCAACGTAAATCTTACCAATAGCAAAACCCAGAGACTCAGTGCCTGACATTTGGCTTACTGCACGCTTCCAGCGAGGGCGAGGCTCTTGTTGGCCGCTCAGGGTGCGACCGAAGAAGTCAAAATTAGCTAAGTAGATATCTTCTGAAAGGAAGCCAGCGTTATTTGAAATAGTGTGATACTTCAAATACGATTTCCAGTCGGCTAAGTCAGCCTCATTAATAATTTTTATAACGTCTTTGACTGGCTCTGGTTGACTAATATTTAGCTCAGGTACCTTGTAGCCAGTTTGAGCAAAATATGTGTCCCAATCAAAACCCGGGTATGCGTCAGACAATTTACTACGCTCGATTTGGTTAAGCGTTAGGTCGCGGTCACGGCGTTTTTCGCGGGGCCATTGAATGTCTGCAATTTGTGTCTCAAGAGCAAGAATGTTCGCTGCTTTTTCTGCTGCGTTTTCTTCGCCTGCAAAATTAAGCATTTCCTCAATGTGTGCTACATAAGCTTCACGAATTTTAACAAAACGTTCGCTATCGCTTAGGTAGTAATCGCGATCAGGAAGGCCTAAACCACCTACACCAACACTTAGCTGGTATTCATTCGGGTCAAGGCGGTTGTACCACATGCCACCATAAATAGGTGTGCTTGAACCCACCAGCCAGCTATTACCAAATGCTTTGGTTAGGTCAGTTCTGTTTTCAATACTATCAATAGACGTAAGTACGTCTTTAATTGGCTCAATACCTTTTTCATTAATGGTATCGGTGTCCATATAGGCAACAAAGAAGTCATGAACAAGCTGCTCTTCCTCATTTAGAGACGTTTTCTCCATAAGCCCATCAATGATGTTTTTGACCTGCTCTTCACTGCGTTCCGCTAGACCAGTAAATGCGCCATAGCGGGTTTTATCTGCTGGAAGTTCATAGTTGTCGTACCATGTTCCGCTGGCGTACATAAAGAAGTCGTCACCAGGCTTTACTGCCTCGTTGCGCGCGCTCAAATCAACGCCGAAAGAACCTAGCTCAGCTTCGCCTTTCATCTCTGGTGCTTCAACTTTGCTGGCTTGGTCTTTTGCTTGTTCAGGTTGGCCACAACCTGCAAGGCCTAAAGATGCCGCAATCGCTACGGCAAGAAGTTTATATTTCATCATTTTTCTCGTTGTGATTATAAGTGTCGTCGTTAGGTGCAGTGACACTCATTGTTTTTAAAGTAGGCACAAATTCCTTGTTAAACGGTAAAGCATTCCGTGCCTGATTAAAATAGCTTGCGATATGCGGCGTTTCGCGCTGTAAAAAGTCTGCTACAGCACTGTGGAACGATGCATGTCTTAATTTGTGGTGTGAACGGCAATAAATAGGCTCGAAACCTCGAAGTATTTTATGTTCACCCTGAGTGCCGGGGTTGAATAGTTTTAGCTTTTTCGAGATGGCAAATTCAATGCCTTCAAAATAACAGCAGGCAAAGTGTAACCCGTCTATTTCTTTAAGTGCTCCCCAGTACCTGCCATACAGCCCTGTTTCATCATAGAAAAATAGGGCGCTGGCTACCGCAACTTCATTTTCCATTGCAGTTACAATAAGCATGTTGTCACTCATGGTGTCGACAAGTTGCTCAAAGAACGCATCATTTAAATATCCCACGTGGCCGCTGCGTTTTAAATAGGTTGCTTTGTAACACTTTGTGAAAAAGTGCAGAGTTTTTGGGCTAATTTCATTTCCCGTATGGTGGGTAAATCGAACGCCTTGCTCACTGAGTTTTCGCCGGCTTTTCTTTATGTCTTTCCTTTTGCGGGATGTCAGTGCGTTAAGAAAATCGTCGAAGTCACTATACCCGTAGTTATGCCACTGAAACTGAACGGCGTAACGGGTTAAATATCGCCTTGCAGCATGGGTTAAACCCGAAGCTTGCGTTTCGCTGCTAAGTAAAAGTTGTGCTGACGTTTTCTCATTGGGAAACAGGTAGTGAAAAGAAGAAAGCTCTTCCCCAAACACTGACGCTACATACTCTGTCAAAGTATGCTCCAGTTTCTCTATAAGAGTGGGCGTTAGGGCTACGCTATCATCGCAAAGTATCCTTGGGCCTGTAACAGGGGTGAAAGGAATTGCTGATATCCATTTAGGATAATAGTCGAGCCCGTGCTGCGCATATGCGTTGGCCCATGCATGGTCAAATACATACTCGCCATAGCTATGCGTTTTCAGAAAGCCAGGAACAAGGAGGCTGATTTTTTCTTGCTGAGCATGGGTTATAGCAATATGACAAGGTTGCCAACCCGATTCATTTTTGCACGAACCGCTGCTTTCTAACGCATATAAAAACTCATAGGAGAGAAAAGGGCCCGCATTTTTTGCGAGTTGTTGCCAACGCTCTTTCGAAAGGTTTTCGATAGAATCTATTATTGTTATGCGATAGTCAGGTGCTGTCATGCAGTTAACATCATATAGAGGGTTTATGCGCAAAGCGCTTAGATAGTCGCAATTTACGATTATTTAGCGCTAAAATAACGCGGTTTCTACGTTAAATATAGAAGAGTAAGTTTACAAAAATGTCAGAGTTCGATCGAAAAATCATTACCGACGCGATTACTCGCATGCTGGCACGACGAGAGCATAGCTTTAACGAAGTAGTGCGTAAGCTACAGCAAAAAGGAATAGCGAGTGAGGCTTTCATGCCTATTTTGGAGGAATTCAAAGACGCTGATATTCAAAGTGATGCCAGGTTTGCTGAAAGCCGAGCGCGTGCGCTGTATCTGAAAGGGAAGGGGCCTCGTGCAATAAAACTAGACTTACAGCAATATGGTGTAGATGAGAGTACTGCTAACCATGCAATGACAGAGATTGATGCTGACTGGTTTGAAAGCGCGAAAAAAGTAAAAGAAAAAAAGTTTGGCGAGTTTTATGAAACAGAGTTCGCCTTAAGGCAAAAGCAAAAGCAATTTTTGCAGTACCGTGGCTTCTACCAAGAACACATCGATTATGCGGTCAGTGCGAATTAAACTAAACGTTCCTTTTCGGCCAGTTTTGCCAAGCACTGTACCTTCTTTTAATCACCTAAATGAATATCCGCTATTTT
This sequence comes from Alteromonas sp. BL110, assembly GCF_003443615.1. NCBI lineage: Bacteria > Pseudomonadati > Pseudomonadota > Gammaproteobacteria > Alteromonadales > Alteromonadaceae > Alteromonas > Alteromonas sp. BL110. The sequence goes on along the minus strand of NZ_CP031967.1, from coordinate 583,726 downwards.
TTACTAAATTAAGGTGAATTTTGACGCTATCTCGTGTCCTTGCCACTTAACAAAATTGCGCTTTCCGTGGTATTGTTGCGCAAATTTGTGCGCATTTTTACTATTCAAAGAATGGTATTAGGGTATGGCGCATTGAGTAATGACGAAATGTCCCGATTATAAGTCTTATCAAATAGGCAATTCGCACGTTTCAAAAATAGAATAAAGGAAGTTAGGTTTTCAATGACATTATCAACTGCTGACTTACGTAACAAGTTTATCGATTATTTTAAAAGCCATGGCCATCAGGCGGTGGCAAGCTCGTCACTGGTGCCGGCAGATGATCCCACGCTTCTTTTTACTAATGCAGGCATGAACCAGTTTAAAGACTGCTTCTTAGGCGCAGAGAAGCGTAGTTATACCCGAGCAGTCTCTTCGCAGCGATGTGTGCGCGCTGGCGGTAAACACAACGACCTTGAAAACGTAGGTTATACTGCCCGTCACCATACTTTTTTCGAAATGATGGGTAACTTTAGCTTCGGCGATTATTTCAAAAAAGAAGCGATTGAGTTTGCATGGAACTTTCTAACTAAAGAAGTAGGTTTACCAAAAGAAAAGCTACTCGTTACCGTTTACTCTGACGACGACGAAGCGTTCGATATTTGGGAAAACCACATCGGTGTGCCTAAAGAAAAAATCATCCGTATCAGCACATCAGATAACTTCTGGTCTATGGGTGATACTGGCCCCTGTGGTCCTTGCTCTGAAATCTTTTATGACCACGGTGCACACATCTGGGGTGGCCCTCCGGGAACGCCTGAAGAAGACGGCGACCGTTTCATTGAGATTTGGAATTTGGTATTTATGCAGTTTAATAAGCAAGCTGACGGTACCATGGAGCCTCTGCCAAAACCGTCTATTGACACGGGAATGGGCCTTGAGCGTATTTCAGCTATTTTGCAAAACGTGCACAGTAACTACGAGATTGACCTGTTCCAAAACTTAATTAAGTCAGCTGCATCAATTGTTGGTACTGATGACCTAGAAAACAAGTCTCTGCGTGTTATTGCCGATCATATCCGTTCGTGCAGCTTTTTAATTTGTGATGGCGTAATGCCTACCAATGAAGGGCGTGGTTATGTGTTGCGCCGCATTATTCGTCGTGCGGTTCGACATGGCTACCAGCTAGGCGCAAACGATATTTTCTTCTACAAGCTGGTGGCATCACTGGCTAAAGAAATGGGCGAGGCTTATCCAGAACTTGTCGACCAGCTGCCTGTTATTGAAAAAGTACTGCGTGTTGAAGAAGAGCAATTTAGCAAAACCCTAGCTCGTGGTATGGCTATCCTAAACGATACTCTGGAAACCCTTGAAGGCGATACAGTGCCAGGTGATGTAGTGTTTAAGCTTTACGACACTTACGGTTTCCCTACAGATCTAACGAACGATGTGGCTCGTGAGCACGACCTTAAAATTGATGAAGAAGGTTTTGAAGCTGCTATGCAAGCTCAGCGAGCCCGTGCTCAGCAAGCAAGTAATTTTGGTGCAGACTACAACAGCAAACTAGCTATTGACCACACAACCTCATTCACAGGTTATACCGATGTGGAAGGCCAGGCTAATGTGGTTGAGCTTATTGCGGACAATGCGTTTGTAGAAAAGCTAGAAGACGGTCAGGAAGGCGTTGTGGTACTAGACAGTACGCCGTTCTACGCTGAAAGCGGTGGTCAGGCTGGTGACAAAGGTGTACTTCGCGTTGCTAACGGTGAGTTCATTGTGACAGACACCCAAAAAATGGGCAATGCATTTGCGCACAAAGGTATTGCCAAAGGCTCGGTGTCTAAAGGTGATACGGCAACTGCTGCGATTGATTCTGCAAATCGTGAAGCCATCAAAAAGAACCACAGTGCTACCCACTTACTTCACGCCGCGCTGCGTGAAATTCTTGGTGAGCACGTAACGCAAAAAGGTTCATTGGTTGAAGCGTCTCGTATGCGTTTTGACTTTTCGCATTTTGAGGCAGTTACCGCTGAGCAGCTTACAAAGATTGAGAAACGCGTTAACCAAGAGATACGCGCAAACCATACGCTAGCCACTGAACTTATGGACCTAGAAGAAGCCAAAGCATCAGGTGCTATGGCACTGTTTGGCGAAAAGTACGATGAAAAAGTTCGCGTTGTAACAATGGGCCCATTCTCTGTCGAACTATGTGGCGGTACACACGTTGCGCGCACAGGTGATATTGGCTTGTTTAAAATTACTAGTGAAGCGGGTATTGCATCGGGCGTTCGACGCATTGAAGCGGTCACTGGCGAGCAAGCACTTGAAGTTGTGCAAACTCAGCAAGCTACGCTGGCGTCATTGTCTTCATTACTGAAAACAGATAGCCAAAATGTACTGGATCGCGTAGTTTCTCTACAAAATCAGACTAAAGAACTAGAAAAAGCACTCAATTCCGCTAAACAAAAACTGGCGAGTCAGCAAGGTGCTGATATGCTTAGTAATGCAGTAGAGATAAATGGCGTTAAAATTCTTGTTGCGAATTTGGAAGGTGTTGAAGCGAAGTCATTGCGCTCAATGATGGATGACATTAAAAACCGAATTGGCGAAGGGATCGTAGTATTAGGTGTGGCCAACGATGCGAAAGTGAATCTTATTGCTGGCGTTACTAAAAACCTCACAGGTAAGGTAAAGGCAGGCGAGCTGGTGAACTTTGTTGCATCTCAAGTAGGTGGCAAAGGAGGCGGTCGCCCTGATATGGCACAGGCAGGTGGTGACCAGCCTGAAAACTTGAACCAAGCACTAGATTCGGTTAACGCTTGGTTACAAGATAAGCTATAATTATTTTTGTGTATAACAGTGAGTTTTTGAAGTGACACAGAAACAGGGAATCACTGTCGCTACCATCGGGTCGTGCCGTTGGGTTGGCAAATCTTAATGGATGATGTTCAGTATTAAGGAACAGGAGCAAGCGAATGCTTATTTTGACTCGTCGAGTTGGTGAAACGCTTATGGTAGGTGACGATGTAACCGTTACCGTACTAGGCGTAAAAGGGAATCAGGTACGTATAGGTGTTAATGCACCAAAAGAAGTTTCTGTGCACCGTGAAGAGATATATATGCGCATTCAGGCAGAAAAAGGCGGTCAGCCAGATTCTGCGGAATAATTGCATTGTACGCTTCATTGGAAAAGGTCAGCTTTAGCTGACCTTTTTTGTTTTAAGCAAGAAAATTTCTCTTGGCTTTTTTCCTTTCAAGTACTCTTGAAGCCAGGTTGCGAAGTAGTTATACCAGTCCACATAGATAGTTACCCACTCAGCTAGAATTAAAATATTCGTAATCGCGGCGTGTTACTGCAGGTATAGAGTTCTACATCTAGGTGACACAACAAAGAGTACGGACATTCTAAACTCGCCCTTAGGGAAGGTCTAACAAGCTTCCTAGCTTTATTCTGGGAATTTGAAAGGGAACAGCCATTCCTGCATCCCCACGCTGCGCTAGGAAACTTGCCAGCGCCTTCTGAATGGGCAATTATCTATGCGGATTGGTATTGGTAATCTCAAAAATTACTCACGATATTTGTGAATAATTGACTAAACTATTTAAAAATTCAGTTGAAAGCCTTAATAGGCTGAACAAATTTAAACGGAAATTAAGAGTCAGCGACGAATAATTTTCGATTTAATTGTTTGTATTGCGAACAAATTACTGGTTTTTTGCTCGAATCGTTTAAAATGGCAGCGAGTGAACAATTTCTTTATAAAAAAGGTTTGACTCAGGCCAATGAATCCGTAAAATGCACCCCGCAGTCAAGGAGAGGTGGGTGAGTGGCTGAAACCAGTTCCCTGCTAAGGAACCATACGCATATACGCGTATCGAGGGTTCGAATCCCTCCCTCTCCGCCATTATTCGTTGGCAGTGGCGGTCAACAACAAGTTTTGCGCGTGTGTAGCTCAGCTGGATAGAGTACCTGGCTACGAACCAGGCGGTCGGAGGTTCGAATCCTTCCACACGCGCCACTTAATTTAAAGCGTCACCTTTTGAAGTAAAATTCAAAAGCATACAAGTTTACGCGTGTGTAGCTCAGCTGGATAGAGTACCTGGCTACGAACCAGGCGGTCGGAGGTTCGAATCCTTCCACACGCGCCATATCAAAAAGCCCACCTTTTTAGGTGGGCTTTTTCATTTCTGAATTCCTTCATTTCTTTTTAAGCCACTTTGCACAAAGCCTCAGCTTCATATAAATACTATGTGTTTGTTGCAAATTTATTAAGTAATAATGCATTAAGTTTCATATTGGTGGGTTTTATTCAAATTTAAGTGGTTTTTTATGCTGTTTTGTTGTGTTTTTAAAAACCTCGTGATACTTATTCAGGTACAAAATAACAACAGGATTGAATATGAATTCGGAATCCGTCGCTAGTCTGCTCATTGAAGCAGGCACTCTTATGCTCATAGGAATGGTGTTTGTCTTTTCGTTCTTGGGGCTTCTTATTGTGGGCATTCATTTGATTGCACGTTTTTGTGAAGCTTTTCCAGGTGAAATACCGGACCCTTCGGATAATGTTAACCGGCGTTCAGCCAATTTGACTCGGAATAATCAAGCGGTACAACCGGGAATAGACGGTAACGTCATCGCTGCTATTTCTGCCGCAATTCATACCCATCGCCAAAATTCTAAAAAATAATCCATATCAGGAGTTACCATGTCTAAGCCTCTGGCCCTTACCGAGCTGGTCTTGCGTGATGCCCACCAATCACTTCTTGCTACGCGTATGCGTATTGAGGATATGCTCCCCATTGCTGAAAAATTAGATAAGGCAGGCTTCTGGTCTGTTGAATCTTGGGGCGGTGCAACCTTTGACGCCTGTATCCGTTATTTAGGGGAAGACCCTTGGGAGCGCATTCGTAAGTTAAAGGCCGCTATGCCCAATACCAAACAGCAAATGTTATTGCGTGGTCAAAACCTATTAGGTTATCGCCACTATGCTGACGATGTTGTTACTCGCTTTGTAGAGCGCGCTCACGAAAGCGGTGTAGACGTGTTTAGGATTTTTGATGCCATGAATGACATCAGAAATTTGAAAACCGCCATTAAAGCTACCATAGACAGCGGCGCTCACGCGCAAGGCACTATTTCTTACACAGTAAGCCCAGCGCATAATCTAGAGCTATGGCTAGATATGGCTAAACAACTTGAAGACCTCGGCGTGCATTCTATCTGTGTGAAAGACATGGCCGGGCTTTTAAAACCCTATGAATGCGAAGCATTAATTACAGGGTTAAAAGAAACCGTCGATGTACCTATTGCCATGCAGTGCCACGCCACGACAGGGTTAAGCACGGCAACCTATCAAAAGGCCATTGATGCCGGTATTGATATGCTCGATACGGCTATCTCATCAATGAGCATGACCTACGGTCACAGTGCAACTGAAACTATGGTTTCAATCGTTGAAGGTACAGAACGCGATACGGGCATTTCGCTACCAGAACTGGAAGACATTGCCAGTTATTTTAGAGAAGTGAGAAAGAAATACAGTAAATTTGAAGGAAGTCTTAAAGGCGTAGATGCGCGTATCCTATTGGCCCAAGTGCCAGGTGGCATGTTAACCAACATGGAAAGTCAGCTAAAAGAGCAGGGTGCTGAAGATAAGTTCGAAGAAGTGTTAAAAGAAATCCCTCGGGTACGTGAAGACCTTGGATTTATCCCTCTTGTAACGCCCACCTCTCAAATTGTCGGTTCGCAGTCGGTACTTAATGTGCTAACTGGCGAGCGCTATAAGAGCATTACCAAAGAAACTGCTGGTGTACTGAAAGGCGAATATGGCGCTACAGCTGCACCAGTAAATAAGGAATTGCAGGCGCGCGTGCTAGATGGTGCAGAGCCCATAACGTGCAGGCCTGCTGATAATATCGCGCCTGAGCTAGATACGCTAATTAAAGAGCTAGATGAACTTGCCGAGAAAAAGCAGCTTTCGCTCTCAGATGACAAAATTGATGATGTGCTGACTTATGCACTATTCCCGCAGATAGGCCTCAAGTTTATCCAAAATCGCGGCAATCCTGATGCGTTTGAACCTTCACCTAGCGCGCAAGAGTCGCAAAGCGCAAATACGCCGAAGCCTGCTGAAGCCAAGTCAAACTCACAAGGGGCTACCGCGAGTGAATCTTACGACGTAAACGTAGACGGTAAATTGTATCGCGTAGAAGTGGCACCCTCAGGTACGCTAACGAGCGTTACGCCTGCCGATACGGCTCAACCCCAGCCACAAACTGTTAGCCCAGCTTCACCTGCCGCTGCGTCGTCGCAGTCAATTGATGCGCCACTAGCGGGTAACGTATTTAAAGTATTAGTACGAACTGGCGATAGTGTATCTGAAGGTGATGTAGTGATGATCCTTGAAGCCATGAAAATGGAAACCGAGATCCGCTCTGCGTTTTCCGGTACGGTCAATGACATTACCGTGGGTGAAGGCGATGCTGTAACTAGCGGTCAACCGTTAATCTTATTGGGGTAATACATGGATAAGTTAATGGTACTTTGGGATAGTACCGCGCTTGCGCATTTTGAAGCAGGCCAGCTCATCATGATGGCGGTAGGCTTCGGGTTACTCTATTTAGCCATTGTGAAGAAATTTGAGCCATTGCTCCTATTACCCATTGGTTTTGGCGCTCTGCTTACGAATATTCCAATTGCTGGTTTTTCAGAAGCGGGTGGCTTATTGCACTACATATATAAAATTGGCATTGATACAGGCGTATTCCCATTGCTCATTTTTATGGGGGTAGGTGCAATGACAGATTTCAGCGCGCTTATTGCAAACCCCAGAATGCTGCTTCTCGGCGCTGCCGCTCAATTCGGTATTTTTGCTACCTTGTTTGGCGCAATAGCGTTAAATCTTATTCCGGGTTTTGAATTTACGTTAAAAGATGCCAGTGCCATTGCCATAATAGGGGGCGCAGATGGGCCAACGGCTATCTTTCTTGCTTCACGTTTAGCACCTGACTTGCTAGGTGCTATTGCGGTCGCTGCATATTCTTATATGGCGCTGGTACCTATTATCCAGCCGCCCATTATGAAAGCGCTGACCACAAAAGAGGAACGCGAAATTAAAATGGGTCAACTTCGGCCTGTATCAAAGCGTGAAAAAATTATCTTTCCACTCGCCGTGTTATTTATGACCATCTTGTTTTTACCAGCTGCCACGCCGCTAGTAGGCATGTTCTGCTTTGGTAATTTGATGAAAGAATGTGGCGTTGTAGACAGATTAAGTAAAACAGCCCAAAACGAGCTAATCAACACAGTGACCATTTTCCTTGGTTTAGCTGTAGGCTCTAAGCTATCAGCTGACGCATTCCTTACGGTGGAAACTTTGGGTATTTTGGGCCTAGGCGCAATTGCATTTGGTATAGGAACCGCTGCTGGCGTGTTAATGGCTAAGTTGATGAGTAAGCTATCGGGCGGGAGTATAAACCCGCTCATTGGTGCTGCGGGTGTATCTGCCGTGCCTATGGCTGCGAGAGTCGTGAATAAGGTGGGTCTGGAAGCAAACCCTCATAACTTCTTGTTGATGCATGCAATGGGGCCTAATGTAGCCGGTGTTTTAGGAAGTGCGGTCGCTGCAGGTATTTTGCTTGCACTGGTTGGCTAACTAGGGTGATACAATTTTGATATTGAGAGGGCAGTTTACTGCCCTCAGCGCTTTAACGAATGGTATTTTGCGGTACTAGCGACTGATAAGCAGTCACTAATTTCTTAGTGCGGGTGTGCTGCGGCCACCTGAAAATAGTTTCAGTTTTACCTTCCTCTACAATTTCGCCGCCTTCCATTACCACAACTCTATCTGCAATATGCCTGACAATCCCTAAGTTATGGCTTATGAAGATAAATGCCAACCCCAGCTCTTGTTGTAGTTGCAGTATTAGGTTCACCGTCTGTGAGCGAATAGTAGGGTCTAACGCCGCAAAGGGTTCATCTGCAACAAGCACTTTGGGTTTTAGTACTATAGCTCGAGCCAACGCTACGCGCTGCTGTTGGCCGTCAGAAAGCATGTGCCGGTAAAAATAATAGTGCTCGCGAAGTAACCCTACTTTTACCAACATATCTTCGATAATAGGTTTGCGTTCGGCTTCGCTAAGACCCGTATTTAAACGCAAGGGTTCGTCTAGGATTTTACCTACCGGAACCGATGGGTTCATAGATTCCGCACTGTGTTGCAGAATCATTCGAATGTCATGGGTCCGCTTGCGTTGGCCGTCTTTTGACTGATACTTGGCTAAATACTTGTGAGTGTTTATTTCAATTTCACCCGCATCGGCAGGTAGAGCGCCAACCAATAATTTAGCAAGAAGGGATTTACCCGAACGGTTTTCCCCTATGATGGCAATAGTTTCCCCCCGTTTAACGCTCATATTAACCGGACCAAGTTGAAATACCTCAGGGCGCTTTAACCAGCGCTTCTTTTCGTTATGTATAAACGTAAGGTCTTTTACCTGCAAAATGTCCATTACAGCTTCTCCATATGTAGCGGGTAATGACAGCTGTAGTTATGATCATGAATTTTGCGTACGGCGGGTGTTTGCACACAGGCGCGTTGAGCCCGAGGACAACGGGGGCCTAGACGACAACCAATAGGCAAATGTTGTAGCGTTGGTATAGAGCCGCTTAACGTAGGTAACGCAGACTTAGGCGGTAAGTCTTTTCTGAAGCTTGGCGCACTATCTAATAGCGCTTTAGTGTAAGGGTGAAGAGGGCGCTTTTTAATGTGCTTCATCTTTCCCGATTCCACAGTTTGCCCCGCGTAAAGCACTGTCATTGAATGTGACATACTCGCGATGGCAAGCAAATCATGACTGACAAACAATATCGATAGCGAGCGAGTTTGATTAAGACGCGTAAAAAGTTTTAGGATCTGCGTCTTAGTTGTGGGCTCCATGCCTCGAGTGGGATCATCTGCGATAAGTAATTTGGGTTGAGACACTACCGCCATCGCTATCATGAACTTTTGTCCAATATCAGCGGGAATTTGGTGAGGGAATGCACTTAAGTAATGCTTGTGGTGCTTTATTCCCACCTTATGTACAGTGCTTATTGCTATCTTTTTTCTGTGCTGCGCACGTTGCCAAAACCAGCTACCTTCAACAAATTCATCAGGAATGCTTTCTTCAAGCTGTTCACCTAAAGTGGCCGACGGGTCAAGTGCCGCTTGCGGGTTTTGAAAAACCACAGCAATTTCACGACGCATTACTTCGCGGCGCTGTCGAACTGACATACCTAATAGGTTTTCACCATTCCAGCTCATGCGGTCGGCGGTTAAATTCCACTGGTTTGGAAGCGCTCCGCAGATCGCGGATACAATAAGGCTTTTACCAGAACCTGATTCGCCCACCAGAGCACGAATCTCGCCTGAGCTCACTGTCAAATTTACCTTATCCAACGCTTTTATGGTGCTGTCACCGTTCTGCATTTCTAAGGTGAGGTTTTTGATATCAAGCATTGGCATGTTAGTGACTCACCCTTTTTCTCAGTGAAGAACGCAAGCCGTCACCTACGATATTGATGGACAGTACGATAAAAAATATCGCCATACCGGGCACCGCAACATTCCAAGGCGCTAGGTAAGTAACGTCTAGTCCGTCGGCTAGAATTACACCTAATTCAGGCAACGGTGATTGGGCGCCCAAGTTTAAGAAGCCGAGCGCAGAGATATCGATAACTGCGATTGAAAGAGCCAGTGTTCCTTGAACCACAAGCATTTCCGTCATATTAGGTAAAATAGAGTGAACAAAGAGCTGCCATTTGCTTGCACCGTCAAGCGTTGATGCAACAATGTAGTCTTTCTTCATTTCTGCGCGCACGAAGCTGCGAGTGTGGTGCACAAACTGAGGAATAAGCGCGAGGGTGATAGCCCACATACTGTTCACCAAACCCGTACCAAGTATCGCAACTATGATAATAGCAATCAGCAGAGTAGGGATGGCCATAAGTGCATCGAGTAAGTGGTTCGCAACACTCGAGCGAACCCCGCGCAACATACCTGCGAGCGTACCTAAACTCACGCCAACTAACATCGCAAGTACTACGGTTAAGAAGGCCGAGCCCAGTGTCGTTCTGCAGCCATAAATGATACGGGTAAATAAATCTCTTCCTAGCGCATCTGTGCCAAACAGATGGGTAATAGAGCCATTCGCTAACCAGCTAGGCGGAATCAACAGCCCGTCAATATTCTGTTCCACAGCGTCATAAGGGGTAATGAGAGGGGCAAATAGGGCACATACCACAAATAGCGCTAGCATAATTAAACCCAGCATAGAAATGTGGCTGGCCTTGAAAGACGCCCAGGTCCGTTGCCAAGGGGAGGGATGGAATTCTTCTTCGTACAAACTAAACTGTGGCACGCTCGTATTTCTCTCTACTTGGGTCAATCATACGGTTTAACACATCCACCAGAATCGTCAGGGTAATCACGACCGTTGATACCGCCATCATACCAATACGCAAAGCGGGGTAATCCCGTTGATAAATGGCTTGTATCAGCCAGTTGCCAATTCCGGGCCATGAAAACAAGGTTTCGACAATCATTGCATTGGTTATAAGCGTAGTAATTTGAATCGCCATTAATGGTAAAATAGGAAGCAGTGCGTTACGTAGAATATGGCGGGTAAATATTTGCCAACTAGAAAGCCCGCGCGACACCGCAGCGGCAATATACGGACGATGTTTTACGTCTATAACTGAGCGCCGGGTTATGCGTATCATTGAGGCAGTAGTTATGGCACCAATAGCGAAAGTTGGCAGCGCTAAGTGTGACAGGGCATCTTTAAATGCTAAGGATTTATTTTCGATATCCGATAGCAAAACATCAAATAGAATAAAGCCTGTTACTGGCTCTATATCGTAAATTAGGCTTATTCGACCAGACAGCGGTGCCACGTCCAATTCCAAACTAAATACCAAAATAAGCAGCAGAGCGAACCAGAAGACGGGGAAAGAATAGGTAGTAATACTCGCACTATTTATTAAGTGGTCAGACGTTGAATAACAGCGAATGCCGGCGTAATAGCCTAATGGAATACCGATAAATAAGGCCATAAGCATTGCGTAGGTTGCCAGTTCTATCGTAGCGGGCATAGCAATACCGACTTCTTCTCTTAAGGGTAGGCCAGACGTGAAGCTGTAGCCCCAATCGCCAGTCAACAAATTACCTACATAGTAGATAAACTGAAAAATATACGACTGGTCTAGCTTAAACTGTTTCTCCAGCGCAGCGCGCTGCATCTCATTTTGTGGCACAAGCCCAGTCAAATTTTCTAACGTATCGCCTGGAAAAAGATAGGCCAGCGAGAACGAAATAATTGTTAACACTAGAAGCGTTAATATAAATAAAGTGCAGTATCTTAGGAGAATTTGGATCACAGTGCTTTCTCTACTCCGCCAAAACGCACACCGCCAAAGGGGTTGATTGTCATGCCTTCTAACTCATTTCTGTACGCTTGATAGCGATAGGCATGCGCAATAGGTACTACTGGGAGACGTTCGTATAATAACCTATTAACTTGCTTGTAAATAGCAGATCTCTCGTCAATGTCATCAGTTTGAAGCGCTTCGTTAAGTAACTTGTCATAACTATCATTACACCACATTGCCCGGTTCGTTCCCGATGGAATTGCTCCGCAGCTCAATAAGGGGCGATAAAAGTTATCAGGGTCGCCGTTATCGGCAGACCAGCCGATTAATACGGAGTCGTGCAGGCCTTCTTGTAGATGGCGTCTAAAGGTAGCCCAATCGTAACTTACAATAGTCGCTTCTACACCTACATCGCGAAGGTATCGCTGAATAAGCTCGGCCATCTTTGTAGCGTTAGGGTTGTAAGCGCGCTCGACCGGCATGGCCCAAATTGTCATTGAAAATCCAGGGGCTATTCCGGCATCGGCCAATAATTTTCGCGCCAGAACAGGGTTGTAGGCAGTGTCATCGGCATCGTTTTGAAATGCCCAGCTAGCCGCAGGTAGCAGGGTTTTAGCCCGTGTTGCACTGTCGAAGTAAACCGCTTCTAATAAGGTGTTTTTATCAATAGCCGCGGCGAGTGCTCGCCTTACATCGGGGTTATCAAACGGCGGGCGCTGTGTATTAAAGGCCCAAAAGCCCACATTTAGCCCCGGTTTTTCTGCCAATGTCAGGTCATCCTCTGTGCGTATAACTTCAAGTTCAGTTTGTGCCGGGAATGCGGTAGCGTCACATTCCCCAGTCATTAGCTTGGCCAGGCGTAACGAACTTCGCGGTGTTATATCGAAAATAAGTTGTTCAACTTCGGGCTTGTTTTGAGCTTCGCTTAAATTTTGTTGCGCTGACGCTATATCACTCCCGTTTTCTTCACGAGCTTGCGTGCGCCAATAGTTGTCGTGGCGCAGATACTTAATAAAGTGATCTTTTCGGTAACTTTCAAATTTAAAGGGCCCCGTGCCTATTGGAAGCTGGTCAATTTTGCTGGGTGTACCAGCTTGTGCAAGCTTCTCGGCATACTCCTGTGACAGTATAACGGCGAAATCCGTAGCTAAATTTGCCAAAAATGAGCTGTCACGGCGTTTAAGCGTAATTTCAACGCGATAACCATTTACCCGTTCAACAGACGCGATATTTTGAGCAAGGCCAATACTTTCAAAATAGGGATAGCTTCCGCCCGACACGTAGTGATAGGGGTGTGAATTTAAGCGCCAGCGGTCGATACTAAAAATAACGTCGTCGGCATTGAAGTTTCTGCTTGGTTCAAAATAGCGCGTAGTGTGAAACCATACGTCTCTACGCAGCTGAAAGGCGTAGGTGAGTCCGTCATCACTAACTAACCAGCTACTTGCAAGACTCGGTACAATGCGGCCAGAATCGGGGTCGAAATCGAGAAGTCTGTCGTACAATTGATGAGATGATGCATCAGAGGTTGTGCTCGATGTATCAAGCTGCGGATTAAAAGTTACTGGGTTGCTTTCAGAACAATAAATAATACCTGTATTATAAAACGCTTGTTTATTCTGCTTTGCACAGGATGCAACAAGAAGCGCTGTACATAAACATAATGACAAACGCTTCACCAAACCATGGGACATGCTCTACGCCTCGACGTTTTCAGCGGAAGAATCTAGTAAGTTATATTTTTTGAGATAGCCTCGCAGCTGATGATAAGTCAGGCTCAATTTTTCAGCGGTTTTCTTTTGATTAAACTGACTGTCAGCAAGAGCCTGTTTTATCATATCTATCTCATGTTGTTGAGAGCGTTCTTTCAAATCTATGGGATATTCGACAATTTCTTGCTTTTTTTGGGGGGTAAGTGGCGTAACGTCAGCACTTTCAATACGTTCATTTACTATTGGCGTGTCTGGCTTTGAAATAACGTCAAGCGAATCTGAGGCACTCACTCTATCATTTGTTTTCACTCTTCCTTTAGGACGGAAGGCCGACTCGAAGGGGTCTAACACAATTTCGTGAACTGGGAGATGGGGATTATTTGTTCTATATACTGCACGTTCGACCACATTCTTAAGTTCACGGATATTACCAGGCCAATCATAATCGAGAAGAATACGCTTTGCTTTTTCAGTGAAGCCGCTAAATAGTTCCATTTCCATTTCACGGGCCATATTAATGGCGAAGTTCTCGGCCAACATCATGATATCTTCACGACGCTCGCGAAGTGGAGGGATGGTGATAACGTCAAAAGCAAGTCGGTCGAGAAGGTCTGCGCGAAACTCACCGGCATCGGCAAGAGCGGGCAAATCTTCGTTTGTGGCAGCGATAAGGCGTACATCGGTTTTTACTGACTTGCTGCCACCTACACGCTCAAACTCTCCATATTCCACTACCCGTAGTAGCTTTTCCTGAATAAGGCCGGATGTATTAGCGAGTTCGTCAAGAAATAGGGTACCATTGTGCGCCACTTCAAAGCGACCTTCGCGACGTTTCGAAGCGCCGGTAAAAGCACCGGCTTCATAACCAAAAAGCTCACTCTCTAATAGGCTTTCACTTAGCGCAGCGCAATTTAACTTAATATAGTTTTGATCCCAGCGCTTTGATAAGAAATGCAGTCGCGCGGCTATCAGCTCTTTACCAGTCCCACGTTCGCCAATGACGAGGACGGGTTTATCTAGGGGGGCAATCTGTGAAATTTGCTCTAAAACTTCTAGAAAACTATTCGCTTGCCCAAGTAAATTGTCTTGCTGTCGATACCTACTCATTAAATCCCTCAAAAATTAGTCATTTCGACCAATTAATAGTGTAGAGCAAAAAATATTGATAAACGAGTATTATTTGCGCTTATAAAAAACGTATAAAAAATAGTGGGTTAGCATCTTCACAAAGTTGGCAAGTATATTGAATACTATCTATACCAAGAGTAACCTATTTATCAAGTGTGGTGTTTTCTAACACTTACCATTTTTAGCAAGAGGTAATTATTATGGGTATCTTCTCGCGTTTTACAGATATTGTGAATTCGAATATTAATGCGATTTTAGACAAAGCCGAAGATCCTGAGAAAATGGTTAGATTAATCATTCAGGAAATGGAAGACACGTTGGTTGAGGTGCGCTCTGCATCTGCAAAGACGCTAGCCAATAAAAAGGAAATTGTTAATCAAATTGCAAAGTATGAAAGCGATGCAAACGATTGGGAAGCAAAAGCAGAACTTGCGTTAAGCAAAGATAGAGAAGACTTAGCCCGAGCTGCGCTGCAAGAAAAGAAAAAGTCTGCAGAAGCTGCAGAAGCGCTGAGTAAAGAATTGGCCGTTGTTGACGAACAAATTAGCAAGCTCCAGGATGAAATTGGTCAGCTGCAAGAGAAGCTTGCAGACGCTAAGACGCGTCAGAAAGCCATTATTATGCGCCAGAAAACCGCAAGCTCTCGTTTAGAAGTTAAAAAGACACTAGATAGTACGAAAGTAGATAATGCAATGGGACGCTTTGAGCAATACGAGCGCAAAATTGATGACCTTGAATCACAGGTAGACGCTTATGATTTGGGTAAAAAGACGTTGCAAGATGAGTTTGCTGAACTAGAAGCCAGCGACAAAGTGGAAGACGAACTAGCTGCGCTTAAAGCTAAAGTAAAAGGTACGAGTAAAAGTACCGAAAAATCAGAATAAAATAATAAGAATAGGGGCGCCCTCTTGATGGAAAGCCGTGGAGAGGGTAGCTACATCAGAGTTTGTAGGAGACATTGAGATGGATGAAGGTACAATTGCAGTGTTGGTTATGCCCCTTGTGGTGTTCTCAATATTTGTTGCTCCCATATGGCTAATTTTACACTATCGAAGCAAAAAGCAGGTCAATCAAGGACTGAGCGCAGAGGAATACGCATCTTTACAAGACCTTGCCGAGAAAGCTGAGAAAATGAGTGAGCGCATTGAGACATTAGAGGCCATTCTAGATAGTGAGGCACCCGAGTGGAGGAATAGAGCATGAGAAATGGTAAGCAGCTCTATCGCAACCCGGAAAATGCACGCATTGCGGGTGTATGTTCAGGTATAGCGGACTACTTCGGATTGGAAACCTGGTTAGTTAGAATTTTAGTGGTTACCGGTTTCTTTTTACTCGCAGGTCCCTTTATATTCGTTGCCTACATAGCCGCATGGTTCATCCTAGATAAGAAGCCGGCCGGGATAGATAATACTCCTACACCACCGGTTTTTTCGAAAGGTAAAGGTTGGACGAATTCCAACGCTGGGCAAGTGAAAAGCCCGAAAGTTGAGGTGAAAACCAAGGTTTGGCAGGCCGGTGAGCCACCGAAACAGGCGTTTCACGATATTCGCAATCGCTTCGAGAAAGCTGAAGTTCGCTTACGTAAAATGGAAACGTATGTGACGTCTCGCGAATATCAGCTGAATAAAGAAATCAGTCGATTATAACTCGCTTTATACCTCACAAATGTTTAACGGGAAATCGCTCGCCTTGGGCGATTTTTTATTATTTAAATCAACGGTTTTAGTGGTGCATGTAAAATTCCTGTTACAGCAATGATGAGGGTGCCATGAGGCCTTCCACTGTTCGGCGTCGCGAATTTCATTAGACTAAAAGGTAAGTTATCTCACACTTATTGGTCACAGAAGTTATGCCAAAATCAACGCAATACCAGTCGAGGCAATCTGATGAGAATGGCATTATCCATTGGTCAGATGAAGAAAACCAAATTTGGTCGGAGCTTTATGCGAGACAAATTCCACTGGTAGAAGAAAGAGCGTGCCAAGAGTATCTGGACGGGCTTGATTTATTGAAATTAAGTGAAAAAGAAATCCCTCAGTTGCCAGACATCAACAAAGTTCTGATGGAAAAAACGGGTTGGCAAACCGCTGAGGTGCCTGCCCTAATAAACTTCGGCGAGTTTTTTAGGCTGCTGGCAAATAAGCAATTTCCTGTTGCTACTTTTATCCGTACTCGAGAAGAGTTTGATTATTTGCAAGAGCCCGATATTTTTCATGAGGTATTTGGCCACTGCCCGTTGCTAACAAACCCAGCCTTTGCCCATTTTACCCATACTTACGGAAAGTTGGGTTTAGCGGCCAGTAAGGAAGACCGAGTTTACTTAGCACGTCTTTATTGGTTCACGGTAGAATTTGGACTGGTGCGTGCTAAGGATAAGTTAAAAATATATGGCGGCGGTATTTTGTCCTCACCAGGCGAAACTATTTACGCGTTAGACAGCGATACACCATTGCGTAATCCACTTACTGCTATCGATGCTCTGCGTACGCCTTATCGTATCGATATTATGCAACCTCTCTATTATATTCTGCCGGAGTTCGACCATCTGTTCGAATTAGCCGAAATGGATATTATGGCGCTAGTGGAAAAAGCTAAATCTTTAGGTTTGTTTTCCCCACTTTTCCCGCCGAAAGAGAAAAAAGCCAGTTAGAGCTATTGTTAATTAAATGTGTTTTATATAGGATGCCGCTCATCGAAGCGGCATTTTTTTGATTCTAGAGTTTAGTCCTTTGTCCTCGCGTAGTTTACGTCTTAAAATAAGCTGCTTATCGCAATTTTAAAGTTCTGTAACATTTCTCTTGTTATCTTTTTGTAAAAGTGTGATATCCTGTACATATATGTTTACAATAAAGCTATAACACCCTATGCGTCTAGAAATAAGCTGTCAGGACCGTCTTGGAATCACTCAAGATGTTTTAGATATCCTCGTTACCAAAGAAATAGATTTGCGTGGTATCGAAATTGATCCCGCAGGTAAAATTTTCCTTAATTTTCCCAATATTGAGTTTGCAGATTTTCAGCATCTCATGCCTCAAATACGCCGCATAGACGGTATCGATGATGTAAAAACAACTTTGTTCATGCCGGGAGAGCGAGAGAAAAACCAACTCTCTGCCATTTTACGGACTTTACCTGACCCCGTTTTCTCAATAGATGCCAAGGGTAATATATTATTGTGTAACGAAGCGGTAAGCGCTGGGCTTGAAATGCCAAGTAGCGAAATAATCGGTACAGAAATTAGTGAGGTTGTTAAGGGGTTCAACTTTACTAAATGGATGGATGGAAAGTCACCGGGTCCACAGTCTTCTAAAGTGAAATTCATTCAGCAGGATTATCTTGCCGATATGCTGCCGATCACTGTACCAGATGGTGAACAAAATATGATTATGGCAGGCGCCGTGGTTATATTGAAATCGGAAATGCGCCTTGGACAGCAGTTTACTGCTTTTCACCAATCGCCTACTGACAGTTTCGATCGCTTTGTCGCTCATTCCCCGTTTATGAAGCGAGTGGTTCACGAAGCCAAGCGCATAGCCGACTTAGACGCACCTATTTTAATTTTCGGCGAGACAGGCACGGGTAAAGAGATGATTGCGAGAGCGTGCCATCAGTCTAGCCGCCGCAGCGAAGGCGCATTTTTAGCACTTAATTGCGCTTCGCTCCCCGACAGTGTGGCAGAAACTGAATTGTTTGGTTACGCTGCTGGGGCGTTTAACCAACCGAGCGCCAAAGTTGGGCTCTTAGAACAGGCGAAAGGCGGTACACTTTTACTTGATGAAATAGCCGATATGTCTTCACAACTTCAGGCCAAACTGTTGCGAGTTTTAGAAGATGGTGAATTTAGGCGCGTAGGAGATTCAGAGCCGGTTAAAGTCGATGTACGATTTATTTGTACCACGTGCCGTGACCTAGGACAGCTGGTGGAAGAGGGCCGATTTAGAAAAGAGTTATATTATCGCCTAAACGTATTGAGCTTAGTTATGCCGTCTTTAAAAGATAGAAGGCAGGATATCGTGCCGCTAGCCGAATCATTTATTGTACAGCACAGTACTAAATTGGGCCGCCGTCCTGCAAAACTAAGCAAGTCTTGTGTAGATTTTCTTCAGCAGTATCCATGGCCGGGCAATGTAAGACAGCTTCAAAATGCCCTTTACCGCGCATTATCATTGCTTGATGGAAAGGAAATTACCAAAGAAGATATTCAGCTGCCAAGCTGTGCGCCTAGTGTTACTTATATAGATGAAAACTTCGATGGAACATTAGATGAGGAAGTGAAGAAGTTTGAAAAGGACTTGCTCAAGCGCTTGTACCCTTCCTATCCAAGTACACGCCAATTAGCGAAAAAGCTAGGGTTGAGCCATACTGCTATTGCCAACAAGCTGCGAGAGTATGGCATCAACAAAGCGACTGTTAAGCTCTAACCAACTAAAATAGTATTGCCCTTTGGTTCACGCATAGTGGCAAAGGGCGACACTGATTGGGGGCTTTTTGGTAAGTCTATGCCCCCGTTACGATAAATTTACATCGCCTACGAAGCAGACACCCAGCGCCCTTCGTGCACGATTGACAATATTGTGCGTACACCCTTTCTTACAGCCAAACAAAACTTCGTAACCCGAACACTTCTCAACGTATACCAACTAGTGGCATAACTATATTCACACAATTCTTATTATCTGCTGGTGTGCCAGTACCACTTTCATTTCAAACTTTGCGAGTGGAGTGACGATGCACATGTGCTAAGCAAAAGAGATATGTCGAGGAACGAATAATGAAACTAGCTACCTACAAAGATGAAACCCGCGATGGCTGCCTGATGGTAGTGTCGAAAGATCTTTCTCGCGCTTGCAGTGCAAAGGATATTGCGAAAACAATGCAGCAAGCATTAGATAACTGGAAAGAGATAGCGCCCCAACTTCAGATGAAGTACCAAGCACTTAATGACAACACCTGCAATAGCGTTCCGTTCGATGCATCTCGCTGCGAGTCTCCTTTACCACGAGCCTATCAATGGGCAGACGGAAGTGCGTATGTAAATCACGTTGAATTAGTAAGAAAAGCTCGTAATGCAGAAATGCCCGAAAGCTTTTGGACTGACCCGCTAATGTATCAAGGTGGTTCAGATGACTTTATTGGGCCTCTTGATGACATAATCTTGCCAAGTGATGACTGGGGCATTGATTTTGAGGGAGAAGTCGCCGTTGTTACCGATGACGTGCCGATGGCATGTTCACCAGAGCAAGCTTCAGAGCGCATCCGCCTTATAATGCTGGTTAATGATGTTTCCCTTCGAGGCTTAATCCCTGGCGAACTAGCAAAGGGGTTTGGTTTCTTTCAATCTAAACCTGCTTCTAGCTTCTCGCCCGTTGCAGTAACACCAGACGAGTTAGGGGATGCTTGGGAAGATAGTAAAGTTCATCTGCCGTTACGTTCAACTTATAACGGAGAATTGTTCGGCAAGCCCGAAGCGGGACAAGATATGACCTTTGATTTTGGTCAGCTAGTTGCACATGCTGCAAAGAGCAGAAATTTAGGCGCAGGGACGATTATTGGCTCTGGTACGGTGTCAAATAAGCAAGGTACAGATCATGGGTCAGCTATTTCTGAAGGTGGAGTAGGTTACTCATGCATTGCAGAAGTTCGCATGATTGAAACAATACGCGATGGCAAACCTTCTACGCCTTTCATGCAGTTTGGTGACCGTATTCGAATTGAGATGCTAGATACAGAGGGTAATTCAGTATTCGGTGCTATCGAACAGCAGGTGAAACCACTGAACTAGAGATTTAGTAGCGATTTAGTGGTGGGTGCGGCAACGAACTTTTTGTTCACAGAGCTGGCCTTTATTAATCGGGCTGATCGTTGTTTCTCACACTATTATTGATAGTAGAGAAAGCGCTAATGCGTAACGACAACCAGCGTTTTCTTTGGCTATATGTTTGACCGATGGAGTATTACCATGAGCATCAAGCTTTACGGTTATTGGCGTTCAACCGCTACGTATCGAACGCGCATTGCACTTAACTTAAAAGGTGTTGAGTATGAGTATGTGCCGGTGCACCTCGTCAATAACGGCGGGGAGCAACACAGCAGTGAATATTCGCGCTTAAATCCTGCGAACCTCGTCCCCACACTTGTTAATGAAGACGAAGACATTATTCTCAATCAATCTTTAGCCATTATTGAGTATCTTGATGAGCGGTATGAAAGTGAGTACAAGCTAGTGCCAGAGCACAGAACAGAGCGTGCTAGAGTAAGAGCGTTAGCGCAAGACATCGCCTGTGATATTCAGCCCATAGGTAACCTTCGTGTGTTAAATGCGCTTAAAGGTAATTTCGAGGCATCTCAAGATGATGTAGCTAAGTGGGCTGCGCATTGGATTACATTGGGGTTTGATGGAATTGAACAACGCCTACAAACCCAAGCTGGTAAATATTGTTTCGACTTTGACGTTACCCTTGCCGATATATGCTTAGTACCACAAGTGTACAATGCACAGCGCTTTAACGTGGATATGACTCGCTATCCGCTTATTAGTAAAATAGCGAACAACTGTAACGAATTGAGTGAATTCAAACAGGCAAGTCCTGAGAATCAAGTAGACGCGTCTTGAATGATGGGGTCAGAGTCACGACTCTGACCCCCTAGTTTTTCGCTATTGACGTTTAATGGGAAGCTCGGTGGTGTTTTTCACTTGCTTCAATGCGAAGGTCGAACTTAAGTGATCCACGAGAGGAAGATGCGTCAATTTCGTTTTAAGTAGGAATTCGTATTCTTCAATGCTTTCTACTATCACTTTCAGCAAATAGTCTTTTTCGCCGCTAGTGGTGTGGCACTCTACTATTTCATCTATATTTTGAACCGCATTTTCAAAGTCGGTCAGCGAGTCACCGTCGTGGTTTTTTAGCGTGACATAAATAAAAACCGATACGCCTAAGTTCAACTTTTTGCTGTTTAGCAAAGTGACCTTACCTAGGATGATGCCGTCAGCTTCCATTCTCTTTACACGACGCCAACATGGTGTGTGCGACAACCCAACACGTTGACTTAAATCTGCCATTGATACCGTGGCGTCTTGCTGAAGCACGCGCAAAATTTCACGGTCAAACTTATCCAATTTCATTAACACTGTTTCCGTCGTCTTTATGATGTTTATTATATATCAAAAAAAATTCTAGGATAGCTATCCTAGAAAAATAGTATTCAATTCTATTGCGTTTCAGTTTGTAAAATTCATTAACAAACTTTGCAAGGCATGTCCTCAGAACTATCAGATACACTTTTCAAAATGTTGATGATCTTTGCAGTACCGCCGCTAGGCCAATAAGTGTATCGCAAATCGTTACCAGACTCTCACATCAATCCAAATGAGCGCCGTTTAGAATTCGTGACAGCTTAGACTTGGATAGGCTTTAACTCATCACAGTATTAATAGGGAAAATATGTCAGTTTTTGATCACCCAGAGTTCGATAATCACGAACACGTTGCGTTTTATCACGACGAGAAGGCGGGCCTGAGTGCCATTATTGCTGTACACAACACTAACCTCGGCCCAGCACTTGGCGGCTGTCGCATGTGGCCCTATGTTAATAGTGGTGAGGCGTTGACCGACGTATTGAGACTATCTAAAGGGATGACATATAAAGCCGCCATGGCCAACCTAGAACTTGGCGGCGGTAAGTCGGTAATAATCGGCGACCCCCGCAAAGCAAAATCGCCGGAAATGATGAAAGCGATGGGTAAATTTGTAGAGTCACTGGGTGGGAAATACTTTACCGCTGAAGACTCGGGCATCTCAGTGACTGATTTACAAACCATGGCAACTCAGTCTGATTACATAGCGGGTGTTCAAGCTCAGTACCACTATGCGGGTGAAGTACCCGATGGAAACCCTGCACCGTCGACGGCATATGGTGTTTTTGTTGGCTTAAAGGCTACCGTAGAGTATGGCTTGAAGCGTAGCTTGGATGGAGTCAGTGTGGCCATTCAAGGAATGGGGCACGTTGGCTATCGTCTTGCTAAGCATTTACATGAACATGGCGCTAAACTTTACGTTGCTGATATTTATCCTGAAGGCGTAGAGAAAGCGGTGAGCGAGCTCGGCGCAACTGCGGTAGCGCCTGAAGAGATTTTGAGTTTAGATGTAGACGTACTTGCACCTTGTGCATTAGGGGCAGCAATAAACGACCAAACGCTGCCGGCAATTAAAGCGACAGTGATTGCAGGTGCCGCTAATAACCAGCTTGCCCGTGAAGATATCGGTGAGCTGCTTCAACAGCGCGGCATATTGTACGCGCCAGATTATGTGATTAATGCAGGTGGAGTTATTGATATCTTCCATCAGCGTATGGAATCGAGTTCTAACGAAGCGTTACGTACGCATATTGAACAAATAGGCGAAACGCTAAAAGAAATTTATACCCGTGCTGAGCAAGAGGGAGCGGCGACTAATCGTGTCGCAAATGTGATTGCTGAAGAGAGATTTTCTATAAAGGGTTGAAAACTCTTGGCCAAATAGTCATAATGCGCCCCGCACTCAGGCAGGGGCGAATGACTTTGCTTTGAATGCGATTTTCTATGGTGGGCTTTTGGTCCTCCCGCAATGATACTTTGTGAACCCGGTCAGGCCTGGAAGGGAGCAGCCGCAGCAGACGACTCATGTGCCGGGATGTGGCTGGAGGCCCGCCACCCAAATCTCTTATTCTACTTCTTCTATATCTTCTTCGGTATTTTCTTTCTTGCTTTTATCTGTTTCGTCTAGGTATTTCAGTGCTTTGCTAATCGCGTGCTCAACATTCATTTCCATTTGGTTGCGTTCACTTTGCGGCAGGTAAAATGCCATATCAACTTCATATCGAATATAACGCGGCGGCACCTGATTTAGCGCAAGGCAGCACAAATCTGCCAAATAATCGGGGCTTTTGGTCGTATCAAGACCAAGTTTACTAATTCTTTCTAAGACCAAGTGCTCGTAATAATTGTGAATATCGTCGTCTAGTTTCACCTTCGTTCCCCTTATAGTTTTTGTAAGCATTGTGCTTTAGCGTTTTGAATAGTATGCAAGCAATACGTTACATAAGTAGTCTTGAGCTTAAAAGAGCCCTTAGCTTAAGTAAAACCTCTAGTTCAGATAAAGCCCTTAAACTTGAAATGGATACATTCGTTTACGCCCCACAGCGATACGACATTACCCTTAACTATGTAACCTTATTATGTATAGCTTGTATTCTGGGGATGTCGAGGTGACGGTGTTAGTATTACACGGTACATATCAGTAATAAGGCAATACTAAAATGAAGAAAAATATAGAGCCCTGCTACTACGGCGATTACTTGCATTTAGATAAGGTGCTAGGCGCGCAAGAATTGCAAAGTGAGAAATACGGCGATGCGGCCCACGAAGAGATGTTGTTCATTATCGTACATCAGGTTTACGAACTCTGGTTTAAACAGGTCCTTCACGAACTCAATGCCGTTATCGATACGTTTAACCAAGAAACGGTGAAAGACCAGCAGTTAACGCTAGTTGTACATAGACTGCAGCGAATCATACAAATTCAAAAACTCATGAATGACCAAATTGCCATTATGGAAACCATGACACCGCAGCAATTTCTGTCGTTTCGAGATTATCTTGTGCCCGCGTCCGGCTTTCAGAGTATCCAGTTCAAACGTTTAGAGATTTCTCTCGGCTTAAAACGTGACTTTAGGATCGATTTTGACAAGCAAAGCTTTTATAACCGGCTTACTGACAAGGACCGGGCACTGCTCGAAAGCTTAGAAAGCAAACCAAGTTTGTTTGAACTGGTGGACGATTGGCTTTCTCGCATGCCCCTTTTAAAAACTGAAGGGTTCGACTTTTGGCAATACTATAAAAATGCTGCTGACGAAATGTTGAAAGATGACCATAGCACTATTTCTACTAGTGATATGTTGTCGGAGACAGAAAAGCGCCAAGAGCTTAAAGACCTGAAAGCTACTATGGACAATTTCGATGCTTTATTTGATGAAGCTAAATTTGAAAAACTGAGAGGCGAGGATAAGTTTCGTTTAAGCCATAAGGCTATGCTCTCAGCTTTATTTATAAAGCAATATTCGGAAGAGCCAATATTCAATCTTCCTTTTCAACTTATCACAGCACTTACTGAAGTAGATGAGCAATTAACGATATGGCGCTATCGTCACGCCATGATGGTTCAGCGTATGCTGGGTACTAAAATAGGGACGGGCGGCTCTTCTGGTCACCACTATCTAAAGAAAACCACGGAATCTAACCGCATTTTTTTAGACTTCTTCAACATGGCAACATTTCTATTACCCAAAAGTTCGTTGCCTGAATTGCCCGAAACGGTGCGTAAATACTTGGGGTTTTATTTGAAATAGTACTAAATACAACCGCTTATGCGCTTTTTCTTATGGTTTTTCGTCGCATTTTTTGTGGGTTAAATCTTGTACGTAAATAGTTAAATCAATAAGTTAGCTGCACACCATTGGTGCAGCTGAAATAATTTCATCGAACTCCCCTTGATTTTCACCTCTTTGTTATGTCAATTATACAAAAGGATTAATTTATAAAATCCTAACAAAAACATGGGTTTATTACGTTTTTAAAGTGTTTTAAATAAAACTTAAAGCGGAAAAGCTCTAATAAGAAATAAAACCAGGGAAAAACAATGAAATTCAACAAAACGCTTACAGCCGTGGCTGTTGCTGCGTCTATAGGTATCTCTGCGCCAGTTGTTGCGCAAGAATCTAAAGGTACAATTACTGGTACTTCTGTATCAGCAAGTACGGACCAAGCACTTGCTGGGGTCGAAGTTACTATCGTTAACTTGGAAACGGGTTTAACCAGAACACTCGTTACTGACAGTGACGGTAGATATACATTCCCTCTTCTTCCTCCTGGCAACTATAGTTTGACCGCCAAAAGAGACGGTTTTTCCATTGCACAAGAGAAACAGTTTAGCGTTAGACCTTCTGGTAAGACGAACCTAGATGTAGCGCTTGAAGCTGGCGACGTTGAAAGAATATCTGTTCGCGGCACTTCAATTTCAAATATCGACGTTACATCAAGTGAATCTCAGTTATATGTTGACCAAGAGTTTATTGCTAAAGTTCCCGTCCCCCGCGATATCTCTTCTGTAGCTTTACTTGCCCCAGGTACTGTTTCTGGTGACTCCGACTTTGGTAACTATGCGTCGTTTGGCGGCTCTTCTGTTGGCGAAAACGTTTACTATGTAAACGGTATTAACGTGACAAATTTCCGTAACGGTTTGGGCGGTTCAGAACTTCCCTTCGAGATGTACGAGTCGTTTGAGGTGAAAACCGGTGGGTACTCCGCTGAATTCGGTCGTTCAACGGGTGGTGTAATTAACGCACGCACTAAAAGTGGTAGCAACGAGTTTAAGTGGGGCGCAAGCGCATACTATGAGCCAGCGGCTCTTCGTGCTCACCAACCTGACGTATTCTACAGAACCCAAGAAGATGCAGATGAAGCTGGTACAGCCTATTACGTTGTAAACAAAGAAGATGAAACTGGCGAAACAAATGTCAACCTGTGGGCGTCAGGTGCGCTTATTGAAGATAAGTTATTCTTCTTTGGTTTAGTAAACCAGAAAGTACGTCAGCGTGATTACGCAGAGACAGCCACCACCTATGACCGTGAAGGTAATGACACATTATTAAGCGCTAAGCTTGATTGGTATATTACACCAGAGCATATTCTTGAAATTACCGCATGGGATAATACTGAAGAGCTTGAGTCAGAAAAATTCTTATATAGCCCAGACAGCAATAACGTTGGCTCATCTCTGGGCGAGTATACACTGGAACGAGGTGGTACAACTTGGGGTGCTCAATATACAGGGATTATCACCGATGATCTAACTGTAAGTGCGCAGTACTCGGTTAACAAAACTAGTTACAGCAACCTTAACGATGGCGCTAACCCACTAGGTGATGCCCCAGTTATTTACGACAGGTTTACCAACATTGAGTATGGTGCTTACGGTCTTACAACTCCGTCTGTTCAAGAAGATAAGCGTACAGCTATTCGTTTTGACGTTGAGTGGTACGTGAATGCCGATCATGTTCTTAAGGTCGGTATCGATAATGAAGACCTTGAAGCATATGAGAATACTTCTCGCGCAGGTGGTGTGGCATATCGCTATGAAAACTGTGGCGCTAATCTAGATCAGCCAGGTAATGAAGACTGCCAGGTGCGTCAAGAGTTCTACGTGAATCAGGGCGACTTTGAAACTAAGAGTTTTGCTTACTATATTGAAGACACGTGGACAGTAACGGACAACATTACGGCAAGAATCGGCCTTCGTAATGAAACCTTTGAAAACTTTAATAAAGCCGGGGAGAAGTTTGTTGATGTAAGTGACCAATGGGCACCTCGCTTAGGCCTAAGTTGGGACATAAAAGGTGATGGTGAAAGTAAGGTATTTGCAAACTATGGCCGCTATTATCTACCGGTAGCAACGAACACCAATATCCGTCTAGCAGGTGATGAGCTTTATACGCGCCAGTTTTTTGATGTAGAGTCGATCAATGATGACTTTACGCCAGTACTAGGTGAAGCGACAGGCAGCTTAACGGTTTACAGTGATGGCACACTGAAAGGAACGACAGAAACGGTAAATGCAGATCTTGATCCTATGTATCAAGACGAATATATCCTTGGTTATGAGCAAGTCATTAACGACTCTTGGAGTTTTGGCATTAAAGGTACTTACCGCGATCTTATAAGCTCACTAGAAGATATCGCTATTGATGCCGGCTTCGATGACTACATTCAACAAGAGTTTGGTTCATCGTGCACACTGTGTTCTGGTTTCCACTATTATGTCCTTACTAATCCTGGCAATGACGTAACTATAACAACGGATCCTGACGGGGATGGTGATGTTCCATTCGGTACTTACACTATTCCAGCTGACATGTTGGGTTACCCAGAAGCTGAGCGTCAGTACGCCGCAGTTGATTTAACTGTTGACCGAGCGTGGGACGATCTTTGGATGATGAGCTTTACCTACACATGGAGCCACAGTTGGGGTAACACTGAAGGTGCGGTGCGTTCTGACAATGACCAAACAGATTCTGGTTTAACCACAAACTTCGACCAACCAGGTCTTCTTGATGGCGCATATGGTAATTTACCAAATGATCGTCGTCACGCTGTTAAAGTAACAGGCGCGTACCAAGTATTTGAGAATTTTACACTTGGTGCAAACTTCCGTTGGACATCGGGCAGACCTCTGAATTCATTTGGTTATCACCCAACTGATCTGTTCGCAAGTTATTACGATGCAGAATCATTTGTAAAAGATGGTGAATTAGTATCTCGCGGCTCTGAAGGTCGAACTCCTAGTACGTGGACTTTAGATTTAAGTGCGAAATACTTAATTGAGCTAGAGCAAGCGGACGTAGCGCTTCGTGCTGACATTTTTAACTTGTTCAATAATGATGATGCTACTCAGTTAAACGAAATAAACGAGCGTTATGCAGGGCAAAGCGATGAGGGAATATTCCTTGGAGAATATAACCCAAGCTATGGACTACCCACATCCTTCCAGACACCTCGTTATGTGCGCTTCAGCGTTGAAGTGAACTTCTAAGCAAAAGTGAAAAAGCCCAGCGTAATGCTGGGCTTAAACTAAACAATGAATCAACTTTTAAAACAATTAGTATCGGCAGCTAAATCGACGGATCGAGCATCTGTCGTTGAAGTAACAAATAAATTACTTTCACTAAAGGCCCCGCTAAACGAACGCTGGTTAGGTGTAGCGCAAATTGCAATGTCGTTTGGGTGTTACTTGCTTGCAAAACGCTGCATCGAGCAAACGCTAAAAAATGGTTTACAAGACACTGTGCTTGCACAGGCGTTGGGAATGTTATCTGACTGCGGAAACACTAAGCAAGCTTACAAATTTATTCAAGCGATAGGGGAAGCCGGATACAATTCAATTACTCTACTTCACTTAAACGCAGTTCTTGCATATCAATTAGGAGAGTTTGAAACCGCCAAAGCTTTACTTAACGAAATTTTAAAAAGAGCACCGGAATCAGGTGAGTCGGCGCATTTACTATCCACATTGCTTGAGTCAGATGAAGCTCAGCATTTAGAAGCTCAACTTACTCAGCTAGTAGATAAATTTAGTAAAGTGCCAAACAGCGTTTCAAAAGCTTGTTTCTACAATGGGTTAAGTATTCTTTCTACTAAATTAAACAAAGAAAAACAGAGCTTTTCATACATTCAAAAAAGCGCAGAAACAATGCGCGCATTGTCAACTACTAACGCACAGTTTGACTATGGGCCATTATCCCAATGGGCTAAAGATAATTCTCAATACTTATCTTCAGTAAAAAATAATATAGCGGGCCAGCATTCCAAGCTATTTCCACAACCAATTTTCATATTAGGTCTCCCCCGTTCTGGCACTACCTTGGTTGAACAAATATTAGTGAGCAATGTTGATGCACTGTCCGTGGGTGAATTGAACGCCTTTTCCTGCGCTGTGGATAATGTTTTTAAAACGAAAAACACGCTTGATAGTTTACGTTCTTTAGAAACACTGGATGCAGAAAAGTGTTACGAAATTGCAGAAGAATATCAACGTATATGCGAAGAGTACCTCGGTGAAAAGGCTATTATTATTGATAAAAGCCTAAGTAATCTTCGTTATGCACACGTGATTGCCCGTGTTTTTCCAGATGCAAAATTAATCGTTACAAAAAGAGAGATGATTCAGAATGCATGGTCCATTTTTAGGACGCACTTCAGCAATGGTTTAAATTGGTCGTGGGATATTTCGACAATTAAACGTGTCGTAGAAAATGAGACAGAGTTAAGCGAAGCGTTTTGTAGACAGTACCGCTTTAATACATTTTCAATTGAGACAGAAGAGCTACAGAAATACCCAGAAACAGTAAGTTCGCAGCTTATTGAATTCGTTTGTGCAAATAGCAGTGAAATTAAACTTTTGCAAAAGGCTAATAACAAAGGAAACCGTTCTTTGTCTATTATTAAAACAGCGAGTATGTACCAAGCTCGCCGACCGATAAAAATGAGTAGTGCTATGTCAAACCATGTTCCTTCAGATTTCAAGACTTTGTACGAAACTTGCAGATTTTAAAAAATCGTTTCGATGTTCATCGTTTTTTTTCGAAAGGGTTATTAACTAGTAGTCTTATAAACTTAAGTATAAAACCTGAAATTTTGCCAACTTGGTTGCTAAATAATCAAAAAATAGAGCTCGATGTAACTCATATGTTAAATGTAAGTTAATATTTACAAAAGGAGATAAAAAGACGAAAAAAAAATTGAACTTTTGGGGAACACCTGTCTGATCCCAGTTGACCGTTCGCTTAGGATGTGGTTATTATCAAAGTGAGGCTTTGACCTTACTAATAATAATTCGTTATATAAACGATTTAAGAAACACACACTAAGAGCTTTAGTGGTCCAGGGAGACAATACATGTTTATAAACTCTAAGCTGGCTAAGTCAGTGAAGTTAGCGTGCGCATTCGGTGCTGCATCATCTATCGGCTTCACTGGTGCAGTTAACGCACAGGAAACCGAAGAAGCAGCGGACGCAGTAGAAAAAATCGAGGTAACAGGTTCTCGTATCCGTCGTACCGACATTGAAGGTGCGAACCCAGTTACAGTCATGTCACGTGTTGATATTGAGAAATTCGGTGTTACGTCAATTGGTGACGTTCTTCAAGCGATTCCTTCTGCAGGTTCGGCGATAAATACCAACAATAACAACGGTGGTGATGGTACAACGACAATCAACATTCGTGGTGTTGGTTCAAACCGTACACTGGTTCTTGTTAACGGTAAGCGCTGGGCGCCAGGCCTTGGTGGTTCAGTTGACCTTAACAACATCCCAGCTGCAATTATTGAGCGTATCGAAGTGCTTAAAGACGGTGCTTCCGCAGTATACGGTTCTGATGCAATCGCTGGTGTAGTAAACGTTATTACACGTCAGGATTTTGAAGGTGTTCAAGCATCTGGATACGTTGGTCAGTGGGATGAAGGCGACGGTAATAAAGAGCAATGGGATATCGGCTTCGGTACTGCTAATGATAAAGGTAATGTATACTTCAACATCTCTTACGTTGAAGAAGAGCCAACACTAGCGGGCGATCGTGAAATCTCAGCTGTTCCCGTATTTGGAACTCCAGAGGGTTTTGGCGGTTCATCCGCTCCTCCACAAGGTCGTTTCTTAACATTCCCAGCGTCAGGTGGCCTGAACAATTTACAGGGTGACGGTAACGGTGGTTTAGAGCCTTGGGTAGAGCCTACAAGCAGATTCAATTTCGCACCTTTTAACTATCTATCTACGCCTCAAGAACGTACTAACATTTATACTCAGGCACGGTATGAACTGACTGATAATGTATCTGTTAACGTTACAGGTTTTTATGGTAACCGTAAGTCTGAGCAAGCACTTGCTCCTACACCTTTGTTTTTAGGTACGGCTTTTGATGAGGCTGCTGAATTAGCTGCAAACCATCCATTCAACCCATTTAACGCGTTAATTACAACGAATCCTTCAATATACACTGACCCAGCGTCTGAAGGTTACAATGAAAACGGTGAAGGATTAGATCCTTCTTTGTACGATCCAAATTCTCAAGAGTTATATCTTTTTGGTCGTCGTATGATGGAAGCGGGCTTCCGTAGCTTTAGACAAAATGTTGATCAATTCCAATTTAACGGCGGCTTCGAAGGTGTATTCGAAATAGCTGAGACTGAGTTTTTCTGGGATGTGAACTATACATATGCTGATATAACTCAAAATACGTCTACTGATGGTCTACTTAATATGGATCGCGTAAGACTGGCGCTTGGAGACCCAGCGAACTGTACAGATGGGTGTGTTCCTCTTAATTTGTTCGGTGGTGCTACAGATATTGGTGAAGGCTCTATTACCCAAGAGATGCTTGATTACATCACTTTTACTGCGCAGGATGAGTTAAATTCCTCGCTAGAAAGTTACTCAGCAAATATCTCTGGCGAATTACTAGAGCTTCCAGCGGGTTATTTAGCATTCGCTGCTGGTTATGAGAAGCGTTGGCAGTCAGGCTATGACCAGCCAGATGCAATTATCGCTGCGGGAATCACTTCTGGTAATGCTCGTCAGCCGACAAATGGTGCTTTCAACGTAGAAGAAGCTTATTTAGAGCTTGCTGTTCCACTACTTTCAGATATGCCTGGAGTAGAGCAATTAGACCTAGAGCTTGCTACTCGTTATTCTGATTACAGTAACTTTGGTGACACTACAAACTCGAAGATTGGTTTGAAGTGGCGTATTAATGAAGATTTACTTGTACGTGGTACTTGGTCTGAAGCGTTCCGTGCTCCTTCACTAACTGAGTTATTCCGTGGTGCTGCAGATGCTTTCCCTGCACTATCAGATCCTTGTAATGCAGGTGGTGACGGTGCGCCAGGTTGTGCAGGTGTTCCAGCGTCTTATAGCCAACCTAACTCACAAATTCGCATCACAATAGGTGGTAATGAAGATTTAGAGGCAGAAGAAGCAGAAAGCTTCACTTACGGTTTTGTTTATTCACCAGCACAGGTCGAAGGTTTATCAATTACGTTTGATGTGTTTGATATTGAAATTGACAACGCTGTATCTACGTATGGTGGTCAAACTATACTAAATACGTGCGCTGAGACAGGTACTGTTCTTTGTTCTCTAATAACGCGAGGAGCTGGTGGTAACGTAGTTGATTTGGTCAACGTGAACATCAATACTGGTGGCGTGACAACTTCTGGTTTCGATTACAATGTTGCTTATAACTTTGAAACTGATTACGGTGATTTCCGCGTAAATTGGGATGGAACTTATATTGACGAACGTTCATCTATCGTTGTAGATCCCGCTACGGGCGCAACAACGGTATTTAATGACGCAGGTAAAGCAGGCGACCGCGACGTCGTTCCGCGCCTTCGTACAAACTTGGCTCTTACCTGGATGTATGATGACTGGACAGCTAACTGGTTAATGCGTTACATCGGTAACACCACTGAGCAGTGTAATCTTGGTACCAATGCTCAGTCTAATCAGCTGGAGCAAGAACTTTGTTCTGATCCTAGCGAGGAGATAGGTGGCAATAGCTTTAACGAGCTAGAAGCGATGGCTTATCACGATGTGTCGTTAGCTTACGCGGTAAACGACAACCTTCGTATTACGTTAGGTGTTAATAACTTGTTTGATACAGATCCAGAAGTATCTTATTCAACGTTTGCTAACAGTTTTGACCCGTCAATGTATGAAATTCCTGGTCAGTTTTTCTACTCGCGCGTTAACTTAACGTTCTAACATACGTGTAAACCGAAAAAAGCCTCTTCTGAGGCTTTTTTTATACGCGGAGATCGAACATGACAATCGAATATTTTATACAGAGAGCGAATGAAGCCTATGCGAATTCAGAATTTGAATTGGCTTTAAATTGCTTAAAAGAAGCTGGGGCTCTCGGTGATTTAAATTCAGCGCTAGATTTTTCGTATAAAAGCTCTTCAAAAGATCCTAATGAAGTTGTGGATTATTTATCAGCTATTCCAGTTGGAAAAAAACCAATAGCACAATATCATCAGTTGTTAATAGGATATTTTGGCGCTGTTTATCGCTCATCATCTTACGTTGTCGAGCGCTTGGTAGCATTATCAAAAGATGGGGTGATTGAAGCTTCACTTACTCTGATGGCATATGTTCCAGTAAACACGCCTGAGTTTAGTTGGATAGCATCCATTCTTCAAAAGCGAAGTCCCAATATTTATAATCAACTCAAGATAGATGACTTTGTTGATAACAGAACTACCGAGCTGGACCAAAATACAATTACCGAATTTATCATTTCAAGGTTTGATAGCTTTAGCACAGAGAGCAATGTTATAGACGAAAAAGCGTCCGTGCTCCTTTACGAAAATGTACTCACAGCATTCGAGTGCAATTATATGATTACTCGTTTTTCGCCCATGCTCGAGCCTTCAATGGTCATTGACCCATTAACCGGTAGAGGACGTGTTGATAGCGTTAGAACAAGTTATATAGCGACAATCTTTCCCGAAGTGGCAGACTGGATTACACGTAAGATTGATCATACCATCGCACAGTTGACATCGACAAAAGTTACCCAAGGAGAGGCGCTTAGCTTATTAAGATATCAACCTGGCCAGGAGTATAAGCCTCACTATGATGCACTCAGTGTGGGGGAAGATGCTGAAATATTTCAAGACGGCGGTCAACGGGTAAAGACGGCACTTATATATCTTAATAGCCTTACAAAAGAAGGTTGCACTCATTTTCCTAAACTTGGTAAAAGAGTGCAGCCAGAGTTAGGGAGTATGTTGGTGTTTTCTAATGTTGATGAAGATGGTAAAACACTACTCAATAGCTATCATGCTGGCGAAAAGTTAATAACCAAAGATAAATGGTTAGTAACGAAATGGATTAGGAAACATACAACAAATTATGGTAGTTTTATTTACGGAAATTAGAAAGGGACGGTACGGATGAAAAATTTTTTTCAGCCAATAACTTTGGCTTTTATAGCAATATCTATTTGCGCTTGTAGCTCTACTGACGAGAACCCTTCTACAGCATATGCCAAAGTCAACGATGAAGATGACGGTATGATTTGCAAGATGGAAAAGAAAACAGGGTCTAACAGAATGCAACGCGTTTGTTACTCGGTAGAAGAACGAGAGCAAATGAGAGAAACTGGCAAGGAAGGTTGGTTGCGACTGCAAAGAACGAGTGAGACAGGTGGCGGCTAAACTGTAAAAATTTGTTTCGATAGTTTAGTATGGGGAGCTAAAAGCCCCCCATTTTTATATGAATAGCAATAATAATCACATCACTCAATTAATTGAAAGTATTACGACAATTGTTGAGAAAGCTGAGTATGATTCAGCACTTTCGGCCTACGCGTCTTTATTCAAGCAATACCCCGAGTTTTTATCTCCAAAAGATGAAGAGCCTCTTACAAAGTTCAGGGCCACCCATATTCATAATGCGGCTAACTTGTCTCGTAGGGCACTGTACAATGCTTGCCATCACATAGGGAGCACGTCCAGAATAAAGCAGGCGGTGAATATGTTGTGTGGCGTTGAAAGAAAGGTTTATCAACACGAAGCACAAAAACCAAGTTTCCTTTTTATACCTGATTTGCCTTCGTCGCCATTTTCTGAAACTAGCGAGGTAGAAGGGCTTCAAGATTTGGTTAATAAGCTCTCTTCATCTAAGGAAGTCTTTCTGTCTTGTATAAAATATGCAAATGATAACTATGTTCATGAGATAGGAGAGGTGCCAAAGTCAGATGATTGGAAAAAACTGAGTGAAAATTGGTCTTCCATGCATTTGATGAAAGGAGGACACTTTACGGAGCACGCTAAGCGTCTTCCGCATGACCCCATATCCTTGTTTAATTCGCCTTTGTTAGCACACTGTCCGACCCACGCACCTGAAGTCGTCATATCGGTATTAAAGCCAAAAGCCTATATTCCTCCACATTACGGTATATCGAATATAAAGTGGACACTTCATATCCCACTTGTTGTTAACGACAACGCTTATTTAGATGTCGCCGGTGAGAAAAGAACGTGGAGTGCCAAAACAGAAGCTTTACTATTTGACGATAGTTTTGTACATAGTGCAGAAAATCCAGCTGACGCAGCGCGAGCGGTATTGATTATCGATATCTGGAACCCTCATTTAACCGAAGTAGAAAAGCAAGACATACAAATGCTGATGCGCGAATATGCTAATTGGTCCGCACATTTTGGTGCGCTTGCAGTGTTGGACAAGAGGTTTTACTAATATGATGCAAGGCCAGCCAAATATTATTATTCCCCAGCTTATTAATGCATTTAGGCAAGGCAACTTTTCAAACGTTGTTGACGCTATAGAGGCATCGCCTGCGCTTGTGAATGTAGACCCTGTTGTCGTTCAATTATACGGAGGGTCCTTACGCAAACTGACAGAACACAAAAAAGCGGCAAAAGTTTTTGAAAAAGGGTTGAAAAAGTTTCCTTCATCGACTGATCTGATGAATAGTTACGGAAACTTTCTTCTTGAGAGTGGAAATGCGGTAAAGGCATCACAGCTTTTTAGAAAGGCAAGCAGCATAAATGCTGAGTCCTTCGATTATAAATATAACTTTACAAGATCCCTCTATGCTGAAAAGAAATACCGTGAGGCCTTGCAATTAGGAAAGCAACTAGTTGAGGCTCGTTCGAATCATGTTTCATTACTTATCTTACTAGCCGCTATTCAAGTTGAACTAGGCAACATAGAAATTGCTGAAGCCCATTTGGTTTCAGCGCTTAATATTGATAATCGCAATGTTACTGCTTTGAATAATTTGGGTAACCTGAAGCGTGGGCAGGGAAAGCTCGTTGAAGCAATTCGCAATTACGAGCTAGCGTTAACACATGCTGTTCAAGCCAATGTCGATACACCATTAATTTATCAGAACTTAGCTGCGGTTATGGGGCTCAATGGCGATACTGAGTCATCATTAGAGGTGTACCAAAAAGGGCTGTCGCGTTTCCCCACCAATAGCGAATTGAACAAAGAATACGCCCATTTTGCATGGATAAAGAACGCTTCTTCGCCATTCGCTTTTTTCGAAGAGCAATTGTCTGACGAAAATGCGGAGCTTGTACTCGTATATTGTGAGTTGATGTTACGTATTGGCGAGCCATCAAAAGCGCGTTATTGGCTTGAAAAGTTAATAGGCCACACAGACAAGAGCATTAGCATTGCTGCAACCGCTCATTTAAGTAGTGCACTTAGAGACTTAGGCGAATTTGAAGCAGCACTAACTTTAAGTGAAAGCAAATTAAAAGCGGCACAAAGCAACACCGTTGCACTTCTCGTCGAGAAAGGATACGCGCTATTAAGCTTAAGAAAATACAAAGACGCTATTGTAGTATTTGAAAAGGTTTGTCGTATTGCTCCCCTCAATCAAGGATACTGGACACTGCTTTCTACAGCGTATAAAGCGAATGGCAATAGTAACAAATACAAAAATCTGTGTGATTATCAGTCTTTTGTCCACGCTACTAAGCTTCTGACAGACAGCGCAGCAAATATTAGCTTTGTGCAGGAACTGAAGGACCACCTTTCTACCTTACACAATGACGAAAGGCATCCGATTGGACAATCTTTAAGAAACGGATCGCAGACGTTTGAAAATTTGTTAGATAGCAAACATCAATTACTGCAAACGTTAAGAAGGCTGCTAGAAGAAAGGGCACAGGAATTTATAGGCAGTTTGAAAACTGAGAAGAAACACCCCTTTCTTTCTAGGTTAAGTGATAATCTTAATTTTATAGGAAGTTGGTCTGTACGCCTTCGTCGGTCGGGATTTCATAAATCTCATTATCATTCTGAGGGCTGGTTGAGTGGTGTTCTCTATGTCGACGTTCCTGAAGAAGTTAATCAAGGGGGCAATGGATGGCTATGCTTTGGGCGCCCTGATATAAACGGCGTTGCTATGGATGAAGATTATGCGATTAAGCCTGAGGCTGGCACCGTTGTTTTCTTTCCCTCGTACTTATGGCACGGAACCAACCCCATTGAAACTGAAAGCCAGAGAATGACTGTAGCTTTTGATATTGTGCCAAATTAATGAAAGTCATTGTGAGTCAGGAAAAAACTACGCTTTACCGCGTTATGTTAATACCTCCAATATAAGTTATATAAATATAAGGCTTTAGTTTTCTGCACTATTAGCTAAGTATACTTAAACTGACGTTTTATAGTGTTACCATAAACAAAATTATTGCTTCGATATTTAATACAGATGCGTAAATACTTAAAAAATAAATATTCATGAAACTTACTCAAGAAATATTAAACCAAGCAATGCAGGCTTTTAGCGCTGGTAATTTTACCCAAGTTATATCAATACTATCCCCTGCATATAAGCAGCACCCATTGGCAAAGATGGTATACGCTACCGCTTTAGGGAAAGTTGCTGAGTTCAAAAAGTCTTTTGAAATTTTTGAAAGTCTTCAATCGGATTATCCTCAAAATACTGATGTAGCATATAACTACGGGCT
Organism: Alteromonas sp. BL110; assembly: GCF_003443615.1. Taxonomy (NCBI): domain Bacteria; kingdom Pseudomonadati; phylum Pseudomonadota; class Gammaproteobacteria; order Alteromonadales; family Alteromonadaceae; genus Alteromonas; species Alteromonas sp. BL110. The sequence continues at coordinate 546,406 of NZ_CP031967.1, read as the reverse complement.
TTTGTTAAAAGAAGCTGGATTTGTTGATGACGCACAGAGACAGTTTTCAAAAGCGATAGCAATTAACTCAAACTACCACGTAGCTTTACATGCGTTAGGGAACTTAAAGTCTGAGCTTGAGCAATATGAGGAAGCGCAATTAGCATTTGAGAAAGCATTAGCAAAAGACCCAAAAAATGTTAGATATAGTCAAAGTTTAGGGAAATGTCTCTATCAGCAGGAAAAATGGGCTTTGTTGATAGCGCATACGAAAGTAGGGAACCTTTATCAAAGCGATAGGCTAAGCGCGGAATTATATACAGAAGCCTGTTATAGAATTCATTCGCGATTTGAGTTAAACGAAAATAGTAGTCTTCTAAGCTCAAAATATCCAGATTCCTATCCGATTCATTATTTTTTGTTTTTATCAGCGCTGGAGTCGAAGCGGTACGTTCTTGCAAAACAATATCTAGAAATATCTCTTTCAGTCGCCAGTGCATCTAATAAAAATGAGTTAATAACGTACTCCAGTTATATAACTTGGTTGCTTAACCCAAGTAGTGAAAACCTTGATATTCTGAATAGACGTCTTGCTTCAACTAATAACGAGCGACTGCTTGAGCTGGCTTTCAATATAAATGAGAACGTGGGGAAGTTAGCTGAAGCTGAGACTTTTCTTAATAAAATTCAATCGTTAGAAGGGAAGTCAAATAGAGGCAAAGGGGAGTTAAAGCGTTCGCTATTAGCATTTGCAAAAGGTGACTTTGAAGCAGGCTTGCTTTTAATCGAACATTATCTAGAAGGGCAACCATTGAGTTTGCCACATCTCTATCAAAAAGTTCGCATATTGGAAAAATTAGGCCGGTACTGTGAGGTAGAGGAAGTTATTCGCTATATAGCTCAAAATCTCAAAAGCTTTAATTCCAGTAAGTTTACCGACTTGACCGCTGGGGTGTCATTTAATGATTTTGAAGTTTCGCCAGCACCGATTGAAAAGACATCGAACAATCAGACGAATATTCTATTCATTGTGGGCTTTCCTAGGTCGGGTACAACGTTAGTAGAAAGTCTTCTTCAGAAACACATGGATATTGAGCTGTTAGAAGAAACCGATGCGGTCAGCACGTTTTATACCCGAATGGTTGAAAATGGCATTGTCGATAAAGACTCTGGTAACGTAAAAATAGACAGTGAAACTGAGCTGACAGCTCTCGCAGACAAATATCTTGATCATCTATCTACGTACTCACCTACCATCAACGAGACAAAGCTTATCGTCGATAAGATGCCACTTAACATCCCCTATTTACCAGCTATGCTAACCTTATTTCCAAAAGCAAAAGTGCTTTGCTGTTTACGGAATCCAAAGGCAGTTGCTTTGAGCTGTTTACAGTTTGAAGAAATCAATTTATATACCATTGAACAATTTTCGAAAGCTTACAATAGTGTTTTTTCTTGCTGGGAAAAAGTTCAGGATGTAATGGGAAGTAGAGCTATGAGTGTTAAATATGAAGACATAATAAATGACACTGACTACTTTATTGATACTGCGTATAGTTTTGTGCAACGTACTGGAGGTCTTAAAAACCGCAATAAAAGTGATAACTCATCCCTTGTTTTAACTCCTAGCTATTTTCAGGTCAATAAGCCAATTTATCAATCCTCTGTAGATAAATATCTGAACTATCTCACTCTTTTTTCTAAAGTCCCATCTAATCTAGACAAATGGATTAAAAAATTAAAGTATTAATCAGCTTGCTTTCGCAAGTATTAAAAAAGTAAAAATAGGGGGGGGCCAGTCTACCCCCACAGCCGACAATGTGTTTTCTGAAAGTAATATTGGCAGATAGAACGGCAGATAGAACTCGGCTTCAGGTAATCTACCGAGAAATTTAATTAATTACGCGAGGCTGCCAACATAGTCGATAATCATAATTGCTTCACCTATCGGATGGTGTAAGTTCTTTTTGTAGCGCATATTTTTTATAGGGCTATGGCCTCATTATTATTGTATGGTGTTGTGCAACTCGACGCTGTTGTAAGAAAAAACGCTTCAAAAGAAATGCGTAATAGATCTAAATAAAGTAGGAAAATCAATGATTCACGGTATGAGTTCACAGTTACCCCTAGCTGATATAAAAGCCTCTTTTGACGAAAAAAGAAAAGTAAGAGTAAAAAGTTTCCTAACACAGGAACACGCTGAAAGACTCTTATTGAGTTTAACTAAAGACGTTCCATTTGAGATGGCATTGGTACGCGGTGGTCGTTGTGAGACAATTTCCCCAAGTTCTTGGAAAGCTATCGATAACAAATCGAAACAAGAAATCAATGCAGAAGTGATGTCTAACGCGGCTAAAGGTATTGGCTTTGTGTACGGACGACATTTGGTGACATCAACAGAACGTATTGCGCAAATGAGTCAGTTTTACGATTGGATCAATAGTGAATCTTTAATTCAATGGGCTAGAGAGCTCAGTGGCTTTGACGATATTTGCACCGCAAGTGTCCAAGCTACCCGTTATACGCCAGGCCAATTTCTCACTCGTCACCAAGATATTGTGGAGCGCGAACAACGCCGCCTTGCATATGTGATTAATTTAGCGCCCCAATGGCACCCCGACTGGGGGGGATTGTTACAATTTTACAAAGAAGATGGTACAACCACCGAAAGTTGGGCACCGGAATTTAACACGTTGAGCCTCTTTGATGTGAAACACATCCATAGCGTTAGTTATGTAACCCCTTTCGCTCAACAGCCACGTTATGCGTTAACAGGTTGGTTTAAAGCGACTTAACCAATAGCAAACCGGAAGAATGAAAGCAAAACGACGGTAAGTTTTAATTTATAGGTTAAGAGATATACAAACGGTTTCAATAGCTGACAGTTGTAACTTTGCTGAAAACTGATTGTAAAACCAGCAGATAGCAGTATATCTTTGAAGTGTAAACAGCGAGTTACTTGACTAAGCGTAACATTCCATGTGAGTATAATACGTTCGTAGTACTGACTATTGATGTCTGTGCTACATTCCTGAAACAAAATTGTGAAAGTTTTAAACGCCCCTTGCCCGAATATTTTCCTTATCGGCGAGGATTCAAATAAGAAATTTGGTTGGGAACTATGTCCAAAATGAGCAAGAGAACTCTTATTGCTTCTACTGTTATGGGTGCATTCGCACTAACAGGTAGCGCAGTCTCTGCAGATACGCTTGAAGATCTTCATAAAGAAGAAGCGAAAATCCACGCGGCTGCAGCGAAATCTCAAGAAAAAATCAACACGTTGTTTGAACAGTCTCAAGAACTACTTGTTGAGTATCGTCAAACAGTAGATGAGACAGAAAACCTTAAAATCTACAACGATTACATCGCTAGCCTTGTTGCAGACCAGCAGCGTGGGATCGACTCTCTACAGCGTCAAATTGACAGTATTGAGCAAACTAAGCAGGGCATCGTTCCTCTTATGTTCCGCATGATTGATAGCCTAGAGCAGTTCATCAAGCTAGACCGTCCAATTCGTTTGGAAGAACGTCTGCAGCGTGTTGAGCGTCTTCGCGACCTAATGGCTAACTCTAACGTTACTGTTTCAGAGCAGTTCCGTCAGGTACTAGAAGCTTACCTAGTTGAAGTTGAGTACGGTACTAAGATTAACTCTTACCAAGGTACTATCGACGACGCAGGTACAGAAGTTACTGTTGACTTCTTTAACCTAGGTCGTACGGCTCTACTAGCACTTTCTCTTGACCAAACACACGCGTGGGTTTGGAACAATGAAAGCCGCACTTGGGAGAAGCTAGGTGATGAGTACCTTTCTTCAACTATTGACGCAGTAAAAATGGCTAACGGCACCATTCCTGCGGCTCTTGTTAAACTACCAATTAGCGCAGCGGAGTAATTGTTAATGAAACCAGTATTCAAATCTCTTTTAGCCGCTGCGACAGTTGCAGTTGCGGCAACCGGAGCGCAAGCTCAGGAAGCAAAGAGCCTGAAAGATCTTCTAGACCAGGTTCAACAGAACCGTGTTTCTGAAGCTCGTCTAGATAAGCAACGTGAAGCTGAGTTCCAATCAGCACGTGCTGATAAGCAAGCACTTCTACGCAAAGCTCAAGCAAACCTTAAAGCTGAGCAAGACCGTGGCGATCGTCTACAGAAGCAATTCTCAGACAACGAAGTAACACTAAACGAAAAAGCCGCTGAGCTTGACCAAGCTACTGGTACACTTGGCGAAATGTTCGGTGTGGTACGTCAGGCATCTTCTGAAGCTTACGGTCGTATTTCTACATCAATCGTTAGTGCACAGTTCCCTGGCCGCAGCCAGTTCCTAGCGGAAATGTCAGAAGACTCTAAAGGTCTTCCTAACATTAAAGAACTAGAAGACCTATGGTTTGCACTTCAAAAAGAAATGACTGAAGGTGGTGAAGTTGTTAAGTTTACTACTGAAGTAGTTAACCTAGACGGCGGTTCTTCACAGCAAGAAGTTGTTCGTATCGGTACTTTCAACCTTGTTGGTCAAGATGGTTACCTAGCTTATGATGCAGAGTCTGAAGTTGTTCAGCCTCTAGGTCGTCAACCAGACGGTCACTTCGTAGCGTCTGCTGAAGAGCTAATCGACGCGACTTCAGGTTTCACACCTTTCTACGCTGACCCTTCTCAAGGCGGTATCCTTGGTCTACTGAAGCAAAAAGCGACAATGTCTGAGCGTTATCACGCGGGTGGTCCGGTAGGTTACACAATTACGCTAATGCTAGCTGTTGGTCTACTAATTGGTCTTTATAAGTTGATCACGCTTACCATCACTGGTGGTAAAATGCGTTCACAGCTTAAAAACGTGAACAGCCCATCTGAAGGTAACCCTCTAGGTCGTATTCTTAAAGTTTACCAAGAGAACAAAACTGCTGATGCAGAAAACCTTGAACTTAAACTTGATGAAGCGATTCTTCGCGAGCTTCCAAAAATTGAAAGCGGCATCAACGTAATCAAGATTTTCGCAGCAATTGCTCCTCTACTAGGTCTACTAGGTACAGTACTTGGTATGATCGAGACGTTCCAAACCATCACACTATTCGGTACTGGTGACCCACGTATGATGGCAGGAAGTATCTCAATGGCTCTTGTAACTACTGCTCAAGGTATTATCGCGGCTCTGCCTCTAATCCTTACTCACAGCATCGTAGCTTCTCGTAGCAAGTCAATCATCCACATTCTTGATGAGCAAACTGCGGGTATCGTAGCTGCTCACTCAGAGTCGGAGAAAGCGTAATATGAATTACCTGATTGGATTATTCGAATCGGTCAGGGACTTTATCGCTACCGGCGGTGACGTACTTTATTTCGTTGCTGCCGCGCTCTTTCTCATGTGGGTTTTAATGATTGAGCGTTACTGGTATTTAACCTCGGTCTTCCCAAAGGTGAAGAAAAACATCATCGCCAATTGGGATGCCCGAGCAGATACCACATCATGGTATGCGCATAGAATCCGTGACGCGTGGATTTCTCAAGCGTCAGACGATCTAAACGCTAGAATGCTGATTATCAGAACCATTATTGCAATGTGTCCACTAATCGGTCTACTTGGAACAGTAACCGGTATGATCAGTGTTTTCGAGACAATGGCAACACAGGGCACCAGCAACGCACGACTAATGGCAGCTGGTATCTCCATGGCAACTATCCCGACAATGGCGGGAATGGTAGCCGCGCTATCTGGGCTGTTCATCAGTTCACGTCTTGAAGCGAAAGTGAAGCTGGCAAGAGAAGGGCTAGTTGATAGCCTGCCACATCATTAGAGAGAGAGATTATGGCTCGAAAAGTCAGAACCGAGGAAGAAGATGCACAGATCGACATGACGCCCATGTTGGACATCGTGTTTATCATGCTTATCTTCTTTATCGTTACCACTGTTTTCGTTAAAGAAGCAGGGATCGAAGTCAACAAGCCAGATGCGAGCCAGGCAATACTTCACAAAAATGCAAACATTTTCATTGCCGTAACTGAAGACGGAAATGTATGGCTAGATAAACGTGAAGTAGCGCCGGACAGCGTAAGAGCGAATATTGAAAGACTGCTTACCGAGCAGCCGACTGACTACGTAATCATTCAAGCTGATGTTAAAGCGAAACATGGTTTAGTAGTTGAAATTATGGATCAGGTTAAAGCCGCTGGCGTTAACCGAGTCTCGGTAGCGGCAAGGGGATAAGATGTTACGTATACTTGTATCTATTGTATTAGGTGCTGCGGTCGCATTTGCCCTGTTCGTTCTAATGGCCAAGTTGATTGAAAATTCATCTAGACCAGCAGACGAAGTACCGCCTGCACCGGTGATCGATATTGTAATGCAGGAACCAGACGACCAGACGCAAACGCGTACTCGTGTTCCACCACCACCGCCGCCTCCGCCTCCACAGCCTCCTAAAATGGAGCAAGTAGAGCCGGAAACAGCGGAACCTGATGCAGATGGCTTTAGCTTAGCTATTCCAGCTATCGACACAGGTGGTGTTGGTGTAAACATCGGTGGTGTTGGTGCAATGCAACGTGACGGTGAAGCAACACCTATCGTTCGTATCGACCCGAAATATCCACCTGATGCAGCCCGCGATGGCCGTGAAGGTTGGGTAAGACTGTCTTTCACTATCAACGAAGTTGGTGGTGTTGAAGATATCGAAGTTATCGAAGCTGAACCTAAGCGCGTATTCGACCGTGAAGCACGTCGTGCTCTACGTAAGTGGAAATACAAGCCTAAGATCGTTGATGGCAAGCCAGTTAGACAAACCGGCATGTTCGTACAGCTAGACTTTAAACTGGAGCAATGATCATGATGAAACGTACATTCAAAATGTCAGCCGTTGCTTTAGTGCTAGGCGCAGGTGCGGTTCTATCAGCACCCGCTGCCCTAGCGCAGTCAGCACCTGTTGTTTGTCCTGGCTATGAGAAAGGAAAAACAACGCTTGTAGGTGAGCGAACCGGTAAAAAAGTCCAGAAAGCTTTTGAGTTTTATAATGAAGACCAAGTCAATGAAGCATTGAACGTACTCTACGAAATCGACCCTTCAGACGATTTTGATAGAGCTTACGTTAAACGTTTTATTGGTAACTTACTTGCTGCGCAAGAAGGTCAGGGCGGTAAAGCACTCAACTATTTGGTTGAATCCGTTGAACCAAAAGTACTTAACGACCTTGAGCACTCTCAAACACTTAAACTGTTAGGTGACTTGAGTATGCAGGAAGAGAAGTACACTGATGCCATTAAATGGTATAACGAGTGGATGGACTTCACGTGTAAGGAAGACGCTGACGTTTATACGCGTTTGGCACAGGCCTACTATGAATCTAAGCAATTAGCTAAGATGGTAGAGCCGGCAGACAAAGCAATTGCTTTGTATGAAGAGCCAAACAAAAACCCGTATGTACTTAAGCTAACGTCTTATTACGAGCGTAAGATGTATCCTGAGACTGTTTCTGTAGCGGAAGATCTTGTTAGAACTTTCCCTCAGGAAAAGACTTGGTGGTCGCGTCTTGGCTTTTTCTACATCTTAGTTGAAGACTACAAAAAAGGTCTTTCAACACTAGAACTTGCTTACATGCAGGGTTATCTAGAAAAAGATTCAGAAATTAAAACGCTTGCTCAGCTTTATCAAAGCAACGGTATGCCTTACAAGGCTGCCAAACTGCTTGAAAAGCACATGAAAGAAGGCTTGTTGAAGAACGATGCTGATATGATTGCGAATATCGCTAATGCATATCACCAGGCTAAAAACTTTAAAACAGCGGCAAACTTGTATGCGCAAGCTGCGGCTAAGAGTTCAGACCCTGAGCATTATCGTAAACAAGGTACGCTTTTACTTGTAGCAGAAGACTATAAAGGTGCTATCAAAGCTCTAGAAAATGCTCTAGAACGTGGCGCTGAAAACCCAGAGAAGATTCACTTTACACTTATGGAAGCGAACTTCTACGCGGGTGACTTTAGATCTGCATATAAGCATGTACAGGAAGCTAAGAAAGATCGCTCGCTACGTCGTAATGCGGCTGCGTGGGAACCTTACATCAAGGAAAAAGCTAAAAACCGTGGTATTAATATCTAATATTCGGATTTAGCCAAAAGCCTCCTTCGGGAGGCTTTTTTTTGCCTAGTATTTTGCTGTGTTCAGAAGATTAGTAAGACGAGAATTAAAGGAAAAGGCTACATGATAGTAAACAATACACCTGTAAAAACTAATAGATAGACTTAGTGTTTTTACTTAAACTGTTCAAGAGCGGGACGCAAATCAGTTCTTATTAATGACGTAGCTTCTTTCAACCCATTTACATTAATGCCATTATTTATTAAAACACCCTCGATTCGCTTTATATCTGAGCATGAATAACTGAAAAGCACTTTTAGGTAGCTTTTTGTATCTATCACCTTTATCAGTAGGTCTAACTTTTCCTGTGCATCCCCAGTTATTCTAGACATATTGCGGCAATCTCGGGCATTGCTTAGCGCTTTAAATTGAGCGTCAGATTGTGCTTCTTTCGCCAACTTATGCAAAATTGGCCAAACATCTTCTAACGTTCTCGTACCCTGGATAAAATGACTCAGCTTTGCTATATAGATATCGACCACGGTTTTGGACAGTTCGTGCACATTAGCGGCGTCAAAGCTTGCTTTTAATGACATAAGGTTAGTTACTAGTTCAGTTGTTTTAGGGGAAAGGGGCAACAAAGCTAACGCGCTCGTCTCACCACTGGCCTTGTTAGGTTTTCGGCCATAATCGACTATTTCAAAACCATTTCGCGTCCAAAAATTATCTAGTTCTAATGTGGTCCCGTAGGAGGTGCAAGTTGCATCTAAGGCCTGCTCACGGGCTTTATCAACGACTTTTCCAACTACATAACTCCCGAAGCCTCTCCCTTGAAGCTTCGGGTGTACGGCAATACGGTTAATTCTCCAATAATTGTGTGTGGCAGCTTTAGGATCGGTAGAAAGCAGGGTTAGCCTCTGTGCAGCTAGATGGCCTTTAGGACGTCGTCGGCCCGAAGCAATACCTGTCGATACATGGCTTAACCTAACACCACCTTCAATATTTATAATTGCGGCTGCTACCACAAAGGTGCCTAACTTCATTGTGGCAACCATTACGTCAGGGCTATCCAGTAAACGCATAAAATCGTCAGGCGTGGTTTGGTAGTGCGCCAGCGAAAGCAGGGACATAATTTGCTGGAGCGTGCTTTCATTAACGTTTTCAAAAGAGCTCAAACAGAAATTGCATCTTTTTATTAGTTCGCGGCTATCTTCTGACTCAACACCTGTGAGGTTATCGCCCGCAGAGTTGACCTTAAACGAACATGTGCTGTTAAAAAATGCTTCAAGAGGGTCGTTATCAAACCATCGCAGTGGTGTCGACAGTGTTAAATGAATGCTGCCATTAGGCAAATTGGGAATGAGTTTATGAATAAAGCCGTTTCCCGAACCTTCATAGCCTTGCAGCGTTGTGCTCAAAATCCACTGAGTGTTATTCGCTATTATACGGTTTATGGCTGGGAGGGGCATTGAAGCGGCTTCATCGATCACAACCAGGTCATAAGTCGTATTATCTGCACTGTAAAGCAGTTCGCTGTCAGGTGGTACCCATTTCACAGAGCCTAAGGACGTTCTTCGTTCGCCAGCGGATCGCTGCTCCTGATTTTCAGAGTCGGTGTCATGAAACTGACTGACTGTTTTCTCGGCGTCATCGAATCGGTGAAGTTGAGACATTACGTTAGCAACGTTTTCACGCTGTTCACTAGTAAGCAAAACGTTTTTCCCTTTTCTTATTACGCTATCAATAAATATACCTAACAAAGAAGATTTACCTCTTCCCCTTGGAGCAGTGACCAAGGCGTTCAACTTATTTAATGAGTAAGACTGATACAAATGGCCGTATGCGTTTTCTTGCTCTTTGGATTTAAATAGGGAACCTCTATAAGCCCTTTCTAATGAAGGTTCCTCCACTCGATAGGTTGTTAAATCCGGAAGCCTAGCTGTAGATTCGCTAAGTATTGCTATGTCAGCATTTGTACGCAGGCATTCAATAAAGCGTGCCACGTATCGGCTATGGGTGATTGTAAAGCCTTCTGATAGAAAAGAGACTGAAGCACTACTGCTCCACTGTTTAAACTCAGGGCAGATAAGTATTAAGCACCCATGGCGTTTTACTATGCCTGCCACTGCCATTGCATCGCCGGGCTTAAAAGAATCCCTACAGTCCAATGTCGCAATATCGTACTCGCTGCCTAGCACTTTTTTCCGTCGTTTTCCCTTTAGCTCAGTACTAGTAAAGGTCGCTACGCTCAAAGATGCAATTTCATCAGCTAAAGTTGTAATAATGGATAATGCGGCTTGACAATAAGCATCACTACCAGAAATTACCAGCATTCTTCGGTGAATTGGGTAATTTATGTCTGATAGGTGTGAGCCGTTTTTGCAGCTATTCTCACCGCTATTTTCGGAGTAGGGAGCGAGAAGCCATTCGCGTAATTGATTTAGCGCCATGAATCAGTTTTTTCGGTATAATCTTGCGCTATAGTAGCGATTTATTGTGAGGAATTCGAATGCGCTTTCTTTCCCGGCGTTTAGTTATGCCAAATGATCTTAATTACGCCAATTCTTTGTTCGGTGGCCGCGCGTTAGAATGGATAGACGAAGAGGCTGCCATTTGGGCAATCTGTCAGTTAGAGACCAACTGTTTAGTGACCAAGCATATTGGCGAAATTAGTTTTGAATCGCCGGCGATGCAAGGTGATATTGTAGAGTTTGGTCTGGAAACCAAGGCGGTAGGCCGGTCATCTATCACCGTAAGTTGTCTAGTGCGCAATAAGGCCACTAAAAAGACTATCTGCTTTGCAGATGACATTGTTTTCGTAAAGGTTGACCCAGATACTCGTCAACCAACGGCACACGGCAAAACGTTAGAAGGTTTGAAAGCACAGACTGATGATGAAGTACGTCGTCTTAATATGAATATTAACGCTGAATAGCCTTGGGCTCTGAGTGCCTTATATCATATAAAAATTATGACCTTAGCTTAATGTCTTATCTGCTTGACGGCGTGTATTGAACTGGTAGACTCCGTCGCAGATGTTGAGGTTACTATTTGAGTAGCCCAACGCTATACCAAGGGGTGTCCGTTTTCGGTCTGAGATCCACATAAGTGGGAACCCTTAAACCTGATCCGGATAATACCGGCGTAGGGATGGTTCACAGCATAGCCTTATCACCTGCCGTTAGACCCGGATCTTTTTTCTTCAATAAGAACAAGAGATCCCATGTATAAAACACTTTTCACACTATCATTGCTAGCAAGTTCTGTTGCTGCCTATGCACAAGAATCTGCAGTGAACAACACGTCAAAAAACACGCCTTCTGATATTGAACGAGTCGTTGTATCTGGTGATTTTCGACAAACAACACTTGACCAGCTAAGTGCTAGTGCGACTATTTTAGACCAAGAGCGTCTTCGCAGTAGGCAGCCAAGCCATATTGACAGTGTGTTGAACAGCATTCCAAATGTTAATTTTGCAGCAGGTGCATCTCGTGGCCGCTTTGTGCAAATTCGCGGTATTGGTGAGCGTAGTCAGTTTGCTGAACCAATCAACCCTTCTGTGAGCTTTATTGTCGATGAATTTGATTTTTCAGGCCTTGCCGCAGCAGGCATTATCTTTGATACTAAGCAGTTAGAAGTTTATCGCGGGCCCCAGGCTACGCTTTACGGCACAGGCGCACTCGCCGGAGCTGTTAAGCTTTCTAGTAACAACGTAGGCAGCGATGCGCCAGACTACGTAGAAGCACGAATTGGTAACAAAGAAAGTTATCGTATTGAAGGGGCAACGGGCGACGATATCAATTCCGATTGGGGATACCGCGTTGCACTTGTGCATAACCGTAGCGATGGCTTTGTAGAAAACACTTTTTTAGATAGAAGTGACACCAATAATATCGATGAAACTGCTGTGCGCTTTGCTGTAGAAGGCAGCGTAGACGAGAGAACCACGCTTGCACTTACCTACCGCTGGTACGATATTGACAACGGATACGATGCGTTCTCGCTTGATAACGACAACAAAACACTGTCTGATGAGCCGGGCTTTGACGAACACCAAACTCACGCAGTAAGCGCGCGCTCAACAACGAGCACAGCCGCGGGAGACTTCATACTTATTGCCACTCATGCCTCTCATAACATTGCGTATGGCTACGATGAAGATTGGACGTTCACTGGCTTTCACCCGTGGGGTTACACTTCTTTCGATGCGTACTACCGTGATGTTGAAACCCAAACCGGTGAGTTGCGTTTTGTGTCGTCTGACAGTGCAGCACTTTTCGACGGTATGACAGATTGGACCTTAGGCGTATTTTATAAAAACACAGAAGAAAAGCTGCTGCGTCAGTATACATACCTTGATAGCGACTTTGCCAGTGAATATACGCCAACGACAACCGCCATCTACGCTCAAACAGAAAGCCGTTTGAAGGACAACTTAGTGCTTGTAGCTGGGTTGAGAGTAGAAAACTATGACTTCGATTACGCCGATAACAACCAACTTACACGCGCGTTTGACACCACCATGGTTGGCGGAAAAGTAGCGCTTCAATATACGCAAGGCGATCACTTCTACTACGGCAGCATTTCACGCGGTTTTAAAGGCGCTGGCTTTAATCCCGACAGCCGAGTAAACGATAATCAGCGATTCTTTGACGAAGAATACAACTGGAACTATGAAGTGGGTGTAAAGGGCCCGTTGCTAACGCCTGATCTTATTGCTCGAGCTGCGATTTTCTACATGGACAGGACAGATACGCAGGTAAGTGATTTTGACGTTATCACCCGTGATGACGGCACGGCAGGTTTTGTAGATATTATCGATAATGCTGATTTGGGTACAAACAAAGGGGCGGAGCTTGAAGTCAGTTGGTTTGCAAGCGATGCATGGCAGTTAGATGCAAGTGTTGGTTACCTAAGCGCTACATTTGAAGGGTATACACTAGCAGACGGTACTGAAGTATCTGAGCAAAGACAGGCTCAGTCACCTAAGTGGACCGCAAACCTTTACAGTGAGTACGCACTTACAGACACTATGATATGGCGTGTAGATGTAGACTACAAAAGCGAATATCGTTTTTCAGACGGCCATGATGTAACTGCACCAAGCACGACGCTGGTTAATTCAGAAATCGTAGTTTTACACGGTGACTGGCAAACTTCGCTTTGGATTCAAAATGCGTTTGACCGCGAGTATTACACTCGAGGTTTTGGTGGTTTCAGCAACGACCCTCGCGATGAGTATGCGTTTAACGAACCATACTACCAAATAGGTAACGGTCGCCAGTTTGGTATTACTGTTAAATACGCGTTTTAAAAAAGGAAAAAGTCATGCAAGTTATGGTTGAACTGTCGTTGTACCCCTTGGTAAATGAATATATTCCACCTATTCAAGATTTCATTGATAGGTTAAATAGCTATAGCGATATCACGGTGACAACATGTTCTACCAGTACCCAGGTTTCGGGTGACTACACTGTGGTAATGAAAGTCCTTGGCGATGAAATGCAGAGAACTCACGAAGAAGTGGGGCAGGCGATTTTCGTGGCTAAGTTTTTAAATTTTGATGCTATGCAAGCAAGAAAGTCATCTTAATGGCTAACTTCTTTTCTGAGTTTACTTCTCAAATTGCCGCTACTTCACTGTTAGAGTGGGTAGCGGTTGTTCTTGCCATCGCTTATGTGTTATTAGCCGCGAAACAAAATAGCTGGTGCTGGCTCTGTGCCTTTGTTAGCACAGCTATTTATACCTGGTTATTTTGGCAGGTGACTTTGCCATTTCAATCTGCGCTTAATTTCTTTTACATGATAATGGCAGGGTACGGGTATTATCAGTGGTCGAAAGGTGCGGAAGACGGCGAAGTTAAGCCAGTGCTTCATTGGCCGCTGTGGTTACATTCACTCATTGTCCCAAGCATGTTATTACTCGCATGGGGTCTCTCTGAAGTGGCGGGTTCGCAATTTAATAGTGAGTACCTACTATTAGATGCAAGCATTAACCTATTAAGTGTGGTTACCACATTTATGGTGGCCCATAAGATTTTGCAAAACTGGGTTTATTGGTTTTTCATCAACCTTGCCTCAGCGTATCTATACCTTCAAGTAGGCTATGCATTGTCTGCCTGTCTGTTCTTAGGTTACGTAGGCTTTGCAGTATTTGGTTATTATCAATGGCTTATGCAATATAAGAAACAAGGTGAACAGGTTGGATATCATAGCCACGCTGCAAAAGGCGCTTAATCTCAGCGAAAGTGCAGATGTTTCGGTACACCCTGCTGGCGCGGTAAACCGTGTTTATCGCGTTCAAGACCCAGCAAATAGCCTACTTAGTTTAAGTGAAGGTAACCCTCAAATTACCGTTCATGAAAAGCTTGAAGATGTGCCCATTGATTTAGCCGTAAAGTGGCTTGGCGATGATGATTTCAGTGGTGTGCAACGCAAACATCAGTTTGCTCTACAGCAACAGTTGTATGAAGTGGGAATAGCGCCGCAGCCAATTTGGTTAAGCAATGACGAAACCATCTGGGTAGAACAGTGGGAAAGTGATAGTGCAAGCACTGGGCTTTCTTCAAGTAGACATGCTTCACTCACGTTGGCTGAAACCCTCATGCGCATTCATTCGCTGTCTATTACTGCAAAGCCATTAAATTTAGTTTCAAGGTGGCGACATTATTGTGAAGTCGCAAAGCTTGATACGAGCAGTGACCTTTACTTGAATGCGCAAGCGCTTCGAAAGAACGTAATCAAAAGTGAACAAGACGATGAAGACTGTGTCTTGTGCCACAACGATTTATTGACCAATCACCTATTGCTTGGCAAAAATAACACGATCAAGATCATTGATTGGGAGTATGCCGCAATGGGAAATCGTTACTTCGATTTAGCAAGCTGCTGCCTTATCAATAAACTCGATATGAATGAAAGCGAAGAATTAGTTGCACACTACGCAAAAGTCATGAACATCGACGAAGGCGATGCATTGAACAAGTTCAAGCTACATACTGAAATTGTTCAAACTACAAACGACCTGTGGTTTGCTGCGCTTAATGCGGATAAAAGTAACTAGTCGCAACGCGTGAAGCGCTTTAGGCTTGCTCATGCGTAAGGCTAGTTCAATGGTTAGCTTAAACAGGCATATTGGACGTTATTCGATCGAAAAAACAGCGCATTGCGTGTTAATTAAGCATGCAATACATGGTAGTGATAAAAAGGCTTTACCTTTTTAATGTCATCCGTATAATGCACAGCGCGCTAGGGGTGTAGTTCGAATTGGTAGAACAGCGGTCTCCAAAACCGATGGTTGGGGGTTCGAGTCCCTCCACCCCTGCCACTTTCTCTTCTTATGAACAATTCAGTTCAAACATAAAAATATTTCTTTGTAAATTTATCACCTAGTTCTTTTTACATAGTTACTTATCGTAATTTTGATTCGCAATGCTTAACGCTAGTGTTTTGTCAGGTGGGGCAAAATACTCAAGGGTCTATGCGCTAGTTAATCCTTAAAGGCGTAATGCTTGTAAAGTAAAAGATTTCAATACTTACCGGGCTTACGGGTAGGATTTTTTTAAGCGTTTTGTACTTACGGCATCACGCACTTTAGGTAAAAGAATGCGATAGTTATTCATTCAGCTCAGCAACTTTAGTAAACTGAATCCAATTATGGTTTATTCACTTTAGGTCTTTAACGCAATGTCTCTTACTTCATATCAGCAGGCGGTATTACAGGAAATGGGGATCCCGGTGTGGATCACTAAAGACGCCCATGCGAAGATGAAAAGGAAGGAAGGCTTAAAAGAAGGCAGCGCCTCAACGCTAACGCATGGCGTCGCGACTAGTGCATCGCCACAAATACCTCTTAGCCAAAACGTTCAGGAAAATAAGCCGCCTTCAACGCCAATTTCTCAAGAAGAAAAGCAGTCACGCCTGGCTCAACTAAGGGCAAATGTAGGCAGTAGTGCAAAAGATAAACCTAAGCCTAAAGATGCTGCCACAGCTAAAACACCTGCGCTATCAAATGAGACAACTGAAAAAAATGACGCGAATAAATCAGAAGTTACGCAAAGGGAAGCAAAAGGGCCTGCATCGCCAGAAGGTATTCCATTAAGTGCTGAACAGAGAGCGAAGTCACAGCAATGGCTAAAAGATTTGCAGTTAGCCTGTGTTCAGTTGGGTATTCCTTCACATTGGGCTAGCACCGTAACGATTGGTCGTACGCTATCTGTAACCGAATTAGCCATTGTATTACCAGCTGCACCGCTTAAACTCACCACCGAGCAAAAAAGGGCGCTTTGGGCACAGCTTATTAGTGCGGGAATTGCATTAAACAACGCTTCCGTTCCACCCCAGTAGTTGAAACCTATGAAGTTAATCATCGTACCGCCTGAAGGTTTTGAGAAGCACATTGTAAATGCGCACGCTATCCATCAACACTCGCAAGTCGTACCCTGGAAACTTAGCACCTTCGCGGATTGCTTTACTAAACCCTATTACGGAGTGTTTGCCTTTGAAGGTGACGAGGTAATCGGCTATGCCATTATGCTTGAAGTTGTTGATGAAGCAACGCTAATGGATATAGCTGTAGATAAAAACGCTAGAGGGAAAGGAGTAGGGCGGGCTTTAGTTGATTTTGTCGTTGAAATGTCGGTGAAGAATGGCATGGGTGAAATCTGGCTGGAAGTACGTGAAAGTAACTACGCGGCTATTTCTCTGTACGAGAGTTCAGGTTTTGAACATATCGAAACTCGTAAAAACTATTACACCGTAGAAAGTAGCGATGACGACAAAAGCGGTATCAATGGAAATATCGCACAAAAAGAAAACGCTAAAATCATGAAGTGGGCGAACCCAAACCTAATCTAGTCTATGGCTCCACCCTTAGCCATATGCGCTTCATGTATATTAAAGCACTATCCGAACTCAGGATACGCTTTCCAGCGCATAGCCGTGCGTGTTTAAATTGCATTATGTTCTCTTCACCCAAGGTAGAATTAGCATGTCCAGAGTGCTCAACAAGCCAATAGTCTCGTCTAAACGATTTGCCATAAATGTAGTTACCTATAAAGAGGGGCATCGTGTGTTAGAACATAATGACCCTATGGGCAGCGGGCGTTATTTTAAATTTAACGTGGTGCTAAAAAAGCCGAAGCTGGGTGGTCAGTTTTGGGCGGAGAAAGTCATCTTTAGCCTATTCAACCGAATTTACTTCTTTCGACCTGACAAATATATGCACAGTGTCAGTAAAATAGAGAAGGGAGAGCGTAAACTACTTTCTATCGCTTTGTACCTGTAAGTCAAGTTTATATACCGTGACGAAAGCCCCGTATAGCAAAGTTTCCACATGTGTTTAAAAAGTTGACCATTTGGTCGATAAATTGTCGTCATTCTACGGTAGGCTAGGTTTCAATTCGCCGCCAATTCACTTATATTTGCGCCCTTGCAATTCCCTGCCTACATTCATCTTACTCGGCGGTGGATACTTCTCTTAAAGCCTTTCTTGTAATTGGATTTTTTAAAACGCATGTCTTCAATATCGTTGGCGGAAAAAGAGCAATCAAAAGGTGTGAAAATGCTATTGGTTGCGGTGTTGTGTTTAGGACTTAACTGGCCAGGCATGAAATTAGGGCTAGAGATAGTTGGCCCTGTATGGATGGTGTGCTTGCGCTTTTTGTTAAGTCTTCCTGTACTCGCGCTGTTCGTATTTATAACCAAAAAGCGCCTTCCTACGTTAAACCGTAAAGATCGCTCGGTAGTGTTTGTTGTCGCGTTTTTCCAGTTTATCCTATCGATGGGGCTTATTACCGTATCACTGCAGTTTATCCCTGCAGGCACCGCCAGTATTCTTATTTACACCACGCCACTTTGGATGCTGCTTATCGACACGCTATGGTATCGACAACGCCCGCCTTCTAAACGATTAATTCTCACCGGTATTTCGACTATTGGCTGCGCAATGATTCTATTTGCCTCGGGGCAGCCCGGGGCATGGCTACCGCTTTTGGGGATGTTGTTAGCGTCTGCATTGTGGGCGGTCGCTATTCGTAGAGTGTCTTTTCATAAATGGAAAGGTAGCGTCATTGAAGCGGTATTCTGGCAGTTCACCATTGCTGGTTTTGCCATGCTTGCTATTGCTCTCATAGTAGAACCAACACCAAATTTTGGGGCTTACGCAATAAGTGACTGGCTGTTACTTGCCTACATTGGGCCAGTTGCTACGGGTCTAGGCTTTGGCCTTATGGTAGCGGCTGGGCCCAAATTACCGCCAGATAAAATTGTGTTAATAAGTACTCTTACCCCGATTGTGGGCTATGTAAGCTCAGTGCTATTGCTTAAAGAAACGCTACTGCCTATGGTAATGGCTGGCGCAATATTGATGATAGCAGCGCTAATCGTAAACGGCCTTTCGCCAAGCATACTTAAGAAAATACTAGGTAAAGGACGCATAAAGTAATCACTCTTTAAAGGGTTAGACGAGGTTGTATAAAGTCTAAAAATGCAGAGATGCGAGACGATACGGCGCTATTTTTGTAGTACACCGCCTGTACCGACTCTCTGCGGTTTGGGCTGATTATATCGTCGTTAAATAGCGCTATGAGTCTTCCCTCGCTAATATCCCTGTGAACCATAAAGTGTGAAAGTAAAGCTATACCTTGCCCTGCAATGCATAGTTGTCGAATGGTTTCACCGCTTGACGCATGAAGGCTGTATTGCAAGTTGATATCTTGCTTAAGTGGCCACTTATTCAAACCTGGTGAGTCGCTAAAACCAATCAGTTTGTGGTTACTCAATGAACTTGCGCTACCGCCATCTTCAGGTATAGGATACTTTTCAAGGTACTGCGGACTTGCCACAATATGCAGTTTACTTTTTCCTAAAGGTCTAGCATGCAAATTCGAGTCGTTTAAATCGCCAATACGTATTGCAATGTCGGTTTTGTGTTCTAACAAGTCGATAATGCTATCGTGACTCGTAATATCGAGCGTAATGTCAGGAAATGATTCTTGAAACTCGCCCACTAACGGCGCAAGTTGGTGCAGTACGAAAGCGCTTGCTGCATCTACACGAAGCTTGCCTGATGGGGCGCGCTTTAACAATCGCAATGCTTCTTCGCCTTTTTCCAATACGTTTAGCCCGTCTCTGGCATATTGGAGAAAAAGCTCACCTTCTTCTGTTAGCTCTAATCTTCTGGTAGTGCGGTTCAAGAGGGTTACGTCTAAGCCATCTTCCAGCCGGGTTACCGCTCTGCTGACTTTCGCAACCTGCTGACTAAGTAAATTGGCTGCACTAGAAAAACTACCTGTATCCACAACGGTTAGGAAGGCTTCTAAATCTTCAGTTCTTGATAAGACTGGCATTACACACCTTATATTTCAAATATCGCAAAAGTATTTTGTCATTAGTGCTGTTTTTTGCAAATAAATTTATCGTCAAACTGTACGCACTTTATTCATGGCTTTCAAAAAACGATCTAGCCGTTCTAGAAGCCAACGGTGGCGTTGTTAGTGATGCCATCTCGTTAATTACTTTTTGAGGATAACTAAAATGCCTATTGCATTATTTGCGTTAACGTTAAGTGCGTTTGCTATTGGCACGACAGAGTTCGTGATAGTGGGGCTGGTACCTACTATCGCGACAGATCTTGGCGTTACATTACCAAGTGCAGGCTTACTTGTTAGCTTGTACGCCGTTGGCGTTGCCGTTGGCGCGCCCGTTCTTACTGCTCTTACGGGAAAATGGAATAGAAAACATGTTCTCCTAAGCTTAATGGCGCTATTTGTGGCAGGTAACATTCTTGCCTGGCAAGCCCCTAGCTACGAGAGCCTAATTCTAGCCCGCATACTGACAGGCCTTGCCCACGGTGTGTTCTTTTCTATCGGGTCTACTATCGCTACTGGGCTAGTGGCAAAAGAAAAAGAAGCCAGTGCTATTGCCATTATGTTTACGGGCTTAACCGTCGCCTTGGTTACTGGCGTACCTTTAGGCACCTGGATTGGTCAAAACTTTGGGTGGCGAGCAACTTTCCTTGTGGTTTCCGCACTTGGCACGCTTGCGCTAATCGGTAGTGCATTGTTGGTACCGGGTAATCTTAAACAAAGTAAGCCTGCCACCCTGAGTGAGCAAATGAAGGTGTTGGTTCAGCCTCGTCTGGTATTAGTGTATTTGATGACGATTTTAGGTTACGGCGGCACATTTACGGCATTCACTTATCTTGCTCCTATATTGCAGGAAGAGGCGGGTTTTGCGCCCTCAGCCATCAGCTTAATTATGCTGGTTTACGGTGTATCTGTTGCGGTCGGCAATATTTA
This sequence comes from Alteromonas sp. BL110, assembly GCF_003443615.1. Classification (NCBI taxonomy): domain Bacteria; kingdom Pseudomonadati; phylum Pseudomonadota; class Gammaproteobacteria; order Alteromonadales; family Alteromonadaceae; genus Alteromonas; species Alteromonas sp. BL110. Next base: position 526,076 of record NZ_CP031967.1, on the reverse strand, counting down.
TGGTGGAAAGCTTGCTGACAAAAAAGGCCCAATTCGCGCGTTAACAATCATCTTTTCAGCCCTTGCCATCATCTTGTTTGCGCTGACGTTTACCATGGGCAGTAAAGTTGCCGCAGTAATTACTGTTTTGGTATGGGGCGCCTTTGCTTTTGGCAATGTCCCAGGACTTCAGGTTTACGTTGTTCAATTAGCAGAAAAGTTTACCCCTAATGCTGTTGATGTGGCGTCAGGTTTAAATATCGCGGCATTTAACATAGGTATAGCGATGGGTTCAATTCTAGGCGGTGCAATTGTTGATGGTATGCAGCTATCAGATACCGCATGGATTGGCGCAATTATCTCCGTTGCAGCGTTACTTGTTACACGATACAGCGGCTATTTAGACAAGCGTGCACTGGCCTGAGCGACGAAGCGCCTATAAAACGCCACCGATTCGGGGTTGAAACTGGTGCAAATGGGCTTATCAAAGAATGCTAACACAAGAGCTTTGCAATGAAAGAAGCGGGGGGTGATCATATTGGTCTGCACTTCAGACGGAATACGCAGCCGGTAGAAAACGCTATGCAGCGCATTGCCGACACTGTATTACCTCGCTTTCACAAATAACGGAACCAACAAGGAGGCATCATGCCGAATGTAAATCAGTCACAATCTAAAATTCCTTCGCTAGGTGTAGGCACGTTTCGCTTAAAAGACGATGAAGCCTATAACAGCGTGACAATGGCACTTGAAGTAGGTTTCCGTCACATTGATACGGCGCAAATTTACGGCAATGAAGAAGCGGTAGGTCGCGCTATTAAAGACGCTATTGCAAATAATCTTGTTGCACGTGAAGACCTTTATGTCACGACCAAGGTGTGGAATGACAAGCTGAATAAAGCAAGCTTTGTGGATAGCGTAAAAGAGAGTTTGGAAAAGCTTCAACTGTCCTATGTTGACTTGCTACTTATCCATTGGCCATCACCGGAAAATGGTGAAAGCATGGAAGAATACCTAGGCGAATTGCTGCGTGTTAAGGAAATGGGCCTAACGAAGGAAATTGGGATTTCTAACTTCACTGTTGCGCAAATTGAAGAAGCGGTGAGAATTCTTGGTGAGGGGACTATCGCCACGAATCAGGTAGAAGTTCACCCTTACCTGACCAACGAAAAAGTGCGTGCCGTATGCAAAAAACACGGTATCAAAGTGACAGGGTATATGCCGTTTGCTGTGGGTAAAGTGCTAAAAGACGAGATCATCGCTGCGATTGCAGATAAGCATGGTGTAAGCACTGCTGAGGTAGTTGTCGCGTGGGAGCTGGCTCATGATTTAGTCACTATTCCGTCGTCGACTAAGCGCAAAAATTTGGAATCAAATTTCAAAGCGCTCGAACTTACCTTAGATGTAGAGGATATAGCAAAAATTGATGCGCTAGATTGCGGCGACCGTCAAGCCAACCCAGATTTTTCACCTAAGTGGGATTAATCGAAAAAATTACCTTGTTAAGGAGCTTTTATGCAAGCTAACGTTTGGCGATTTGAGCAACGCCCTGCAATTTTCAAAAGAATATAAGCGAAAAGCGGTTGTTACGGTGTCATAAAGCCGGAACGATTAGGTTTCTTCCTTTATCCTTGGCAACGTAGAGGGCTTTATCAGCTCGCCTAAAGGCTTCGACAATATCGTTGGAGCCTTTACATAGTGTCCAACCTATACATGCTCCCAACTTCCTGTCATCAATCGATGCGATGCTTAGTTGGTTTATAGCACAGTGAAAAGCTTCCAATTGCTTTGCAAATTCCTCGGCTTCGCTAGACTGGCTATCATTAGGCTTTGTAATGCGCTTTGCAATGGCAAACTCTTCTCCACCATAGCGCGCGGCTACTTGCCCCCTATCATTAAGCGGCGCGAGAATGTTCGCAATGCCCTTTAGTACTTCGTCACCCACATCGTGTCCAAACGTATCGTTGATACTTTTGAAGTGATCTAAGTCGATTAGCGCAATGGCTAGCGCGTCATGATCGTGTAAGGTTTTATCAAACGTATTGTCTACGAACATATCCAGCGTACGACGATTGGGCAATTCCGTTAAACTGTCTTTGGAAGCTAGCTCTGCCAAAGTGCTATTCGTTAGTTCGAGTGCAAGGGTACGTTCTTTTACCAGCGCTTCTAATTTAGTTGCCTGCTCGCTTTTCAAACGCGCTGCTTCTTTCTGTGCGTCTCTTTCCCTTTGAACAACTTTCACCATATAACTCGCGGTGAGTGCGACCATAAATAGGCATGTCATAACTAGCCCTGACATGAAAGTGGCAACGGGCTCCAAGTAAAGGTCAACCTCAAAAAGAGCAATGACGGTCAAAATAAGCGTACTGAAGGTTATAGGAAGCATTGCGGCGGCAAGCCACTTGGCCCTGTCTGAGCTCCGTTTGTGTTCTGCGACGATAACAATACCCGCTATCAGTATATAAGGGAAAAAGAGGACAACAGGAAGTTTTAAGGCGATATCTAACCCCACCGTTTGCCAAAGTAAAATTCCCATAAAGGGCAACACTATACAAAAGCGTTTAACCGTTTTTGCCCCGTACACTTCGTGGTTGTCTCTGGCAAGAGTTTGAAACAATACCCAAAAGGCCGTAATCAAAACAGAATAAATGCTGATGGCATAGCTAATGTCATTCAAACTTGGTGTATTTGGCCACAGTAGTTCAAATGCGTAACCGAAAACGCGAAAAAACCAAAATGTTGTCGCAAAAATAAATGATGCAAAGCTCAAGAAAACTAAATTACGGCTGGCAATATAGCCTAATGCACAAAGTAGGGTAAGCAGCCCCATTGCGCCGAAAAATGCCATATCCCGCTGCAAGGTTTTCATATACAGGTTACTGTAATACTCAGGCGTAGCCACAGAGAAACTGTACCTAAGTATCTCGCCAGACATGGTGCCGCTAAATTCCGTATAAGATGAAGCTGGCAATACAGAAGGGAAGTGATAATTGGGCGTATTCACCGCACGAGTGTGGTAAGGCAAATCGTCGCCAGTTTGCCAGGTATTATGGCCGTCTGTAACAGCCAAGGTTTTTATAGCAGGGAAGCTTATCGAAAACCAAACGGGAACTTGTGTATCTAACTGATTATAAACACGAACTTTGAAATGCAAATACTGTGAAGGCGATCTATCAATAACGTCAGCACTATAAAACCATTCTTCATTGCCGTTAACATTAGCTGAGTCACTTACCGCAAAAACAACATCGCTATCTAAAGAAAGCATAGATTGTGGATTATTGAAATTAGCTGCGTTGGCCGTTTGGCAACAGCATGCTATTACAAGCCATGCGAGTAATAATCGCAGCATTCATCGTCCTTGTTTTATGTTTTTTATCTATAAATCAATATAGCACATTGTTTTTAGATTTGAGCGTGCAACAAATAAAACATAGGTATAAACGTTTGAAGCCCGTCGATAAAACGTTAACGAACTAACAACGATTTCAGCTTTTTGAGGTATCGACGGCTAACGGGTATTGAATTTACCGTCGTCCTTAGAAGCGTAGCAAGGCCATTATCCAAGAGTTTAATTTCTGCCACACATGATAACCTCACTAAGTATTGCCGGTGACATCGAACAAGCGCGGTTCTCTCTTCTAAGTTTTTTAAGGTGATAGCAAAATGCGTGGAGACAAAAAATACACCAACAGCAGCAAAATAGCGAACAAGTTCATGAAGTGTCCAGCGCCTCGCCCCAAGTAAAAACCAAACAAACTAAGCTCATGTGACATCAAATACCTTTTCGACAAAGACGTCATATATGAAGTAGCCAGTTCTAAGCGCGGCTATGCTAATAAAAGCAATATCACAGGGCATTGTTCTTATTTTTATAAAAGGGGCTTGTTACTTATGATGTAAACGCTGTGTACAACAATGTTTTAAATAGGTTAACGATATAAAAGTGTATATGCGTGGAAAAACAGTGGGTGGTCGCATAGCGAATTAAGCGGTAGGGAGTATGTAATTTCGCTCTACTGTTACGTGCAGTAAAATGCTAAAATCCGCGCAATTAACTACCAAGCCGTATCAAGCGTTTTACCGCAACACTAAATTTGCGCGGAAAAGCATTGCTTATCCGTTATAAAACGCGCCTGTAAATAATTGGTTTACAGGGATAATAGATAACGAAGATAAGTATTGATGTCAGATAAAAAGCTTCTTGAAGAGATTAAAAAGCGACGTACGTTCGCAATCATATCGCACCCGGATGCGGGTAAAACAACCATTACTGAAAAAGTATTGTTGTTCGGGCGCGCCCTGCAAACGGCGGGTACTGTAAAGGGGAAAAAGTCGGGTCAGCACGCTAAGTCTGACTGGATGGAAATGGAAAAAGAACGCGGTATCTCGGTAACTACCTCGGTCATGCAGTTTCCTTACAGCGACCACTTGGTAAACCTGTTAGACACCCCGGGGCACGAAGATTTTTCTGAAGATACCTATCGTACACTGACGGCGGTTGATTCTTGCCTTATGGTAATCGACGCAGCTAAAGGTGTAGAAGACAGAACCCGTAAGCTTATGGAAGTTACCCGTTTGCGCGATACGCCAATTGTGACTTTCATGAACAAGCTTGACCGCGATATTCGCGATCCTATGGAACTGCTTGATGAAGTAGAAACTGAGCTTGATATCCTGTGCGCGCCAATCACGTGGCCAATCGGCTGTGGTAAGAGCTTTAAAGGTGTATATCACCTTCACCGCGATGAGACTATTTTGTATCAGAGCGGCCAGGGTCACACTATTCAAGATGTACGTATCATTAAAGGGTTGGATAACCCAGAGCTAGATGCCGCAGTAGGAAGCGACCTTGTAGAAACTTTGCGCGATGAGCTTGAGCTTGTGCGCGGTGCATCAAATGAATTTGATCAAGAGCTCTTCCTGGAAGGTCAATTAACGCCTGTATTCTTTGGTACAGCATTGGGTAACTTTGGCGTTGACCACATGCTTGACGGGCTAGTTGAGTGGGCGCCTGCACCACTTGGACGTGAAACCGAAGAAGGCACAATCGAAAGTACCGATGGGAAGTTCAGCGGTTTTGTCTTCAAGATTCAGGCTAATATGGACCCGAAACACCGTGACCGTATCGCGTTTTGTCGTATTGTTTCGGGTAAGTACGAAAAAGGCATGAAAATGCGTAACAGCCGCTTAGGCAAAGACGTGCGTATTTCCGATGCCTTAACTTTCTTAGCGGGTGATCGTGCTTTACTAGAAGAAGCTTATGCCGGCGATATCATCGGCTTGCACAACCACGGCACTATCCGAATTGGTGATACCTTTACTTCAGGCGATAACTATCGCTTTACTGGCATTCCAAACTTTGCGCCAGAGCTATTTAAACGTATCCGTTTGAAAGATCCACTTAAGCAAAAACAGCTGCTCAAAGGCCTTATTCAGCTTTCTGAAGAAGGCGCAGTTCAGGTGTTTCGTCCCCTTGCAAACAACGATTTAATTGTGGGGGCGGTAGGTGTGCTTCAGTTTGATGTAGTAGTGGCACGACTTAAAGCCGAATACAATGTTGATGCACTTTACGAGCACGTAAATGTTGCTACAGCCCGTTGGGTTTATGCCGATGACGAGAAGAAACTAGACGAGTTCCGTCGTAAAGGTGAGCAGAACCTCGCCCTTGATGGAGGCGACAACCTGACGTACATCGCGCCAACAATGGTTAACCTGCAGCTATCGCAAGAGCGTTACCCAGATATTCAGTTTACGAATACGCGCGAAAATTAAGCTAGAAAAATTAATTAAAGACAATATACATTATGAACATACATGCACTATTAGTTAACCGTTTCACTGAAGCGCTACAAGAAATGGGCGTAGAAAATGCGCCAGTGCCAGTTTCGCGCAGTGCACGCCCCGAGTTTGGTGAATACCAGTTCAATGGCGCTATGGCCCTTGCCAAGCAGCTAAAGCAAAAGCCTCGAGATATTGCAGAGAAGATTGTCGAGACTGTAAAGCTTGATGATATAGCGAGTAAACTAGAAGTGGCTGGACCTGGCTTTATCAACGTACACCTAAACGACGATTGGCTATCTAACCAGTGTGAGCTGTCGTTAACCGATCCGCGTTTGGGTATCGCTAAGTCAAAAGAACAGAACATCGTTGTAGACTATTCATCGCCAAACCTAGCCAAAGAGATGCACGTGGGTCACCTGCGTACAACCATTATTGGCGACGCTGTAGTTAAAGTACTTGAGTTCTTGGGTCACAACGTAATTCGTCAAAACCACATGGGCGATTGGGGCACCCAGTTCGGCATGCTGCTGGCGCACCTATCAGACAAGCTTCAAGAGGAAGTGGCAGAAACTGCGCTGTCTGACCTTGAAGACTTTTATCGCGAAGCCAAAGTACGTTTCGATGAAGAAGAAGGCTTTGCCGACCGCGCTCGTGAATATGTAGTTAAGCTACAAGGTGGTGATGCTCAGTGTCTGGCGCTGTGGGAAAAGTTCATTGACGTGTCTATCGCTCACTCTGAAGAAGTTTACGCCAAGCTAAACGTAAGCCTTACCCGTAAAGATATTATGGGGGAGTCTGCGTACAACCACGACCTAGCTAATGTGATAAGCGACCTTAGAGAAAAAGGTATTGCGGTTGAAGACCAAGGCGCGCAGGTCGTGTTTATTCCTGAGCTTGCCGATAAGGAAGGTAACCCAGCTGTTTATATCGTTCAGAAGTCGGGTGGTGGCTATCTTTACGCAACTACTGACCTCGCGGCAATGCGCTATCGCAGCGGCAAGCTAAATGCCGACCGTACGCTTATTCTTACAGATGCTCGCCAAGCCCTGCACTTCAAGCAAACTGAAATTGTAGGCCGCAAAGCAGGCTTCATGAAAGAAGAGCAAACTTATGAGCATTGTCCATTTGGCATGATGCTAGGAAACGATGGCAAGCCATTTAAAACCCGTACTGGCGGTACGGTTAAATTGGTTGAGTTACTTGATGAAGCGGTTGAACGTGCAGGTAAGTTAATTGCTGAACGCGACAACGATTTAAGTGAAGAAGAGCTTAAAGAGGTTGCCCGCAAGGTAGGTATTGGCGCCGTAAAATACGCTGACCTATCTAAAAACCGCACAACTGATTACATGTTTAACTGGGACTCAATGCTAAGCTTTGAAGGTAATACTGCGCCATACCTTCAATATGCCTATACCCGTGTGAAAAGCTTGTTCAGAAAAGCGGGTGTGGATATGGCAACTATGCCGGTAGATATCAATATACTTGAGAAACAAGAGCACACGTTAGCTGTGTTACTTATGCAGTTTGAAGAGGTTATTGGCACAGTATCTCGTGAAGCGACACCTCATGTATTGTGTACGTATCTATACGATGTGGCTTCAGCGTTCATGACGTTCTACGAAGCTTGTCCAATGTTAAAAGACGGTATCGAGCCAACTGTACGCGACAGTCGTTTAGCACTGTCAGCTTTGGTTGCCAAAACCCTAGAGCAGGGTTTAACCCTACTTGGCATCGAGACACTAGAAAAAATGTAGCGTTCGCGGTACAACATAGTTATTGATATTGAGAAGGCTGACATAGATTGTCAGCCTTTTTTTATGCTTAACGCAAACGGCTAAAGCTACAGTTCATCAGTGCAAACATTTACTTTTATCGTTTATTCAGAACAGGAAAAGGCGCTGAATGCTTAAAAGTCGGAAACTACAAAAATATAACTCAAAATAAAGACAGGAAAATCTAATGACTAAGATCCTTGCATTTGCAGGTAGTACTCGCAAAGGTTCGTTTAACCAAGCTATTGTTAACATCGCTGCTGAAGGCGCCCGCGAGGCTGGCGCAGAGGTTACCGTTATAGATCTAGCCGATTTTCAAATGCCACTGTTTAACGAAAATGAGGAAGCCGAGTTTGGCATGCCGGAAAAAGCACAGGCGTTCAAAGAATTGCTAATGAGTCATGATGGTTTTCTTATTGCCTCACCAGAATACAACTCTAGCTACCCAGCACTGCTAAAAAATGCTATCGATTGGGCATCACGCATGGGGGAAGGTGAAAAGCCATTACAGGCATATCGCGGTAAAGTGGCTGGTATTATGGCCGCGTCAGCGGGTGGGCTAGGCGGTATGCGTGTGCTGGTGGTACTAAGAATGTTACTTGAAAACCTTGGTACTATGGTGCTGCCAAATCAAAAGGCTATTGCGAAGGTCAATACACTTATGGAAGATAGCGTAATTACGGATGAAAAAACCATTAAGCAGCTTAAGAATTTAGGTAAAGAAACTGCTGAGTTGGCCAGAAAGGTAATATAAGTTACTAGACTGCCTAACGAACGCTGATAAGGTTCTTAGAGCCTTAAATATGTTTGTTCAGTGGAATTTAAATAATGAAATTACACTAAAAGTGCTAGTCGGCATAACCGACTAGCATCGAACCTTTAAATTAGCAAAGTCTACAAATAATAAATATCTTAACCACGACTAATGACTTGTCTGCGACGTCTGAAACCTAACAAACCAAGACTACTTAGCGCAAAAATTCCTAACGATGTAGGTCCATTTACGTTCGTTGGAGCAGATGCGATATCTTCGGTAATACCAGCGTAAAGCACGTCAGACTGACTATAATTGTAAAAACCAAATGAACCATTGGCAAAGTTGCCAGAAACACTTAATTCCAGTTCTTCGTCTACAAAAACTTGAACCATCGAGGATGTAAATACTAAATCAATTGAATAGGTTGTATTGTCATTCCAGCCGGTACTTCCTAGTGTTGGGCCTCTTTGTAACTCTTGAAATCCTGACGTACTTTCATGTTGCCAAAATGTTGGTAGGTCTATGGCACCAGTAACACGAGAGATAGCTAGACCAGCGTTCGCTGTTCCTCCAAACCACTGCTGATTACTTTGTTTCCAATCTATTAAAAGGTAATCGGCGTTAGAATTATTAATATCTCCTGCATTATAACCGAGCACAAAACCGATGAAATCATCATCTGATGTGGTTCTTACTGTTATTTCACCCGATAAGGACAGCCCTTGACTATCGATACCACTAAAAAATACAGTGGGGTCACCGTTTGTTGACTGATAGACAGTATCGTTACCTGATTGTAAAGTCCAACTCCCGGCCCCTTCCGCTGTCCATGAACTTAAATCAACCAGTGCAGCTTGAGACATTTAGCTCATACAAAGTCCAACACCGCATAAAATACTATTTAATTTCCTGTTTCTCACATTTATTCCTTTATTATCCTGTGTACTTCTAGACAGTGATGAAAATTCACGTCCGCGGCCCAATAAGCAATTTTGGTGCATGTGAAATATTGCTTATTTTTCTTTAGGATAGCGTCATATGCGAGGAGGTTGGTCTAGACTTGTAAAGTTTTTTAACGGTGGCGGAGAGATGGGGGATTCAAATAATTAGCCAATTCATAGAGTATGTTAAGAATATTTAGGCATACTAAGTTGTACTTTTAATATCCTGTCGGTGAACGAATAAAACAGCTAATATTGATGTAGATAGCGCAAACTGATGCAGCCTGATTCTGGGTGGTACAACACTGCATTTTATATGCGCTTATAACTCTTAAACGGAAATATAAATCTCGGCAGCTTTCACATCACTTCCCGAGAATGTGCTATAAGCGATTCCCGCAATAACTACCCCTTCCCAATAGGGGCTACTAAAAAATTCGCGTATAAAAAAATATGAGAGACGTCTATAACAGCAATAAATGGTAGGGATGTCTTTATGCTGATATTTATAGAGCTAGTAAAGCGAATAATTTTTGGATAGAGGCACCTGTTTAATGAGTAGTGAAAAAAGTTACAAAAAAAATGCACTCGCACAGGCGCACGAAAGGTCTCAATCTACCCTAGATCACATGCGTACCGAGCTGTATCAGAAACGAAAAAGTAAAGGCTTTAATAGTGCAAGGGAAAACCTTTCACTTCTCTGTGACCCAAAAACATTTCAAGAGTATGGTCAATATGCAGTAGCGGCTCAGCGCCAGCGTAGAGGTTATGAGTCGTTAAAATCAACTACGGCAGCAGATGGCGTAATTACGGGGGTGGGGTGTGTCAATGAAGGCTTTTTTACAAAACAACAGAGCGCGGCTGCAATTATTGTCAACGACTACAGTGTTCTAGCTGGCACTCAGGGGTACTTCCATCACCTAAAGTTAGACCGTATATTTGACGTGGCGAAGCAAAAGTCTTTGCCCGTAATTATGTTTACGGAAGGGGGGGGCGGGCGACCTGGTGATACTGACGTCACAACGGTCAACTCAGGGTTACAGTGTAAGTCTTTTTCTTCATGGGCGGGACTTTCAGGAGTAGTACCTAGAATAGCGGTAAATAACGGCTACTGCTTTGCTGGCAATGCGGCACTATTTGGTGCCGCTGATATAACCATAGCGACAGCAAACTCATCGATAGGTATGGCTGGGCCTTCAATGATTGAAGGTGGGGGGCTTGGTAAATATGCGCCACAAGATATAGGACCTGTCGCATCTCAGGCGCGAAATGGCGTGGTCGATATTGTTGCTAAGGATGAAAATCACGCTGTCGAGGTGGCAAAATTTTGTTTGAGTTTTTTTCAAGGGGAAATAAAGCCTCAGCAAAGCTACTCTCAAGACGATATTTTTAGCTTATTACCAGATGATAGACGCTATAGTTATGAAGTGCGTAACATCGTTAATACATTGGTTGATAAAGACTCTTTTATTGAATTAAAAGCACAATACGGCCGTGCAATCATTACGGGCTTTTGTCGATTCAATGGTAAAGCTGTAGGGCTCTTTGCAAATGATTGTAGAGTACTCGGTGGGGCAATCGACGTTGATGCGGCAGAAAAAGCCGCGGAGTTTCTTGATATGTGTGAAGCTTTTCAAATACCTGTGGTGAGCTTGTGTGATACACCTGGCTTTATGGTTGGGCCTGAGCACGAGAAACAAGGAGCTGTGAGGCGATTAAATAAGCTTTTTGTTGCAGGCGCTCGTTTAAGTGTTCCGTTTGTCGCGGTAGTTTTGAGGAAGTGCTACGGGCTAGGCGCGCAAGCGATGCTTGGTGGCAGTACATCTAAGCCTGATTATACCGTATCTTGGCCTACTGGTGAGTTTGGGGCCATGGGGTTAGAGGGGGCAGTGAAGTTAGGGTTTAAGGAAGAGCTAGCTCAAATCAAAGGCGAAGCGGAAAGGCTTCAGCATTTTGAGAAATTGGTTCAATTGGCTTATGAGAAAGGTAAGGCGATAGAAGTTGCATCGGTACTAGAAATTGACGCGGTGATTGACCCAATTGAAACCAGAGATATTATTTCACATTTTTTGACGCAATCTTCCTAATGCCATAAAAAATCACCAATCAGTAGGGCAATTTATGCATTCATCCATAAACGTGCCTTGAAATGTAGCGTAATGAATGCGCGTACCGGTCAGATTTGCTCTGTACAAACTAGCATCGTTCAGTTTTGCTTCCTGAATATTGGCGTTAATCAGTGAAGCACCTTCAAAGTTTGCTTTGTTCATCCAAACCCGCTCTAAGCGTGCGGCACGTAAGTTGGTGTTTACCATTGTCGCACCTGATAAACGCGCTTGGTCCAAGTTAGCACCTGAAAAGTTGGAGCTAGTGAAATCAACCCCTTGACCGAAAAGCGCCCAGCCATCTACGCCTTCTAAGTTAGCATTGCGAACTTTTGAGCTGCGTAAATCTGCGTGTTTTAAGTTGGCGGTAGCTAAATCAGCGTGATCTAGGTTACTTTTCTTAAACGTCGCATAGCTTAAGTTGGCGTGCCTTAAATCTGTTTTGTTGAACTTAACGTTGGTGAATACTGCCCCGTCCAAATTTGCATGGCTCAAATCAGCACCGCTTAAGTCTGTATCGCTACACACTGTCTTTGGTTTTATTTCACATCCGTTGATAATTTTCACGTCATCTTCGAAATCGGGAATGGCACTGGCAGTTGCTGAATATAGGACAACTAATAATATGGGGAGTTGTTTGGTTGCTTGAAAACGTAAGCGCATGAGAGCTCCTTAATGCCAAGAGGCGTTTTCACCGCCTCTCGGTTGGGTTTGTTGCAAAGATAAAGCTATTGTTTAGCTAGGTTTTGCTTTTTATTGTGATTAGGAAGTTTAAATACCCAGAACGAACCACCTTGCGCGACAGGTTTGGTAAGTTCAGCCATATCTCCTCCCCACAGCGGTACTGCACCACCATACCCTGACGCTAAGCCGATGTATTGCTCACCATCCTCTTCCCAGGTGATAGGGCATGAAATGATGCCCGAGCCCGTTTGGAACTTCCAAAGTTCTTCACCGGTTTCCTCATCGAAAGCTTTGACATAGCCATCGCCCGTTCCGGTAATAATGAGTCCGCCTTTCGTCGCCAGTACCCCAGCCCACATAGGGAGCTTTTCTTTATGCGTCCATTTAATTTCACCTGAAATGGGGTCTACGGCACGAAGTACGCCTACGTGATCGTCATACATGCGCTTAATTCTAAAACCCTGTCCTAGGTAAGCTGCACCTTTCTTATAAGTCACTTCTTCGGTCCAGTAGTCTTCTTTCCAGTGGTTTGCGCCCATATAGAACCAGCCGGTATTCTGGCTGTAGGCCATCGGGTTCCAGTTCTTCCCGCCCAAGAATGGAGGCGATACCTCTATTGACTTTCCTCGTTTTTCACCCGGCTCAGGCATTGGTGGGCGTTGTCCGTCTACTTCAACTGGGCGACCCGTGTCAGGATCTATATGTGTGGCCCACGTAATGTTATCTACAAAGGGAAAGCCTCTGATGAATTCACCGTTTTGTCTGTTTACTACATAGAAAAAGCCATTTCTGTCTGCATGAGCCGTCGCTTTTATTAGCTTTCCATTATCGTAATAGTCAAATAGAACAAGTTCATTGTTGCCAGAGAAATCCCATGCGTCGTTAGGTGTATGTTGATAGAACCATTTAACCTCACCAGTGGTTGCATCTACACCCACTTGTCCGGAAGTATAAAGGTTATCCCAATCTCGCGGATCGCCGCCTTTGGCGGTGCGTTTCCATGTATTCCAAGGAGCGGGGTTACCTGCACCTATGATGATAGTGTTAGTTTCAACATCGAAGCTTGCACTCTGCCATGGTGCACCACCACCGTGGTGCCAAGCCTCAACCATTTCGCCGTTTTCATCCTTCGGCCACGTTGTCACCTCGTATGAACCACCGGTAGGCGTGCTGTCTTTTCCATTTAATCTTCCCATGTGTCCTTCTACAAATGGACGCATCCAAATCTCTTCACCTGTTTCAGGATCGCGTGCAAACAGTTTTCCTACAACACCAAACTCATCACCTGATGAACCGTGAATAAGCATGACCTTTCCTGACTTTTGGTCTTTAACAATCGTAGGTGCTCCCGTCATGGTGTAGCCTGCACGATAGTCTTCAAAGCGCTTCTTCCATTTTACTTTGCCCGTTAGCCGGTCAAGGGCAACAACGCCAGCATCCAGCGTACCGAAAAAGACTAAGTCACCATAAATTGCTGCGCCGCGATTTACCACGTCACAACACGGTCGAATCCCTTCTGGTAGGCGGTGGGCGTAGTCCCACAACTTCTTACCTGTTTTTGCTTCATAGGCGTAGATACGGGAGTAGCTACCGGTTACATAGACAATACCGTCGTACACTATTGCCTGGGACTCTTGACCCCGTTGCTTTTCATCACCAAAACTCATCACCCAAGCCGGAGATAGCATGTGTACATTTTCTTTGTTGATTTGATCAAGTCCGCTGTAACGCTGAGCTTCAGGACCCATACCATACATCAGCACGTTCTCAGGCGTCTTGGCATCATTTTCAATGTCTGCCCATGTCACGCCATCATCCGCATATAAATGTGAACTCGTACCTAAACCAATAATTACGCTTAAGGCCAATGAAGCCTTTGAATAGAACTTAGCCATAGTTTTATTTCCACTGTTACCTTGATGTTGTGTTAACAGTATGTAACTAAGTAGAGGCTCTGATAAACGGATTCCGTCCTTCAAAATGCGGGAAAAATTCCCTTAGATTGAAGTGTAATGAAAATGCTAATATATTGATTTACATGGTATATCTTTATCATGAGACAAAGTCTGTACCAAAGGAGTATAAAAAAGATACGAAAGTACAGGGAAGTTTTCCCGACCTTATTTAGTGGCGCTTGTTTAGCTGGCAATTTTGATGTAACCCTGCTTTATGGCAAGGTGAACAAACTCGGCATTTGTCTGTAGCTCAAGTTTTCGCTTGAGCTGGGTGATAACGTTTGAGACCGTCTTTTCAGAAATATTGAGGCTTTCAGCGACCTGTTTTCGGCAAAGCCCGTTCGCTATACCAAGGAATATATCCAACTCTCTTTGTGTCAGATCTGTTAAGTTGCCTCCGGAATGTGACAGGTTGAATGTAGCGAGCTCAATTGCTGTATTGTGTTCCAAATAACGCCGGCCTTTAATGATAGAGGTCACCGCGCTTATCAGCACATCAGGTTCACTTTGTTTGCTAACATAGCCCATTGCCCCAAGTTTCATAGCTCTATCGATGATGGAAATATCATCGAACATACTGAACATAAGTACTTTTGCGTGCTCCCAGCGCTGAACAATATATTCTGCTAGCGTGAGTCCGCTGGTGGTTCCTAAATTAATGTCTAAAATAATGAGGTCGAAGTAGTTGGCTCGGAGTGCATTTGTGGCTTGCTGCGCATTTTTTGCATTGGTGACGACAGCGCCTTCGAGTACCGACGATAACAGCGTAGAAAAGCCTTCTCTCACTATCGCGTGATCATCAACAAGTAAAATTTCCATAGCTGCGCTTTATTCATATCACCATAGAATGAGCATGCCACGGTAGGCGTGTGAGACGAATAGCACTTTAGTGCCCAATCATCTCACACTTTAGAAGGATATAAGTTAATTTAAACCTCGCTGTGTTACTAAGTAGCTAGCAAAACTTCCAAGCCAGTGGCTTCCCATGTAGTGCATATCACCAAACACAGCGTTTAATCCTGTATCACGGTGTTCTTTTAGCGTTTTCTTCAGTATTGGTAAGCGTGCGTCATCGTCTGGTAAAGCGCTCATGATGCCTTCAATCATCCACGCACGACTGATATTCAGTCCGTCTAGGTGAGCGAGCTTACCATCCGTTTTGTCTGTCACAGTTGCAGGCGCTAGCCAACTAGATGTTTTAGCAGTTAGAGCTGGGAAAAACGCTGAAAGCCATTGGCTGTAGTCTTTTTTAGCCATTACTCGGCGCATTAGGTCGGCTTCGGCCAAACACGGTGATAGGAAATCCTGTCCTGAAGGCTCGTAGACTAGGGGGCACTGCTTGTCGGCCTGATAATAATCTTTCACTCTAGACGTTAGCAGTGCTTCAAACTCCTTGTTATCTGCAACCTTCGCCCAGTCTAACATTAATCCAAAAGCAAAGGCGGTTTGGCTATGCTCCCCCGTTCGGATAGGGTAAGCCAATTTAGGTAACCACGCGCTTACTCTGGCTACAATTTCTTCCTCAAGCGGTAATAACGTGTCTAGCCATATTTTTGCTTCTGGAATAGGTGATTGGCGTAGTTCCGCGGTTAATTGTAGAAACCAAGCAAGGCCATAGGGACGCTCAAATGACGCGTTATTTGAGCGCTTAAGGCTAGCCAGTTCACCTTGAATGTTCTCTGTTGTAAAGCTGGTGTTGAGCTTTCTAATGATTAAGTTTTTATCAATAGTGTCTTGCGCTGTGTTTAGCATTCTTACTAAAAGCCAATGGCCATGTACCGACGAATGCCAGTCTAAACAACCATAAAAGGCTGGGTACAGTTCATTAGGCGCTTTAACGTCATCGGCACTATTCATCATGTGTTTTACTACATTCGGAAATTCTTGATGAATGCAGTGAAGTGCAAGATTGGCAAAAACGCTTTCGTAATTGTTGTTAGAAGTACCTATGGAGTAACTTGCATCTGTACTAATACTGCTGGTGCTATCGGCTTCAGCTGTTGGTGTACTAGTGGCGAAGGCGTTGTGGGTAGCGATTATGGCAGTTAACGCAACACTGCGGCGAATAAAGTTCTTTATTTTCATCTTTTTTTTAAGCATGGCTTCGTGAGCTTTTTCAATTACAAATCTATCGCCAATGTATAGTGATAGGTGATTTGAATAAAGTGCTGCGCGACGTATAGCGTGCCAGCACTTTAAGTAGCGGCTTAACGTGTAAACCGAGCGGCCTTAGTTTTAATTCAGCTTTCGATACTTTCTAGTTTGTCAGTAAACTCACTCGTACAACCAATATTTTTTAGCACCCACTGTGCGTTGTAATAGGTGTCGCCATACCTTTCCCCGCTGTCACACATAAGTGTAACAATTGAACCCGCTTCACCCTTTTGCTTCATTTGTTTGGCAATGCTAAGCGCGCCCCATAAGTTAGTTCCGGTAGAGGGGCCGGCTTTTATTCCCATGGTATTGTTTAACCAATGCATAGTAGCAATACTGGCTGCGTCTGGAACTGCAATCATGTCGTCTATAACGTCGTGCTGAAAAGAGGCTTCCACTTTAGGTCGTCCAATTCCTTCTATGCGGCTTCCACGGGTAGCAGTGAGTGTATGAACCTTATCTTTGAAGCTATCAAAAAACACACTGAATTCCGGATCGACCACAATAAGTCTAGAAGAGAGACCTTTGTATCGTATGTAGCGGCCTATGGTTGCTGATGTTCCACCTGTGCCGGCACTCATAACCACGGTGTGTGGCACAGGGTGGGGCTCGGCTTTCATCTGCTCAAAAATACTTTCAGCAATATTATTATTGCCGCGCCAGTCTGTAGCGCGCTCAGCGTAAAGGAATTGATCCATAAAATAGCCGTTAAGTTCTTTCGCTACTCTAGTAGCTTCGCTGTGCATTTGTGTAGGGCAGTCGACAAAATGACATTGACCACCGTAGCGTTCAATAAGCGCTATTTTACTTTGGGCGGTAGACTTAGGCATAACGGCAACAAACGGCACACCAATCATTTTTGCAAAGTAAGCTTCAGACACCGCCGTGCTGCCTGATGAGGCTTCAACGACCGTAGTTCCTTCTACAATTTTTCCATTACACAAAGCATACAGAAAGAGGGAGCGAGCCAAACGGTGTTTTAAACTGCCTGTGGGGTGAGTGCTTTCATCTTTTAGATAGATGTCGATACCTTGAAATGCTATTTGCTCAAGCTTTATCAAATGGGTGTCTGCAGAGCGCTGATAATCTGCATTGATGGTATTAATCGCTTTTGAAACCCAGCTTTTCATAACACTTCTCTCTTTCTATTAAATTTTTGCGCTTCACTTCGGAAATGCTTTCTGCAGTTAAAGTACAAGGACTGCAGTGCTTTCTTTAGGTGTCACGAAAAGATTATCAGTACAGTATGAGTAAATGGTTTTTTTATTCCATTTTATATCGGTTCTTATGAAATTAACTCGCACAGATGGGTTTATAGGCGCAATAATATTCCAAGTTATAAATGTGGGTAAGAATGGTAAAGATGAAAATTAATCTCAAGTGGTGAAGCCAAGGGGAAAAAGGAGCCGAAAGGAAGGTAACTTTAGATAAGGTTTATTGCACGTAACGCTAAACAGACCCTTGCTATTCTTCAGTACAAAAAAGTTCAGGATCTTCATGTATATTGGTATCTTTAAGTAACGACTTTACTATAAGGTAACAACATGAAAATTAGGGCGCTTTTCTTTGCAACTGCTCTTTTACCCGCATTATGCGTATCTACATTGGCTTATTCGGACGAAAAGCAAATGCTAAAAGTCGCTACGTTTAATGTAAGTATGGAAGCCACTAACTACAAAGCCTTGGGCATGAAGCCGAGCGACAAAGTACTTCAACACGTTCTGTCTACGGGCGAGCACCCTCAAGTTAAAAATATTGCTGAAATCATTCAACGTGTGAACCCTGATATTTTAATGTTGAACGAATTTGACTACATCGCAGATAAACGCAAAGGGGTAGAGGCTTTTATAGAAAACTACCTGAACGTTTCCCAGCAAGGGCTTGAACCGGTTGACTACCCTTACACGTACGTTGCGCCCGTAAACACTGGCGAACCCACTACATTTGACTTAGATAATAATGGTAAGGCCGAAGGTATGGGTGGCGATGCCTATGGATTTGGATTATATCCAGGGCAATACGGAATGGCGCTACTCTCAAAATACCCTATAAATGTGGATGGTATCCGTACCTTTCAAAAATTCAAATGGCACCATATGCCTCATCCCCAAGCCCCTGTTATTCCTGATGAAAATGGCAATGTGGACAATGGCACCCCTTGGTACGATGTAAATGAGTGGGCTGCATTGAGGTTAAGTTCAAAGTCTCACTGGGACGTACCTGTTAACGTGGGTGGTAAGATCGTACATGTGTTAGCAATGCATCCGACGCCACCGAACTTTGATGGAAGCGAAGACCGAAACGGTAAGCGCAATTTTGATGAAATTAGGTTGATGGCAGATTACCTTTCGCCTGACAAAGGCGCCTATATCTATGATGACACGGGTGAAAAAGTTAGCCTAGCAAACAATACGCGCTTTGTACTTGTAGGCGATTTTAATGCTGCCGATATCGGCGACAAACACCGTGAGGGTGTAATAGAACAGCTAACTGAACACCCGCTTGTCAATAACGACACAATTCCAACAAGCGCTGGTGGTGCGGGCGCGTCCGGCACTGAATTTAGTAAGCGTTTTACCGCTTATTGGGGAGCAAGAGCCGACTATGTTTTGCCATCTCGTTATGGCTTTAACGTTAACGAAGCAGGTGTATTTTGGCCTGCCAAGACTAGTGACCTGCACCGACTAGTGAAAGATCGCGAAGCAAGCTCAGATCATAGGCTAGTCTGGGTAAGCTTGTTGCTAGAACAAGATAAATAAAGGCCATAAAACGATTGCCCATTATTTACTTGTTGTTTTATATCATTTGAAATGGCCGCGGCAAGCGGCCTTGTGTAGCCCAATTTGGCCCAATCTAGTTTAGTTGCGCTTTTCGGTTTTGATCTGATACCGAATTAAATATTGTGAAGTAGGCCACTACCGCTAAATTAGCGACAAACCAAAGGTCTTTAATAACGAACTGCCCTAAACGGTTAACAATGGTGGCACTATTAAAGGTATCAGGCACGCTAAATAAAAACGTTTGAGTCATCAAAAATACGGATAAACAAGCGATTCCACTCGCAATGATCATTGGCTTGTTCTTAGTGTAAATACCTAGGCCCAAAACAAGCGCAAAAAAGACGTCAAAACTACCTATTACATTCGATGCTCCCTGTACACTGAACACATCATAAAGCCATGACATAAGCGGTGAGGTTTCTACTAACCCAACAATTGCATTGGCTTCAAACTCGAAAAACTTCATGCTCCCTATCCATAGTAAAACCATGGCTACAGGTGCAAAGTTAAGGTAAGTCAGCTGTTTATACGAAAGTTTGTCGCGATAAAACAAGAACAGAAAAAGCGGTAATACTGCGAAGTACTTGATGATGCCTTGACCACTTCCAATAATCGGGAAGCCGCCTAAATCGGCCATCCATCGCCCGGGAGATAACAAGGTGAGTAGGGGGATTGCAGTGACCAATGCAGCGAATAGCATAACCGTTTTTGCTGACACTAGCTTAAATCGTGCAGCAAATGTCATTAAAGCTAGCAGCAATAATGTAATTCCAGTGATAGCACCAAGTGCACTTTCGCTAACCATTGCACCTAACGAATAGAAGTTAAAAGTAGTTATTAATGCATTAGGGTTTGCACCCAGTAAAAACGTTAGGCCAAGAACAGCGAAGCTGAAGGCTATTAAGGCGGTTACTAGGTTTTCGGTTTGGTGTAATGTCATAAAGCATCCGTAAATACTGCAAGTTTTGCGAAGTTTATGTAGAGACCCGCCTAGGTATCACTAAAATTTCAATGGTTTGATAGTTAATTGGGCACAGCGCAGCGCACGAATAAGGATTTATCGAAAAATTAAGAACTTATCTAATAGCAATGGTCATAAGTATCGCAGGTTTAAAAAAGCGCGGTTTTTAAGTAGTGGTTGTTTAAAAGTAAAAACAAATTGAGGGAAAGAATGAAACAGGCAAGCGTTAAGATACGGCATCGGTTTGGGGCCTGGTTGGTAGTGGGCTTGTGTGCAACTTTAACGGCGTGTGGTGCGCAGCCCCCAGAAGTTATTGAACAGCCTATAGCAAGTGTTGAAGACGTCGAAAAATTAGAGCAAGTTGTTGATACCTCATTACCTTTGGTACAGCAGGCCTATTCCATTGAGTCTGAAAAAGTGTGCGATAAACACGGGGGTAACTGGAAGAAAGTAGGCCGACAGCAGGCATATGCTTGTGTGCTACCCGCAAAGGACGCTGGCAATGCGTGTAATGACAGCAGTGAATGTGAAGTGGCTTGTGTTACAGGAAACAATCAGGTGGAAGCTGGGCAAAAAGCCAGTGGGGTGTGTTTAGAAACTACCGACCTATTTGGCTGCAGAGCTTATGTATCTAATGGTGTGGTAGAGCATACCCTGTGTGTTGATTAAGCGGACGCTGAATGAAGCGCACGCTATCTGCAATGCGCTTCATATAAAATGCGTTAGTTGACGTTCGGGAAGTCGAGCCTGTCCAGTTCGCTAGCCGTTTCATTACATTCGCCTAATAGGTGTAGCCTATCTTCGGTTTGATGTGTATCGATTTCGATATAGCCGGTTTGGCAGTAACCGGTCTCTTCCAATTTATCATCAAGAGAGGCATAGAGCTGCTCTGTCATTCTATCACTGCTATCTGACGATTTTTGTGATGAGCCTCCTCGGTTTTCCGGCCCTCCACGGCCGCCACGACCACCACCTTCACCACGGCCTCCTCTGCCGCCGCCACCTTTAGCGCTTTCTCGCTGTTTCATCAATGGAATGCTAAATGCGAATAGCTTAGTACCGTCTTGCTTGATCTTAGTTTCAAAGAATATCTCATCCATGTCTAAAGGCGGTGGCCTATGAGCACACGCACTGACAATTAAGGAGGTTGTTATTATTAAGAAAGTTTTTTTCATTTTATTTTACGCTTATTTGAACCACTTCTCTTCGAGAGTCAAAGGTCTTTTAAGTTGCGGCTGCAAGTGTAAGTTTTAGGTAAAGTAATCATGCGCCGTAAAAAGGTTTACCGTTTTACCATAGCGCTAATTGTGCAACACTTGCGTATTTATATTTCAAATAACTTATATCAGCAATTTTCTTATTTAC
Organism: Alteromonas sp. BL110; assembly: GCF_003443615.1. NCBI lineage: Bacteria > Pseudomonadati > Pseudomonadota > Gammaproteobacteria > Alteromonadales > Alteromonadaceae > Alteromonas > Alteromonas sp. BL110. The sequence goes on along the minus strand of NZ_CP031967.1, from coordinate 504,839 downwards.
AGGGATAGGTTCCATGCTTTCCAACATCATTTGTTTTGCGAAAAATATTGTTGTGTCGTTAGTGGCAATTTTTGTGTGCTTTGGCGTACTCGATTTCATTTGGCTTGGCGCTATTGCTGATGGCTGGTATCAAAATGAAATGGAATCGCTGCTCAGAAGCCAGTTCATCACGTGGCCTTGGGTAGTGTTCTATTTAATGTATGGATGCGTAGTGTTTGTACTTGCTGTGGTAGCAAACAGAGAGAAGTCGCTACTTTATGCTGGAATAGATGGCGCGCTTTTAGGATTAGCCAGTTATGGCGCTTACAACTTAACGGCATACAGCATTATTGAAGGCTTTACTTTGTTCATCATGCTAGTTGATTGGGCTTGGGGAACTTGCCTAACCAGCGCGAGCGCTATGGCCGGCTGGTTAGGGTTTCAGTTTGTTAAGGGAAAGAGTAACGAATAATACGCTTTAACACGCTGGCGTATTGTTTAAAAAAGCCGCCAGTGTTGTAGTGCATGGCGTGTTCTTTGAATACGGCTTCTACCTTGGGGGCCATTTCTCTGTAGCGCCTAGCAGGAATATTTGGGAACAAATGGTGCTCAATCTGAAAGCTTAAATGCCCAGTAAGAACGTGAAACAGGTTGCCGCCTTTGATGTTCGATGAGCCTAGCGCTTGACGATAGTACCACTGTCCTCGCGTTTCGTTAACGCAATCTTCCTCTTTAAATGTTTCTACATCGCCAGTGAAATGACCACAGAAGATGATAGTCGACGTCCACAAATTGCGCAGTAAGTTGGCAACAAGGTTACCTGCAAGTACCCATAAAAATAGGGGGCCTGCTATCAGAGGAAATAGCACATAGTCTTTTACCAATTGACGCGCCCCTTTACTGAAAAAGCGCTTCTTAAGCTCGCTATGGGTAACCTGATTCTTGCGGTTATCTTTCTTCTTTCCAAAAAAGACCCGCTCAGCAGCCATCTCGTGATAAGACACGCCCCACTGAAACATCACGCTAAGTACGATATAAGTCGCGAACTGCCATAGGTTTTTTATACGCCATCTGAAATCGGTAGACAGGCGAAGCAAACCGTAGCCAAAGTCTCTGTCTTTGCCAATAATGTTGGTATAGGTGTGATGTTCGTAATTATGAACGCGATTCCAGCTTGCGCCATCACAGGCAATATCCCACTCATAGCCTTTCGAATTAATATGTTTATCGTTCATCCAGTCGTACTGACCGTGCATCACGTTGTGGCCAATTTCCATATTGTCGAGTATTTTAGCCGTTGCTAAGCTTAATACGCCGGCAACCCAAAGCAGCGGTTGAATGAATCCCAACATCAGTAGTATCCGGCCGCTCCATTCGCAAATACGCTGAATGAGAATAATACGTCGAATATAGGCGGCATCTTCAGCACCTACTTTCTGTTTGATATCGGCTTTGATTTCATCAAGCTGGGCGGCAAGAAGCTCGTAGTTAGGTTTCTTTTCGGTACTCGTTGCCCCAATTACTTGAGTCTTATGAGTTTCACACTCCGGTAAGCGAGCTTGTTTAATCGCTGCTTCACGGTGTTGTTTGTCTATTGCAACGCTAGTGTTCATAGTTGAATCTCCACATCGGTAACGGCTTGTGATACACACAACTGAATAAGTTGCTCTGCGCTATCTGAAAGTTCGCCAGTACGGGTATCTCTTACCACGCCCTTTTTCTTAACACATTGGCACTGATGACAGATCCCCATTCCACAGCCATAGGTCACAGGTTGTTCTGCCTGTTGAAGCTGTGAAAGCAGGGTTTGCTGATTGTCGATAGCCAAAGACTGGCCATTGTGAACCAAAGAGAAGGTTTCGCTTTCGGTAAGGCTGGTGTGGCTCACCACAGGCAGTGCAGCAAAATGCTCGCTTGAAGCGGGCGCGCCAATTGTTTTTGCATAAGTTTCTACTTGCTTGAACATGGCATGTGGGCCACATACTAACCAGTGTGCATTGGCAAAATGACACAAATGGGCTTCTACGTCGCCGTCTTTTTGCTTAGTTAAAACATCATAGGTGAAGCTTTTACGACGTTTACTGAAGGCTGATAACTCGTTAAGCAGTACATGTTCGTCTGGCTTAGCAAAATAAAGCAAATGCACCTTAGTGTGATTTACCTGTGTGTTGTTAACAGCATCGTCGAGCATCGCAATGAAAGGGGTAATGCCTGAGCCGCCCGCAATCATTAATATAGGCTTTTCCGTCTTAGGCCATACAAACTCTCCCATGGGGGCTGAGATATTTACCCATTGATTAGGCACACAGGTATGAAGGTAAGGTGTTAGTGCGCCATGGGCTTTTACCTTAGTCACCAAGCGAATCTGCTTGTCTCTTTGGTGGGTATTAGCACCACTTGCTATGGTAAATACGCGGGTGGTGAGCCTGCCATCAATTTCTATGGTCAACGCAATATGCTGCCCCGCTGTATGCGTGGGCCACGAACTATCTGGCTCAAGTACCACCTCGAGCATATCCGTGCTTAAGTTTTTTACTGTCGCAACTCTGGCTCTGAAATATCCATCGCGCCATGCGGGTTTAATTTGCTGCATCAGTACTTCCCAATAGCCCTTCCAAGAGCCGTGGTGGAATATTCGATCAGTAAATTTATCTAGTAATAGTCTCAATGTAGAAATCACACCTATTTATCGTCGGAATATCTTCAATACAAAAAGATTGAAAATATTTAAGCGTACAAGTGTACGCTAGTTCAGCGCACAAGTGTAAGCTTAAATTTTTGTACGTCAAGAGTAGAGGTGCAAAATTTGGGGGAACGCATTCGAAATGGGTTAATACTTTTGCGAAAAAATGCAAAAGTGCGGGTTCTAAACTTGTTTAAACGAGACTGTTTAAACGAGACAGGCAATGATTCGATTGCTCTGAAGCTCTGAAACTTTCGAATCTGTACCTGTGTACACTTTATTTTCAATGAATATCGATTCACTATCATGAAGAGTCAATCAAGTTAGAAAACCGCTATGCCTAAAGCCAGAAAGTCGCAGATTAGTTTAAATGATACGCCTTATTATCACTGTGTTTCACGCTGTGTTCGCCGGGCTTATCTATGTGGTGAAGAGAATGGCAAAAGCTTTGAACATCGACGTAAATGGGTAGAAGACAGAATTCACTTTTTGAGTACCGTATTCACAATTGATGTTTGTGCTTACGCAGTAATGAGTAATCACACTCACTTAGTGCTCCACGTATCTAAAAATCAAGCAGAATCACTCAGTACAGAAGACATCATCCAGCGCTGGCACTACCTATTTAAGGGAACCTTACTCTCACGGCTATATTTGTCTCCCGGGTCGAGGAAAGATTTAAGCGAGAATCAACTCGAAACTATACAATCGACTGCAGAAGTGTGGCGCAAACGACTATTTGATATCAGCTGGTTTATGCGCTCACTAAATGAATATATCGCTAGAGCTGCTAACAAAGAGGATGACTGTACAGGTCATTTCTGGGAGGGGCGATTTAAGTCACAAGCATTGTTAGATGAATCTGCTCTTGCTGCTTGCATGGCATATGTCGACTTAAACCCAGTGAGGGCTAAATTGGCAAAAACTCCGGAAGAATCTAGTTGCACTAGTATTAAATATAGAATTCAGACGGCCAAAGCGGGGAAAAAAACCAAAAGACTGATGCCTTTCATGGCGAAGTCTAACCGTGAGATGACGAATAGTTTACCTTTTACCTTTGTAGATTATCTTCAGCTTATAGATGCATCAAGTCGAACTATTCAGCCAAATAAACGGGGCAGTGTTGAACACGACTTGCCTCCAATTCTCACACGCTTAAATATTGAATTAGAGCAATGGTTAAATTTAACCACCGAGTTTGAAAGAAGCTTTAAGCACGCAGCTGGAAGGCTTATAAACCTTGAGCGATATGCACATAATCAAAACTTAAAAAGGGTTCATGGGCGACAAAACGCTCTGAGATTGCTAGGTTAAGCCCCGTTACGAATACTCTTAGCCAATTTTCATATACCTAAAACTGTCCAACAGTCTAGCTATTTTACTATTTCCCCATATTTCAGAAGCTTACCTCTTGCTCTAAAAGGCATCAGCTATCATCGACTGTAATTTTGTGGACTTTAAGAGCCCAACATCTTTTCGTCTTCTAGTTGCACAATGCCTGTCTTGTTAAAGAATGAATTATGCCTGTCACTTTAGTTAGTCACTTTAGTTAAGTGTCTGTCGAATTAGTGGAGTGTCTGTCTAATTTTTCTGATCGCGGTTTCGATATAACCAAGCGGCGATACCACTTCCAGCTATTAGCATTGAGGTAACCAGCCATAGTTTTGAAATGGGTGTTCCATTGGGGCACTGTAGCGCCATGGTTGCGCCGGCTAAATTCTGACAGTCAAAAAGTTGGCCTAATGCCAATACTAAAAGACCAAGCAGTACTCCGATAACGGCACAAGAAAAATTATTTAACGACATACTTTTCCTATTACTTTTCCATTTGTCGTTTATAACGACCATAAGGTTTGCACTGCACACTTTTGGAAAGCAAGAATGTGCTAAACCAGTGCATTACGTTGAGCTGCCAAGAAGCGTTTAATGCTTTATAAGTTTAATCTTATGGGCTTTGACCCTATTACCAACCCTTACTCCAAGCCGTTTAACGGTAATATTATTCAATTCACCTTAGGGGACTAAAAAATGTTCGTTAACTTATGCAAAAACAAGGTCGCAATATTTGCGCCAACCCCTATCAAAATTCCTTCAAATTCGGTACTATCCGCGGTCTTAAATTTTTAACGAAATAAGCGGACTATGTTTGAAATAAACCCCGTTACTAATGCGATAAAAGATATCCGCGAGCGCACCGAAGCGCTTAGGGGGTATCTTTGACTTTGATGCAAAGTCAGAGCGTTTAGAAGAAGTTATCCGAGAGTTAGAAAGTCCTGATGTTTGGAACGAGCCAGACAGAGCGCAGGCACTTGGCAAAGAAAAAGTGGCCCTAGAGCAAATCGTAGAAACGATCCACAAGCTCGACCAGGGAACTGAAGACGTTGAAGGTCTTGTCGAACTGGCTGTTGAAGCCGAAGACGAAGACACTTTCAACGAGGCGCAAAGTGAACTAGAAGGCTTAATTGAGCAACTAGAAGTGCTTGAGTTTCGCCGTATGTTCTCTGGTCCCAATGATGAGAACGACTGCTATATTGATATTCAGTCGGGTTCTGGTGGTACAGAAGCGCAAGATTGGGCCAATATGCTACTGCGCATGTATTTGCGTTGGGGCGAAGCGCACGGTTTTAAAACTGAACTTATTGAAGTATCAGACGGTGATGTAGCCGGGATTAAAAGCGCAACTTTGCGTATTCAGGGCGAATATGCATTTGGTTGGCTACGCACAGAAACCGGCGTGCACCGCTTGGTTCGTAAGTCTCCGTTTGACTCGGGTAACCGCCGTCACACGTCATTTTCATCCGCATTTGTATACCCAGAAATTGACGACGATATCGATATAGATATTAACCCGTCTGACTTACGTATAGATACCTATCGCGCATCGGGCGCAGGTGGACAGCACGTTAACAGAACGGACTCTGCGGTACGTATTACCCACGAGCCAACGGGAATTGTGGTGCAGTGTCAAAATGATCGCTCGCAGCACAAAAACAAAGATCAGGCGATGAAGCAGTTAAAAGCAAAACTTTATGAGTTTGAACTGCAAAAACAAAACGCTGAAAAACAAGCGATGGAAGACAGCAAATCTGATATTGGCTGGGGAAGCCAAATTCGCTCTTACGTATTGGATGACTCACGCATTAAAGATTTGCGCACCGGCGTGGAAACACGTAACACTCAAGCCGTGCTAGATGGCGACTTGGACAAATTTATTGAAGCCAGCCTGAAATCTGGGCTGTAAACCGAACAACGAAGTGAAAGGTTATGACTGACCAACAAACAGACGATAACAAATTGATTGCAGAGCGCCGTGCTAAGCTAAGCGCTATTCGCGAGCAGTGCCGTGCGAACGGTTTCCCAAACAGCTTCCGTCGCGAAAACTATGCGGATGAGCTTCAAGCTAAGTTCGGTGAATTCGACAAGGAAACGCTGCAAGAGCAGGGTAACAAGGTAAGCATTGCTGGCCGTATCATGGCAAAGCGTGGTCCTTTCATGCTGCTTCAAGACATGACAGGCCGTATTCAAGCTTACGCTGATAAAGACACACAAAAAGCCCTTAAAGCCAAATACGGTGCACTGGATATTGGTGACATCATTGGCGTAGCAGGTGACCTGCATAAGTCAGGTAAAGGCGACCTATACGTGAACATGGAGCAATACGAGTTGCTTACTAAAGCACTGCGTCCATTGCCAGAAAAATTCCACGGATTGAGCGATCAAGAAACGAAATATCGCCAGCGTTATGTGGATTTGATTACAAGCGAACAAACCCGCAAAACCTTTATGATCCGCAGTAAGATTGTAAACGGCATTCGCAACTATCTTACCGAGCGTGACTATCTAGAAGTGGAAACGCCTATGCTACAGGTTATTCCTGGTGGCGCGACGGCGAAGCCATTCGTAACGCATCACAATGCGCTAGATATCGATATGTACCTACGTATTGCACCAGAGTTATACCTAAAGCGCTTAGTAGTTGGTGGATTTGAGCGTGTGTTCGAAATAAACCGTAACTTCCGTAACGAAGGTTTATCTACGCGCCACAACCCAGAGTTCACTATGCTTGAGTTTTACCAAGCGTATGCAGACTACAATGACCTGATGAACCTTACAGAAGATATGCTGCGCACCTTGGCGGAAGACATTCTTGGTACAAGCATCATCAAAAACACAACTAAAGACGCTGAAGGTAATGTCACGTCTGAAGTTGAATACGACTTTGGCAAGCCGTTTGACCGCTTAAGCATGGGCGAGGCCATTCTTAAATATTGGCCAGAAGCTGATGAAGCCGCTATCCGTGACCCAGAAGCTAACCTAGATGCGCTTAAAGCGATGGCAAAACAGCTTCACATCAAAGAGCCTGAAGTTGACGGTATATGGGGTGCAGGTAAGTATCTTTGTGAAATCTTCGAAGCGACCGCTGAAGAAAAGCTTGAGCAGCCTACGTTTATTACAGAGTATCCGTGGGAAGTATCGCCGCTTGCACGTCGCAACGACAACAACCCATTCATTACAGACCGTTTCGAGTTCTTCGTAGGTGGACGTGAGTTGGCAAACGGCTTTAGCGAGCTTAACGACCCAGAAGACCAAGCTGAGCGTTTTGCGAAGCAAGTTGAAGAAAAAGATGCTGGCGATGATGAAGCTATGCACTTTGACGACGATTACATACGTGCCCTTGAATACGGCTTACCGCCAACAGCGGGTGAAGGTATTGGTATCGACCGCTTAGCGATGCTGTTTACCGATAGCTCTACCATCAAAGATGTTATCTTGTTCCCACACATGAAGCCTCAGGCGCCAAAAGACGCGCAAGAAGCGGGTGAGCAAGAGTAAAAGCGCGTTTAATTAGTCAGCGCTTTAACACGCTCTACCAAAAGGGTGTTCTCGGGAACGAGAATGCCCTTTTTCTTTGCCATTTCCACAATATAGCCGTTAATAGCATCGATTTCTGTTTGTCTACCGTAAGTCACATCCTGATGCATGCTGGAGTAGTTTTCACCTGTTGCTTTGGCTACAGATAACACGTTTTCATGGGCTGACCTTGCATCGAAATCTAGACCGTACGCATTCGCTACCTGTGTGAACTCATTGCAAATAGCAATACGACTTTGTTCATATTCAGGCTTAGTAATGTGCTTATTTTGAATATTGTGAAGTGCTGTCAATGGGTTAATGACGGCATTAACGGACAGCTTGGTCCACAGTGCTTTTAAAATATCACTGCGGTATTGCACGGGCGGAAGCGCACTATCTAAAGCAGCAATTGCATTTGCAAGCTGTGGTGCTACTTGTAAAAGGTCTGCAAGCTTTTGAGGTGATGGCGCAGCTAAATTAGGCGCGCCAATTTGCGTTACACCTAGCCCTGTATACTTCACTTGAAAATCGCCGCACGATGTATTTTCTTTTAACGCGCCATGACTCGTTGTAGCAAGAAGCAGCGGATAATCGCGGCCTAACAAATCTCGTGCAACCTCTAACCCGCCCATACCATTGTGCATTAGCACAACCGTCGGTTTACGGGAGAGATAGGGAAGCCATTGTATTAAAGCAGCGTTAAGTTGATACACTTTTAGTGGGAGAATTAACACGTCATCTTTTTCAAGAACGACAGGTGCTGGAATGGCAGGCTTTAGTGCAATGCTTTGACCATCTTGCCATTGAGCGTAAGCCGGCATGGTTTTAATGTTTCTGGGGTAGCAGTCATACGGCACGCCGTTTTTTTGAGCGCTAGCTGCAATTAAACTTCCGATGGCACCGCCACCGACTATGTGTAGTTTTCCCATTAAACTCTATTAAATGTTGTATTAGGTTACTGTTTTAGTTATGCGGAACAGGCTTATCTTTGAGACACTCTTCTACAGATGCAGACAAGAAGCGCCCTGGAATTGCCGGCCATGGGTAAGCGTCTGGTGCATTAAGCGCTTCAACCCAAGCGTGTATGTCTTCTTGGTTAATTACTTTGCCCGCATCAAAAGGTGCGGTTACCGCTATTTCGCCTTTGGATAAAGGAAGGCGCAGGTGCCAGGCATGAAGGTAGAGCCTATCTGATGCTGCACCGCCGTAAAGTGTATCACCTAAAATAGGGGCCCCGACGCTTTTAAGCGCTACTCGAATTTGATGGGTTTTCCCTGAATGGGGTTTAATAACGAAACCACGAGTTCCAGGTTTAGCTGCGCTACTGAAAAATTGAGTTATCGCTGGGCTTTCCTGAGTTTTAAGCAAAATACGCTGGCCGCCGCGACGATTCTTCATATCGCCGATTATCATGCCCTGTTTCTTTTTAGGTTTGTTACCGCTTAAGGCTAAGTAGTATTTGCTGACGCGTCTTGATGAAAAAATTTCGCCGATTTCTGCCGCCACTTTGGCATTTTTAGCTAAGCATAAGCATCCCGAGGTACCGGTATCTAGACGGTGACAAAGGTGCAGTTCTTTAACGGCGAGCTGCTTTTTTAAAACAGTAACAATGCCGTCTACTTTTCCTGCTTTTGTGCCTTTAGCTGTTTCTTGTTTTACGCCAGCGTCTTCGCCGGTGTCGTCCACAGCATCGTGCATGGCAACGCCAATAGGCTTATTAACGACAATAAGGTCAGCGTTTTCAAAGAGGATAGGGATGTGCAGCACTAGCTATTTTCTAACGCTTCGATAGCTTCTTCATAATCTAGCTCGTCAACCGCATCGATAATAGCCGTGCGTTTTTCCTGCGGTAAGGCAAGGGCGTCTAGCCATTCGTCCAGTTTATCCTGCGCGATAAACTCGCTGGCTTTCAGTGCGGCCAATAATTGCTTTCGAGCTTGCTCAGCGGCAGCGCCATTTGCGGGGGCCGAAGCGGTAACTTCAGGTTCTTTGATTAGTGCATCTACCGTGGCAATGGTTTCATCTAGCACGGCGACAAACGCAGGGTATTCATCAGCTACTTGTCTGTCGTTTCGAAAGCTACTTTCAACCGGCTTGCTTGCGTTGTGAAGCGCAAACATACCTAGATTTCCCGTTACGCCCTTAAGGGTATGAACAAGTGAATAAGCTTCAGTGAAGTCACCCTTTGCAATATGCGCTTGTAAGTCAGTATCAAGAGAACGGTATTCGTCCGTGAACTTACCTAGTAGGGTAAACAACAGCTTTTTGTTACCACTTAACTGTGACATTCCGAAGTCTATATCAAGTACTGTTGTTGACTGATCCATACATCTATCCTTTTATTTCGCAACTTCTTTTCAGACAATTTCTAGTCCAAACGCAAACCATTTGTCAGTTCATTCGTACCACTTAACGAATTCAACTGGCTAAAGCCTTCATTACTAAAGACTATGAAGTGTAAGTGTATTTCAGAAATACACAAATTAATACAATCATAGCAAAGACGAAGCAAGTAAAGCGTTAAAAAGTCTGGTAGTCTTCGAAAATTCGCTCGCGCTTTTTAAATCGTAACTTTATTTTAACCGTCAAATTAAGTTGTGACAGCAAAGTGTAGTTAGAGTGAAGGCGAGTGGAAATATGTAGTAATTTAAAAGGAATCATCATGTCAGGAAAACTGACCCTTCGTACCCTCTTTATGGCCATAGGCGTCATTGCAGTATCAGCGTGTCAGCACGTGCAGGAAGAACAGGCGAATAGCAAGTCAGATACCGCCGTAACTGCATCAAATAGCGTCTCTATTCCTTATGAGAAATATACGCTTAATAACGGGCTGACCGTCATTCTTCACGAAGATCATTCCGATCCGCTTGTTCACGTAGATGTAACCTATCACGTCGGTTCGGCGCGAGAAGAGATTGGCAAATCTGGTTTTGCCCACTTTTTCGAACACATGATGTTTCAAGGGTCTAAACACGTTGCTGATGAACAGCATTTTAAAGTTATTACAGAATCTGGCGGCAATTTAAATGGCACAACCAATACCGACCGCACTAACTACTTCGAAACTGTGCCGGCAAACCAGTTGGAAAAAGTGTTATGGCTTGAGTCTGACAGAATGGGCTACCTGCTAGAAGCCGTAGACCAAACCAAGTTTGAAAATCAAAGAGAGACTGTTAAAAACGAACGTGCACAACGGGTTGACAACCAGCCTTACGGATTGCGTTTTGAGCTTAATGGCGAAGCGCTTTATCCTGAAGGGCACCCGTATTCGTGGATGACCATTGGCTATGTAGAAGATTTAGATAGGGTAGACGTTAACGACCTAAAAGCATTCTTTAAACGCTGGTATGGCCCTAACAATGCTGTACTCACCATTGGTGGTGATATTGATGTAGCTAAAACTAAAGCGTGGGTGAAGAAGTACTTTGGTGAAATACCAGCAGGGCCTGCAGTAGAGGAGCCTGAGCCCCAGCCGGTAACGCTAAACGAAACCCGTTATGTAACCCTTGAAGATAAGGTTCACCTTCCGCTTCTTCAAATAACCTATCCTACGGTATACGGTCGCCACGAAGATGAAGCTCCGCTTGACGTTTTAGCCGATATTTTAGGCGGTGGGAAAACGTCATTGTTCTATAAAAACTTAGTAAAAGAAGGCATGGCAGTGCAGGCGGTGGTATCTCACCCTTGCCGTGAGCTTGCCTGTGAATTTCAGCTACTCGCCTTGGCTAACCCTGCAAAAATCACCTCGCTCTCTACACTTCAAAATGTGCTGAACGAAACTCTTAAAGAGTTTGAAACCCGTGGTGTCACCGCTGATGATTTGGCGCGCACAAAAGGTAAAATTGAAGCGCGTACGGTGTTTGGCTTACAAAGTGTGTCAGGTAAAGTATCTGCGCTTGCAGCAAACGAAACCTTTTACCAAACGCCTGATTTAATCGCCGAAGATATCGAACGTTATAATGCGGTGACGGCTGAAGACATCATGCGCGTTTACAACAAGTATATTAAAGATGCCAACAGCGTAGTGTTAAGTGTAGTGCCAAAGGGGCAGGTACAACTTGCTGCGGCCGAGCAAAACTTTGAGCGCCCGGTAAGAAATATTGAGATGGAAACCGCAAAGGTTACCGATAAGGAAGCCTTTACCAGTGCAGTATCAAGTTTCGATAGAAGCGTAATGCCAAAGTCAGGCGAGGCTCCGGTTGTAGAAGTCCCTGATTATTGGGAAGCTGAACTTGCTAACGGTATAGAAATGCTGGGCGTTACCAGTACAGAAACACCAACGGTAACGTTAACGCTAGGCATGGACGGCGGTATGCTGCTAGACCCTGAAGGTAAAGCTGGTACGGCTTACCTGACGGCCCTACTTATGAATGAAACTACAAAAAATTACAGTAACGAAGAATTGGCTAACGAGCTTGCTAAGCTGGGAAGTGCTATCCGATTCAGCACTGCTGGTAGGTACTCGCAGGTCTATGTATCAACATTAACTAAGCATTTAGATGAAACCTTAGCACTGTTAAAAGAAAAGTTGTTCAACCCAGCGTTTACGCAAGAAGACTTCAACCGCATGAAAGAGCGTGTTGTACAGGGGCTACAGCAGCAAGCGAAAACGCCTTCAAGCCTGGCGCGCCGTGCACGAGATCTAGTCTTGTTTGGGGAAGAAAATCGTGTAAGCCTGCCGGATGAAGGTACTTTGGAGACTGTACAAAACATCACGTTAGAAGACGTTAAAGCGTTTTACGCCAATTATTACTCACCTGATAAAGCGAGTATTGTTGTTGTCGGTAACCTGTCAAAAGAGACTATGGTAAATACCTTAGATTTCATCGGTCAGTGGCAAGGTAAAAGCTATGAGTTTGCTGATTATAGTGAATTCCCTAAGTATGAAGAAAATCAGATATTCTTGATAGATAGCCCCGAAGCTGTGCAGTCAGTGGTGTATATGGTTGACCGAAGCCTACCTTTTGATGCAACAGGCGATCACTTTAAGTCTCGTCTTATGAACTTTCCGTTAGGTGGGGCATTTAATAGCCGCATAAATCTGAACTTGCGAGAAGAAAAAGGTTTCACCTATGGAGCAAATAGCGGTTTTGTAGGTGGTAAAACACTTGGATGGTTTGAAGCAAGTAGCGATTTAACGGCTGCAAATACAGGTGAAGGTATTTCTGAAATTTTAAAAGAGATTAAACGCTACCGCACTGAGGGTGTAACAGAGGAAGAAATAGCCTTTATGCGCAATGCCTTTACGCTAAGCGATGCACTAGAATTTGAAACGCCTGCGAGCAAAGCGCGCTTTCTAAGACAGCTGCTTAGTTACGACCTGGAGAAAGGCTATCGTGAAGAGCAGCTTACTATTATCAACAATATTGATAAGGAAACGATGGATGCGTTAGCAAAGCAATATTTGAATCTCAATAAGATGCAAATTATTGTAGTAGGTGATAAAGCTAAAATTTTGCCTCAGTTAAACACGCTATCGATGCCAATTATCGAGTTATCAGTAGAGAGCAATACCCGAAAAGCGTTAAACTGATAGATTGATTTTTGTTGAATTTACACTATTGCCCCCCATAACAGGGGGCAGTATTGACATAACGGACCACCATTTTGACTGTAGACTCATCCCGTTTTGAAGCGCGTATCGCTGCGCTTAAGTCTCCCGAGTTCTTAGCTGCGCTAAAGGATATTAAGCGCGGAGTAGAGCGCGAAGCCCTTCGTATAAACCCAAATGGTACGCTGGCGCAGACGCCTCATCCTAAATCACTGGGTTCAGCGCTGACTCACGATTCAATAACTACAGACTTTTCTGAGTCACTGCTTGAGTTTATTACACCGCCCGAGAATAGCGCTGCCAAAACCATGACTCAGTTAAAAGATATCCATAAATTCGTTATCGATAATATTGGTGACGAGCAGATATGGCCTCTTAGCATGCCGTGTTTTATCGAAGATGAAGCCGATATTCCTATTGCTTACTTTGGTGAGTCAAACGTAGGAAAAATGAAGCGAGTTTACCGCATTGGCCTTAAAAATCGTTACGGTAGTATGATGCAGGCTATTGCTGGCGTTCATTTTAATTTTTCCCTACCAGATAGCTTTTGGAAATTATGGGCTGAATTGAACGGTAAAGAATATTCGCAAGACCAGATTTCAGCGGATTACTTTGGGTTAATTCGCAATTATCGCCGTCTTTGCTGGCTTATTCCTTATCTCTATGGTGCGTCTCCAGCACTCTGTGGTTCGTTCCTAAAAGGTAAAAAGCATGCTTTGCCATTTAAAAAGGTGGGTAAAGGCACGGTATACATGCCCCATGCTACCTGTCTTCGAATGAGTGACTTAGGCTATACCAGTGCAGAGCAGTCTTCGCTTAAAATCTGTTACAACCAACTCGATAATTACGTCAAGCTGTTGCGGGATGCCATGAATACACCGTCTACACGCTTCAGCCAATTTGCTGCCGGGGATGAGGGCAATTATCAGCAGCTAAGCCGCAATATCATTCAGATAGAAAATGAACTCTATTCGCCTATACGACCAAAGCAACCTACCAAGTCAATGGAAAAGCCAACAGACGCTTTGGTTCGCCGCGGTATCAATTATATTGAAGTACGGGCGCTAGACGTTAATCCGTTTTCCGCAGTGGGCATTTCACAGGCCCAGTTTGATTTCTTAGATGTATTCTTAGTTACATGTCTGCTAATGCCAAGTGCTGAGCTCGATGAAACTCAACTTAACGAAGCGAAAGAGAATATGAATAGAGTAGTACTAGAAGGAAGAAACCCGGGCCTAGTGCTACAAAATGATGGCGTGGATATCACGTTACCTCAGTGGTGTACCTCGCTGTTTAAGTCTTTCGAACAGGCCGCTGAATTACTTGATTTGGCTAACGATACTTCTCGCTACGGTGAAGCAGTAAAAACTGAGTTTGCCAAAGTACATAATCCCGAGTTAACGCCGTCAGGCAAACTGCTTTCCATGCTTTTGGAAGAGGGCAAAGATAATGGAGTGCTAGGATTAGAACTCGCACAGGCCTATCAATCTGAGATGAAGTCTTTTGAATATACGGATACCGACGCTGCAGGATTCGCTGCCCAAGCGGAAGTCTCGTTCGCTTCTCAAAAAGAAATAGAAGCGGCTGACGTAAAAGACTTTGATACATTCATACGTGATTATTTCACTGAAGCCCCAGCAAAAAAAAATGCCTGACATAGGTCAGGCATTAAAAGGTTCCAGGGAAACACACATTTTACTAGAACATTAGTTAAGACAAGCTATGAACCAAAAGTTCAAAAAACTGGTTGTTTTTTTATCAACTCTCATCGTTCTTTTTCCATTGTTCATCGCTGGATGTGCAACTACGCCTCCTAAAGACATCAGTAATTTGTGTGAAATATTTTACGAAAAGGACGATTGGTATGATGCAGCTGCTGACGCGAGAGATAAGTGGGGCGTGCCGATTCATGTGCCTATGGCCATGATGTATCAGGAAAGCTCTTTCCGTCACAATGCACTACCACCTCGCGATTATGTGTTCTTCGGACTCATTCCTTGGGGACGCGTCAGTTCGGCGTATGGTTACTCACAGGCTAAAACACCGACGTGGGCAGACTACATGCGTGAAACTGATAATAGCGGTGCGGATAGGGATGATTTTGAAGATGCGATCGATTTTATGGGTTGGTTTATCTATAAATCGCAAAAAGTGAATGGCATTTCTAAATGGGACGCCTACGCACAATACCTAAACTATCACGAAGGTTGGGGCGGCTATAAGCGCAGAAGCTATGACAGAAAACCATGGCTTAAGAAAGTGGCGTCGAAAGTAAAAGCCCGCTCGTTGCGTTACGCGACACAACTTAAAACCTGCGAAGAGGATCTTCAAAAAGGTTGGTTTATGAAGCTTTTTAGCTAGCTTTAAAATGCAAATGTTTATTTAGAATGTAGTACGCGGCTTTTAAGTCGCGTTTTTTACGTCAGTAAGAGAATTAAGATTTGAAAAGAAAAAATGAGGGATAGACGGGCGTCTATCCCTCAGCGACGCTAAGCCAAGACCGTTTTTTACCCAACGTCGAACAGGCAGTTACAAGATAGTGCAAATGATAATGATTTGCAATAGCTTTTTGGTGTGTTTTCATTTTTTATGAATATTGCTGTTTTCTTGGTTAGTTTGCAGGCGCAATCTTAGTTACTGTTTTATACTTTTTATTAACTAGCAATACTGCATTAGGTAAAAAGTAGCGACAGCAATGTATGGACAATGAAAAGTTTTGCGCACATGGCGATGTGAAGGCTCGCTTCATACAAGAGAAAAGAATATTAACCATCGACCTTAGCGGCCCTTTCAATTTAGAATTTATCCGTAAGTATCAACGTGTGGTGGGCGCAGAAAGAAGAAGTATCAACGTCCCTTGTTGGGCAAGCCTAGTTAATGTTTACGGCTTAGCGCTCGCCCCCATGGAAGCTACAGCAGATGCACAACTGATAGTAGATGAAGCCGTTGATTCAGGGCTTGTTGCCACTGCTGTAGTACTTCATGAACCCGAGGGTCTGGCGCTGCAGCAAAAGTTTTGGTCTAGAATTTACGATGCATCCACGTTGCCCTTCCAGTTTTTTAGTGAAACTTCGGAAGCATCAGAGTGGTTGAGCGAAAAAATTACTTCTGGCATGCGCGAATAGGGCGTTTACCAAAACAACAACATTATAAGGTAAGGGATAAAAGGTACGAGCAGTTCGAACTCATTCGTTTTCTCGGTTTCTATCTTTGCAATCACTTCCTTTGCATTAAATGATCTAAGCATCTCAACACTTCTTATCAACTCTATAAAGGCATAACAGGAGGTAGCTATGGTAGGAAGTCAGCATCAATATCGTTTTTTCAACGTCAATAACGTGCTATTTGATATCCCAAGCAACGTATACGACGACAGAACGGTAGACGAATGGTTCGCGGCGATTGTCAAAGAGGGGAGAAAGCGAGAACATTGGGTAATATTCTCTATTCCCGATAAAAGTTTAACTGTCACCCATACCGCGGCAAAGCAACTTTGTAGTCGGTTGCCTTATTTAAAATCTTACGGCTGCCTTGGCTTTTTGCTTTTAGCGACACACACTAACGCAAAGATTTTTCAACACAGTTTGAAAGCTACGCCTTCTAACTTTGATGTGAAAGTAAGTGAGTCGATGGAAACACTCTGTAGATCTGCGGAATTTATGTTAGGAAGTGACAACGAACTCAATATCTTTAATCGGTTTGGTTCGGGGTAACACCAAACGAACTCGTGTATTTTTACTTTGCCAGCGATAGTTATCTATGCGGATTGGTACAAAGTTTAAATAGCAGCCTTGATTTGACCTAGATCAAGTAAGCTAGCCGCAGCCATCAGGCTAATTTTTACTTTTGATCCAGATCATAATCTTCAAGCCAAGTCTTCTCTATTATTCACTTAGTTAAAGAGGAGACTTATTATGATGTGGACTATGATGAAAGACCCAGTGGTGTGGGGCTCACTATTAGGTATAGGCATTATTGTTGCGATGATGATGTACTACACCTATTTATTTATGCACAACAGCGCAGACGAAGACAAATAAGCCGCATTACGTAGCCTTGTCCTAACGTTTGTCGTTTTGAAGCGGTATATCAATAAGCACCAGTAATGCAGCTTGCCCTCCGTATTCGAGAGGGGCTTGATGGAAAGCGCGTACGTGTGGGTGCTGGACTAAGTAATGGGGCAGGGCAGCTTTTAACACGCCTTGCCCAAAACCGTGCATGACGCAAACACAGTCAATCATTTCTTTTCTAGCCGTGTGAATAAGCGCTGCAAGCTCTGCTTTTGCCATTTCTCGAGTTAACCCGTGCAAATCCAGTGTCATTTCTGGCGAGTAGTCACCGCGACGTAACTGTTTCACAATATGCGTAGACTCACCTTCTTGGCAAAAGCGCATAGGGCCTTCTTGAGGTAGTGCCGCTTGATACATGTCAGAAAAATTGAAACTAGCTGCAAGTTGCTTGCTGTGTTTTAGGTGTTTGCCTTTTATTTGCTGTGACTTCTTAAATAACTCAACCTGTTTATCAGGCTCTACTTTATCTTGTGACATAGGCTTGACGCCTTGCATTACATCAGCAAACGAAAAGGTCTCTTCTTCAGCGCTTGATGACGTATTGTGCTTATTAGCGCCCGCTAGCCCAGCTCGCCCCGTAGGTCGCTTTGGTTCAGCCAGTTGCTTTTTTAATACTTTGAGTTCTTTTTTAAAGGTTTTCATCAAATATAGCTTTGGTAAATAAACACAAGTTCAATAATTCAAAACGCCTAAATTATAACGAATAGAAAGATTCGGTACGTAGTTAATTATGTGAATCGGTATGAAGTTTGGGTATGATACCAGCTTTGAAATTTTTGATGTACCCAAACGCCATGACCGATAAGTTTTACCTTGAAGAAGCCATTGAAGATCTGCATACCCTGTTAGATATGACACGATGGGCAACCAGCCGTTTTAACGATGCGGCTTTGTATTTTGGTCATGGTACTGATAACGCGTGGGACGAAGCGACTAGCCTCGTTATGCAGGCACTGCATTTACCTCATCCTATCTTAGAGCAGGCTAGCGATAACATTCTTAACTCACGCTTGACCAAAAGTGAACGTGAGAAAATTGCCGAGCTTGTTTTAAAACGCGTGCAGACTCGTATGCCGTTGCCTTACATCACAAATGAAGCTTGGTTTTGTGGTATGCCATTTTATGTTGATGAGCGCGTGCTTATTCCACGTTCGCCATTTGCCGAACTTATTCAAAACGAATTCGCACCTTTTGTTGAGTCAGCGCCAAATACTATTCTTGATATGTGTACAGGCGGCGCTTGCATTGCTATCGCTTTGGCTCATGCATACCCTGATGCCCAAGTGGATGCCGTTGATATTAGTACTGATGCACTAGAGGTGGCCGATATCAATATTCAGGAACACGAACTTAGTCATCGTGTTTATCCCATTCAGTCAGATTTGTTTTCTAGCCTAGAAGGTCAGAAATACGACCTAATCGTTTCTAATCCACCGTATGTGGACGCGGAAGACATGGCTGACTTACCTGAAGAGTATCATCACGAGCCTGAGCTTGCGCTCGCCGCAGGCGACGACGGTTTAGACCTCGTGGACATTATGCTTAAAGATGCGCCAAATTACCTTAACGATGGTGGCTGGCTGTTCGTAGAAGTAGGCAACAGCGAAGTGCACATGAATGAAAGGTTCCCGGGCTTGGAAGTCATTTGGCTAGAGTTTGAAAATGGTGGGTCAGGTATTTTTGCCGTGCGCAAAGACACACTCGTACAGTATTTTAGTAGTAAGGATTAATAGTTAATTATGTCAGGTAACAGCTTCGGAAAACTTTTCACTGTAACCACGTTTGGTGAAAGCCACGGCATTGCAATTGGCGGTGTAGTAGACGGTTGTCCTCCAGGTCTTGAGATCACAGAAGAAGATCTTCAGGTGGATTTAGACAGACGCAAACCAGGCACTTCGCGCTATACCACCGCCCGAAGAGAAGACGACGAAGTACAAATTCTATCTGGCGTATTTGAAGGCAAAACCACTGGTACAAGCATTGGTTTATTAATTAAAAATAAAGACCAGCGAAGCCAAGACTACGGCAATATTAAAGACCGCTTTCGCCCAGGTCATGCTGACTATACTTACGATCAAAAATACGGGAGCCGTGACTATCGTGGTGGTGGACGTTCATCAGCCCGCGAAACAGCTATTCGCGTAGCCGCTGGCGGTATTGCGAAGAAGTACTTAAAAGAGGTGCATGGTATTGAGGTGTTGGGTTATTTGTCTCAGCTTGGCCCTGTGTCCGTTGATAAGGTGGACCACAGCGTTACCAACACCAACCCGTTTTTCTGCCCAGATGAGTCTAAGTTAGATTCGCTGGACGAATACATGCGTGATCTTAAAAAATCTGGCGACAGCATTGGCGCAAAAGTGTCGGTTGTAGCTAAAAATGTCCCTGTGGGCCTAGGCGAGCCAGTCTTTGATAGGCTGGATGCGGAAATCGCCCACGCTATGATGGGCATTAACGCAGTGAAAGGCGTTGAAATTGGTGATGGCTTTGATGTTATAAACCAAAAAGGTAGTGAACATCGCGATACGCTAACGCCAGATGGTTTCTCTTCAAACCACGCAGGTGGTGTATTAGGCGGCATTTCTACCGGTCAGGATATAGAAGTGCACATGGCACTTAAGCCGACCTCGAGCATTTCGGTACCGGGTAAGACTATCAATAAAGACAATGAAGAGATTGATATAGTTACCAAAGGACGTCACGACCCGTGCGTAGGTATTCGTGCTGTGCCGATTGCTGAAGCAATGCTGGCACTGGTATTGATGGATCACTTGCTGCGTCACCGCGCGCAAAATGCAGGCGTGCTATCGACCACGAAACCCATTGCGGGTCAGGCATAGCCTTTTTAATCGTAACTAGGCTTAATCGCATTATTTACGCGATCGAATAAAACGCGCAGTATCAAGGTTGTATTGCGCTAAATGTTCTTACTATTCGCCACTACCCGTTTGCGCTAGTGGCGTTTTTGCATATGGAGATGTAGATTGTCATCTAATGGTCTAAACCATCCCGAAAGTGCCGATACAGGCCTAAAAAGTAGCAAAACTGCGCTCTTTATCCTTGCTATTACCTACTGGCTTTACTTCGGGCAACTTGGCGTACTTGTTCCATACTTAGGGATCTTCCTTGATGGACGGGGATTTTCTTCTGCCGACATTGGTGAGCTTTTTGCCGTCATTACCCTAGCTCGTATTTTAGGCCCTGGCTTGTGGGCGGGCGTTGCTGACAAAACCGGTAACGCGATAGGCGTTATGCGTTTAGGCTGCTTTCTTACAGTACTCACTTTCAGTTCTGTCTTTTACTTTACCAGTTTCTGGGGGCTTACGCTGGCGTTCGGCCTAATGATGATGTTTTGGACCGCAGTATTGCCTCAGCTTGAAGTCATCACTATGAACACGGTGGCGAAAACCAAGGCTACCTATGGGCAAATAAGGCTATGGGGAAGTGTTGGGTTTATTTGTTTGACGGTAGGTGTGGGTAAGGCCCTAGATATTTTTTCTACCGATACCCCTGTGCATGCCAGTGTTGGTGTACTTGCACTTTTATTTATAAGTACCCTGTTTATACGCGCGCCGAAAGAAGCTGCGCCTGAATCGTCAACGGCGGGCAGTATTTGGAAATACGCTAAACAAAAACCTTTTGCCATATTTATTTTCGCTTCTGCCTGTCTGCAAATTAGCTTCGGCGCGTATTACGGCTTTTTCGCCCTTTACATGCGAGACCTTGATTACAGCGGACAACAAACCGGCATCTTTATAGCGCTAGGGGTACTTGCCGAGGTGGGTATATTTCTGGTTGCCCGCAGGCTCATTAGTCAATTTGGCGTGTGGAATCTATTGTTTGTAAGCATCGCACTCACAGGGCTTCGTTGGTACGTGATGGCGGCGTTTGCCGACAGTTTTATGGTGATTGTATTAAGCCAGCTTATTCATGCCTTAAGCTTTGGGTTAACCCATGCGGTATCGGTACATTTTATCCACCAGTTTTTACCTAAGGCATACCATAGCCGCGGGCAAGCTGTATATATCAGTGTAGCCTTTGGCCTTGGTGGCGCATTGGGTAATTACATGGCGGGGCAGCAATGGCAGCAGGGCACTAACGCTTACGAGGCCTTTGTTACTGCAGCAGTGTTTGCCGCAATCGGCGCGCTGTCATTACTATTGTGTTCACGAAAAGAAATGGAAAGCGCACAAGCAGCTTAATACCTTTTTCTGAGGGAGTACCGCAGGCCTATCCCTGCGGTGCGCGTTTACACTCGGATATTACTTCAAAGCCATCGGCCCCATTGTCTTGCTCTAGGCGTACGTCGAATTTCCATAGCCTGTGCAAGTGACGCATGACTTCATCTTTAGATTCACCTAGCGGTATACCCCGCTGAGGAATATAGCGCAGAGTCAGTGACCGATCCCCACGCACATCCACGTTATGCACCTGAATGTTGGGTTCCAAATTACTCAAATTGTATTGGGCGGAAAGCTTCTCTTTAATAATTTGATAACCCCTTTCATCGTGGATAGCACTGACTGCAATAAAGGGTTTGGTGGTGTCGTCTTCAAGGGCAAACAATTTAAAATCCCGAATCACTTTTGGTGATAAAAACTGACTGATAAAGCTCTCGTCTTTAAAGTTCTCCATAGCGAAATGCACGGTTTCCAGCCAGTCTTTACCCGCAATACTGGGCAAATATTTATAGTCTTCCTCAGTAGGCGACTGACATACCCGTTTAATATCCATGAACATGGAAAAGCCAAGGGCATACGGGTTAATGCCAGAGTAATAAGGACTATTGTATTCAGGCTGCATCACGACGCTTGAATGACTATGTAAAAACTCCATCATAAAGCGGTCGCTAACTAAGCCCTCATCATACATCTCATTGAGGATATGGTAATGCCAGAAACAAGCCCACCCTTCGTTCATCACCTGGGTTTGTTTCTGCGGATAAAAATACTGCGAAACTTTGCGTACAATACGCACAATTTCCCGCTGCCACGGTTCAAGCAAAGGGGCGTTTTTCTCAATAAAATAGAGCAGATTTTCCTGAGGTTCTTGGGGAAAACGAATTTTTTCTTTGTGCTTGCTGTGCGGGCTATCTGGCAAGGTGCGCCAAAGCTCATTCACCTGGGATTGAAGGTAGGCTTCGCGCTCTTCTTGCCTGTTCTTCTCTTCTTGGAGTGAAATCTTCTGCGGGCGTTTGTATCGGTCAACGCCATAATTCATCAGAGCATGACACGAATCAAGCATGTTTTCGACCTCGTCATAGCCGTACTTCTGTTCGCATTTAGCAATGTAGTTTTTAGCAAAGACCAGATAATCGATAATAGAGCTAGCGTCGGTCCAGGTTTTAAATAAGTAATTACCTTTAAAAAACGAATTGTGCCCGTAGCAGGCATGGGCCATTACCAGCGCCTGCATAGTAATGGTGTTCTCTTCCATTAAATACGCAATGCAAGGGTCAGAGTTAATAACAATTTCGTAAGCCAAGCCCATTTGTCCACGACGATATTGTTGTTCAGTTTGAATAAATTTTTTGCCAAAGCTCCAATGGGTATAGTTGAGCGGCATACCTATACTGGCGTAGGCATCCATCATTTGCTCGGCGGTAATAACCTCAATTTGGTTGGGGTAGGTATCTAACTTAAACTTTTTAGCGATGCGATCGATGTGCTGCTCGTATTCTTCGATAAGCGGAAATGTCCAGTCGGGCCCATCGCTTAGCAAATGTCGTTTTGATGATTTAGCCTTGCTGTTTTCTTTTGCGATAGCGTCGGTTGTCATATTAGGCTCCTTGCTGCGCATCTTGCTCAGAGCGTTTGAATAGCTCTCTGAACACAGGATAGATGTCGGCCTGGGTTTGTATGTGCTTACATACAAAATTGTCGTGAGTGGCGGCGACTTTCTCGTATTCACGCCATAGGCTTTGGTGCTGTCTTTCGGTTATTTCGATATAGGCATAATAGCGGGTGGTCGGCAGCAGTTTAGAGGTAAGCAAATCGCGGCATTGGGGCGAGTCATCGGCCCAGTTATCGCCATCTGACGCCTGTGCTGCATAAATATTCCAATTTCCATCGCTATAGCGCTCGCGGACAACCTCGTCCATTAGCTTCAAGGCGCTTGAAACAATAGTACCGCCGGTTTCTTGAGAATAGAAAAACTCCTGCTCGTCCACTTCTTTAGCTTGTGTATGGTGGCGAATATATACCACGTCTACGTTTTCGTAAGTGCGACTTAAAAATAGATAAAGCAAAATATAGAAGCGTTTTGCCATTTCTTTAGTGGCCTGGTCCATAGAGCCAGATACGTCCATTAAGCAAAACATTACCGCTTTACTCGAAGGAAGAGGGCGCTTGTCATAGTTCTTAAAGCGCAAATCAAACGTGTCGATAAATGGCACTCGGCCAATTTTGGCTTTTAAGGCCTCAATTTCTTCTTTAAGTGCATTAATAGCCAGCGTATTGTCGTGCTTGTCTTCTACAAGCAGTACCAGTTTTTCTTCAAGTTCTTTAAGTTTCTTTCTATCACTTCCGCTTAGGGCTATACGCCTTGCTACAGAACCTTTGAGTGAGCGAACAATATCAAGGTTGCTCGGTACGCCGTCGGTCTGATAACCGGCGCGGTAAGTTTCAAACTGGGTGACTTTATCGAACTGATTTTTTTTTAAATTCGGAAGCGCCAAATCTTCAAATAGCAAATCTAAATATTCGTCTTTGGATATTGAAAATACGAACTCGTCTTGCCCTTCACCTTCATTGCTAGCGTCGCCTTCACCAGCGCCTTTACCGCCACCACCTGGCGGTCTGTCAATTTTGTCTCCTGCGGTGAATTGGTCATTGCCTGGGTGGACAATATCTCTGCTGCCACCGCGCCCTGTATGGAATATAGGTTCAGAAATATCTCTGGCTGGAATGCTAATTTGCTCGCCAGAATCTACGTCGGTAACAGAACGTTTGCCCACTGCATCAGATACAGCACGCTTTATCTGCTGTTTGTAACGCTTGATAAAGCGCTGGCGGTTTACCGTACTCTTGCCTTTGCTGTTTAACCTTCGGTCTATGAAATGTGCCATACACACCTGCTTGAGTTATTGTGAACTACAAATACCGGTGCTAAAGCGCGCTTAGCGCACGCTATAGCACCCTATACGTTCTAGAAGCTTCCAGCCCTTGGGCTATGACGCTTTTCGTACGCGTAGGTACCATTCACAAAGCAAGCGAACTTGTTTTTGCGTATAGCCTTTTTCGGTCATACGATTTACAAAGTCGTCGTGCTTTTTCTGCTCTTCTGCTGAGCCTTTGGTGTTAAAAGAAATAACTGGCAGTAAGTCTTCCGTGTTAGAGAACATCTTCTTCTCGATGACGGTGCGAAGCTTCTCATAACTTGTCCACGCTGGGTTTTTGCCGCCGTTATTCGCACGGGCTCGCAAAACAAAGTTAACGATCTCGTTACGGAAATCTTTTGGGTTGCTGATCCCTGCAGGCTTCTCTGTTTTTTCTAACTCAGCATTCAGTGACGCTCTGTCGAACAGCTGCCCAGTTTCTGGGTCGCGATACTCTTGGTCTTGGATCCAGAAATCAGCATAGGTGACATAGCGGTCAAATAGATTTTGCCCGTATTCAGAATATGACTCTAAATAAGCGGTTTGAATTTCTTTGCCTATGAACTCCACATAGCGGGGGATCAGGTAGCCTTTTAAAAACTCCAAATACTTATCAGCGGTTTCTTGGGGGAACTGTTCTCGCTCAATCTGACGTTCCAACACGTAGAATAAATGCACTGGATTCGCCGCCACTTCTTGATGATCGAAGTTAAACACGCGAGAAAGGATCTTAAATGCAAAGCGGGTGGATAATCCCTCCATACCTTCGTCGACACCAGCGTAATCGCGATATTCTTGATAAGACTTCGCTTTCGGGTCGGTGTCTTTTAAGCTTTCTCCATCATAGACCCGCATTTTTGAAAACATGCTGGAGTTTTCAGGCTCTTTTAATCGGGATAGCACAGTAAACTGCGCTAAGCATTCCAAAGTGTCAGGTGCACATGGAGCGCCACTGAGCTCACTGCTATCGAGTAGCTTTTTATAAATGCGAATTTCTTCGCTTACTCTTAAGCAATAAGGGACTTTCACAATATAAACACGGTCTAAAAATGCTTCGTTGTTTTTATTGTTTCTAAACGATTGCCACTCAGATTCGTTTGAGTGTGCCAATATTAACCCATCGAAGGGAAGAGCAGAAAAGCCTTCCGTTGGATTATAGTTGCCTTCTTGAGTGGCGGTTAATAGCGGATGCAGCACCTTAATTGGCGCTTTGAACATTTCAACAAATTCCATTAACCCTTGGTTGGCTTTACACAGCGAACCTGAATAACTATATGCGTCAGGGTCGTTTTGTGCATATTGCTCTAGACGGCGAATATCCACTTTCCCAACGAGTGCCGAGATATCCTGGTTGTTCTCATCTCCAGGTTCGGTTTTAGCAATGCCAACCTGATCAAGTACCGAAGGATAAACCCGTACCACTTTGAACTGGGTAATATCGCCATTGAACTCATGAAGGCGCTTGCGAGCCCACGGTGACATGATGGTTTTTAGATAGCGCTTAGGAATGCCATATTCTTTTTCTAAAATGTCGCCATCTTCTTTGACGTCGAATAGGCAGAATGGATGATCATTCACTGGTGAGCCTTTGAGCATGTAAATAGGTACGTGCTGCATCAACTCTTTGAGTTTTTCGGCCAGCGACGATTTGCCGCCACCTACTGGGCCGAGTAAATAAAGAATCTGTTTCTTCTCCTCTAGACCCTGCGCGGCATGCTTGAGGTAAGAGACGATTTGTTCAATGGCCTCTTCCATGCCATAGAATTCTGAAAAAGCTGGATAACGAGAAATGACGCGGTTAGAGAAAATGCGGCTTAGCGCCGGGTCGTTGGCAGTGTCAATTAATTCTGGCTCACCAATGGCTTGTAACAAACGTTCTGCTGCGCTTGCATAAGCACTTTGATCTTCCTTACAAATTTCAAGGAACTCCCCAATGGTGAACTCTTCCTGTTTCCGCTCTTCATAGCGGCTTTGATAGTGTTCAAAAATACCCATGAATACCCCTTAAATACGGAACCCCGTAATTTCAGCTTAGTCGGTATTTGGGAAAAGGATAGTAATTATTGTGTATAGTTTTTAATCTTTTCGTCTAATAAAAAATGCAACTTTTATAAGAATTTAGTGTCTCTTAATGAAGCTTTTCGCATAAACAAAAGCCCCGCTAATGAGCGGGGCTTTTTATTCGTATTCTTTAACGCTATGTAGCACAACGTGTGTACTACAAGAAGGCGTAAGCCTTACGCAAAGTTTTTGCTTGCGAATTCCCAGTTAACTAGTGCCCAGAAGTTTTCTAGGTACTTAGGACGCGCATTACGGTAATCGATATAGTAAGCGTGTTCCCAAAGGTCGACAGTTAGTACTGGTGTTAGGTCATCGCCAGAGATAGGCGTTTCAGCGTTGCTAGTGTTAACGATATCTAGGCTACCGTCTGCAGTTTTAACGAGCCACGTCCAGCTAGAGCCGAAGTTGTTAACAGCTTTGTCGTTGAACGCTGCTTGGAAGTCTGCAAATGAGCCCCATTTCGCGTTAATCGCATCAGCTAGTGCGCCAGTTGGCTCGCCGCCGCCATTCGGGCTAAGGCAGTGCCAGTAGAACGTGTGGTTCCAAACTTGCGCTGCGTTATTGAAAACACCGCCTTCAGAAGATTTGATAATTTCTTCTAGGCTTTTGTTTTCCATGTCAGTACCTTCAACTAGGCCATTAAGCTTAGTTACATAAGTAGCGTGGTGCTTGCCATAGTGGTACTCAAGCGTTTCAGCAGAAATATGCGGTTCTAGTGCATTTTGTTCGTATGGTAATGCTGGTAGTTCAAAAGCCATGACGGTCTCCATGTTGGTTTAGTATTGTAGTCTAAAGCACACTTATCTTCGCCTGTTCAATAAGTGCCAGTCAACGCTTAGCTGACGATATCACTCTAGACGCTAAAGCATATCCCAAATGTGGGGATAAAGTCTTATAACTCAATGACAAAATTGTGAATTTTTTTGCAAAATCTATTTTGTGGAAATATCGCGTTGATAGATATACAGGTAGATAGGGAGAGAGCGTACTAAAAGATCAATTCAGTAATGGGTAATTAAAAGGGATTTTATGATACCCTTCGCCTTGATAAATCATTTATGCATTCCCATCTTAGAGGGAATACACTTTTGTGCTCAGAGGAATCAAATGGATAATACTGAAAATCAATCAACGCTAGATAGAATCAAGCAGCAAATCGAAGAAAACCCAATTTTGTTGTATATGAAAGGTTCTCCTAAGCTACCTAGCTGTGGCTTTTCTTCACAAGCATCACAAGCGTTGATGTCATGTGGCGAACCATTTGCTTATGTAGATATTCTACAAAACCCTGATATTCGTGCTGAACTACCTAAATATGCCAATTGGCCTACCTTCCCTCAGCTATGGGTTGAAGGTGAACTTGTTGGCGGGTGCGATATTATCATTGAAATGTTCCAACAGAACGAGCTTCAGCCGCTTATCAAAGAGACAGCTGAAAAATACAATGAAGACGAGTAAATCTTTCGATTTGTAGCAGGTCTCCGATATTTTAAGTATCGATTAAAAAGCTGGCTTTGTGTCAGCTTTTTTCATTAAAAACTACCAAAAATTCCGCACTTTTATTCCCATCAAGATAATATAGACAGGTCAGAAATAAAGATCCTCTACGGTTTGAAAAAATATTTTTATTCTGTCGAAAAAGGTTTGTTTTTTAATATCTTGCGTTCTATAAAACATTCAGCTGGCCGCAAATGAGTCAGTGTTGAAGGTATAAAACAACAACCTCTCGAAATACTTTTTTATTGTGTGAATAACGCTGAAAGTGTTTTAGAGAAAATCCGGGAAACCACCATGAATACATCCTTGTCTTTATTGACCAAAAACGTGCGCGGCGTATTAGCTGCATCTGCGGCGTTTTCAGTAATGGCTACAGCACCTGTTTATGCGCAAGAAGCAGAAGAGAGTGCTAAAGCTGAAGATTATGAACAAATCGCCGTCGTTGGTTCGCGCGCAGCGCCTCGCTCTGTAGCAGACTCAGCGGTTCCAATTGATATTATTTCTGACGAAGAGTTCAAGCAGCAGGGTGCCACAGATATGGTATCTATGATGCAAACTGTTGTTCCGTCTTTTAACGTAAACGACCAGCCAATCAACGATGCTTCAACGCTAGTTCGTCCTGCAAACCTTCGCGGCATGGCATCGGACCACACGCTAGTGCTTGTAAATGGTAAGCGTCGTCACCGCTCTGCGGTTATCACTTTCCTAGGTGGCGGTCTATCAGACGGTGCACAGGGTCCTGATATTTCTGTAATTCCAGCAGCGGCACTTAAGCAGGTGGAAGTACTTCGTGACGGTGCAGCGGCGCAATACGGTTCAGATGCCATCGCGGGTGTAATTAACTTCGTACTGAATGATGCGTCAGAAGGCGGTACATTTGAAGCGCGTTACGGGTCTTATTACGAAGGCGACGGAGACATGATTCAGCTGTCAGGTAACGTAGGTCTTCCACTATCTGACAAAGGTTTTATTAATCTTTCAGCCGAATACCGTACTGCTGACGATACGTCTCGCAGCGTACAACGTGACGATGCAGCGGCGCTTATTGCGGCGGGCAACACTTTTGTAGAAGACCCAGCACAAATTTGGGGTTCTCCTGAAATTAAGCATGACATCAAGCTTTTTGCTAACGCAGGTGTTGAGCTTTCTGATACGTCAGAAGCATATATATTTGGTAACTTCGCCGAGCGTGAAGTTGAAGGCGGATTCTATTATCGTAACCCACATAACCGAGGTGGTGTAAACGATGGTGGTACAAATGAAGATGGTGAGCAACTACTTCTTGTTGGTGATTTAACTGGTGATATGTCAGGTAATTGTCCAACTGATATCGTGGTTGGCGATAACGTTCTAGAAAACCCGACGTACATCAACCAGGTACAGAACAATCCAGATTGTTTCGCATTTAACGAGATGCTTCCTGGCGGTTTCACACCTCGCTTTGGCGGTACGGTAACGGATATGTCTCTTGTCTTTGGTACGAAAGGCGAGTTGGACAACGACATTACTTATGATGTGAGTTTAAACCTTGGTCAAAACGAAGTTGATTTTGCTATTAGCAACACAATTAACCCGTCACTTGGCCCGGATACGCCAACATCGTTTAGCCCAGGTCGTTATACGCAGTCTGAGCAAACGCTTGATATTGATTTTACAAAACCTTTCGATGTTGGTTTGTACGAGCCGCT
The DNA here is from genome assembly GCF_003443615.1 of Alteromonas sp. BL110. Lineage (NCBI taxonomy): Bacteria > Pseudomonadati > Pseudomonadota > Gammaproteobacteria > Alteromonadales > Alteromonadaceae > Alteromonas > Alteromonas sp. BL110. Next base: position 475,363 of record NZ_CP031967.1, on the reverse strand, counting down.
ATTCGTAGCGACTGGTTTCCAATATCGCAACGAAAGTTATGAGAGCGTTGCAGGTGATACTGCCTCTTATGAAATAGGTCCGCTGGCGACACAAGGCTTTGGCATTGGCTCAAATGGTTTCCCTGGCTTGGCGGCCAATAGCCAAGGTCGTGTGTCCCGCAACAACATCGCGCTTTACATTGATGCAGAAGCCTATATCACTGAAAACTTCATGCTAGCCGGTGCGTTACGTTACGAAGACTTCTCTGATTTTGGCGATACCACGAAAGGTAAAATTGCTTTCCGTTGGCAGGCGTTAGAGAACATTGCGTTCCGTGGTGCATTCTCAACAGGCTTTAAAGCACCAACGCTTGGTCAAAGTAACGTGCGTAACGTAACCACAGCATTCGGTACAGGTGGCGAGCTTATTGACCGTGCAACGCTACCACCAACAGACCCAGTATCACAGCTCAAAGGCGGCGAGCAGTTAACACCTGAAGAGTCAGAGAGCATTACATTTGGTGTGGTAGCAGACTTTGAAAATGGTTTATTCATTACTGCTGACTACTACAACATTGAACTGACCGACCGTATCAGTACGGCGTCAGGGATTGCGTTAACTGAAGACGATATTGCAGCACTGCTTGCGCAAGGTATTAATGACGCGTCTAGCTTCCAAGAGATCAGCTTCTTTACTAATGACTTCGATACAACCACCGAAGGTCTTGACGTAGTAGCTAACTACTCTATGGAGATGATGGGCGGCGAGACTAAGTTCTCTCTTGCGTATAACTGGACATCTACAGAAGTAGACCGCGCGTCTGAGAACATCTCTGACTTCCGTATTCGCATGTTAGAAGATAACCTTCCGGCAGTGCGCTACAGTGCAACAGCAAACCACACTAACGGTGACTGGCGCTTCCTTGCACGCTTGAACTATTACGGTAGCATCTTTGAAGATCACTTAGATTCGGCATTGCCTATTGAAAAAGTAGGTTCAGAGTTTACTGTGGACTTAGAAGTGGCTTATAACTTCACAGAAGAGTTTACTGTAACCGTAGGCGCGAAAAACGCCTTTGATGAATACCCAGATGAAAATACCCAGTATGCCGGTATTGCAGGTTCGTTGTATCCAACTACCTCACCAATCGGTATTAACGGTGGTTTCTATTATCTAAGAGGTGTCTACACGTTCTAATCGCTAATACTAGCGAAAACAACTTTCACAATTGTTTCGACGTGGAGGGGAGCGTTAGCTCCCCTTTTATTTTCAATATCGAACATCATTTGCGTGAAAAGTCATGAAGAAACAGGCATTATTGATGCCATTGTAAGCAATTCGAAACACACAACTTTTATTATTATGACAAGAAAGTCGACAGTAGCTGAAACCTTTTTAAAATACCGTTCGAAGTTAATGCGCGCGGTAGGTTCTATTGTTGGCGCCGACGACATTGAAGATATCGTGCAGGAAGCTTTTATAAAAAGCTACGAAGCAGAATTAAAACAAGAAATACAATATGAGCGGACATATATGCTCAAGACAGCGCGTAACTTAGCGCTGAATCATGTTGCAAAAGCAGAAAACAAAAACAAGCAGCTGGACGACATGGACATTTTGCCTTACGAACTAGTGGGGCACAGTTTAGAAAAAAATGTAGAGAGTAAAGAGCGCTTTATTCATTTTTGCCGAGCGACAGACACGCTGTCTGCTGATGTAAAACGCGTATTTTTGCTTAAGAAAGTATATGGCATGCGACAAAAAGAAATTGCAGAGCTTGTGGGGCTAAGCGAAAGCACCGTAGAAAAGCATGTCGCCAAAGGTTTAATGATGTGCTCTAGGTATTTAGCAGAGCTTTCAAACGACAGTGCATCTCCCCGTGCAACTGCTACCGCGACTCAGGACATAAGCAGTAGTTAACATGAACAATATTCGCCAGTTTTCAAGTAAAGAAGATATCCAAGAGCAAGCGTGCCTCTGGGTAAGCCGTCTCGATCGCGGTTTAAAAAGTGACGAAAAAGTAGAGCTAGACACTTGGTTGGCAGAGAGCAATGCTCATCGCCAAGCTTTATTAGAGGCGGCAAGCTTGTGGGACGATATGTCGGTGCTTAATGAATTAAGCGGCTTATTCCCACAACCAACAGCAAAACATACCACCAAAAGGCGTGCCCTACCGAAAAACGCTGTATGGGGTATTGCTGCCACTTTCTTAGTCATGGCAATCGCAGTCGGCGTTGTTGTTCAGCGCACTTGGCTTAATAGCGCGCCTGAATTTGCTGCTGTTAGCCAAAAATTTCAAACGGGGGTTGGCGAACAGAAAAATGTAACCTTATCCGATGGTTCGCAGCTACATCTAAACACCAACTCTTTAGTAACGGTAGATTTCACATCAAGTGCACGTAATATTGTGCTTTTGAAAGGCGAGGCTCACTTTGAAGTCGCTCACGATAAAACGCGCCCCTTCTCCGTTACCGCTGGAAATAATACAGTCACCGCAGTAGGTACCGCGTTTAACATGCAGTATGTCGACGACAATGCATTTGAACTTGTTGTTACCGATGGCAAAGTGTTAGTAAAAGATCGCTTTAAAGCGTCATCTTCAAATGAATCATTGTTTGGTAAGCGCCCTGTTACAGAAGAAGGTCTGCTAATGTTCGCAGGCGAGAAAGCGACTGTTTTGGGTAAGGTAGAAGCCCGAGAAAGTATGTCGCAAGATGAGATTGATGATGATTTAGCGTGGCAGCAGGGCATGATTGTCTTTAAAGGCGAGCCTCTTGAATCTGTGCTTCTGGAAATTGGGCGATACACGCCAGTTCGTTTTCATATCTCTGACGATAGTCTGCGTAAGCGCAGAGTGGCGGGCTATTTCAAAGTGGGTGATATAGACGGCTTGTTGTCGGCACTGGAAAGCAGCTTTAATATTACCTATGAGAAAGTAACAGAAACTAGCATTGAGCTTAAGCTAGCGAAAAGATAAATATGATTTCATAGATAGGTGCTATTGGTGATTCCCTGTTGGCATCAATTTATTTAATGTGACAATATAACTAAAATAATAAGTACATCGATTATACATCTTGCATTACGGCAATTTAGCGATAAGCAGGCAAACCAAAAAGGCAATAGAGAAGCTGCATGCCCTTGCGTGTTCGGCTAGTAGTGTCTCGCATAAAAAAACGGCGTGGTTTTCTCGCTTTACGCTTGCATCGCCGTTAGACATTGCCTCTAGTATATGTTTGTTTTTGTTCACGACACAGTTACTTTATGCGCAAGACGAGGGCTATTCACCCTCAGAAAATCCCCCACCTTCAGAAACCATTCCGGTGTTAGCACCCGATGCGTTTAGTTTCTCTATTCCAGCACAAAACGCTAACGAAGCTTTAACTGAATTAGCTAAACAAGCCAATACGACACTTTTGTTTCCTTTTGATTTGGCGAAAAAAGTGACGACCAATGCGCTTGAAGGAACGTTTACCTTAAGTGAAGCATTGGCTCAACTTCTTGAAGGAACAGAATTGGCGGTGGTAGCCGACGAAAATGGGGCGCTGAGTATTCGTTCCCGTGCATCGCTAACAGCACAAAATAAACAGCCTGATGATGATGAACAGCCTGATGACGAGGGCCAAAATGGGCTTGAAAAAATTGCTATCGTTGGCTCTCGTAACGCGCCGCGAAGTGCAGTCGACTCGGCGGTTCCTCTTGATGTTATTGGAGCCGATAAGCTAAGTTCACAGGGCAATAGCGACGTTCTTTCCATGCTAAGCGTTATGGTGCCTTCACTTAACGTGAACGACCAGCCCATCAATGACGCTAGCAGCTTAGTGAGGCCAGCAAATTTAAGAGGTATGTCTTCAGATCACACTTTGCTCCTATTAAATGGCAAGCGACGCCATCGCTCCGCGGTCATTACGTTTTTAGGCGGGGGACTATCTGATGGTGCTCAAGGTCCCGATATATCCGTTATACCTGCTTATGCGTTAAAACAAGTGGAAGTACTGCGAGACGGGGCGTCTGCCCAGTATGGCTCAGATGCTATCGCTGGTGTGATCAATTTTGTGCTAAAAGATGACCGTGAGGGAGGGAGCGTTGCGCTTAAAGTCGGAGGATACAGCGAGGGCGATGGTGAACTGTTTCAAATACAGCTTAATAAAGGCTTTGCGCTAGGAGAGTCGGGGTTTTTTAACGCCACTGCGGAATACCGACAGCAAAACGGCACGTCGCGTTCGTTACAGCGAGACGATGCTCAATCGCTAATTGACCAAGGAAATAGCTTTATTGCCTCGCCATCTCAAGTTTGGGGAGCTCTAGATGTTAGCGAGGATATTAAACTCGCACTCAATGCAGGTGGCGATATTTCGACAACGTCTCATTTTTATAGCTTTGCAACCGCTGCGAGAAGAGAAATAAACGGAGGGTTTTATTTCCGAAACCCGCAAACTCGCGAAGGTGTTTTTAGCCGAACGGATCCAAATACTGGCGAAAGCCGCCTTATTGTTGCTGATTTAGATGGACTAAACAGCGGTATAGCGTGCCCTTCAATTTCCTTATCGAATGACAACGTACTAGAGGACTCTAACTACCAGCTTATTGCCGATAACACTACAGCACTTGGTGCAAACTGCTTTGCCTTCAATGAGTGGTTCCCGGGTGGTTTTACTCCTCGGTTCGGAGGGACGATAACCGATGCTTCTCTTGCAATGGGTATAAAACATGAATTGCGTCACGGTTGGGCGATGGATATCAGTGCTACCTTAGGCTATAGCGATATTGAGTACACCATATCAAATACGGTCAATCCTTCGCTGGGCCCGCTAAGCCCAACGACCTTTTCGCCAGGCGGGGTATCGCAAGTAGAGCGCACGTTTAATCTGGACTTTACGAAACTGATCCAGACTTTTTTTGAGGACCCGGTGAGCATAGCAGCAGGTGTCGAGTGGAGAAAAGAGTCGTATTTCCAAAAAGCGGGCGATGAAGCCTCGTATATTGCAGGCCCATTCGCTTTAGAGCCACCGATAGGCTTAAGTGAAGGCTTCTCAATAGGCTCTAACGGTTTTCCAGGTTATCAGCCTCAGTCTGCTGGTCACTGGAGTCGCAGCAACTGGGCAGCGTATGCTGATGTGGAGTTTTATGCAACCGAAGCGTGGCAGTTTGGTCTAGCAACGAGGGTAGAGCATTTCAGTGATTTCGGGTCGACTTTCGATGGAAAGCTAAGTACGCGCTACACACTTAGCGAAGAGTTTGCACTGCGAGGTTCTGTCAATACGGGCTTTAAAGCACCGACGGTGGGGCAAAGCAACGTTATAAACGTGACCACTGCCTATGGTGTTAATGGTTTAGAAGACCAAGCAACCTTGCCTCCAACCGACCTTATCTCTCAGCAGCTTGGGGCCACCCCGCTGACGCCTGAAGAATCAGTAAACTTTAGCTTGGGCATAGTTATGCAAGCAGGTGAAAACTTCTTTGCTACGCTTGACTATTTTAATATTCGCCTTATCGATCGTATTAGTACTACATCGGCCATTCCTTTAACCGATAAAGACGTTAATGCGCTTATTGCTCAAGGGCGCCCAGATGCGGCTCGATACAATTCAGCTAAGTATTTTACGAATGATTTTGATACTAAAACACAGGGGGTCGATTTAGTTGTTAACTACAGCTTTGCGTTAAACGACTGGTCAAACTCAGTGTTAGTTGCCTACAACTGGACAGACACGCAAGTTGAACGTGTATCTTTGTATCCTGTGCTAACCGATGGTGTAATCACGCTACTGCCTAACTTAACTGAGGCACGGGTACGTATGTTAGAAGACAACCTTCCGGCTCATCGGGGTAGTATTACGCTGGAGCAATCAAAAAACGAATGGGCATTTACTTGGCGGTTAAATTACTACGGTAAATTTTATGAAGACCATCTTGATGCTTCGGCTGGTTTGGATATTTACGGCAGTGCTCTAACCACTTTCGACGTTCAACTCACTTGGAACGTTTTACCTGACATTCAGCTAACACTTGGCGCACAAAACGTGTTTGATGCGTTGCCAGATGAAAACCCGTTTAAAGGAGAGGTGGGGGCGCTTTATCCACCAACATCGCCGGGCGGCATTAACGGCGCTTTTTACTATGCGGGTGTGGAGTATCGCTTTAAATAGCTAATAGTGTTGACGGAGCTAATTTGGGAAAAGGTGAGGGAGCAAAACCGAGCTTTTCCAGATGAATAAAGCTTTAGCTTAAGTAGATAGGCAAAACGTGTTCGGCAATAAGGCTGTGCTATTTAGCCTTGGACTTTAATATTAGCCGACGTTTTTGAAAAGTGACTCATCAATGATGGTTTGATCGATAATTTGTTGCGCCATGTTGATGCACTTACCGCACTGTGAGCCTAGCTCTAAATGTTGGCGTAACTCACGCACATTTCCCACGCCGTTTTCTTCAACCGCCGCGCGAATGCTTTTATCTGTTACCCCATAGCACATGCAAACAAACATTAAACGTACTCCAAATGAATCTGTAAATGATAATAATTGTTATTCTTTGTTTTGGCAAGCAGATAATGGCAAGTTTAATAAACCGCAATTAGGTAATGACTGGGTAATATCTGGATAACTATTTATGCGGACTAGTATTATTGGTACGAGCAGTAAAAAAACTCATTGTTTAATATTGTTATTTCTTTATTCGTACCTATTTTCTGAGGAGGAAATTTCCTATCAAAGTGGTTACGCAATGTAATCACTTCTATTATTACAATCCAAATATAAATGGAGAGACTCATGAGTGTATTAGTTGGCCGCCCAGCGCCTGATTTTACTGCAGCTGCGGTACTTGGTAGCGGTGAAATCGTAGATTCTTTCACACTAAGTGAAGCAATCAAGGGCAAAAAAGCTGTTGTATTCTTTTACCCGCTAGATTTTACTTTTGTATGCCCGTCTGAGCTTATCGCTTTTGACAAGCGTTTTGACGAATTTAAAAAGCGCGGTGTTGAAGTAATTGGTGTTTCAATTGATTCTCAGTTTTCACACAACGCGTGGAGAAATACCCCAGTAAATCAAGGTGGTATCGGTCCAGTTAAATACACGCTTGTTGCTGATGTAAAACACGACATATGCCAAGCATATGATGTTGAGCACCCTGAAGATGGTGTTGCTTTCCGCGGTTCATTCCTTATCGATGCAGAAGGTATGGTACGCCACCAAGTAGTAAACGATCTTCCTCTTGGTCGTAACGTTGACGAAATGCTTCGCATGGTTGATGCACTAGCGTTCCACGAAGAGCATGGCGAAGTTTGCCCTGCAGGTTGGACTGAAGGTAAATCAGGTATGGACGCATCACCTGAAGGTGTAGCTAAGTACCTATCTGAAGAAGCAGATAAACTATAAGCTAATCTGTTCAAAGATAATAAGAAAACAGCGCCTTTTGGCGCTGTTTCTGTTTATGGCGTTTATCGAAAAAAACTACTCTTGATCTTCCACAGGCCAGCCACCCAACGCCTTGTAGCGATTGACCATATAGCAAAATAGCTCGGTGGTTTTCTGTGCATCATAAAGTGCGCTGTGCGCCTCATTTTGGTCAAACGATATGCCTGCCGCCCGGCACGCTTTTACCAGCACAGTTTGACCGAGAGCAAGGCCAGCAAGGCTGGTGGTATCGAAGGAAACAAATGGATGAAAGGGCGTGCGCTTTATATTGCAGCGTTCAATGGCAGCATTAACGAAGCTTTGATCAAAAGTTGCGTTATGAGCAACGATAACGGAACGCTGACAATCTGCATTTTTCTGTGCTTTGCGAATGCCTTTACATAAATCCTTCATGGCTTCGCTTTCCTCAATAGCACCTCGCAATGCGCAATTCGGATCAATGCCATTAAATTCTAATGCTGCAGGCTCAAGATTAGCGCCCTCGAACGGGTCTATATGGTAGTGAAAGGTTTGATCAGGATGCAGTATTCCGTCTTCATCCATTTTCACTGTAACTGCTGCTAGTTCTAATAAGGCGTCAGTACCTGCATTAAATCCGGCCGTTTCAACGTCGATGACAACGGGAAAATAACCTCGAAAGCGCTGGGAAAGAAGGGGAGGGTTGGCAGACATAAACACTCTTGTAAGACTAGATTGCAGAAACTGGTCGGCTGCTTTAAATGCGAACCTACCTGCGAAACGTATTAGCAGACAGAATTATCGCAAGGATATCTTCGAGTTGCCAGTTTCAATTTGAAAACCTCGAAGATGAGAAGCGCTAATAGTACGAAACGCTAATGGTATTAAACGCTAAACTTTTCTACACTTTGGACGATAATCCTATTAACCATGAATTTTTCAAACACTCAATTTGCGGTTTAAAGCGCATGGGTACAATTTATGGCTCTTAGAGATTGGTGGGCGTATGAAAGGCCTACATCTATGTTAATCTGACTTTCGTTATGGTGTCGAAATGGTGTCGAAATTAAAATATATCGCTTTATTGGGGATGGTGGGGTCATTGTCGTCCCATGCTGCCATGCGGCAATATTCTGCAACCATAGAAAGCTCCAACTGGCGTATTGATACTGACACGCGCCTGCAATGTACACTTAACCACGAATTGCCTGGTTACGGCGAAGCCATGTTCACAAGTTCTGCGTCAAAACAGCTCAACATGGAATTTGAGTTAGATATGTATATGCTACCAAACAAGTTTGATGTAGCTGCGGTTTACTCTGTTCCACCGAAATGGATGCCTGGTGTGGCGCCAAAGACCATTGCAGATATGTCTATTCGCAAGCAATACAACGGCGACCTGCCGCAAGATGCTGCATGGACCATGTTATCTGAATTAGAAAAAGGCTTTTGGCCCACGATTTATTACCAAGATTGGTATAACAAGTACGACCAGGTAAGTGTGGCATTGAACGCGAGCAACTTCTCAGGCGTGTATCGCGACTTCGTTAAATGCGTGTCGAATTTGCTGCCTTTTAGTTTTGATGACATTGCCTACACGGTGTTGTCTTATCAGAACAACAGCACGGAACTTACTAAGTATTCGCAAAAGCGTTTAACCATGATAGGCGAATATTTAAAAGAGGACAGCGAACTAGAGCTTGTGCTTCTTGATGGTTATACGGACAGCTACGGTGGCCGTTACAATAACGAACAGTTGTCTATTCGACGGGCTAATGAAGTAAAAAGTTATTTAACTACGCTAGGTGTACCTGAAGATAGGATCCAGCTAACAGGCCACGGTGAAAAACGTCATATCGCGCCAAACGATACGCGAGAAAGCCGCGCGCAAAACAGGCGCGTAGTGGTACGACTATCCAAGTCATAGGCGCTTGCTAAAGCGCCTTAAACCCGTTTAACTTGCGTTAATTTGTTTTGTCTCGCCAGGTTAATACAGGCACTAAATGGTCGGTAAAAACGCCGTCAGCTCGAATATCTTTTTGCAATACATCTAAAATTTGTTCTCCAGACATGCCCGCTGGAAGCGCATCCTGACGATAAGTGTAGGGGTGAATGGTAAGTTCATTATCGTGAGCGTACTTAACCCAACTAGCTGCTTCTACTTTCCCTTTAGCCATAGCCTTGGTATCCATTAAATGGCCTAACCAAGGGCCTATGCCGTTTGCATACTTCGCGACTTGCTTCATGCCATCTTGTGTACGCAGCCAATCGTAGTCGGTGTCGCTCTCGCCCCAATCGTTCTCGCCAATCAGCATAACTACTTTGCCCTTATACCCAAGGGTTTCACGAATGCGTTTGACCTCGTTAAAGTCAAAGCACTGCAGGTAACTATTGCCGTTTTCTCCCGCAAACCCGTAGTTTTTTAATGTGTCGATAACCATCTTACTGGCATCAATACCTTCAGTAATGTGAAAAGCAGGGGACTTTACTTCTGGGTATACGCCTACAGACGTACCGAATTGGCGATTAAGTTCGCTGATTAGCTCAAAGTGTTCACTTAACGTGGCCACTTTAAAATTAGCCTGGGAGCCGCGGTACCTACTTTTAAAAACTTGTTTGCCATCACTGTTGGCACGCTCATGTACCCGCAATGCTCGAAGCTCTTCGAGGGTGAAGTCACGGGCGTAATAGCGTCCGTCCTCTCGGTGGCGCGCTGGAAAAATATCTTCTACATTAGTGACTGTCTCCAAGTGAATGTCGTGCAGTACAACGGGGATGTCATCTTTGGTTATAACAACATCCTGCTCTATAAAGTCAGGACGCAGCGAGAACGCTAGCGTGGCTGCTTCAAGGGTGTGTTCGGGCAAATAGCCAGAAGCACCGCGATGGGCGATAACGGTAAAATGCAGTTTTTCACTAGTGGTATGTTCTGCTTCAGCGTGCGAGGTTTTACTATTCGTAGCATCAGCTGCAAACGCACTCTCAGAGGCAAGGGAACCTGTAAATAGCACCACCAAAGCAGGTAGTAACGATGCCAATCTAGTCGTGTATCTATTGCGCAACCTAGCATTGCCCTTTAATCTCAGCTTGAGCTGGTTCGACGAACCCGCTATACCCTTGCTTACCCAGTTTAAAGAAAATAATAAGCGGTTACCTAGCATGTGACTGCCACTCCATGTGTTTACTTTTATCGCCATCTTATTTATTCCGTACATTTCACAGAAAGCTTATGTTACAAGCGCTTAAAAGATATTGGCGACGTCGTGCTGCTATAGTGAAATAGACTTATTTTGAATAAGTTCTATGGCATACCCATCTGGGTCGCAAACAAAAGCGATGACGGTAGAGCCACCTTTTACAGGGCCGGGTTTACGATACACCTCAGCGCCATTTGCTTCTAAGTTTTCACAAAACTGATAGATGTCGTCTACTTCAATGGCGATGTGGCCGTACGCGTTACCCTTATCATAGGTGTTGTCACCCCAGTTATAGGTAAGCTCTAACACAGTGCTATCGGTCTCTTCTCCGTATCCTACAAAAGCGAGGGTGTACTCATACTCTTTGTTTTCTGATTGTCTGAGAAGGCGCATGCCCATCAATGAGGTGTAGAAGTGAAGTGAAGCCTCTAAGTTTTCAACTCGAAGCATGGTGTGAAGCATTCGCATAACTATTTCCTATTTGAACCATCAGAATTACCCGATGGTACACTGCATTGTAAGTGCGCGTTTGCAGTTGACACAAGTATCCAGAACTCTAGCTGCACAGAACTCCATCCAGACAAAGCCCTGCAGAGTACTTTCGTTGGTAAACGCAAACGACACGCTATGATAATGGGGAAATGTTAACGCTTTAAGACAGTTTTACAATTCCACTTAAACGTATCAAAAGCCCCACATGCCGATATTATCATTTAGGGCGACGTGGCTAGCTTAACAGGTAGGCCAGCATTTCAACAAAACTCTCTACTTCAACATGCATTGATACATCACATTTTTACTCAATTTCTTTATCAGGGGATAGCGCATCTAACTTTTCAGTGGTCTGGTTTATCGTTTCTTCAGTGCGTTCGCCGATGGCAACTTTCATTCCTGCATCTAATAGACGATGTGTAATAGTTTTACCCAACCTTTGCCGCAGCCTGTCACAATGGCGGTTTTACCTTATTTTGACTACATGTTTGCCTTATTAAAACCTAGTTCTATAAAAGGATAAGGTTAACCTGGCTAATATCCGACTTGTATAAACATATAAATTCATGGTCGCCATAGTCGCCATAATAGTGGGGTAAGATTGCAGTGTTTAAAAAATAATCCCGAAATAATTGGACATCCTGACAAATTATCTGTATTGTCTCGCTCGCTCTAGATATGTTTTATGCTTTACCTAATACTGCGCTGTACCTTTCTTTATACCTTCAAGTTGAAGTTCTAGATAGATATACAACTGCTTTACTAGCTTAGTTATGTCTATTGCTATTCGGTGGCTTCCACCATTACATCAATTTTTTAAAAGGTTATTATTATGTCTAATTCTGTAAACGGTACAGTTAAGTGGTTTAACGAAGAAAAAGGTTTCGGTTTCATTACTCCTGAAGCTGGTGGCAAAGACGTATTCGTACACTTCCGTTCAATCACTTCTGACGGCTTCAAGACTCTTGCTGAAGGTCAAGCGGTTAGCTTTGAAGTTGAACAAGGCCAAAAAGGCCCACAAGCTGCTAACGTATCAGTTCTTTAAGATCTGTAAGCTTGTTTCGGGTTATTTCTCCCATTTGAGATAACCCGCAAAGATGGGCTCTTTTACACGCAAAGCGGCGTAAAACGAGCCTAATTTTCGTTTTTAGATTTCTTAACCCAACCTGCGAGGAATTCAAAACAAACAATATCAATAAAGAAGTATTTAATATGCAATATCAAAACCCTATCTCTATGTTTAACAGCCCTATTCCAGGTGCGTTAATTTCAAATATCTCTATTAACAAAACGTCCGTTGCCTTTAAACATGCGAATACTTATCAGCATGTAGAGTTATCATCAAGGCAAGAAGCGAAGCGATTTGTTGCCCAGCTTATGCAAGCTAACTAATTATCGCTCAGTGCTTCAAATAGTGGATACACATTGGCTAATGTAAAACCGCAAGCCTTATACAAAGTATCTACCATAAAATGCGCACTTCATAATTATTCAAGTTTTAAACGCTTTATAAGCTTGCCGTAATCCAAAAGAGAATAACGGCGTTAAATCGTGTCAAAACTAATTAAATGAGTATATGTGCGGTGATAAGTAAAGCACTGGCCAGCACAAGTGTGTACTGACCGTTGCTCATGTAGAAATGATCTGTGATTACTACTTCGCTTTTAAGTTAACGTCTGAATCTGCTAACAAGTATATGCTCGCTGCATAAGCTGCGATGTTTTGCGCCAGTTCATCAGGGTTAATCTTATCTAACGTATCATCAGGCGTGTGATGAAGATCGAAATAATCTCGTCCGTTTTGATTTAACCGGATAGTAGGTACGCCTTTCGCTGCTAGCGGTATAATATCTGGACCGCCACCGGCAACGTCTGAGCCACCACGAACTATACCCAGAGGTGATAGGATCTTTGCGATTTCATCGACCAGTACAGTTGCTTTAGGATTCACATTCGAAACAAGTTGCCAAATTGTTTGTGCGCCAAAATCAGACTCTGTAGCAAGTACGTGGTTAGCAAGGTTCTTTTCATGCTGTTTTGCATAAGCAAATGCGCCTAACAAGCCTACTTCTTCAGCGCCAAACATAACTACACGAATGGTGCGTTTAGGGCGTTCAGGCAGTGATGCAATTAATGCGGCTGCCGCTGTGGTGATAGCAACGCCCGCGCCGTCATCAACAGCGCCGGTGCCTAAATCCCAGCTATCTAAGTGGCCACCAATAAGTACAATCTCTTCAGGCTTTTCACTGCCTACTAAATCCAGTATTACGTTGCCGCTGCTTACTTCGCCTTTCCACTTTGACTCAGAGTGGAGCGATAACGACAGTGGTTTTCCTAAATTGTGTAGGCGTCGTAAATGATCAGCGTCGGGGTTCGAAATAGCAACAACAGGGATGTCTGCCCAGTTATCTCCGTCTGAACTCATCATGCCTGAGTGAGGGAAGCGATGAGAGTCTGAACCTACCGAACGTACAACTAAAGCTTCAGCGCCACCACGTTGCGCATGTTGCCAACCAATGCGTCGACGCTGATTAGCTTGACCATAGCCCGCACCCGTTTGGCTTTTTACCATGGCATCGCCATCGACAAACGCAATTTTGCCTTTAAGCGCGCCGTCTTTGACTGCGGTTAGCGCGTGAATGTCTCTGAAATACACAATGTCAGCGTTGATCTCGCTCTTTGAAGGCGCTGCGCCACCTAGCGCTGTGCCGTAAAGGGGCTGCATGTATGGTGAAGTAAGTGAAATATGTAAGTGACCCCTGTCCCAGAAGGGCATGGTAAACTCTTCAATACTCACTTTATCAAATCCGAGGCGCTCTCCTACCTTAACGCCCCAGTCTCTGGCTCGCTTTTCAGCTTCCGAACCGCCTAGTCGTGGGCCTATCTCTGTGGTTAGTGATTCTACGATGCTATAGCCTAAGTCACTTTTTAGCGCTTTTTGAATTAGCGTTTCCGCATTTTTCTTTTGCTCGTCAGTAATGGGGGAAGTTTCAGCAAAAACACCGAAACTGCATGCACTTACTAGTGCACCAAATGCTAGATTCCTAGCGATGTTATTCAATCGGGACATGTGTTCTCCGTGGATTATTTTTATATTTTTGTTTATTTGCGTGAGCAAAAATATGACGTGCTTATCATAGCCAAATTGAGGTGTGCTTTCGAGGTAAACCACAAGCCGAAGTAGTAAGTTAATCGCAAAGCAGGTCTACTTGGTTGTTAAAAATAATGTTACCTTTTAAAAAGGAAAAATAACAAGGAAAGTAAATATGAAAATACCTCTCTATACTTATTTCAAAAATAGAACATTAGACTTCTTGCGCATTATCAACGATAAGACTTATTTCGGTTCATTGGTTTGTGCGTTTTTGCTTGTTGGATGTGGCGGTAGCTCAAATGATAACGACAGTGTAGTAAGGCCAGATTCAGTACTAGGCGTATGGTTTGGGCAAACTTCAACAGTTGAAGATGGGCAAGAAGAGATTGTTATTGCGGTCTCCTCTGAGGGTAAGACTATTGTATTTTCACAGGCCTCGCGAGACACGCTTATTGCTCACGGCGACATAAGCGAAGATACCTTTACTTCTGATGATACCATGCTGTATCCAGGAGAAGGCATGACTAAGCATGGCACAATGCAGCTCACAGCGAATGGTGACAGTTTAGAAGGCTCAGCGACAGTATCGGATCTTACCCTGGATTTCTCTGCCTACAAGGTGGGCGCTACCGAGGATGTTTCACTTATCGATATTGCTGGCAATTATTCAAGTTCTTGGTCTGCTGGCGCTTATACTCGTTCGTTTGCTATCGATAACGAAGGTATGATCAGCGGTTCAGATACTAATGGTTGCGTATACTCAGGCTCTGTAGAGCCAATTAGCGGGATCAGGTCACTTTTCGATATTACGATTAAGGCGGAGACCTGCTTTGAAGATTTCGAATATGAAGGGCTTCTCGCTTATGGTGTATTTCCCTTTGAATATCAAAACTCAATTGTTGAGGGAAATGGTATTGTCATAGCAACAGAGGCTTCATCAAGAGCTTATGCTTTTCGCCAATTTAGCCCTCAAGATTAGCGTTATCTGATACATGAACAAGGAGTCTATAGACTCCTTGGTTGAACCTTAGAGGCTTGCCTTAAGTTCTATTTACGCTTTTTCTTAAGCGCCAATTTTTGCTTTTTCTCTTGTTCTTTCAGCACTTCGTTGATAAAACTCTTTCTGCCGAATTCACGGGTAATAGTACACTTATTTAAATCAAAACCGCGGGCAGGGCAGTATTCTCTGCCGTACAAGATAATCTGCAGATGGAGGTCGTTCCATCTTTCTTTAGGGAACAGGCGTTTTGCATCGCGCTCTGTTTGCTCTACGCTTTTTCCGTTCGATAACCCCCAGCGGTACATTAAGCGGTGAATATGAGTATCTACCGGGAACGCAGGAATACCAAAGCCTTGAGACATAACCACCGCGGCTGTTTTGTGGCCTACAGCAGGCATGGCCTCCAGCGCTTCAAAGTTTGCTGGAACTTCACCATTGTGTTGTTTGATGATCATATCGGACAAATGCCAAATGCCTTTTGACTTCATAGGCGATAATCCACAAGGGCGGATAATATCTTGTATTTCTTCAATACTCATTAACACCATGTCGTAGGGGTTATCTGCGCGAGCGAACAGCTTTGGCGTAATCTGATTAACGCGCTCGTCAGTACATTGTGCCGATAATAGAACCGCAATGAGTAACGTATATGGGTCTTTATGATCTAAAAAAATAGGAATTTCTGGATAAAGGTCATCCAAAATTCTCATTATTTCTTTTACTTTTTCCTGCTTAGAAAGCGGCTTTGCCGGCTTAACTACATCATTCATTTCTATATACTTTTTTAATATGGTCGCTAAACAAGGTGTAAATTTTTTAAGTGGAAACGTTTGCGCCATTTGCTGAAGTTTTCACTTACTCCGTCAAGCCATGCTAACAAATATAGTATGATTTAACTCTCTGCAGTGACGCGCACGCGCTCAGCTTTCACCGCAGGCGATGTTTGCTTAGCTGCTAACTTGGCATCTACGCTGTTTTTAATAGCAATAAGAAGTCCCATTCCTAAAAACGCACCCGGCGGTAATATGGCAAGTAAGAATGGGTTTTCTGTGTTGAACAGTGTAATAGTCCAGTTCGCAGCAATGGGTCCGAATAGCCTATCTGCACCCGCTAATAACGTACCCGCACCCAATATTTCTCGCATGCCGCCTAGTACAACTAATACAGCAGTAAAACCTAAGCCCATCATAAGCCCATCGTATGCGGACGCAAGGGGCCCGTTTTTCGACGCAAAGGCCTCAGCGCGACCTATAATGGCGCAGTTAGTTACAATCAGTGGAATGAAAATACCTAACGCTAAATAAAGGTCGTAGGTGTAGGCATTCATTAGAAGCTGAACAATGGTAACAAATGCTGCAATAATCATAACGAAAACAGGAATACGAACTTCGTTTCTCACCACATTTCGAACGAGTGAAACGGTAACGTTACTGCCAATTAGCACCAACATGGTAGCGAGACCTAGCCCTAAACCATTAATGAAGGTAGCAGTAACAGCTAGTAAGGGACACAATCCTAACAGCTGCACTAACGCTGGGTTGTTCTTCCAAAGCCCTTGCAAAGACAGATCGTGAAAGTCAGTCATGTTATAACTCCTCTACACTATGAGGTTGCGTTTCATCCACGTTAACGGCATCTATTGTTTCAACCGAATCTGTTGTTGCACAGGTGTTAGGGGCGGTGAATAGCGCATTTTGGTTAGCCTGAGCGTAAAGTAAAGCCTCACGTACGGCTGTGACTACCGCTCTTGGCGTTATAGTAGCACCTGTGAATTGGTCAAATTCGCCACCATCTTTTTTGACCTGCCATGGAGCTAAATTATCTGGTGAGAAAGACTTGCCGCTGAAGGTTGTGATCCAATTGCTTACTGCAAGCTCTATTTTATCACCAAGCCCAGGGGTTTCTTTATGTTCGATTACGCGTACGCCAAGCACTCTCATATTGGTCGCTTTTATTTCAGGCGTATTCATTTCGGGAGAACTTGCGTCGAGCTTTGCCATATCGGTAAGCGGTAGTGCAGAGGTATTGAGGTTTTCACCCTCACCGCTACGGGCGTCGTTTTGCATACTCTGTTGTTTATGGTTGCCAGTATGTAGCTCTACTTTTACACCGACAACAATATCTATATCACCGCTATAACCATCTGGAGCGGTGGCTTCCAGCACGAGCGCGCTAGGTTCGCCGTTTAGCGTGGCACGGTATACCTTATGGGCTTTTTTTATGCCCAGTTCGGGGGCTTCGACTTCTGTGCAGTTGGCGTAAAGGGCATTGTCGTGGAATTCACTGGGCACAACTTCATTAAGTACGCTTAGAAGCTTTTGCTGCTTTTGTTGCTCAATTTTGTCTTGAGTGCCGAAAAAGGTTAACGCTATCAACGCTGTGGTAACAACAGCAAACGCGCCTAACATAAGGCCGTTTTTGGCCAAGCTTTCTTTCATCATTACTGCTTACCTCGGCCTTTGCCCACATTTTTACCGTAAACACGGGGGCGGGTGTAATAGTCAATAAGCGGTACCGCCATATTCATAATGATCACCGCAAACGCTACCGCATCGGGGTAACCACCAAACGTGCGTATTATAATTACCCAAAAACCAATCGCAGCCCCAAATATAATTCGGCCTTTTGGGGTCGTTGACGCTGAAACCGGATCGGTTGCGATAAAGAAAGCGCCTACCATTACTGCCCCATTGAATAGGTGGAATAGTGGTGAAGCATAATAATCGGCGTTAACTAAATGAAGCAGTGATGCACAAACTAATACGCTTAGCAGCATGCCACCTGGGATGTGCCAGCTAATAACACGGGTTTTCCATAGGTAAAGACCGCCAAGTAAATAGGCTAGGCTCACCATCCCCCATCCTGCACCAGCAGCGTCGAATATACCGCCATCGAAAATCGGTTTAGCTAAAGACTCTGAATAAGTAACACCTTGCGTTAAGTCAGTTTTTAACGTGTCTAGCGGTGTAGCCATGGTTACACCATCGGCAATAGTTTTAAGCTGAGTAACATCGTAGCCGCTGGTAGTAAAGCCTGTAAATATCAATGATAGCGAGTCAAAGAAGCTTGGCGTAACACCAGCATGGGTTGTAGGAGGGAGCCATAGGCTCATGGCTGCCGGGAATGAAATAAGTAAAACCACGTAGGCTATCATAGCGGGGTTAAAAATATTGAAGCCAAGTCCGCCATAGACTTGTTTAGCAACCGCGATCGCAAAAAATACTCCAATGACCGTCATCCACCACGGCAGAGTAGGTGGAATACTAATAGCGATTAATAAGCCTGTTAAAACCGCGCTGTAATCAGTAAGCGTGCGTTCGATAGGGCGCTTTCTTAAAAATAAAATAATCCCTTCAATAACCAGTGCACTTACTACCGCAATAACCGCTTGAATAAGCATGCCCCAACCAAAAAAAATAGATTGGGCTATCATGCCTGGGATCATGGCGTAAACGACCATGCGCATGACCTGTCCGGTATCGCGTTTAACCCGTTGGTGTGGTGAACTCGATAAACTTAACTTCATTCTGATTCTTTCTCTTGTTCAGCCGCCGCTTTTTTCGCTTTTGCTTTTGCAATGGCTGCTGCTATACGCGCTTTCTTTTCATCTTGGGCAGTGGGTTGAGAAGTTGCTTGCACGCTTGTTACTTGTTCTGCTTCATTAGGCGATTCGCTCTGCTCATATTCCTTGTGGCTTTCTTGTTCAGCAGTATCTTGTGAGGCTACTAAATCGTCATTACCTCTTTGAGCAAGTTTCTTTGCTTTGGCCTTTGCAACGGCGGCAGCTATGCGCGCTTTTTTCTCGTCAGCTTCACTTGTAGATGGGGCGTCGTTAGTATTCTCATTGGGCGTGTTGGATACATCCTGCGCTTTTTGCGTTGGAGCAGCCTCTATGCTGAGGTCACTATTGTTAGCATCTACTTGCTCGCCTTTTATATTATCTTCTAAATTACCTTCCTGTTTAGCCGCTTTTTTGGCTTTTGCTTTCGCCACGGCGGCAGCAATGCGGGCTTTTTTCTGTTCCGCTTCGCTCAAGTTGCTAGATGAATCTAGAGCCTTGTTATTCTGAGCACTATTATCTTGGCCATTGGTGCTTTGAGGATTTGCGTCTTTTGGCAAGTTAACGTCTTGGCTATCTGTGTCAGCTTCACCAACAGGGCTAGATGCTTCTACTTTTTGCGACATTGCCTTTTTGGCTTTAGCTTTAGCAACGGCAGCAGCTATCCTAGCCTGCTTTTCATCTTTAGCATCCATTTCACCTAGGTGTTCTTTAGACTGATTGTCTTGTTGCTCGCCTAGTTTACTGGGCGTAGTCTGCTCAGATTGCCCGCTTGCGTTATTTTTAGCGGCTTTTTGCGCTTTTGCTTTAGCAACTGCCGCTGCAATTCGCGCTTTTTTCTGTTCCTCAACTGATAGGTCTGAGTTAGTTTCAGTCTTTGAAGGTTCAGTATTTGAGGGCTCAGTATTTAAAATTCCAGCAATTTTTTCGTCTTGAGAACCCGCTTGGTTTTCTGTTGACGCATCTGAATGCTGGCCACCTTGAGCTGCTTTTTTCGCTTTCGCTCTGGCGATAGCTGCGGCTACTTTGGCCTTTTTATCATCTACTGGTGATGATGCCAGAGCTGCAGGCTCAGTGGCGTTCCTGGCTTCATCTGAACCTTGAGTTTGGGCTGCTTTTTTGGCTTTTGCTCTGGCAATGGCAGCGGCTACTTGGGCTTTTTTATCCTCTGCCACTGAGTTTGATTCGTCAGCGTTTACTGGTGTACTTTCGTCCTTAGCCTTGGCTTGCATTGCCGCTTTTTTCGCTTTCGCGCGAGCTAATGCCGCCGCTACTTTATCTTTCGCCTCACTTGCACCAGCATCAACCGCGCTATTTACATTATCCACCGCTGCAGCATTTTGTTCTTTGGCTTTATTTGCGGCTAAACGCGCCTCTTTTGCTTTTCTATGCTTAGCTTCACGCTCAAGTTTTTCTCGCTCTAAGCGCTCTTTACGTGCTTCAAATCGCTGCTTTGCCTTTTCTGCCTTATTCTTTTCATCGCGCTGGATGCGTATTTCAGATTTAGCTTGGCGATAATAATGCACCAGAGGGATCTCGCTGGGGCAGACGTATGCGCACGCGCCGCATTCTATACAGTCGAAAAGGTCGTATTCTTCGGCTTTTTCGTATTCTTTTGCTTTGGCGTGCCAAAAGATTTGTTGGGGAAGCAGTGAAGCAGGGCAAGCATCGGCGCACGCGCTACAGCGAATGCATGGGCGCTCTGCATTATCATCTACGAGCTCTTTTTTGGCCGGAACCAGTAAACAGTTTGTGGTTTTAACTACAGGTATAGTAGCGTCTGACAATGTAAAGCCCATCATAGGCCCACCCATAATCACTTTGGGCGCTCTCTGTTTTTTCGGATTGTAGTTTGATTCATCTAATAGATGAGAGACGGGCGTACCCAACAGTGCTCTGAAGTTACTAGGGGATTTAACTGCTTCACCAGTTACAGTAACAATACGCTCTATAAGCGGCTTACCATGCAAAATAGCGTCTGCAATGGCATAGCAGGTGCCCACGTTAAACATCATCACGCCTACATCGGCGGGCAAACCATTTCTTGGTACTTCTCGGCCAGTCAGTACCTGAATAAGCTGTTTTTCACCGCCAGCAGGGTATTTAGTTTCAACGCTAACAACGCGATAGTCTTTCTTATCCTGACAGGCAATATTAAGTGCCTCAAACGCTTCGGGCTTGTTGTCTTCAACCGCGACTACAATTGCTTTAGGTCCAATAAGGTGAGTCAGAATGTCTAAACCTTGGCGTATTTGCCAGGCATGTTCGCGCATCAGGCGATCATCAGATGTGATATAAGGTTCGCATTCAATGCCGTTTAGAATGAGGAACTCAACGGGTTTGGATGTTGAGGTTTTAATGTGGGTAGGGAAGCCTGCGCCCCCCATTCCTGAGATACCTGCTTGGCAAATGGCTTCGATTAGCTTGTTTTTATCTATATCGCCATAGTTAGCAATTGGAGATAGGTCGCACCATGTGTCTTTACCATCCGGGCGTATCGTAATACACATTTCTGTCAAGCCACTAGGATGCGCGACAACATGCGGCGCTATTGCGACGACTTCTCCAGACGTGGGCGCGTGTACAGGTACCGAAAAAGGGGAGGAACTTTGCGAAAGAACTTGCCCTTTTAACACGGTATCGCCAACTTCTACGCAGCATATACCGTCTGAACCGATATGCTGTCGCAGTGGGACTATTAATAACTCAGGCAACGACGGTTTTTTAATTGCCGACGTATTAGAAAGTGATTTTTTGTCGTCAGGATGTACACCACCTGGAAATGAGTACATCTTCCCCGTTTCAAGGGTTTCTATAATTGAATCAAAGCTTGGATACATCACAATTACGATACCATTTTGATAGGGATATCACCTTTAGGTGATGATTCGAAATCCCACTTCCAAGTGGAAGTAGTTTGAACGATTGGCACCATGTCAATGCAGTCGACGGGGCAAGGGTCTACACATAAGTCACATCCTGTACATTCATCAGTAATAACTGTGTGCATATGTTTTGCGGCACCCAATATGGCATCGACAGGGCAGGCTTGAATACACTTAGTACAGCCGATGCATTCATCTTCTCGAATAAAAGCAACTTTCTTAACGTCTTCTTCGCCGTGTGCTGCATCAAGTGGTTTGGGTTCAACCCCCATCAAGTCTGCGAGTTTTTTGATTGTTGCCTCGCCACCAGGTGGGCACTTATTTATGTCATCGCCATCTGCAATAGCTTCAGCATAAGGCTTACAACCTGGATAACCACATTGCCCGCATTGGGTTTGGGGTAACACAGCATCGATTTGCTCAACTAGTGGGTCGCCCTCTACTTTAAAGCGAATGCTCGCATAGCCCAAGACTAGGCCAAAAATAAGGGCAAGGACACCAATTGCAATAACAGCAAGTATGATAGCAGTAGACATTGACATCACACCTTCACCAATCCACTAAATCCCATAAATGCGAGGGACATGAGGCCTGCAGTAATCATGGCGATAGACGCGCCTTTAAAAGAAACGGGTACATCAGCTGCAGCTAGGCGCTCTCGCATGGCTGCGAATAACACTAACACCAGGGAGAAACCTACCGCAGCCCCGAATCCATAGATAAGACTCTGCATGAAATTATGTTGCTCGGTAAGATTCAATAAAGCGACACCAAGAACTGCACAGTTGGTTGTGATAAGAGGAAGGAATATACCTAATAATCTATATAAGGTAGGACTTGTTTTATGCACGACCATTTCTGTGAACTGCACAACTACTGCAATAACAAGAATAAATGCCAGCGTTCTGAGGTAGCCAATACCTAAGGGGGCAAGTAAATAGGTTTCAACTAAGTAACTTGAAGCGGAGGCAAGGGTAAGTACAAATGTTGTGGCCATAGACATACCCATAGCGGTTTCTAGTTTTCCAGATACACCCATAAACGGGCATAAACCGAGAAACTTAACCAACACGAAGTTGTTAACCAGTACTGTACCAATCAATAGCAGTAAAAATTCAGTCATGAATAACGCAATTCCTTCGAGGAATCTTGACGGACAATGCCCGCGAATTAAAAAGAAAAACAGATTAGGTCTATTATCCCTTTTTAGAACGGGTTTAACAACTTGATTGAATTAGGGTTATTTAATGTCTAAACGCGTTGTTTTAGGAATTAAAATAGAATGAAGTGGGTGAGACGATTTAGAAGCCAACTAAGTGGCTCCCCCTCCCCGACTCGAACGGGGGACCTGCGGATTAACAGTCCGTCGCTCTAACCAACTGAGCTAAGGGGGAATCGACACCTAAGTTGTTTGCTGAAGTTGGCTCCCCCTCCCCGACTCGAACGGGGGACCTGCGGATTAACAGTCCGTCGCTCTAACCAACTGAGCTAAGGGGGACCTGTGCTTCAACGGAGGCGAATATTAAAGACGTACTTAGGAACTGTCAACAACATAAATGAAATATTTGTACTGACTGCGCAAAAAATAGCTTTTTGCGGCTTTAATGCTCATTTTGTCGTCAATGTAATGAAAGTAATGGTTAATAACTGCTCATTATTACTTCTTAGCGTGTAAACGAGTGTGCTTTTAATTTCTGAAGAAATGGTTTTTCCCGTTTTCTCGTATATCTCGGTAAAGTTAAGCGCTATAACTAAAAAGAATAAAAAATTGCTTCCATACTGTTATTATGTACAGGCTTTAATAAATCTGTAACCTGTACCTGAGGATTAAAAGGTTAGTCACCACTTACGTGATGAGAATTTAATCGAGCACGAAATCCCGTCGAATATGGTCTAGCGCTAGTTATCCACTAAATCTGTGGATAACTATGTTGATAGCTTATATTCGTCTAATGTTTTTATGAGATCAGGTATAACTTGATCCGTTTGAATAGTACAGCTTATGTTGTAATAATCTATAAAATACATAGGGTTAGGTCTTTTTTGGCGATCGCGATTCTCGATCTAAATAGATCGGTTGAACAAAAAGTAGCTTGTGTGTTAATTCAACGAATGACTAAATGCTATCCAAATAAATCCGTGCTATTTCTCGGTAGCTTACAAGTTGTTAACATTTTTGTTGGTCTTTCAACCGTTAAGCTATGAAAGTCTGATGCGAACGAACTTTAGTAGGGACAATATTAAAAGTGAAATGAATTAGAAATCAAACTGTCATAGATTTACAGAGGCATTGAATGCGCAAAATTACCTATAAGTACTGCTTTTACCGAATAGCGTACGAATTCGTAAAGCGTATGTACTTTTGCCAAAAACACAGTGTTTCTTCTCTCCCTCTTGTGCTTTGCTGTGTTTATCGAAACAGCGTGGCTAAATAGCGTTCACTCTTTTACACTAACGCGCAGTTAATAAGGGGATTTTAGTTAGCCGGAGCTCGAGTGATAAAAAGTAACGCTAAACAACGTACTTCCGACTTATTGGGAGCAGATATAGGTATTACGTTAAAGCGTATGACTATCCCTATGATATTGGGGATGGTAATGATGATGAGCTTTGGGCTTATCGATACCTTTTTCGTGAGCTTGTTGGGTACAGACCCTTTAGCCGCTATCAGTTTTACCTTTCCAGTGACCTTTACAGTAATAAGTCTGAACATTGGTTTAGGTATAGGAACATCTGCAATAATAGGGAAGTTGCAGGGTAGTAAGGAAATAACTAAGTCTCGACACTATGCTACAGGCTCGCTAATGCTGTCTGTTTTACTGGTAGGGACATTGGCAATAATTGGCTTTTTTACCATAGAGCCTGTGTTTAAATTGCTTAATGCGACAGACAACTTAATGCCATACATATCTGATTATATGGGGTTGTGGTATTTGTCGAGCATCTTTTTAGCTATGCCGATGGTGGGCAATAGTGTGCTGCGTGCGTGTGGCGATACCCGAACACCCAGTATAGTTATGGCGGCGGGCGGTGGATTAAACGCATTGCTTGACCCCATCTTCATTTTCGGACTTGGTCCCATTCCGGCGATGGGAATAAAAGGGGCGGCGCTGGCTACTTTTATTGCATGGATAGTCGGTGCACTATGGATACTTTATATTTTAGCCGTCCGGCGAAAGTTGATGTTGCCTCGACTACTAACACTAGCCGAACTGCGTGATAGCAGCCGTGACATTCTGAAAATAGGGCTGCCTGCGGCAGGTGCAAATATGCTAACCCCTGTTGCTGGTGGTGTAATGACAGCTGTAGTTGCTGGTTACGGCGCCGAAGCGGTTGCAGCTTGGGGGGTAGGTAATAGAATGGAGTCTATTGCCAGTATTGTTGTGCTGGCGCTTTCTATGACGCTGCCCCCATTTATCAGCCAAAACGTAGGAGCAGGGCAGGTAGAGCGGGTAAAAAAAGCATATTCGCTTACTTTGAAGTTTGTTCTAGTTTGGCAGTTCGGCATTTTTCTGGTTATGTGGGCAATGTCTAGTTGGATAGCCGTTGCTTTTGCTCATGAAGCAGAGGTAAGCGTATTAATACAGCTGTTTTTGATGATTGTGCCACTGGGTTACGGCATGCAAGGCATTATCATTCTGACTAATTCATCGTTGAACGCAATGCACCGCCCCATGACGGCGTTAGTATTAAGTGTCATCCGCTTATTTATTTTCTTCGTACCAATAAGCGTTGCCGGTAGTTTTTTCTTCGATCTGAAAGGGTTATTTGCCGGTACCGTCATCGCAAATATTGCAATGGCGTGTGTTTCACTTGTTGTTTTCAAGCGGGCGCTAGCTCAGTTGGAAACAGACACGGTAGATGCTCAGCGCGGCTAGCACTAATCTCGTTTCGCTATATTTTTAAGAAAATATGCCCGCAAAAAATATTAAGCAGTAAGCTAAAGGAAAGGTTAAATAAATGAGTAGAGGGTTTGAGCTTCATTCTAAATACAAGCCAGCGGGCGATCAGCCTAAGGCCATTGAAGCTTTGGTAGATGGCTTGGAAAGTGGTTTGGCCGGCCAGACACTGCTGGGTGTTACGGGGTCAGGTAAAACCTTTACTATGGCTAACGTCATTAAAGAAGTGCAGCGACCCACGCTTATACTGGCACACAATAAAACACTTGCGGCTCAGCTATACGGGGAAATGAAAGAGTTCTTCCCCAATAACGCCGTAGAGTACTTTGTTTCATATTACGACTATTATCAGCCAGAAGCTTACGTTCCCAGTACCGATACCTTCATTGAAAAAGATGCCTCGATTAATGATCACATCGAGCAAATGCGCTTATCTGCCACTAAAGCTTTGATGGAGCGCAGAGACGTTGTCATTGTTGCGAGTGTGTCAGCAATCTATGGCTTGGGCGATCCTGAATCCTATATGAAAATGCTGTTGCATCTTCGACAGGGCGATACCATGGATCAGCGTGATATTCTACGTCGCCTTGCTGAACTGCAGTATAAGCGTAACGATTTGGCCTTTGAACGGGGTACATTTCGCGTGCGTGGCGATGTCATTGATATTTTCCCCGCCGACTCTGAAAAGCAAGCCGTAAGGGTTGAGCTGTTTGACGATGAAATAGATAAAATTAGTTTATTTGACCCGTTAACGGGCGCGGTGGATAAGTCAGTTATTCGCGCGACGGTTTTCCCAAAAACACACTATGTAACACCGCGAGAGAAAATCTTAAATGCTATTGAGCATATTAAGGTCGAATTGGGCGATCGCAAAAAGCAGCTTCAAGAAGCGAACAAGCTAATTGAAGAACAACGTATTTCACAGCGTACCCAGTTCGATATCGAAATGATGATGGAGCTAGGCTATTGTTCGGGCATCGAAAACTACTCCCGCTATCTGTCAGGACGTGCACCGGGCGAGCCACCTCCGACCTTATTAGATTATTTCCCAGCAGATGGGTTGATGTTCATCGACGAATCTCACGTAACTGTTTCCCAAGTGGGAGCCATGTATCGAGGGGATCGCTCTAGAAAAGAAACCCTGGTGGAATTCGGTTTCAGATTGCCATCTGCGTTAGACAATCGCCCGCTTAAGTTCGAAGAATTTGAGCAAATCTGCCCTCAAACCATTTATGTTTCTGCAACGCCGGGCGACTATGAGTTGAAGAAAACTGACGGTGAGATAGTTGAGCAAGTGGTACGCCCAACAGGCCTATTAGACCCGGTTATTGAAGTACGCCCTGTAGCAACTCAGGTCGATGATGTACTCTCTGAAATTCAAGAGCGTGTAGAGCTCGACGAACGTGTGCTCATTACTACGCTAACAAAGCGAATGGCCGAGGACTTAAGCGAATACCTAAACGAGCATGGCGTAAAAGTACGCTATCTACATTCTGATATTGATACTGTTGAGCGTATTGAAATTATTCGCGACTTGCGGTTAGGTAAATTTGACGTATTGGTCGGTATCAACCTTTTACGTGAAGGTTTAGACATGCCTGAAGTCTCGCTCGTTGCTATTTTAGATGCCGATAAAGAAGGCTTTTTGCGGGCCGAACGCTCTCTAATTCAGACTATTGGTAGAGCAGCCCGTCATGTTAATGGTAAAGCTATTTTATATGGTGACAGCATTACTAAGTCCATGAAAAAGGCGATAGACGAAACGGATCGTCGTCGTGAAAGGCAAATAGCACACAACGAAGCTAATGGTATTACGCCAATGCGACTCAACAAGCCTATTACCGATATTATGGATTTAGGCGAAAGTGCGCATCCTGCTTCTGGTAAGGTAAGACTGCGCAAAGTTGAAGAAAAGAAAAAGCAACAGAAGACAGCAAGTGCAACCGAGTTGATGGATCAAATTACTGAACTTGAAAAGCAGATGTTTGAATATGCCCGAGAGCTTGAGTTTGAAAAAGCGGCTTCACTTCGTGACGATATTGAATCACTAAGAAAACAGGTAGTTGCGCTTTCTTAAGCATTTTACACAACCAAGGCCCTCAAAACTTATTGGGGGCGCTCCACTTGCCAGACCTTCCTGATGGACGAGTTTAAAATGTCCATACGCTTTGTTGTGTCATCTTAATGTAGAACCACTATACCTACGGTAACACGCCGCGATTACGGGCATTTTAACTCTCGTTGAGTGGGTAATTATCTATACGGACTGGTATAAAGTCTTTAGCGCACATGTTTCGTATAAATCTGAATAACACATCATTATCTTCTCTTCACCTTCGCTTATGTTCTTTTTACTTATGTAAAAATATTCGCGTAGACAACTATTTACTAAACAGAAAAGTTAGCTTTTTATTATTAAATGAGACGAAAAGCAGCAAAATGTCGTTGTAATAGCACGATTAGTTACATATAGTTCTCGTTAGAGTATCTATAACTATACCTAAAAACAGGTGCTAATATGCTTAATCGTCTTCAGGAGTCAGATATCAAGCTACTGCGTGTGTTTTATGCTGTAGCAAGCTGCAACGGATTTACTGCGGCTGAACCCGTGTTACGTATGCAACGTCCAAATATCAGTGCCGCCATTAAAAAGCTGGAAGAGCGTTTGGATTTGGTGCTATGCCATCGTGGGCGTGGTGGTTTTCAAATGACAAAAGAAGGTGAGGTGGTTTTTCAAGAAACCAAGCGCATCTTCAACGCATTCGATAACTTTGTATTCAACCTCAAATCCCTACACGATGACTACTCTGGTCATATCACGCTAGTGTTAATGGCAGGCCTCCCTCTTTCAATGCACATGGCTGTAAGTAAAGCGGTTAAAAGTACAATGAAAAAGTTTGATGATATCCATGTGAATATCCAAACTCGCTTATATAACGAAGTAGAACATGTAGCGCTTTCGGGTGAGTGTCACCTAGTGGTTTCAACCTATGACATGGTAAAACCCGAATCAGTGACTTTTCACCCTGTGGGAATTGAAACTGAAGGGCGTTTATATTGTGCGCCAACCCATCCGTTGGCAAAGTATCGCGACACTGAACTGCCAGAGAATGTGAAAATTGGTGATTATCCTGCGATTGGTATCGCTGGCCTGTCATCGGCTAATTATATTGAAGATGAGACCAGGCTATCTATTCAAACCTTTTCTGATTCTTTTGACGCCGCAATGTCCGCAATTATGACGGGCGAATATATCGGATTGTTACCTGATTACATGGCAAAAGAGCAGGGGGCGGCGTTAGGGCTTGTGCCTATTGCACAAGGTAGTCTCTTTAACTTTAGTCACGAGTTGTTTGTGATGAACGGCAAGAACACGCGATTAAACCCGGTATTGCGTCACTGCATTAAAGAGTTAAGCTATTTTATTTCTGAAAGTCAGAAATAGATTCATAACCACCGCTAATATAAAAACACCTCTTGTTTTAAAACGTTCATAAATGCGCGTGAAACAAGAGGTGCCTTTTATAAAGACTGTTTATCTGTATAAATAGTGCTTATTCGTACTCTAAAGGGTCGGTAGCGTTATTTTCCTTAAAAGCTTCTAAACGCTCTTCACATGCACCGCATTTCCCGCAGGCTTTTTCTCTGCCGTTATAGCATGTCCATGTTTGCCCATAGTCCAAACCCATTGACAAACCGTCGGTCAAAATAGCTGTTTTGCTGTCGTCGATATAAGGCGTCATAATGGTAACGGGGGTATAGTTTGCAATACCGCATACATCATTCATTTTATACACGAATTCTGGGCGGCAGTCGGGGTAAATGGCGTGATCCCCTGAATGTGCACCATAATAGACTTCATTGGCGTCCAAACTCACAGCATAACCAACCGCCAATGACAGCAATATCATGTTACGGTTAGGCACTACCGTTTGTTTCATGCTTGGTTCTTCATAGTGGCCTTCAGGCACGTCGATATCTGACGTTAGAGCAGAGCCGCCAATAAGAGTGTTAATAGCGCTAATATCAACAATTTTGTGTGGCACATTAAGTGATTGACACACGCCAGCCGCATAGTCGAGTTCTTTTTTATGACGCTGACCGTAGTTAAAGCTTAATGCGTGGACTTTTTTGCCTGCCTTTAGTGCTTTGTGCAGTACCGTGAAAGAGTCCATGCCTCCTGAATAGATAACAACAACATTTTCTGACATAGTTTTTTGAAGATTTAAGAAATTATCCCCGAATTTTATGTGATCCTTGGTAAAATCCCAACATACAATCGTTAAAGGGTGTCAATTTGTCTGTAATGTCCACATTAAACATCAATGAGATGTTTGAAACTATCCAGGGTGAAGGAGCTCACACAGGTATTCCTTCTATCTTTGTTCGCCTGCAGGGCTGTCCTGTAGGCTGCCCATGGTGTGATACCAAACATACATGGGAAATTAAGCCTGATTTAAGTGTTTCGCCACAGGCGGTGATAACCAAAGGTAAAGAGTCAGAAAGCTATTTCATCTCAACCGAAGACGCCTTACTGGCCGAATTTAGTAAACAAGGGTACGTGGCAAAACACGTGGTCATCACAGGTGGTGAGCCTTGCATGTATGATCTACGTCCGTTGACAACCTTGCTACACGATAGTGGTTACACCACACAAATTGAGACCAGCGGCACCTTTGAAGTTATGTGTGACGAGCGCACTTACGTTACCGTTTCACCTAAAATAAATATGAAAGGTGGATACGATGTTTTAGTCAGCGCATTAGAAAGAGCAAACGAAATTAAGCATCCTATTGCTATGCAAAAGCATATTGATGAGCTTGACGCGCTGTTGAGCAATGTATCATCGCTAGAAGGAAAACAGGTTTGTTTACAACCAATTAGCCAGCAGAAGCGAGCGACTGAACTGGCTGTGCGTACTTGTATTGAGCGCAACTGGCGGCTATCTTTACAAACACACAAATACATTGGCATTGAGTAAATGTTTAATACGCATCGGCCTCTTGGAAGAATAAAACGCGACTATGAGTGCTCAACTCACTCTTTAACTCACTCTTTAATTCAACGTGGGCATAAAGAAAATGCACAGCTTAAACTTGCTTAAAAAAGCTGTTACTGCAGCGATTACTTTGTGTCTTTTGGCTATCGTACCAATGGCTGATGCCGCTACGTGGACGATTACCTACCCCAGGCCTATCGACGACTCTGACGCGCGGGCTCAATATCCAATCGCTTTACTTAAACTGGCTCTCGATAAAACAGGTGTTAATTACGAGCTGCGTCCTTCGGATCGCATATTACTGACGAGTAAGGCTATGCGTCAGCTTCGTGAGAATAGGGAAGTGAACGTTGTCTGGAGCATGACAGATAACCAGCGTGAAAAAGAACTGACTCCCATTCGAATACCTATCGCCAAAGGGCTTATTGGCTTTCGGGTCTTCGTTATAAACGAAGATAAGAAGTCGAAGTTTGATAACGTATTGTCGCTAAACGATATGCGTAAACTTGTCCCTATCCAAGGGGAAGAGTGGCCCGATACCAAAATTTTGCAAGCTAACGGGTTCAATGTCTTCACTGTGCCTGAATTTCGTGCTGCGTATGACATGATAAAGCAAGGAAAAGGCGACTTTTTTCCCCGCTCGGTGATGGAGGTGAGCGCAGAACTCGAAGAAGAGGGCCTTGTCACTAACCTCTACCTTGAGCCTTCAATGGCACTTTATTACCCCACAGCAATGTATTACTTCGTTAATGTAAATAATAAAACATTAGAAAATCTCATTCACACTGGGTTAAATAGAGCCATAAAAGACGGGTCATTTGACGACTTGTTTGAATCTACCTATTCGCCTATCTTAGAATCTCTAGACGTTAGTGAGCGCAAAATATTTACTTTGGAAAACCCATTGCTTCCTATTGAAACGCCTCTCACTAATTCTGCACTCTGGTATAAAGTAAAACAGCAATAAAAAACGCAGCCTAAGCTGCGTTTTTTACATGTTGTTTTTTCGCTGCGTCTATTAAGACTCGCCAGCGTGAACGTCTTTCATTGAGCGACCAGAAGGGTCGGCATTGTTCTTAAAGCTCTCGTCCCACTCAAGAGCTTCTGCAGTACTACAGGCGATTGACTTGCCGCCTGGTACGCAGCGCGCAGCACTCTCTTGAGGGAAGTAGCTCTCGAAAATAGTGCGGTAGTAGTAGCCTTCTTTGGTGTCAGGTGTATTTACTGGGAAGCGGAATTCCGCAGTAGCCAGCTGCTGGTCGGTTACTTCGTTTTCAACAAAGTCGCGAATTGAGTCAATCCACGAATAACCCACGCCGTCACCAAACTGTTCTTTTTGACGCCATAATACTTCTGCTGGAAGGGTTTCGCCGTTATCAAACGCTTTACGAAGGATCCATTTTTCCATTTTGCCATCAAGACACATCTTGTCTTGTGGGTTAAGGCGCATGGCTACGTCAATAAAGTTCTTATCTAAGAAAGGAACACGTGCTTCAACACCCCATGCTGACGTTGCTTTGTTGGCACGAGCACAGTCAAACATATGAAGACGATCGAGCTTACGTACCGTTTCTTCGTGGAACTCTTTGGCATTTGGTGCCTTATGGAAATACAGATAGCCACCAAAGATTTCATCAGAGCCTTCACCCGATAGCACCATTTTAATGCCCATCGCTTTAATTTTACGGGTCATAAGGTACATAGGAGTCGCGGCGCGGATGGTGGTTGTGTCGTAGGTTTCTAAATGGAAGATAACATCACGAATGGCATCTAAACCTTCTTGAATAGTGAAGTGAATTTCATGGTGAACGGTACCAATCATATCCGCTACTTTCTTCGCTGCTTTAAGGTCAGGAGCACCTTCAAGACCTACAGCAAAACTGTGTAGGCGTGGCCACCACGCGTCAGTCTTGTCTTCATCTTCAACACGTTTGGCTACGTACTGCGCAGCTACAGCAGAAACCAGTGATGAGTCTAGACCTCCAGATAACAATACTGCGTAAGGCACGTCAGACATCATGTGTGACTTCACTGCTTTTTCAAACGCTACGCGAAGTTCGTCTAAATCGCTTGTGTTGTCTTTTACGTTGTCGTATTCCATCCAATCGCGTTTGTAATACTTAGTGATTTTTCCTTCTTTGCTCCACAGGTAGTGACCTGGAGGAAATTCACTAATTGTCTTACATACACCCGCTAGTGCTTTCATTTCTGACGAAACATAAAAGTTACCGTGTTCGTCATAACCCGTATAAAGCGGAATAATGCCAATATGGTCACGGGCAATCAGGTAAGCGTCTTGTTCTTCATCGTAAAGAATAAACGCGAACATACCTTCTAAATCATCAATAAAGTCGATGCCTTTTTGCTGAAAAAGCGGAAGGATAACTTCACAATCTGAACGGGTTTTAAATGGATACGGCTCATCTAAGTCAGCGGCTAGCTGCTTGTGGTTATAAATCTCGCCGTTAACAGCAAGAATTTGCTTATCGTTTTGGCTGATAAGAGGCTGAGCCCCTGTATCTACGTCGACAATCGCCAGTCTTTCGTGACAAAGAATGGTATTGTCATTATTCCAGATACCCGACCAGTCAGGGCCACGGTGGCGCAATAGTTTTGATAAATCGAGGGCTTGGGTTCTGAGTTCAGACACATCGGTTTTGATATCAAGGATACCGAAAATACCACACATATAACGGATTCTCTCTGTTCACTTGTTGAAAAAAAATAATAGAAGCTTTTTTCTGTCGGTACTCGCGTACGAGTGGGCGAAGGATTGTTTTTATTCTTTTTTCGCGTGCCTTGAATGTGCCAGTCTGACAGGAAATTGCAAGTACATTATGATGAGAAAATGGAAATACTTATTCCTTTTATCTCAAAATAGCCGTTTATTAACATTTTTATCCTATTTTGAGTGCATAAATAAATAGCGCGTGAGTTTACTGAATAGTAAAAAATAGCGATTCGAAGCTGCTTGAATCAGTGCTTTGGGAATGATAAACAAGAAAGGGCCTATGAAAAGGCCCTTTTAGCTTTAATGCATAACTAAGCATTTTTAACGTTTAGAACTCAGTGCGTATATTAATTTTTGCGCTGAAACTCACTTGCTTCATTCCATTTAGGCCAAGCATCTGCATTCGCAACGCCCACACCTACATCAAACAGCATCTGCGTGTCTTGAACAATACCGCTTAAGTCCCAATCATCGCGATATTGGTCGCACACTTGATGGTAACAGCCTGTCACGATAACGTTCATACGTTTTCTATATTTAGCCGTTTCTTCATCTGCTGGCTCATTGCCGCCCTCTGCATAAAGTGCCGGTACACCTTGTTTTGCAAAGCTGAAGTGGTCAGAACGGTAGTAGTAACCGGCTTCAGGTCGGCCTTCTTGGGTAAGTGTTCGGCCTTGCTTTGCCGCAGCGGCTTCAAGGTAGTCTTCCATTTCTGATTTGCCCATGCCTACAACAGCAACGTTTTTGGTTTTACCCAATACGTTCATTGCATCCATATTGATGTTTGCAACGGTATTTTCAATAGGAATAACAGGGTTGCTCGCATAAAACTTACTACCCAGTAGCCCTTGCTCTTCAGCCGTAACCACTAAAAACGACACTGAGCGCTTAGGCGCAGGCGAAAGTTCTGAATAGGCTTTAGCCATAGCAAGCATTGCTGCAGAACCTGTGGCGTTGTCGTGAGCGCCGTTATAGATTTGGTCACCTTCTTTGCTTTCGTCTTTACCTAGATGATCCCAATGGGCTGTGTAGATAATATGCTCATCAGGAAACTCGGTACCTGGTAACGTGGCGATTACGTTGTTGCTTTCTGACTTTTTGAAGGTGTTTTTCACGGTAACCGACGCTTTGATATCCATCGCTTTGCTATATGGACCCTGCATAGCGTTTGCTTTTTCTGCCTCGAAATCAAGGCCGGCATCGGCAAACACTTTTTTCGCTGCATCTAACGTAAGCCAACCTTCAACCGCAACGCGGCTCGCGCCTTTGTCGGCACTAACTAAACCATACTGAGGACCACTCCAGCTGTTTGCAACAACAGACCAGCCGTAAGACGCTGGCGCGGTTTCGTGAACAATAATGGCGCCCGCCGCCCCTTGTCGGCTTGCTTCTTCGTATTTGTAACTCCAACGGCCATAATAGGTCATGGTAGTGCCTTGAAACTTACCGCTTTCTGGGTTTTCGAAACCAGGGTCGTTGATTAGCATAACCACGGTTTTGCCCTTAACATCTAACCCTTCGTAATCGTTCCAGTCGTATTCTGGTGCATTTACACCGTAACCAACGAACACCAGTTCAGAGTCTTCAAGAGATACCGAGTTTTGCTCGCGTTTTGAAGAGGCTACCATTTGCTCTTTGTAGGCAAAGGTATTGTCGCCAATGGTCATGGTCATATCAGGATCAGCAGTGATCTCCATAAGCGCTACTTTTTGAAGGAAACTATCCCCATTACCAGGTTTAAGCCCCGCTTTTGTAAATTCGCTTACTAAATAATCAATGGTTTTCTTTTCACCTTCAGTCGTTGGCAAACGACCTTCAAACTCGTCGGAAGACAAGACTTTTAGCGGCTCGCGAATATCAGCATCAGAAATACTGTTGTAAACGCTGTCAAAGTTAGAAGCCACAGGCATACTTTTCAGGGCCGACTCGTTTGTTGAGGTGCTGTCGTTGTTAGGAGTGCAAGCACTTACGCCTAAAAGGGTAGGTACAAGCAATGGCAAAAACATTTTTTTCATTGTTAGTCTCTGTTTGCTCTACAATACGCGACCAGTATAGAGAAAACCCCAAAGCGAACCAATAGTTGATATGCAATCAAACTTAATCCCCTTCTGTAACGACTACTTACTAAAACACGCCAGTAAACCGGTTACGGCGCTTCTTGAAGAGGTTGGCTTGCTAAGTAACGACGAATTCCCTACGCCTGAACAGCTAAATGAATTAGCGACTCGGTATTATGAGCATTGGCAGGGGCCTGTGTTCAAAGGGCAAAGCCAGTTCCCAAATGATGATCAACGTTATTATGAGACTATCATTAGTGAAGACGGTGTAGTTCCTACTCGAGAGCAAAGCTGGCACGACTTATTTAATGCACTTATTTGGCTGCAATTTCCTAAAACAAAATCTCTATTAAATGCGCTACATATCAGCGATATCAATACGCACGGTGTAAACCCCAGAACGGCACGCCGCAACCGCATTACACACTTTGATGAGTGTGGTGTAGTGCTTGCCATTGAAGCGCCTGAGAGCATTGCTTTAAAAAAGCCTGAGCGCTTGACAACACTTGCGGGCTCAAATAATGAAGCACCAGATAAGACCATGAGAGGTACGCCACATAAAAGTGACACCCTTGAAACGTTTTTAGCGGAATTAGCCTCCCATCAGTGGGAGCGTGTCTTTATTGAAAAACGAGCACTGTGGCACACACAGGTTAGCCCTTTTATCTTCGGGCACGCGAATTTAGAGATGATGCTAAACCCATTTGTCGGCCTTACCGGCAAGTGGTTAGCAGTGGCTGTACCAAAAGGCTTTAGCCGTCTCGATAAATGGCGGCAGCGCTTGGTGTTAGATAATGCGATGACAGTACGTATCAAAGCGTTAAATTATTTTGAGAGCACACCGCTTTTAAAGCCATTGCCTCTGCTTGGCGTACCTTTGTGGCACTATCAACAAGATGAAGTGTTTTATCAGAATAAAGACTATTTTAGACCGCTACGGGAGGGAAGTAAGCCGACAATTCAGCTACCATTATGGTCTTAAGAGTTTGGCGCTGCCCCAGTTTTATCGGAGCAGCGTCAACAAATAGCCAAATGGAAAGCGGACTATTGAAAGTGTCTTTTAAAATAGCGCTAAAGCAATCAACCAAATGCCGTAAATAACCACATACGGGGCGCTTGCAATGAGTGCCGCTTTCTTAAGAGGAAAAGACGTCCATTGAGAGATGCCTACAGTGGCCAAATAAATTCCCCAAAAAAGCTCTAGTCTTAAAGCTTGCCCGAAAGCATACCAAGGCGAGTCCATAGGAATACTTGCAATAAAGCCCAAAGAAGCTGGTGACAAGATTGATGGAGCCACCTGATGGTCGCCCGCGAACATCAAAAGCGCAACGCCAACTAAACCAGTTAGCACGTATGGCATTGAAAGCCACCATGCAAAACCGTACCAATCTGTGAAACCGAAAACATGGCTATCGTCTGAACGAGTCATCAGGTTTACGTAAACGGCATAAACAGCGTTAACGATAAGAGGAATAAAAAAAGCGCCGATAATAGAAGACCAAAGAAGCGCATCTCTGGTAAAGAAAGCCTTCATCTGTTCTTCTTCAGCCGGGCTCATATCACCTTGTGCGGCAATGTTCATTTCTGCAAACCACTCAATATCGACAAAGTTCACATAGAGATATTGTGATACCAGCGTAATCGCCATAACCAAGATAAACGGCATCCAGCTCCAGTTGTTGTGCTCGCCAACTGCTTTGAAGACGCCATTCGGTTTAAAAAAGATATCATTACACGCTTGGAAAGGATTCGTCACAGTGTGCATCCCTTGCTCCTCTTTCTTAGTTATTATTTGCTGTTCAGTTTTTGTGTAAAACAATGATTGTAAATTATTGTTCGTTAACACGTGGATAATTATAAAGACTACTGGCGGGCAAAGATTATGTACAGAACAAGATTCTGATAAAGAAACATTTTTTGTAAGGGAAAATGAATAAGGCTAGTTAATTGTAGTGCGCATGCTCGGTTAAAAAGCAGTAAAAAGGGAAGCTAGGCTTCCCTCTTATTTTCTATGGTGGCAAACCATAAACAGTCTATAGATAAGTTATATTCAGCAGTGTTAGCACTATTGTGCTGTACATCACAGATATAGGTAGCCCTATCTTTATAAAATGCGCAAATTTGTAGTTGGCAGCGTTGTAAACTAAGAGGTTGGTTTGGTAACCAAATGGCGATATAAAGCTCGCGCTTGCCGCAAAGGCAACTGCTAAAGCAAATGGCATTAGCGGTGCGCCGATAATTTGCACTAGCCCATAAGCAAACGGGAACATTAATGCTGCAGCCGCATTGTTGGTTACAAACTCGGTTAAAAGTAAGGTGAATAAGTAGATAACCACGAGCGCTACAAACCAGTCAGTACCCGCCAAAAGAGGCATTAGCGCTTCGGTTGTCGACATAATGACCCCAGAGTTTTCGAGTGCAGTGGCTAAACTCAGCGCACCGACGATCACAACAATCAAGTTTAGCGGGAGGTTTCGCTTCATTTCGCCGTTTGACGTAACCCTAACACCGATAAGCACAGCGGCTAAGAACAGTAGACCGATAGCTAATGAAATTATATTAGTCGCGGCTAATAATACTGTGGTAAGGAAACCGCCGAGGGTGATCCACTCTTGCCTATTAGTTAATGGGCGGGCAATTTTTTGCTCAGATAGAATAAAAAAGTTCTTATTCAAGTTTTGACGAGTTGCAAAGTCAGGACCTGTTGCTAAAAGTAAAAAGTCACCGGCTTGAAGTTTTATTTCTCCTAACTTTCCTGATAGTTGTTCACCGTCTCGACGAATGGCCACGACAGCAGCATCGAACAAAGCTCTGAAGCCAAGTTTTTTAATGGTCTGCCCGATAACCTGAGCGCGATTAGCCACCACTACCTCAGTTAAGCTTTCACGCAATACCCCATCGGTTTCTGCGAACATGCTCAGACCTTTTATGTGGCTTAAGTTATCTAGCTTTTGCACATTACCCGAGAAGATTAGCTTGTCGTTTTCCAGAATAACTAAGTCAGGGCCAACTGGAGAGATAAGGTTGCCATTGCGCACCACTTCTACCAAAAATAGCTCGGGCAGGTTACGTAAGTGGTTTTGCTCTACGGTTTTGCCGATTAACTCTGAACCTGGTTCAACTTCTGCCTCAACCATATACGCGTTATAGTTACTATTTTTGTTGCCGATATTGGGCAACAAAGGTAATAACATGAACATAAGAAGGCCACAACTTAGTCCTGCAATAGAGCCATACAAAGTGAAGTCGAAAAAATTGAAGCCTGGGTGCCCATGCTCTTGCAGAAAACTATCTACAATAAGGTTAGTTGAGGTACCAATTAATGTAACGGTACCACCGAGTATTGCGGCGTAGGAAAGCGGGATCAGTAATCGGGAAGCGGGGTGATATTGATTTTGCTTTATGGGGCCAATAAGACTGGCCACAATTGCCGTATTGTTAAGTAGTGCCGAAGAAACAAAAGTGAGTGAAAACAGTCGCCAATAAGACTGCGTAAAGTTAGCACTAACGAGTTTTCTGCCAATGCGTTTTATTAACGCAGTTTTATCAATAGCACTGCTCACTAAAAGTAACAAAACAAGGGTGATTAGGCCCTTGTTTGTTAAGTTCAGCAAGATGTCATCAAGAGATAACTGCTGGGTAACTAGTAATGCTAACACTGCACCCGAAAATACAGTGGAAGGGCGCTGACTGGTAAAAATCAGCGCGCATATCGTACTGGCAAAAATTGCCAGTACGATGAACTGGGTCACATCCATATTGCTCCAGTCCTGCTTATAGTTTACTGATATCCACAGAGTTCCAATGCGGGAAGTGCTTGCGAACTAATGCATTGAATTCAAGTTCAAACTCAGAGAAGTTAGGCGAAGTATGTTGTGCATCACCGGCAATGTCGTCGATGATCATACCAGCACCTACTGTACCATTGGTTAAACGGTCGATAACGATGAATGAACCAGTAGGACGGTTGCGCTTGTAGGGGTCACAGGCGACTGGCTGAGTGAACTTAACGTCAACCACACCGATTTCGTTAAGGTTTAGGTGCATGGCATCTTTTTCTTCCAGCGTGTTCACGTCAATTTGATTATCAATATGAGCAACAACCCCTGGCGTTGACTTAGTCGCAAACTTAAACAAGTATTGCTTGTTTGGCATTAGCGGCTCTTCTGCCATCCACACTAAATGCGTTTTGAACTGAGTATTAAGTAGTGGCAAGTTATCTGATTTAACAATCATGTCGCCACGAGAGATATCAATTTCATCTTCAAGAGTAAGCGTAACCGCTTGAGGTACATAAGCGCGCTCTTGATCGCCTTCAAACGTAACGACTTGCTTCACCTTTGATTTCTTGCCTGATGGAAGTGCAGTCACTTCATCGCCTGGCGCAACCTGACCTGATACAACCGTACCGGCAAAGCCTCGGAAGTCTAGGTTAGGGCGGTTAACATACTGTACCGGGAAGCGGAAGTCTTCTTGGTTGTCGTCTTCACCAATTTCGATGTTTTCTAGCATCTCCATTAGGGGTGTGCCGTCAAACCAAGGCGTATTTTCGCTTTTACCTACTACGTTATCGCCTTCAAGCGCTGAGATAGGAACAAACTGAATGTCAGGGATATCAAGCTGTTCAGCAAACTTAAGATAATCTTCCTGAATCTGCTTGTACACTTCTTCTGAATAGTCCATTAAGTCCATTTTGTTGATTGCAACAATAACGTGCTTAATACCTAGAAGTGAAACTAGGAAGGAGTGACGCTTAGTTTGCACCTTAACACCGCCACGGGCATCAACAAGAATAATCGCAAGGTCGCAAGTAGACGCGCCTGTTACCATGTTACGCGTGTACTGCTCATGCCCAGGGGTATCAGCGATGATGAATTTACGTTTTTCGGTAGAAAAGTAGCGGTATGCTACGTCAATAGTAATACCTTGCTCACGCTCAGATTGAAGACCGTCTACAAGAAGGGCTAGATCAACTTTCTCACCCGTAGTACCCACTTTTTTACTGTCTTTTGTAATAGCAGCAAGCTGATCTTCATAAATCATTTTTGAATCGTGAAGTAAGCGACCAATAAGGGTACTTTTACCGTCGTCTACGCTACCGCAAGTAAGGAAACGTAGCATGTCTTTCTGTTCGTGTTGCTCAAGGTAAGACAGAATGTCCTGTCTTAATAATTCGTTTTCGTTGTTCATGTTATGCGCTCACAAGGAAAAAGGGGTTTAACACAGACTCTTTTTGGTTATAGGTAAGAGCGTCGGCGTTGTCATCTAATGGATTTTCTGGATCTAAAACAGTTACATTTGCTCCTGCAGCTAGTGCGACTGCATGTGCTGCACCTGTATCCCATTCAGATGTTGGGCCCAAACGAGGGTAAAGATGCGCTTCGCCCTCTGCCACTAAGCAAAGTTTTAGTGAACTACCCATCGCCACAAGCTCGGTTTCACCTTCAAGCTGTGCCAATAAATTTTGAATTTCAGGACTTTGGTGAGAACGACTGCCTACCACTTTCCACACTTGTGCACCATCGTGCTTGCGTGCTGAAATTGAGGTAAATTCGCCGTTTACTTCGGTCCATGCACCTTCACCTACAATACCGACATAGCTTTTGTTTAGCGCTGGCGCGTAAACCACACCCATTGTCGGTTTGCCGTTTTCGATAAGTGCAATGTTTACCGTAAATTCACCATTTTTCTTAATAAACTCTTTGGTGCCATCTAGCGGGTCAACCAGCCAGTATGAGGACCATGTTTTGCGTTCATCCCACGAAATATCTGCCGACTCTTCAGAAAGAATAGGCAAGTCCGATTCTGCTTCAAGGGCATTTACAATAACGTTATGGGCGGCAAGGTCAGCTTCGGTTAGCGGGCTGGTGTCTTGCTTTTCATAAATAGCGAAATCTTTTTCGTAAATCGCCATAATTCTATCGCCAGCTTCTTTGGCAATAGTTAGCACTTTTTGTGCAAGTGTATTTAAAGGCTGTGTCATTACACCAATCCCTTTTCTTGAAGCAAAGCATACAAACGCTCAGCGGTTTGCTCTGCCGGTTCATCCTGATAGGTTAAGTGTACTTCCGGTGATTCAGGCGCTTCATAGGCTGAATCTATGCCTGTGAAATCCTTGATCTCGCCGCTGCGCGCTTTCTTATACAAGCCTTTGGGATCACGCTTTTCACACACTTCAA
Source organism: Alteromonas sp. BL110 (assembly GCF_003443615.1). Taxonomy (NCBI): domain Bacteria; kingdom Pseudomonadati; phylum Pseudomonadota; class Gammaproteobacteria; order Alteromonadales; family Alteromonadaceae; genus Alteromonas; species Alteromonas sp. BL110. The sequence continues at coordinate 433,919 of NZ_CP031967.1, read as the reverse complement.
GTGGAGTATCAACAAACACTTCCACAAATTCACCGTCTTCCATTAGGCTACGGCAGTAATCGCGGTCTGCTTTAAACGGAGAAATGAAAGCGGTAAGTACTAGGGTACCAGCGTCAACAAATAGCTTCGCAACTTCACTGATGCGACGAATATTTTCAACGCGATCTTTGTCGCTGAAACCCAAGTCGCCACATAAGCCGTGACGTACGTTGTCGCCATCAAGCAGATAGGTGTGCTTGTTTTGCTCGTGAAGCTTTTTCTCAAGCAAGTTAGCTAATGTTGATTTACCAGAACCACTTAAACCAGTAAGCCAAAATACGCGAGGCGTTTGGCCTAGCTTTTCAGAGCGCGTGGTTTTATTGACTTCGTGTTTATGCCAAACAACGTTGTCTGTGGCCATTAGAAGTACCCTTCCATTTTCTTCTTCTCCATAGAGCCTGCGCTGTCGTGGTCAATAACGCGACCTTGACGCTCAGATGTCTTGGTAAGCAGCATTTCCTGAATAACTTCAGGCAAGGTCGCTGCTTCTGACTCTACCGCACCAGTCAATGGGTAACAGCCTAGGGTACGGAAACGCACAGAGCGCATCTCTGGTACTTCACCTTCTTCAAGTGGCATGCGGTCGTCATCAACCATAATAAGAATGCCGTCGCGCTCAACCACTGGGCGGGGCTTAGAAAGGTAAAGTTGTGGAATATCAATGTTTTCTAGGTAGATGTATTGCCAGATATCTAGCTCAGTCCAATTAGACATTGGGAAAACGCGGATACTTTCGCCTTGGTTAACTTGTGAGTTATAGATATTCCAAAGTTCTGGGCGCTGGTTTTTAGGGTCCCAGCGGTGGTTACTGTCGCGAAACGAGTATACACGTTCTTTTGCGCGAGACTTTTCTTCATCGCGTCGTGCACCACCAAACGCAGCGTCAAACTTATATTTGTTCAACGCTTGCTTAAGCGCTTGGGTTTTCATGATATCAGTGTGTTTCGCTGAGCCGTGGCTGAACGGTCCAACGCCAGCTTCAACACCTTCTTCATTAATGTGAACAAGCAAATCAAAACCGTGTTTCTCTGCTTGCTCATCGCGGAACTTGATCATTTCGCCAAATTTCCACGTGGTGTCTACGTGTAGAAGTGGAAACGGAATTTTGCCTGGCGCGAACGCCTTACGGGCAAGGTGAAGCAGTACTGAAGAGTCTTTTCCTACAGAGTAAAGCATTACTGGGTTTTCAAACTCAGCAGCTACCTCACGGAAAATTTGGATACTCTCGGCTTCGAGTTGTTTCAAATGCGTTACAGACGGGATACTAGCAGTCATTTTGAAGTCCGAATTTATGTTATATACAAAAAAGTTATATGCGGGTTATTTTTCTGCATAGAACGATAACACATTTAAATTCAAAAGTAGTATGCGATTTTGCTATTTAAAATAGCAATCTTATTCCAATAAATAAAACTGTCATGCAATTGAAGCATAAGGCCCTATTTGTCAGGGGTAGAAAAAGATAAAGCCCTGCTTAGAAAACTAAACAGAGCTTTGTATTTACTCTTATTAACGAGGTATTTTTTTAATTACTTTCCATTCAGCTTGGTCTGGAATGCATCGAATGTGTCTACCACGCCTTCTCTTGGTGTACCTGATTTACTCAAAATCATTATGGTTAAGCTCGATAGAATGAACCCGGGGACAATTTCATACATCCACGCACCAAGCTTTTGGCCTCCGATTTCTATCGGAAGATAAATCCACAGTAGTACAGTCACAGCACCAACTATCATTCCGCCTAATGCCGCGCGGCGAGTCATTTCACGTTTAAATAAGCTAAACAGGACTAGCGGGCCAAATGCCGCACCAAAGCCCGCCCACGCATTACTTACTAAGGTCAATATAGTGCTGTCTCTGTCATAAGCCAGATAGATAGCAACAAGTGCAACAGCAACAACACTTACGCGACCCGCTACTACCAACTCACCGTCAGACGCATCTCTGCGCAGGAAGGCTTGGTAAAAGTCGCTGGTAAGTGAACTAGACGTTACTAGTAGCTGGGATGAAATAGTACTCATGATAGCCGCTAGGATCGCAGCTAATAAGAAGCCACCAATAAGTGGGTGGAATAAAATTTGAGAAAGATAGATAAATACTGTTTCTGGATCAATATCATTGCCGTTACCGGTTATATAAGCCAACCCGAATAAACCCGTCATTAGCGCGCCGATGATAGAAACAATCATCCAGCTCATGCCGATGTTTCTAGCGGTAGGAATATCTTTTACCGAACGAATAGCCATAAAACGAACGATAATATGTGGCTGACCAAAGTAGCCTAAACCCCATGACATCAGTGAAACAATACCGATTACGCTTAATGCTTCGTTAGTCGAGGCATCCATAAATGCATCAAATAAAGCAGGGTTAATGGTATCTAGTGCGTCAATTGAAGCCCCAATGCCGCCAAGCTCACTGATGACCACAGCAGGTACCATAATAAGTGATACGAACATTATGCAGCCTTGCACAAAATCGGTCATACTCACTGCCATAAATCCACCCACGAGGGTGTAAGCAACGACAACACCGGCGGTAACGTACAAACCTGTCTCATAGGTTAAGCCAAAAGATGTCTCAAAGAGCTTTCCACCAGCGACAACGCCAGAAGAGGTATAAAGCGTGAAGAAAACGACTATTACCACAGAAGCAATAACTCTCAGTAGACGAGAATTATCGGCAAAACGGTTCTCGAAATAGTCGGGGAGGGTAATGGAGTTGTTAGCCACTTCGGTGTAAACGCGAAGGCGCGGAGCGACCAACATATAATTTGCGAGTGCACCTAGAACTAACCCGACGGCAATCCAGCCTGCAGATAAGCCCGATACGTACATAGCACCAGGTAAACCCATGAGCATCCAGCCACTCATATCTGATGCGCCTGCTGAGAGTGCGGTTACAGCGGGGCCTAACTGGCGGCCGCCAAGCATATAGCCTTCTACGTTGGTGTCTGTTTGCCGATAGGCGAAAAGGCCTATTCCCAACATTACAACAAAATACAAACCCAACGAGATTATCGTGCCAGTAGCCATATAAATTCCCTATGTTTTTTCTTTCATGCTAACACCTATGACTTAGAGTCTCCACGTCAGTCGGCGACCTTGCTTGTTTTCTATACGGCTATAGGTAAATAAAGTTTGGCAAAATTTTTAATAAGCGAAAGATTCTACTCGCGCGCGCCCAGACCTTTTTGCTTTGTAAAGGAGTTCGTCACAGGCTTTAATAATAGTATCCAAATTTGTTTCTCCGCCGACATTTAGCAGCCCGGAAGAAAAGCTAACTGAAAACTTTTTATTGGTATGCGTCCAGTTTTTTTGGTGAGAAAGCGCAACATTTAACTCATCGAGTATACGCTTGGCCGATTGTTCATCTGAGTCAGAGAAGTAGATCAAAAATTCTTCACCACCATATCGGCAAAGCTTATCTGATTTTCTAATCCTATTATTGATGATTCGAGTGAGTGTAGTTAGCACTTCGTCGCCTACGGTGTGGCCATATCTATCGTTAATCTTTTTAAAATTATCAACATCAAGCAGGGCTATGCACGATGTATTGTTGCCCTTAAGCGACTTCTTAAGGCTGTTCAACATTGCGCGACGGGTGAGGGCGCCAGTAAGAGAGTCTCGTTCCGCTAGTAAGTCGCTTTGTCGTTTAGAAATCCAAAGCCACAAAGCAAGTATAAGAAGAATAGTGACAATGAGCGCAAAAATAGTGGTTTTCATTGCCTCTTTATCGGTGGATAGCCCTTCTTTTTCGTCTCGCAGTGCGTTGATTTCTTTTTGTCTATAATGGACAAGCTCAATATCCTTCTCAATGCTGTTGGAGAAGTCAGACGAAGAAAACTGAAATTGCTCTGTGTTCTTCTCGAAGAGAAGTTGGTTGTACGCTTTTAAATGCTCATAGGCTTTTTCGTAATTGCCTGCAGTATCGTAAATTCTTACAAGTTCGCGTTCTTTTCGTAGCAGATATTGTTTCTTAAACTCAGTCGCAGTTAGCTTCTTTAAAACCACATCTTCGAATTTATTAACTGACAAAGAGAGCTGTCTTTCATTATTTTTAACAATGGCTTTATAAGACTGGTAAAGATAAACAAGCTCTTCTGGATTAATTTTAGTTTTATCTATATTTAATGTATCTATCTTGTTTACGACGGACTGTATTTCGTTATCATGAGTTCGCCGAAAACCCATCATGAGTACTCGTAGTCGTTGATAGAGGGTTAGAAACATTTCAAGTTCGGTATTTCTAGTTTTTACGAACTCTAGGGCCTTATCAGAGATAAGAAGCGCATCTTTGTATTTACTTTGAAGAAGAAGAGAGTCAACCGAAGTAAAGTACGCCCATGTAATGAATACATCATTCAACTTGCTTTGCTCGATTATCTTCATCGAATGAGTGAAGGCTCGACTTGGTACCGATAGCTCAGTAAAAGCGATTCGAAGCCATTCATGGGCAGTATCGCTGTCTAATGCATTTTCCATAGTAAGCGTAGAAGAGCGGGCAGGTAAGTGGGGGAGAGCATACTCTAGTTCATTAATTGCTTGAATAGGGTTAGCTAGGGTGAGTTCCATTGACAGCCACACACTAGCTATGGCGGTTGCTGTTTTGCTACCCGTTTCCAGAACTTCACGCTTTAAGCGTTTAAGAGCAGGCACTGTAACATTGATTCGTAATGAGGAGCTGTCAAAGTCGTTAACTGCTCGGGCATAGATATAATACGCCCTTGCGGCAGCGTACAAATCTGTATTTAGCGATTTTAGCTCGTTCCAGTGGCTCTCTAGTAACGGTGTCTTAACGTATATTGGAACTCGAGGGCCTTCCGTTTCGTTAGCTGTCCCCGTAGCAAATAAATGTCTAAAGATTACGCCTTCACTACTATCATCAGTTTGAATTTTTAAATCTTTGATTTTAGCTTTTATCTGGTCATTATCAATATCAGATTGATTATTCCAGTTATAGATAGTTATTGCTGCTAATCGACTATAAGCATCTAACTTTTTAAGCCTCAACTTCTCAGAATTGTTGTCTAACTGTGCTTGAAGCGAGTGACTGAAAAAAATGATGAAAAGTAGACAAAACTTCACCCTTGTAAAACGACACCAAGCGGCCATTGAATTTGCTACCTCTATACTGCGGATAAGCTGAAATGTTTGCTGATAATTAAAACGGTTTTTTTAATCCTAAAGTATAAGTTTTATTGCGTATGTTTTCACCTTAAATTTAGGCAAAAAAAATCGACCACAGTGGGCCGACGAAGGGAAGTGCGTAAATTCAGCACTTTTCTAGAACGGGGACCTGGCTTTTTTCTAAGCCGAAAATTGAATCCTCTCAGATACGGCTTTTTTCATTTCACTCAGGTCAGCATCTTTATCGCCCACTATCATGACATTGGCGTGTCTCATTTTGATGCTTTCACCGTGGTACTGGTCATCAGAGAATTCACTAGGTACAGTGACATCACCGCGCTCAGGCACAACAAATACCGACATTTTCCCTTGTGGGGTATCAAGGATAAGGTGCAGGCTTCTCACTGTACTTAAGTGACAATAGTTCACCACTTCAACACCATCAAGCATCTCACTAAAGCTACCGCCAAAGCTTGCCAATTTTGCATTTACCATATTCAAATCAGCTGGAAGTAGCGAATGCGCAGTTTCCATTTCGGCGTACTGCATATGCGCTAGCGCTTGGCCACCAATACTAAGCGGTTGGTGGTACCACATGGTAAGTCCGATACCTATAGTGAAAGCAACGGATGCGGCCATCGCCAAATACCAACGACTTCTGCGTTTATAGCGATTAAACTCGTCAGTCGACTGTTGCCAAATGAGCTTGCTAGCAAGGTCTTCTGGAACATCGACTTTTAAAGCTTGCTTTAATTGCTTATCTAACTGCTTTTGTTCATTCCAGAAATTGCGTTTGCTTTCATCCGCTTTCGCTGCTTCTACAACATCACTGTCAGTCGTTTCTGGATCGGCGTAGATTCGACGCCTAAATTCTAACTCATCCATTTATACGACCTCTCTGTTCATTTTGTTTCTCTAATGCCTCTTTCAGCTGGTTTCTCGCTCTAAATAAACGCGTCATTACTGTATTTTTATTAAGCCCTAATTGATTGGCAATCTCTTCACCACTGAACCCGAAAATCAATTGAAGGATTAAGGGTTCGCGGTATTCCACACTTAGCCCACCTAACAGTCGCTGAAGCTCTCTGTCTTTCAGGTCGCCGTCTGCATGTTGGGTGTCATCTTGTATATGACAATCGTCAATATCTACCGTGTCGAATTGCTTGCGCTCAAATCTGCGGGCATTCTCACGACGAAGAATGGTGATTAACCATGACTTTGCCGCCTTTTCATCATTTAGGGCGTCTAACGAACGCCACGCACGTAGAAACGTTTCCTGTACAACATCTTCAGCAATGCTCTGGTCTTTTATAAGCCAGAATGCATAGCGGTAAATGTCGGCGTGAAATGCCTTTACCAGTGCTTCATATCTTTGGTGTTTTGCTTTCATACCCGATAAGACCTGACCACTGTCGGATTTATTTCGCCCAAACATAAAAATATCCAAAAACTTAAAGAATTTTCACTATGGCACAAAAAACGCGCCATTTCGTTATCCGAAAGGCGCGTTTTTATTTTAATTCCAGTGATCAGAGCACCTGTTTAGGAATGCTAAGCACTTTTTTGAGTGGCAATCCAAGCGTTGATATTTTCTTCTAAAATAGAAAGTGGTACTGGACCGTATTTTAGCACCTCATCATGGAAGCCTTTCCAATCAAACTTATCACCAAGTTCAGTTTGAGCATGCGCTCTAAGCTCCATGATTTTTAGTTTGCCAATCATATAGGCAGTGGCTTGTCCTGGCATGGCAATATAGCGCTCAATGGCTTTTTGCGCGTCATACTCTGGGTTTGGCGTGTTTTCAATAAGATAATCTACAGCCTCTTCACGACTCCACTTCTTCGCGTGAATACCTGTATCAACTACAAGCCTGCAAGCTCGCCATAGTTCCATAGCTAGACGGCCAAAGTCTGAATAGGGGTCTTCATAAAAGCCCATGTCTTTTGCGAGTTCTTCAGTATAAAGGCCCCAGCCTTCTGTGTACGCGGTAAAGCTCAAGAACTTTTGAAATTGCGGCACGCCTTCAAGCTCTTGTGCAATTGCACGTTGCATGTGGTGACCGGGAATGCCCTCGTGGTATGCCAGCGCCTCTAGCTGATAGGTCGGCATCGCTTTCATATCATACAGGTTTGCATAGTAAATACCTGGGCGGCTGCCGTCTTGCGCTGGGCTTTGATAAAACGCTTTGCCCGCAGACTGTTCGCGAAATGCTTCGACGCGTTTAACAATCATTGGCGCTTCTGGGAGAATTCCAAAATATTCAGGAATAGCGTCTCGCATGTCATCTATGGCAGTTTTCGCCATATCAAGGTATTGCTGTCTGCCTTCATCTGTTGAAGGTAAATAGAATTGTTCGTCTTCACGCATGAAAACAAAAAACTCTTGCAGCGTACCCTCAAATTTTACCTGTTTCATAATGTCGCGCATGGCGTTGTGTATGCGCTCTACATTATCTAGGCCAATTTGATGGACTTCATCAGCAGTAAGGTCAGTAGTAGTAAACCAGTTAAGGCGATTTTGATACCACTTATCGCCGTTCGGTAAACGCCATACACCATCGCCTTCAGGGGTTACTTCACGCTGGTGGGCTAGTTCTTCAATAAACTTTTCGTAGGATGGCATGACCGATGTTACCAAAGCGGCTTTTGCTTCGCCTAGCAGCGTGGTTTTTTCAGCTTCTGTAATATCAAGGTTGTTTACTTTGTTTTGAAAATCTTCCCAAATAGTTGAAGGCGTTTCACTGGAATCAAATGGTGCGCCGGTAATTACGTTTTTAGACGCATCAATCATTTGGTCATAAGCCCATGCCGGTGGGAATACGCCAGCTTTTTCACGAACTTTCATCTGTTCGATAACTTGGTCAAAGTAGGAGCGTACATTGTCTAAACGACCAATATATGCCTGAGCATCTTCTTTGCTTTTTACACTGTGAATATTGATAAGAAAGCTGGGCACTTGAGTATGCGCAGCGCGGAACTGATGCACAATGTAGCGGTGGTGTCTAAATTCGTCGTTAGCCAAGTCACGTTCAATGCCAAGCTTATACAGGCGCAAGCTTAACTTTTCTTGCTCGCTTAACTTGCTGGTGTCGAAACTATTAAGCTTCTCTAAACGGTTTTTGGCGATAGCAACACGGGCATCGGCCTCCTCATCACTGATGTCGTCCCACTTGTCGTAATCCCACTTTTTGCCGAGGTAACTCTGAAATAGGGGAGAACGCTTAAGATCTTCTTCGAAAGTACGCTCAAAAAATGCATTAAGGCGTTCAGACTCAGACTGTCCAGCAGGCTGTTCTGTTTTAATCGGCTCTGGCGCTGTTTGCGCGGTTTCACTTGCTGGAGAGCAAGCAGCTAATGTGGTAACTGCCAACGCAATTGGCGTTAGCTTTAGTAGTGTTTTCTTCATTCTATTCCCCGTCGCGTTTAATTGATTATTTTTATAGGCTACAAGCGGTTCGGATTTTTGAGCCTCTCAAAGGGCACTAAAGACCGAGACTTGTGCTGAATATTAACTACAGATAATGCTTTCAAAACCCTTGCGGCTGTCGTTCAGCTCTATGCAAGGGCTTTAATTACTCAGGTTTCCATGTATTAGCAAATGAAATGCGTTTTATGAAGCAGGATACAAGTTAGATAGCGTGTGGCTGTTCTTTGCACCTGTTTGCTGCCATTTGCTGCGAGCGCGCTTTATTTCATCGGTAAGTTTTTCTAACGTCTTAGATACTTGTTCCGATTGAGCACGTTTATCAGTTTGACTAGCCGAGAAGCGCAGTGCGTAAAGCTCATTTACAGCGGTGTTAATTTCTTCAAACTGTGAAACCTGTGCTTTCCCGCCAGTTAGTGTGCTTATCCATTGCTTAAGTGCAAGAGTTACTGAGCTGGTATCTTTTGCTTTTATCACTGCCATAAGTTTCTGATACTGCGCTTTCTCATCAAACTCATCTGTAGCAATTAAGCGCTGTTTAGGGCCGTGAGTTTGCCCAATAAATCGAGCTTGTTTAAGTTTCCTATAGGTGAATAACCATCCAATAAGTGCAACTAGCAAGAGTACAAGCAGCACACTGCTCACAATCCAATTAGGCTTTGCTTTTTCGCTATGCCCCGCGTTACTGGCAGTGCTATCAGACGGTTTGTCTTCTTTACCAGAGTCATTGGCGGGCTTGACTGCAGTTAACGGTAAATCACTTTGAGTGCCTTCTGCGGACTGACTGCTTGTGGATTGAGGGTTATTTTGATTATTACTGCCAGTCGCCGGAACTACCGTAATGGAGCGAGCAGGGATCGTGGCATACTCAGTTTTTTGAGTAAGCGTATTAAACCAAGGAATAGTAATTTCAGGTAATACGAAGTCGCCAGGCTGCGTTGGAATAACTGCCAAAGACGTTTGGCGCTGTGAAATTAAGCTCTGATCTTTTTCCACTGTCGTTGTATTTGATTGATCTGGATATAACTTAAAGTTCGGCGGATAAAACTCAGGAATGTCCGGCAGCTGTTCTTCTACCACGCCCAGCGCGGTTAGTGTAACAATACGTGTTACCGGTTCGCCTGCGACAAAGCTATCTCCCTGCGGCCACTCTTCGTCAACTCGAACCATTTCAGACGGCAACCAAGGGTAGTCAATTCCCTGAGGGATAGGTTTGATGTTTACCGTAATGTCAGGACCAACACGATTAATTTGCTGGGTACGATTAAAGAAGCCAAAACGCTGGTTAGTGTTAGCCGCCATTACTTCACCTGTAAAGATGGGCCCCCTTAGCGTGAACTCACCTGAAGCTTGAGGGACTACAGCAAATTGACGCTCAATAATCTGATATCGTCTGCCGTTTACTATATCGGTATACTGCTTATCTCCACCTAGTTGGGTAATTTCCGCATTTTGCATTTCTGGTGATTGCAGGCTGCCCCTCTCAATATTGCTCGAGAGAAAAAGCTTAACAGTGTACAGCAGCTGTTGGTTTAAATAGGCCTCTTTCAAGTCGATATCTGTAGTCACGAAATAGTCACGGGCCACGTTACTTTGTTCTTGAACAGGAATAACTTCAACTTGAATAGGCTTTGTTGACTTTCCTTCAATAGTTAACGAAGGAATAGTGAATGTACCTTCTTTTCGAGGGAATAACGTGGTGGTCCAAACCGTAGTGCGTTTGGTGTCGAAATTGACGATAGACGTTTGGCTACTTACCGATGTCCTGCCCACTACAAAGTCTTTTAATAGGGGAGAGCTGTCGAAGGCATCTCTATCGGCGCTTCCATCGGCGGTAATGGTTAAACGAATAGCTTCATCGAGCATAACCGGATTTCGGTCAATGGTTGCTTCAACTGAATTTACATCGGCATAGGCAGCCGCGCTAATGAGTAGGGTTAGTAAAAAAATTATTCCTGTAGATTGTAATAAAGCTCTCATCTACCAATCACTCCGGTTTGAAGGCATACGTTGACGCTGACGCTTTTGTGCTTCTAATTGCATTTTTCGTTTTAGTAAGAATGCTGGGTCGTCTGGCACGCGACGCATTAAACCTTCCATTCGCTGTAGTTCTTCTTTTTGTGCATCAGTAAGCTGGGCTTCTTGACCTTGCATTGCTTGAGCTTCCCGCTGTGGTTCTTTTTCGTCTTCTTGCGCTTGCGCATTGTTTTGCTGCATATTATTACGCTGTCCTGACTCTGCATTTTGTTGCTGTGAGTCTGATGGCTCGTTCTGCTCGCTCATCTCTGGCTGTTGAGAATTATCCCCATCATTTTGTTGTTCATCATTAGAACCCCGCTGGTTTTGGTCAGACTGTTGGCGCTCACTTTCATTTTGCTGGCCATTTTGATCGTTTGAACCTTCCTGCTTATTCTGATCTCCCGATTGCTGCTGGTCGTTATTAGCGCTATCCTGGGCATTATCTTGAGCGTTGTCTTGTTGGTCATCGTTACTATTTTCGCTCTGATTCTGCTGCTGGTCTTGTTGTTGCTGCTGTTTCAGTAAATCCTCAACAACTTTTTTATTGATTTTCGCGTCTTCAAACTCAGGTGCTTCGTCTAAAGCCAGCTCGTATTTCTCGATCGCTTCTTCAAGCTTTCCAAGTTTGGCCAACGCATTGCCCTGATTGTAAAGGCTTTCAGCGCCTGGAATATTTTTGTAAGCATTTAAAGCACCTTCATAGTCACCTGACTTAAAAAGGGATGATGCTTTCCACGCTTCGCTATTGAACTGGCTAACGGCGTCTTTGTATTTACCTCTTTGGTATTTATTCAAAGCTTCCTGATTATCATTCATAAATGGCTTTTGCCACCATGCAAGCGGTTCAGGTTTATTTGCCGTTGCTGGCGTAGACCCTTCCAACATTTTCGCGCTTGGAATAGACGGCGCGCCCGAAGATGTACCTATACTTTGTGCAGCGTGGGCGTTTTTCACTATTGAAGGGCTTAGCAGGCCAACCAATACAATAAATACTAATCCGCGCTTAAACGCAAAGGCCGCAAATGGCAGAAGTAGCAGTAATAAGTAAGGGCCAACTTCTTTCCACTGATCTCCCTGCAAATTACTCTCTTCTTCGTCTTCTTCACTGTTGCCTTTATCTAACAGCGATACCGCGGCTAGAGCATCAATATCATTGTCGTTAGAAGTAAAGGATTCAAAGCGACCGCCGCTCGTTTTCACTACGCCTTTCACCGCGCTTTCATTTAGCTTGGGAATAACAATGCTGCCGGTGAAGTCTTTTAATAGTTCACCGCTTTGCTGCCTAATAGGCGCGCCTTCACTTGTGCCAACGGTAAGTGCATTTACCGTAAAAGGAACAGATGCTACATATTCTTGAAGTTCTTGTTGTTGCTCTAACTCTATACCGTCAGTAATCCAGTAGATCATGCCTGTGTTATAACCCGCATTTGTTAACAGTTCAGCAGCACTTTCAATACCCAGCAATGGGTCGCTTCCGGGTACGGGCATTATCTCGGGCGAAAGACTGGGGATTAAGGTGGTAATATTCCCAGCATCTTCGGTTAAAGGGCTTATAACGAACGCATCGCCCGCATAAGCAACCAAGCCCATTTCACCCTCGCCGATGGCGTTAACTAAATCTATGGCTTTGTATTTCGCCCTTGTCAGTCTGTCTGGCGTCATATCGGTCGCACGCATCGAAAGCGACATATCTATTACTATAACGTGCCCCATTTTTAGCTGATATACTGGCTGGGGGAGGCGCTCCCACGTCGGGCCGGCAAGCGCTATAACACTCACAACCCACACAAAAGCCAGCATCCACATTGGCGGCTTTGCGCCCATCTCGGTTTTGCCAATCACCATATATTGATAAAGGTGAGAAGGGATCACCGACTGCCAACCAGACTGTTTAGCTGTGGTTCTTCTAATTAAAACCACAAGCAACATCAGGGGCACAAGTGCCATAAACCATTCGGGGCGTAAAAAGTGAAATTGATTTAAGAAGTCGAAATCCATTATTTCGCCTCCCTATTTGTTTGAGTTGTTTGTGCTGCATTAGCTGAGTTTAGCTGTTGGGTTGACATGTTATTTCGCTTTTGTACGAACCAACGATATAAAGATATAGAAATAGTGATAAGAGCCCACAGCGCTGACAATAAAATTGCAGCTGCTAGGGGGTAATAAAACAGTGCGCTCAATGGGCGCATTTTACGAGTTTCACCTTCGATAGGTTCAAGCGCATCAAGCTGTTGATAAATTGCCTGAAGCTCTTGAGCATTTCTCGCCCTAAAGTATTGGCCGCCAGTCGCGGTAGCAATATCAGTTAACATGCCTTCATCAAGTTCTTGCGACGGGTTTATCTGTCGGCTGCCAAAAAAGCTTTGGATCAGCATTTTGTCGGCGCCCACGCCAATAGTGTAAACTTTCACACCTTTACTTATAGCCAATTCTTTAGCTTGCTCAGGCGTAATATTTCCTGCGGTGTTTTGTCCGTCAGTAAGAAGAATCAACACATTATTAGATTTTTCCCGTTCGTCAAAGCGCTTCACTGCTAAACCAATTGCGTCGCCTATGGCAGTTTGTTCTCCTACTAAACCAATCACAGCTTCACTAAGAAGCGTAGAAACGGTGTCTCTGTCATAGGTCAGCGGTGCCTGAACATATGCGGTATCGGCAAATAAAATTAGCCCAATTCTATCGCCCACGCGGCGCTGAATAAAGTCATACACGACTGATTTAGTCATGGTTAAACGGTTAACTTGTCGGCCATTTAGCTGCATGTCATCTATCTTCATACTGCCAGATAAATCCACCGCTAACATCATTTCACGGCCTTCATTAGGTATGCTCACAGGTTCACCTAACCACTGAGGCCGAGCGGCAGCCGTTACCAGCAACAGCCATATCAAGCTACTTGCTACTAGCGGTATTTTGGTTTGTTTTAATTGGGTTTGCTCCGATACATCGCCAGGTCGCAAACTGGGAACTCGCAGCGCGGCCATAGGCATATCTTGGGCTTTTCTAGACAGTAGGCGTACCAAAATTGGTAAAGGCAGAGCAAAGAAGACCCACCACCAAGCAAAATTAAGCATGATGCGGCTCCTTTACATTTTCAGAGGAAAGGCCGTTTACCGCCCGCTTATTTTTCGGGAGCTTCGCTTTCGAAAGCCAATTTTTTACCGCCCCTTTGCAGGTTTCAAAGTCACTTGGGTTAGGGGTAGCTTGGTAAACATTGCTTATCAATAATGCCAAGTCACCTTCAAGTTTGTTATCACGACTTTTTAGAGCAGATGTTAAGAACGCTTGCCATTGTTTGCCGTATAGCCCAGCAACCTGTTGAGTTGAGTAATAGCTGATAGCGGTGCGCTTCAAAATTGAGTTTAGGGCTACCGGCCAATTACTTTGTTGTGCTGAAATTGATTCGAGCAATGCTAATGCTTGCTTACGAGGCTTGTTATGCCGTACGTGAGCAGAAATAGCTTTGTAGAGACCAAATAACACCAATAAAACCGCGGCGATAAGTGCCCACCAACCCCAATCTAATGGCCAAATACTGACCTCATTAGGCACGTGTATATCGCGCAGCTGGGCGAGGGGGGCTTGCTGCTGAGGCGCTGCCGGCATTTGATTTGCAGGTGGCATCGATTGTACTGACTTAGGTAAAAGGTTTGATAAAAAATGGGTTGAAAGGTTATTGCTTTGCATTAATCAAGCTCCAACCATTGTTCTTGTTGCATATTTTGAAGCTGTTCATCTAAAGGAAGGCCGGCACTCACACTGAATCTGGCGATATTAGTTTTGCGCAACGTATCGTAAATTGCGCTGTTGTGTTCATTTCGCCATTTTAAATATTGCTGCTGTTCGGTATTGTCACCTAATACCCAGCGCTGTTGATTGTGACCATCTGAAACACTAACGGTTTGCGGTGAACTGGTTTGTGGCAAGGCATGCTCTATCGGGTCATGGATCACAATAGCCCTTACTTCACAATGGCGCGTCAAGTGACTTAAATGCTGAATAGCCTGGGCGCTTAAATGCTGAAAATCTGATACCAGATAAACTAAGCTTCCTGGTCTAGCTAAACGTCTTGCGCGCGCACACGCATCGGCAAAAGCTTGTTCGTCTTTTGCTTTGTCAGCTTTAAACAGTGTGCTTTGTTCATGTAATGCCATGAGCTCATGACAAACGTGAAGTACTGCTTTTTTGCGAGTAAGGGGTTTAATTTCTTTGTGCTGTTGTTGGTTAAATAATAATGCGCCAACCTTATCGCCGCGGGCCGCAGCAGACCAGCTAATTAATGAAGATACATGCGCGGCCTGAACGGCTTTGGTAAGCAGTTGTGTACCAAAGGCCATTGAGGGCAGATAATCACAAAAAAGAAAAACCGGGCGCTCCCGCTCTTCCCGATATACTTTGGTGTGAGTTTTACCCGTGCGCGCAGTAACGCGCCAATCAATAGCGCGAATATCGTCACCGGGTTGGTAATGACGGGCCTCGTCAAACTCCATGCCTCGGCCCTTATGCTTGGTTAAATAGCTCCCAGCAAGTTTGGCTCGTGGCATACGTTTTGGCGCCAAGCTAAAAAGCTTGGCCAACTGCTGGTAGCGAAGTAACTCTGCACTAGACAAAGAGACACCGTTACATTGCAGCTTACTCAGCTGCGCTTGTACATTCACCATAGCTTAAGGAACTGCGACAATAGCAACAATCTTATCGAGTACGTCGTTAATCGTTATACCTTCTGCTTCAGCTTGATAAGACAAGATAATACGATGGCGAAGTACGTTATGAACGACAGCTTGGATGTCGTCAGGCCCGACGAAATCTCTACCGCTAAGCCAAGCGTGGGCACGTGCACAGCGGTCTAAGCTAATGGTGGCGCGAGGACTTGTTCCCATCGCAATCCACTGGCCTAATTCTGCATCAAAACTCGCTGGCTGGCGGGTCGCCATTATTAATTGTACCAAGTATTGCTCTAACTCTGGCGCCATGTATAAGGACAAGGCTTCTTTACGAGATGTGAAAATATCATCTTGTGTTAGCGTAGGCGGTGTAATAGGCGGCTCTGAAAGTGCTTCCCCACGAGTTAAACGCAGTATTTCTAATTCGGTCTCTGCACCTGGGTAATCTATGTCTACGTGCATTAAGAAACGGTCAAGCTGCGCTTCAGGTAGCGGATACGTACCCTCTTGCTCTAATGGGTTTTGCGTTGCCATAACTAAAAACAGCGGGGGGAGGGGATAAGTTTTACTGCCCACGGTAATTTGACGTTCAGCCATCGCCTCTAGTAGCGCTGACTGAACTTTCGCGGGTGCACGGTTGATTTCGTCAGCTAACACTAGGTTATGAAAAAGCGGGCCTTTTTGGAAAACAAATTCGCCGGTTTCGGGGCGATAAATGTCTGTCCCGGTTAAGTCGGCCGGTAAAAGGTCTGGCGTGAACTGCACACGATGGAAATCACCGTCAATACCGTTAGCTAACGCATTAATTGCCCGTGTTTTTGCAAGTCCAGGTGGGCCTTCTACTAGAAGGTGGCCATCGGCCAAAAGAGCGATTAGAAGGCTTTTGGTTAACGCGTTCTGACCAATGATCTGCTGGTCTAAATAAGCGTGTAACTGTTGAAACTGCGCTGCTGCCATAATGCAAAATTTCCGTTTGAGTTCTCGTTATCAGGAAGTGTCAGTTGACCAATAGTGTTAATTAATCAATTAAAAAGTGATCGCCTTAGTAAAAAGTGAATTAACTAACATTACGTTAGTCACACTTTACCGTAGTCACTCTTTACCTTAGTCACAATGACACAAAACAGACTTTAATTTCCATATAAGGTTCATTCTACATTTCTTCAAGTCGTTAAATAGTAATAAAAATGCGATATGTGGTAGGGCATTAACAAGTTACTTGGGCCACCAGAGCATATTTATAGGAGGTAATTGGACGTTTTGCCGATGGTTTGAACTGCTCAGGTAAACTTTAGTTTCATTTATATTGCCCTTAGCTCTGCATTATTTGCTATTTTGTTCATTGTTTGTAAAAATCAGGTTTATTACAGGTCAGACCACTTTGTAGCAACGAGCTATTTTTAAAGTCGGTCATCAATTTAGGTGCATTATGGCAACAAAACAATCAGTTACTACCCGAGAGGGTGATCGCATCGCCATTGTCGCGGGGTTGCGTACTCCGTTTGCGAAAATGGCTACATATTTTCACGGCGTACCGGCTGTTGATTTAGGTAAAATGGTCGTAAACGAACTTCTCGTTCGCCATGGTGTTCAGAAAGAATGGGTTGACCAAGTTGTTTACGGTCAGGTGGTGCAAATGCCTGAGGCGCCAAATATTGCGCGTGAAATCGTGCTTGGTACAGGCATGAATGTTCACACTGACGCTTATAGCGTATCTCGCGCTTGTGCGACGAGTTTTCAGTCTACGGTCAACATCGCTGAAAGCATGATGGCCGGTACGGTTCAGGTGGGCATCGCAGGTGGTGCAGATTCAACATCAGTATCACCTATCGGCGTGTCTAAGAACCTTGCACGTGCTTTGGTAGATTTGCAGAAAACCAAAACCCTTGGTCAGAAGCTTAACATCTTCAAGCGCTTAAGCTTAAAAGACCTAGCGCCTGTTCCACCTGCGGTTGCTGAGTATTCTACCGGTTTGTCGATGGGGCAAACTGCCGAGCAGATGGCAAAAACACATCAGATTTCTCGCGAAGAGCAAGATAAACTAGCACATCGCTCGCACAGCCTAGCCGCTGAAAGCTGGGAAGCAGGTAAACTGTCTAGCGAAGTCATGACTGCTTATGCGGAACCGTACAAAGGCGCGCTCGAGCGCGATAACAATGTACGTTTCGATTCAAAGCTTGAAGGCTACGCGAAGCTTCGCCCAGTATTTGATAAGAAATACGGCTCTGTAACAGCTGCGAACGCAACCCCACTGACAGATGGTGCCTCTGCAGTGATCATGATGACAGAAAGCCGAGCCAAAGAATTAGGCTACACACCGTTAGGCTACATAAAAAGCTACGCGTTCTCGGCAATCGACGTGTGGGAAGACATGCTAATGGGGCCGTCGTACGCGACACCTATTGCGTTAGACCGTGCGGGCATGACGCTAAATGACTTAACACTAATTGAAATGCATGAAGCTTTTGCTGCGCAGACGCTTGCTAACGTTAAGATGTTTGCCAGCGACAAGTTCGCAAAAGAGAAACTAGGGCGCGATAAAGCGACCGGCGAAATTGACATGGACAAGTTTAACGTAATGGGAAGTTCAATTGCCTATGGTCACCCGTTTGCTGCAACTGGTACACGTATGATCACGCAAATGCTTAACGAGCTGAATCGCCGTGGCGGTGGTACAGGTTTAGTGACGGCATGTGCTGCAGGTGGTCTAGGTGCGGCAATGATTGTGGAGACAGAATAATATGAGTCAGGAACAAGAAATGACAAATGAAGTTCAGCCAACATCAGGCGCATTTACGCTAACTAAGCAAGATAATGGCGTTGCTATTCTTAGCATGGACGTACCTGGCGAGAGTATGAATACGCTTAAAGCTGAATTTGGCGATGAAATATCAGCCATGCTTGACGATATCGAGCGTGATAGCAGCATTAAAGGTGTTGTATTGACGAGCGGCAAACCAAACTCATTCGTCGCGGGCGCTGATATTACTATGCTAGCCGCGTGTAAAACTGCTGAAGACGCCACGACTATCGCTGCAGGCGGTCAAGCTATTTTCGATAGAATTGAAAACATGAAGGCTACCTTCGTCGCAGCGATTCACGGCCCTGCGTTAGGTGGTGGTTTAGAGCTTGCGCTTGCGTGTCACTATCGCGTATGTACCGATTCATCTAGTACTCAGGTAGGTCTACCTGAAGTGCAGCTTGGACTATTGCCAGGCAGTGGTGGTACTCAGCGTCTTCCTCGCCTAATAGGCATTCAGCAAGCAATGAAAATGATGCTAACTGGCTCGCCTGCACGGGCCAAGCAAGCCAAGAAATACGGCATTGTTGATGAAGTTGTTCCGCATAGCGTACTTTTGAAAGTGGCAGAGCAGTTTGCTCTTAAACGCAAGCCAGAACGTGAAGCTCCGCAAAAAAGCGCTATGGACAAAATGTTAGAAAAAACGGGTCCAGGCCGTAACATGATGTTCAAAAAAGCCCGTGAAGCAACGTTTGCAAAAACCAAAGGTAACTATCCTGCACCGGCTTACATTATTGACGTTATTGAAACAGGCATGAACGAAGGCATGAAAGCGGGGCTTAGAGCCGAAGCGGAAGCCTTTGGTAAGCTAGTGATGACGCCGGAATCTTTCCAACTTCGTCAGATTTTCTTTGCTACAACTGAAATGAAAAAAGAAAACGGTGTTGAAGGTGTTAAACCTGAAAAGATGAAGAAAGTAGGTGTGCTTGGCGGCGGTTTGATGGGCGGTGGTATCGCATATGTAACTTCAACTAAAGCCGGTGTGCCTGTGCGTATTAAAGACGTACGTGCTGATGGTATCGCAAACGCAATGAAGTACAGCTACGACATCTTAAATAAAAAGGTGAAGAAGCGTTTCATGCGTAACAGCGAAATGCAGAAGCAGTTAGCGCTTCTTACCGGTACGCTGGATTATAGCGGCTACCAAGACGCGGATATCGTGGTTGAAGCGGTATTTGAAGACCTAGATCTTAAACAGAAGATGGTGGCGGATATTGAAGAGAACTGCAAAGAAAGTACAATCTTCGCATCTAACACTTCGTCTATTCCAATTACACAAATTGCAGCGAAAGCGGCACGCCCTGAAAACGTGATTGGCCTCCATTACTTTTCGCCAGTAGACAAAATGCCGTTGGCTGAAGTTATCGCTCACGACAAAACGTCGGACCAAGTCATTTCATCTACGGTAGAGTTTGCAAAGAAGCAAGGCAAAACACCAGTTGTTGTTAAAGACGGTGCGGGCTTCTATGTAAACCGCATTTTGGCGCCTTATATGAATGAAGCGGCAAACCTTATTCTTGACGGTGAGCCTATTGAGCATATCGATAAGTCTTTAGTTAAGTTTGGCTTCCCGGTAGGCCCTGTGAAACTGCTTGACGAAGTGGGCATTGATGTTGGTACTAAAATTATTCCATTCCTTGTAGAGGCGTTTGGCGAGCGTTTCACTGCGCCGAGTGCGTTTGATAAAGTACTGGCAGATGGCAGAAAAGGTAAGAAGAACCAAAAAGGGTTTTATTCTTACGAGGGTAAGAAGCCGGGTAAAGAAGTGGACGAATCAATCTACGAATTACTTGGGTTATCGCCATCTGCCAAACTAAGCGAAAAAGAAGTAGCAGAGCGCTGTGTATTAATGATGCTAAATGAAGCCGCTCGCTGTTTAGACGAAGGCGTCATTCGCAATGCCCGCGACGGCGACATTGGTGCTATCTTCGGCATTGGCTTCCCTCCATTCTTAGGCGGTCCTTTCCGTTATATGGATACACTGGGAATTAAACATGTTGTTGCTCGTTTAAACCACTATGCTACTGCTGTAGGCGGTAAGTTCGCACCTGCTGACGTGTTAGTGAAAATGGCAGAAAATGATCAGAAATTTTATAGTTAAGTTTATAAAATGTTAAAAGCCGGGCTTTGCCCGGTTTTTTTATGTCTAATATCTATTTTTGCTGGTTTATTGTTCTATTTTGGGTAGAATTCGCGTGGTTAAAAAATAAACGTGTCAATTTGTTGGCGTCGATTATCAATGGGTTAACTTCAATAATCGATGGAAACCAGCAACTTCGCATAACTAGGTTAAACAGCTGGAGGTAGTGTGATTTCACTCGTAGTATTAAGCGTTATCTTTTCTCTGTATTTTTATATAGAAGCGTTTAAATGGGGGATGAACGCAAAGAAATGGGCAATAGCGGGTTTCGTATTAGGTCCAATCTTATTACCTATGTTCTCTATCTCTCGCCACATACATTGGCGTAATGCAGTAGGGTTTAATAATCTTTATATAGCTGCGTAAACATAGCAATTACGCTTAATTAACTTATTCTATTATCTTCAGATATAAAAAAAGAGAGTAAGCACTCTCTTTTTTTGAAAATCGTTTCAACTTCAAATTATAAGCCTACGCCATAGCCGCCACCTGTTCTAGGTTTTACGTACTCTAGCTGAGTAGTGGTTTCTTTTTGCGAATCAGGAGCCTGTTTAGCGCCTTCTTGCTTGTCGGCAGCAACTGGGGTAGCGGTAGAAAGTACTAGTGCAACTGCGTACTCTTTTAACATGTTGATTTCCTCTGATTATTATTTTGAACGAACAAACAAAGCCGATTTTTTATATTTGTTACCGGCTCTCTAGTAGTAGCTAGATACGTGCCAACTCGGTTAGGTTTGCATATTGTTATTAAAAATCAATGGGTTAATCTTTTTTGTGTGTTGTGGTTAAAGTAGAGAAAGCGCTAGCGCCATTATAATGACACTAAAGTCTAATATACGAAGGTTTATGGGGCGAAATTTTGCCCTAGTTTGCCGTTTAGGAGGAAGCTAAAAGACAATTAATGCCTTCATTAAGAGAAGGCGTTTTAAAACTGGCTATTGCCTAAAAGCGTGTGCAGCTTTTGATTTTCTGTAAGTAGCTTTTCAAAACGTTCTGCATTTAATGGTCGGCTGTATAGGAAGCCCTGCAACATTTCGCAATCGTAACGACGCAATATGTCTAGTTGAGACTCTTCTTCGACACCTTCGGCGACAACTTTAAGGCCTAGGTTGTGGGCAATGTTGATGATGGCCGCAGCCATATGGCGGTCTACATTGCTTTTTGCAATGTCATCAATAAAGGCTTTGTCGATTTTTAAGGTATTTAAAGGGAAGCGCTTTAAATACGCAAGTGATGAGTAGCCGGTACCAAAATCATCTAGTGCCAGGTGAATACCGCGCTCGCGCAGTCTCGTCATCATCTGAAGGCCGTTTTCAGGGCTTTCCATTAGCGTACCTTCGGTAATTTCGCATTCAAGGTGCAGTGGCGATAATCCCACATCGCTTAGTATTCTATTTATTCTGTCGTCTAAATCTGGCAGTTCGAACTGTTTTGCCGAAATGTTGACGGCAACGCGCCCGCTAAACAAACCTTGCTTTACCCAGCGTTTAGTATCGGCGCAGGCTTTGCGTAGTACCTGCTCGCCAATTTCAATGATTTGGCCGGTCTGCTCTGCTAACGGAATAAATTGCCCCGGGCTTACTATGCCTTTTTGCGGGTGTTCAAAACGTACTAGGGCTTCCATGCTAACCAGTTTCCCCGAGGCTATATCCACTTTGGGTTGGTAATACACGGTGAACAGGTCGTCTTTAATGCCTTGACGGATCAAATTTTCAATTTGCAGCTGCCTAACCGCGTTTTGATTCATTTCACCGCTAAAGAACTGATAGCTGTTGCCGCCATTATTTTTGGCAAAATACATGGCCGTATCAGCATTTTTCAGCATTTCCTGTGGCGACTCGCCATCGTCAGGGTAAAAGGCAATGCCAATACTCGCGCCTAACACAAACTCTTGTTTATTGATAATAAAGGGGCGCGACAGGGTATCTAACAAGCTTTGTGCATAATGGGTCACAGTATGAATATCAGCGTTATCTTCCATTAAAATACTGAACTCATCGCCACCCAATCGATAACAAGTGGCATTTTTGCCGGTAATACGCTGTAGTCGCTTGGCTATTTGTTTGATTAATATATCGCCGGTTTGATGGCCTAACGAATCGTTAATTTTTTTAAAGTTATCCATATCCAAGCAAAGCAGTGAGTGAGCGCTAGATTTACGCACTAGGTTCTGATGGCTCGCCTGGAAGAACGAACGGTTAGGGAGTTCGGTCAACGGGTCGACATTGGCAAGTTTCAAAAGCTCTTTTTCAGTACTCTTACGAGACGTAATGTCGCTGAAAACTCCAACAAAGTGACTTATTTTGCCGTCTTCATCGTGTACAGCATCAATATTTAGCTCCATTTCGTAGCGCTCGCCGTTTACTCGTACGCTCTCTACTTCACCAGACCAGTTACCCTTAGACTTAAGGGTTTTCTTGATTTCCTCGGTAAAGGCGTCTGGGTATAAATGAAAATGCATAAAGCTGGCAAGTGCTTGGTCACGTGTTTCACCGGTATAGCTGCAATATGCATTATTAACGCTAATAAATTTAAATTGGGTATTAGTAATAAATACCCCTTCTGAGATGTTCTCAATCGAGCGCTTAAACAAGTTAAGCTGCTCTTCAGCTTCTTTTAAGTGGTGAATATTTTTGAGCGTGCCTGTCATTCGCACCGGCTGCTCGTTGTGGTCGCGCTCTACCACTTTTCCGCGATCAAGTATCCAAATCCACTGGTTTTTAAATGTCTTAGCACGGTAGGGCCAGTTCATAAAAATCACTACCGCCTTCTAAATGTGCTCTGAGCGCAGATTTAACACGAGTAATATCATTGGGGTGAATATTGGCATCATAGGCGCCAGTAGTACGAATATCGTCTTGAGGGAAGTCTAGTGTACCCCAGGTATTTGCACGGTATACCTGACCTCGATATACATCCCAGTCCCACAGCTCATCGCCTGAACTCCACAGGGTTAACTTCAAACGCTCTTCAGACTCTTTTATGGCAAGCTGATTTGCTTTTCTTATTTGGTATTGTCGTAAAATGAAGGCAAAAAGAGCCAATGCAACTAAACCGTAGAAAACAAGGGCTACGGTGTGAAGCCAAGGAGGGCGCTCTATGGTTATTTTTAAATTTCTACTTTCAGACCACGCTTTACCTGGCTCTTTCGCCTGTACTGAAAATGTATAGTTACCGAAAGAAATATTGTTAAACTGAGCAGTACGTTCTTTGTCGACGTAGACCCACTCACTTTCAAAACCGCTAAGCTTATATCTATAAGTCACCTGATCTGGATAAACCGGATTAACCAGCCCAAACGAAATACTAAAGCGGGTTTCGTCGTGCTTTAGAGCTAGTTGCTTTTCATAGGTAACATTTTCTTTTAAAGATAAGTAGCTCGATGCTTTATCATTTTCATTCTGTTGTTGCCTAGCTTTTGCCAACGAGCCAAATACACTAATTTGATACAATTGTGGAGGAAAAGTTCGCTTAACATGGTCATTCTCTCCAATTGCCTGCTTAGAAATTTTAACAAAGCCTTTATTACCACCAAAATAAATCGTTTTATCAGAAGTGGCAATAACAGCGCCTTCGCCAAGTGAGTTAAATTCTAACTGAGCGTTCGGAATACTATCCGCCTCTCTTAATGTGGGCAAGTGAACTTTATGAACACCTTTAGCATCTGAATACCAGATGCTATTTTCTATCGCAGTCGTTGAAGTGATAAAGCCGCTTTGGTTATCCCTCTCTTGCTTATTCAGTAGGGCGAAACTTTTTTTATCTAGCTGGATAACACCATCTGAGCGTGTGGTTAACCATAAGCCCGAAGGAGTTTCATGCACGCCATATACCAGAGAGTTTATGCCGTTGGATGAGTCCAGAACTCGAATGACTTTATCTTCTTTAACTGAATAGATAACTAATTTTTCACCGGCCCTAAACCAAATGTTATTATCGTTGTCTTCATAGATCGCTAAAATATTTTTGGTTTGGTCAGTAATAACCCCTGTTATTACTTCGTTGTTTTGTACCTGCCCTGAACTGGAGTAAGTATTTATAGATAAAACGCGGCCATCTAATACCTGAAGCCAAATTGCCGAGTTGCTTTTAAAAATATGGTCGATGAATGAACCTTTAAAATACTCATGCACTAACTCAAGGCCATCCCCTGTGTCTTTAAATACGAGCAAGCCGACAGATGACGCGATCCAAATATTATCCTGGCTATCAATTTCGATATCCCAGTAGTGTACGGCAGGGTCCATCTCTTCAAAAAAGTCGAAAAACGAGACACTCCCCGTTTCGCGAGATATTTTTCCTAGCCCTTTTTGCTGTGAAACTAGGTAAAGTGCTTTATCGCTGTTTTCTGCAAAAGCCCAAATGGTAGAGTAATTATCGTCGCTATGGCGTTCGGAATTATAAACAGGTTGAAAGTGCACGCTGGCATATTCAGGGTGGTACTTAAAAGCGCCGCGATGAAAGGTTGCGGCCCAGACCACGCCCGTACGGTCCTCAATTACTCGAAATACGATTGCCGATGGAATACCAGTAGAACTATAGATATCTGAATTCAAATGCAAATAATCAGGTCGATAATCAGCCGATATAGAGCTTTCAGCAGCATCTGACAATAAAAACAGTCCAATATAAGTACCCACCCAAATATCTTTACCAACAACAGAAATTGAAAAAGAATTAACTTCTTCGGTGACTCCCAAGTCATCGCTTTTAATGCGCTTTAAAATGCGGCCGTTAGAGGCTAAAACGATAAGGCCCTCATTTGTTGCTAACCAATAATTACCGTTAATTACAGTGATATCGTGAAGCGCGCGTATATCTAGAGAAACACCCCAGGGGTTAACTTTGCTTGCGTTGTGAACTTCCAACGTTTCAGAGTCTATTATGGCAGCGCCGAATTGGTTAGAGCCTACCCATATACGGTTAGCCTCTTCAAAAATCACTTTTATAAAACTTTCTTCTTTAAAGACTTGCGTTAACACAATTATTTGGGATTTTTCTCTGGAGAAGCGGTAAAGAAATTTACGGTCAGCAAAAAGGATATCACCATTTTTCGCTTCTGAAATTGCCGTGACTAAGTCTGTTTTTATCACAGAGTTGTCTTTATTAAAGACTTTAAAGTCATCCGATTCTGGCTGATAAAGTGCCAGCCCTGAATGAGTTCCAACCCACAGCTGTCCTTCGGAGTCGACAAATAGTGTTTGAATGTAACCGGAGGGTAAAGAGTTAGGATCAACGTCTGATGGGTGGTATTGCTTTACATCATAACCTGAATAGCGGTTAAGGCCATTTGACGTTGCTAGCCAAATGAAGCCCATATCATCTTCCACAATATCTAAAACAGCGGTGTCTGATAGGCCGTGTTGCTTATTCAATTCTGTGAAATGAAGATCAGAAACTTCTATCGCCTTCGCAGGATTAAAGTAAATTCCTGACAAAGCCAACAAAAGAAGCAGCATTGAATTAATTAGGGTTGAGCGCACCTATACACCTTTGGCATACGCCATTTATTATTTTTTTATTTTTTTACTGGCAGCATCCCTAACGACCAGAGTAATAAATATGCCGAATTAACTGAGTCTCTACAAGGACTTTTTAGGGTTAACAGGGATGATGGGTTACTTATTAAGCAATGCTAAATAAGTTTGGAAATAAATCCGGTGTCTATTTATCGACACTGTGGTCAAAAACTTGACGTTTATATCTTGTCTAAATCCTTGGTTGCTATGTGTTTTCTGTAATATGTTGACGAAAAAGAAATATTATGGAAAGAATTTAAAGCCTGCTACTCAAGAAAGACAATAAAAGAGGGCATAAGATGGTCCTTAAACTAAAAGCCGAGTAGCCGGAAGTTTGTAACAGCGCAATAAAAGAAAAACATGCTCAGTAGTAAGGTATTTCTTGTTTGAAGTGTGAAATACTGTTTATTGTACGTTTCTCTTGGGTGGAAATCGCCTCGAACTTTCCTTTTGAAAAAAGGACAAGTTCTCCACAGCGTTCACGCTTAGCAAGTTGCTGCGCAAACCCCTGGATTTCTTCAAAACTCAGTGCTTTGACTCGCTCCGCGAGTTTTACGTTTCGATTAAACCCTAGGTCCTGTGTACCCAAACTCACCCATAGCCGCTGAGATTTCATAGAAAGCGTTAGATCTCGTTCCTCTAACTGTTTTATTAAATTCTGCTGAATAGTCGGCCAGTAGAAGCGATAGAACTCAATTTCATTTAGTTGCTGAAATAAAAAGTCGGTCATTGCATCTAACAAATGCTTCGGGCTGCACTGCGGACTTTGGATGTAGAACGCGATACCAGGGTGCTGGTTGTGCGGCACATAGCCGGTTCCTACAATATAACCCA
This sequence comes from Alteromonas sp. BL110, assembly GCF_003443615.1. Lineage (NCBI taxonomy): Bacteria > Pseudomonadati > Pseudomonadota > Gammaproteobacteria > Alteromonadales > Alteromonadaceae > Alteromonas > Alteromonas sp. BL110. Next base: position 407,353 of record NZ_CP031967.1, on the reverse strand, counting down.
ATTGCTGCTCTGTTCTTAATGCATTGAAAAATGGGGCGGCCAGCATTTGCTCTAATACCATGCAGAGCGCCGTGTCGGTAAAGCCCGGCGAGGGGGCTTGTAGATAAAGCACTACCGCAGAGTCATCGTGGTTACAAAGCACTTCATGATAAAGCGTTCCGCCCACAGGAAGCTTAGATACCGCCCGTGAAAGCGGTCCACCACCTGCATTTTTACATTGTTTTTGTAGGGTTGCTGAAAAGGCTTTTGCTTCTTCGCTAGCCCAGTTTCCGTGCATAAATGCTTCGATAAAATAGTGTTCAAAAGCACGGGTTCTGAAATTAAGCATCTGCTCGTAAGAGATGGTGTCTATCACATCTAATAGTTCTACCGGCGCCTGAGTGTTACGCTGTATGAGTACACTTAATCGTGAAAATAACCGGTTAGTGGGTTTATTTAATAAAGAATTGTGAAGACTCTGAATCTGCAGCGCTTTGTGATGTTCAAAGGCTTTTTCATCAGGTATGAAATCAAGCACGGCAGCGAGAAGCTGATTGGCTAACAGGGTTTGTTGATTAGTGAAGCCTCGGGTGTGAAGCGTAAACCCAGCTTGATGTCCATATATACGATAATGCAGACCGGCTATTTCGGCTCTGTAATATTTAGCTTGCAGGTAATCATTTAACGCGCCCAGCCAGATGCGTTTAGCAGCAACAGCCAGTAGAGAGTCAGAAAATTTCGCCGCGTCAAAAGAGATATAAATATCGCCTTTAGGGCTATGGAACTGCTGATCTTGGGCAAACCAAAAGCGATAACCTCCATTATCCACTAATTTATTAGGAATATTAAAGCCAGCTTCAGGCAAAATGAGGCTGTATTCACTTGCTAAATAAGGGTTAGGTGGAGGAAGCTGCAATTGACTAATGGCCTTTGGTGACGCAAGTTCGCGCAACAGTTCAGGCGAAATTTTCTCTACACTGTATTCGGCTTCGTAGAACGCACAAACTTGTGTGGTTTTCACGTCTTTAGAAATAACCTTAAGGCGAATGTTATCCGGGGCGAAATAGGATAAAGCATGTTCAATGACATCTTTATCATAGCTGTCTATGGTAGAGCGCAGTTTTCCTATTTCGTTTGCTCCAAAAATAAACTGGTGCTGCGCGTATTCAGTCACCACACTAAGTGGCTTGATATTTTCTTCGTACTCAAGAGCTAAAGTATTTAACTTTGATTTTTCGTGAAAGCGCCAATCTTCATGGGATGCTTCTCGAATTATTGAGATGTAACTAAATAATGCTTCCAATACGCGGGTTTTGTTTTCCAGCCCGTTTTGAGTAAGCTGGAAACTAACATTGAAGTCTTTAAAATTGTCTCCCTCAATACCCGAACCAGCAATAAGGTTCAGCGCCCAGTCTTTTTCTTTAAGGTAGGCAAGCAAACTACCTTCGCCTTCATCGCCAATTAAATGACTAATATAATTCAACGGTTTCGTTTTATAGTCATTTTGTAAAGCGGGTAGGGCGAATGTCACTATCATTCGCTTTGCTGACTGAAGTGGGTGAATGTTTATTTGTATACCCAATTCATTTTCGGTGTAAAGGACAGGCCAGTCATCTGTCGCTAACTGTCCTGACGGCATACTTGCAAAACATTGATGCACTAATGCTTCAAGTTGAGGTAAAGGCATGCTACTGGCAATACACAGGCACATGTTCTTTGCGCAGTAATAAGTATGGTGAAGTGCTTTGAGTTGTTGCTTTAACGCAGCGCCCCCATGTTGAGAAAAGGTATCGCTATTACCTACTGAGAATTTAGCGAAAGGATGCTGTGGATTACAGGTTTCTTTGTGAATTTGATAAAGGCGACGAAGGTCATCTTTTTTCTTGAACTCAAATTCCGCATGTATGTTTTTTATTTCGTTGGCGAGGGCTTCTTCCTCGAACAAAGGTTGCCTAAGCATATCGGCAAAAGCAGGTAAGGTTTGCGCAATCGCGTCACCACTACAATTAAAATGGTAATTAGCGTATTCGGTGCCAGTCCACGCGTTTATGGAGCCCCCATGCTGTTCAATAAAGCCATTTATAGCGTTGGGTTTGGGTAAGTGCCGGCTCCCCATAAAAAGCATGTGTTCCAAAAGGTGGGCTAACCCCTGACAGTCGTTGGGGTCGTAGAAGTGTCCTGCTCGTACCGCCATAGAAACGAACGACTCATTTGCCTCGGGCGTATGACACAGCATAACACGCAGGCCGTTAGGCAAAGTTGTGTGATGCGCGTTTTCTAAGTTAATCGTGTTATTCACATTTTCCCATATATGGTCAAGGGCACCTTACTGCTGGAGCATCTATTAAGATAATCTTCACAAAACATTAAATAATAGTCGAAAATTCACATTATTCACGGTTTTGCGCTAGGCGTAGATTCAGCTCTCTGATATCGTTAGCGTACTTTCATTAATACTATGCGCAATGTTATGTCAGGTCAAAGTAGCAACGACGACATTTATCTTTTCATTATGCGTCACGGTGAAGCAGAAGCGCCTCGACTCGATGACAAAAGTAGACAGCTTACCTCGGTAGGCCGGGAGCAAGCGAAGTCCGCTGCACTATGGCTAAAAGGTCAGTATTGCGACGAGGGCGTTGTTGATTTAGCGCTTGTAAGTCCGTATCGCAGGGCTAAGCAAACCTTTGATATGGTGTCGTTAGATGTGGTAGCGAGTAAAGTTGAAAGTAATGAAGATATTGTGCCAGAAGGCTCGCCGCGTTTGGTAAGTGATTATATCGACGGCCTGCTTCACGCAGCAGTTAACTCTAAAAAGCCCATTAAAAAGCTGCTTGTCGTTAGCCATATGCCACTAGTTAGCTATTTGGTTGATGAGCTTTGCCAGTCCTATACCACCAGCTTGTTTTCTACAGCGTCAATCGCGGTTATTAAGTATTCTTTGAATGAGCACAAGGGCACCTTGGTTACGCACTATCAAGGTCTCTAGTTCTGTCCACTCATTCTCACGTGACTCAATAAAAATTGAACAAATACTTGTTAAGTATATCCCTGTCCGGTCGATAGCCTTTTTGAGAGTGTCAAAGTTTATTCTATTGAAGGGTTGGGAAATGGACAGCAAATCTATTCCTGAGCTCCTTAAACGTTCATTGCAATCGCATATGGCGGAGGCTGATTTACGTGAAGATGAGGAGACGCAGGATATTATTGCCAGGTTATCTGAACTATCAGATAAAGTCGCTGCTGCAAAAGCAAGAGCGCTGGCAAATCGTGCACAACGTCTCGCTGACGAAACAAAAGGCTAGCAGATAAGGTCAAAAGGTATAATAACCACTACATTGCTTAGTGGTCATTATTTGACTCGTTAGGTGCAACATAATATTCCGGCATAATCCTGACAGTTTTTATCATGCTTTCTGAAATATCGACGATTTCAAGGGGATAACCTGCCAAACGCACGCTGACCTTGTTTTCTGGAATATCTTCAAGATACTCAAGTAATAGGCCGTTAAGGGTTTTCGGTCCTTCGGTTGGTAATTTCCAGTCCATTTCTCGGTTTAATTCACGCACGTTAGCGCTTCCGTCAACTAATACCGAACCATCTTGCTGCACGTGGGCTTCTTTACTGTGGTCTGGGACCATACTGGTGGTAAAATCACCGATAATTTCTTCAAGAATATCTTCCAGGGTCACCAAACCCATGATATCGCCATATTCATCTACCACTAGAGCAATGCGCTCTTTTTCTGCTTGAAACTTATACATTAGCGTATGCAGAGGCGTAGATTCTGGGGTGTAGTAAATCTCCCGTACTGCGCGAAGCAGGCTCGACTTGGTAAACTGATCTTTCGATAAAAGCCGCAAAGCATCACGCACGTGTACAAAGCCTACCGCATCATCGACGCTATCGCGGTATAACAACACTCGGGTGTGTTGAGCATGGGTCAAGGCTTTTTGAATTTTCTTCCAGTCGTCATTGATATCTATGGCAAAGATTTCGGCGCGGGGCACCATGATATCTTCGGCAGTGACGCTTTCTAAATCCAAAATGCTAACTAACATGTCTTGGTGTCGCTTAGGGATCATAGCACCAGCTTCAAACACTACCGTTCTTAGCTCTTCTCTGCTCAATGAATCATCATTGCCATTTGCAGGACTAATTTTTAGCAGTGCAAGAATACCGTTGGTAATACCGTTTATAGCGGCGACAAAAGGGTACAGTAGAGTGAGTAATGGAAGCAGAATAATAGAACTTGGAAAGGCTATCTTTTCTGGATAAAGTGCCGCCAAGGTTTTAGGGGTGACTTCTGCGAAAATTAGCAATACTAACGTTAGGCCAAAGGTGGCGGCGAACAGCCCCCAATAGTCACCAAATAGGCGAATACAGAGTATGGTGGCAAGCGAAGAAGCCGCTATGTTAACAAGGTTGTTACCGATAAGGATGAGGCCGATTAGGCGGTCTGGTCGTTCTAGAAGCTTTGCAACACGCATAGCCGAGCGGTTGCCTTCTCCTTGCAAGTGCTTAAGTCGATAACGATTTATCGACATCATGCCTGTTTCTGAACTAGAGAAATACGCAGATAGTAATATGAGTACGCCGAGCGCGATAAACAGCGTACTCGTTGATATGTCGTCCAATTAAGGGGTTCCTGTCTAAACTAAGGCTTCAAATGTATTGATTTGAGGGGTGAGTTTCAAGGGGTAATTGTTGATATCACCCTAATTACTTAGAAAGTTCAGCGTAAAGTGAGAGCCGCCTAGCCATGTTGTTGATAGACTCGGCGGCTATATGTGTCTCTATTTAAAGAAGGAACTCGCGAACCAGCTTGCTACCAAAATAGGCAAGAGATAAAAGCGTAACACCCAATACCGTCATTACAATGACCTGACGCCCGCGCCAACCTCGAAGTTTCTGGCCTATCAGAAGAATAAGGAAAACCACGAGCGCTGCAGCGGAAAGCACCGTTTTGTGCGCGTAGGTTTTATTAAACATGTCTTCTAAGAAAACAAAACCGCTAATAAGCGACACGGTTAATAGGCAGGTGCCTGCAAGTAATAACTTGAACAAGATGTTTTCCACCAGCATTAGAGGCGGTAGTGATGAATGGAGTAGCGCCGCACCTTTTTGTTTAAGCCTATAGGTAATGTACGACATTTGAAGTGCATACAAAAATGCAATGACCAAGGTACAGTATGCAAACAAGGATAAGCTGATATGAATAACCAAGCCGGGCTGCAGTTCAATATGCATGATGTACGACACGGGAATAAACTGAGAAGCAAGTACCGAAAGGCAAGCAAAGCCGAATACAACGGGAAGTAAAATTAAATTCGCAATAGCGCGGGCGAAAATGAGCATGGAAATGGTGATTATCCACGACACTAAAGAAAGCACGTTGGTTACACTCATATCCTGACCTGGCGCAACGATAATGGCGTTGGAAAGAAACGCGATATGTGCAATTGCCCCTACACTAGCGATAGATAGACCTAAACGTTTGTTTGGGCCGTCTTGATGTACGAATTTGCCAATAAGCACTGCCGCAGCCAACGCGTAGAGTAAAGCAGCAGAAATGGCGAAAAGGGTGTTCATGATGCGTCCTGTAATAGGTAGGTGATGTCTTCACCGACTGAGTCGGTATTGATACTTCAACTTGCAAGTAAATTCAACCATCTCCTTGATTTTGTTTGTTTCACACCCACTTTTAGTGTGGTTATATAAAGCTCGCATATCTGTGGTCTATTAACCTTTGCCGCGTATCCTAGTGTTAGAACGACAACAAAAAAACAATAGATACCTGAGCAAAAGTTTAAAAATTTAACCGCAATTGTGGGTACGTTACGCTTCGCTTTTACGTTACAATGTGGGCATTACGTCTGAAATAAAAAGAAGTTTCATACTATGTTTGAGAATTTATCAGAACGCTTAGGCCAGACATTACGAAATGTCAGCGGTAAAGGGCGTCTTACTGAAGACAATATTAAAGAAACGCTACGCGAAGTGCGAATGGCACTTCTTGAAGCCGACGTGGCGCTTCCAGTGGTCAAGTCGTTTGTTGCACAGGTAAAAGAGCGTGCTGTTGGTACAGAAGTGACCAAGAGTCTTAAACCTGGCCAAGTATTCATTAAAATTGTTCAGTCTGAACTAGAGTCTGTGATGGGGGAGGCGAACGAGAAGCTTAACCTCGCTACTCAGCCTCCTGCTGTTGTGCTAATGGCTGGCTTACAAGGTGCGGGTAAAACCACCTCTGTAGGTAAACTCGCCAAATATTTAACAGAGCGCGAGAAAAAGAAAGTCATGGTAGTGAGTGCCGACGTATACCGTCCCGCCGCTATCAAGCAGCTTGAAACCCTGGCCGGTGAAGTGAATGTTGCTTTTCATCCGTCAACGATTTTACAAAAGCCGATTGATATCGTTAACGATGCCATTGTTGAAGCGAAGAAGAACTTCTTTGATGTACTGTTAGTGGATACCGCAGGTCGTTTGCATGTTGACAACGACATGATGGACGAAATTAAAGAACTTCACGCTTCCGTTAAGCCTATTGAAACACTGTTTGTGGTTGACGCCATGACGGGGCAAGATGCTGCGAATACGGCAAAAGCCTTTAACGATGCGCTTCCGCTTACCGGTGTAATCCTTACCAAAGCGGATGGTGACGCTCGAGGCGGTGCTGCGCTGTCGGTTCGCCACATTACCGGTAAGCCAATCAAGTTTATCGGTATGGGGGAGAAGGTTGATGCACTTGAGCCTTTCCACCCTGAACGTGTCGCTTCTCGAATCTTGGGCATGGGTGACGTACTTAGCCTTATCGAAGAGGTTGAGCGTAAAGTTGATAAGTCAAAAGCCGAAAAGCTGGCCAAAAAGGTGCAGAAAGGTAAAGGCTTCGATTTGCAAGATTTTAAAGATCAGCTTGAGCAGATGAAGAACATGGGCGGCATGATGGGAATGCTTGATAAGCTGCCTGGCATGGGCGGTATGTCTGATAAAATTAAAGATCAGGCCAATGACAAGCAGTTCAACCAAATGGAAGCCATAATCAATTCAATGACGCCGGCTGAGCGTGCGCGCCCTGATATGATTAAAGGTTCACGTAAGCGTCGTATTGCGGCAGGTTCAGGTACGCAGATTCAAGACGTAAACCGTTTGCTTAAACAGTTTACGCAAATGCAGAAAATGATGAAGAAGATGTCTGGCGGTGGCATGAAGAAAATGATGCGCCAAATGAAAGGCATGATGCCACCGGGCGGTGGCGGCTTTGGAGGCCCTGGCGGTCCGGGCGGCCCAGGTGGATTTGGCGGGGGCGGCTTCGGCGGAGGCGGCGGCTTCCCACCACGCTAATTAGCTATAGTTCTAAAACGACCAAAAACCTCAACAGCAGCAATGCATTGAGGTTTTTTTGTTTTTGTTGCATCCAATATCAAATGTGGTTCGTTTGGCTTGTTGAACAGGACGTGAGCAGTATCTATCGCACAGATTCGCGGTTGACAGCGTCTCTTAAAATAGAACAAGTATGGAGATGAAGATGGAATTCAACAAAACTTCGAAGCAAAAAATGAGATTATCATTATTAGCAACGGCTATGGTTTTTGCTTTAAGCGCCTGTGATGGCGACGATGGGACCGACGGACTAAATGGCACAGATGGTGTCGATGGCACACCAGGCCAAGACGGCGCGCCCGGTTTGGCTGCTGCAACTTTTCTTGTTGCCAATAATGGTGATGATAATCGTAATACGGTAACGGCAGTCGACCAAAACGCTAGCGCGCTAAGTACGGTAACCACTGGCGCAAATGAAGGTCTTGTCTTCACCAATAAAGGTTCTCTTATTCAAGCGGGTGACAGTGACTTACCGCTTTTAAGAACGCAGTGTAATTTTGATGCACAGACAGATTTCATGATGAATAAAGGGCGCGAGATAACGGGGGCGGCTACCGGATTAGTCAATCCTAAAGGTATAGCTTTCGCTGAAAATACTGGCCTAGTAATGGTGGCAGACTTTAACGGTCAAAAAATAAGTGTGTTTGGTAGTCAAGCGGCAGGGGACGTTGCACCTATTGCTGAGATAATGGTATCTGCAAAACCATGGGATTTGGCCTACGACGAGCAAAGCGATAGGTTATTCGTAGCACTTACCGATGGCACGCTAGCGGTGTACGACGATGTGGCAAGTTCAGATTTTGCACCTACTGTGATGCGTTCAGTTGTTCCTTCGGATGCCGATGGAAACCAAATTTCAATTAATTTACACGGCATTGTGTACGAGCCTAAATCTAACCGTATGGTGTTATCAGATGTGGGTGATGCTTCTGTGGCCGACGACGGTCAAATATTTGTGATTGAAAATGTATCTTCAGCAGATGGGGCGGCTGTACCAACCAGAGTAATAGGCGGAGCATCTACCCAGCTTGGCAATCCAGTAGACATTTTTCTCACCGGGTCTAACCTTCGCGTGGCGGAAAAATCAAACGACGCCATTCTGGTTTTCTCAAATATCTTCAACGGAGAGAGCGGCGATATTGCACCGACGTTATCAACGCCATCGGTGAAGCCGGAGTCTTTAGCTGAGTTTAGAGAATTAGACGAAATGAAAGACGCTTCGGACGACGGCATAACAACTATGCCTATTATGGGGCTTTCGGTATCAAGTAACCCTTCAACTGAAAGCGAAACAACAGGGCAGGTGGCTCAATACAGCGCAGTATTATCCAGCGAGTTGAGTTCTTTTGATGCAGGTATGAGCATTGAAAGTGCTGCGTTTACGGCAAGTGGTGACGGTGTTATCACTTTTGATGATTTGGATACATCAACAGGCGGCTTACTGGTAATCAATCGCTTGAAAACTATGCGCGATGAGATGATGTACAGCGATAGTTACGACCACATGATTATGGGGAGTGAAACCGGGCTGATTGCACCGAAAGGGTTAGATATTGTTTCTGAAGCCGGTGTGGTATTTGTGGCTGATGTTAATGAAAGTACGCCTGCTGTAAGAGTATTTTCGCCATGTGCATCGGGTAATGTTGCGCCTCTATTAACGCTTGAAGCCGCTGATGGTGGACGTCCTTGGGATGTGGATTACGACCCATCGACTGACAGTGCGTATTTAGCATTAACCAACGGTACTGTTGCAGTTTTTGAAGAAGTAATGCGCAAACTTCAAAGCGGTGAGACCGTAATTACAGGTGAAGATAGGTTAATCGTACCAGCGAGCGACGGTGCTGCATTTGAGGCACCAACGAACATCCATGGTATAGACTACGATAGCCAAAGCGATAGCCTAGTTATTTCTGACGTTGGTAGCGCTGCAGATGCAACAGACGGCAAACTTTATGTCATTGCTGGTGCTGGCAATGCAGATGGCTTAACCGATGTATCGGTTAATATTGCAGGGCCGAGTTCAATGCTGGGTAACCCAGTGGATCTGATGCTCAGCAACGGTCATGTTTACGTCGCGGAAAAATCAAACGGTATGATCCTTCGCTTCGATAACATTTTAAATTCAGCCTCGGGTGACATTGCGCCGACTTTCAGCATGATGTACCCCGCGCCAGAGTCTGTGAATGTACTAGCTGTTAAATAGGTAAAGTAGTGGTTGGAAGGCGCATAATAGCGCTTTCCCACGTGATAGTTTAAAAACACACTGTCAAAGCTAAATGAGTGCGGTAAGTAAACCTGTGTATTGCTTACCGCCATTTTTAAAAGAACACCTGAAAACGTTTTTCGACTACTCCCAGTATCCCTTAAAGTGAAAACATCGATTGAGTAGCTTCAATTGCAAATCAAAGCGTACCTTTTCTAATAACGAAGTTAGCAAACTTCACTCGTTCTTCCTGTTGGCGTAACTTATCTATTTCAGCGGTAGAGCGGTAAATACCCCACTTAGGGCGGATGAAGTCCTCATTAGATACACCGCGCCACATATCTATATTTGTTTCGTTAATATCTACTATAGTAGCGTCGTCGCTAACGCGGGTTATTTGCATGGTGAAGTTGCCTTCATCTAAAAAGGTTGCTTGCACAGATACCTTAACCCACTCATCGGCGATATCGCTCCAGTTTGCTCGAACTAAATAGACATCGCTGGTGCGAGAACCGTCAGAGTTAAACCCTACACTGTGTCTTACTTGTAGTTCTTTACCGGAACTGTCTTTTTCGACAGCGGAAAGGGTAATAACGGGCTGATCGTCGTTACCATTACTATTATCTTCACTGTCGTTTCGTGCTTTAAGCTGGAAGAAGTGGCTAAACTTACTGGTTAAAGACATATCGCTGGCGACATAGAAATACCATTCAAACTGCATAGTGTCCCCTTCGAACCCGAGTACTTCGTCATCGCTTTTATCATAAGTTTTTATCTCGTTGCGCTGACGGTCAGACTGAACACCTTTATTAAAGTCGTCATCTCGGTGGGCTAAAAACACAAAGTGGGGGCCTACAACGCTATCGGTTTCCTCTAAAATATGCGGCGTAGAAGTATGATCGCCAACGAACAAGTCGGGTGCTTCTATGCTGCCTTCTCCAAACACGTTCTCGATTGATTCGTAGGTTTCGCTAGCGTTTGCAGCGCCCGGGGCACTGAGCAGGATTTCAGACACTAGGGTAAATTCTGCTTGTTCTTCAGTGGGCGTTTCTCCACCACCTTGAGAATCAGGTACAGAAACAGATTGATCGGGTGTATTACTTTTAGAGCTACCTCCACAGGCCGATACAGCTGTCACAACCAATGCAATTAAAAAGAAGTAAAAAAGTACTATTAGGGTTTCTTGTAAGACGTTTTCGTTTTTGTTGTTCGTAGACACGGCTTTTACCAAATGTTTATCATTGGTTAATAAGATGTTTTAAAATTGGTCGACCAGCAAGTGTAAAAGTTAGTCTATTTAGAAATATTATTGAATTTTTTATTTTTAATTTGAAGCGGGGCAAACCTCGAAAGAGAGAAACATGAAACGTTCTTAAAGCCATAGCATGCTTTGTAACCAACAAATCACCGCGCATCTGTGCAAATTCGTGAATTCATAATACACTGACGGGCTACATCGTGCGCATGTGCTCGGCTTCTATTCGATATACAGAATTTTTGTATACCTAAGCAGGCACTATTTTGTGCTGTGTGAGGATTCACGCGGCAGAGTTATTGATACAGGAACACTATGGCAGGCTTAAAACGTATTATTCTTATCGACACGCATTTACCGGGCGTAGTCGAGCTAAAGCTTGATGGACACACCAATATTTGTGGTACCAATGCGTCGGGTAAAACCACGCTTCAGCGACTTATTCCCGTGTTTTACGGCGAATACCCTAGTCGTGTGGTACCGGCAACCCGCGATAGCTTTGAACGCTGGTACTTACCGCGCCTATCTAGTTTTATTATCTATGAATATACACGCGCTGAAGGCGACCTATGCCAAGCTGTATTAAGCTCAAACGGAACCGGTGTAAATTACCGTTTAATTGGTAAGCCGTTTGAAATTGGTGACTATCTAATAGAACAAAAGAATGGCAAGCACGCCAGTGTGAGTAGCGCAAAGCTTGCACGCGCCATGAAGCGCAATAATATACTGGTAACGAGCTTACTGAATACCAAAGACTTCCGCGCAATCATTCAAAACGACCAAGGTGTGCTCAACCAAAGTAACAATGCGCGCGAATTATTAGGCTACGCCAAAATCTTTAGTTTGTGCGAACCTTCAAAGCATATGCGCCACATAGAAAAGTTGGCAAAAGCGGTGCACTCTAAAGAAGGCAAAATGGAAACCATTAAAGCCATGATTGCCGCTATTTTAGAAGAAGATGGCGTTACGCCACCAACTTCAGGTCTTAGCCGCCATAGGGTTGATGACTGGATTAAAGAGTGTCATCTAATTAAGCAGTTCGACAAAATTCGCCCTGAGTTTTCTAAACTCGAGCAAGCGGACATGGCGCTAACAAGTACCGAGCAAGTGCTTGCTAATCTTAAGCATAGCTTTGAACTCGATAAGACATATTTAGCAGCGCGGGTTGAAACTACCAAGAACGAGCTTGATGAAAATAGCTTCCAGCGAAAACAAACGGACAGTGAATGGGGTGATACCCGCGATCATTTAAACCAAGTTATTTCTTCTGCTCGCGCCGATGTGGAAAAGTTTACTAGCGAACTGGATACGGTAGAGCGTGAATTCGACAAGTGGCAAGACGAAAATATTGAGCAGCTTAAAGAAGACGTTGCAAATCTAGCGCAGTGGCAAAATGAAAAAGCCATGGCCGACAGTCGTTACGTTTTGCTCACTGAAAAGCACCAGGACATTGAGTCAGCCTACAACAAGCGCTTAGCTGAGCTAGGTGAAAAGCTTTCAATTACTTTGGAAGAAATGTCTGCAGCTAGACAGGAAGCTGCAGAAAACAAAGCTGAACAACAGCAGAGCGAGCGTGAAGCGTTAAGTCGAATACAAAGCGATTACAACAGCCAGCTAAGTACGCTACAGCATGATTACCAGAATCGTTTAAATGATCTGAAAGTAGCGGAGGCTGAGCTTAAAGCTTCACTTAGTAACGCAGGCTATAACGAGTTTGAGCAATCTCAGCTAGACATTTTAGACGCGGCTATAAAAGAAGCCTCTATTAATGAAGATTCGGCACGTGGCGAATTACGACAAGCGCAACAAGCACACAGTAAATCAGTAGAATTTCGCAAAGAATGTTCGAATGCGTTAGACAAAGCGCGCAACGCCTTTCAACAAGATGAAAAAGCGGTTAATAAAATTAATGCGCTTCTTTACCCCGGCGAAGGCGCGTTGCTTGAGTTCCTGCGCGCCAATGTAGACGACTGGGAATTATCCTTAGGTAAAGTTATTCGTCCGGAGCTACTCGAGCGCACTGATTTAGCCCCTGTAATGGCAAAGGATGCACAAAGCGCTAGTGATACCTTCATGGGCGTTAAGTTAGCGCTTACTGAATTGGATACCCCTGACTACGCCTTCACTGAACAAGCACTCAAACAGCAATTGCAAGAAGCTGAAATACGTCAGGCTGCCGCCCTTGCCGCGCAAAACGAATGTGAACAGCGTTTAGCAAAAGCCAACGAAGACGTGCGTAACGCAGAGCTTGTGGTTACCCAGAAAGACAACGCAGTCAAGAGCGCGGAAGCCAGTCGTAAGCGGGCACAGCAGGACCGCGATACGGTGCTCAGTGAATACCAACAAGCGCTTTCTGCACGTAAGCAAAAAGCCAAAACTAAGTTAGAAGCTAATCAGCAGTCGCAAAAGCAGGCGAAGGCGCAGTTTGAGCTTAGCCGAGACGAAATCAAAGACCAGCAGCGTGAAGCGGAAACCGAGCACAAATTTCACTGGCAGCAGCTTATTGCCGACAGTGAGGCGCGTATTTCTCAGCTTGATAACGATATGCGAAAAGCGAAGGAGAGTGCTGCCCAAGACCGAAAAGATATGCAAGATTGGCTAGAAAGCGAATTAAGCAATCGCGGTGTGGATGTTGATGAAATAGGTCAGCTTAAAAAGCAAATTAATAAACTTAAAGAAAATATTACACGCACTGAAACGCATCGTCATAAAGTGGCTGACTATGAACGTTGGTACACAAACGTATTTACTAAGCAAAAGGTGATTTGGCAAGAAGGCTTGTCTAAGTCGCGTAAACTATTGGGTGAATCAGAGCGTGATTTGGCAAGCAAACAAGCCACATATAAAGCTAATCGCGAGCAACTTCAAGAGCAGCATGCACAGCTTGAAAGTACGCTCAAAACTGCCAGCGAACATTTAGAGCAAGTTAAAACGTTGAGTAAGTCGTTAGCTAAGCTAACGCTTCAGGCTGGAGACGAAACAGCAGAAATTAAGCACGATGATGTCAGTATTAGTCAGCGTATCTCGGAGGTACAAAGCCAGCTTCAGGAACGGGAAAACTTATTGAGCGATGTACGAGCTTATGTAGAAAGGTTTGATCAGCTAATAGCTGCGCAAGCGGGGACAGGTCTATCTGACACCTGGGAACGCGCCCGTGAAGAGTGTGCAACGCTAAACGCCCACGGTGTGAAGAGCTTTGATCACCGTCGCATGGTGTCGCACCTAGCACAGCTTCTGAATGTGATCGTCCCGCAGAAACTGCAGGGCTTGCGTGAGCAAGGCCGTATATTCGGTGCTGATCTCTCGCAATACTATTTCGTTCTTGCCGATATTGATAAACGCATTGTGTCGCAAAGCCGCCGCATTACCCAAGAGGTGGACGGCGATCTTTCCCTTGATGGTGTATCAGATTCTGCTGTTAAAATTCGCTCGCGTATCAGCGAACTTGAATTTTGGCCTGAACTTGAGCAATTCAGAAAACTCTATGAGCACTGGATGGAAGAGGGAGCAAACGAGCTACCGGAAGAAGAATACGGGCAAAGTATGCGCCGGGTATTAGATATTCTTGGTCGCGCGGCACTTACCGGCGGTATCAGCAAGCTACTTGATATTGAGCTTCACCTGCGTGAGGGGAACAGCGATCTTGTTATCCGCACCGACCGACAGTTAAACGAATCGTCGAGCCACGGTATGGCCTACCTTATCCTGTGTAAATTCTTACTTGCCTTTACCCGTCTTTTACGAGGCGATGCCGACGCTACCGTGCATTGGCCCATTGATGAATTAGGTACACTTCACCAAAATAATGTGAAGAAAATCTTTGAAGCCTGTCAAAACAATAACATCAGTGTAGTGGGGGCGTTCCCTAATCCAGAATCGGAAGTATTGACGCTATTTGAAAACCGCTACTTGATAGATAAAGTGACTCGCCAACTGCAGGTGGTTCAACCAAAAGCAAGCTCGATAGGCGCACGCATAAAACTAAAAAAAGAAGCAGAAAAGAACAGTGAAGTAGCAGGCAAGGAGACATCAGCATGATGACAGAACAAGGCCGTGTACTAAGTGCACTTTTACAAGGCGCGTTTATTTGTCAGGTGACCGATGAAGAGGCGTGGCGTTTTCTTAAATCAAGAGATAACGCTGCTCAGCTAGAGCCCCACTTAGCATTGCTGAACCGCACACTCTCAACTACCGCAGAAGGTGATGTATTCTTTGCTAGCTTCCTCACCATTGGTGAAAACGAACGTAAAGTGCTAACCCAGCAGTTCCAAGATACGGCGTCTAACCTTGTCCCTCTGGTCGAGTGGTTATTACTGGTTCAACAAGCCAATGAATCTGACATGCCAATAACTATGGGCAGCGCTATTCGTTTGAACGAGCTGCAAACAACCATTGAAGACACGCCGGCCTATGCCGAGCAATTAGAGAAAATTTCGCGCTATCGTATGTTCGGTTCTACCAGCGTGAATTTAGATGGCCAGCTAAAACAGGTTTTTAAACGCTTAACAGAAATGGGTTACTTAATTAAACCTAACCCGGATAAACAGATTTATCTGGGCACGGGCAAAATTGAGCACCTTTATGAAATGCTACGTTTTATCGACGAAACTGAAGCGTTGAGTTTATCTGAGCAGGCGGAGGCCGCTATTTCGCAAGGTAGTTTGATATGAGCCAGGTGTTAATTCAGGCGGGGACTAAACTACTAAATGCGTTGGGTCGTCACAGCGACCTTATTATGCAGGCGTACGTTAATGGTTCGGTAAAAGAGCGCGACCACAGCCCTAAGGTATTAGAACAGCTCGTTCAATTAGGTGTTTTGTGGCGCCCTGAAGCGCAAAGTGAATTGCGCTTAAAAAGCGCGGTAAGAACGCTTCTAGAAGGAAGCCTACAAGACGAACGCAATCGGACCATCAATGCCAATATTGGTGCGTCGCTTGCTAGCCTTAAAACACTGACCGAGCATTATAAAGAAGCGCTTCATTACAACAAATATAATGAAGCAGCAGCCCACATGGGTGATTTAACCGAGCACGTGTATCAGCTTTCAGAATCATTGAGTAATAGCGTGCGTGTGATGTTCGGCCGTATTAATAATGAATTTGGTTATGTGTCGTCGGTTGAAGCTAAAATTCGCGAAAACGAGTTAGCGCAAGGGCAGGTAACGGATTTGCTTGCTCAGCTTGAGTGTTTCCGTTTCGATGAGTTAAGTGAACTGGCTGGGTCTAACCGCGAACTACGCCATTTATTGGTAGTATCGCTCCAGCAGCGCTTTTCTAAAGCCGCACAAGAGTTATCTGTTGTACAAGCGCGTTTGCTAGACTTGTTAGGCCGATTTAGAGAGTTTCAAGGTCGTACCCGGTTACTTAAAGGTTTTTTGCTACACATGGAGCAGCAGCCTGATTTTGCGCCGGGTAACTATGCTAATCTGACCAATGTGCCAGTATTGTTTAATCAATCAGACTCGATTATTGCCAATGCAGCAGCTGACGTGAATAACGTTGAGCACGAAGCAGATTATCAAAATATTGTGGCGTCTTTGACCCATGTACACAAACGTCAGTCTCAGCACGAAGATACTAAGCCTGTTGACATCGATGTGACCGAGCAATCTACTCTGTCGCTTGAAAAAGATCCCCTGCAGCAGGCAGTTGAAGCTTACTTCTGTGAGGTAATTGATTCAGGCCAGCCTAAAACCGCCCTGGATTATTTTGAAGAGCAGGCTTTAGACTTTGATCCTGAAGTATGGATTTATCAGGTAATTGGGGGATATCAAGCCCTAAACGATGAAGATAAGCAGTTTTTTGCATTAGAATCTCACGGTAATAACGATAAAGTCTATACAGGCAACTTCTACATCAATGACATCACTTTGGGCTTGCGTTGATGCCATTTCCTAAGTGCCCCTAAAGTTTGTTGAATAAAGTCTGGACCCTGTAAATCAAAGGGACGCCAGACTTTTCACTTAGCTACGGTTAGTTGGTATTTAAAGTGAACTTTCAAATTCGAACAATGCAAACCTTCTCGAGAGTCTTTCATATTTTGCGGTGACTGCCACTTGGAACCTGTTAAAAAAGACCTATAATGCAATAGGTGTTTACACTAATTTAACATTGTGAACTAAAAGCATCATCGCTGCGTAATGTTACCGTCAATCGAGCGGTCTATATTAATAGAACGGTGGCCTTTGGAACCAAAGTAAAGGCTGACAGGTCCTAAAGCAGTCACTAAGCGCTTTCAAGCTTTCGATGTTTAATCGCTCGATGCAGGCACAGAAAATTTACGCTACTGCTAGGATGCAGAGCATGTTGTGGTACTGCTGCGTACAGTACGAAGAGGAAGAGAGTTATGCAATTATCAGAACAACAAAGTTTTAACCAAGCCCTTATCAAACTTTCAGTTTTACTTTATCAGGTCGATGGAATGGTAACCTTGACCGAACAAGACTACTTGAATGCTATGGTTGAATCGTTAGATTGGCAAAGCCCAATCTGTCGCGAAGCATTTCTAAACGACACTATCTATCAAGCTCGAAAAGCCATCGATACTGGCGATACTGTTACTTTCTTAAAAAGTCTTAAAAACGATCTATCGTTTAATGCAGAAAAAACGTTAGAGGTAGCTATGGCGATTACTGGTGTAGATGGCGAGCGAAGTGAAGAAGAAACCGAGCTTCTTTCATTACTTACTCATAAATTACTCGCTAAGGCATTGGTTTCGGGTAAAGATACACTGCAATAATCGCTTTTCATTACCATAAACCTATACGTTAACCATGCCTAAATTTACTTTTAAAGCAGTGCACGTGTGCGCTGCTTCTGTTGCGCTGTTCTCATTAAGCGGGTGTCATTCGTCGCACAGTTCTCAATTCAGTGCCAGCACTCAGGCCTTTCCGGTTGGTGTTCAGCCTTTCGATAACTACTTGGATAATGTCGAAAGTTATCTTCTTGAACACAGAACATTTATTTCTGATAACCAAGCAAAAGAGATATCAATGAATATGCCTTTTGAATGTGGTACACAATACCGAGACATCGGTGTGTTGCTGGTTCATGGCCTTGGCGATTCACCTTATTTTTTTCGCGATGTAGCAAACGCTATGTGTGATGAAGGCATTCATGTAAGAAGTATATTGTTACCGGGTCATGGCTCAAAGCCAGGGGATATGCTAAACGTGAGCTATGAGCAGTGGCAGGCAGAAACAAATCACCACATAAGGCTGTTTTCTGAAGAAGTAGATAACCTCTACGTTGGGGGCTTCTCGACGGGTGCTAATTTAACCACTATTGCAAGTTTTTCAATGGCCGAAGAGCTCGATATTAAGGGGCTCATGCATTTTTCACCGGCCTTTAAGTCACGCTTTTTTGTGTCCCGCCTGGCGCCTTACATCGATTCATTGTTTCCTTGGCCTAATGTAGAAGAGGAAGACAATCCAAGTCGTTATAATTCCACGGCTATGCCGGGGTTCGCTGCCTATCAGGAAAGCGTAAACGTGCTTCAAGACTTGTTTTCTCAATCAGAAGAAGAAAAGCGAACTTTAAATCTTCCTGTGCTGATGGTGGTGGCCGAAAAAGACAGTGTTGTGGATACTATAAAGATCGCTGAACAATTCAGAGATAATTTCATTCATCCACGTAAATGTTTATTGTGGCAAGGTGAAAATGTACCTGAGGTATCCGATAATACCCTCATTATGCAAACCATGGACTTACCCGAGCAGCGAATTAGTGCGGCCTCTCATATGAGTACTCTTTTTTCTGAACATAACATCTTGTATGGAACGGAAAGTAGGTTTCGCATTTGTGACAACGGACAAGGAAGTGATGCTGAAGCGCGCTGCAGAGCAGGAGAAGACGTATGGTATGGGCCCTGGGGATTTAAACCAGAGATAGAGAACAACGCGCTTGTCAGCGATAAGGAAGAAAGAGTGTACGCGCGGCTCACCTATAACCCTTACTTCGATAGAATGGTCGGTCAGTTGCTAGCCTTCACTGGTAAGACTAAAACTTTCTGTAAAAGCCATTAAGAAGTTTAGTTCTTATATCGCGATTAATTTGTCTTTCTTATTCGTGCAGTATTTTAACAAAAAGCGCCCAAGCTAAGGACGTAATAACATTTATGTTTGTTATTACGCCCTTAGCTTAGTCATCTCTTTTAGTTCTTGGTGTACACAGAGTGGCAAAGTAACTGCCTAATCTCGGTTTGACTGGGTTTAAGCACGGCTTGGACATGGAAATACGGCACTAGCACCGCCTAAACACCGCTTAAATAGGCACAGCGCCTACCTAAGCGGGGGAACCTTCTAAGAGTGCTGCGCGTTAGCTTCTTCCATCTCTTTTTCAAGCTTAGCGCTTTCATCTGCACGAGGTTTGGTAAAGCGTGCTAGTGCTAGGTAAAGTACAGGCGTAAGGTAAAGAGTAAATACCACTGCAATACCAAGGCCGCCAAACACAACCCAGCCAATAGCATTACGTGCTTCAGCACCTGCTCCTGTTGATAGTATTAACGGAAGGCCTCCTAAAATGGTAGATACCAAGGTCATCATAATGGGGCGCAAACGCACTTTTCCGGCTTCAACGATAGCGTCGTAGATACCAAAACCTTTATCGCGAAGCTGGTCCGCAAACTCAATCAGCAGGATAGCATTTTTGGCAAGTAGACCAATTAACATAACCAGTCCAATTTGCGAGTAAATGTTAATACTAGTGCCGGTTAAAAACAGCGCATAAACCGCAGCAGCAATACCAAAGGGCACAGTCAGCATAACTACAACAGCGCTATTAACGCTTTCAAATTGGGCGGCTAGTACAAGCAATACAATAACAAAAGCTAAGATATAGGTGAGGGCAACCTGCTTAGACGTTTCTTCAAAGGTTTGTGCTTCACCTAAAAAGACTAATCCGATGCCATCGGGCAAAGTATCTAGCGCTAGCGCACGTATTTGATCTACTACCTCACTAAGTGCCACATCTTCTGGCAGTTCCATCTCCACTTTTATTGCCCGTCGCTGGGCTTGACGTTCTAGTTCAGCAGCAACGCCTTCTTCGCTAATAAATGCAACACTAGAAAGGGGCACTAGGTTTCCGTCGACACTTTTTACATACAAACTGGTAAGCTCTGACGGGTCTAGCGTACTGCGATTATTCGTTTGCAACATAATAGGAATAGCTTGGTCGCCTACGTTCAAATCGGCAATATCATCGCCATTAACAGCAGCGCGCAGCGTACTGGCGATGTCGGTAAGCGGCACGCCCAACTCCTCTGCACGACGGCGGTCTATATTTACGCGCATCTGTGGTTGAGTAGGGTCATAGCTAATTCTGGGTCTGCCAAGTTCGGGCAGCTTTTCCTCAAGCTGCCGGGAAAAGTTTTGCGCTGCTAGAAAAATGTTTTCATAGGTATCACCGGTAAGCGCAATCTCCAAACCGCCACCTTGACCACGCAAATTAAGGCTATTGCCACCAAAGGCGTTGCCAGGCGCACCAGGAATTTGCTGTAGTTTAGGGCGGATTTCGTTAACGACATCTTGAAGTGATTTATCCCGTTCATCCCAGTGCTTAAGCGGAGCGGTAATAAATACAATGTTCGGATCCCATGAACCTACTACCGTGTAAATCGAATCTATGGTGCCGTTTTCAACATAAGGAAGCAGCAGTTCTTCCATTTTCTCGGCTTGTCTATCCATAAAGTTCAGCCCCGCGCCATCAGGGCCTCGAGCAAATATCCGGATTGTGCCTCTATCTTCGCTCGGCAAAAGCTCATTATCGATATTTTGTGACAGTATATAAGCACCACCGCCAGCGGCTAGGCTAAGTATGCCTACTACCCAGCCGTATTTAAGGGCTTTTAACAGTGAAGCTTGATATATACCAAGGCATGCATTACCAAAACGGCCAAAAGTTTTACTAAACAAACCGTTTTCTTTCGTTTCTTTTACTTTAAGGCGTGCGGTAAGTGCAGGCACCAAAGAAAGCGCAACAAAAGAAGAGATTACGACAGCGCCTGCTAATACGCCGCCAAACTCTCTAAACAATCGCCCAGCGGTTGACGGAAGAAATGCGATGGGGATAAATACAGAGGCAAGCACTGCAGTAGTTGCCACTACCGCAAAAAATACTTCCCGGGTACCAATTACGGCGGCAGCACGAGCACCTAACCCCATACTTCTGCGACGCTGAATATTTTCAGAAACAACAATCGCATCGTCCACAATCATACCCGTGGCCAAAACAAGGGCGAGCAGGGTAAGGATGTTAATTGAAAATCCCATGCCCCATATAATTGCCAAAGCACCTGCCAGTGAAACAGGGATAGAAAGCGCCGGAACAATGGTCGCGCGCCATGAACCAATAAATACCAATAACGTCACTACCACTAAAGCAACGGTAAGGCTAAGCGATATCACAACTTCTTTTACAGAATCTCTAATAAACTCTGCGTCGTCTGCCGTTACCGTGATATGCATGTCGGTGAAGCGCTTGTCTAGGTCTTTGACCATGGCTAGCACTTCATCAGAAATTTCTATGGTATTAGAGCTAGCTTGTCGAATGACTCCTACGCCAATAACTGGTGTGCCGTCTAAGCGAACTACGCTGGTAGTATCGGCGGGGCCGAAATAAACACTGGCGACATCATTAATGCGAATATCCCCGCTCACAACAATGTTACCAACATCTTCTGCCGAAACTGACGTTGCATCTGCGCGCACGATAAGTGCCTGTTCGGCCGACTGTATACTGCCAGCGGGAACATCAAAAGGCGCGAGCGATAAGGCATCGGCTATATCACTCATTGAAAGGCTAAAACTGGTAAGGCGAAGCGGGTCAACGGACACGCGCAATACACGCTCTCTGTCACCGTTTAGAGTAACGTCAGCGACGCCTGGAATACTGAGAAACAAAGGGGCTACGTCTGTATCGACCCGCTCGGTGAGGGTTTCCATATCCAATGTATCACTAGAAATAGCAAGGCTAACAACCGCTTGGGCATCGCTGTCTGCGCGAATAATTGCCACTTGCTCTACATCCTCAGGAAGTTGACGCTGCACGCGACTTACCGATTCGCGTATTTCATTCGCTGCATCTTCTAAATTGACGCCGGGACGAAATTCCACGCGTACACGTGATGAGTTTTCCTCACTTTGAGCTGAAATATTCTTTACACCGCTAACGCGGGCTACAGCACCCTCGAGACGTCCCGTTATTTCAGCATCGACTGTTTCGGGCGAGGCACCAGGAAACTCGGCAGTAACAGTTACACGGGGAGTATCAACATCAGGAAGTTCCCGCACTTCAAGCCCGCTCAAAGCAGCAAGACCTGCAATAGCAATAAGCAAGTTTAAAACGACGATTAAAACTGGGCGTCGTATCGACAGTGAGGGAAGGTCGCTGACTGAAGACGATAGATTTGGATCACTCACCTTGAGGCCCTCCGGCCAGTTCAGTGGTAATTTCTTGGCCTGTACGTAAGCGCTGAACACCTTCTGAAATTAACGCATCACCCTCTTCGATATCGCCTGAAACTAAAATGGTTCCTCTTAAACGCTGGTGGACACTTACGTCCACACGTTTAGCTTTCCCGTCTTCAGCAAGCCAAATGTAAGCGCCGGTTGCTCCCCATAGTAATGCGGCTTCAGGCACGGCCGCGTAGCGATCACCTTCAATGCTCAAATTAACTCTAAAACTCATACCCGGACGGAATTTATCCGAAGAGTTATCTAATAATGCGCGCGCACGAAGAGTGCGATCAGCTTCATTAATACGAGAATCGACCTGCGCTATTTCGGCTTTCACCAGTTGCTCTTTGTCGCTCCAAGGTTCAAGTGTGACGCTCGGTGCATTTAGCAAAACAGGAAGGGCGGCTTCAGGCGCTTTGAAGTTGATAAATAGCTTGCTTCGGTTGTCTAGTGTGGTGATGACTGTTTGTTCGTTAATCCGATCGCCTACCTCAACATCGGTAATGCCAACAATACCGTCAAATGGCGCAACAATATGTCTGTCTTCTAAATCTGCTTTCGCTTCTTCTAGTGCGACCTCAGCAAGGTCGCGCTGAGTGCGTGCTAGGTCTAGTTCACTAACGGGCACTGCACCTTGTTTATAGCTTGAGGCTAAGCGCTCTACCGTGCGCTGGGCATCTTCTAGAGTAAGCTTAGCGCGCTTCAAGGCAGTTTGTTGCCGTCTATCGTCAAGGCGAACCAGAACCTTACCTTTCTCCACCGATTGGCCTGGTACGAAGTTGATTTCTGTTACTTCATCAGAAACGGCAGGGTACAACACGATAGAGCGTACGGCTTCTGCACTGCCAACCGCTTCTACTTTCCGTGTTTCGTTCATAAATTGAATGGGCTTGGTTACAACAAGCTTGGCCTGTCTGTCGCCCATAAACTGCGCGTTCGCAGTTGATACCATCACTAAAAAAAGAGCACAAAGACGTGTCCATGTCTTTAATGCATCATAGACTGAATATTTCATTTTAAACCCGTAGCGTTAGTTGAGTTTACTCTGCTCGTCGCTGTAGAGAGCGGTAAACCCTTTATTTTTGTATGACCAAAACGGATGTTTAATAGCCGATTGGTTAACCTAATTGTTTGTACCGTATAGCACCACAGGCGGTTCAGCTAAGCAATTGCAGTTCAGCGTATTCCCTGTACAGGGTATCGCTTTTCATCAAAGAGGCGTGATTGCCACTTCCCACAACCTGACCTTTATCCATGACCAGAATACGGTCTGCATGCTGTACTGTGGCTAGACGATGGGCAATGACAATGCTTGTTTTACCTACCATTAATCTATCTATGGCTTGCTGAACCATACGCTCACTCATGGCATCAAGGGCACTTGTTGCTTCATCAAGAAGTAAGATTGGTCGGTCGGCTAAAATAGCGCGCGCTATAGCGATACGCTGTTTTTGCCCACCAGAAAGCTTCACGCCCCTTTCGCCTAACTGGGTGCTATAACGTTCATCAAGGCTATCAATAAATTCGTGAGCAAAGGCTTGCTTCGCAGCATTTACGACGGCTTCATCTGTTGCTTCAGGACTGCCGTAACGAATGTTCTCCATTACAGTATCTGCAAACACCACGGGCTCTTGGGTTACTATCGCAATATGTCGCCTCAAGACATCAATGGGCATTTTATTAATAGGCGTTCCGTTAAACAGAATTTGCCCGCTACTTGGGTCGTAAAAACGCATTAGCAATTGAAAGAGGGTGGTTTTACCTGCACCACTCGCGCCAACTAAAGCAAGGCGTTCTCCGGCTTGTATATCAATGTTCAAGTTATCAAACAAAGGTTTACTATCTGGATATGCAAAGTTGACCTTGTCCAACTGAATTCTTGGGGCGGCCTTGGAAATTAAAACCTTATCATCAACCTCTCTGAGGTTAGATTCTACTGCGTGCTCAGGCTCGGTAATTTTCTTCGCCTCATCTGATACAGGTTTGATAGCTGACTCAGTAGTAAATAGTTCGTATAAACGTTCGCTTGCCCCCACACCACGCTGTACTTCGCCTATGACTTCACTAATTGTGGCTACACTGCCGCCAGCCATAACGGCATAGAAAAGAAAAGCTGAAAGCTCGCCGACCGTCATGGTTCCGTCGAGTACTTGCCTTGCACCTACCCACGCGATAAAAATTATAGCTGTCATGCTGATACACATAATGCAGCCAATTAACAATGAACGGTAATGGATACGCTTTTTGGCTACGTCCATAGCAAGCTCCACTTTTCTAGAAAAATGTAGGCGTTCGGCATTTTCAGCTGTGTAAGCTTGAACTGTCATTATTTCATGTAAACTTTCATCAATACGCGCGCCTAGATCTGCCACTTTGTCTTGGCTTGCTTTTGCATAACGACGAACTTGGGGCGCGAGTACTTTAATTGGAACGAGTACTGCCGGCACGGCAACAATTACACAAAATGTTAGCAGTGGGCTGGAAAAGGTCATTAACGCCAATGCACCTACGAAGGTGACAATAGAACGCAGCGTCATGGATAAACTCATTCCCACTACAGTTTGGATGATTGTTGTATCGCTGGTAAATCTAGATATTACTTCTCCAGTTCGAAGCTCTGCGAAAAATGACGGTGGCAGCGAGAGAAGATGCGCATATACTTGGTTTCTAATGTCAGCGCTAACCCGTTCACCGAGCCAAGTCATTAAGTAAAAGCGCGCATAAGTTGCCAAACAGGCGATGATGGTTATAGCAAGCACCATAACCGTAGCTTTGTTTAAGGTGTCGGCGGCATTTTCGATAAAGCCGCTATCTATCGCGTATTTAATGCCTTGTCCAAGCAAAAGCCATGCGATAGCTGCGGTAAAAAGGGCAATGACAGCGCCTACAACTCTCGTTTTATATTGAAGTAAATGTGAGCCAATCCACTGTAAGACTTGCTTTGTTGATACGGTTGGTAGCGGTGTCGTCAAAATTACCTCTTTGCGTGCATTACTTCTTTAAAGCGCTATCTTTAAAGCGCCATTTGACATTGATGATTGGATTATACGGTAAAGCGTGTACATTGGACGTAACCAATGCGACTACAGCGACAGTATTTACGCTGGGATGAGAATTTAGTGAAGCATTAAACGAGTAACGCAGTAAATTAATAAAGCTAAATTTATGTAGCGTTAACTTGAGTAAAGAATTAAGTGTTTTCGTTAGGCAGCGGCCAGCAAAGGTGACATTGATGGAAGAGAAGCGAACTTTATATTACGTGCACGACCCAATGTGCAGCTGGTGCTGGGCGTTTGTTCCCGCCTGGGAAAAAATACAAAGGGACTTGCCCAGTGATATTGAGGCTGTCTATTTACTTGGCGGTCTTGCACCAGATAGTAGCGTACCGATGCCTGAACAGATGAAGCTTACTATTGCTGGATACTGGAAAACTATTCAAGAACGAGTACCAGGCACCCAGTTTAATTACGATTTTTGGACGCAATGTCAGCCTCGTCGTTCAACCTATCCTTCTTGTCGCGCGGTTCTTGCGGCAAAAGCGCAGGCTAAAGATAGTGATGAAGCAAAAGTATTAGAGCAAGCAATGATCAAGGCAATTCAAGAAGGGTATTACTTGAACGCAAGAAACCCTTCGGATTTTGATACCTTGATAGCATTTGCTAAAGAAATAGGGCTTGATGCTAAGCGTTTTGAGTTAGAGCTTAATAGTGAAAGTACGATTGAGAAATTAAATGAAGAAATTCAGCTATCACGCAGCATCGGTGCACAAGGCTTTCCCAGCTTAATACTCAACTCGAACAAACTTGCTGAGGCAGAAGATTCAAAGTCACAAAAGCTGAAAAATGTACAGTGGCAAAACGTTCCTTACGACTACAACGACGCAAGTGTAACCCTGCGTCGTCTATAATCGTTATTGAAAAAAGCGAGTACTTTTAAACTGTGCCTTCCTTGCATTGTTCAAGGCGTAAATTTCCCACCGATTTTGGGTATTCAACACGGGTTGTAACGATGTCAGAAACTGGGACGCCAGAATCCGTTTCTTGGAGCCATACTTTCATATCGTGATGGTCACGAGATTGGTTGAGCGAGTAACGCTTGCCGCCTTCTAAGTTTACATCTAGCCTAACTATCGCCTCGCGAGTGGTACCATCAGGCAGGTCAGTGTTTACGACACTGGCTTGAACAAATAGAACATGCTCTCCCGGCTCAACATCCCGAAGAACTAACGCACCGTTAGGGCGTTGGTTAAAACACATCAACTTTACGTACTCTCGCTTATTGTCAAAGGCTTCTCCGCGGTTAGCGAAAAAGTCTATACGAGCTTCATTGGGTTGGACTTCTGCTTGTTGTGTGACCATATCTGTAGCGGATGAACACGCGAAAAGTGGAGCAATTGATGTAGCGAGTATGAGTGATGATAATTTCATTCGAATAATCCTTCTTCGTGATCCATTTACTGAAGCCTTTGATTAACAAATGCGCCAGAGAAAAACTAAAATCCAGTTAACTGCCATCCTTTAAACTGCATATGGCTTAAGTTTTTTATCCACACTAAATCCTAGTTCTACGTTAACAATACACCACCAGATGATATTTTAAAGAAACTTGCGAAAGATCATGCATGTGTATTTGCGTTCTTAGGCCATCACCTACTTACGGGAGCGATATTGAACTAAACAAAGGATAAATCAGGTTTTTACTTGCATTGAGTGGTGATATCCGTATAATTCGGCGGCCTTCCAATTGGCGTCTAATTTTTAGTCGTTGAATGAAGGCTTAAGTTAACGGTAACGCTACAACGAGTTTGAGGCATTTATGGTTACTATTCGTTTACAGCGTGGTGGCGCGAAAAAGCGTCCATTTTATCAACTAGTGGTGGCTGATAGCCGTCGTGCAAGAAACGGTCGTTTCATTGAAAACATCGGTTTCTTCAACCCAACTGCACAAGGTCAAGCGGAACGTCTTCGCGTAGATCTAGAGCGTGTAGATTACTGGGTTGGCGTAGGCGCGAGCTTATCAGATCGCGTTTCTAGCTTGGTAAAAGAAGCGAAAAAATCTG
Organism: Alteromonas sp. BL110; assembly: GCF_003443615.1. NCBI lineage: Bacteria > Pseudomonadati > Pseudomonadota > Gammaproteobacteria > Alteromonadales > Alteromonadaceae > Alteromonas > Alteromonas sp. BL110. Next base: position 380,027 of record NZ_CP031967.1, on the reverse strand, counting down.
CAGCGTAAGCTGTTATTAACTGGTGGTATAGATGAGTCTAGCGTCTGACAAAGTGATTGTTGGCAAAATTGGCGCACCGTACGGTGTTAAAGGTTGGGTCAAAATCAACAGCTATACAGAAACGCCAGAAGGTATTTTCGAGTACACGCCTTGGTTTCTTGGCGAAGAAAGAGAATACCAAATTGACCAGTGGCGACCGCACGGTAAAAACCTCGTTGCAAAAATTGTGGGCGTTGATAGTCGAGATGATGCCGAGCGCATCAAAAACTTGGATATCAATATAAATGCTTCACAGCTGCCTGATTTAGGTGACGAAGGGGTTTATTGGCGTGAGCTCACCGGCATGAAAGTGGTAACAACGCAAGGTTACGACTTAGGTGTGGTGAAAGAAGTGTTTAATACAGGAGCGAACGACGTGATTCACGTTAAAGCGAACGTAGGTGATGCTTTTGGTCAAAAAGAAAGACTATTACCTTTTGTGTTCGACGAAGTCGTACAAGAGGTAGATAAAGAAGCGAAGGTCATTAAAGTTGACTGGGACCCGGGGTTTTAAGTGACACCGGAAAAGTGGTTTGGCGTTGTTAGCCTGTTTCCAGATATGTTTGCCCCTTTTACCCAACAGGGTGTGATAGGACGAGCTGTTAAGTTTGGAACGGTATCGGTTGACACCTTCAACCCCCGTGACTTTACACATGACCGCCATCGTACAGTAGACGACCGCCCCTACGGAGGCGGCCCCGGTATGCTGATGATGGTAAAACCGCTAACTGACGCGATACAAGCCGCCAAGCAAGTGGGCGGTGAAAAAAGTAAGGTGATCTACTTATCACCCCAAGGGAAACCCCTTGACCAAGCGGGCGTACAACGCCTTGCTAATATTGACCGCACAATTTTAATTTGCGGGCGATATGAAGGCATCGACGAGCGGGTAATCGAAAGCCATGTAGATGAAGAAGTGTCTATTGGTGATTACGTGTTAAGCGGCGGTGAACTACCTGCAATGGTCCTTATGGATGCCGTTGCTAGGCTTGTTCCCGGTGTGTTGGGGCATAAAGCTTCAGCAATCGAAGATTCTTTCACTGACGGTCTTTTGGATTGTCCGCATTATACGCGGCCCGAAATACTTGATGGTCAAAAGGTACCTGAGGTGTTGTTAAGTGGGGACCATGAAAAAATTAGGCAGTGGCGATTGATGCAGTCATTAGGTAGAACCTGGCAGCGTCGCCCTGAATTGTTAAATCACCTAGCTCTGACTGAGGAGCAACAACGTTTGCTTGATCAATATCAAGCACTGTTGCGGCAAGATGACAGTTAACTAGGACGAGAGGATATGATGAGCAAAGTCAGTCAAGATATCATCAAAAAAATCGAAGAAGCACAGCTAAAGACTGATGTTCCTGCGTTTGGTCCAGGTGACACAGTAGTTGTTAAAGTTCGCGTTACCGAAGGTGACAAAGAGCGTCTTCAGGCATATGAAGGTGTTGTTATCGCTAAGCGTAACCGTGGTCTGCACTCGTCTTTTACCGTGCGTAAAATTTCTAGCGGCGAAGGCGTTGAGCGTGTGTTCCAAACACACAGCCCGGCAGTTTCTTCAATTGAAGTTAAACGTCGCGGTGCGGTTCGTCGTGCTAAGCTTTACTATCTACGTGAGCGTTCAGGTAAATCTGCACGTATCAAAGAGAAGCTTAACTAAGATTACTAATCCTTGCGTTATTGTTAACTTCGAAAAAGCCCGCTTCAAGCGGGCTTTTTTGTGCCTGAAATTCGATCTTTTTCCTGTTCTATCCATTACATACATTAAGGTTTTTTAATAGAGAGCAGAATGACTTCTGAATATTTCATTGTGCTAGGCATTTTGGGTGTCGCGTTCTTCGCTATATCAGGCGCACTGTTGGGGCATGAGAAGAAAATTAACGGTTTCGGAATAGTGGTTGTGGGCGTTATGACGGCGCTCGGCGGAGGCACGCTAAGAGATTTACTTTTGGGAAAACCAATATTTTGGGTAGAAACATCCGAATACCTTTTAGCAACTTACAGTGCGATTATCGCTACTGTGTTATTAATACGCTATTTTCCGTCTCCTTCAAACTCTTATTTCATTTTGATTGATACAATAGGGCTCGCTATATTTAACGTAATAGGTATTGAAAAAGCCTTAATTAGCGGTACAGGGATGATTGTTGCTTTAACCATGGGGATGACCACAGGCATATTCGGTGGTTTAATGAGGGACGTGGTGTGCAGAGAGGTGCCTTATGTTATGCGTGGAGATATCTATGCGAGCGCTTGTTTTGCGGGAGGACTAACATATGCCGCGCTATTTGCAGTCGATATACCCTATATTTGGTGTATTTTGGGCTCAGTTGGTGTAACAGTTTTAATGCGGATAGCATCACTTCATTGGGGAGTGAATGTAGATTTGTTCAGAAAACGGACGTCAAAGCCTTCAAAAAAAAACACTAGTAGTAATTAAATTCCTCAATAGAAATTACTATGTAAAGCTGTGTTAACTTCTTGGTTCACACAGCTTTGTTAGATGTAATACCAGTCCGCTAGATAATTAAGCCATAAGAGAGAGGGCTTCAATAAGTGGCTTATTCTCGCTGTCTATAGTGTGAACAATATGTTTGTGCAGTCGCTTTTTGTGTTCGCCAAATATACCTCGCTTTTTATCAAAGGTTTTGGCGTAGTTCAGCGCACCCTCCAGCAAGCTTTCATGAGTATCGTATGCTTTCTCGACCACATGATCTTGTTCTAATTCCTTACCGGAAACACGTCTTCCTGAAAGCTTCATTTCGTTAAACCGATAATAAGGCATCGCTTTTTTAACAAACTCAATCATTCCCGGCAAAAAGGGAATAGATAAGTCTACCTCAGGGAAGCAGAAAAAGCCTTTGTCTGAGCGCATGAACCTAAAGTCGCAAGCACACGCCAAAATTGCTCCATTACCAAAGGCGTGGCCATTGATAGCCGCGATAACAGGGAGTGGGTAGAGGAGTAGGGTTTTAAATACATTGTCCATGTCATGCATGAACTGCTTAATTTCATCATTGCGCCCCGCTTTCATAGCCGGCATCAGCCAATCGGTATCAATACCTAAGCTAAAGCATTTCTCATCATTTGATGTGATCACCAGTGCTTTACAGCTTTCATTACTTTTAACATCATCTAAAGCTAAAAGCATCTCTTTTGCAAATACAGGGTTATGGCGGTTTTCACCATTTGTCATAGTCAACGTAGCTACGTTGCCAGTATAGGTGATAGTTAAATGTTGCATCGTGTTCTCGTTATTATTCCTTTGTGACAATCATACAAAACCTAGACAATGAATGAGAAATTTAGCTTATTTATGCCCGTTAATAACTCGAGCTACATAAATTTAAGGTACATAGATCTATGGTGCTCGAAGATGTGAATCACTAACGTAAGCACGCTTAGCTTCTTCGAGGATAAAAAGTGAAGCAAATATATATTAAATTTATTGCCACTCAATTGGGATTATCGGTGTTGATGTTTGCTGCCTGGAGCTTTTTTAGTGGCATCGAGAATGCAAGAGAGATGTTATTTCTAATAGCAGTCTTATCGAGTGCGATGGCTGGCGATGTACTTATGGGGGACGCTTACAAACTGGGCAAGCTAAGTTAAAAGGATTAAACCTCACTGCCGATTAAAATTTGAGCTTTAAATATGGGGCATTGCCATTTAGTCATGCTCATTTGCTTCGAATCTACCCTAGATTAAAGTATTATTCGTTATTGCTTGCGCGATTATGCTTAAGTTGTTAAAAAGTCAATGACGTTAAAGAAATATAGAAAAGCTGGTTGTATAATAAAGTTTACATGCAGATTACACACTCTTTTGGCGTTTAATTTTCCGTTTTTATTTGTAGTTAAGAGAGTAAGAGAGCTCCCATGATCAAGGACACCGTAAATAATGTTCACGTAAGTACAGAAGATGTACTTATTACCCCAGAAGCGCTTAGTGCTGAATTGCCTGTGTCAGACAAAGCGTTAGCGGCGATATCAGAGTCGAGAAAAATCGTATCAGATATCATTCATCGCCGTGATCACAGATTACTTGTTGTGTGTGGTCCCTGTTCTATACACGATATTGAAGCAGCCAAAGAGTATGCGCTTAAGCTTAAAGAGCTTCATGAGTCATGCAAAGATACGCTGTTTATCGTTATGCGTGTGTACTTCGAAAAGCCGCGTACTACAACAGGCTGGAAAGGCCTAATTAACGACCCTCATATTGATGGGACGTTTGATATTGAAACGGGTCTTCGCAAAGCAAGAGAGCTTCTAATTTGGTTAGCTGAGCTGGAATTGCCTGTTGCTACAGAAGCACTAGATCCAATAAGCCCTCAATACCTTGCTGAACTATTTAGTTGGGCGGCTATTGGTGCGCGCACCTCTGAGTCACAAACACACCGAGAAATGGCCAGTGGCCTGTCGATGCCAGTGGGCTTTAAAAATGGTACAGATGGAAGCCTAGATATTGCAATTAATGCGCTTAAATCTGCCGCCTCAGGCCATCGCTTTATGGGAATCAACAAGCAGGGGCAGGTAAGTATTATCGGTACCAGTGGTAACCCTGACGGCCATATCATTCTGCGCGGCGGTAAGCAGCCAAATTACGATTCGGTATGTGTATCAGAATGCGAAATTGAGCTTCAGGATGCTGGATTGACTGCGGGGCTAGTGGTTGACTGTAGCCATGCAAATTCTTCAAAAGATTACCGTCGCCAGCCGTTAGTTGCGCAGAACGTGGTAAATCAAATCCTGGAAGGTAATCAGTCTATTATTGGCGTTATGCTGGAAAGTCATTTGAAGCCCGGTAACCAAAAAGCGGAAGGTAAGAAGCCCGAAGAACTAGAGTACGGAGTTTCAATTACAGACGGTTGTATCGATTGGGAAACAACAGAAAACTTAATCTCTCAAACCAGAGATAAATTAATAACTGTGTTACCCTTACGCCAAAATAAGCGCACGGTGGCCTAATAAAAAGTGACGCCTAATGGGCAATATAAAATTGCCCATAAGCCCCGTGCCATTTGATTCAAGGATAAGACAGAATGGCCGATTTATCGCAGCACTTAAAACAGTTAGATACGCTGCGAGAAGGTATCGACGAGCTGGATTCCCAGCTTGTCGAGTTACTCGCAAAACGCAATCAAATCACAACCCAAGTCGGCCAGATTAAGGCTGAAGCAGGCATGCCTGTTTATGTACCTGAACGTGAAAAAGCGTTGATTGCATCACGCCGCGCTCAGGCCGAGGCACTAGGGGTTTCTCCCGAGCTCACAGAAGACTTATTACGACGCGTAATGCGAGAGTCTTATCACACGCAAAATAACAAGTATCGATGCGTAAAACCCGATACTGACAACGTCGTAGTAATTGGTGGTGCTGGTGCACTTGGTCGCGTGTTTGTCAGTTTATTTGAACGAAGCAACTATAAAGTTTCGGTGGTTGAAAAAGACGATTGGGAAAGTGGTAGAGCGGCATCGATGCTTAGCTGTGCTTCACTCGTTGTTGTTGCTGTACCTATAAACTTAACAGAAGCCGTGATCAGCAAATTAACTATGCTGCCAAAAGATTGCGTGCTCGCAGATATAACGAGTATTAAAGCTAAGCCTTTAGAGGCGATGCTTGCCGTGCATAGCGGTCCTGTTGTTGGATTGCACCCTATGTTTGGCCCTGATGCGCCAGGCATGATCAAACAAGTCGTTGTAGTATGTGATGGACGCCATAGTGAAAAATACAGTTGGCTGATTGAGCAAATGCGAATTTGGGGGGCCACGATTCATGACTCAAGTGCACAAGAGCACGATCAAGCTATGGCGTATATTCAGGTCATGCGTCACTTCAACACTTTTGTGTACGGGCAACATTTGAAAGGTGAAGATCCTAACCTTGAATCCCTGACCATGTTTAGCTCGCCTATTTATCGATTAGAGCTAGCAATGGTTGGAAGACTGTTTGCACAGTCTCCGCAGCTTTATGCTGATATTATCTTTAATAACCCCGACAATTTTGCACTGCTACGCCGTTTTTACGAACGTTTTGGAATTGCATTGTCATTACTTGAGAGTGGCGATAAAAAAGGGTTTGTCGAGCAGTTTATGAGAGTCGGTGCTTGGTTTGGAGACTACGCGAAGAAGTGCTTGGTAGATAGTAAACAAATGCTATTAAAGGCAGATGACGGTCAGCTTCTAAGAGATAAGTAAACCAAACGAATGAATAAGAAGGCGAGCCAGTGAGCTCGCCTTTTTCGCGTTAGTCAGTCAGTGCACTTGCTGCTGCCACTTTGGTAGGGCTAATTTCCTCACTTGGGTAACATCCCAATACTTTGATGTAGCGCGTAATACCACGCAGAGCATCAAGGGCATTTTGTACAGGGCCGTCTTCTACGTTGCCTTCCACATCAATGTAAAACATTTCTTCCCAAGGGTTACCCGGAATTGGGCGAGATTCAAGCTTAGTCATGTTAATGCTGTTTTCTCGAAGCACAAGTAGCGCTTCAACAAGAGCCCCCGGCTTTTGAATAGTAGACATTACAAGGGTTGTTTTAGCTGGCACTTGTAACGGCACTACCACTGGATTGCGTGCCACAACAATAAAGCGACTGTGGTTTTCTTTTTGATTCGCTAAGTTACTCTTAATTGCCATAAGGCCGTATAGATTGCCGCCAGCTTCGCTTCCAATAGCAGCTACGTCGTCGCGCTGAAGTTCGCTAACTGTCAACATAGCTGAGCTTGTGCTGTCCATGGTTTTTACTTCAATGTTACCGAGTTCTGCTAAGAAGTGGCTGCATTGGGTGAACACCTGTGGATGCGCATAAAGCGTTTTAATCTTATCTATACTGGTGTTAGTTCCCACCAACAATGTATGTCGAATAGGGTGGGTAAGCTCGCCAATAATACTTAGCTGAGTATGCTGCAGCTGATCGTACACTTCATTGATACTGCCCGAAGTTGTATTTTCAATAGGCAGAACCGCGTAATCAGCTTCTGTACTTTCAACTTTGTGAATGATTTCAGCAAAGCTCTGGCAGCCTATTTCAAGTAATTCCCCAGGTCTACGCGAGAAATACTTCTGCGTAGCTAAATATGAGTAAGAGCCTTTGTCGCCTAAAAACGCCACGCGGTTTAACGGCAGTGTGCTGCCTGGGTTGGCGCGCTCTGCAAGCATAGCTTGTTGGTTTAAAACAGAGTCTTCGATAATAACGTGAAAGATCTGTGTTACATAATGAGGGTCTAAACCGATATTTTGCCCTTCTTTTATTAGGCGAACTAACAGCTGTTCTTCGCGCTTTTGATCTCTCACTGGGATGTGATGCTTTATTTTCGTCTCAGCAACTTCGTTGGTTAATTTTCTGCGTTCTGAGAGTAGTGTAAGTAATTCACTGTCTAAAGCGGTAATGCGCTCTCTAACAGTATCTAATGCATTGTCTGACATAGGGTTCCCGTGCGAGTCGTATAAAAATGTTGCTAAAAAAAAACCTCCCTGGAGGGAGGTTTTCATGCATGTAGCTGCGCCTCCCTAATTAAAGGATGTAAACGCAAAAAAGAAAAATGCTACGTGCTTTATATTCTGTTTCATAATGATGAATGTATGTTGAAGCCCTATTTGTGTCAACTCATTTTTACAAAATGTATAGTCGTTTTTGATATGAGGGTCTTGAAAAAGAAATAAAAATAAGTTTGCCGCAAGTCGAGAGCCTTTCGCGATATGCGGCTATAGTTTAGAAAGGCTTTAAAAAAGCTAGTTACCTAAAAGTGCAGAGAGCATTTGGCGTACTTCATTTGGCTCAAATGGCTTATCGCACAACGCATTTACCCCAGTTTGCTGAATGTTTGCCATGTGGGCGCTATCTGCCGATTCAGACGTCACCATAATAATAGGAATGTGGGTGGTTTCTGGATTAAAACGAATGAACTCAGACAATTCTCGACCATCCATTTCCGGCATATTGTAATCAGTCACAACGAGATCGAAAGCTTGGTCTTTTATCAAAGTAAGTGCAGCGGCACCATTTTCTGCCTCTTGAATTCGCTGTAGCCCCATACCTTCAAGCACGCGTCTAATATGATTTCGTGCAAGTTTGCTGTCATCAACCAGCAGCACTCGAACATCGTGTACGTCGAATAAATCGAGTTCTAATTCGTCGTGGTTTATAAGGTCAAGGCTTGCGTTTAGCGCTCGCGACAAGTGAAGAGGCTCAAACGGTTTGGGAAGAATAGCGGCAACACCGGCTTGTTTAAATTCTTCTAACTTGCTCAATCGATTTTCGCTAGATACCAACATAAATGGAATGCTCTTAAATTCATCATCTTCTTTGATGAATTTAAGAAGTTCTAATGCAGTTCCATCTTCATAGTACATTGCGCTAACAATTAAATCGGCGCCATGTGCTTTAACTGCAGAACGGGCTTCGGAAAGGGTACTGACGGGGTCAATTTCCTTAACGTTTTCTTTTAACAGCAACGTAGTAATAATTTTTCGTTGTGTATCAGAAGGCTCAACCAAAATAATGTGTAAATCAGAAATTGACAGCTTTTCCATTTCAGACTCTTTTTGTTATATGTTTATGAAAAAGTGAGAGCGAACCAGTAGTTTTGTATCGCTAACTACCAGCAAGCTTAACTTTGTACCCTTTGTCGGTAAGTAGCGAGCGCAGCTTTTCTCTGTCATCAGTTTGAACTTCAATGACTCCCTCTTTTACTGCCCCACCGCAACCGCATTTCTTTTTTAATTCTGAGCCTAATTTCTTTAGTTCATCTGAAGGGAGATCTAGCCCTTTGATTAACGACACGCCTTTCCCTTTGCGACCCTTTGTTTCTCGATGAATTCGCACTACGCCGTCAGTGGAAACTGAACGTTGCTCAGCTTTTTGCTCAGGCTTTATTTTGCCGCTCTGTGTACTGTAAACCAAAAGAGCGTCTTGCCAATCTTGCATAAATACCTCAATAAATTCTGTAAAACCATCTTTAATACACAAAACAAAGTGTAATCATACGAAAGTTTAATTAGCCTTCGATGGCGATGTAGAAAAGTTCAACTAAACTAAGAATAGCAAAGATAAAAGCAACTATTGAAGCATTTCTGCTGACATTTTAAGGAAAGCATATGGAAATAACGTCGAACTATCAGAATCAAGGGAAAGTGTTAGTTATCGATGTAGGTACAAAGTTCGACTTCAGTAAAGTGGAGGACTTTAGAAACGCCTACAGTGAACTTAATAATGAAGTCAGTCATATCACTGTCGACCTTTCTCGTACAGAGTATATGGATAGCTCAGCCTTAGGCATGTTGCTAAATATGCAAAAAACGCTTGCCGAAAGAACGCTTACCTACAGCATCGAAAATGCCCGACCGCAAGTGGCTAAGATCCTCAAAATATCCCGGTTCGACAAGAAGTTCGACATTAAATAGCCTGTAAAGGACCCCTTTCTTGAAAATCCTTATTGTCGATGACGAGGCTATCAACCGTACTTTATTGACTAACATGCTTTATAACGCAGGCTATAAAAAATGCGTAGAAGCCGTCAATGGCATAGAGGCGATTGAAAAGTTCACTGAAGAGCAGCCAGATCTCGTGCTGCTTGATGTGGTTATGCCGGGCCTGTCAGGCTTTGATGTTGCGCCTAAAATTCGACAACTCGCAAAAGGCCCTTATCTTCCAATTCTTTTTATCACTGCTTTAGAAGATAAAGACAGTTTAGTACGTTGTTTGGAAGTAGGGGGCAATGATTTTGCAACTAAACCCTTCGACCGTCATATCTTAATTGCAAAAATTCGAGCGCATTTAAAAATACGCGCGCTCAGTGAATACGTTGAAGAACAAAACAAGACACTGCGACTCTTTAACCAACGGGTTGCTCGCGAGCACTCCATCGTAGAACATATATTCAGCCATGCCATCGTTAATCGCCCAGAAGTGCAGGCGCACTTCAATTGTTTCCTCAAACCTGCTGAAACCTTTAACGGCGACTTATTTCTGTGTGAAGCGAGCCCAAGCGGTGGCATTTATTTCATTGTAGGAGATTTTACCGGTCATGGTCTTGCCTCGGCCATTGGAGCGCTGCCTGTGACGCGTGCGTTTCAGGAGTTAACGCAGCAAGGCGTCTCTGTATCTGAAATTGTTAGTGAACTAAATCAAATACTCATCAGGTTTTTGCCCAGTGACATGTTTATGGCGGCAGTTATCGGTGAAATTAATGCTCAAGGGAATCGTATAAATCTATGGCAAGGCGGGATGCCTGCAGTGATTATCCCTGCTAAAACGAATATGTTGCTGCGGAAATTCTCTTCTCGCCACATGGCTTTGGGTATTTTGGAAGAGCATGAGCTAAACACGGATACTGACACGATTAATTTAGGGCATAACGAGCAGTTGGTTGTATGCAGTGACGGGCTTATAGAAATTTCCAATGACGACGGAGATATGCTGTTAGAAGACGGGTTAGTTGACATAATAAAAGAGCAAATGACAGAGAAGGGGGCTATTAATGCAAAGTCTTTATTTGACCGCGCCAACGCACACTGTGCGACATCTACATTTCATGATGATGTGACCCTGGTTGTATTTACTTCAAAACCAATAAAGATGGCGTTACACAGCCAAGTCGAAAGTAGTTTTCCCTCAGTACATGAAGTTGTTCTTGAGGCAAAACATCTTAAAGAACCCGATGTTCTGCCTCGTGTACTTCAATTAACCGGGCAGTGTGAGGGAATTCAAGGTATCCGCTCAATTGTGTACACGGTTTTATCAGAATTATTTAATAATGCACTTGAGCACGGTATTCTGAATTTAAACTCAAAGCTGAAGCGTGATAGCAGGGGCTTTCAACAGTATTACGAAAACCGTGAAGCGTCATTAAGAGTGTTGGAACACGGGCGAATTATCATAAGAGTCGAGTCCTTACCCATGAAAGGTAAAGTGCTGATCTCGGTTGAGGATAGTGGACAAGGGTTTCAATGGGAAGATAAAACCTATTTAGCAAGAACTCGCTCATCTAATGATGAGTGTCACGGTCGAGGCATTCCCCTTATCACCGCACTCTGCGAGAGAGTATGGTTTGAAAATAACGGAAGCAAAGTCCTTTGTCTGTTAAGCACTCAACATTAGCCAAAGGCTAGTCATGCCTTTTTAGCTTTGTTAACGTGGTCTATATAACCTTCCCCCCCCTAGAGTTATCCAAGGAATTAAGCAACTAATCGAAATCTCCTTCCACTCAGTATGAATTAGCTAAATACTCAGTTTCCTTTAGTAAAAACTGTGTTGCCATAACTTTAAACCTGAGGGCTTATGCTGAAATCATTTCTTAAACTCTTTGAAGAGTCTCACAAAAAAGAGGAACCTGCCTATACCATCGAACTTGCCACGGCTGCCTTACTTAGCGAATTGGTTAACGCAGATAATCAGGTAACCGATACGGAAAAAGAAGAATATGAAAAGCAGCTTAAACGTTTGGTAAATGTCGATGATGAAGCTATAGAGCTTTTGCTAAAGCGAGGGCATCAAACAGCGGATGATGCAGTAGACCTTGTTCACTTTACTCAAGTTCTCAATAAACATTATTCTGCAGAGGAAAAAGTTAGCGTAATTAAAAGCCTTTGGGTTATCGCGTACGCTGATAAATCATTAGCGCCACTTGAAGAAAGTACGATAAGACAAATCGCAGATTTGCTGTATGTTCCTCACAGCCAATTCATTAAAACAAAGCTTGAAGTTGTTGAAGGCTCGAAATAATCAACGTTTAATGCGGTGAAATTATTACCTTTAAAAATCCATTTTTAATTTTTTAGTCCGTGACATACTATTGCAGTCAAAATAATAAAAAAGTGGCTGTGTTAAGGAGGTCGTCAACCTTGCATGTACCGCTTTAAACAAAGTAGTAGGCAAGGACACATAAGTGTTAAAAACATTGAAAATTCCCATTGGGATTGCCGTGGCCCTATCCACCGCAGTCTTAATCACTTCAATCGCTATGGTTAATAAATTAGACAATAGCGAGTCTGTAGTTGAGGTGGTAAAAAACAACACCGCCGCTTTAAGTAATTCGCTTGCGCTACAACTATCAGTGATAATGGAAAGAAACCCTGGAAACGATGCGTTACTTTCTACGCTGTTTCAACCCATAAAAGAATATGAGCATCTTATATCTGCAGCCTTTTACGACAATAACTATAGCGTTATTTCTTCATTTCAACCCGAAAGAGTGCTCGAAATAAGCGACCCAGCGGTGCCCAAAACTCCACAAAGTGTTCCTTTTGGTATGAACCAATACGAGGGGGTCATTGTGGCCCACCAAATTGTTGGCAGTAGCCTTTATCCCCTAGGGCACATTGTTATTTATGCCGACATCGACAACGTTCAAACAACAAATAGTGCTCGGCAGTTTTTAGAACAATTACCTGTTTTTCTGGCACTTTGGCTATTGTGTACTGGCGTATGTATTTTCATAGTATCCCGATTAATTTCACCTTTGGCCTCGTTAAGGCGGTTTACACAAGACGTGTTTGAAACCAAAGATTACGCGCTAAGAAGCTCGATAAATTCTTCTAACGAGATAGGCAGGATAGCCACCAATATTAATAGCCTGTTAGATGCAATCGAAGTTGAGTTACTTGTGAACTTTGAACAAAAAGAAACCTTGGTAGATCAGCAAGAGACAATGTCTCGCCTTGCAAATTTTGATAGTTTGACAGGGTTACCTAACAGGCAGTTTGTTCTTGATAATCTGAGACTGGAATTAGCCCGAGCAAAGAGAAATGACGAAGATTTATTGCTGTTATTTTTCGACTTGGACGGCTTTAAAGGAATAAATGATTCGCTAGGACACGAAACTGGCGACCTTATTTTGATAGAAGTTGCAGATAGGGTGCAGTGTTTACTCAGAGACGGTGATTTGTTTGCTCGGTTAGGTGGGGACGAGTTTTTAGTTCTACCAGATAGAGATGCATCGGCAGATCAAGCAAAGCGTTTAGCAATGCGGTTAATTACAGCGTTCGACGAGCCCTTTGAACTTAGAGGGCTCTCACTTACCGTGGGGTTGAGTGTCGGCGTAGCTACAGCTTCTGATGCAGGATATGACCTAAGTGAGCTTATGAGTAACGCTGACTTAGCCATGTATCGTTCAAAGGCAAGGGGAAGGGGAAGCTACACATTATTTACGCCGGATATGGTGGAATCTCACAAGCGTAAACTGCATCTAGCCAATGGTATTGAACAAGGTATATCCAACGATGAGTTTGTCGTTTACTACCAGGTTAAAGTAAACAACAACGGGAACGTAATTGGTGCTGAAGCCTTGATTCGTTGGCAACATCCTGAGTTTGGCCTTGTTATGCCGAACGAGTTTATTCCTATTGCAGAGCAAGGCGGGAAGATCACCGCTATTACGCAATGGGTCATCAAGCAAGTGTGCATGGATATGCCCGACCTTACACGCTGGGCAAAGGGGGATTTCAGAGCCTCTATTAATCTATCGGGCCATGATTTAAGAAGTAATCAACTGTTCGATCATATTTACAATACGTTTACGCTTTATGACGTGAACCCAGAGAATATTGAATTTGAAGTTACCGAAAGTGCTTATCTTGAAAATTTCTCGCTTTCCAATAAGTTTTTCAGGCGCATTAGTAATATGGGATGTGCTATCGCTCTTGACGATTTTGGTACGGGTTATTCGTCTTTGAGTTACCTCACTCAAATCAATATTGATACCCTCAAAGTAGACAGGCAGTTTGTGACTGAACTCCAATCGTCAGAACGAAGCCGACTAGTAACAGGCGCTATTATCGATTTGGCAAAACGCCTATCACTTTCAGTTTGCGCTGAGGGGATAGAAAACCTTGACCAATGGCATTATCTAATAGAGCACGGCTGTGACAACGTTCAGGGGTTCATGTTTAGTAAACCTATTCCCATCAATGACCTTGTCGCTTCTCCCTACCAGTATAAAACTGGACAATTCGTGTAAAACTATAAAAGTATGCCGGCAATATTGGCGACATACGTTCATGACCAGTGTTTCTTTATTGCAACACCCGCCCTTTAATTACAGGCAAGGGGCAGATGGGGGGTGGCTTAAGTTATTGTTATAAATATTAATATTTCTTTTGGTCTGAAAATGGCATAGGAAGTTTAAATGCATTAAACATAGTGGTTAATTGAAGACTAATGGTAATATCCACATCACTGATTGCAAAATGGCGGTAACCAACAGAGATTAGCAATTGGCGAATTGAGAAGGATTTTAAAAAGCGTTTAGCGGAGGATTCATGATGAAACGTCTCGAAAAAGTTTTCTTAGCACTTTGTGCCGTTACTGCGGTACAAGCCGTTGCAGTAGCCGACGCGCATGCTACACCAGCGCGCACGCTAATGCAGAAATTAGACACAGACAAAGATGGTCTTATATCACTTAAAGAAGCAGTAAGACATACAGAACTACTGCGAAACTTTGGGCTGATTGACGACAATGAAGACGGTAAGCTTTCAGAAGCCGAGTTGGCAAAGAGCAAGCTTACGCCAGGTAACAAAAAGCTCACCGCGAGTGAGTAGATAAGAATATCAACATCTATGAGGGTAGGGTTCTGATAAACAAGGTATCGTTTGGTGAGCGCTTGGTACAACTTGGTTCACTAAGGCAGTTAACATTAGGAAGTTTTGTACTGGCCCTTATTCCTCTTATTGCGCTTCTTTGGCAAAGCCAAAGCGACTTGGCCAAGGTAGGTCAAATGACTACCCTAGAAACACGCTTTGTGGTCGATGTTGTAAGTGATATGCAACGTCTGGACAATGCAGTGGTCGATGTTGAGCGCAGTATCAGACAGTTTGCCGTTTTACGTAACGACCGGGTGGCGCAGCTCTCTGATAATGCCATAGACCAATTTGCTGTGGCGGCCGATAACTTATGCCAGGCGCTTTCCGTGCCGACAACCTGTTCCCGTTTATCTGAGCAGCTTAATCAACTCGCCGAATATCGTGCCATTGAAGATCAGCTGCTGCTTAATGCGTATCTAGCATCAGTAGGAGATAGTGTTGACCAACTGCGGGACGATGTAGAAGCGGCCATCACAGAGCGGGTTAAAGTACAACAAGACGACTTAAACGCCATGCAGGCAAAACAGGCATGGTCCACCGCAATGCTGGTTAGCGTGTCGTTACTTCTGATATTGATGGGTAGCCAACTGATTGTAAATCCCGTTAATAACCTCAAAAAAATTATTCGGATCATGGCACATAGCGATGGTCAGCTTCCCCCACTGTCTAAACAGGCACCTAGAGAACTTATTGATGTAGAGAAAGATTTGCACTGGCTTTACGATCGACTACAGCAGCTAGAGCACATCAGAACCGCTCTATTGAGGCATGCCGCCCACGAACTAAAAACACCCTTAGCAAGCATTAAAGAAGGCTGTAGTTTGTTGTCAGAAAACGTGGTAGGTGAATTAAATAACGCTCAACGAGAAGTTCTGTCATTACTTACTGCAAGTACCCAGCGTCTCAATACTCTGGTTGAAAAACTACTCGACTATAATCTGCTACTACAACAAGCACAGCCTAAAATTGTTGAAAGTAATGCAAATAAATTAGTTGATGCCTGTTTAGAGGATTACGCCCTTGCCATTCAAGATAGAGAGGTAGACGTGAATATCTCCTCATCTTCAGTACATATAGACGAGGAATTATTTAGAAGAATACTTGATAACCTAGTGTCCAATGCTGTAGCACATGGAGCAGTTGGACGGCCGATAAATATTAGCCTTTATAACGAAAATGATAGCCTTGTACTGGACGTCGCCAACCGAGGAAAGCGCATAGCGCCAGAATCAGTACACACGCTGTTTGAACCTTTTATCCGCGGGACCGAGCCAAGAAACGACAATGTTATCGGAACGGGGTTAGGATTATCAATTGTTGCCGATTGCGCTCGACTAATGCATGGTGATGTAAAAGTGGTAGATGTAGACTATGCCGATGTTTGCTTTAGAGTGACCATTCCGCAACAGGAAAAATAAAATGAGAATAAGTGGTTTAATTGTTGCCTTACTGGTACTGACAGGATGTCAGAGTTTAACCAGAAACAGCAGCAACACGGGTGAGCCAGAAGAAGTGACACCTGTAACAGAAATAGAACGTGGTATCTGTTTGTTTAACGAGCCGCCCCCAGTTTTCGAACACAATTGTGATGCGGCTTATTGGCTTAATACGTGGATTGCAGCAGCCAACCAACCTTGGATGGAGCGTAAGCAGGCTTTAAAAGCATTAGGGGATTCAGCGTTTGACACCATCCATGCTTATATCTTAACGCTACCCACTGATACCCCTTATCAAGATAGGTTGCGCGCACAACTAGCATTAAATGATATCGCGGGCACATTCACGGCAGAAGCCCAAGAAGTAGTTAATGTTATTGCTGCTTCGCAAAACAACCAGATAATGCAGCTTGAGTCTGCAATGGTAGTGTTGGAACAAGAAAATACATCTCGTGGAGAGAAGGTTAAGGCGCTAGAACAAGAAGCCGTTAACCTGCGTAAAAAATTAGAAGAACTGTTGCAAATAGAAGCAACACTGATGGACAAAAACAGGAGTACACAACAGTGAGCGAGAAGGCGAGTAGTAACCCTAACTTATTGTTGGTTGATGATGATAAAAGTTTATTGCGCTTGTTGACTATTCGCCTTGAAGGCGAGGGGTACAATGTGACCGCAGTGGAAGACGGTCAATCGGCGCTGAGAAAACTTCAGAACGATAACTATGATGTTGTATTAAGCGATCTACGCATGCCGGGCTTAGACGGTTTAAGCCTATTTGAAGAGATAATGGGAATTAGAAAAGACATCCCCGTTATTTTAATGACGGCCCATGGCACTATTGCCGATGCGGTTGCTGCCACTCAGCGCGGTGTATTTGGTTTCCTACCAAAACCCGTTGATCACGATGAATTGCGCGCATTATTGCAAAAAGCATTGAGTCAATCTCAAGCTGCGCAGCCGGGGGATTGGGCAAAAAACATAATCACCCGTTCACCCGAAATGCTCAATGTCCTTGACCAAGCGTTTCGTATTGCCCAGCGCGAAGTATCTGTTCTTATCAGTGGCGCCAGCGGCACAGGTAAAGAACTGTTGGCGAACGCTATCCATAAAGCCAGTAACCGCAGCGATAAACCATTTGTAGCCATTAACTGTGGTGCGCTACCTGAAAACTTACTTGAATCTGAATTGTTTGGTCACGCAAAGGGCGCGTTTACTGGCGCTGTAGCAGCTCATCCTGGCTTATTTAGGGAAGCCGACGGTGGTACGCTATTTCTAGACGAAATTGGCGATATGCCAATGACACTTCAAGTTAAACTTCTTCGCGCATTACAAGAACGCCAGATTCGTCCGGTTGGCAGCAGTAAACACGTAGATATTGATGTACGTATTATTTCTGCCACGCACAAAGATTTGCATAAAGAAATGGAAGAGGGCACCTTCCGCGAAGACTTGTACTACCGCTTGAATGTAGTCAACCTTAAGCTTCCATCGCTGAAATCGCGTAGTGAGGACATTCCACTATTGGCTCGCTCGCTGCTTCAGCAAAGTGCACAGCGTCATGGTGTGAATGTAAGTCAGTTCTCTGACGATGCAATGCAGCAGTTAGTGACTTCATCTTGGCCGGGTAACGTACGTCAGCTTGTAAACGTGGTTGAGCAATGCGTAGCTTTAACGCAAACACCTGTCATCCCTCTACATTTAGTAGAACAAGCTCTTTCCGCTACTAAGCAGAGCTGGCCAACGCTCACAGAGGCTCGCGACGCCTTTGAACAGCAATATCTTCATAAGCTTCTTAAAATGACCGATGGCAATGTAACGCGCGCTGCTGAGCTTGCAGGTAGAAACCGAACGGACATGCACAAACTTATGAAAAAGCATGATTTAGACGCGGCTGATTTCAGATAAGGCAGTTTTAAATTGTGACTGAACTAACAGGGGCTAAAAGCCCCTGTTTTTATTTCTGCATTATTCTTTAGTTTATTTTTTGAACGGAAACGGTGTAAGCCACTAACATTCTACTATCTTTATATTAGGTGTTATGTATATGGTGATACACTATGTTTTTGCATACCAATGTAGCCACACAACAGGCTACAAACACCCTGTTTGGTGTAAACAAAGGCCTGAGTCGTTCCTTCGAACAACTCAGTTCAGGGCTTCGTATCAACAAAGCGAGTGATGATGCGGCGGGCCTCCAAATTTCTGAGCGTCTTAGCAGTCAAACAATCGGACTCAATCAAGCCGTCGAAAACGCTAATAGCGGGCAAGCGCTGTTACAAGTAGTTGATGGTAGCCTAAGCGAAGTCACTCGCCATTTGAATGACATTCGCACGCTGTCTATAGCTTCACAAAACGGCATCTACGGTAAAAGCGACCTAGCTTCTATAAATCAAGAAGTTCAGGCGCACCTCAACGAAATAGCACGTATTGCTGACTCTACTACTTATGCAGGTGAGAAACTTTTTGACGGTAACTTTATCCGCGATTTTGCGATAAGTGCGAACGGCAGCAGCAACATTCGCGTCGATTTAACGCAAGATGGTGATGGGATTGGTCTTGCCGGACTGGGTTTGACGGGGTTTTCAGTATCAGCGTCTGGTCAACAACCTCAAAGCTTGTCAGGGCAGAGTGTATCCGGATCGAGCGCACTAAATGCCGGCGAAGTGATACTTCAAGCGCAGGATAATCCCGGAGAAAAAAGATTGAGCGTTTCAACCGATAGCGGGTTAACGTTTGTAGAACGGGCTGTTCAGTTAGTGGAAAATCAAGGCGTTAATGCGGCGCTAATTAGCACTACGGCCAACGAAATTTTAGGGCTCAATGCAACAAGCACTAATTTGGTAACAGGCGATGTAATCCTTAATCAGGCCAATGCCGATATCCGCGTGGCTACCCCGACAGGCGAGTTTCAAATATCGTCGAGTTTGAACAGCAAAGTCGGTCAGTACGATGCGCAAAGTGCACAGCAAAATGGAAGCGCATTAGACATGGTCGATAACGCCATTGAAATTATAAGTAATTTGCGAACAGATATGGGGGCAACGTCAAACCGCTTTTCTTCAGCGCTCAAAAGTATGTCGAGCACGAGCGTAAATTTACAGCGTGCCAGTGCCCAAATAACTCAGTCGGATTTTGCTAGCGTTACTGCCCAAGAAACGCGTTTTTCTATTCTACAGAAGGCCAATATCAGTGTCTTAGCAATGGCCAATCAAATGCCACAAAATGTTCTGTTCCTGTTAAATTAAACCTACACTCGAAGTAGTGTGTGGGATGACAAACTTAATGTTCTGAAAAAATGATAATTTCCGCTGTGCGAGCATAGTTTTTTAAGCTCACTATTTCAGTATCTGTAAAGTATCTTGGTTCATCAAACAGGAGGCATAAGGTACCTAGTTCATAGCCGTCTTTATTACGTAAAATTGCACCCGCATACGCACGAATATATGGCTTGCCAGTTACCAACGGGTTATTAGCGAATACTTTGTCAGCTTTTGCATCAGGTACTATTAAATATTCCTCTTCTGCAATGGCATAAGTGCAAAAAGAGATGTTACGCGGTGTTTCTGTAGCGTCCATGCATTGACGCGACTTAAACCATTGACGGTCTTCAGCAACCAGGCTTACCAAGCAGGTTTTAGCACTAAATTCTTCCTGTACTTTTTTGGTAAGCGTATCAAGTTTTTCGCTGGGGGAGGTGTCTAATATATCTAACGATTCCAAAGCAGCCAGACGTGCTTTTTCGTATTCATGATTCATTGAGGGGGTCACGATAAAAAGTGGTTTAACACAAAAACTAATAACAGCCGTAGTTTACCTTTAAATCAGAAAAATACTATCTATTAAGCAGTTATTGTCTAAAACAAGGCGTTTTGAGCTGGCTGATTTCTAATTGAAAGATTGTCTAACCGGTGGGCTATCTCTTCAGCGTTGTACAAATCAATAAACTGTTGCGCCAGCCATGGTGCGTCTTTGTTGTCAGGGCGGTGACAAAAAAAGTACACATCTTTTCCTTCGCTTTGCCAAAGCTTCACTTTTTTCACCCAAGGCAATAAACAGCGAACGTTGTCTTCATCCACGTCATTACCCACAAAACGTACAATGGGAGTTTGACCAGTGGCGATAACGTTAACGGGAACCCGCGGCTTTTTCTGCCTGACTTCTTCCAGCATTGCACGCTTATCTATTCCCCCTGCATCTAAAGACCCGCTAAATAAAGCTCGGGTGTCCATGATGATTCTATTAACACCGTGGCGGATCAAAAGTTGGTTAAGCGCTTTTTCCTCATTACCTTTAGCGAAAAACGCCAAGTGGCGCACTTCAACTGCTACGTTTAATGTTTGGGGTAGCGCTGCTAGAAATGTATCCAGAATGGGCAATTTTTCTGGCCCGAAAGAAGCAGCGAGTTGCAGCATCACCACCCCTAACTTTTCTTTTAGTGGGCTTAACAAAGAAAGCTGTTGAGCCACCTCTTCGTCACAATGCTGTAATTGGTGAACATGAGTAATGTTCTGATGAAACTTGAAGGTAAATCTAAAATGGTCGGGCACCGAATCGCGCCATCTCGCCACGGCGTCTTCATGGGGAAGGGAGTAAAATGTGGTATTCCCCTCAACCGTATTACACTCATTAGCATACAGTGACAACCCATTATCAGACTTGGGGTAATTAGCAAACCAGGTGCTCGGCCAATGGCTGTGTTGCCACATTGGCAATCCAATATAGAGATTTCCTCGCGATATGGCTGATTTGTGTATATTTGTCATTGGGCTTTATCAAGCATTTGTTTATACTATGCGGCCTTTAAATCATTACATTATGCATGTTGTGGGTGGGCCGGTAAATTGGCCAGCAAGTTTACGCGAATTTTGGCAAAGTCTTAAGCCTCAAAAGTAAACGGTTTTGAACACCAATGCGTTGCATGCGAAGCAAGAAGAAAACATCAGGGGTCAAGGACCATGCGCACAGATTACTGTGGGAATATCGATTCATCATACATTGGACAAGAAGTTACCCTTTGCGGGTGGGTTAATAAGCGTCGCGATTTAGGCGGTGTAATTTTCATCGACTTACGCGACCGCGAAGGTATCGTACAAGTGGTGTTCGACCCAGATTTACCAGACGTGCTATCGGTAGCGAATACCTTGCGCAGTGAGTTCTGCGTTAAGTTAACGGGAAAAGTACGCGCGCGTCCTGAAGGTCAAATTAATAAAGACATGCGCACAGGTGAAATTGAAATTCTAGGTACAGGCCTTGAAGTGATCAACAAATCTGACGTACTTCCACTGGACTGGAACCAAGAAAACTCAGAAGAACAGCGCCTTCGCTATCGTTACCTAGACCTTCGCCGTCCTGTAATGAGCCAACGCTTGCAGTTTCGTGCAAAAGTAACCGGTGCTGTACGTCGTTTCCTAGAGGAAGAAGGTTTCTTAGATATTGAAACACCTATTCTTACTAAGGCAACGCCAGAAGGTGCCCGTGACTACCTAGTGCCAAGCCGCACGCACAAAGGCGAGTTCTTTGCACTTCCGCAGTCGCCACAGCTTTTCAAACAGCTTCTGATGATGTCGGGCATGGACCGCTACTATCAAATCGTTAAATGCTTCCGCGATGAAGATTTACGTGCTGATCGCCAGCCAGAATTTACCCAAATCGATATTGAGACTACGTTCTTAGACGCTGACGGCGTGATGTCTATTACCGAGCGTATGATCCGCGACTTGTTCAACAAGATGCTAGATGTTGACCTTGGCGACTTCCCGCGTATGACTTACGCAGAAGCCATGACGCGCTTTGGTAGCGACAAGCCAGACCTACGTAACCCGCTAGAGTTAACAGACGTTGCCGACCTACTTGCAAACGTTGATTTTAAAGTATTCAGCGGCCCGGCGAACGACCCGAAAGGTCGCGTTGCGGCTATCCGTGTACCTGGTGGTGCCTCGCTTTCGCGTAAGCAAATTGACGAATACACCAAGTTTGTAGGTATTTACGGTGCAAAAGGTTTAGCGTGGATTAAAGTCAACGATGCTGGTGCTGGTCTTGAAGGTCTACAGTCGCCAATTCTTAAATTCCTAACGGAAGACATTACTAACGCAATCATTGAGCGCTCTGGCGCACAAAGCGGCGATATTCTATTGTTCGGTGCAGACAGCTACACAGTAGTGACTGAAGCAATGGGCGCACTTCGTCTTAAGCTTGGTGAAGATTTTGAGCTTCTTGAAGGCGAGTGGAAGCCACTTTGGGTTGTTGACTTCCCAATGTTCGAAGAATTTGACGGTCAGCTTCACGCTATTCACCACCCGTTTACCGCGCCACGTGGTTTAACGCCAGAAGAACTTAAAGCTAACCCAGCTGAAGCCTTATCTGACGCGTACGACATGGTATTAAACGGTGTTGAATTAGGCGGTGGTTCTGTACGTATTCACAATGAAGACATGCAGTCTACGGTATTTAACATTCTTGGCATTGACGATGAAGAAGCGAAGAACAAGTTTGGCTTCTTGCTTGATGCACTTCGCTTCGGTGCGCCACCGCACGCAGGTCTTGCATTCGGTTTAGACCGTCTTGTCATGCTAATGACGGGCGCAACCTCTATTCGTGATGTAATGGCGTTTCCGAAAACTACTACAGCGGCGTGCCCGTTAACATCGGCGCCTAGCCCAGCAAATCCACAGCAGCTTGAAGAGCTCGCTATTGCTACGGTGAAAAAGCAATCGTAATTTATGGCGTATAAGAAGCCTGAATCTGCACTGGTAGTGTTGTATGACCAACACTACCGAGTGCTGCTTTTACAGCGACAAGACGACCCCACCTTTTGGCAGTCGGTAACCGGCGCGTTAGAAGAGGGGGAGTTACCCTTAGAAACGGCCTACCGTGAAGTGTGTGAAGAAATTGGTATCGATGCCAAAGCACACGGATTTGTGGTGAACGACCACGGTAAGCAAAATAAATATGTTATTCGTAGCCGCTGGCTACACCGTTATCCCCCAGGTACTGTGCACAATACAGAGCACGTATTTTCCCTTCAAATAAACAGCGATTTACCTATTGTTTTGACAGAGCATTTGCAGTTTGAATGGGTGTCGAAAGATGAAGCGTTAACGCGTTTATGGTCTCCCTCCAATAGAGAAGCGGTATCTTTGTTTGTACCGAGTGTGCCTTAATGGTTATACTGGGTATAGATCCAGGTTCTCGGATTACAGGCTACGGCATAATAGCACGCAAGCAAGGTAAGCTAGTGTATGTGGCAAGCGGATGTATTCGCGTTGGTACAACCGATTTGCCTTCTCGTCTTGCTAACATTTTTACCGGCGTTGGCGATATTATTCGCCAATATAAGCCTGAACAATTTGCTATTGAGCAAGTATTCATGGCGAAAAACCCTGACTCGGCGTTAAAGCTTGGACAAGCGAGAGGTGCAGCCATAGTAGCAGCCACTCAAGCGCAGCTTCCTGTTGCCGAATACAGTGCAAGGCAAATTAAACAATCGGTAGTTGGCAAAGGTGGCGCCGATAAAACGCAAGTTCAGCATATGGTTAAGCACCTGCTGAATTTAAGTGGTACACCGCAAGCCGATGCTGCCGATGCTTTAGCCGTCGCCTTGTGTCACGCACACACCGAACAGAGCCTGATAAACATGGCAGGACAAGCTCGCAAAACCGTACGTGGACGATTGCGCTAATCCTGCCAGAAGCTAACGCTTTTACAGAGATTATTCATGATAGGACGAATTCGCGGTACGTTGGCTGAAAAACAGCCTCCAGAAATTCTTGTAGACGTAGCTGGTGTTGGTTACGAAATTCATATGCCCATGACCAGTTTTTACCAGCTGCCAGCAGTCGGTGAGGAAGTGGTGGTATATACCCACTTTGTGGTACGTGAAGATGCCCAGCTTCTTTTCGGCTTTGCCGATAAAATGGAAAGAGGCTTATTTCGCGAGTTAATAAAAGCTAATGGTGTAGGCCCTAAACTGGGCTTAGCTATTTTATCTGGTATGTCGGCTGGGCAATTTTTGGCAAGTGTGCAGAATGAAGACGTTTCAGCATTGGTAAGTTTACCGGGTATTGGTAAGAAAACCGCAGAACGTTTAGTGGTCGAACTCAAAGACAGGCTCGCTAAGTTTGGTAAAGCGCAAAGTATTGTAATGCCGCCGCCTAGCAGTGACTTGTTATCGAATAACACTATTGTCGAAGTAAACGACGCCCGTGAAGAGGCACAAAGCGCACTTATCGCATTAGGCTATAAACCGGCACAGGCCAGTAAGCTGGTTGAAAGTGTATACACTGAAGGTATGGAAAGCGAAGCTGTAATTCGCGAAGCCTTAAAAGCCGCTATATAATGGCGCGCGTAGTGAAGTCAGCGGTCATGATGTGATGCTGTCTTCGTGTTATTCCCTAAAGTAGAGCTATCATGATTGAAGCAGACAGACTGATTACGCCTGACGCAAGTACCGAAGACGAGGTGATTGATCGTGCCATTCGCCCTAAAATGTTGGAAGACTACACAGGGCAGCCTCACGTTTGTGAGCAAATGGAAATATTTATTCAGGCGGCACGCAATCGAGATGATGCGCTCGACCATCTTCTTATTTTTGGCCCGCCAGGTTTAGGTAAAACAACCTTGGCAAATATTGTGGCTAATGAGATGGGGGTAAATATCAAAACCACGTCTGGGCCTGTGTTAGAAAAAGCCGGGGACCTTGCCGCATTGCTTACCAACCTTGAGCGCAACGATGTATTGTTCATTGATGAAATACACAGGTTGAGCCCAGTAGTAGAAGAAATCCTTTATCCGGCAATGGAAGACTACCAACTTGATATTATGATAGGGGAAGGGCCAGCTGCGCGCTCTATCAAGCTCGACCTTCCTCCTTTTACCTTAGTGGGGGCCACCACACGCGCAGGCTCATTAACATCGCCATTACGGGACCGTTTCGGGATTGTACAACGGCTGGAATTTTACAATGTAAAAGACCTCACTAGCATCGTTGCAAGAAGTGCAAGCTATCTTAATTTAGAAATGAATGAGGAAGGCGCTCAAGAAGTGGCACGTCGCTCTAGAGGTACACCGCGTATCGCTAATCGCTTACTTCGCCGTGTTCGAGATTATGCCGAGATTAAATCTGATGGTACCGTAGGCGCTGATGTCGCTGCTAAAGCCCTCGATATGCTTGATGTAGACAAAGAAGGCTTTGATTACATGGACCGCAAATTGCTTACGGCTATTATTGAAAAGTTTGATGGAGGGCCAGTAGGCTTAGACAATTTGGCCGCAGCCATTGGCGAAGAGAAAGAAACCATAGAAGACGTAATTGAACCCTTCCTTATTCAACAGGGCTTCTTACAGCGCACACCACGGGGACGTATCGTGTCGCAGCGCGCCTATCTGCACTTTGGCTTTACTCCTTCAGAATAATTCAACGCTTTGTTTAACAGGGGGTTGATTTGTATTAAAGGCCTAGCTGGATAGCTGGGCTTTTTTAGGCTTAGGCAATAGTTAAAGTTATACAGGTTTATGCTAAGTGGAAACAAATTCGGCTCGTTGTAGAACGCGGGTATAGAGCGAGCGGCTAGTGTAGGTGCTGATTACTTCGTTTGAAACAATGTCAAACTGAGGGTAAAAAAAAGCCCGCTCAGAGAGCGGGCTAAAACAACAAGTGTTGAAGGAAATAAATCCAGGGAACTCATGTCTAACAGGAGAAAAACTCTTGCATGACCGTGCTAAGCACCATCACGCTCTGTACGACTGATGCTGTGCATTATAGGGAGTGTTGAAAAAAGCACAATTGAGTAAAATTGTTGACAAAGATTAGAAAAACTAATGTGTTAAATATGTGTTTAATATTGGTTTAGTTTTGATTAATGGTTAGTCTTAACGGGGTCTGTAGGGATTTTTTGTTCTGCATTTTATCGCTTAAAATAGTAGTTCTAACTACATTTGGGATTAATTAATTTAAAGGTGAAGGAATAGTTATGCATTTACATCAGGTAAGAGTGTATTACGAAGACACCGACGCAGGCGGCATAGTCTATTATGCAAATTACCTTAAGTTTATGGAGAGGGCCCGAACCGAGTGGCTTCGCGGGCTAGGTTACGAACAAGATACGCTAATGGAACAATCCATAGCTTTTGTCGTCAAACACGTTGAAATGCATAACTATGCGCCCGCGCGGTTTAATCAGTTGTTGAGTATTGAAACTCGCGTTGTAGAATTGAAAGGCGCTAGTATGACGTTTCAACAAAATATTAAAAATGAACAAGGCGTTACCTTAGTATCTGGAAATATTAAGGTTGCCTGCGTCGATTTGGCTGTAATGAAGCCAAAAAGATTACCACGTACTTTGTTAGGGGAAATTTCGCGTGTCATCTGATCTCACTTTTATTGGCTTGTTCTTACAAGCAAGCTTTATTGTTCAACTTGTTATGCTTTTACTATTAAGCGTTTCAGTCGCGTCTTGGACATTTATATTTCAACGAAGTAAAGCACTGTCAGCTGCTCGCAATGAAATGCGTCAATTTGAAGATAAGTTCTGGTCAGGCGCTGACCTGAACCGTCTTTATCAAGAGCTGTCAGCACGAACTAACCTAACCGGTATGGGCAGCATCTTTTGTTCAGGTTTTAAAGAGTTTGTTCGCCTGCGCAAATCAAACACGGCAACTAACGGCATTGTTGACGGTACGTACCGCGCTATGCGCGTTTCTATGTCTCGCCAAGTAGAAGAACTAGAAAGTCGTCTACCTTTTTTAGCTACTGCAGGCTCTATTAGTCCTTACATTGGTCTTTTCGGAACTGTTTGGGGAATAATGAATGCCTTCATCGCGTTAGGTGAAGTACAGCAAGCTACCCTTGCAATGGTAGCGCCTGGTATTGCAGAAGCGCTTATTGCAACTGCCATTGGTCTATTCGCCGCTATTCCAGCTGTGATCGCATACAACCGCTTTAGTCACCAAGTTGAAAAGCTAGAAAATAGCTATGGCAACTTCATGGAAGAGTTCTCTGCAATTCTTCATCGCCAAGCGGTTGCTGCGCAAGCACAACAACAAGCCTAAGCGTTTACATTCCAAACGGAGGACTTGTTATGTATGTAAGAAAACGCCGCAGACCGGTATCAGAGATAAACGTTGTACCTTACATCGATGTGATGTTAGTGCTACTGATTATCTTCATGGTAACGGCGCCACTTATTTCGCAAGGGGTAAAGGTTGACCTGCCTAAAGCAAGCGCTAACCCAATCGAGCAAGAAGATAACCCACCCATTATTGCGTCGGTAGATGTTAAAGGCCGCTACTTTTTGAATGTTGGTGAAGACCAAGAATCTCCAATTAGTGAAGATGAACTGGGCGCTATTGTTAAAGCACAGTTGACCAAAGAGCCTAATACACCCGTAGTGGTTAAGGGCGATGGACAGGTGGCGTATAACGAAGTGATACAGTTGATGGTATTGTTGCAAGAAGCTGGTGTGCCTTCAGTAGGGTTAATGACGGATCCGGTTGAGTAAAATAGATATGTCGAAACCTGAAGTGTCCAACAGCACTGAGCACAAAAATGCTTCTTCGGAAGAAGGAGCGCGCGCGGGGGCGAAACAAAAAGGTAACAAGAAAGAAAGTAAATTGACGCCTGAACAACTTGGTTTATACAAGTCGTTAGGCCTGCATGCCATTATTGCAGCACTGTTACTTATTAGCGTCAGTTTCTCGCCCGAACCGCTTCCTAACGCTCCCTCTAATGCGCCAGTAATTGAAGCAACCTTTATTGATGCGCAAGCGATAGCCGACCAGAAAAAGGCCCAGGCACAAGCCGAAGCGCAGGCGCGAGCCCAAGAGCGAGAGAAACAAAGAAAAGCACAGGCGGCAGCAGAGAAAAAACGTCAACAGCAGCTAGCTGCAAAGCGAGCTCGAGAAAAGCGTGAAGCTGAAGCCGCCGAGGCGAAAAGACAAAAAGACTTAGAACGCCTTGCTGCGCAAAAGGAACAAGAGCGCAAGGAACGTGAAGCAAAAGCGAAAGCTGAAGCCGAGCGTAAGAAGAAAGAAGCGGCTGAACGTGCAGAGATGGAAAGGATCATGCAAGAGCAGTTAGCGCAAGAGCAAGCGGCTCAGCGAGAGCGTAGACGAAAGCAAGTGTTAACTGAAGTTGAGCGCTACACTGCGCTAATTCAGCAAACTATCAAGCGCAACCTATATTCTGACGACAGCTATAGCGGTAAAACTTGTCGCTTGAATATACGGCTGGCGACCACAGGATTTGTAACCAGCATTCGTGTACTTGGTGGTAACGACGCGCTATGTCGCGCCGCAGAGAGTGCAGTGCGCCGTGCAGAAAAGCTACCTGTGTCAGATGCACCCGATGTTTACGAGCAGCTAAAAGACATAACTTTAAAAGTGGAATTATAGTGGTATGAAAAAACTAGGTTTATGGATAGCGCTTATTACGATGGCCTTTAGTGTCAAAGTATTTGCATCCTTAGAAATTGTAATAACCGAAGGCGTAGATAGCGCCCGGCCAATCGGTGTTGTGCCATTTAAATGGAAAGGACAAGGCAGTATGCCAGGCGACATTTCTAAAGTGGTGATGGCTGATTTGATGCGAAGCGGTAAATTTAACCCGGTATCTGTAGATAAAATGCCACAGTATCCAGAAACCGCTGAGCAAGTGTCTTACACAGCGTGGGCAACGCTTGGTGTTGATACCGTATTAGTAGGAAGCATCGAGCCTCAAGGCGGGGACCGCTTCCTTGTATCTTATGAACTTATTGATGTGCTTAAGGGGCAAGTTGATAACGGCCAGGCTAAAGTACTTAAAGACGGCAACTTAGTATCGAGTAACAATCATGTTCTTGCTTCCCGTCAGGCGGTAATTAACGGGCGAGATTTTCGCCAGTATGCGCATCGAATTAGCGACATCGTCTATGAAAAATTAACCGGCGTTCGCGGTGCATTTTTAACGAAAATTGCTTATGTCATTGTTCGCGACCGCGATACCGTGGACAAGCCTTATCAATTAGTGATTGCAGATTATGATGGCGAGAACGAAACCCGTCTGTTGTCGTCACCTGAGCCACTTATGTCGCCGGTATGGTCCCCTGACGGCGAAAAGTTAGCTTATGTAAGCTTTGAAAACCGTAGACCACAAATATTCATTCAAGATATTTACACCAGTGAGCGTACACGCATTACTGATTTTCCTGGAATAAACAGTAGCCCTACATTTTCGCCAGATGGCAAGCAACTTGCTATGGTTTTATCGAAAGATGGAAACCCTGAACTCTATGTGATGGACTTAGCGACGAAAAATCTGCGCCGAGTTACACGCAATAGAGCGATTGATACGGAGCCTGCATGGCTACCCGATGGCAGCGGTTTAATATTTAGCTCGGAACGGGGTGGTAAACCCCAGATATATAGCGTAAATTTAAATTCTGGGAAAGTAAGGCGCGTTACCTTCGTAGGTGAGCAAAACCTTGGCGGTACGCTAACCCCTGACGGCAAGCAAATGATTATGGTCAACCAAACTAATGGGAACTATCACATTGCTAAGCAGTCTTTGGATGGTGGTTCACCTCAAGTACTGACACGGACGTACTTAGACGAATCACCAAGTGTAGCGCCGAATGGAAGCATGATTATTTACAGCACCCTTCACGAGGGGACTCAAGTACTATCACTTGTCTCTTTAGATGGGCGTTTTAAAGCTAGGTTACCAGCAGCCAATGGGCAAGTTAAATCGCCAAGTTGGTCACCATTTTTGTTCTAACAATTTAACGACTAAACAATAAAATTTAAGGATTAGTAGGATGCAAATGAATAAAGTGATGAAGAGCTTCATTATCGCATTGCCAGTAGTGACAATGATGGCATGTTCTTCAGGCCCTAGCGAAGAAGAATTGGCAGCTGAACGTAACCGTCTTGCACAAGAACAAGCGGCTGCAGAAGCTGAAGCTCGTGAAGCTGAAGCACAGCGCGTTAAAGCCGAAGCTGCTCAGCGCATGAAGCGTCAGGAAGAAATGGTTCAGCAAGAAATGGAAGCGCTAAAAAACGAACAAACTGTTTACTTTGACTTTGACCGCTCAAGCATCAAGCCAGAGTTCCAGCGTATTCTAGACAAACATGCGGCGTTCTTGGTTAAAAACCCAAGCACTAAAGTGACTATCGAAGGTCACACTGACAGCCGTGGTACACCAGAGTACAACATCGCACTTGGCGAGCGTCGTGCACAGTCTGTTGAAACTTACCTACTTAATGCTGGCGTAAGCAGCAGCCAAGTAACAGTGGTTTCATACGGTGAAGAAAAACCAGCAGTGATGGGTTCTACTGAGTATGCATTTGCTCAAAACCGTCGCGGAGTGGTTGTTTACCGCTAATGACTATTCTGGCGAATAAGACATTAAAAATGGGCGTCACGTTAAGTGCCGCCCTTGCTGTTTCTACCGCATTTGCGCAAGCGCCTGTGGTAGACGCCAATGGCGGCAGTGAGTTAGAGCAGCGTATCGTTGTGCTAGAGCGTATTGTAAAAAGCCGAACCGAAATGCAGCACAGGCTTCAAACCCAGCTAGACAACATGCAAATGGAAGTCGACCAACTACGCGGTGCGGTTGAAGTGAATACCAACGAGCTTCAAAAAGTACTTGAGCGTCAGCGTGAGCTTTACCTTGAAATAGATAAGCGCGTAGAGGCTCTTAAGCAAAGTGGTGCGCTACAGGGGAGTGCCATGCCTAGTGCAGGTGTTGACCCAGGCTCAGTAAGTTCAACGCCTTCACCAACGCCAGCACAGGCTCTAACGCCACAGGCAGGTGAAGATGAAGCGTATGAAAATGCAGTGAACCTCATTCTCAAGTCTCGTGAGTACGATAAAGCCATTCCTGCGTTTCAATCGTTCATTTCGCGCTTTCCAAACAGTGGTTACGCGCCAAATGCGCATTACTGGTTAGGCCAACTGTTGTTTAATAAGCAGCAGTGGAGTGAGGCAAGTGAGCAATTTAATATTGTAGCTAATCGCTTTACCGACTCTACTAAGCGCCCTGACGCTTTGTTGAAACTTGGTGTAATTGCCGAACGTACGGGAGACAGTGCAACGGCTCGACAGCTGTTTCAACAAGTCGTAAATGAATATCCAGATTCCTCAGCAAAACGCCTTGCTGAATCTAGATTAAATAACTTGTAATGAACAAAGCCTCTTTTAAAGAGGCTTTTTTATGAGTTAAACAAAAAAACTCCAAAATATTTCGCTTTAGCGACCTAAAATTCGTGCACCAAATTTTACTGTGCTCCGTAAAAAAGCAACTAAACTCGATTAACACTGGTATAAATACTCAGCGATTTGTTTTCATTTTGACCGTTTAGTCGTAATTTGACAGAAAAATGAAAATAAAAGGACGTTATGGGTTGCGTCGAATAAAAATCTGAGTATTATATGCCGCCGTTGCCAAGACACAGGCAACAACAGGAAAGAAAGGGTCGTTAGCTCAGTTGGTAGAGCAGTTGACTTTTAATCAATTGGTCGCTGGTTCGAATCCAGCACGACCCACCACTTTCTCTCCTAGCATCAAATGATGGGTCGTTAGCTCAGTTGGTAGAGCAGTTGACTTTTAATCAATTGGTCGCTGGTTCGAATCCAGCACGACCCACCATCATTTGAATTGCTAAACTTATCTGTGTGTCACTTGATGGGTCGTTAGCTCAGTTGGTAGAGCAGTTGACTTTTAATCAATTGGTCGCTGGTTCGAATCCAGCACGACCCACCATCAAGTCTTCTTAACGTTCAAACCACGCTACTCAAATCGCACATTCTGAAATTCAGTTTTCATTTCTCTTTGCATTGTCACTCATCTCATTTGCACTTTAATCTAGTTTACTTAACCCCATGTAGTAGAAAAGGTAAGTACAAATACGACTATTTAATTACGCTTATGTTGAATAGGTAGTATGTAATTTTTATGACAGTTGGGTATAATCCGCACCCTTGTCGCAACAGAGATGTAGGTTAATGTCAGTAGCATTTCGAGTGGAGCAGGTAGAGTACCCGTTCCCAGCAAAACCACAGCCATTATCAGAAGCACGTAAAGCTGAGTTAAAGGCAGAGATCAAAGCCTTACTTAAGGCGCGTAACGCTGTGCTTGTCGCACACTATTACACCGACCATGAAATTCAGGCGCTTGCTGAAGAAACTGGCGGTTGTGTAGCTGATTCGTTAGAAATGGCGCGATTTGGTAGAGATGTAGAAGAGCAAACATTAATTGTTGCTGGCGTTCGTTTTATGGGTGAAACGGCGAAAATTCTTAGCCCAGAAAAGACCGTGCTAATGCCTACCCTTGAAGCGACCTGTTCCCTTGATATCGGTTGCCCGGTAAAAGAGTTCAGCGAGTTTTGTGATCAGCACCCTGACCACACTGTTGTGGTTTACGCAAATACTTCGGCGGCTGTGAAAGCGCGCGCTGATTGGGTAGTGACGTCAAGCATCGCGCTGGAAATTGTTGAGCACTTAGACAGCCAGGGCAAAAAGATCATTTGGGGCCCTGACAGACACCTAGGCTCTTACATTGCTAAGCAAACCGGTGCTGACATGTTGATGTGGCAGGGCGAGTGTATTGTTCACGATGAGTTCTCTGCGCAGAAGCTTGCTGATATGAAAGCGCTGTACCCGAATGCGGCAGTTTTGGTTCACCCTGAATCACCCGCAAGCGTGGTAGAGATGGCCGATGCGGTTGGTTCAACCAGTCAGTTGATAAAAGCCTCGCAAACCATGGATAACGACACCTTTATTGTTGCTACCGATAAAGGCATCTTTTACAAGATGCAACAACTTACTCCAGAGAAGACGTTTATAGAGGCTCCAACGGGCGGTAACGGCGCTACGTGTAAAAGCTGTGCTCACTGTCCTTGGATGGCAATGAACGGCTTAGAAGCGATTAAGGCGTCTTTAACGGGCGAAAGTGATGGCCATGAAATCTTTGTTGATGATGAATTGCGTAAAGGTGCACTTATTCCCCTAGACCGCATGCTTAACTTCTCAGCCGAGTTAAAAGCGAAAGGCGGACTATAAGCGCACGTTTTATAAGCACTTGTTGAATAATTTCCAGCAAGTTCTTGATTAAGCGCGCGGCTTTACCTACTATACGCGCGCTCAAGGGTTTTCGTAGTTGAAATCTTCTTGATACAAAATTTGGAGAGATGGCTGAGTGGCTGAAGGCGCACGCCTGGAAAGTGTGTATACGTTTATAGCGTATCGAGGGTTCGAATCCCTCTCTCTCCGCCAAATACAAAGAACCGGCTTTAGGCCGGTTTTTTTGTGCCATAAAAATTATGGTTTAAGTAGTAATAAAGAGTGTTGTTAATATAAGTCGCCAGCTAACACTCTCAATTCGTGATCTTCCGCTTTCTGTTCTAGGTATCTCTACTACGTAGTATTCGCAATTCTCTATTGTTTTCTACGGAGCACATTTCCATGGTATCTCGAAGGAGTTTCATCAAAGCTGGGGCTGCACTAGGCCTCACATCAGCAGTAAGTTCTAACGCACTCGCAGACAAGCTTAAAATCAAAGCGTCATCTGGTGAGGTTATGCCGACCAGAGGGCTCTACAATAGTCACGAAATGTTACCCGTAAACAGGCCTGGGGACAGTAAAAGGTACCGCCCTCTATCGCGTATGGGGCTGGGAGGCTTGGCCGCTGGCAATGGTTTCAATACCATATCGCCAGATGAGGAAATTTTAAGTATGCTTCACGCAGCTTGGGATTCAGGTATACGTTACTTCGATACCTCACCGTTTTATGGTTTAAGTTTAAGTGAACGCAGATTTGGTGACTTATTACGTAACAAAAGTCGCGACGATTATGTCCTATCCTCTAAAGTTGGTCGTTTACTTACGCCTTCTTCAGAGCCTCTAAAGAAAAAGTGGCATTGGGCAGACCATTCCCCCTTTCACTACAAATATGACTATACAGCGTCAGGTACACGACGTTCAGTAGAAGACACCTTACATCGTATTGGAGTGTCGTCTTTAGACATAGTCTATATCCACGATCTTTCTCCGCAAAACAGCGATATGGGCGAGGACTGGGTAAAGTATTACGATGAAGCCGTTAAAGGCGCAATGCCTGAGCTTTCAAAAATGCGTGACGAAGGCATCATAAAAGCTTGGGGGTTCGGTATAAATACACCTGAGGCTGTTTATAAATCGCTTGAAGACTCTGACCCTGACATATTTTTACTCGCACTGCAGTATTCATTGCTCGATCATGAAAATGCGTTAGAGAAAACCTTTCCTATGATAGAAAAGCGCGATATGTCGGTGGTAGTGGGCGCACCGCTTAATGGTGGCTACTTGGCTGGACGCGATAGATTTAATTACGACAGCGCAATACCTGAAAAAATGAAGCAAAAATATGCTGCAATTAGCAATATTGCTTATAAATATGGTATCGACATGAAGACAGCGGCGTTACAGTTCGCAGAAGCGCCAGAAGTTGTTTCAGCAATAATTCCTGGTGCAAGAACCGAAGAGCAAATACACGAAAATGTAGCTGCAATGAAGGTTAAAGTACCCAACGACTTTTGGAGTGAGCTTAAAAGCGAAGGGCTTATTGCCCAAGCAGCGCCAGTCCCCAATGCTTAACGCAGCACTTAGGGTCATGAAATATTGGCCCTTTTATTATTTTAGCTGTTCATCTTAAAGCGCTTAATTGTTATTGCACTTCACCTAACGACATCAGCCAGTCATCGCTATTTGAAAACGTTCTCGCAGTGAGCGCGTAAACATAAATATCAAAGGAATTTGCCACTTCAATGGAGAATGCTATGAAAAACAACGTGCGCACAGCTATTGTCACAGGGTCATCGCGAGGTATTGGTGCTGAAATCGCTAAACGATTGAGTCAAGAAAACACTCAGGTTGTTGTAAATTACTCGGGAAGTGAAGAGCAAGCGCAAAGTGTGGTTGATGATATAAAGAAGAAAGGGGGAGTCGCGTGTGCCATTCAAGCCGATGTATCTGATATTAACGATGTAAAACGTCTATTTGATGAGACTGAAAAGCAATTTGGTTCGGTCGATATACTTATTAATAATGCGGGTGTTTTATCTATGGATGCATTAGCAGATGTGAGTGAAGATACCATTCATCAACATGTGGATATCAATCTCAAAGGCGTCATGTTCACCACGCAGCAAGCAGTCAATCGACTAAACCAAGGTGGTCGAATCGTAAATATATCTACCTCCATAGTTGGTCTTAAATTGGAAAAATATGGCGTTTACGCCGCAACAAAAGCTGGCGTTGAAACGCTAACAGCTATTACGTCTAAAGAGTTACGGGGAAAAGACATTACGGTAAACGCAGTTGCACCAGGCCCGACTGATACTGATTTGTTTATGAAAGGCAAGTCGGAAGACTTTGTTGAGAAGTTAAAAAATATGGCGCCGCTAGAACGTTTAGGTACGCCAGAGGATATCGCTAATGTTGTAGCTTTCTTATGCAGCGAAGAGAGTATTTGGATAAACGGTCAAGTTATCAGAGCGAATGGTGGCATTGTTTAGAACTTATTGGGTTTAAAACTCTAATTAAAAAGAAACCCGTTATTAAACGGGTTTCTTTATTAGCAAATTATATAGCAATCTATTAAGCGATTAAGCTAACGCCTCTAGTTAGGTAGGCGCTATCCTTAAGCTTTAGTTACTTAGCAATTTGCTGGTGAACTTTGATTAAGTCAGGAAGCTTTTTCGCGTAAATCGCTTTCTTAGTACCTGGGTGGAGTAGTTGGCTTACAAAAGTGCGTAGGAAGCCAAGTACAAACGTTTGAACTCGGTCAGCGTCTGCTTCACCTGGGTTAGCGATAAGCTTTTCTGTTTCTTCTTGTACTTTATGTACAATTGGGTCCATGGTGTCTTTGCCTGCGACAAGGTCGTTGCCTGTCACTACACCTTTGCCAAGTAAGTCGCGTACGGCATCGTAAAGGTCCGCAGAAACCGCATTGGTTTGCCCCCAATTTGCAATGTTGTACTCTTCAGAAATTTTATCTAGCTCTGCAGTTGGATCGCTAGATTTCAATAAGCCTTCAATAAGTGTGTGCGCTTCGGTTTGTTTTACAGGTGTTGATAATTCTGACATGATTTACTTGATGAAATAGTGAAAAAACGTTTTATAAATACTTTTCTATTTGCTGTCAAGGTGGCTAATTTTTAGACGTAATTATTTTTTTTACTTATCAGTCGGTTACACTTTATCGTGTGGCAAAAACCGTTAACAGTTATAGACTAGGTTATTTTTTCCATGTCACTTAAGTTAGTTTTACGATACATACCATGAAAGCCATTTTCTTCGACCACGACGGTACACTAATCGACTCAGAAATGACGCATTTCGAGTTATGGAAAGCCATGCTTGCGGATATGGGCAAAGAACTGACATTTGATTATTACCACACGCGTATGGCTGGTATTTCAGTAATGAACAATGCGAGCGATATCATTCAGGATTTCTCGCTTGCTCTAACGCCCCAAGAACTCTTTAAGAAGAGAAGGGCGCTAACACTACAGTTTATACAGCGCCAAGCGTTTCCCTTGATGCGTGGTGCAAAAGAAGCCCTTATGTTCTGTAAATCTCATGACTTGCGCGTAGCTATAGTAACAGGAGGCGCCCGTTTAGCGGTTGAAAAGACAGTGTCTTTCTATGGCTTTGCAGATATCGTTGAGTGTATTGTTTCCTCTGATGACGTAGTTGAAGGTAAACCATCACCTGATTGCTATTTAGCAGCCTTATCGCAAATGCAGTTGGCACCACATGAAGTGATGGCAGTTGAAGATACAGAATTTGGATTACAAGCTGCTGTTAGCGCAGGAATTAAAACTGTGGCAATTCCCACGCCCTTGTCGGCTAATCATGATTTTTCTAAAGCGGTAGGCGTGTTTGAAAGTCTTGAGGGCTGGGCAGCTTCGCTGCCCCAAAGATAAGGAGAGCTTCGCTGCCCCAAAGATGAGGAGAGCATCGCTGCCCAAGAGATCAGGAAAGCATCGCTGCCCCAGAAGTAAATAGAGCGGTAACTATGCAGTCATCCGCTTATCTTCTTTCTGCGTTTTCACTTGCGGCCTCAAACGTCCAGGAAAAGGAAGTGTAAGTAGAGTTCGTTTTGCCTTCGCTTCTTTACCTGTTGCCTTACCTGTTGCCATTTCAACGGTTTTCGCAACACGAATATTATCGCTACGTGAGGTTTTCACTTCACTATCATTAGTAACTGCCGCAAAAACTTCACTTTCGTACTGGGCTTCTATCGCATTTTCAGCTTCTAGAAAAGCAATACCAGCCTTCTTGCCAAGGTTGTAATCGTGACGAAGTTGCGCATCTGTGCTACCTAACAGCTTACTTTGAAGCTTGTTAGGTGCAAAAATTTGAATTACCTCCACCCCTTCAGGTGGATTTTCGATAAACGCTAACTCTTTTTGATACGCATGTTCGTGTTGCAGTAAATAGTCGATAGTTTTCGGGCAGGTACCCGTTGCACACATCACTGCGCTTAGCTTTTGTAGCCAAGGTGATTGGGCTTGAAAACCCTCATCTACGGTTCTGATCACTACGATTTTGGTAGCACCACGGTTGTAAGCCTCAGTTACAGGTAAAGGCGCGGCTAAACCACCATCTAAGTAAAAATCAGTATTCGCAGCTTGCTTGGCTTCAATTTCAGTGTGAAGCGGAACGCCTTGTTTATATAACAAGGGCAGTGCGCTCGATGCTTTAATCAATTCAACCCAGTTGTTTTGGCTTTTCATAGGGTTTAGAAAATAGGCTTTTCTGTCTCGAGAGTTCGTAGCCGTAAACAGTATTTCTCTATCTGCCACATTGCTTTTAGCGGTATCTAAATCCAGTAAACGGTTCGCTTCTTGGGTTTTATCAAAGTACCAGTCTAAATCGACAATATGTTTGCCCATTAAACCGCGGCCCATCTGAAAGAAACGCTTGTGCCGTGTTAACCCTCGAATCAAGCGTTTTGCATAGCCTTTTTGACGTGCCACAAAGCTTGTTAAGTTTTGCGAGCCTGCCGATGTGCCAATAAGGATATCGAAAGGGTCATGCCCCGCATCTAACCAGGTATCCAGTACACCTGCTGTAAAAATACCGCGTTGGCCGCCACCTTCTGCAACCAAAGCAACTTTGCTACTGGCAGAACGTTCTGCATTGCGAGTATTGGTTAACGCAGTTTGTTGACCGAACATGATGACCCTCTACTTGACCATATATAAATTGACTACTCGGTCTAATTGTAGGGAGATCACGTACGAGGGGAAAATTGAAATATTGAATCAAACTAATAGAAAATAACTGATACAAAACGTATTTTTGTTATTAGTATGTGTCTTTTATATTTACATTTTGATCATTGCGAAGCAGTCTAACTAAATAGCAGAAAGTTAGGCATGATAGGAAAAACATCGATGAATATTGTGGTGTTAGGCGCGGGTAGTATCGGCTGTTATGTTGCGGGTTGTTTGTTGGCTTCGGGCCCTGTGTTCAACAGTTCAAATACGCTTACACTTATAGGCCGGCAACGATTATGCAACGACATCGTAGCAAATGGATTGAAAGTGACCGACTGGCGGGGCCGCAAACAAATGACCGATGCTAATCACGTCAATTTTTCATTAAATAACGATAGCTTAGCTAGTGCAGATATCATTCTACTATGTGTTAAAAGCCAAGATACCGAAAGCGCTGCCAGAATAATTAAGCAGTATGGAAAGCCTAATGCGCTTGTGGTTAGCCTGCAAAACGGTGTTCGCAACGCTGACCTATTACGACAACATTTAGAACAGGTTGTTATTGCAGGCATGGTGCCTTTCAATGTTTTTTACAAAGGGGGAGGGCACTTTCATTGCGGTACTGAGGGAGATATAGCTTTAGAAGATCCCGGTAATCACTGTGCAGAATTCATTAAGGCACTTGAAAGCGCTTCGCTGCCAGTGACGGTTTATAGTGATATGGCGGCAGTACAGTATGGCAAGCTTATTATGAACTTGAATAACGCGGTCAATGCATTGTCGGGCATACCGCTTAAATCGCAACTAGGGAATAGGCAATACAGGTTGGTAATGGCAAAAGTATTGTCCGAGGCGCTGACAGTGCTAAACGCCGAAGGGATAACACCTGCACGTACTGGGAAGGTTATCCCCAAACTTATGCCGACAATCATGAAACTACCTAACTTTTTGTTCAACTTGGTCGCTGCATCGACGCTCAAAATTGACCCCGAAGCCCGCTCTTCCATGTATGAAGATTTGGTATTAGGAAGGCGTACTGAAATAGACTATTTAAACGGTGAGATAACTAGGTTAGGCAAAAAACATCATATAGCTACACCGGTAAATAAGCATATCGTTGAACTAATTAAACAAAGTGAGCAGGCGCAGAAAGGAAGTCCTCACTTACCAGCAAACTCACTATCGGGCAACTAAAGAGCGCAGATAACCTTTATATAAAAGAGCGCTACATTGCTAAGTAATCATTAAATATTTCATTTTTATGTCACTTTTGTGTCAGCGCTCTTGATTCTTATACTAAAGTATATATCCTTCGCATAAATTTCCGTTTTACGTAGTGTGCTTTGTTTTTCAGAATTCATTCTTCTTTTTGCCTTATATTTAATGCTGTTTTAACGTTATTTTTCTCCTCGGCAGCGTTAGCGTCTAAGGTTGATGCTGAGCGAGTGTCTTACGAGACTTTACCCGAATACAATGGCGACGGTTTAACATTTCAAAGTGACAACAACGGCTTTTCGTTGCGTGCTCGAGGGAGAGTGCAGTTTCGCTATGCTAACCCTGGCATTGGCCAGCCAACTGAACTTGCCGACTTTAACCACAACGCTGGAAATCAATTCGGTATTAACAGGGCGCGAGTTAAATTAGACGGTCACATTGCTATGCCGTGGATTAACTACGCTGTGGAATACGATGCCGTCGATCAGCGCACGCTAAGTGCGACGCTAGCCTTTGAAAAGTATGATGCGCTTCGGTTTAAGTTTGGTCAGTGGAAAGTTGAATATTCCAGAGAGCGCAGTGTTAGCAGTGGCGGTCAACAAATGATGGATCGTTCTATCATCAATAGAATATTCACACTAGACAGGCAAATGGGCGCTTCTATCTACGGTTATATCGATAACGGCGGTGCTGCTAATTTCAATTACTGGGCAGGTGTGTTTAATGGTTCAGGTCGTGGTGACTATAGTAATCATGACGGTGAGGCCATGTATTCGGGTCGACTGCAGTGGAATTTTTTAGGTAAAGAAGTCGGTTTTAAAAATAGCGACATTGCTCGTTCATCTACTCCGAAAGCCGCGATAGCTATCGCGGGCGCTAAGTTTAAAAGTCAGTTCACGCGTTTCTCTTCATCTGGAGCAAGCAATTTGACCCACTTTGATGAAGGTGAGACTGAAGGGCAGTACGATATTCAGCAGTTTGTGATTGACGGTGCGTACTTTTATCAAGGCTTTAACGCGCAGGCAGAATATCACGAAAAGGAAATCGTGGACGTAGCTAATGACAACATCAAAACAACATTACGCGGATATTACGTTCAAGCTGGCTACTTTATAAATGAGACATTAAGCTGGTGGCCAAAGCCTTTAGAAATTGCTGTCCGCTATGCTACCTATTCACCTAATACTAGCGAAAAAGACGAAGATTTTTACGAAAAATCACTGGCGTTTAACTGGTTTTTTAAAGGTCACGACAACAAACTTACTGCGCAGGTAAGCAGAATCTCTCTTGATCAGTTCGATATTGAAGTCGGCGATAGTACAATCTATTCACTGCAGTGGGATGTAAGCTTTTAGCCTTGCACTCGGCATACACGGCCGTACTTTGCATTTACCGTAACGGCGCAACCCAACGAACAGAGTTATGTCTGTATAGTCGACTCGATAATGATTAGTGCTATGATACTGTCAAATTCGCGCATCGCCAGGCATAACCCTCATGCAGGAAAGTACTAAACTTAACTATGTTGAATTTGCATCCCTTGATCTAGAACGTTCAAAAGCCTTTTTCGAAAATGCTTTTAGCTGGTGCTTTACTGACTACGGTAGTGAGTATAGTGCCTTTAGTAATGCAGGGTTAGAGGGTGGCATATTCGCAGCGGAACGGGTTTCAAAGGCAGAAAGCGGGGCGCCCTTGTTAGTACTCTATGCCGGTAACATAGCTAAAGTACAGTACAATGTAGAAAGCGCGGGCGGAACAATTACCAAACCCTTATTTAATTTTCCCGGTGGTTGCCGTTTTCATTTTGTAGAGCCAGGTGGCAATGAACTTGCTGTTTGGTCTGAGTCGGCTTACTAGGATCATACTCTTTTCTGATGTTTTACGTATATTACGAGGAATACTAGAAATAAAAAACGCCTTACCAGTCACTGGTAAGGCGTTTTAGGATTTATTAAGTAAAACTAAGTATTAGTTTTGCTCAAGCACAATGCGCAACATTCTGCGAAGTGGCTCTGCAGCACCCCATAAAAGCTGATCGCCAACGGTGAACGCTGAGATATACTCAGGGCCCATGTTTAGCTTACGGATACGACCTACTGGAATAGACAGGGTACCGGTAACTTTGGCTGGCGTGAGTTCCTGCATAGTTACATCACGATCATCAGGCACGACTTTTACCCAATCATTGTGCTTAGCTAAGATCTCTTCAATCTCGCTCACTGGTAAGTCTTTTTTGAGTTTAAGCGTAATCGCCTGGCTGTGACAGCGCATAGCGCCTACGCGCACACAAATACCATCAATAGGCACTTCACTGCCCTTAATACCTAAAATCTTGTTAGCTTCGGCTTGTGCTTTCCACTCTTCACGGCTTTGTCCAGATGGAAGCTGTGAGTCGATATACGGAATTAAGCTTCCTGCAAGAGGAACGCCGAACTGCTCGCTTGGGTATTCTGAGCTTCTAATAAATTCAGCTACTTGTTGATCGATATCCAATATAGCGGTAGCCGGATCTTCCACTTTATCTTTAACATTGCTATGAATCGCGCCCATTTGGCTAATAAGTTCACGCATATGCTTAGCGCCAGACCCTGAGGCCGCTTGGTAGGTCATCGGTGATGCCCATTCAACAAGGTCTTGTTCAAATAAGCCGCCTAGAGCCAACAGCATTAGTGACACTGTGCAGTTTCCGCCAACGTATGTACGAATACCTTTTTCAATGCCACTATCAATTTCTTTACGGTTCACTGGGTCTAGTACAATAATCGCATGGTCTTTCATGCGAAGGGCCGACGCTGCATCAATCCAATAACCATTCCAGCCAGACGCGCGAAGGTCGTCGTAAACGGCTTTCGTGTAGTCACCGCC
This sequence comes from Alteromonas sp. BL110, assembly GCF_003443615.1. NCBI lineage: Bacteria > Pseudomonadati > Pseudomonadota > Gammaproteobacteria > Alteromonadales > Alteromonadaceae > Alteromonas > Alteromonas sp. BL110. The sequence continues at coordinate 337,660 of NZ_CP031967.1, read as the reverse complement.
CTGACAAGTAATAACAATATCTTGTTTTGATAGCGCCTCGATGTCGTGCGCATCTTCTAAAACACCTGCATCTTTGCCAGCAAAGTTTGGCGCTGCAATACCCTTTTGAGAGGTGGTAAAAAAGGTGGGCTCAATGTGCGCGAAATCTTGCTCTTCTTGCATGCGCTGCATTAATACTGAGCCAACCATACCGCGCCAGCCCACTAAACCTACTTTTTGTTGTGACATTAAATTGAGAACCCTTGTTACTAAATTGAAAAGTACCTCATCATATGCGCGTTAATTTACATGTGGCACACCACTATTTAAAAGTGGGTAAGGGCACCAGCGTATCTTGCACATGATGGCGAACGCCCCGATAGAATGCGGGCGTAATACCTGTCGTTTTTTATTTTTATTCCCGCAGTCTAAGTGTTATTGAAGTCGCTGGCTAGATGGTTTTTATAAATTATCTGTTGCTGATATAAGCATTTTAAACAGCATTAAAACGAAAGCTGTTGATTATATAGATTACATTGAAACAGCTTTAAGCAATTACACCATTATCAGTCTTCTACTTCACTGTTAATGTACCCCAAAGCAGGTTGATTGGTATATGTCGCTTGCACTGAGTTTTGGGCTTTATTTACGGCAGAGTATGAGATGAAGACGATATTGATAACTGGGGCGACTGACGGCATCGGTCTAGAAACAGCAAAAATGTTAGCCAAAGAAGGACATAACCTTTTTTTACACGGCAGAAGCCAAGGTAAATTAGATAATGTTAAAGGCGCATTAGAAGCGCAATTTCCCAAAACCAGCATTACTGTTCTTCAGGCTGATTTATCGTTGTTTGACGACGTTAAAAAACTTGCCGTAGAGTTAAAAGCAAACACCGACCGTTTAGACATACTTATCAATAACGCAGGTGTTTTTTCCATAGAAAACCCTATTACTGCTGCAGGGCTAGATGCTCGGTTCATGGTTAACACTATTGCGCCCTATATGCTTACGCTGTCCCTTGCAGATGTTATGGATGAGCACAGTCGTGTGATTAACGTCTCTTCTGCTGCACAAGCGCCGGTGAACTTTGCTGCCCTAAGAGGTGAAACTCAACTTTCGGATGGCGCAGCTTATGCGCAGAGTAAGTTGGGTATTACTATGTGGACAGCTTATCTTGGGGAAAAGTATCAGTTAAACGGACCTAAGATGGTTTCGGTGAACCCTAAGTCTTTATTAGGTAGTAAAATGGTTAAAGATGCCTATGGTATTGCAGGTGGCGATTTAAAAGAGGGAGCTAAAATATTTATTGAGGCAGCACTATCTGAACGTTTTGCTAACGTCGCTGGCGATTACTTTGACAATGACCATAATACTTTTGCATCTCCACACCCTTTTGCTAGTTATTCAACGAATAGAAAAGCATTGATATCAGAACTTGAAGTAATTATTTCCGCTAACTAGCTATGCTTTTTTGGCAGTGCTAGATGCACGCCACCGGCAAATGAAACGCTGTAGGGGGAGTTCCGGCCCCCATATACTCACATCCATCTCAATGAATCTTCACTTGCTTTTAAAAGCGCCCTCGAAATTGCTGGCCTTGAATTTGCTAATCAAATTTACTTTAGTACCTTCAGATAATTCCTTACAATGTGTAAGGAAATATAAAGTGCCAAGATACGCTTTATGGAAAACGTAGTTCTTGGTATGAACAATTGGAGTGAGAAAAGCATGCAGTACGATAGTTATAACAAATTTGCTACTACTACGGTCATTCTACATTGGCTGGTGGGATTAACCATTATAGGGTTACTTGCCACAGGTATCTACATGACAGAGAACAATGTCTACGAGCTATTTAATTGGCATAAGGCATTTGGTTTTCTTGTGCTAATAGTCGCGATAGCCCGCGTTATATGGCGAATGAAAAATGGTTGGCCCAGCCCTGCATCGAACTACAAGCCAATTGAGCACAAGCTTGCATCTATCGTTCATTGGGTTTTGATCATAGCTACTTTATTAATGCCTATTTCAGGGTTGATGACGTCAGTATTGGGTGGTCACGGTCTATCCGTGTTCGGATTAGAAGTATTTGCTCAAAACTTTAGCGTAGATGACCCAGAAAAAACCTTACCGATTAATTATGAGTTATCGAAGTTAGGAGGCACTATTCACTTCTATCTCGGATATACCGTTATTGTTGCTTTATTGCTACACATTGCTGGCGCACTTAAGCACCACATTATTGACAAAGACGGTACGTTAAAGCGTATGCTGGGCAAAACAATTAATGAATAAAGTGTGAAACACTCAAATTCTTCTTTATAGCGCAGCATTGAGTTAGAAACTCAAAGCTGAAAGGAAAGCCGAGTTAATAAATAACTCGGCTTTTTTTCGTATTAGAAAGGTGCAAAACTATCTTTTGGCGTGTTGGGAACTGTCCACCTCGATTTAGCAACCGCTTTCGACGTCGGCAAAGCGCCTCGTGGTATTTGCATACTATTACCATATAACCACAACACCATATTGGTTCTACTGCCGCCAGTAATAGGCTGTACGGCGTGAGGTACGCTGCCTCTATGCAGCATAGCAACACCAGGTTCAAACACCGTACGTGTCACTTTTCCCGTGTTCTGATTAAAGAAGTCTACTTCCGACCCTTTAAAGGTTTCCCCTGGCACGTTAAGGTTTACATTCATTGTCGCTGCAGACGCATCAGTATGCGGGCGAAGCGATGTATCCATACCTTCTTGATATTGGATTGAAAATCCGAAGGTTTGGCTATCGAATCCCATGACCTCAGGGAACAATAAGCGAGATATAGGACGCATGTATTTGTCCATGATCACGTTATAAAAGTCTTGGAACGTTGGCGCTGCTAAATACCCTTCAGAGCGTGCATCTAGCATGCCGCCGTTGCGATTCAAAGCAATACCATAAGGAGGGCGAACGGGAATACCCGCATCAGCTACACCGTCAAGATAATTTCGCAATAATTGCAGTTTGTCGACATCGAACAGCTGAGCTTGGTATACACCTGGCACGACTTCCTCCCACAAATCTGCCACTGCTTGTTCTTTTGCTGGGTCTTCCCACGCTAGCGTGACAGCATTGCGAAGTGGCTCGCTTATCAAACTTTCGGTTACCCACTCAGCTAATGGTTCGTTTTGCACATCCCACTCTTTCCATGCTTTTTCTAATAGCGAACGGTTGGTATCCCAAAATCTTTGTACGGACGGTGCTCGTTTAAGCATTTCATCTCTTGAAGGAAGGGTAAGCGCACGAGCCTGTTGCAGCGCTCCTACTGACTCTATTTCAGTACCAGTGTTTTCTACATAGCTTTTTACATCAGACATATTTGATCTCCAATTTATTGTGTCACGACCAACCCTAAAAGACTTATTAGGTTGTGTGCCATTTGATGATTGAAGAATATTTCACTTTCAAAAATATAAAAATGCGTTATTTATTGAGTCAGTATTTAGTTTATTTTGATAATTAGACATTCACAGCCTTGTTCACGCTTATAGTTGAAGAAAACTAACGGTCGGTTTCTCTGCCGCTTAGTTATTAACTGCTTTCAGAATATGTTAAGTGCTAGCGAAAGGAGATTATCAACATAATCTAAATACTGCTTCAGCCTGTAAGTGGTTTTTCATATTTTTTGCTACGGGTATAGTTCGCCCCCTAAACGGGTTGGGTAGGTTTCAAAACCCAGTATTCCGGTGATTTTTACTTTTTCGGGGGAAGCGATATGAATGCATCTGTAAATTATCATGTTAAGAAGCCTTTTACTCAGGCTTTTGAATTTGACGTGGACGGTATAGACGGCAATTTGGTCTCGCCTGAGTTAGATACAACGGGTGTTAACGTTTGCGACCTTAGAGAAAGCCAAACAAACACGGTTTTTGAGGTCCATGGAATAACCTTTTTAGAAAAACTGAATGCGGTGGCTTATCCGTTCACGGCTGAACAAGAACAAGTGTACAACAAAGAAATTCAAACATTGCTGTCCACACATGTCAGTGCAAAAGACGTACTCGTGTTCGACCATACCATTCGTATAGACGATGAAAGCGCTTCTCGGCGGCCAGCCAGAAATGTTCATAACGATTACAGCGAAAAAGGAATTCAACAACGCCTTATTGACTTAGTGGGCGAACAAAAAGCGGCTGAATACAACAAGGGACATTTTGGCTTTGTAAATATTTGGCGACCGGTAGAAGACACTATAATGTCATCGCCGTTAGGCTTTATTTGCCCAGACTCTATGAACGATGAAGACTGGATGACTATTGCTCTAAAATACCCAGACCGTCAGGGAGAGATTTTGGGCGTGGCGGCAAACCGTCAACATCGTTGGTTCTACAAATCGAAAATGCAGGTGGATGAAGCTATCATTTTTAATATATACGACAATAAAGGCTTACCTTATTTGGCCCACAGTGCTTTAGATATGAAGGAAAAGGGCGCTGCCGACAATATCGTACGCAAGAGTATTGAAAGTAGGATGTTGGTTAAGTATTAGGGGGCTTGAGGCTCGCTAACTCATATCTTCATCGTCTAGCCGGCATTGGTTTGCAAAGATAAGGTAGTCGTCTGGCGCCGATATCTTATTTTGTTTCGCTTTGTACATAGCAATATCGGCCAGCTTAATTAGGGCATGCAAATTGCGACTTGTTTGAGGGTAAAAAGCCACGCCGACGCTCATTGAGACTACAGTCGGCTTGCTATCGTTATTAAAATAAAAAGGTTGTTTAACACCAGTATTCACTTTTTCTATAACGCTTTTTACAGACTCTTCATCATCAGCTTGCAGTAACATCATAAATTCATCGCCGCCCCAACGTATAGCGACATCGTTTTTGCGTATTTTTTCTTTTAATTGTTCAGCAACAAAAATGAGCACCTCATCGCCTGCGTCGTGGCCGTAAATATCGTTTACTGCTTTAAATCCATTAAGATCGATTAGAGCTAAAGCAAACTGATGCTCTTTTCTCATGAGTTTAGCAATGAGCTTTTCACCACCATTTCTATTATAGATACCCGTTAAGGCGTCGAAGTCTGCTTGCAGCGCAAGCTTTTGTAACTCTTGCCTACGACTCGAAATATCATTTAACGTAAGCTGGTAGTAACGTTCATTTTCTTCTGTCAACAATGGGCTAGCAATAAGTTGAACCCAAATAGCACTGTTATTTGCGCTGCTTTTTAACTTGTACTCACCTGTAGCAAACTCGTTTCGCGCAAAGGCCTCTTTAAGCGCAGACTTCATTGCCTCAGGAGTGTCGAATAGCTCATCTAACAGCTCGCCGTAGCCTTGCTTTATCCGAAGCCCCGTCTTCTCTACTAAATCATTAAACGCATCGTTGCGAAGCTCTATCATGCCATTTTCAGTCATTAACACGGTTGCAGTTTTGGCGTTCTCAAACAGCATTCTAAATCGCTTTTCAAGAAACTCTATTTCTTCTCTAAGCTGACGCTCCTGGGTAAATTGCTCTTCAACTTTATTCAGTAGCTGATTGGTGTCGTAAACGAGTTTACCTATTTCACTGCGGGAGTGATATTTAGGCGTTGGGATCCTCTGAGATGTTCCAGGCGTGATTTGGTGTAAAGAGCGGCCTACTCGTAACATAGGGGAAATAATGATGTAATAGGTGATTATCAATGCCACTATGCCAACTACTAAGGCTTCAGCGTACAGTGAGTAGCTGTTATCGGTACTGGTTTTTTCTGCTTGGTGAATAATGTATTCAAAGTTGGGGTAGACATTCACCTCAGCAAGTGATTCTTCTGGCATAAAAGGATGCCTGACCACAAACACCCTAGGTTTAGTGCCTTTATTAATAGCTTCAGTCACATTCGTTTGGTAGTAAAGGGCTTCGCTTTTTATCGAGGCCGCTAAAATTTTGTCAGTTTTAACTAAGCCATTAATAGCTTCTGTGGCCAAGTCTTCATCTTCTAAGAAGGCGGCGATGGATGCGGTTGCGCCAACGGTTTGGTAAAGCTCTTCAATATCGCTGTTAGCTTCGCTTATTTCGTTTTCATACGTGACACGATAAAAGAACTCAGCGGTAGTAAATACCACTATCATTGCCGCTGCGACTAGAAACAGCGAAAAACGAAACCCCAGACCTTGCATGTTAATCAAAACGGTATACTACCTTCATACTGTCGGTCACAGTCGACTCATACACATAAGCTAGCGCCGATTCGTCTTGCTCAAGCCGTCGCTTGATATCGTCGAGGGTTTGTTCCACCGCAGGAGGTTTAACGCGGCCTGAAAATTTAAGTCGCGACCAGTAGGCATTCACCCTTGCAAGGGGGAGCCCAACCAAAGACTTGTAAAACTGGCTTTTTAATTCGGAATCTAGTTCTACATCAATAGGCGTGGCTTCTTTTCCATTGGGGAACGCCGAGTATTTACCCATAAATAAATCAATTAAGCCTTTTTTATCCAATACCTGTAGATCATTATTAAGGTTAGTGACAACGACAATTTTTTCTTGCGCTTGTGCCATGAAAGTTGTGCATTGCATTAGCAGCGCTAAAGCAATTATCAAGGGGAGGCGTTTAAATAATTTCATGCTCCTCCCCTTAAAAGCTAAAGCTTAAAGCGAGGAATAAGGTGTGCGCGACACCCTCTTCATCGTCAACAACTAAACCATCGCGTGCTCGAAGCCCGGTGCCTCTTGCTTTGATGTCAGTTCGTTCAACTTGCGCTTTAAACGCTAGGTTTTCTCGTAAGTCCCATCGCCAACCCACAGAAAACGATTGCTGGCGATGTGCTAGCGTGCTTGCTACTTCTTCTACAAAAATAGCTAACTCGGCAGTATTCGCGTTTATTGGGAAGCCTGGCTGCTCTTCACTAAGGTAGTACGGATCAGCCTCTGCAAAAGAATACAGCGCATAGAAAGTGTGGGCTCCGTAAAGATAGCTAAGATTGAGAAAGCCGTTAAAAGAAGGTCTCAGTGCGATAGAGTCTGAATCTATATAGGATAGTTCTCCAGATAGGTCCCAATCACCCAAGAAACGATTAAAGTACAAAGAAGTGTATTGAATTGTAGCGCCGCGTAAGCTTAATGAATCGGCAAACGCATTGGCACCGCTCCAAAAAGGCTGAAGCTGTGCAACGGAAGTGGAAACGAACGCGGAGTCAGCATTGTCGTTTTTAGCTTCAGTTTGGGTATGTTTTAGCGCTACGCTCCAGTCAAAAGCTACAAATTCAATGCCTAATGAGCGTAAATCGTTAAATGTTATCGGGCTATAATCGCCGCTGGTAAAATCGCTTTCACCGCTTCCCCAAAAGCCTTTGATTGACAAATTGAAGTCGCTAAAGGGCGCGGTGTAACTTATGTCGGCACCATCGAAACTCCTAGCGGGTACAATACCGTAAACTTCAGTAGGTACCTTTACCCAAGGATAAGCGATAGAAACGTCTCTGGTATCACTAAAATGAAAAATATCCGCTGCTAATCTACCCGCTCTTACTTGCCACGCCGGCGAGATGTCGTACCTCAAAAAGGCCATTTGGGTGATGGAATCGAGATTCTGCTCATCTTGTTCTCGATAAACAAATTGTCCTACAAAGTCGAGGTTGCTTGTTACACTGTAATCAAGCTGCACACCAATTAAACTCAACGGCTTATATGCAAAGCCATCCTTTTTAGCAAATTCTGCTTGTGAACGGTCGGTGCGAAATTGATATTTGTTGGTATCAGCAGTAGCCGTGGCTAAGGTACCAAAACCGCTAATATCTAACTTGTTTTGTTCTGCTGACGTGCAGTTAGCCAACAGCAAACTGAAGATGGCCGCGAAGAACGAGTACGGCTTTTTCATCATTATTTACCTAATTCAAAGTCTGTGATAAATGTTGCCTAAAGCAATGCATGGTGACGATATTACTTTAGTACAAGCATAGTAGAGAAACTAAGAAGTGACTGAAAAATTTGTGATTTTTGTTTAAAAAAATAAGAAGCTAAAACATGATTTTTTTTAACTGATACGGTTTCACACTACAACACCGTTTAGCTCTTCATCCCAATAAGGTGTGCCGCTAAAGCGGTCGGCTAAGAAATCAATAAATGCGCGTACTTTGGGGGCTAATAAACGGTTGCTAGGATACACTGCCCATAACGCACAGTCGGTAGCAAGCGGGTAATCTTGTAGTATCTGTACTAGCTCGCCTTTCTCCAGATATGGAGAGCTGCACCAAGTAGCAGTAAGGGTTATACCGCAGCCTTGAATACAGGCATCGCGCACCGCTTCACCATTATCCATACGCAAATGATTAGGCGTTTTCACCGAGGTAACCCCATGGGCTCCCTTAAAGTCCCACACTTCTAGCCCGGTAAGGTTTACTATTTTGTGGTTTTTTAAATCAGATGGTGTTTCAGGCACGCCGTATTTATCTATATAGCTTTTGGCGGCGACAATAATACGTTTGTCATCAGCAAGTTTTTTCGCGTGTAAATTTGAGTCTTTCAATTCTGCATCGCGAATGGCAACATCAAAGCCACCTTCTACCACGTCCAAAATACTGTCGCTGAATCGGAAGTCGATATTTAGCTTTGGGTATTGTTCTAAAAATTCAGGAATCGCAGGTACTAAATGCATTCGACCAAATGAAGCAGGGGCGGTAACGCGCAATGTCCCGTGAGGCGTTTGTGCCCCGCTACCCACAGCAGCTTGTGCAGTTTCAATGCTGTCTAGCACTTCTTGAGCATGGGGAAGAAAAAGCTTTCCATCGTCGGTAAGCGATACTTTTCGGGTAGTTCTGTGAATTAATCGAACCCCAAGCGTTTCTTCAAGCTTACCAATGTGCGCACTCGCCACTGCAGGTGAAATGTTGAGCTCACGCCCAGCTAGGCTGATGTTTGCAGTGCTCGCGATACGCACAAAAAGCTTAAGGTGTTCTATGTTCATTAGGATTATCAATAAAATCTAAAAACTGTATGCCTTTATACACTAATTATCATCTGGAGTTCTAGTGTTTATGATTAGTTCTGTACTCATACAACAGGCTTTAAAGGAGCTTAATCATGAAAGCGATGGTAATAAACGAATTTGGCGGTTCTGAACAATTTACGCAAAACGATATTGCAGAGCCTACCGTAAAGGCAGGTCACGTTATTGTGCGTATTGCAGCAAGCAGCGTTAACACAATCGATATGATGATTCGTCAGTCGGGTGCTGATTTACCTTTTGCTCCACAGTTACCCAATGGTGTTCTGGGTATGGATTTCGCAGGTACCATTGAAGCTGTTGGTGAGGGTGTAACTGAATATAAAGTAGGCGATGAGGTTTACGGCTGTGCAGGTGGTTTGGGTGATTTACAAGGTTCACTTGCCGAAAAAATGCTTGCCGATGTTCGCCTTATCGCTCACAAGCCAGCTTCTCTTTCAATGAAAGAAGCGGCAGCCATTCCTCTTGTTGGTATTACTGCGTTTGAGGGACTAACTCGCGCACTCACCGGTGAGGGGCAAAAAGTACTTGTTCATGGCGGTGCTGGTGGAGTAGGCCATATTGCAGTACAACTTGCCAAGTATATGAAGGCTACTGTATTTGCCACAGGTGGCTCTGATGAGCAAGAAGACATTATTGAATCTTTAGCTGCAACTTACATCGATTATCGTAGTGAATCAGTTGAAGATTACGTAAATAAATACACAGATGGTAATGGCTTTGACGTTATTTTCGATACCGTAGGTGGTAATAATCTTCAAAACTCATTCGCAGCAGCCAAGCTTAATGGGCAGGTGTCTACTACTTTATCTTTATTAGAGACCGACTTGTCACCCGTTCACTTTCGCGGTTTAAGTTTAAACGTGGTGTTTATGCTACTTCCTATGATTCACAACGTGGGCCGAGAAGCGCATGGTGAAACACTTAAACAGTTGGCGAGCATTGTAGATGCTGGTGCGCTTAAACCTATTATAGACGCGGAAAATTTCTCTTTTGAGCAGATAGCACAGGCACATGACCGTCTGGCAAGTGGTAAAGCTGTGGGTAAAGTCGTAGTTACCGTAGAATAGTTTTATCTTCTGGAGTTTAAACAAACTTCCCGTAGTGCTTCCCTTAGCACACCCTTCGCCGCAGTAACCTTTACTGCGGCTTTTTTGCTTTATATAAAAGTGATGCCTCAGGAAAATGAGACCTGTCCACTAGGTTTTAATGCTTTATAATTCTTCGTACAAAGGAGAAATTAAACGTGAATGAATATGCTCGGTATTTTAATGGTTACCCCCCGACTATCGTGGAACAAGCGCTAAAGCTAATTTCAAACAATCAGCTAAAGACTTATCTGCTAAAAAAGTACCCAGAAGCCCATGACGTAACCACCGACAAATTACTGTATCAGTATGCGACTGAATTAAAGAAGCAGTTTTTAAAAAATGCTCTTCCATTTGGGCGCGCCGCGTTTAAAAAGCAAGGGGATATGATAACCAACGCGTTAGGTACGCATACCTACCGAATGCAAGGTAAAACGCGTAAGCACGATTTGGCCATTAATAAAGACCTACTATATGCGCCAGAGCCCTTATTGAAAGCGCTCGTTGTGCATGAATTAGCGCACTTCAAAGAGAAAGACCATAACAAAGCCTTCTATAAACTTTGTTGCTACATGGAGCCTGATTACCATCAGCTTGAGCTAGACTTGCGGTTATTCTGCGTCGCCGTGGCCATGGGCGATAACCCATACGTTTAGTGTTTATATTCAATCCTTGTTAAGCTAAATCTATGGCATATGGAGCTACTTAGCTAATTACCTAAACTAAGGCTCTGAGCTGATATTCCGAGTTAATAGACCAGGCTAATACCCTGAGTTAGGGCTACCAGTTATACTTGTAATAACACTAATGCAAAGAGCTAGAGTGAAAGTAAAAAGGAAACTTGATGAGTATTGCTAATATTATGTCTACGCGTGTAGTTAGCGTGCACATGGATGACAGCTTGCAGTCGTTAAGGGTGCTATTCGCGGCAACGGGGTTTCATCATTTGACCGTGGTTCACGATAATAAACTTCAGGGCATTATCTCTGATAGGGACTTGATGAAGTCAGTGAGCCCTTTTGTCGACACGTTAAGTGAGCGCATGCTTGATCGCGCCACGCTAGATAAACGTGCCCATCAAATTATGACCCGTGAAGTGATAACGCTGAATCCTACTGACTCGGTATTCGCGGCCATTGAGCTTTTCAATACGCATAAAATTTCCTGCATTCCCATCATCGATAAAGATAAGCACCCGGTTGGCATGGTATCCTGGCGCGATGTTATGAAGTTCATGCAAAGTAGGGTAGAGGCTAAGCGCTAGTCTAGCGGGTTTGCGTTAATAGCGTAAACATGGCTAACAAAGAAGTGGCCTCTCTACCAGCGTTTATAACTATTCTGATAAAGAGACCATTAGTTTTTAAGCCCTAGCTCTTGCGATAGCTAACTTTAAACAGCAAGCTGTAAAGCACAGGTACAGCGATAAGCGTAAGTATCGTGGCAAACGCCAAGCCGCCCATAATCGTTACAGCCATGTCGGCAAAGAAGGCGTCAAATAGCAGCGGCGCCATGCCTAAAATAGTCGTTACCGCAGCTAATGAAACCGGGCGTACACGGCTGATAGTAGCATCGACAATCGCTTGCCTGATAGCTAAGCCTTCCTCTATTTGAAGGTCAATTTCTTCAATAAGCACAATGGCATTTTTAATCAGCATTCCAAACAAGCTCAAAAAGCCGAGTAGCGACATAAAGCCAAACGGCATATCAGTACCCAATAAGCCCGTTACTACGCCCACCACAGCCATAGGCACTACAAGCCAAATGATAAGTGGCTGGCGCGCATGACCAAATAGCAATACTGAGATAATAAACATGACTAAAAAGCCTGCGGGCAACCCGGCACCCAGCGCTTTTTGTGCATCGCTAGAGCTTTCAAATTCGCCGCCCCATTCCAGCGTATAACCTGCTGGCAGCTCAATATCTTCGATAAGCGGGCGGATTCTAGCTAACGCTTTAGCAGCGGTTTCATGGTCACCTGGCTCTGCTTCTACCGTAATAGTACGCACGCGATCGCGACGGTGAATACGCATTTCTTCGGTCATAAGCTCTAGGCCTTGCGACACCTGTGTGAAAGGCACGTACTGTCGCTGCTGCGTAGACCATACTTGAGATTCTCGGATAGACTGCAGTTCAGTGTCTTCTGCCTTGCCCATTTTCGCAATAATGTTGTAGGCATAGTCGCCATCTTGCACTGTGCCTAGCTGAACACCGCTACTTGCGTACTGTATGGTTTGGCTAAAGTCGCTATGCGATACGCCAGCAATACCCGCGTTGTAGTTATCAAACTGCGTGTTGATGGCAAAGCCTTTTTCACGCCAGTTGTGGCGTACGTCTTTCACTTGTCCATCAGCAAAAAGTAGCGCTTTAGCTTCTTCAGCTAACTTGCGAAGCACTTCGGTATCTGGGCCAGAAAATCGTGCTTCCAATTTTGCACCAGAGCCGGGTCCAAACTGCATACGTTCCATGTAGAAGTTAGCGTCGAAATCTAAGTCGGTAAGCTTGTTTCTGAGCTGCTCTTGAATAGCTGGGATGTTATCCAGTTCGTTCGCGCGAACCATGAAAAAAGCATAGTTTTCGTTAGCGCTTTTAGGCGCGTATGTGAGGGTGAAGCGATCTGCACCTTGTCCAATAAAGGTGGTTACAGCCGTCACATTTTCCATTGCCAAAATGCGTGATTCTGCTTCTTTTGCTATCACTTCAGTGGCTCGTATATCTCTGTCTTGTGGGCCCCAATAATGTACAAAAAATAGTGGTGCATTTGACGGAGGGAAGAAGCCTTGTTTTACCATACCAAAGCTTCCATAAGCCACGATGGTAATGATAAAAAGCACACCAATAGTTACCCAACGAAGTTTAAGTGCGCCTAACAACGTGCGCTTAAACCAGCGTTGCGATGCAGAAAGTTCGTTACCTGCAGTCTGACCCATACCTTTACGGTAGAAATACGCGCCGAGTACAGGCACTAACGTTACTGCTAATATCCAGCTGATCATTAGTGAAACTAACACTACGGCAAACAGAGAGTAAAGAAACTCGCCGGTGGCATCATTTGAAAGACCTATCCCTGAGAATGCGGCGATACCAATAACGGTTGCGCCAAGTAGCGGCCATTGCGTACGCTTAACAATAAAGCTTGCAGATTCTTTAGCCGTAGAGCCAGTGGCCATGCGAAGCATCATACCTTCAGCAACCACAATAGCGTTATCCACCAGCATTCCCATGGCGATAACCATAGCACCAAGGGATATTCGCTGAAGCTGAATATCCATTAGCCACATGACGAGTATCGTACCTAGCACGGTAACAAGAAGGACAGAGCCAACTACTACACCTGAGCGCCATCCCATAAATAAACATAGGGTTAAGGTAACAACGGCTACTGACATCACCAAGTTATTAATGAAACCCGTTACAGACTCATCAACCACGGAAGCCTGGTCGTATATAGGCGTAAGCGTAATACCGACAGGCAGCTCTTGTAGCAGTTTTTCTACTTTTGCGTTAACGCGCTCGCCCACATCAACAATGTTAACGTCAGTTAGGGCCGAAACAGAAAGCGTCAGTGCTTCTTCGCCGTTGTAGCGTACATGAACAGGCTGTATGTCGGCAGGCTCTAACTTTAATGTGGCGATGTCCGCAACTCTAAGCGAACGGTTGGTACCCGGCACTACCACTGAAAGGTTCGAAATCTCTTCTAGCCTGTCTGGAGCGCGCTCAACAATTAAACGTACATTTTTTTCGTCTACTTTAATCCGACCGCCGTTAAAGGGCCGCAAATTATCTTCAAAAAGAGCGGCTAGATCAGGGAAGGATATGCCTAAGCCTGCGAGTTGATAGGGGTTGATATACGCCACTATCTGTTCTGTTTGAACGCCAGTTACATTAACTTTGGCAACCCCTTCTGTGGTAAGTAGATCGCGTCGGATAATACGTGCAAATTCGCGAAGTTCGCGAGTGTCAAAATCTGGCGCGCTCAAGGCATAGTAGAGACCATATACATCTCCGAAGTCGTCGTAAACAATGGGGTCTTGTGCGCCGGTGGGAAGTGAACTTGCGGTGTCGCGAAGCCGTTTTCTTAGCTCATCCCAAATCTGCGGCAATATATTACTGTCGTAAGTACTTTTAACTTCAACCGTAATCTCTGATAGGCCGGGCGATGAAATTGATGTCACTTCCTTTAACTGCGGCATTTGTTGAATAGCAATTTCTAAGCGCTCGGTGACTTCGCGTTCTACTTTTTCAGCACTGGCCCCAGGGTAGCTGGTGTATACCTTTACTTGTTTAATAGTAAAGGCGGGGTCTTCCAAACGACCTATTTTGCTCATGGCTAAGATGCCGCCTAGAAGCAGGATGACCACCATCAGCCAAATGTTGACGGGCTTATCAATCGAATAACGTGCGATATCCATAAATTACTTCTCTCCTTGGTAAGGAAGTACTTTCATATCTGCACGCATTTGTGTCGCTCCGGCAGCAACGACTTGAAGACCCAGTGTTATATCACCTTGGTTTTTGCCTTTTATGATCGCGAGCTCGTTTTCTATATGTTTCACATCAACTGGCGTTTTTATCACCGAACTCGTTTCGTCGTTATATACCCATACTGCAAAGCCCGAATTTTCTTCTTCTACAAGGGATCTTACCGGCACAACGAAGCCCTCAGGATATACGCTTCCCTGAAGACTTACTTTTACTACTGCTCGAGCCCCCGGCGTCAATGGCAGTTCTTCACGAGGCTCCATCGCAAACACCACTTCATAGGTTTGTGACACAGGATCAGGCTGTGTTGAGTGCTCTACATAATTCACGGGATACCATTGGTTGCGATTGGTCGCTAGTGTCGCGCTAGCTTGTTTGATCCCACGTCCAATATTGGCGGTTAGCAGGCGTTCAGGCACATTGATATTGAAGTAGATTTTTGACACATCTTGAAGGCGAGCAATAGGAGTGCCCGCAGCAACAAAGCTGTTGTTTTCAACAAGGCGTTGTGACACCTTTGCGTCAAACGGGGCATATAGCTGGGTGTAACTTAAATCTTGCTCTGCATTTTTTAGGTCGATCACTGCAAGCTCATAAGATGTTTTCGCGGTATCTAGTGCGCTTTGTGCAACTAGCTTTTGCGCAAACATTTTCTCAATTCTATCTAGTTCACGCTTTGATTGATCTAGGCGTGTCTTCGACTCTTCCACGCGGCGCTCAAACGGTTTACGGTCGATGGTAGCCAGCAGCTTTCCTTTCTCTATATCGCTGCCTGTCACTAAGTCGGTTTGGATAAGACGACCCGAGACTTCGAAGCTTAAATCTACGGTTTTAACCGCCGAAACGACAGCTGGAAAAGTGAACTCATCGAAATCTGGTATGTTGCTTACCGTAGCAAGCTTCACGTAGCGAGGAGTCGCGTTTGATTGCTGCTCGGCAGGCGCTTCTTGTGAACATGCAGTTAGGGTTGAAACTGATAAAACGCTTAAAAATAGAATGTGAGAGAATCGCATTATGGACATAGGTGTGTGTAATCCATTGTCAGGGTAATTAAAGTATAGACATGAAAACGTTAGGTAATGATGCTCTAGCACGAGAGCGAAAAAGCAGCGATTACCTAAAGTAAACTGATGAGTGCATTTTAGTGCGGCCACATTGAAAAGTAAACTGTTCGGTGTAAAATGATAAAGCAAAAAAAAAACAGACAAAGTAACTGGCAAGGCATAGAGGATTTATTTTGAGAGTTTCGATATGGTAGGCAACACGAGAACGCGCAGTGATATAAAGCGCGAAGCCATCATCCAGGCTGCAACTCAGGCATTCCAGGAGTTCGGCGTAAACGGCACCAGCATGGATAAGTTGGCTGAACTGGCGAATGTGTCAAAGCGCACTGTGTATAATCATTTCGCTACGAAAGAAGAGTTAGTAATGCACTTGGTGACAAAGCAATTTGAAAACGCCAAGCTAAGCGTCACGGTGGAATACGACTCTTCTCGTGATTTATCCGAACAGCTTTCTGAACTAATACTACAAGACATTGAATTTACGGTCACTGAAGAACATTTAGATATTGCACGGGTTGCAATAGGGCACTTTTTTTATGACCCTGATAAGCTGAAAGACGAAGTCGCTCAATTAAAAGCTCAAGAAACGGCATTGCATCGTTGGTTAAAGGCAGCGAAGGCAGATAATAGAATTGAGTATGATGACCTAAGCCGTGTTGTTGATGAAATTGATAGCTTAGTAAAAGGGCAGTGTTTTTGGCCTCAGCTTTTTAAAATTGAAGATGCATTAAGCGACAACAACAAAAAAAATGTAGCGAAAAATACAGTCGCGCTAATACTAGGCCGTTATGCTAAAGCGTAGCGGTTAGTTATTGTTTTAAACGGGCTAAAGTCTAGCACGGGTTCTAGTTACTCATTTGAGACGTTTCGTCATATCTTTTTAGCCTAAATGCTTTACCACCACATACTCAATCAGTTCGTATACTGAAAACGCCATATCATAATAGATGTAGGTGCCAATAGGCAGTGTCCATCACTTAAAACCTTCCCGTTCACACGTCACTATAAGTTCATCGGGTTCGACAGGCTCTAAGTCAGTTATTTAGCTAGCAAGTTTAATTAGCGTTGAAAAAACTAACGGACTTTTGCAATACAACAGCTGCTATTAGTTTTAAGTGCAGGGATATAGTAACGCTCAAATTTTAGCTAACAACGCGGAAACGACGAACACACAAAGCGGGCTTTTTGCGTTTTTCTTAATTAACTTTTTTAAAACAATTTGAGACAAAACAGGTATTTTTTTACTTGTTATGCTCGAAAAATGTACTCTTTAGCGTTTTTTTAGACTAAAGATTAAGAAAGTTTATAAAGAGTTTTTAAATTTTGATGTATTTGCTCTCGTCATCTTGCCATTTTTTCTATATTATCCAGACCACAAATAGCAACTATTATTATTTGCAATTGCATAACGAATGAGAAGTCGAGTGGCTTGGAAAAGCTAGTCACTCAAAAAAAGTAATGCCAAATAATAAGGTTCTTGGTTGCCAATAAACACACAACACTTTGAAGAACCCTTGGAGAGTAATTTTGAAATTCAAACTTACGAGTATTGCCACTGCGATAATATTGAGCCCAGCTGTACTTGCTGCTGATATGGAAGACATTGAAAGATTAACGGTAGAAGGTAAGTACCTTTCTGTTAACCAGTCAAACTCTATTAAAAGCCCAACGCCTATCCTCGACGTACCGCAAAGCTTGTCAATCATCACCGCTGAAGAAATTACAGCGCGTGGTATTACAAGTATTGGACAAATTATTGACTACGCACCAGGTGTTAATACTTCTCAAGGTGAAGGTCACCGTGACGCAGTAGTATTTCGTGGTGTACGTTCAACAGCCGACTTCTACTTAGATGGTAATCGCGACGACGTTCAGTACTATCGTGCGCTTTACAACGTCGAACAAGTAGAGATTCTTCGTGGACCGAATGCATTGCTATTCGGCCGTGGCGGTACGGGCGGTATCCTAAACCGAGTATCTAAAAAAGCGAAAACGGGCGAAAAATTCGTAAACTATAACGTTTCTGCTAACACCTTTGGCGCTTACAACTTTCAACTAGATACCAACGTTGATACAGGCGATAAGTCTGCGCTTCGCATTAATGCAATGTATGAAAGCCTTGATAACCACCGTGACTTTTACGATGGCGACCGCTATGGTTTTAACCCAACTGCACGTTTTGAAGTAAGCGACGATACCATTGTTGATGTGTCATATGAATATATCGATCACGAGCGCTTCATTGACCGTGGTGTGCCAACGGCAAACGGTGAACCCGTAGAAGCATTTGAAGAAATTGTATTTGGTGACCCAGAAAATAACTACCAAACTCTTGGTGCCGACGTATTTCGTGCAAACGTCGAGCATACATTCTCAGACAACTTAAAAGGTAACTTCAACGCCTTTTATGGTGACTACGACAAAGTTTACTCAAACTTTTATGCTGCCGCTTATGACGCCGATACTGAAGTAGTAACTCTTGATGGTTATGTGGATACTACGCAGCGTGAAAACCTTATCTTGTCTTCAAACTTAGTGGGCGAGTTCGCAACAGGCAGTATTGAGCATACGGTTATTTTTGGTGGCGAGGTTATTAATACCAAGTCAAACCAAGACCGTTATAACCCAGTATTTGATTCTACAGATGGCGATAGAGAAGCGTTTAATGTAACTCGCCCACTTAGTTTCAGAGGCCTAACTGGTACTAACGCTGTTGGCGAAACAGTTACTGCTGCTTTTAGTGATGTAAACGACGATACACACGTAGACCTTGATGTTTACTCTTTCTACGTGCAAGACGAAATTGCACTATCAGAAAACTTCGACCTAGTGCTAGGCGCACGCTTTGATAGCTTCGATATTGAAGTGTTTAACGTTGTTGCAGCAGAAACGCGCAGCAGAAAAGACGAAGAAGTATCGCCGCGTGCGGGCCTTGTTTATAAGCCTCAAGAAAATATCTCAATTTACGCAAGCTACAGCGAGTCATTCTTACCACGTAGTGGCGAGCAGTATGCGAATATCAATGGTGATGCGGACGCACTGGACCCGGATACCTTCACTAACCAAGAAGTTGGTATTAAGTGGGACTTCAGTGAGAGCATGAGCTTTACGGCTGCTATCTTTGAAAATGAGCAAACGTCACTTGATAACGACCCTAACGATGCAGAAAGCTTCGTAGAAGTAGACTCAGATGTATCAGGTTTTGAGCTTCAGCTTCAAGGTTATATCACTGACAAGTGGTACGTTACCGCTAACTACAGCAACCTTGATGGGGAAAATGCAAGCGGTGTGGAGCTTCGTGAGCTACCTGAAAACACCATGTCAGTATGGACAACGTATGAAGTGAATGAAGTATTTGGCTTCGGCATTGGTGCAACATACCAAGACGAAAGCAAGGTATCGACAAGTGCTACGTCGCCTGTACTGCCAAGCTATACCCGTGTTGATGCATCAGCGTACTACACACTTAGCGACAAGACACGTCTTCAGCTAAACGTAGAAAACTTAACTGATACGCTTTACTTCCCTAATGCACATTCTACGCATCAGGTTACAGTAGGTGCGCCAATCAACGCACGCTTATCACTGATTGGTTCTTTCTAAGTAAAACTGAAAGATTATCCAAAGAACTTGAAAGCCATTCGTGAAAGCGAATGGCTTTTTTATTTTGCAGGCAAACTGTAACGAGTCAGCGTTAACCCTGTTTTGCGAAGTCGATAAGTGTCTGTCCATCCATGCGATAGCCTAGCCATTCACTCTTGGGTTTAGCGCCAAGAGACTCATAAAAATCGATAGCGGGTTTATTCCAATCTAAAACACTCCACTCAAAACGGCCGCAGTCGTTTTCTACCGCTGTTTTTGCTAAATGTTGTAGCAGCGCTTTACCCGCACCTAGGCCACGAGATTTCGGCGAAACATAAAGATCTTCAAGATAAAGCCCGTTGCGACCTTGCCAAGTGGAATAATTAAAGAAGTACACGGCAAAGCCAATGGGAGCCTCATTATTTTCGCAAATAACACAATGCGCGGTGGCACCTTCGCCAAATAGTGTCTTTAAAAGCGCTTCTTCAGAGGCTTCTACTTCATGCTCAGCCTTTTCATATATGGCAAGTTCTAGAATGAACTGACGAATTTGCGAAATATCGCCAGGCGTTGCTGGTCTTATTGAAATTGCGTTTTCCATAGCCTTTTCCTTTCAATATGCTCGAAAAAAATGAGCCTTGCAGGCTCATTTTTAAAAGTAAAGTGCGTTTATAACACGTAGTTGTGGTGGCTACATAGTCAGTACTAGCCGCTATTTAGCAGAACTCGAAGGCTCAGTTGTATATGTTTCACTTGCACTACTACTTACGACCCCAACGCTTGACTTCCTGCGAAAAATTAACCCTTTTATGTAGGAGAAAGGACCACGCAAATCTAGCAGTATCAAGTACAAACAAGGTACCAAAATGAGAGTTACCAAAGTGGCATAAAGCACTGCAAAGCCAAGCGCTGCCGCCATGGGCACTACAAATGCTGCCTGTAGACTAGTCTCAAACATAATTGGCAATACGCCCACAAAAGTGGTGATAGAGGTTAATGTAATTGCCCTAAAGCGCGCGGTACCGGCCTCAGTTACCGCCTCTTTTATACTGTAGCCTTGTGCACGGCGCTGATTCACAAAATCAGTCATAACTAGCGAGTCGTTGATAACAACCCCGGCTGCTGCAATAAGGCCAAAGTTAGACATCATTGATAAATCTAAGCCTAGTACAAAGTGACCGAACACTGCACCTGTAAAGCTAAATGGAATAACCGACATAATAATAAGTGGTTGCCCATAACTTTTTAGCGGTACAGCTAAAAGGATATACACCATGATCATGGCCGCTAGGAAGAAGAGTATTTGCTCGTTTTGTTGCGCTTGCTGCTCTTCAATATCGCCGCCAAGCTCAGTCATCACAGATGGGAACGACTCTTTAAGTTGAGGGAGCAATTTGTCCTGAATTTCTGTGACGACTTCATTAGGTTCAACTTTTTCTTCATCAATGTTGCCCCAGATATAAACACTGCGGTAACCACCTTCTCGGCGAATGTAGCTAATACCCGGCTTTTCTTCTAATGCGACCACGTCACCAAGCATCACTTCTTGGCCATTAGGCGTTTTGATTAAAGAGTATTTCAAGTCAGCAAAGCGCTCGCGGGTGAGTTCAGGGTAGCGAACCATAACCTTAACTTCTTCGCCGTTTCGAATAACACGTTGTGCTTCGCCGCCGTAAAAACCTGCGCCAACCTGCGAGGCGATATTAGAAAGAGTTAATTCCAAATCGTAGGCAACCGGAAGTAACGTCATTTGCACTTCTTTGCTTGGCGGGTCGATAGTCGAGCTCACATCAAATAAGCCTTCTTGCTGCTGCAGCATTTCAATGAACTTAAGGCCCGCAGCGTTTAGCGTGTTGATGTCTGGACCAAATAATAAGTAGCCGAATTCGCCGTCATCACCGTCACCGTTTACATCGTCAATAACGGTAAACGACTTCATGCCCGAAATTTCAGGGATAGCTTCACGCCAGCGACGTGCAAGCTCAAAGGTATCGATAGGACGGTCTTCTTCGTTAACCAGTGGCGTGAGTATACGCCCTTCATTGCTGTCTTCGTTAAAGGCGAGGCGATCACGGATCATGCCTTGACCAAATTCATCAATGATTTGTTCTTCTACATCGAGAATGGTTTGCTCAACAATTTTAAGCGCATTTATAGTAGCAAGGTCAGAGACGTTTTCGTTCATCTCTATTTTTACGCTAGGGAAGTCGTGCGGCACTTTAGGGTTTGGTACCATACGCACGTAGTTTGCCCCAATCAGCCCCAAGCTTAGCATTAGCATAGCCACGAACATCATAAGTACTGCCCAGCGCCATTCAATCGCTTTTGTAACTGTGCGTTTGTATGGGCCATTAACAAATGCAAAGAAGCCTTTGTTAAAGCGTGCACGCCAGCTGTCTTGTCGTACTGGAGAGAACTTAGTGTGAGCTAAATGCGCTGGCAAGATTAGTTTTGACTCAATCAAACTAAAAGCCAAGCACAAAATAACTACCACAGCGATATTATAGAAAAATGCACCTTCAGGGCCACTGCTCAGTGTAAATGGGGCAAATACCGCGATGGTAGTGAGTACGCCAAATGTTGCGGGTGTCGCAACGCGCTTTGCACCGCGAACCACGTTATCAACGCCGCCGCCTTTGCTCTCAATTTCGGTATAGGCGCTTTCACCAATAACGATTGCATCATCGACCACAATGCCCAGCACCATAATGAACGCAAAGAGCGAAAGAATATTAATACTCACCCCGAAAACAGGCATAAGCATCATAGCACCTAAGAAACACACTGGCAGGCCGACCATTACCCACAGTGCCAGTCGGAAACGTAAGAAAAGGGTAAGCATAATCGCAACGAGTACAGACCCTTGAACAAGGTTCGATAACATCATGTCTAGGCGTGCGTTAAGGTAGTAGGTCATATCTACTAAAACTTCTAAACTAACGCCCTGAGGAAGGTTTTCGTTTTTCTGTTCTATATAGGTTTTAACCGTTTCTGCAACGGGAATCGTGTTCTGTGTTTTAGTGGCTTTCACAGCGATGTAGATGGCGTTCATGCCGTTGTACTTAAAGTAACGTTCACCTTCAACGAACCCATCGTTGATATAGGCAACATCACCTAAGGTTACTTTCGCGCCGCCAGCGCCAATTTTAATTGGGATTTGTTTGAACTCGTCGCCGCTGTAGTATTGATTTTCAACTCGAACTGACACTATCCCTGAATTAGTTCTTAGCTGGCCTGCAGAGATATTTGCTGAATAACTATTAATGGCCTGTGTAACATCGGCAATAGTCAAACCGTACTTTCTCAGCGTATCGGGCTTAATTTCAATGGCAATTTCATCATCGGGCGTATTGGCCTCCACTAACGAAATAGAACCAAGTTGCAGTAGTTCGTCTTCGACTTCTTTAGCCAGCACTTTCAGTTCAGATAAAGGTAGGTCGCCAACAATGGGCATTTCGATAACTTGCTGCTGGAACTCTACTTGCGAAACATTAACAGGCTCCATACCCGCAGGGAAGGTAGCAATGCTGTCTACGCGAAGTTTGACTTTGTCTAGAACGTCAGTCAGTTCAGCTTTTGTATCAATTTCCAAGGTGACTGCACCGCCGCCGCGAAATGCTCTAGATACGGTACGTTTAATTTCAGTGATGTCTTTTACCGCTTCCTCAACTTTGATGAAGATACTTTCTTCAATTTCTTGAGGAGAAGCGCCAGGGTAGTTGGCTTCAACGGTAATATAATTAATTTCGATGTTAGGAAACATCTGACGCTGAATAGTAAAGTAGCTGGCTACCCCCATGACAATAATGAAGAACATCAGAAGGTTGGCTGCTACAGAGTTTCTTGCAAACCAAGAAATAATGCCGCTTTGCGTATTGTTATGATTTTCCATGACAGCTCCTTAATTAGCTTGCGCTGTCACAATTTCAGTCGTAGTCTCAATAACCTTAACCGGCATGCCGTTTTGCGGGTATTCAGGCAGACTCATTACCACTTTTTTCGCGTTGAATTCACCTTGTATAAGGAAGTCGCCGTTCTCCTCACGTACAACCTTCACTTTATGAGATTTCAATCTGTCTTCATCATCAAGGGTCCACAGCAGGCGGTTATTTATCAATTCCTGTGGTACACGGTATACGTCGCTTAGCGTTTTCCCTTCAAAAGCTATAGTGCTATATGAGCCAAATTTAACAATAGGTTTTGAGGAGTTAATCGCGTAGGGGTCTTCAATACGGGCTACGAAATAACTCATACGCGTGGTGGTATCTACTACACCTGTATCCCTGTGAATGGTACCCTTAACGGTAGCGCCCTGTATGTCGTCGACTTCTATCGCAATTTCGCTTCCTATGGTTTTATCCGAAAGAAAAATACGGTCGAAACCGGCAATAGGGAAAGTGACTTCGGCATACTCTATATTATTGAGAACCGCAACTGGGGAGCCCTGGGTAACGTAGTCACCTGTGCTGATGTCTCTTGATACGATAAGTGCATCATAAGGCGCTTTCACCTTGCAGTTATCTAAGTCACGCTTTGCTATTTTGAGCTGCGCTTCGGCCGATTTAACGCCAGCCTTTGCGCTCATAACTTGAGGCTTGCGAAGGTATAGGTCGGTTACCCGTGCGTTTGGCATTGTTTTCGCCTCTTTGGCGGCCACTTCTGCCTGCGCCTCTTCTTGAATAAGTTGTGCTTGAGCGCTGGCAAGGTTTGCCTCTGCTAACAATAGGGCCGCTTCATAGGCATCGGCTTCTATTTCAAACAGTGTTTCACCACGTCTGACTAAACCACCGCTTACAAACTTGGGGTTCCATCTCTCAACTTCACCCGATACTTGCGCAGCAAGATTTGTGCTCTCAAGTGGCATGATTTCGCCATAAGAGGTCAGTTGCACGCGTACATCCTCTGGCGATAACGCTTCAATAGTAACGGTTGGGCGAGTATCTACCTCTTCGGTAATAGCGCTGTCGGAAGCAGAAGCTTCGATTCCTTTCATACCTAAATAGCCTACTAGTAAGACACCAATAGGTAATGCAACTTTCATCCATTTCATGGCTAGATCTACTTTTATAGCGAATACTTTACATAGTGTAGCGCTAAAGTGTTTCAGGAATACAGCGCAAATGTAACGAAACATGAGTCAATTTTGTGTAAAGGACACAAAATTATTGATTACTCTTCTTTTAAAAGCGTAGAGCTAGATAAAGGTGACGGGCTTATAGATGAAGAGGCACAAACACGGTTGCGCCCGGTATCTTTTGCGAAATAGAGCGCTTGATCTGCACGACGTATAGCGCTTGAGGTATCCATATCAGCGCTGACTTCACTTACGCCAAAGCTACTAGTAACATGAATTTGCTTACTATTTATATCTAATGGGGCTTTATTGAGTACTTCTTTTATACTTTCTAATGCCTTCACCGCACCGGCTTCGTTAGTATCGGCAAAGATAAACATAAATTCTTCACCTCCCCAACGCGCGAGTATATCTTGCCCGCGAAGCCGAGAGCTAAATATCTTAGCGATCTGTCGAAGCACCTCGTCGCCTTGTTCGTGACCGAGCGTATCGTTTATGCTTTTGAATCTATCTACATCGGCGATGGCAACAGAGAAAGGGCGTTTACTGCGGAGCATTCTCGCGTACTCTCTGTCTAGACACTGCTGGGCACCACGTCGATTCAACAAATTTGTTAAATGGTCGTGCTTTGCTTGCCTTTCAAACTGTTCACTGAGATAGAGTGCGGTGTCGTAACTTTTCTGCCTGCTATATTCGTAAAAAGCAGATAAAAAAGATACGGTTAAAAATGAGTAGAGTAGGCGGGTTTTAAACGCATAGGTGTAGTCGGCAACAAAGGCTGCATCGTTAAACCCAAACAGAAATATTGCACAGGTGATGGTAAAGGCGATAAGTGCCAGTAGTCCACCAACAAATCCAGCGAAAAACATAGTGACAGGTGGAACAAGGTACATCCACAGTGGGCCCGTGTTGTCCTTACCACCCGTAATAATCAATAGTAATGTCAGTACCATCAAACAGCTGATGAGCAGGGTAATAGACCATGTACGAGCGCGAGCTGTCGAGAAGCGTACTTGCAATTGTTGCGATGTGGCGAAGACCACACTTGCGATATAAAGTGTTGTAGAAAGTGAATATTCCGCGTCGATAAAGGCGCGAGTACCAAGCAAAAATGTAATAGACATACCAACGGCCGCAAACAGGTTGAGCACAATAATACGCCTATTAGTCTCGTCTTTATGGTGGTTTTTTACGCCACTGAATACGTATTGCTTTAACCTACCGAACATGATTAGGTTTGCGGGTTCATCGTTGTGTTAATGTCCTTAGCCAGTTTTTCGATAGCTGACCTCATGGCTTTTATGCTAGATGCAAAGCCATCATTACTAAGCACGGCCTTGAACATAAATGGATGGATGCTGGCTTCTTCTGACGTACGCGTAATGGCGTATTGTCCTGAAAATATCACTTCGCCTTCGTATGTACTGACAAAATCGTTAATGTATAACGATATATGCAACGCCCCTTCACTAGCATAATGGTCGGGACGAACAAGTGCTACATTATTTAAACCCAAAGCACTAGTGAGCGCTTTAGTCAGCCCTTCGTCTACAGGCTCTGCCCATAAATGACTGGTAGAAATGTGAAGATTAGTGTCGCTCGTTTGATACACCAAACCTCTATGTTTTAAATACTCTGGTAATGTTACTTTATCTAAAACCGCTATTTGCTTCGCCTCGCTATGCAAAACTGAAGTATCACTCGTGGAATGAAGTAGATAATAGGTCAACGCGTTAGGCGCGCTACTGCACGCAGATAAAAAAGAAAAAAATACGGCTAAAATAGTGATTTTAAGGGGGGCATTCCCCTTATTGAAAGAAAAAGTCTTAACCTGCATTATCATATAATTTAATCCTTTCACCCCTGTTTACGGGTACGCTACCTTGAATGTTGGGTAGGTTTTACAATCTTTCCAAAAATAAAGCTTAGGGTATATGCCTAATTAGTCGAATTAAGGCATATCTCGTCAAACTACAGCTTGTTCATTATTCATTATTTGCGCCAGATTGAATATTTTCTATACAATTCTTGTCGGGGATTATTCTAAGTAGATACATCAATTTCTTGCCTTTGGCTGAATATCAGCCTCGCTATCCTTTGAAAATATCAAGCTGTTAGGAGACTGATTTAATTTCAACAGTAACGGCTGAATATTTCGCATGGTTTCTTGTAAGGCATCGACGGTTTCTTTAATTTCAGATTGATTAAATCCGCCCTCACTGTAATTCTTCAGTAGGCTATCGAGGCTAACCAGAACCTGATTAAGGTTGCTGTTAAGGGCCTTGGCATCGATGTCGGCAATAAGCAAATCGAAGTCGTCACTGGCTGTTTCTACTGATTCTGCCGCTAGTCGCATATCTTCAACAGCTAGTTGTACATTCTCTACCATTTGTTTAAGTGGCAATTGATTAATTTTATCTAGGATCGCATCAGCTTTTTGCGTTAACTGAGTAAACTCGTTACTGACAGTAGGAATTACTTCATAACCGTTTATAACGGCAATTTCGTTGCTGGCGTCAGCGTCAGGAATATGCTGCAAATCTACGTACAAACCGCCGGTCAAAACATTGCCCATGCGAAGTGAAGCCCTAAGATCGCGGTGTAACCAGTTTCGGATGGTCTGCTTGATGGCATTTAGCCCTTCTTCGGTATCGGGTTGTCGCGCTTTCCCCGGGTAGATGTTAATAAGCACTGGAATAGGGTAGTCTCTTTCTAAAATGCTGCCTTCAACAGCAGGGAAGGAGTTGATAGCAGTGACATTGCCGATTTCAATCCCCCGATATTCAACGGGAGCTCCAACAGTCAGCCCCCTAACACTTTCATCGATAAGCAACAGATATTCAGCAGCGACTTTATAACGGGCATCTGAGGCAGAAGCACTATCACCATAAATAGTGAAGAAGGCGTTATCGAGTACTTGCTCTCCCTTTGGAACGCCTTCGGGAATGCCAAAGGTAATGCCATTGGCTAATAAGGTTTCTAAACTTCCTGTTTCTACACTGACCCCATTTGATTCAAGCAGAAGTTTTATGCCACTAACGTCCCAAAAGCGGGTCGTGTTAGTAATTAGCTTGTGGTAGGGCGCTTCAATAAAGGCATCGTAATATACGACACGCTCTTCAATGTTAAATGTGGCATCTTCAAACTCACCAACTTTAAAGCCCTTATAAATGATGGGGTCGCCAGGTTTATAAGCAAATTCGTCGTCGCTTTTTAGCATAACGTGAAGACCTGGGGTGCCGGGCGGCGTAACCGGTGGGCGCTCAAGCGCAGTGAAGTGCAGCTGTTCTTTGCCTTTGTCGTCAGCCGACATGGCAATGTAACTACCAGATAAAAGGGTATTGAGCCCAGATACTTCCGAGAAACTAATACGGGGGGCGACCACCCAAAATTTTGCATTTTCATTGAGCAGATGAGTCGCACTGGCATCAATTCTAGCCGTAACAAGCACACCGTTTAAATCGGGGTTCAGTGTTATTTTCTTTACCTGACCAATGTCTAAGTCGCGCACTTTTATTGGGGTTTTGTTTACTTCAATACCCGTTGCTGACTGCAATTCAATAGTTATAAGTGGGCCTTGATTTTTCCATTGGTAATAGACCATCCAGCCACCAATAACAATCACAAGTATTGGAATTATCCAAATGCGAGAAACCGATGAGGTGGGTTTAACCTTTGCCTCGTTAATATTGGGGTCGTTTGTGCTCATGGTAATTGCTTCCACTGCTGCCAAATTAGCCTCGAATCAAATGTCATCGCGGCTATCATTGTTACAAATACTACGGCGCAAAAGGCGAGTGCCGCTTGGCCTGGGTAAATAGACATAGTGTTTCCCATCTGTATAAGAGACACCAATACTGCTACTACAAAAACGTCTATCATCGACCAGCGACCTATCGCCTCGGTAATGCGGTAGTAACGTATACGTAATTGTTTTGAAGTGGTTTTCTCTCGCTGCACGGAAAAATTAAGCCAAGCAAGAATTAAGATTTTCGCAACCGGTACAACCACACTGGCAATTAGGATAATTATCGCAACCGGATACGAGCCAGATTCCCAAAGTGAGATAACACCGCCAATAATGGTATTTGGTGTTTCTTGGCCAAAGAATTCAGTATACATAATTGGCAGTACATTAGCAGGAATATATAAAATACAAGCGGTTAACAATAATGCCCATGTGCGCTGAATACTAGCTTGCGCTTGTTTTTCGCATAGTGGCTTGGGCTGTAGGGGGTGACCTTGTGACATCCACAAGGCATAACTTGTTGTGTCGAATTGATATATACAAAGGGCAGTAAATGCTGAAAAGCCGACAAATGCATAAAACGATAGCCCTATAGATACGTCGGCTAACTCGGTAATTTTGATAAGGCTTACCAAGGTGCCAACAAGAAATATTTCAGCCATGCTCCATGGCAAGAGCGCTTTAACCAGCTTATAAAGCCTAGTCAAGTAAAAGGGGCGACGGTTTTGTATTTGAGCTAATGACAGAAGTAGCAGGCCAGCGAGGACCATTCCAGGTAGTAAAAGCGTGGCTAAACTGGTTATTATCGCTAGTGACAAATAGTCGTTTTCTATGAGTACGGTAATACCCGTTGGCAGGTCGATACTGTGCTTTTGCCCGCTCGCTTTAAACGTCAGAAAGTTAAAGGGTAACGAAAGCAACAAAAAAACAAGGGCACTGAAAGCATAAGCGAGTAACTTCTCGCTCGCTCCTACGCGATGTGAGACTAACGTGTGGCTGCAAACGGGGCACACAGCCCTTTGTCTGTGCGCTAGCGCCGGTATGCGAACCTTAGTATGGCATTGCTCACAAACTATAGATAACGTATTAGATTCAGCCATAAAGTTTTAGTGCGCCACTTTTCATACACTGGATGTATGATAGAGAGTAGCCAAAAGAAATAACTCGTTGTTTTCGAATTCAACAGAATAGCCTATTGCGGCCACATCGGGAAGTAAAGTCATTCGTGTTCAGAATCATAACAACAATAATTGACGAGTAAATGATGGAAACGACAAACGAAATTCGCGGCACCTACAGAAAAGTTAAAAAGCAAGGGAATCGCTTATTGCTAAAAAGGCGTATAGGTTTTTTGCGCTTTTGGGGAAGTATCACTTTTGCTCAGCGGTGCTACTTTCTGGCCACGGCAATGCTTTTATTACAGCTTTTTTTTGATATTAAAAGTGGCTTATTTGAAACGGTCATGTTTGGCTTTGCCCTTAGTGGCATTGTTAGTGAAACTTGGCCAAGATTTATGGCGCTTTGGAATAGTTTACCGGGTAAAGCGGCAATTTTGTTTGTCTATGCCGTTATCGCCAATTTTGCTCTCGCTTCTGCTAGCGGATTAGTAAATAGTATAACCGGTGTTTCCGCAGGTGCGCTGCCCTACAGCCATAACTTCGCACTCATCCTGATGGTGCCCGGTTGGTTTTTTGTCACCACACTAATGGCGCTAGTTGGCGGAATGCTAATTATCTTCATTTATCTGTTTTTTCTACTGCTACTCAAGCCTTTTGGTGTGCAAAGACTGTGGCATAAGCCGGGCTATCGTTATGTACTGTCTACCGCTGTGGCGCGATTTGTTTGGACATTAGGCGTAGCGCTTCAGCTGAGTGTGTTAGCGGGGCAAGTAGGGTTACTTTCCGAGTTTGATGGTGAAAACACAAGCCAGCTAATCACAATTGAAAACGAGATTGAAACGTCAATTGACGGCGGTGAGGCATCACTAATTAAGGAACAAGCGGAAGGTACTTTTGAGCTAGAAGAAGATTTAACCGCGTTTATTACTGATACTAAACAAAAAAGTTTCCGCTATAAAAGGGCGCAACGCCAAGCGTTAGCCAGTTTTATTTATGAGTTTGAGGCGGATTCTCGTTCCCGCTGTGCTCACCCTGAAGGAGCGCGTGTCATTGAGCTTAATGATTATGAGATCCTGCAAATAACGAAAGCGCCTGAAGATGAAATTGGCTATACGTATACAGTAAAGCCTTGTCGTTCAGCCGCTATTGGGCTTGATTAAAGAGACGACTTCTGAAGGTTATGCTTAGTAATGCCTATACTAATAAGCTAAGAGACATTCTATTAGAAAGTCTCTTAGTAGCAAAAGTCGAACCCAAACTTTCTATAGTTTTTGTCGCTACTTAATATCTCTTACACACCTAACGCTAAACATATAGTCTTTGTTAAGCTTAGCTCTTCTAATTTCGCCCTTATGTGAGTTCCACCACGAATAGGCGAGGGTACGGGCGTATGCCTCTTTATCAGTGGCGCTTGTACTTGTCCAAAACTCGGTGTACATGCCTTGCGTGATATACCAATTGCCTATTTTTACACCTGCTGCAGTAGCACCAAAATGGTTTTGGTTAACACGAGTTTGGTCGAATTTTTTGAATAAGGTGTCTGGCTGTTCAGCTTTAAGGGTAATAGCAATATCGTTTTTACCTCGCCAGCCTTCATTGGTAAGTTCACTTTCAGCAATACCAATGGCGCGCTCCATATCCTGCCAATCTTCATCGGTCGCTATTCGCCATCCTGAAGGGCATAGCTTTCGCTCGTCACTTACGTCTTGCCAGTGATAAAGCCTGCCGTATTTAAGTAGGTTCTTCTCGTCGTCTTTTGGAATAGAACCTGAACCGACAGGGCTACTATCTTGAAACTGCGTTGCGCGCAAGTTTTCTGCAAACCATTCAAGCTTACCGAGCTTAACAGTTTGATAACGGTTACCTTCCACGTCTGTAAAAGCGCCAACGATATTACCTGTGGCGCTAATTTTGTCTGTTGAAGCCGTGTTCGCGAGCGTTGATGACATTGATAATATTCCTAATAAAAAAAGAGCACTCTTCATTTCATTACACTCTCGGTACGTCCAAACCAGTTAATCAGAATCGCCAAGAAAAGCCCGTTTGTTCTTCTGACAGCGCCCAAAGTTTGGTCAATACCTGTTTATCTACTGCAAAGTCTTCTAGCTTACATTCTCCAACAGGACCGCCAAAATTCATTAAACCTGTTGGCCCATAATAGGCACGTTGTTTAAGATTTTCTTCGGTGGCGCACATAACTTCAGGGTAGGCTCCTTTTTCGGCAGACTGCGCCAGCCCTATTTTCACCATAAAAGACCAAGAGATACGGGTTAAGAAGCTAGCACTTTCTCGTATAAGAGTAGTGTTCGACGCTCCAGGGTGGCACACAAATACTTTAACTTGCTTGTTGTGTGCTTTTACCTTGTCTTGTAGTTCGTACGCAAACATCATTTGCGCAAGTTTACTTTGGCTGTATACCTTATTGGGGTTGTAATTTTTATCCCAGTTCATGTCGTCAAACTGCATGGTTCTTAAGCCCATTTTATGTCCTTCGCTGGCAACGACTACAATTCGTCCTTTCGATTCATTTATGCGATCGAATAACAATCCACATAGTAAAAAGTGTCCATAATGATTAACGCCTAATTGGCTTTCAAAGCCATCTTCGGTGAATTGTTGGGTTGATATTTGCGCTATAGCTGCATTACAAATTAGTGCATCAATAACTGGAACTTGCGCTAAAATTTCTTTCGCCGATTGCCTTACAGAATCAAGGCTGCTTAGGTCAAGGCGTATATAGCTGACATTCGCATCGTCGCCAAACTCTTGTTTTAGCGTAGTGATAGCGTCATGAGATTTGCTCGGGCTTCGGTTCAACATAACGACTTTAGCACCTTTGGTAAGCAAAATACGTGTTGCTTCATACCCCGCGCCAGTATTAGCGCCTGTTATCAAAAATGTCTTATCTTTTGCGTTTTTAATACGTGAAGGCGTCCACCCGCCTTTTCCAAATTGATTACTCTTTGCCATTTGCTTCGCACCTTCTGTCACTAAAATTTGTATATTTGCAATATAATGACTATTGGGTTATTTAGGTAGGCGATAAGCTCTTTAAAAATTGCCTATTCGTATCACTTTGTTGTTTTGAGTAAAGTTTGTTGCTAGATTGCAAAAAAACAGAGAAAAGCACGTAACGAAAATAAATGATGAGGTAGTGGTTTAAAACACTATGAACAAAACACTATGAGCAAAGCATTAATAAAGCAGTTAATCGAAGAGAAAGTGGAAAGCAGCGGCTTATACGAAACCGGGATGGACGGTGTTCAATTGTTTAAGATAACACAGCCCATCGAGTGTACTCCTGTGGTGTACGAACCGTCATTAACCGCTATTGTTTACGGTAAAAAGGAAGCCATTTTAAATGGAGAAAAGCATACGTTTAATCCCAGTAAATACACCTGCTGCACTATGTCTATGCCGGTAGAGGCGGGTATTCCCGATGCTTCTGAGGATAGTCCTCTAATGGGGGTATATATTTCATTAAATAGCAGAATGATGACCGATTTAGCTATTGAGTTTGAAAGTGTCGGCGGTAATTTCAGACAATCGTCAGCCTCGTCTGCACTCTCGGGTATTGCTTCTGCGCATTGGGATGCTGATTTCACCGAAGCTTTATACCGCTTACTTCTTCTCACCGATAATGCTACCGATATTGCTATGTTAGCAAGTACGCGTTTACGCGAGCTGTATTACTCGGTATTAAAAGGAGAAGCTGGCAGCACAGTAAGAGGTAGTTTTGGGGTAGGTAACGCCATAGGGCGCGCTATTGAATACTTAGCTTCCCATGTAAATGAAAGTGTCACTATTGACGATATAGCAAGCAAAGTTGGAATGAGTAAGGCTGTATTTCATCGTAAATTTAAACAAGCCACTAATATGTCGCCTATTCAGTTTGTTAAGTCGATGAGGTTAAACAACGCAGCAAAACGTATAGCTGACGGTACAAACGTGAGCGTTGCAGCAATGGATGTTGGTTATGTGAGTTCGTCGCAATTTAGCCGCGACTTTAAGCGAATGTATGGCTTATCACCAAAACAATGGGAAAAGGAAAATAAGGCGAAGGCCGCGACTATGCTGCAATAGGTTGCTCAACATAAGGTGGTGACTTAAAGAAGTTAAGCGATAGGGATATAAAAAAGCTCGCGACAGCATGCTGAAGCGAGCTTTCTATTTATTAGTAGAGCAACCGCTTAGAAGCTAGCGTTGCCTGGGGTACGTGGGAATGGGATAACGTCACGTACGTTTTGCATGCCGGTTACATATGCAACAAGACGTTCGAAACCTAGACCGAAACCTGAGTGAGGTACGGTGCCGTAGCGGCGTAGGTCGCGATACCATGCGTAGTCTTCTTTAGATAGTCCCATTTCTTCAAGACGAGCATCGAAAACATCTAATCGTTCTTCACGCTGAGAACCACCAATAATTTCACCGATGCCTGGCGCTAGTACGTCCATTGCTGCAACGGTTTTGCCGTCGTCGTTAATGCGCATGTAGAAGGCTTTAATATCTTTTGGATAGTTCTGCATGATGATAGGTGCGCCAACATGCTCTTCTGCAAGGTAACGCTCGTGTTCAGAAGATAAATCAATACCCCATTCAACAGGGAATTCGAATTTCTTGCCACAGTTTTGAAGAATCTCAATAGCGTCAGTGTAATCCATGCGAACGAAGTCAGAGCTAACCAGCTTTTCTAAACGCTCAACCGCATCTTTCTTAATGCGCTGGGCGAAGAATGCCATATCATCAGGTAACTCTTCTAGCACTGCTTTACACACATACTTCAGCATGTCTTCAGCTAGCTGCGCTACGTCTTTAAGTTCAGCGAATGCCACTTCAGGCTCAATCATCCAAAACTCTGCAAGGTGGCGAGACGTATTTGAGTTTTCAGCGCGGAACGTAGGACCGAAAGTGTACACCTTAGACATAGCCGTACAGTAAGTTTCAACGTTAAGCTGACCTGATACCGTTAGGTAGGTTTCTTTACCGAAGAAGTCTTCTGAGTAGTCAACATTGCCTTTGTCGTCTAGCGGAAGGTTCATCATATCAAGGGTTGATACGCGGAACATCTCACCTGCACCTTCTGTATCGCTAGCCGTTAGAATAGGGGTAGAGATCCAATAGTAGCCTTTTCCATGGAAAAAGCGATGAATGGCCTGAGACAAACAGTTACGTACACGGGTTACTGCACCTATAACATTGGTACGGGGGCGTAGGTGTGCGTATTCACGTAGATATTCAATGCTGTGGCGCTTCGCTGCCATCGGATAGGTATCTGGGTTTTCAACCAAACCTACAATTTCTACCTCGGTCGCATCGATTTCTAGTGCTTGCCCTTGGCCTTGCGATTCTTTCACTGTACCGGTTACCGACAATGAACAACCAGCAGTAAGACGCTGGATGTCGGCGTAATTTGACAGAGAATTTAGCGCAATAACTTGTACAGGATCGAAGCAACTACCATCGTGTAGTGCAATGAATGATAACCCCGCTTTAGAGTCGCGGCGTGTTCTTACCCAACCCTTAACGGTTACCGATTCGCCAACGGCGTACTTACCTTTAAGCACGTCAACTACGGGCGCATGCGTCATGTTAATTTCTCCGTCTTACTGATCTTATGTTGTGCTCGAATACCATCGAGCGTATCAACGCAGTGCATTAAACTATGTATGAAAAAGTGCACTAAAATTTGCTGTATGGTCAATGTTTTGGATTGCGGTGCCGATAAGTCTTTAATGCCGGTGAAATGCGTTTTGAAATTAAAGTTAACTTCTTTATGTCATTTATGTATCGCAAATTATATAAATAATGAGATACACCGAACGGAATTCGCTACGGCGAAGTAAAAATAACCAATGAAATACAATCCAATAGCACGCTAGTATACCCAACATAAAGCGGGATGCCAGAGAACAGAGTGACAAATGGGAAATAAAAATGATTCAGGCACGTCGGTAGGTAACCAGCAGCAAACGCAGGGGGAATCGCAACGTGCGTCACAATCTTCTGCAACAGGCGATATTGACAGGCGTTCTATGACCTATGAGCAATTAGCAGAACGGCGTTCGACACCGCGCTCAAAAACACCATTTTATAAGGTAATGCTTGGCCTTAATGTCTTCGGTTGGGTGGGAATGGTGGTGGTGCTCATATTGTTTCACTACGCTAGGCCCGACTTCATTAGTGGCGTTCAGCAATATTGGGGGATAGAAGGGGACTCGTCATGGTCCGAAGGTCATTTGTCTGCCATGACTATTATGCTGCAGATATGCTTAATAGTAAGTCTTGTTAGCATTGTAATGCGTGCAAGACGCAATCGTCGACGCACAGACTCTTTCGGCGTTAATCTTATTATTTTGTTTGCTATTGCGGCAATTAGTTTAATTACCCTTGCCACTACGTTGGGGTTATAGCGCCAGTTAACGAACGAGAGTATTGGCGAGAAAATAAAAAAAGCTTGGTACTTTACGTCAGTAGAGCAGCCAAGCTTTTAGTTGTCAGTTATAAATTTTCACTTACATTGTACAATACTAAGGCTTATATAAACGCTGCTTGAACTAGCCAATAGGTATAAGCAACATAGGCCAGCACAAATGCGCCCCCTTCTAGGCGATTAAGGCGACCTTGACGTTTAATACCGATACAGAAAATGAAAAGTGCCACGGTAGAGGCAAACATCACCATAGCATCACGGTAAAGGAACTCAGCCCCTACGGTCATAGGTTGTATCGTCCCTGCAATACCCACAACAGTAAGGGTATTAAACATATTGGAGCCAATAACATTACCAATCGCTAAATCATGCTCGCCTTTTTTAACTGCTATTAATGACGATGCGAGTTCAGGCAATGACGTACCAATAGCTATCACGGTAAGGCCTATTATCGTATCGCTTACACCAAAAAAGGTGGCGTATTCCACCGCGCCCCAAACTAGCATGCGCGAGCTCGCAACAAGTAACAACAAGCCAGCAATTAACCATATCACGTGGGTTTTGACCGTGCCCTCGTTACTGTTGATCTCTTCGTCGTATTCTTCGGCAAGGGCGTCTTTATCGCCTTTCATACCATGATAGATACTCCAAGATATCAACAATACAAACAGCCCTAATAAAGAAAATGCATCATCTTTAGAAACCGTTAAATCCCACACCTGCCATACGGCAAAAAAAGTGATTCCTAGTAAAACAGGTAATTCTTTTTTGATAATTTCCGATCTAACCGCAATAGGGCTAATAACAGCCGTCAAGCCTAGGATTAACAAAATGTTGGCGATATTCGAGCCGTACGCATTACCTAGCGCTATGCCCGAGTTACCCTGAAGCGCGGCGAAAATGGAAACGATGATTTCAGGAGCGGACGTACCAAACCCGATAATAAGCATGCCTATTAGAAGGGGGGATACGCCAAAATGATTAGCGACGGATGCGGCGCCACCTACAAACTTTCCTGCACTCCAAAGCAGTACCGGTAAACCGATCAAAATAGCCAGACTGGCTAGTAACATACTTACTCCTCAAACCCTTTGTGTCGTTCTGCCTATCTCTATTTATAGACAAAATTAATAAATAAAAGCCGTATCAATAGAATTAATTGTACATCAGTTTTTATTGTCATTTCGATGAAAAAAAGCCGTACAGATTGTGCTATGCAAAATAGAAGTTAGGCGTAAACTTCGCGCTTTAATAACTGTGTACGCTATTTGAGCGGCGCAGTTTAAATGTTAACTAACCTATTATTATCTAGAAGCGACAGTAATGCACAAAACCTTGATTGTTACTGATGACGTTACCCCTTTTCGTAACTCTTCATTAACCGTACTTACTTTTCAAGATTATCTTGCTGAGTTCCCAAAGTTAAACGAACCCAAAACACGGGTTATCAATATTTGCGATACCACGCGATATTTGAGTGAGGGCTATTACTGTTCGCTGCTGGCCCAGGCTCGTAATCACTCTGTGTTGCCTTCAGTAAATACCATCAATGATCTACGTATGGCGGAAGAAAAGAGTATCGATCGCATTGCTTTTTCCTTGCCGGTATCTCAAGACAATACCGAAATTGAAAATGCGCCTTTATTAGTACTTTTCGGTGAAGTGAAAGATCAGCGCTTTAAACGCTTAGCCCGCCAAGCGTTTGAGAAGTATCCGTATCCGGTATTAGTGTTAAGTCTCATGGTTACCGATGGTAGTGTATTGCCTAAAACTGCGGCTAAAGCACAAATTGAGGGCTTTGCAACACTGCAGGCTAAAGCGTTTAAAGACCTAGATACCGTGCAACAAGCATGCTTTATTGAGCAGCTTAAAAAGCACACAAAAATACAGTGGAAGGCAAGTAAAACGAGTAAACGTACACGTTGGGATATGGCTATTCTGGTTAATCCAGAAGAGAGTACACCTCCTAGTGATGAGCGCGCCATTAGAAACTTTGTAAAAGCGGCAGAAAAAGTGGGCTTTCGGGCTGATGTAGTAAGCCGGTTGTCGCCAGAAGAATTAGGTCACTATGACGCGCTATTTATTCGTGAAACTACTGCAATTGACCATCACACTTATCGTTTAGCCCGCGCTGCTGAGCGAGAAGGAATCGTGGTCATGGACGACACGCAGTCAATTTTGCGCTGTTGTAACAAAGTGTACTTGCAAGATGCATTTGCATACCAAAAAGTACCCGCGCCGAAAGCAACCTTTGTATCAAGTGCCACTGACGAAGTGTGCGATACGCTCATTGCTGACTTTGGCTTGCCGATGGTATTAAAGCTGCCTGAAAGCTCATTTTCCCGGGGTGTGCATAAAGCGGAAAATAAAGAAGTGTTAAAAGTGCGTTTAGAGCAAATGCTGGCTGAATCGGCGCTTGTACTCGTTCAAGAATATATATTCACTGAGTTCGATTGGCGAATAGGGGTGTTAGGCGGCAGACCTATCTATGCTTGCCAGTATTTTATGGTGCGCAATCATTGGCAGATATATAACCATCAGGGTGATAGATTCTCCTCAGGTGGATTTACCACTATGCCCACGTTTGAAGTACCTAAGCCAGTATTACAAGCTGCCATTAAGGCCGCAAAGGCAGTAGGTGATGGCTTATATGGCGTAGACATTAAACAAACCGGAAATGCGGTTTATGTTATTGAAGTGAACGACAACCCAAGTATTGACTCGGGCGTTGAAGATAAATATTTAGGCAAAGAACTGTACGAATTAATTATGCAGGAATTTGCTGATAGGTTGGAGCAAAGAGGGCGATGATTACCTCGGCTGAGCAAGTAACTGAAGTGAATAATGCAAGTTCACAGGAAAGCGCAATTCGTGCATATGGCCTAGGAGAGGGCGCGTCGAAGACTATGTCGACAACAGGTGCCGGTGCGCCTTCAATGCAGCCGAATGTAGTGCTGCGTGTTGCGACATTACAAGATCTTGCTTCTCTTCAGCATATTGAGCAAATCTGTTTCACAACCGATAGACTAAGTAAAAGCCGTTTCAAATTTTACATTGATGCACAGCATGCAGAGCTTATTGTAGCTGAACGTGAACCGTTGACTACAAACTCGACGCTCACAAAAGCAAGTAATAAAAGTATTGTGGGTTATGGGTTATTGTTGTTACGACGCGGTACACAGCTTACTAGACTGTACTCCATTGCGGTTCTTCCCGAGGCACGAGGGCTTGGCGTTGCTGAAAAGCTCATAAATAGCCTGGGGGAGCGGGCGCTGTTACGGGGAAAGCGATTTATGCGCCTGGAAGTGGCCGTAGGTAATGCTGGCGCCATAGCTCTGTATAAAAAATTAGGGTTTAGTCAGTTCGGTATGTATAGCGACTACTACGACGATCACACCGACGCATTGCGTATGCAGAAAGTATTGGTGCCGAGTAAATCGGTTAAGACAGAGATCTATCCGTGGTACCAGCAAACTACAGATTTCACCTGCGGCCCGTCGGCATTAATGATGGCAATGTGTGCGTTGAGCAATCGCTATGAAATGACGCAAGAAAAAGAGCTATTTTTGTGGCGCACTGCTACCACGATATTCATGATGTCAGGACACGGAGGCTGTCACCCTGTGGGGTTAGCACTCGCTGCGGTACACGAAGGCTATGCTGCGAAAGTGGTTATTAATCAGGAGGTTCCACTTTTTGTTGATGGAGTAAGAGATGATAGCAAAAAAACGATAGTCGAAAATGTCGAATTGCAGTTTATGGCAGAAGCTCGGAAAAAAGGCATTTCTGTTGAAATAGCAGACTGGCGTATGGATGTTATCGACCAAACTCTAAAAACTGGTGGGGCAGTATTGTGCTTAATCAGCACATACGCATTTGATAAGAAAAAGGTGCCCCATTGGGTAGCGGTGACTAGCTGCGACTCTCACTGTTACTATTTGCACGATCCAGATGCGAGCGAAGGGCAGCCCGTTGAATATCAACACATTCCGGTTGCCCGCGAAGACTTTCTAAGGCTTGCCAGCTATGGCACGCGTAAAGTAAGAACATTGGTACTCCTTAAAAAGAAAAAGTAGCACGCGTCTCGATTTGGCCTTAGGCATGCAGAAATTTAGGCATGCAGAAGTGCCCGAGGCCTTAGTGATGTACTTGAGTAACGTTAACTTTTTTATTAAGAGTTTTGAGCTGGGATACCAGTTGAGACAATTCTTTTACCGAGCCTGAATAATCGATATGCTTATTCATTTCTTGGCCTTTCACTGCACTTTTATAGAGCGCCTCACTTTCAAAGCATGCAGTTTTCTTATCTAATTTGTCCCATTCCGCTTCTAGATCGCTTGGGATGCAATGACGCTTTGCAATAATTTTGTCTTTTATTTGCAACACTTTCCCGATCAATAATTGAGCATCTGTTGGCATAATAGTATCTCCTTTGCTAATTGGTCTTGGTAAGTCGCTAATAATTAAACGTTTCTTTTTTCCTTTAAAACGATAAGTTAATAGTTCGCGTCTCACCGTTAAATAAAGTTTTGCATTATCGATGCCAAATTCGATAAAAAGCGAAATAAATGATTTTTCTACAGCGTCAAAGCGCTCACTGAAGAAGCAAAAGCGCAAAAGGGATTAGGAAAGTAAACGGCAAAGTGGATAGAAGTTTATAGTGACTTAAAGTTATGGGAACTTCATTTAATCTATAGTCACATTTATAAAAAATGCGTTTAAGCGGTAGCTTTAATGAGAATTAGAGAGCAGATGCTCATTGCGAACCTGCTCTAACCTTAAGCTGGTGGGATTTACGTCACCATTAACCACAAACTCATCAATAATCGCCATTACGGCTGCGGCGAATGTTTCCTTGGCATCACGGTCGAAAAATTGTGAAAAGCCATCAGCTTCAGAAAGTACTGAGTAGGCTTCTTTAGTAAGCTTGTCCATGCGCCTATTCAACTTTGGTCGTTATACAAAACGCGCAGCTTTAATGGGTTCGCTACCTATAGGAATAGCGTTTGGGTTTGTCTTTGATTTTCTTGACCTGACAATAGCAAAAGTGCGGTGTCCAAATTAATAAATTAAGCAAAATAGCGGTAACAAGGCTAAAGACTATTGACGACGGTGTAAGCGGTACTGATGGACTAAAATTATCAAGTACGCGATTTAACGTACCGTATTGAGAAGGCGAGGCCATAAACACCAGCTTTTCGAAGTAGTGGCCATGTTCAAGTTTTCTCATACCTTGTTCTAATGTAGTGAGCTGTGCAAAACGACTCGCTTTCATGGATGCATTTTCACGCACTACTGGCTCGCTATTTTTCTGTAAGCTGTCGAGCATAGCGTCCACAGAAGAAAAACCATGCTCTTTAGCAAGTACAGAAGAACTGGATACTTCATCTCTTAGTGCATCATAGTAGCCGTTCAAATATTGGCGGTAGTGATCCGCTAAAATAGGTACCTGCAGTGTAATAATGAATAAAACTGCAAAGACCACTTTATCAAGAACACGCACTACCATTTAAAAACTCGCTATAAAATAATCAGTATTGTCGACCCATTAATGACCCGCTTCTCATCGCTGACTTCCAAAATTCGTTTATAGAAGTCTTTTAACGCTAGGGGCTCCCGACATTGAATTTATCTCATGTGACAAAAAGTAAGTGTTTAGCGTGACAACCTCTTACGCTATCTCAAGGCTGTGTAAATCGCATGGGTTAGCTTACTTAGTTGTTCTGAAGATATGATATAGGGAGGCATAATGTATACCAGTTTACCAAATGGCCGTATCCATACCCCTTGTTCGACGAAATGGCGTTGAATTTCGGCAACAGTGACCGGATTTACCGTTTCAACCACCCCAATAGCGCCTAGCACTCTTACATCAGCAACACGAGGTAAGTCTGCACATTTTGCCAACTCGGATTGTAATTGTTTCTCAATACTGGGAACTTGCTGCTGCCAATGATTTTCGTTAATTAACGATAAGCTAGCGTTGGCGACTGCACAGGCTAACGGGTTACCCATATAAGTTGGTCCATGCATGAAGACGCCGGGTTCACCTTGGCAAACCCCTAGCGCGACATCTTCGGTGCACAAAGTAGCGGCTAACGTCATATAGCCGCCAGTAATCGCTTTGCCTAAACACAGAATATCAGGCGAAATACCGGCATGCTCACAGGCGAAGAGCTTCCCCGTACGACCGAAACCAGTAGCGATTTCATCGCAAATCAAAAGCACATTATAGGTATCACAAAGTTGACGACAGCGTTTTAAGTATTCAGGATGGTAAATACGCATGCCACCTGCACCTTGAACGATAGGCTCTAAAATTAACGCCGCCATAGAATTATGATGCTTCTCGAAAATCTCTTCTAGCGGAAGAATGTCGTCTTCACTGAAAGTTTGACCAAAGCGAGTTTGAGGGGCGGGCGCAAAAATCTGCTTACTTAGTACACCCTCAAATAAACTATGCATACCGTTTACTGGATCGCACACGCTCATTGCAGCGAACGTGTCGCCGTGGTAGCCATTTCGCGGCGCAACAATGCGCGACTTCTCTGAGCGCCCTTGGCACGCCCAATACTGAATTGCCATTTTTATCGCGACTTCAACAGACACCGAGCCAGAGTCAGCTAAAAACACTCGCTCTAAACCGGCCGGCACCATGCTAAGTAAAGATTTACATAAATCCACCGCCGGCTGGTGAGTAATACCGCCAAACATTACATGAGAAAACGCTTCGATTTGCTGATGCGCTGCATCGTTGAGCGCGGGATGGTTGTAACCGTGAATAGCGGCCCACCAGCTAGACATACCGTCTACCAATATTTCACCAGTGGCCAAGGTAAGCTCAGCGCC
The DNA here is from genome assembly GCF_003443615.1 of Alteromonas sp. BL110. Lineage (NCBI taxonomy): Bacteria > Pseudomonadati > Pseudomonadota > Gammaproteobacteria > Alteromonadales > Alteromonadaceae > Alteromonas > Alteromonas sp. BL110. The sequence continues at coordinate 295,288 of NZ_CP031967.1, read as the reverse complement.
TTTTGCGCCAACTACTTCATAGCAGGGAAGAGGATTAACCGCCGAGGTATAAGGGTGCCAAATGTGTTGTTTATCAAATTCTATATTGTTCACAAAATAACCATTGGTAAAGGTTTTGAATTGGTCAGAGTTGACAACTTGATATTGGGGCATAGACTAAGCCAGCAATAATAATTAGTAAAGGACAGTTAATGACGCTGGCTAGTGCGCCTTCTGCGCAAACGACAACTATTCGAAACGATTGGAGCAAAGCCGAAGTCGAAGCTTTGTTTGCTATGCCATTTAATGATTTACTGTTTAATGCTCAAGTGGTGCATAGACAGTATTTTAATCCTAATGAAGTGCAGGTTAGCACGCTTTTGTCGATTAAAACCGGTGCATGCCCTGAAGACTGCAAGTACTGCCCACAAAGCGCTCGTTATGATACGGGGCTTGAAAAAGAGCGGCTGTTGGAAATTGAGAAGGTCATCCAGCGAGCAAAAGAAGCAAAACAAGTCGGCTCTACCCGTTTTTGTATGGGGGCCGCATGGCGTAATCCCCGCGACAGAGATATGCCTTATATTTTGAAAATGGTTGAAGAGGTAAAAAGCCTAGGACTGGAAACCTGTATGACGCTGGGTATGTTAACCCGTGACCAAGCGGTTGCGTTAAAACAAGCGGGCTTGGATTACTATAACCACAACCTAGACACCTCGCCGGAATACTACGGCGATATTATTACCACCCGTACATATCAAGACCGCCTAAATACGTTGGAAAATGTTCGGGCTGCGGGTATGAATGTTTGCTCAGGTGGCATTGTGGGCATGGGAGAAACGGTGAGCGACCGCGCCAGTATGCTGGTGCAGCTAGCTAACCTTCCCGAACAGCCGCAGAGTGTGCCTATTAATATGTTGGTAAAAGTTAAAGGTACGCCGCTAGATAGTGTAGAAGACCTGGACTATTTTGAGTTCATTCGCACCATTGCTGTTGCCCGCATTATGATGCCTAAGTCACACGTACGCCTGTCGGCGGGACGTGAGGCCATGAACGAGCAAATGCAGGCGCTGTGCTTTATGGCGGGAGCTAATTCCATATTCTATGGCTGCAAACTGTTAACCACCTCTAATCCTGATACTCATGAAGATGTCATGCTGTTCAAAAAGCTTGGTATCAACACTGAGCGTACGCGAGATTATTCTGATGAAGCGCATCAACAAGTGTTAGAAGAAGAGATCGCACAGCAACAAGAGCAGGCTGACGACAGCAACGACTTGTTTATCGATGCAACCAAGCCTAAGGTAGCGGCAAAGAAACAGCAATTAACGGAGGCGTAATGGCCTTTAATTGGTTAGGCGATTCATTGAGCGCGAGCGCTCAAGAAGGCTTGCTGCGCCAGCGTCACTGCCAGCAGTACGAGAAAGACAGCATTATTTGTATTAATGGTGAGCACTACCTTAATTTTTCGAGCAACGATTATCTAGGAATGCGGCAGCATGAAGGCGTATTGCAAAGTTGGGTTGAAGGGTTGGCGCAATTTGGTGGGGGCAGCGGTGCATCGCCCTTGGTAACGGGGCATACGCAGGCTCATTTAGCTGTTGAAGCTTATATTGCCGATGGTTTAAACCGTGAAGCAGCACTGTTATTTAACTCCGGCTTTGCCGCCAATCAAGCTTTGTGTATGGCACTTTTCCCTCACATTCCTCACGCCGGAAGAAGCGGGGCGTCAGGGCATATTATTGCTGACAAGCTTATGCACGCGTCGTTTTTAGAAGGGGCGCAGTGTGTTTCTCAAAGCGCTAAGCTTCGCCGCTTTAGGCATAATGATCTGAACCATTTAGATAGCGTACTTTCGAGTGTTTGCAATAACCCTATTCTGGCTGCGGATAAGCATAGCGAAATTGAAGCTGAAGCTAATTTTAAATTAAGCCAACAAGATATTCTTATTGCCAGCGAAGGCGTGTTTAGCATGGACGGTGATGTTGCGCCTTGCAAAGACATGGCTGATATCGCCTCAAAATACAATGCATGGTTTATGTTAGACGATGCACATGGCATGGGGATTTTAGGCGATAATGGTTTTGGCACTGTTGAAGCACACAACCTAAGCCAACAACAGGTTCCAGTTGTTATGGGAACGTTCGGTAAAGCGGTAGGCACAGCAGGAGCATTTATTGCCGGAAGCCAAACTTTAATTGATTATCTGGTGAATTTTTCTAAACACTATGTGTATTCCACTGCCATGCCTCCAGCACAAGCAGTCGCAACCTTATATTCACTTACCCATATTGCCAGCGATACCGCTCGTCGCGAGTTGCTTATCAAGAATATTTCCTATTTTAGAGAGTCGTTCCAAAAACGTTTTGGACAGACACTCAATACGAACAAGGAAAGCGATAATTCAGACCATATCACCTTGGGAACTATCACCTTGGGAGCCTCGCAAAGCGCTATTCAGCCCGTTATTGTCGGCAGCCCCGAGCGTGCCGTTGCGTTAAGTGAAGGTTTAAAACAACGAGGAATTTGGGCAACCGCTATCCGGCAACCTACAGTACCGAAAAACCAAGACAGGCTGCGCATAACCTTAACCGCAAATCATAGGGCCCAAGATATCGACGTATTAATTGACGCCCTTGAGTTGTCACTAAATGGTTTAAACGAGCTATCGTGCGGTGGGTTAAGTGAACCGTCTGTTAAAGGGGGAGCATAAAGCACGATGAGTGCCTTAACCGCCCCAAAATCCGTAAACCAGAATGAGATGTAAAGATGTTGGCAAGCCCAGCTGCAAAATCAGCTTCATTGACAGAGTCATTGAAACCTTTGGAAGGTAAGACATTAAGTGGTACGGCAAGAGTGCTTCCTGATAATGAAGACGCTTTTGTAGCAGAGTCTTGTAATTCCGCTGTTGCTGTATCAGCTAACGGTACCGGCAAAGCTAAAAACGCGGTTACCACACGAAAAGTTAGTGAGCAGAGCGTAGCATATAGATTTTCAAAAGCAGCAGCGCGGTACAATAGTATTGCGAATATTCAGCGTATTATTGCCGAGCAAGCGTTGGCAAACTTGCCTAGCGCTTTGCAAGACGAGGCGCTCGATATCGGCTGTGGCACAGGTATTCATACACTGGCGCTTTCAAAAAAAGGCGCAGTTGTAACAGGAGTAGACATTGCTGAGGGTATGTTGGCGCAGGCACAAAAAAAGTACTCTGACCCCATTTTTGGCCCTTTTTTCGTAAAAGGAAGCGCCGTTGACTTGCCCTTCTGTGAAAACACGTTTTCAACGGTGTTTTCGTCCATGGCGCTACAATGGGCGAGTGACACCAACCTCGTGGGCAGCGAGATCGCGCGAGTGCTTAAACAGGATGGTATCGCTGAGCTGGCTATTATGGTGTCGGGCTCTTTTGATGAGCTTAAAACCGCGCGTAAAGTGGCGCAACTCCCGCAAGCGGACACTTACATGCCGACAACCGCACAGTGGGTAAGCGGGTTTAAGCAATCCGGACTTCGCTTACAACGAGTTATAACCAAAGATTATGTAGATACTCACCAAGATATTATGTCGCTATTGCGCTCTGTGAAAGGTGTGGGTGCAGGTGAAACTGGACGTAAACAACCTCCGCTCACCCGCCGAGATATTAAAAAATTAGCCATGGCTTACAGCAACATGAGTAATTTAGAAAGTAAGTTACCGCTTACCTACCGCGTGAGTCATTTTAGGTTAGAAAAACGATGAAACAGTATTTCATTACCGGTACCGACACAGAGGTAGGAAAAACCTATGTCACCTGCCAATTATTAAAAGCCGCGCAGCAGGCATCGCTTACCTGCATCGGCTATAAACCTATTTCAGCTGGTTGTGAGCAGGTCAACGGTGAGTGGGTTAACGAAGATGCGCTAAATATACAAAAAGCATGTTCCAAAATACGCGAAAACAAAGCTGTTAGTAGTGTAGGAGATAAGAAGCGAGAAAACGCGAGGGAGAAAAACGAAGAAAGTGGACAGACACTTCCTTTACATCAAATAAATCCTATCGCATTAAGGCCGCCCATTGCGCCACATATCGCTGCACTTGAAGAGGGCGTGGCGTTAACCTTTGAAAATATTGCGCAAGGACTTGATAAGCTGCATGCCTATCAACCAGACCTTCTGTTAATGGAGGGCGCAGGTGGGTGGCGATTACCCTTAACGCTAGGTGATGAGTATAAACCTACGTATTATCTTTCCGACGTTGTGAAAGCGCTCAACATGGACGTGATTTTAGTTGTGGGTATGCGACTAGGTTGCTTAAACCATGCGCTATTAAGCGCAGAAGCAATACGGGCTGATGGGTTGACTATAAAAGGGTGGGTGGCCAACGACATCACAGGTAACATGACGCGATACCAGGAAAACCTGCATTCTCTTAAAGCCATGTTACCCGAACCGCTGCTGGCGGAAATTCCCTACCAGCGTGAGCCTGATGAAGAGGCGCTATTCGCCGCTATCAAGCAAATAAGTTAAATCATCACCTGAATTAATTGGCGTTTTTTCTTCACCTAAGAAGATGAAGCCGTCTTTTTCGCCGACTAAAGTAAGTTGGTTATCACAAAGACGCAGCGCCGTACCTTCACGGATAGCCACTACCGGTGTGGTTGGGTTTAGCGTAGTAAACTCTTCCAATCGCTGATCCCGGGTTTCACCGTTATGGCCAGGAGGCTGATAATCGGTGTAGTGCGGGTTCAACTGGAACGGCACGATATCTAGTGCATCAAAACTAGGCGGCTCAATAATAGGCATATCATTAGTGGTTCTAATTGATTGACCACATATATTAGAGCCTGCACTCCAGCCTATATAGGGTGTGCAATCGGCGATGGCATGCTTTATTGGTACAATAAGCGCGTTCGCATAAAGTGTTGAAAGCAGGTGAAAGGTATTTCCACCACCTACCACAATAGCTTGGCCGTTTTTCTTTGCGTTATTTACCGCGGCAACCGGATCTTCAACGGTATGTAGCCCAGTAACATTGCATTCTGGCAGAGCAGCAGCAACAGCATCTACATAACTGTCGTAAGATTGAGTTACAGCTGCGTAAGGAACAAATAGAATGTCGCGAATTTCGCCTAAGTGTGCAAAAATAAGCGCTCTAGCGTGCTCTAGGTAAGCTTCGTCGCCTTGGCGAGAGCTACTTAGCATAAGTACATGTGCGGTCATACTAACTCCACAATTTTTCTGACGGCGTATCATACGCGAAACTGAGCATAAAGTTTAGTCGCGCTCCGTCACTGCATTTAAATAGGATTTTGAATGAAACAATCTACATCGGTGTTGTTCGTGTGTTTGGGTAATATTTGCCGTTCTCCAACCGCTGAAGCTGTATTTAAACGTAAAGCGAGCGAGGCCGGCCTCAATATTTATATCGAGTCTGCCGGAACCCATGGCTACCACATTGGGAAACCCGCAGATAAGCGTTCACAGGCGGCTGGGGTAGAGCGAGGTTACAGTTTTAAGGGGCTTAAATGTCGACGGGTCGATGAAAGTGACTTTGAGCGCTTCGACTATATTTTAGCCATGGATAACAGCAACTTCAAAAATCTTCTCGGCATGGCGCCTAGCCAGTATCAGGAAAAGATTAAGCTATTTTTGGACTTTGCAGATGTGGAAGACAAAGAAGTACCTGACCCATACTACGGAGGAAAGCGCGGCTTTGAGCTGGTGTTAGACCTAATTGAAGAAGCGTCGGATGGCTTGATTGCGCATATTAAACAAGCCCAGTAATTATAAGCGGAAGCCTTATTTTTAAGCCAAAATTGAGAAACCGCACTTAGCGCTAACGTTGAGAGACAAATAGAGAACCGATTTTGAGAACCTCAGAAACTAAACGCACAGCCGTCTCTTTGGTTGTATTAACGCTACTTTGTTCGCTAGTCGTTGGCGTGGTGGGTATCATTGGCGTGACAGGGCTTTCTAGCACTGCTGCTGACTTAAAGCAGCACATTATCGTTCAGCTTCAAATACCGCTTATACTTACCGCATGCCTAGTAGGGGCGGCACTTTCCGTTAGTGGCGCCACATTGCAGGTGGTACTGCGAAACCCACTTGCCGACCCAGGAATCATAGGCATCACCAGCGGGGCAAGTTTGGTTGCCGCACTATTGCTTCTGTTAACGCCTCAATGGGCTTCAGCGTACCTGCATTACTTACTGCCCTTTGGGTGCTTTGTGGGGGCATTGTTATCTACTTTTGTTATTTACCGTTTAGCTAGGAAATTGCTGGGCTCCTCCACTGCGGTAATTCTGGCTGGTATTGCCATATCGACTCTTAGTGGGGCTGTTATTGCCTGGCTTTATATGTTCAGCGACGCTAATGCCCTTCGTAACCTCACTTTTTGGCTAATGGGCAGCTTATACCAAACTAACTGGTTAATTTTATCGGTTGGAGGCCCGTTGATAGTTATAGCTGTAGGTTTACAGCTTATTTTCGCTGGCGATTTAAACAAGCTATATGCCGGTGAACTTGCGGCTAAAAGTAGCGGTGTGGACGTAGAAAAAGTTACCGAACGTTCTCTTATCGTCTGTGCTATCGCGGTGGGTACGGCGGTATCGATGGCTGGGTCTATCGCGTTTGTAGGCTTATTAATACCCCATATTTTGCGATTGATCATAGGGCATAATAATCGCTATTTGTTGCCCTTAAGTGCGTTAAGTGGTGCAAGTCTTTTAATGCTGGTAGCGCTAAGTTCAGAAATGACTCGCGCCATTACACTTCCTGTCTCTATGATTACAGCAACGTTAGGTGGCCCGTTGCTTATATGGGCACTGGCAAAAGGCCAGCTTAAAGGCTGATAAAATGACGACACCGAATCCTTTTACACAAAAACAACTTGATTCTTGCGGCATCGGAGACACAAGCAAAGATGAACGTCATGCGGCTAGCTTTAGCACAAATATGAGCACTAGCGAAAGCGCTTCGGATACCGCAGTGATTTTAAGCCTAGAAAACGTTAGGGTTGGTTCGCGACTTTGGGTGGAAGGCTTAAACGCGAAAAAGGGCGAATGTATTCATATCATAGGGCCAAATGGGGCAGGGAAGACAACGCTGCTACTTACCCTTGCGGGTCTTATTGATGCTGATGAAGGTAAAGTGTCGCTTCATAGCAAGCCAATGGATAATTGGTCTCTTGCCGCACTTGCCAGCGTACGTACTTTGCTAGCTCAGCAAAGCGAAAGTGGTTTTCACCTTTCGGTAAAGGAATATTTAAGCTTTTATACAACAGCTAAACAACCCTCGTTTATTCCTGGGGTTCTAGAAAAAGCCCTTGAAGTGTCTGGCTTTTTGAACAAAATTCTTACTCAGCTTTCTGGTGGCGAGCGCCAACGGGTAGAAATTTGTCGAGCGCTACTGCAAATTTGGCCGCAGTTAGAGCGTGGAGAGGGCATTGCCTATTTAGATGAGCCTCTGCAGGGGCTTGATATTAGGCATCAATACGCACTGGCTAGCTTGGTGAAGTTCCTTTGTAGTAAAGGAAATACAATACTTATGACTTCTCACGATATCGCACTTAGCGCAAACTATTGCGATAGTCTATGGTTAATGCAGAAAGGCTGTATGGTCGCGCTGGGAGAGCCACAAGACGTAGTGACCCAGGCAAACCTTGAGAATGTGTTCGAATGCCATTTTGCTATAAGCAAGCACGATAACTTTCTAGAAATTCAAGTTTGCGCACCTATTTCCTTAGAATAAATGTGGTAAAGTGCAACCACATTTTTTAGATTCATATTTTCACATTAGGCTGATTATAAAAATGCACTACAGGCATACTGTGAAGCGCGCTACAGTCTTTTTATTTGAAGCATTACGTTTCAATAACTATTTTCAGTAAAACGTTTGCCCTACGTTTTTTATTCAGGAGAACACCGTTGAGTAATTGGCAAGTAGACAGTTGGAGAAATAAACCTATTCTTCAGCAACCACAGTACGATGACAAAGTACGTTTAAAAGAAGTAGAGCAAACGCTAAGTTCTTATCCTCCATTAGTATTCGCCGCAGAAGCCCGTGAACTTAGACGTCAGCTAGGTGAAGTAAGCTTGGGTAAAGGCTTTCTTTTACAAGGCGGTGACTGCGCAGAGTCGTTTGACGAGTTTAACGCCCCTAAAATTCGCGATACCTTTAAAGTTATCCTTCAAATGGCGATTGTGCTTACTTTTGCTGGTCGCTGCCCGGTAACTAAGGTTGCACGCATGGCAGGCCAGTACGCCAAGCCCCGTTCATCAGATTTTGAAACTCGTGGTGACGTGACCTTGCCAAGCTATCGCGGCGATATCATTAATAACTTTGAGTTTACCGAAGCAGCACGTCGACCTGACCCTGATCGCTTGTTAGAAGCGTACCACCGCAGTGCTTCAACGTTGAACCTTCTTCGCGCATTTGCCCAAGGTGGTTTGGCCGACCTTCACGAAGTGAACCGTTGGAACATGGCGTTTGTTGAAAACAGCCCGCTTAAAGAGCGTTATTCGGATATGGCCAACCGTATTCAAGATACGCTTGAGTTTATGGATGTTATTGGCATTAACGCACAAACTAGCTCTACGCTTCATGAAACCTCGCTGTTTACGTCGCACGAAGCCTTGCTTTTAAACTACGAACAGGCGCTTACGCGTATTGATACGCTTACCGGCAAGCCTTACGACTGCTCTGCGCATATGGTGTGGATTGGCGAGCGTACTCGTCAGCTAGATCATGCGCACGTCGAGTTCTTCCGTGGTATTCACAACCCAATTGGTGTGAAAGTAGGACCAAGCATGCAGGAAGACGAGCTTATTCGTTTAATCGATGCGCTTAACCCGCTAAACGACCCTGGGCGTTTAACGCTTATTACGCGGATGGGAGCCGATAACTTAGCTGACAACTTGCCACGCTTACTGCGTAAAGTAAAAGCGGAAGGTAGGCATGTCGTGTGGAGTTCTGACCCAATGCATGGCAACACGTTCTCGGCATCTAGCGGCTATAAAACCCGTAACTTCGATGCAATCTTGAAAGAAATTAAACAGTTCTTCCAAGCGCATGAATCAGAAGGTACGCACGCTGGTGGTATTCACCTTGAAATGACTGGCCAGCACGTAACGGAATGTACTGGTGGCGCTTATCAAATTAGCGATGATGATTTAGCACAAGCATATAAGACACAATGCGATCCGCGCCTAAATGCGGACCAAGTGCTTGAAATGGCGTTCTTAGTGGCTGATCATCTGCGTAATGCGTAAATAGTAGTAAGACTTACAAACGGGCAGCGAAACAAACGCTGCCCGTTTTTTTATAACACTTGCTGTCTTTCTTCTTCACTTAAAATTCCAGTGAAAATGGTTTCTCTTCTTAAATTGGCTGTGCGCTCATCATCGGCTAACAATAGCGCTTTGAATACGTCGGGTTCACTGCGGGCCTCAATGATTCCTTTCCAAAGCAGGTAGCTACCATAACGCATCATTTTGTTTTTATACCGAGTTTCTAAAGTGTGTTCGGCTTGTTCAAAAAGCTCTGGATGAGACAGCAACTTGTCAGCGATGGCGCTGTGAATTTTTTTGATGCGTTCGTTTACGTCACTTCGACGTTGCTTTCTGGGTCTTGCAAACATAAATCTTCTTGCTGTGTTGGTGAGTCTATCGCGGGTCGTATTTACGTTGAAAATACGGTGTTGAGTTATCGGTTTATAGCGCTTTTTATCTTGCCCCTTGCCTTATTCACGCGGTTAAACCAACTATAAAGTCAGGGAATAACAGAATTTAAGATTGTTATCACCACCTATATAACTTGGCAACCACAATAAAAACTACGGAAATAAGGTAATGCCCGTCATAAAGCAGTTGTCGTCATAAGACTCTTGCTAGTCATCATCTAAAAGGGGCTCTACAACAGATTCTAAGCCGTTTAACTTTATTTCATACATTAAAGCGAGCTGTTCACCTAACTTGTTTTCAGGGAAGCCCTGTTTGTGAAACCAAACCAGGTAAGGCTCAGGTAAATGGAAGAGGCGTCTTCCCGCATATTTTCCGAACGGCATCACTTGATTAATGGCGGCTTTCATAAGCGTCGGGTCCATCTATTAACTACCTTTTACATCTTTATCTGTATTTGTATCTACATCTTCACGCTGTTGAGCTTGCCATAGGGTTGCATATTCACCGCCTTGTTCCAGCAAGTAAGTGTGTGTCCCTTGCTCTACTATGGTACCGTTTTTTAGTACGAGGATCTTGTCGGCATCAACAATAGTGGACAGTCTATGGGCAATGACCAAACTAGTATGTCCCTTCGCTGCATCGCGCAAGGCAGACAAAATTGCCCTTTCTGACGTGCTGTCTAACGAGCTGGTAGCCTCGTCGAAAATCATTATAGGCGCACCTTTAAGCAAGGCTCGTGCGATAGATACACGCTGCTTTTCGCCGCCAGAAAGCTTTAGTCCTCGTTCACCTACGGTTGTTTCTAGCTTATCAGGCAGGCTTTCTACAAAGGTTTCAAGGTGTGCAAGTTTAATTACTTGTTTAATATCTTCATCGCTGGCATCAGGGTTACCGTAGCGAATATTTTCTAGCAATGTGGTGTTAAACAGTACCGTGTCTTGGGGAACAATACCGATATGTGAGCGCAGGCTTTGTTGCGTAAGCGAGGCAATATTGTTTCCGTCAATGGTAATGCTGCCTTGTTGAGGGTCGTAAAAACGGAAAAGTAACTTCATTAGCGTAGATTTTCCCGCGCCGCTTTCGCCTACTACTGCTACTTTGGCTCCAGGCGGTACATCAAAGCTCAATCCGTTTAATATTTGCCTATTTTCGTTATAGGCGAAATGCACATTATTAAAACGTAGTGCTGGGTTAACGCAGGTTAATTCGGTGGCGTCTTCTGCATCGCTAATAGCTGGGTTTTGAGATAGAAGGTCGAATAACTTATCGATATTGGCAAGGCTGCCACGAATTTCACGGTATACAAAACCCAAAAAATTCAAGGGCATAAAAATCTGCATGGTGAAGGCGTTGATGAGTACAAAGTCGCCTATGGTCATCTCGCCATTCATGACGCCAAAAGCAGCGTTTGCCATCATTGAAGTCATGGCAATGGCAATGATAGCGGCTTGACCACCGTTTAGTGCAAATAGCGATAAGCGGTTCTTCCTTCGCGCCTTTTCCCAGGCAGCTAAGTCGGTATCGTACCGGTTGGCTTCAAATGATTCGTTATTGAAATATTTTACAGTTTCAAAATTAAGCAGACTGTCTACCGCTCTTGAGTTGGTGGTTGAGTCTGCTTCGTTCATTTGTGTGACAAAACGGGTGCGCCAGTCAGTAGCCTTCATCGAAAAACCAATATAGGCCACTACGCTAAGCACAATTATCAGCGCGAAAGATACGCCGAACTGGAATAAGAGCAAGCCAACTACAAGGGCGATCTCCAATAGGGTAGGGACGATATTAAACACCATAAAGCGCATTAAAAAGCTAACGCCGTTGGTGCCGCGCTCGATATCTCGCGACAATCCGCCTGTACGTCGATTTAGATGAAAACCTAAGTCTAGATTGTGTAGATGCTTAAAAACCTTAAGCCCTAGACGGCGCATGGCGCGCTCAGTAACGCGACCAAATAGCGTATCTCGCACTTCGCCTAGTAAAACATTCAGTAAGCGCAGCGTTCCGTAGGCGACGATTAAGCTAATAGGAACCGACAAAGCTAGCGTAGTTAAATCGCCATTTAAGCTATCGACTGTGTACTTCAGCACATAGGGTAAGCCGATACTGGCAAGCTTTGCTGCTACTAGGCACAGCAAGGCTAAAAATACGCGCTGCTTAAACTCGAGAAGATAAGGCCAAAGCTGCGAAAGAACATGCCATTTAACAGGTTCATTGGCATTCGTGGGGAAACGGTTTTTTCTCATTTTATAGTGTGCTTTATTGTTTGGTGTACTGTACTAAGAGCGGGAAGATTTGGAAAATAATTTGGCGTAGCCTCTTTATTAGGAATTGAGCAAGTTTGTGTGTATGTAATTATTTTCACCCTTAGTAATACGTTTTGAAATAGGCTAGAGATTAAAATGGTCTTATTTATAGCAACGAATGTGTTTAATTTTAATTTCACCCCGCGTACACTAAAGGTGGTTTAATTTAGTTACCTTGTTATTTACTCAATGATTTGCTGGGTTTTGTCGCGTCTGAAAATCCCTGTAGCGACTCATAAAGCAGCAAAGGATTAAGGAGTTGGTTTGTTAGAAGATAGTTTCGGTAGACAGTTTCACTATTTGCGTTTGTCAGTGACCGAAGCGTGTAACTTTCGCTGTCAGTACTGCTTGCCGGATGGGTATGAAGGACCAACGAGCGATCAGTTTATGACATTAAGCGAAATTGATACATTACTTAAAGCGTTTGCTCGGCTAGGTACCTCAAAAGTGCGTCTAACAGGCGGTGAGCCAACCCTGCGAAGGGACTTCCTTGATATCTTACAACTAACCAGTAATACGCCGGGTATAGAGCGTGTAGCGATGACAACACATGGCGCGCGAATGGAAAAATTTGCCCACCAGTGGAAAGATGCAGGGTTAGATCAAGTAAACGTCAGTATCGATAGTTTAGACCCACGGCAATTCGCTGCCATAACAGGGCAAGACAAGCTAAAGGCGGTATTGCGAGGTTTAGATGCTGCAATTGATGCTGACCTTGATGTAAAAGTTAACTCTGTATTACTTAACGACTTTTCCGATAGCCGTCTACATCGTTTCCTTGCTTGGCTTAAAAATATGCCGGTGACACTCCGATTTATTGAGTTGATGGAAACGGGCGATTTAAACCAGTTTTTCAATAAGCAGCATCAAAGCGGTTCACCATTAAAAACTACCCTGTTAGATATGGGATGGCAGCCTTTATTGCGAAGGAAAGATGCGGGACCAGCGCAGGAGTTTTATCACCCGGATTATGCCGGCAAGATTGGTTTGATCATGCCATACAGCAAGGACTTTTGTAAAACTTGTAACCGTCTTCGTGTTTCCGCACCAGGCAAGTTACACCTTTGCTTGTTTAGCGAAAACGGTATCGATATGAGGCATCTACTTGCAAATGGTAATGTAGATGACGTGGTAGCTTTCCTAAAAGATGTGCTGGGGCAAAAGCACGAAACCCATTATCTACATGAAGGGAAAACTGGGGCAACTAAGCATTTAGCCATGCTGGGTGGATAGTGATTTACCCCTACCTCAATGGTAAATGTAGGTCGAAATAAAAAGCATCGAATAAGTTTGGTTTGTTGTAAAAATAAGCTATATTCAGCGCTGTAAGTATATTAAAAATAATAATCATAAAGGAAGTATATGCATATCAAGGACAGTGCGCGTCTCTCCTACCATTATATCACCGAAAAAGACGCCGATTTCTTATGGGAGCTCGACCAAGACGAGCAAGTCATGAAGTATATAAACGGTGGTAAAAAGTCCTCAAAAGAAGATATCCGTGATATTTTCGTTCCTCGTTTTCAAGCATATTCCAACCCTGCTTTGGGGTGGGGGCTTTGGCGTGTAGAGACGCTAACAGAAAAAGAAAGCATCGGTTGGATTTTAGTTCGCCCTTTTGGTTTTTTTACCCAACACCCCGAAAGTGACAATATGGAATTAGGCTGGCGGTTTAAAAGTCACACGTGGGGCAAGGGGTACGCCACTGAGGCTGCTCAAGCAATAAAAAGCGCCCTTTATGACATTGGTGTAGAAAAGTTTTCGGCAATTGCTAACCCAGAAAATAGTGCGTCTATTAATATTATGAAAAAGCTGGGCATGACATTCAGTCATGAGCTTGAATACAAAGACAAACTCTATCATGAGACAGTGGTAGTCTATTCAAACTAGTCTATTGCGCTATTAAACCAAAGAGCGGATTGGTGAAATTATTGGTTCTTCAATATGTTCTTTACATTCTGGTAGCGGGCATGCTGATCTTCAGATAGGGCTGTTGTTTCAAGAGTCTTTCTGCATTTGTTAATGGCCGCTACTGTGTCAGGAAGCATAGGCGCGTTAGCCTTTCTTGCTCTAATAATGGCTTGAAGGTAGTTAAGTGCAATTGAAGGGTTTTTAGGCATAACCTGAAATGCTTGCGCGAAGGTGGTATAAGATTGCTCCAAATTACCCCGCTTATACTGGGCCACTGCCGTGTTGTTGAGTGTTTTAGGGCTTAATGTAATCGCTTCTTTTTCTTCTTTCTCCTGCTTTAAATAGGTTGCCATTAGGTTTAATTCATCATCACTCTCTTGCTGCCTTGAATAAATCGCATCTAAGATTGCAAGAGACTCTTTTTTTAGCCCAACCTCATGAAGCGCTTTGGCTCTATCAAGTAATGCTTCTGAGGAATGGTGTTGAGCATGGTCTGTGTGAAAGTCTGACAACAGCATTTGGGCTTTGGCCGTATCATCCTTTAAGTAGTGAAGTCGGGCGTCGATCACTGTTAATTCATCATTTACAGCCGCTTTGGGGTGGGCTCTTTTCAGCTGACGTAAATAGTCGTTTGTTTGTTTAACAATGCTGTTTACGTGTTCAGGCTCAGCGGTCATCGCAAAATCAACACCTGCTCTGGCGGCAGTTAGATAAATATCTGGTTTATCGTAGATAGAGTTTTTTGCATAGCGTACAACTTTTTTCGCACTGTTAAACTGGCTTTCGTAATCGTGTGTGATACGTGCAAGGTTTATCGCTGTCTGATGCCTGGGGATATTATGAGGTGAAATGTTGCATGCTAGCGCTATACACTCTAGCGCATCATCAAACGATGATTGCTTAATCTGTAGTTTGGCGAGTAAGTCGTATGCCTCTAATGCAGAATCAGGGCGCATTGCCAGCTGGATTATTTCTCTTTCTGCATCATCAAGCTCATTTAGTGCTAGAAGACATTTCGCAATCCCCATTTGAGCCCAGCTAAAATCTTGGATGTTTATTATTGACTCAAAGAAGGCTAAAGCTTCCTGGAATCTCTCGGTGATAATAAATAAATCACCTTTAATCTTCATCGCTAGAGGAAAATGTTCGGCATGCTCGGGTTGTAACAGGAAATGCTCAACTTCGGCAAGGGCCTTCTCATAATCCTGTTTGTCCATGAATGAATAAACATTTTCAAGAGCCTTTTTCCTTGCTAGAACGCGGGAAAGCCGACGGTCTAATTCGTTAACAGAAAATGGCTTGGCAATGAATTCGTCTGGCTGCAGTTCGATGATTGCGTGGACGACTTCTGCCGATGTATCTGCGCTAGTGAAGATAAATGCGCTGGTGAGGGGGAGTGAGTGAGAGTCGTTGAGTTGCTCAAGTAAAAAGTAGCCGCCTTGTTCCGAACGTAAGTTATAAGAACAAATGATGGCGTCATAAGTGTGTTCTTGTAGCGCTGACAGTGCATGAGACGGCCTATCAACATAGTCCATATTCCTAAAACCTAGCTGCTCAAGGGCATAGTGCATATGGCTTTTTGCCAGCACCTGATCTTCGGCAATTAACAACTTAGTATTTCTAGCTAAGTGTAGCTTCATTAAAGGGTAGCCTTTAGGACAGTTGTGGGACTCACCATACCACGATAATTATTTTTAAAGTATAGCTCGTCATAGAGACTATCGCATAGTTGAGGTAATTCGTAGTGAATATAGTCAGTAGAAACTTCGTGGTAAATAGGGTGGTTAAGTGATTGGTTCGATTTTGGGAGGCGCAATCTTTGGCATAGCTAAGCGGTAAGGGTAAGTGGTAAGCAACAGCATTGCTGATTTAGTGCTTTTTTTACAAGTGACTGATTTGGTTTAAAGTGTTAATTGATTTTGCACTATCAAGGTGAAGATAAACTGAGACTGTTAGTTTTAAGGCGTAAGTACGACGATTTTAAGGAATACTTAAAGAGGATGGTGGACGCTACTGGGCTTGAACCAGTGACCCTCGCCTTGTAAGGGCGATGCTCTCCCAACTGAGCTAAGCGTCCGTATTTTGATTTCACTGTTTAGCCACTGTGAGGAAGTGGTGGACGCTACTGGGCTTGAACCAGTGACCCTCGCCTTGTAAGGGCGATGCTCTCCCAACTGAGCTAAGCGTCCGTATTTTGATTTCACTGTTTAGCCACTGTGAGGAAGTGGTGGACGCTACTGGGCTTGAACCAGTGACCCTCGCCTTGTAAGGGCGATGCTCTCCCAACTGAGCTAAGCGTCCGTATTTTGATTTCACTGTTTAGCCACTGTGAAGAAGTGGTGGACGCTACTGGGCTTGAACCAGTGACCCTCGCCTTGTAAGGGCGATGCTCTCCCAACTGAGCTAAGCGTCCGTATTTTGTAAAACCTTGCCTAAGCAAGTGGGGCGGTATTATAGAGTCGGTTCCGTTAGTGTCAACAATAAAATTAAAGAAAAATGACTGTGTGCCCGAAATTTAGCCACTCTGACTGCATCTTAACTAAATTGATGAAAAGAGCAGCGTTTTTAAATGAGATGTTTAGATATAAGGAAGTGCTTAAAATGTGCTGGAAGGGGACAGACACTAATTTGAAATGCTTAAAATGGACAGACACTCGCTTCAAGTTGGTGCGGGAAGGCACCCTTACCAAGTTCAAGCCTGCAATTAGTATTCAGATTATTCATGTCTATTTATAAAAGGTTAAAGTGAAGTTAAAGTGGACACACACTTATTAATGCAGAATTAAACGCGACCAACCCTAAAAGCATTTCAGCTCATATCATCGGACACCCACTTATAAATCAAAAAAGTGTCTGTCCCTTTTTGGCTCGTTGAGCAATAGATTGTCATTCGGTGAGTTCATTTGAGCTGAAAAAGCTGTTGGATAATTAACTAGGGACAATAAGTGCCTGTCCACTTTATTATCCTTCTACTCTCAACCTACTTTTGAAGTCGTGCGGAGACTGGTAGAATGCGCCCATCTTTAGAAATACTATTAACAATAGAGAGTGACCATGTCGGTTGTTACACGATTTGCACCTAGCCCCACAGGCTATCTTCATGTTGGTGGCGCACGAACTGCGCTTTATTCTTGGCTTCTTGCGAAAAGCAAAGGCGGTGAGTTTGTTCTTCGTATTGAAGATACAGATATTGAACGTTCAACAGAAGAGGCTAAGCAGGCTATTCTAGACGGTATGCAATGGTTAGGTTTAACCTGGGATACAGGCCCTATCTATCAAACTGAGCGTTTTGATAGATATAAAGAACTTATCCAGCAGCTTCTGGATGAAGGAAAAGCGTACAAATGCTTTATGAGTTCTGAAGAACTAGATGCTATTCGTGAAGCACAAAAAGAGCGCGGTGAAAAACCTCGTTATCCAGGTACATGGAGAGACAGAACTGACCACCCTGAAGGTCAGCCGTTTGTAATTCGCTTTAAAAACCCTTTAGAAGGCAAAGTGGTTATTAACGACCATGTCCGTGGAAAAATTGAGATAAGCAATACAGAGCTTGATGATCTTATTATTCAGCGCACTGATGGCACGCCTACCTATAACTTCTGTGTAGTTGTGGATGATTGGGACATGGGGATTTCGCATGTAGTGCGTGGTGAAGACCACATTAATAACACGCCACGTCAAATAAATATTCTTGAAGCCCTTGGTGCACCGGTTCCAGAATATGCCCACGTTTCTATGATTTTGGGTGATGACGGTAAGAAACTGTCAAAACGTCATGGTGCAGTAAGCGTCATGCAGTATCGTGATGATGGTTTCCTACCGCAGGCTGTACTTAATTACCTTGTTAGATTGGGATGGTCACACGGCGACCAAGAAGTTTTCTCTGTCGATGAGATGATTGAGAAATTTAGTTTGGATGCAATAGGGCAGTCTGCATCGGCATTTAATACAGAAAAGCTAATTTGGTTAAATCAGCATTACATAAAGTCATTGCCAGCAAGCGAGGTTGCCTCACATGCTAAATGGCATTTCGAACAGTTAAACGTTGATTTAACAACGGGCCCAGCGCTTGAATCGATAATTGCTATTCAAGCGGATAGAGTTAAAACACTTAAAGAGTTAGCAGAGATTTCTACGTACTTTTATCAAGACTATGAAGATTTCGACGCGAACGCCGCGAAAAAACACCTTCGTCCTGTCGCTCGAGGCCCATTAGAGCTTGCTAAAGATAAATTAATGGCAATTGAAGAGTGGAACCCAGAAAATATCCAAGCTGCTATTAATAGTACGGCTGAAGAACTGGAAGTAGGTATGGGTAAAGTAGGCATGCCGCTGCGTGTAGCTGTGACAGGTGGTGGCAATTCACCGTCTCTAGATATCACGTTGAATCTTATCTCAAAAGAGAAAATTGGCGAGAGAATCGACAAAGCGCTTACTTTTATAGCAAACAGAGAAAATTCATAAAAAAAGCGTTGACATGACAGAAGGGGATGCCTAGAATGCGCCCCGCTGTCACGGAACAGTCACACAAAATGACTGGTACCATGATGGGGCCATAGCTCAGCTGGGAGAGCGCCTGCATGGCATGCAGGAGGTCGGCGGTTCGATCCCGCCTGGCTCCACCAAGTCACATTGAGTTGTGGTTTGATATAGGCTGAAGTTTATTAAACTTCGGATAGAAATTTCAGTAAGAATAAGGTCGCTCGGTTCGCAGAGCTCACCTCTCCTTACAGAAATTTAGTGAAGCTTAGCTTCATTGAACAAAATTTCTGTCCCCTTCGTCTAGAGGCCTAGGACACCGCCCTTTCACGGCGGTAACAGGGGTTCGAATCCCCTAGGGGACGCCATTTTATCGCGTCACAGTCGATTAAAACTGTGAAATAGGCTGGAGTTGATTAAACTTCGGATAGAAATTTCAGTAAGAATAAGGTCGCTCGGTTCGCAGAGTTCACCTCTCCTTACAGAAATTTAGTGAAGCTTTGCTTCACTGAACAAAATTTCTGTCCCCTTCGTCTAGAGGCCTAGGACACCGCCCTTTCACGGCGGTAACAGGGGTTCGAATCCCCTAGGGGACGCCATTTTATCGCGTCACAGTCGATTAAAACTGTGAAATAGGCTGGAGTTGATTAAACTTCGGATAGAAATTTCAGTAAGAATAAGGTCGCTCGGTTCGCAGAGCTCACCTCTCCTTACAGAAATTTAGTGAAGCTTCGCTTCACTGAACAAAATTTCTGTCCCCTTCGTCTAGAGGCCTAGGACACCGCCCTTTCACGGCGGTAACAGGGGTTCGAATCCCCTAGGGGACGCCATTTTATCGCGTCACAGTCGATTAAAACTGTGAAATAGGCTGGAGTTGATTATTCAACTTCTGACTGAAAGTTTCGGTAGGGTAAGGTCGCTCAGTTCGCTGGCTCACTTCTCCTTACTGAAAATATCGAAGGCAAAGCTTTCGAAAGAAGATTTTCAGTCCCCTTCGTCTAGAGGCCTAGGACACCGCCCTTTCACGGCGGTAACAGGGGTTCGAATCCCCTAGGGGACGCCATATCGAGAAAACCAGCCATCCGGCTGGTTTTTTTGTTTTTGTCTCCGGAAACTTTGTGGACAGACACTTTTATACTTCCTCAACCACTAACCGCTTTTAACTGCCAGTGCTGCTAGCGGACAGTCACTTATATTTTCTTCCTCAGCAAATAACTATTGAAGTGCAGCCAGTGGACAGTCACTCACATTTTTTTCTTAGCAAATAGCCATCCAAGTAATACTAAGTAAACCTTTCATTCTTATTCTAGAGTGAACTAATCGTTTGCAAGGGTAGGCGCCAACACACCGCTGAACATTTAACTTTTTAGGATATGAAGCGTAAAGATCTTATGTCACAACTGTCGATTAATCTCTTTTAGAATAGATACGAAAGCTTACTGAGCTGTTATGATCTTCTAAATAGAAAAAGAGGTGTTATATGCAGAATTATCCAATTGGGACTCCGGGTGAACCATGGAGCGAGAAAGAGAAATCGCAGTGGAAATCTCAACAGACTGTCAAAAGAAGTTACCAAGAAGAAGTACTCGATAAACTTTTCAATATTATTCATGAAGGCTTTGAACTAAAGCAGTATGGTTCTCTCCCATACGATTCTGAGCGCTATCCGTTATATGCAGTAGTTCCAAATAACTTTGATACTAAAAAGCCTACAGCGCTCGTTACGGGTGGAGTTCACGGTTATGAAACGAGTGGCGTGCAAGGCGCGCTTCAGTTCATTGATACAAAGTTGTCTCATTATGCAGAGCGGATAAATATTGTTATCGTGCCGTGTGTAAGCCCTTGGGGCTACGAGACGATAAATCGATGGAATCCAATGGCAGTAGATCCAAATCGTTCATTTTACAGCGACTCTCCGGCACCAGAATCCGCTCTGCTCATGCAGCTAGTGTCTGACCTAGCGTTGTCGTTAATGCTTCATATCGATTTACATGAAACTACCGATACAGATAATACTGAATTCAGACCAGCGCTGGCAGCACGGGATGGTGTTAGCCATGATAACTGGAATATACCTGACGGTTTCTATATGGTTGCAAACACGTCGAATCCACAAATAGAGTTTCAAAAAGCTGTGATTAATGCGGTGAAAAAAGTAACGCATGTTGCTCCTGCAGACGAGAACGGCAAGATTATTGGAGCAAATGTAGTGAGTGAAGGTGTTATCTGCTATGACAAAAAGGCTTTGTACCTATGTGGAGGTATGACAGATGCCAAATACGTTACAACAACGGAAGTTTATCCCGATAGTGATAACGCGACACCTGAAAACTGTAACGACGCTCAGGTAGCCGCGATCTGTGCAGCGCTCGATTATTTAAAATAGACGGTTGAACGTTTAGACGTCTAGATGTATATTTGAGCCTCTTTTATAGGAGGCTTCTGTGTTTATTTATTCTGCAGTTATTTACGACGGCAAAAAACAAAATTTAGTGCGGTATGAATGTCGGACAGACACTGAGTTTGCTTCATATCTTGAATCGCGTTTTGGTTGTCATGTTTGTTTATGGTCAAATAAAGAACTGTCGGAAAACACAATGGCGGCTATAGCTACTTCGCATGCAAAAAGTAAAAATGAAGGTTTAGATAAAACAGAAGCTTTATGAGTTCAACATCACCGTGTATCGCCTTGTGTAGATTGAATGAAGATGAAATTTGCGTCGGATGCAAACGTACTATTGATGAAATCGTAAAATGGCGGACATACACTGACAACCAAAAGCTGGCCGTACTTGCTCGCCTAAAGAGTATAGATAAGGATACTACTTCCAAATGATGTGATAATGATAAGCTAAAATTTGACGTTGTAACTAAGATAATAAACCGCTTTATAACAGCCCCTTTTTTAGTGGACAGACACTCAAGCTTTAACTCAGCACTTAGCCGAAAAGCCACACGACTTAGTTAGCTCCGTGGACAGGTACGACTTAGATAGCTTCGTAGACAGGCACTTACTCATCATTAGGACAATCCATTCAGCAGTGTTCTTAGTCCAATGAAACGGACAGTCACAAAGTTGATAAACTAAGCACCAAAGTCTGGCTGAAATTAACGCTTTTTGCTAAACTCCCGCGCCAATTTTATGTTCTATTAACGTGAGACGTCTGTAATGAAAGTAATGCTTGCCCCCATGGAGGGCGTTGTCGACCACTTAATGAGGGATATGCTCACTCGTGTGGGTGGTTTCGACCAGTGCGTTACTGAGTTTGTAAGGGTTGTTGATCAAAAATTGCCTAAGAAAACGTTTTATCGACTTTGTCCGGAGCTAAACAACGGCGGCAAGACACCCTCAGGCGTACCAGTAAGAGTCCAACTGCTAGGGCAACATCCACAGTGGCTTGCAGAAAATGCCCAAACAGCGATAGAGTTGGGCTCTCCGGGCGTTGACTTAAACTTTGGTTGTCCTGCCAAAACAGTTAATAAGAGTAAGGGAGGCGCGGTGTTGTTAAAGGAGACCCAAACCCTTTACGATATTGTGAAAGCTGTAAAGGACGCCGTTCCAGCAGAAATCCCAGTTTCAGCCAAAATAAGATTGGGCTTCGATGATAAATCTTTAGCTATCGATAACGCTATTGCAATCACTGAAGCCGGCGCATCTGAGCTCGTTGTTCATGCACGGACTAAAACTGAAGGTTATAAACCACCTGCTTATTGGGACTGGATAGCGAAGATCAAGCAGCACACTGATATTCCAATCGTAGCAAATGGCGAAATTTGGAATGCTGAAGATGCAATACGTTGTCAGAATCAGTCGGAATGCACTAATCTAATGATCGGGCGAGGGGCCTTGGCAATGCCTAATTTGGCGTTGAGTATCAAAGAAGGTAACGCCCCTATGCCCTGGTCTGAACTTGCAGCGTTACTAATACAATATTCTGGCTACGAAATTTTCGGTGATAAAGGAAAATATTACCCTAATCGCATAAAACAGTGGTGCGGCTACCTAAAAAGACAATACCCAGAAGCTGAAATACTATTTAATGACATCAGACGTCTCACGAACTCTCAAGACATCGTCGACGTCCTTGCTCGCCAAGCTGATATTTAGCTAAATAATGTCGTTGCTTTATCGACTCAAGATAAATATTTCTGAGCATTAGAAACGTTGGGGCGACATGCTCTTTGGCAACATCTAGCAAAATTCTCCATCATCTCTGGACACCCGACAGGACCGGTAAAGAGGGTTTCGAAGTTACTGGTCACTAGGTGCCAATTTTCTTTTGTCATCCCAAGCTTATCGAGCAATCTGTTAGGAAGCTTTGGCACTCTGCAGGTCTTGCTATTCCGCTCTACGTTCAATGTATCAGTAACAAGTTGTAAGTAATCTTTAAAAGCAAAAGGCAAACTCTCAGCTAGCTTTTTCTTACTGTCATTAAAGGGCATTAGAAACTTAGGTACTTTGTTCGAGCGCTTTGCATTTAAGCGGTACTGAATACTAGTGTAATGGGAGTTGTTGAGTGTTTTCGCTGTCTTTGCTCTGATGGGGTTCAAATCGACATATGCCATCACGCTTGCCAGCGCTTTTTCATCCAGTATTGCTTGAGATCTAAATCTTCTCTCCCAGAAATAGCCTTTACACTCATCTTCTTTATTAGCTTTGCGAGCTATGTATTCATTTAACAGGCGCATAAACCAGCTTATGCTTTGAAGTCGCTCTCGATATATAACAGATAGCGACTTCAATTCTTCTCGCTCTTCTACTGTTACTGATTCAAAGTCTTCTAGATATCGCTGTACTAGGGGAGGGCATTTGTAAAACATTCTCCATCTAAGCAATACTTCATCCATGGTCCAGCCATCAGCTCTCCCCTTCGCTATATGGAGTACAACATGAATATGGTTATGCATTACAGCGTAAGCGCATAAATCAATTGCAAAAGCTTGCGATAGCTTGTGAAGCCTATCTTGAATCCATTTTCTTCTATGTTCGTAGTTTATGCCCGTGCGTGAATCACGACCACACAGATAGGATTGCCTTACGCAGCGAGAAATACAATGGTAGTAAGGCGTGACATCGGTGTTAATTTGTTTGTAACGAGGTAAAGGCATATCCGTATCCCATAGCTATTTATTAGTATTATGAGATTTACAGCGCTAATTTTAAGTGGTCTTTGGAACAGTTTTGTTGATGTTAGCGAATGGCTGATTCTAAAAAGGACTTCCTGGTTAACTTTTCGAACGGTAGTTAGTTAATAGTTGAGAAGGGAAATCATGGACAGACACTCAAGTTTGATAGTGGGAGAGGAGTAATGGATAGACACTTAAGTTTGATAGTGAATAGGTAAACACTCATATGTCAAAAAATAAAAAATGCATAAGAAAAAGGACAGACAATCTTTGGCTAGCAAGTGTCTGTCCTTTATACGCTTTTTTAGAAAACTATACGAATACATCCACTCTTGAACCCACTCGTCCATCATTGGTACTTGCTGCCTGCTGCGTACCTTGGGGCTGGGTCTCGCGACTTTCCTGCACATTACGCGGTTCAGCCTGCTGAGCAGGTCGCTGAGGCGATTCTAAAATAGTGGAAACGGGCGTCGAATTGACAGAAGAAACATCCATAAACAAACCTCATGTTGAAGCAACTTATCAATTAAAGGTAGCACATTTATTGAGCTTTAAGGATTAAACTTCTTAAGTGTCTGTCCATAAGTTTAGCGATCAACGGTTGTGCCTCAGCATTTGGGTGAATTCCATCGTTTTGCATTAAGTCTTTATTCAGCGCTATGTCTTCGAGAAAAAAAGGAATTTTCTGAACGTTTTGGATCTCGGCTACCTTACTGAAGTTTTCGGTAAACATTTGGGTATAACGCCTTCCATAATTAGAAGGAATTTGCATTTCTTGCAAAAATACGACGGCATTATTTTCTTTTGCAACCTTTACCAATGAACTCAAGTTGTTTCTAATCTTGCCAATATTATGACCCTGAAGCCCGTCGTTGCCTCCCAGTTCAATTAGTACATGGGTAGGGTTGTGTTGCTCTAATAAACGGGGAAATCGCGCTAAGCCGCCATCAGTGGTTTCTCCGCTTACCGCAGCGTTTACAATATCAATCGGAATATTATCGTCTTGCCACATTTTTTGTAACAAACTGACCCAACCTTCATGTTGCTGTAATCCATAAGCCGCGGATAAACTGTCACCCAAGACTAGCAAAACCGCATTTTCGCTTGTGTCACTGTTCTTGGCTTGATCTGATAGCGCTTGAAAGGGTATTAAAAGAATAAGTAAAAAAGCGAACAAATAACGAAATTTAACAAACACGAATTGATGACCTCTTATGATAAAAGCTAATGCTGTAACCAAAGTAGTGGATACGAGCGAAGGTTCACTGCAGATCCTTCGTCCTATTTCTTTTGAAGTCAAGTCTGGTGAGTCCGTCGCCATTATTGGTGCGTCAGGCTCTGGTAAATCAACCCTTTTGGGGTTATTAGCTGGGCTTGACCAAGTTACAGAAGGAGAAATATTTCTAGATAGCGAAGCACTTCACAGCATGAACGAAGAAGAGCGCGCTATTTTAAGAGGAAATAAAGTGGGCTTTATCTTCCAAAGCTTTATGTTAGTTCAAAGCTTAACAGCGCTTGAAAACGTCATGCTGCCAGCAGAAATTGCAGGGCTTGATAACCCTAAAGCGCTTGCTCTTGATATTCTTGAGCAGGTTGGTTTAAAGCATCGCGCGCATCACTTCCCTAATCAGTTATCCGGGGGCGAGCAGCAACGCGTTGCCATTGCGCGAGCGTTTATCACCTCGCCTAAAATACTTTTCGCCGATGAGCCTACCGGCAACCTCGACGCCAAAAATAGTGAAAAGATAGAAGCACTTCTATTTAAAATGAATAGAGAAAAAGGAACGACTCTTGTCCTCGTTACCCACGATAATGAGCTCGCAGAACATTGTGATAGGCAACTCACCATGAATGCGGGAGAGTTAATTGAAACAACGGGCGCGAACTCAATAAATAAGAAAGAGGCGGTGTAGATGTCGACGTCTTTTAATTTAGCTTGGCGGCTTTTTAAGCATGAAGCCAGGCGCGGCGAACTCACCATTATATTGCTGGCTATAGTGTTGTCTGTAGCGGCCGTGTTGTCGCTGTCGCTGTTTAGTGAGCGCTTGCAAGGCGCACTCAAGTCTCGCTCAGCTGCGTTTATTGCAGCAGATGCTCAGCTTCGTTCAGACGACCCTATAAACGAAGATTGGTTAGCTAGAGCGCGAGAAGAAGGGCTCGCGACTGCAAAGCAAGTGGCGACACGCTCAATGGTATTTAAAGATGACGAGATGTCGCTTGTCGATTTGCGAGCGGTGAACAACGCTTATCCTCTAAAAGGGACAGTCAATATTACTAATCAGCCTTTTGGAGAAAAACGCGCTACTACTGAACTGCCAAAGCCGGGCGAAGTCTGGGTTCAGTCTCGGCTTTTTCAGAATTTAGGGCTCACTATTGGCGATGACATAGAAATTGGCGATGGCACTTTTACGGTAACGCATGTTTTAGTAGACATTCCGGATGCAGGTTTTAGTGTATTTAACACCGACCCAATCGCACTTATCGATTTGAGCGATTTAGATAAAACCGCCGTTACTGGTCCAGGAAGTCGGGCTCGTTATGTTGGCTTTTTTGCGGGTGACTTAGGCGATCTGGAAAGTTTCAATAAATGGTTACTGCCTCAACTGAATGACGATTTACATTCGTGGCGGACAGTCGAAGATGATGAGTCAGCAATAGGACGCTCAGTGGCAAGTGCCGAGCGTTATTTTCTTTTAGCGAGTTTGTTAGCCATAGTGTTGGCAGCGGTCTCGATTGCTGTTGCTGCGCAGCGTTATGCCCAGCGCCACTTTGACCCCGTAGCAATAATGAAGACCTTAGGTGCAACAAGTAAAATAATCCGAAAAGTATACTTGTTTCAGATTTTATTTATTACCGTACTGGGTATTTTCATCGGTCTTGTTATCGGTTTTATCGGACAACAAGTAGTGGTTACTCTGGTAGCGGATAGAGTGGATGTATCCCTTGACGTTTGGCACTGGCGGCCGGTCTTAATTGCCGTTGCTACAGGCGCGACTTGTGCTTTGCTCTTTTCCCTGTATCCGCTTTTGCAGCTGTTTTCAGTGCCCCCGCTTCGCGTATTAAGAAAAGACATCTCGGCGAATCTCCGTTCCAGAAGCATTCAGTTTGTGGCTTCAGGCGGCGCGATATTCTTATTGATGTGGATGTACAGTCGCGATCTCAAAATTAGCGCTATTTTATTTGTGTCTGGTGCCGCGCTTGTTCTTGGGCTGCTTGGCGCAACCTATATCCTAATTGCGATTGGTCGCAAGCTGGGTAGTGGCAGAATGGGCCCATGGCAATTAGCTTGGGCACGCATTAAGCGCAGAGCGATGGACAACAGTGTGCAGCTTATTAGCTTTTCAGTCACTATAATGCTGCTTTTAGTGGTTCTAGTAATGCGAAATGACATGGTTTCGCAATGGCGTTCGCAATTACCCGAAGGTACACCAAACTACTTCTTGATAAACATCACACCGGACATTCAGCCAGAATTGGACAGGCACTTCGCTGATAATGGGGTAAATATCGAAGAGTTTTATCCTGTTATCCGAGGGCGATTCGTTTCGGTAAATGGGGAAGGGGTCAATACTGAAGTTTCCAAAGAGGACGAGCCAAATCGTGAAGGTCGAAGAGGTCTAGGTAGAGAAGCGAACCTAACGTGGAGTAACTCGTTACAAAAAGAAAACGAGATTATTGAAGGGAAATGGCATGGAAATGTGGAAACACAGTACACCGAAGGATGGTTCCCAGTCTCTGTTGAAGAAGGTGTGGCTAAAAGATTAAATATTGAAATGGGCGATAGGCTTACTTTTAATGTGGGAAGCGAAATCGTTGAAACGAAAGTAACGAGTATTCGAACCGTTAACTGGCAGACCATGCAGCCTAATTTCTTTTTCGTTATCCATCCAGATGCGATGGCTGCGTTCAGCCCAACGTATATCACTAGTTTTTACCTGCCCACCGATAGGAAGGCTGAGTTAACGAACCTCTTAAAGCCATTTGCTTCAATCACAATGTTTGATGTAGACGCTCGAATAAATCAACTTCGAGAGATTGTGGACCAGGTTTCTGTCGCCGTTGAGTTTATTTTGGTACTGGTTTTAATGTCGGGAAGTCTAGTATTAATAGCGCAGGTACAGGCGAGTATGGATGAGCGCAAGCAGGAAATAGCCATACTTCGCACACTTGGTGCTAAGGGCAGTCTAATAAGGAAAAGCGTAATTTTTGAATTTGTTATCATCGGCGTAGTCGCAGGCTTTATGGCTGCAATGGCGAACGAATTAAGTTTGTACTTACTGCAAACCACAGTATTTCAAATGGAAGCGAGTTTACATCCTGAGTACTGGGCTATAGCACCAAGCGTCGGTGCCATTGTTGTAGGCGTTCTAGGTGCGTTTGGTTGCTATCGGTTGCTTACGCTGAATACTGGACAGATGCTAAGGAATATGGTTTAGGTCTACATTTATGGTTTGGACAGTCACTCAGCTACAAAGAGTGGCTGTTCGCTTTAGGTGTCTGCAGAGAGAGTCTGTTCATTTTTGTTTTGCCCGCCTTGGATTTCTTCTTACTCAAACACAACGATTCATAATACACTTACACTGTGATGTATTTTGGAAGCAAGTAGTATCCTTGTCCGAAGCGAGTTTGTCAGCAGTCAAAAGTATCAAATGTGGACACACACTTTCTTTTGAATTTGAGTGTCTGTCCACAATTTTTGGGAGTTACTGGGTATTCGATTAGCTGCTGTATATCTCGTCCAGCGCTTCTTCGATAGACGGGAGCCCGAACTTGAAGCCAGCAGAGATAAGCTTTTGAGGAATGACTCGTTGACCCTCTAATATCATCTTTGATGACTCGCCCATTGCTATCTTCATAACGAAGCTCGGTACGTTAAAAAGGCAAGGGCGACCCAGCGCTTTCGCAAGCGTTTTAGAAAACACCTTGTTCGTAACAGGCTCCGGAGCAGTTAAATTGAACGCACCAGTACAAGCGCTATCTTCTAACAAAAAAGAGATAGCACTAACCATGTCCTGTAAGTGAATCCAAGCTAAGTACTGATTTCCACTCCCCAGTGTACCTCCGGCACCTAGCTTAAAGGGCATAGCCATTTTTCCAAGCGCTCCGCCTTTATCGGTAAGCACTACGCCAGTACGGAGCGTAACCACACGAGTTTTCGTTTGATCTACGCCTTGAGCAATAGCTTCCCATTTTGCACATAAATCATGGGTGAACTCATCGCGAGCAGAGGTCTCTTCAGTTACAAGCCTGTCTCCCTGGCTGCCGTAATAACCAATTGCAGAACCCGATAAGAAAACTGACGGCGGTGTTTCACAGCTGTTTATTTTAGAAACTAATTCAGCAGTAATATCCCAACGGCTATCGCAAATCCTTTTCTTTTGAGTGGCTGTCCAACGTTTATCAGCGATAGGTTCACCAGCTAAATTTATAACAGCATCGAAGTTCTCGAAGTTTTTTATCGAAGCAATGCTTTCTACAATATCAACTCGATTTCCTAGTTTATTCTTTGCCTTTGCAATATCGCGAGAAATCACAGTGAATGAGTGTTTATCTGAATATTGGCGAATAAATTCTCTGCCAATCAGCCCGGTACCACCAGTCAAAAGAATGTTCACGATTAGCTCCTTCCGGTATAACCTATCCCGATTTATTACAAGACAGCGTCAGAGACACTGAATCAGAAAATCTAAGCGCGTGGGGCTTATCAACTTCAACCTCGGCGTAACGTACTGAAGAGTGTTCCGACGCAATACTTAGTACATCTGCGGTAAGCTTTTCTAAAAGGGAGAAACGGTTGTCTTCGACGAGTTTGATAATTGCCTTTGTAATCGTTTTATAATTGAGCGCGTCACTCATATCGTCGGTGTTTGTCGCCTTTTCAGCGTCATAATCAATTTTTACGTTAACGACAACATCCTGTTTGTTTTTTATCTCATCTTCATTGATGCCAATGTATGTGCGTAGTCTTAAGTTTTTAATTTTAATAGTGGCAAGATTAAAGTTCATTGAAGTCTCTTGTTTGTAGTTGTTTATAAGTCGTTGTAAAGTACTGTCGTTTCAGTTAGGAATGTAGCACATAATGTCAATGGAACTACGCTCGCCAACAGCAAAGATTCTTATCGTTTTAGCGTGTTTAGTGATAGTGATGGCAGGAATTAAAGCTGCCAGCACAATCATGGTACCGTTTTTTCTCTCTATTTTTATAGCGATCGCGTGTAGTCCAATTATACGCTGGACCTCTAAATTCGGCGTCCCCAAATGGCTATCAATCACCTTTGTTATACTGCTTATTGTTGTTTTTGGTTTTCTTTTAGCTGGCTTAGTCGGCCAGTCTATGACCGAGTTTAGAGAAAACTTGCCGGAGTATAGAAGTAAGCTTGATACAGAGTTTGCTTGGGTTGTGGCGAAGTTGGCTCAGTTCAACATTCACATAAATAGAGAGTTGATCGCTTCTCACCTTGACCCAGCAACGGCCATGTCTGTGGCAACGAATTTTATTAGCGGAATGGGCGGCGTTCTTTCTAACCTATTCCTAATACTTTTGACTGTCATTTTCATGCTTTTTGAAGCAGATAGTATTCCTCGCCGTTTTCATATCGCGCTTGCAGATCCTGGGATGAAACTGAAGCACATCGACAAATTTATACGTTCT
Source organism: Alteromonas sp. BL110 (assembly GCF_003443615.1). Classification (NCBI taxonomy): domain Bacteria; kingdom Pseudomonadati; phylum Pseudomonadota; class Gammaproteobacteria; order Alteromonadales; family Alteromonadaceae; genus Alteromonas; species Alteromonas sp. BL110. The sequence goes on along the minus strand of NZ_CP031967.1, from coordinate 265,185 downwards.
GTAAACAGTTATTTAGCGATAAAAACTGTAGTTAGTTTAGGTACTGGTTTGATAATTGGTGTTTGGCTGTACGTGCTGGGGGTAGACCACTTCATGTTATGGGCCGTGTTGGCCTTCATGCTCAACTTTATTCCAAACATAGGTTCTATTATTGCGGCAGTGCCGGCAGTATTAATCGCATTTGTTCAACTTGGTCCAGCCTCAGCAGGCTTCGCTGCACTCGGTTTTGTACTTGTAAATACCATCATGGGTAATATGGTCGAGCCTAGACTAATGGGGAAGGGCATGGGGCTCTCTACACTTGTAGTATTCCTATCATTGATATTTTGGGGTTGGTTATTGGGCACCGTCGGAATGCTGCTATCGGTACCTTTAACCATGGTAGTAAAAATAGCACTTGAATCTCGCGAAGAAAGTAAGTGGCTTGCGGTGTTGTTATCAAGTGAAGGCGAAAAATCCACTTCGTAAACCTAGATCAATATAGCGCATCAATAGATAGTGGACAGACACTTGCTTGGACTTGTGCAAAGTACTTTCTTTAGAGGACAGGCACTTTTTTAAAGAAAGTGACTGTCCATTACAAGCTACTGGTCCATAAAGCTTTAAAGAGAAAGTTGTAAAAGGGACAGACACTCAAATGTTTTTAGCAACCTTAATGCCGCATAGCTAAACGGTAAATTTAAAAAGTGTCTGTCCGATATCAGGCTTTTTGAGAAAAATTAAGTGTGTGTCCTTTTTAGGCTCGCTTTCAACCGTTAAAGGCTCACTGCTTTATGCCTTAGCCTGTGGACTTTTACACAACTAATCGTGATTTGGGAATTGAATAACGATACGAGCGCCGCCAAGCGCGCTGTCTTTGATAAGCATTCTACCCTCGTAGATTGAAACTAGGTCGGTAGCCAGGGCCATTCCAATTCCGTGGCCTTCTGTGTAGGTATCAAGTCGGGTTCCTCGCTCTAGTAAAAGTACTTTTTTGTCGTCCGGTATACCTGGTCCGTCATCTTCAACATTGATTGTGAGCCAACCCCCACTCGTTTCTGCAGAGATAACGATTCTACCCCGAGCCGCTTTGCACGCATTATCTAAGAGGTTGCCACAAAGCTCCATAAAGTCTGTTTCGTCCCCTTTGAACTGGAGGTTATCATCCATTTCGATTTCAATGGTTAGGGCTTTCTCTTGATAAACTTTGTCCATAGCATCGGCAAGTTTGTGCAATACGGGCAAAACATCAATAGCTTGTTGCCAACCAGATTTTCCTGCACTTGCTCTTTTCAGCTGGCGTTTAATGATTCTGTCAATTTGCTGAAGCGAGTCTTTTACTTCGGTTGGTAAATTGCTATTCCCCGAAGCTACTGCAAGTGGTGTTTTCAAACTATGTGCTAGGTCACCTAAGCTGTTTTTATACCTAGCTCTTTGGGCAGCTTCAGTTTGAAGTAATCCGTTGATAGACTCTTTTAAAGAATCAAATTCGACGGGGTATCGAGATTCTAACTCTCGTTTGTTACCGCTAGAAGCTTGTGAAATTTCGTCAATCAGCTTTCTAACAGGTAGAAGAACTAAGCTTATACCTATAATGATAAAGACTAAAAGTGCAATGCAAAGAGTGACTATCCATTGCCACGTTGTGCTTAAAAAAGTATTTCTCTCAGCTTCAAAAAGTGCTTTATTATTAAATATATAAAACCTTACTGGTTCGAAATCTCTGCTTGATGCAAACTCAGCAGTAAAGGCATATACAAAAAATTGGGATGCTTCCTCAAATGTGGGAGTATAGGATTCCAAGAACAACTCGTTACCTACTGCCACGTCTATTTCGGGTGGAGAAAAAGTATACTCTAGGGCAGAAGCTGACTGCCAAATCACTTCATCTCGAAAAACGATAACGCCAAGATAACCAGAGCCAGGTAGGTTTAGCTGTTCTTCGTATAAAATTTCAGGCATATAGGGCAGGTCGCCATCTAACTCGAAAGCAGATAGCAGCCCCAAGTTCATCAACCTAAGCTCGCTCATCTTGGCTTGTGTAAGGCTATCGGTATAAGCTTCGTCCAAAATGACAACAGTAAAAGGCGCAAAAAGTGCAAGTAGAACTATCGCTAGAAATATACTTCGTAAACGAAGCGACAACTGCCTCATAAACTTCTATTGATCCTGTAGCCTCTACCTCGAAGCGTTTCGATTGGTTTCAATTCACCTGACGGGTCTAATTTCTTGCGCAGTCTTCCTACAAAAACTTCAATGACATTGCTGTCTAAATCGAAATCTTGATCGTAAATATGTTCGGTTAGCTCTGTTTTAGAGATGACCTTTTGCGGATTGAGCATAAGGTACTCCATAACTTTGTATTCATACGCGGTTAAATCTAAAGCCTCACCGTTTAGCGATAGCTCTTCGCTTACTGTATCCAGCGAAATAGGACCGAACTGAATCGTAGGGTTTGCTTGTCCTGAAGCTCTTCGAATGAGAGCTTTCGTCCGAGCAAGCAGTTCTTCGTTATGAAAAGGCTTAGTGAGGTAGTCATCGGCGCCTGCATCAAGTCCTTCTACCTTTTCTTGCCAACGATCTCTCGCTGTTAGAATAAGTATGGGGCATGCGATGTCAGCTTGGCGAGCTTTTCTTATAACCTCAAAGCCGTCAAGTTTTGGCATACCTATGTCGACGATAGCCAAGTCATAGCTATATTCTTTAATGAGGAAAAGCGCGTGTTCGCCGTTATCAGCTAAATCTACGCTGTAACCGTTTTGTTGAAGCAGTGCATCAAGTTGAGTTAATAATCTGCTGTCGTCTTCCGCTACCAGAATGCGCATGTTAGTCCTTATCTTTGCTTGTTTTCACCTTGCCGGAACGTTTGTCTACATCTACCGATACTACTCGTCCCGACTTTTTGAGGACTTTAACACGGTAGTTTTTTGAGGTTTTTTCAACTTTTAAAACGCGTCCATTTGCAGCAGCGCGAGCGCGCTCTGCTGCTTCGCTTTTTGAGATATCGCTCCCAGAGCCTTGCAACGCCATAGCGGGCGCTATGTTAGATGAGGCTAACATTAAACAAACTACTGCAACACGAAGCGATGATGTCATACAACCTCACAAATATTATCCCATTCAGGCCAAACTAAAGATAAGTATAACTTGGTTAACTGAACCCATTCTGAACTAGGTTTTAGTCTACCTTGCAGATTAAAAACTGTATATAAGCCTTAAGTAAATGGCATTTACAAAAGAGTGGACAGACATAGACAAGATTAGTTAGCCATATGAGTGGCTGCGTAAAATTTTAAAGCAAAGTACAGGTGTGGACAGACACTTAGATGGGCATAGGTTTCGAGGTTAATTGTAGAGTGTCTGTACAAAGTTTGGTTTTAAAGCTCGATTCAAAGTCTGGTTTGCAGGAGTTACTGATCTAAAAAATTAGAAGGTTATTAACGCAACGGTATTGAGTAATCTTTACTCTGGCTTTGAAAAAGTGTCTGTCCACAATATTGTTTTCTGATACAGCAAACGGGGGCACTGTGCTTTTGAGTGACTGTCCACCATTTTCACTAGAACTTTTAGAAATGAAATTACAAAGTTAGTGTCTGTCCGAACCTGCACTTCTCAGGGGGTAGATGGAAGTGACCATGTCTCTTAACAATAGCTTTTGGCAAGAAAATTGGCTGGCTTTTGTTTCTTTGGCATACCATGTGCGAGTCATAGACTTCAAATAAACCAAAAGCTTGAAAGTAATGTGCTTAGTTCAGCCGCTTAAATAGTAGAGGCGTTGGACAGACACTTTACGTTCAACAAGGAGGAACAATGTCGAGCGATATTAAGAAAACTATGTGGAAAGCAATGTCAGATAGCCCAAAGGTAATGGTAAGTCTGGTCGGTGAGGATATGCATGCCGAGCCTATGTACGCCCAAATTGATAAAGACGCTGATAGCGAGTTTTGGTTTTACACTAGTCGAGACAACCGCATTGCTAAAGGTGGAAAAGCCATGGTTCACTTTGCTTCTAAGGGGCACGATGTATTTGCGTGTATTCGAGGCAATCTCACCGTTGAGTCACGCAAAGAGGTGATTGATAAATATTGGTCTAACCCAGTAGAAGCATGGTTCGAGAAAGGTAAAGATGACCCTGCTTTGTTAATGCTTCGCTTTGAGTTAGCTGATGCAGAGGTGTGGGATGCAGACCCTTCACTTAAAGGCATGTTCAAAATGATGACGGGGAAAACAGTGAAGCCAGAAGAGATGGGCGACCACGAAAAGGTAGACCTGTAAACCCAATGTTTAGAGTCAATGGCATAACGTATTTTTGAAAAGCTACGAAAGCGGCTCAGTCAAACAAGTGTCTGTCCACAATCAAACGTGGGTATAGTTACAAGTGACTGTCTGAAATTGGCTTACAAAATAAGTGTCTGTCCACTATTGGCTATATCCACTATTGGCTATATAAAAGTAAATAAAAAAGCCCCTGAAAATCGGAGTAACCCGGTTTTCAGGGGCTTTCGCTATTTGTTTCTTACGACATAGCGTTTAGCTAAAAGCCTAAGGTAAAACCTTTTTATAAGGCTTAACTACAACACTTTCGTAAACACCTGCCTCAATATACGGGTCGCCGTCTGCCCATGCTTGGGCGTCCTCTAGTGAATCAAACTCTGCTACCACTAGCGAGCCCGTGAAACCAGCTGGACCTGGATCTGGGCTGTCTACCGCTGGGAAGGGGCCAGCCATGACTAAACGGCCTGCGTCTTTTAATGTATTCAAACGCTCAAGGTGGGCAGGGCGCGCCGCAAGTCGCTTTTCTAGACTGTCCGCAACATCGGTTGCACAAATCATATATAGCATGCGCTTATCCTTTCGCCGTAGCCGCTTTCATGTTTTCAACGAAGCTGCCGAGCTCACTTAGCATTTTGTGACTGTCCGATAAATTCGCAGCGATGATATTCACTGTCGCCGAGCCCGAAATCGCACCCGCGGCTCCAGCGTCAATGGCAGATTTAACCTGTTCAGGTGTAGAAATACCAAAACCTAACAAGGCTGGTGCTGCTTTGTGTTTGTTTAAGCGTTCAATAAGCTCTGACGCAGGTACGTTTGCGGCAGTTTCTGCGCCAGTAACGCCCGCACGACCCAGCAAATACGTGTAACCTTTCGAGTATTCCCCGATTTTTTCCATAGTTTCATCAGTAGCATTAGGCGGTGCAATCAGAATTTGTGAAATGCCCGTTGCTTCCGCAGCCTTCTGGAAAGGTGCCGCCTCGCGAATTGGCACGTCGGCAACCAAAATTGAATCAACACCTGCTTCTTGCGCTTTGCTATAAAAATTCTCAACACCTTGAGCCATAACCAGGTTACTGTATAGCAATAAACCAATCGGAACGTTAGGATATTTTGCGCGAACCCGTGAAATTACGCCTAAGCAATCCGCTACCGTTACCTTGTTACTTAATGCGCGGATGGCTGAGGCTTGAATAGTCGGGCCATCAGCGATAGGGTCAGAGTAAGGAATACCTAACTCAAGAGCATCCGCACCACTCTCAACAAGCTTGCAAATAACGGCTTCAGATTGTTCTAAATCAGGGTCGCCTACCATAACGAAAGGTACGAATGCGCCTTGGTTCTTTTCATCAAGGCCGGCAAACATTTGTGCATATCTATCCATTATAAATCGTCCCCTAAAATGTTGATAACGTGCGCTAAATCTTTGTCGCCACGACCTGATAAGTTAACTACGATGATGGTCTCTTCTTCCGCTTCATCTGCCATGTTAAGCGCGTGCGCTAAAGCATGCGACGATTCAAGGGCAGGAATAATACCTTCTTTTCTAGCAAGCAATTGGAATGCGTTTAGCGCTTCTTCGTCGGTTGCTGCTACGTATTCCGCTCGTCCAATGTCGTGAAGATAGGCATGCTGAGGGCCTACAGCAGGGTAGTCGAGACCAGCCGATACTGAGTAGCTCTCTTCAATCTGGCCTTCGTTGTCTTGCATAATGAAGGTGTAAGCGCCGTGAAGAATACCTTTTGTTCCCGTCACGATAGTTGCACCGTGTTCTTTGGTATGCACCCCTTTACCCGCAGGCTCAACGCCCACTAGGCGTACAGAAGGCTCATCAATGAAGTCTGCGAACATACCGATAGCATTTGAGCCTCCGCCCACACATGCCACTACTGCATCAGGAAGGCGGCCTTCTTTTTCCATAATTTGTGCACGAGTCTCTTCGCCTATCATTCGGTGATATTCACGAACAATAGTAGGGAACGGATGAGGGCCCGCAGCGGTACCTAATAAGTAGTGCGCTTTATCATAGTTTGCTGACCAGTCGCGCATGGCTTCATTTACGGCATCTTTAAGCGTACCTGAGCCCGCGTTTACAGGGATAACCTCTGCGCCCATAAGCTTCATACGGAACACGTTTGGCGCTTGGCGTTCAACGTCTTTCGCACCCATATAAATACGTGCTTTAAGCCCAAGCAACGCACATGCTAAAGCAGTAGCAACACCGTGCTGACCTGCGCCAGTTTCGGCAATAACTTCTTTTTTACCCATACGCTTGGTAAGTAGCGCTTGGCCTAATACTTGGTTAGTTTTGTGCGCGCCGCCGTGAAGTAAGTCTTCACGTTTTAAGTATAATTTTACTTTTGGGTTACTCACTAGGTTGCGAGTTAACGTCATTGATGTCGGGCGACCGGCATAGTCTTTTAACAAAGATAAAAACTCTTCGTTGAAGGCTGGGTCGTCCTTGGCATCCAAAAATGCTTTTTCCAGCTGGTCTAGCGCTGGAATAAGTAGTTCGGGCACGTACATGCCACCAAATTCGCCAAACTTTGTATCTAACTGGTTCATTACGTTGTCCTGTATTTAAATTAGTAACGGCGGCAAATGGCAAAAAGCGCGTCGAGTCTTTCTTCGCATTTCTCGCCGGGTGCGGTTTCTACACCTGAATTTACATCAATAGCACCGCTGCCGGTTGCAATAGCATCTGCAACGTTCTGGGCGTTGATACCGCCAGCAAGCACTAACTTATGCTTCGCTTCGATATCATTTAATAACTGCCAGTCGAATGCTTCGCCTGTACCGCCTTTTGCATTACCTACTTGGCAATCCAGAAGAACGCGGCTGATAAGGCTGTTATTTAAGTGTCTGTCCACTGTTTCTGGTAGAGCGTCAGAAGAAGCTGCTTTAACGCCTTCGACGTTCCAAATTTCACAACCTTCTGGTAGCTTGTCTGCAAGCGCAGAAATGTAGGTTTCATCTTCGCTACCGTGTAGCTGAACGGCGAACAAATTGAGTGAAGTGGCAAGAGAAGCAACGTCATCAACGTCGTGATTAACGAACACGCCAACAAAAGCGCCGTTAACGCTTTGAGTTATATTCAAAGCCTGTGCTTCACTCACGCAGCGCGGCGATTTTTCAGCAAAGATAAGCCCACCAAAACTTGCGCCCTTATCAAACGCCATTTGTGCTTGTTCGGAGCTGGTAAGCCCACACACTTTTACTGCACCATTCACTAACGTTTTCACTGCGCGTGGTAGGTCAGCCTCGGCCATTAACGCACTGCCTACTAAAAAGCCTTGGGATATAGGTGCTAAACGAAGCACGTCTTGATGTGTGTATATGCCCGACTCAGAAATAACCACATAGTCGTGGGTAGCTTTTTCTAGCATGGGCACCAAGCGTTCGGTGGTCGCTAAATCGGTCGAAAGATCGCGTAAGTTGCGATTGTTGATGCCAATGATGTTGGCTTCAAGGGCAATGGCACGCTCCATCTCTTCTTCGTTACTTACCTCGGTAAGAATGTCTAATGACAGCTCGTTAGCAACGCTTGCCAATTCGCGATACTCATCGTCATTTAGCACACTAAGCATCAATAGCACAGCATCAGCATTGTAGTGACGGGCTAAATAGACTTGATAAGTATCAACGAAAAAATCTTTGTTAAGCACAGGCTGAGCTACGCGTTCGGTAACATAAGCTAAGTACTCAAATTTACCTTGGAAGTACTTCTCGTCTGTCAGCACAGAAATACCGGCAGCATAGGGCGTGTAAGCAGCTAAAATCTCGTCTAAATCGAAGTGCTCTCGAATAAGGCCTTTTGAAGGCGATGCTTTTTTACATTCGAAGATAAAGCCTGCGTTTGGCTCACTAAGCGCCGCAAATAGACTCTTTTCCGAAGGAACTAGGTTCGCCTTGAAGCTTTCTAGCGGCAGTGCTTCTTTGCGTGCGGCCACTTCTTCTCGTTTGTCTGCAACAATTTTCTCAAGCACATTAGCCATTCGTGCTTACCTCCTGAGTAATTTTGGCAACTTTCGTTAATAACTGCATGGGTAACCCTTCGGTCATAGCGTTCATTGCCATTTCTGCCCCTTCTTTAAAGGTTGAGGCTTTACCGGTTACTTTCAACAGTGCTCCGCAATTCATTGCGATAGCCGCGCGGTGCGCCTCTTTGCCTTCGCCGTTTAGCGCTGCTTCAACAAACTGTCGGTTTTCTTCAGGCTCGCCACCTTCAATCGCCGAAAGAGGATAATGAGGTAAACCGAAGTCTTCAGCTGTAACGGTAAGCTTGCGGATGTCGCCATGCTCAAGGTCGTAAATCATTGATTCGCCGTGAAGCGCCAGTTCATCCAAGCCATCGCCATGCACTATCATTGCGCGGTGTTGGCCAAGCAGCATAAGGGTTTTTGCGTAAGGTTCAAGCAGTTCGGGGGAGTATACGCCGAAAACGCCGTGAGTTGGACCCGCCGGGTTTGCCAGTGGCCCCAGTATATTAAACAAGGTTCTGGTCTTCATCGCAGCGCGCACGGGGGCTGCGTGGCGCATACCTGCGTGATATACCGGCGCAAAAAGAAATGTGAAATTTGCTTCATCTAGGCACTTACGCGAAGTTTCTGGGCTTATCTCTAAGTTAAGTCCAAATTGGCGAAACAAATCGGCTGATCCAGATTTGCTCGATACACTGCGATTACCGTGTTTCGCCACCTTCACACCACAAGATGCGGCAACCACCCCAGCTGCACTAGAAATATTAATGGTGTTGTGGCCATCGCCACCTGTACCCACGATGTCTGCAAACTCATAAGACGGTGTTGGGAAGGGCAGTGCATTGGCAACCATGGCACTCGCTGCACCCGCAATTTCACCGGGAGATTCTTTTTTCATTTTCAGCGCAGTCAGCACTGAAGCAATCATCACTTCGCTTTGCTCACCGTGCATGATGCTGTTAAACAAGCTGTAAGCCTCGGTTTGCGACAGCGGTTCGCGCAACATAATTTGTTCTAGTAGAGGGCCTGCGTTAAGCATGGTTCGCTCCCTGTAACGTTAAATAATCAATACTTTGTTTTAACAGCAAACTACCGTGGGCTGTTAAAATAGATTCTGGGTGAAACTGGAAACCCAACATGCGATCTTCGCTATTGTAAACTGCCATTACAGCTTCACTGCCATCATCGTTTATTGTAGATGCGCACACAGTAAGCTTTTCAGGCAATGTATGTGCCACTAAAGAGTGGTATCGTGCTACGTGTAAAGGCTGCTGTAAGCCTTTGAACATGGCATCTTCAGAATGGGTAATTGCAGAAGACTTGCCGTGCATAACTTGGCTGGCGCGACCTACGGTGCCGCCGTAATGCTCAACAATAGCTTGATGGCCTAAACAAATACCAATTACGGGGAACACCCCGTGTACCTTTTTAAGTAGCTCAGGCATACATCCAGCTTCACTTGGTGCGCCTGGACCTGGCGACAACATAAGAAGCACAGGGCCTTTCGTTGCTTGTTCCTGCATTCTTTCAAACAAAGCATCTGCTGAAACCGTGTTGCGATACACTTTAATGTCTAGATTTAAGGTGCGCAGTTCGTCAACAAGGTTGTAGGTAAATGAGTCTACATTGTCGAGCAAAAATAGGGTGGTCACTTGCTGATTCATGCGTTGCCTCCTTCATTTAATGCAACGTTGATACTTTCAGCTTCTTTTTGTAGCGCTGCTTTTACTGCACCAATTACCGCTTGCGCCTTAGCGCGGGTTTCATCAGCTTCAGCTTGTGGAACCGAGTCATATACTACGCCTGCACCCGCTTGAATATAAGCCGTGCCGTTTTTCACAAACGCTGAGCGGATGACAATGCAGGTGTCCATATCGCCTTGACCATTCAAGTAGCCAACCGCGCCGCCATAACTGCCGCGGCGTTTTTTCTCTACTTCGCGAATTAACGTCGCTGCGCTTACTTTTGGTGCGCCAACTAGGGTGCCCATATTCATGCAGGCTTGATAAGCGTGCAGTGGATCTAAGTCGTCACGCAATTGGCCAACTACGCGCGATACTAAGTGCATCACATGAGAGTAACGGTCGACTTTAAGCAAGTCTTTCACATAGCGCGTGCCCGGACGACTCACCTTTGCCACATCGTTTCGGGCAAGGTCAACCAGCATGATGTGCTCAGACTTTTCTTTGGTGTCTTCGCGAAGGTTTAGTTCAATGCGACTGTCCAAATCCATATCAATACTACCATCTGGACGCTTTCCGCGAGGACGCGTGCCTGCAATCGGGTAAATCTCTACCTGATTACTTTCCCGTTCGTACTTAAGTGCTGACTCTGGAGAGGCGCCAAATATGCTGAAAGCGGCATCTTGCATGTAAAACATGTAAGGGCTTGGGTTTGATTCTTTTAGTTTAGCGTAAGCAAGTAGCGGTGACGGGCAGGGGAGAGAGAATGTGCGCGAGGGCACAACCTGAAATATGTCGCCAGCTAAAATATGCTGCTTTAAGTCAAGCACGTGACTGCAAAATTGTTCATCACTTAAATTAACGCTAACTTCAGCGCCCGGGTCAAAAGAAGAAAGTGACTGTCCACTTTCTGCTTCTGTGCTTACTAGCACGGGCTTGGCAGGCATATCGTGTAACTGCTGATGAATTGCTTCTAAGCGCTGTGCAATGGCAAAGTATTGCTGGGCAACGTCTTCTCCGCTAAAAACACTGCCGATTAAATGGGTTTCGCGGGTTTGGTGGTCAACGGTAATTAGAGTTTCTGCCAAGTAAAACACAAAGTCTGGACAGTCATTTTCACCTTCTGCTACGTCAGGCAACTTTTCAAAGCCTGCCAGCATGTCGTAGGCAAAAACGCCGCCTAAAAATATGGCGTGCGGGTGTTGGCGAATAGGCGTTATTTTATTGATAACAATGCGAAGCGCGTCCATTACGCTTGCGGCCTTTAAACGACTGTCTTCATCAAGCTCGCCATCAGCTTCATCGCATACCATCGTAATTGAAGTGTCTGTCCTTTCTTTTACATGCAAGCCGTCAGGAGCATGAGTGGCAAACAAAGGCAATACTGAAGCGCCGTTGCCGGTCAGTGCTTTTACTTCTACTCGGTTGCCTCTACATTCCATGCGCAGGGCTGCATCAACCATTAATAAGCTTTGTAAATCGTCTTTAGAATCGATTTCTGCCGATTCCAAAAGCAGCGCGTTGCTTTTGCTTCCGCAAAGGTGGGCAAACGCAGCAAGTGGGTCATCTACATAGTGCCCTACTTGTTCAATTGTCTCTACCTTACCTGGGGAGGTCCCCAGTTCCGCTAAACTCATTTTTGCTACTCTCCAACTGCAAAAAGATAAAAAAAAGGCCCGTATAAACGGGCCTTTAAGTGTTTTCATTCACGCACTACAGTGCACACCGCCCGTTAAGTTAGGGAGTGCCACCACCAAGCTGCAACTGTCATTGTTGTCGAAATGTCGTATGAATGCATGAATTACTCGTTGTTTCTACAAACTTCAATAGGATTTGAAGCCGTTAGTACGTATACTTTGTTTATATAGAAGAAAACAAATTGCCCTTTGTGTCAACCTAAAATTTGCATAAGACATTGAAAATAGATCTACATAGCCACACAAAATTTTCTGATGGCCACCTAACGCCAGAAGAGTTAATCCTTCGCGCGCACACCATGCAGGTGGATGCGCTTGCCGTAACTGATCACGATACCGTTGCTGGTTTAGAAGAAGCGCATGCTACTCAATCAAAGCAAAAACGTGCATTAACTATTATTGATGGTGTTGAAATTTCCACCACTTGGCATAGTTTCGATATCCATATTGTTGGATTGAATGTGGACAGACACTGCCCAACGTTTCTTGAACGTCTACAAGGTCAATCGGAAACGCGCGAAGCTCGGGCTGAAAAAATTGCCAATAAGCTTGAAAAATGTGGGTTTGAAGGTGTTTTGGCGCGGGCGAAAACATTAGCCGGGGTTGGTCAGGTAACGCGGGCTCACTTCGCGAGAGTACTGGTTAACAATTACGGTGTACCGAGTATGGATGCCGCGTTTAAAAAGTATCTGGGTAAAGGTAAACGTGCGGCAGTGAAAGCTGAATGGCCAAGTATTGAAACGGCTATCGCGTGGATCCACGATGCAGGTGGTCAAGCTGTACTGGCTCACCCAGCCCATTATGACATGACGGCAAAATGGCTTAGGCGCTTAGTTGCCCTTTTTGAACAAGCGGGTGGTGATGCCATTGAAACCGCATTTCCAGGCATTAATAAAACTAAGCAAGAGCTTATTAATGAGCTTGCACAAACCCATCAATTGTTAGCATCAGCGGGCTCAGATTTTCATTTTCCTTCTCGTTGGACTGAATTAGGTAAGAACTTGGGCATTAGCAGTAAGCTCACGCCAGTGTGGCATAATTGGCAGCAGTTTGAAGGGCAAACGGCTGAGGGTTAAGAAAATCTAATTGGCCAAGTTTGTGGTATAAAACAGTGATTAAGGGGAAATGGTTATTCACAGTTGATAAGCACTTTTGCCAACAAGTGTAATAATCGTGAACCGCATTCACAAAAAGTGTAGCGACGAACCGAGTAAGTGGAGACTAGTAAAAATACAGTCAGTCGCCTTTGCGGCGTTACGGCACTATTGGCCTGCACTTCATCAGCCTACACTTTTTTTAGAAAAGGAAGTATTTATGAGTCAATTTTTCTATGTTCACCCAGACAACCCGCAAAAACGCCTAATTAGCCAGGCATGCGAGTTAATTCGAGAAGGCGCTGTAGTAGTGTATCCAACAGACTCAGGCTACGCTATAGGCTGTCAAATGGAAGACAAAAAGGCGCTTGAGCAGTTATGTCGTATTCGTCAAATTGATAAAGACCACAATTTTACGTTAATGTGCCGGGATATGTCCGAGCTATCAATTTACGCAAAGGTAGATAACACGGCATTTAGGCAAATTAAAAATAACACGCCGGGGCGTTACACGTTTGTGTTGAAAGCGACACGCGAAGTACCAAAGCGCTTGCAAAACCCGAAACGCAAAACCATTGGTATTCGCGTACCGGATAACGCGATTGCATTGGCATTATTGGAAGAACTTGGCGAGCCATTGATGTCTACGTCTTTGATTTTGCCAGGTAATACCATGGCAGAGTCAGACCCTGATGTCATCCGTGATAATCTGGAAAAGCAAGTTGGGCTTATCATCCATGGTGGTTACATTGGTGAGCAGCCGACTACCGTAGTGGATTTGTCGGAAGATACACCAGCTATAGTGCGCCATGGTACGGGTGATCCGTCTCCATTTGAGTAACTTTCGTTTGCCTGGTTTTTAAATAGCTTTTTTTGCTAGTTGCAGGTGAAAGTTATAGTAAGAAACCGTAAGCTAAATTTCCGGGGCCTGTTGTACGGGGATGTACAGCAACGCACAATAGGTCCTTGTATGAACGCGTAAATAATAATATCAATAATCGCCGCTTTGTTAGCGCGTAAAAACGGTTGTGGAACTGTGTCAGAGCTTGTTGAAAAAAATAATAAAAGTCATGAAGCCCCTCTTGACGAGGAGCTTGCCACACCTGTTCAACAACCGTTGCCGCTTGCGTTTATTAATGGCGAAGCGCTTATTGAGAAACCTGAAGATCTCTTCATACCTCCCGATGCGTTAGAAGTTATTCTAGAAACCTTTGAAGGTCCTCTCGACTTATTGCTTTACCTCATCAGAAAGCAAAAGTTTGATATCACCACACTGCCTATTGCCGATGTTACCAAGCAGTATATGGAATATGTGGATGCCATGATGTCGCTGAAATTAGAATTGGCGGCAGAGTATTTGTTGATGGCAGCCATATTGGCAGAAATAAAGTCTAGGCTTTTATTACCTAAACGCAGTGACGACGCTGATGAGGAAGAAGACCCTCGGGCAGAGCTTATTCGCCGATTAAAAGAATACGAACTAGTAAAGCAAGCGGCGGAAGATTTAGATATACAGCCAAGGCTTGAGCGAGACATTTTTACCACTCACGTCGAATTAAGTGAGAGTGTGGCGCCAATTCGTATTGAGCCCGATGTCTCTCTGGCCGAAATTGTATTAGCGTTTAGCGCGGCCATGAAGCGCGCTGAAGCTTTTGAACACCATACTATTGCACGGGAAGCATTAAGCACGCGAGAGCGCATGTCGCTTATTCTGTCGTTACTTACATCTACAGAATATACGCCGCTTGAGCGCCTGTTTACCGCTGAAGAAGGAAAAGCTGGCGTGGTGGTTTGCTTCTTAGCCATTTTAGAATTAGTAAAAGAACAGCTAATTTTATGCATTCAGGCAGGTCCTTATGCAAAAATTCATGTAAAATTAGGTGCCCATGAAGAAAATTAACACGGCGCAGCTTAAGCAATTGGTCGAGGCAGCAATATTTGTCGCTGATAAACCTATTTCAAAGCAGCATTTAAAAGAAACGGTACTTAATGAGTTTACCGTTGCTGATAGAACCTTGAGTAAGGTACTCAACGAGCTAAAGCTTGACTATCAGCCAAGAGGCATTCAACTGGTGGAAGTAGCAAGTGGCTATCGCTTTCAGTCGTTAGATGCATTAAGTCCGTGGTTAAGTAAATTGTGGCAAGAGAATGCGCCGAAGTATTCTAGAGCAATGCTCGAAACTTTGGCACTCATTGCCTATCGCCAACCTATAACCCGCGGAGAAATAGAGCAGGTTAGGGGCGTGGCGGTAAGCAGTAATATTATAAAGACACTCACAGAACGAGACTGGGTGAAGGTAGTTGGCCACAAAGAAGTGCCTGGGCGACCAGCGCTTTACGCAACTACCAAAGGCTTCTTAGACTATTTTTCGATGACGTCGTTGAGCGATTTGCCCAATGCTGATGCTTTCGAAAACATGGCTGAAAGCGTTGCGTCAGACTCGCCGCTTAAGGTGTTAAATGAGGCACCGTCAAAATAGACCGTGCGACCGTAAACAAGCAATTAAAGAGTGAAAACCCATGACTGAAAAGTTGCAAAAAGTACTGGCTAACCAAGGGCTAGGCTCGCGACGAGAAATGGAACGTTGGATTGAAGAAGGCCGAGTATCGGTCGGTGGCACCAAAGCAACATTAGGAGATAGAGTCGATCACACCGCACAAATTCGTGTTGATGGTCATTTGTTATCTCGTCAGACAGAACAGCCTGTCTGCCGTGTGTTGATGTACAATAAGCCTGAAGGTGAATTGTGCAGCCGTCACGACCCCGAAGGTCGAGATACAGTATTTGACCGTCTTCCCGCTATTCGATTAGGGCGCTGGATCACGGTTGGTCGTCTAGATATGAATACCAGTGGCCTACTGTTATTCACCAACGATGGTGAATTAGCTAACCGCCTAATGCACCCTAAGTGCGAAGTAGAGCGTGAATACGCAGTGCGTGTATTCGGTGAAGTAACAGGCAAAACACTTAATACCCTTCAAAAAGGTGTAGAGCTGGAAGACGGCGAAGCGAAGTTCCTGACAATTTCAGGAGCGCCTACGCCACAGCATGCTGAAGATGAAAGCATGAACCGTTGGTATAACGTAACGTTAAAAGAGGGGCGTAACCGCGAAGTACGTCGTCTTTGGGAGTCTCAAGGCGTTCAAGTTAGCCGTCTTATTCGCGTTAAGTATGGCCCAATCGAACTGCAAAAACGTCTACCACAAGGTGCGTGGGTAGAGCTAGGATTAGAGGACGTAAACGCGCTTCGTAGCCATGTTCAGTTACCGGATGAAACGCAGACGATGGTTAATGTGCGCCAGGGTAAACTTGACCACGCCCGCTTAAGTCGTATGCGTCGTTCGGTTAAAAAGCACAAAGTGCGCAAGCAGCAAGGCTTGAACAAACGCGCTGGACGCCCCGGTAAGCGTAAGTAGCATCTAACTATAACTATGTAAATACTCTAGGCCGCTTTGATAATTTTATCGGCGGCCTTTTAATATTTCTGATTTGACAGAATAAGTGTAATTTAGCGAATGAAGCTATTGAATGTCTTGCTGAAAAAGAACCTCTTCAGAAAATTACACTTTTTTAATAGCTCTCACTTACTAAAAGCATTAGCGCTAAGTTGTTATACGCTTTGCTCGCCTGGCTCTATTTCCTTAATTACTCTGGCAGGATTACCACCTATGACCAGGTTATCACCGAATGATTTAGTTACTACCGCGCCAGAGGCCACAACTACATTATCACCCAATGTCACACCAGGGTTTATCACCGCCATCCCACCAATCCAACAGTTGTTGCCTAAAGTAATGGGCTTGGCGAACTCTATACCTGTTGCTCTTTGTACAGGGTCTATGGGGTGGGTGGCTGTGTAAAGCCCAACCTGGGGTGCTATCATACAGTTGTCACCAATTGTCACCTTTGCCGCGTCCAAAATGACACAATTGAAATTGGCATAAAAGTTTTCGCCAACGTGGATGTTTTCGCCATAATCGCATTTAAACGAAGACTCGATGTACAGTCTTTTTCCTGTACTGCCAAACAACTGCTTTAGCAATTTAGTGCGCTTTTTGTGGTCACTTTGGCAAGTTGCATTAAGCTCGTCCAATTGAATACGGCATTGCTTTCGCAATGCCGTTAAGGTTTTGTCTGACGGGTAATATAACTCGCCAGCAAGCATCTTTTCTTGTTCAGTCATGTATTTTCGAAACGTTAGGCTTAGATATTTAAGCCGATACGTTACTGCGCACCACTGTAGCTTACAACGACTTTTTGCTTTAAATCGTCGCTTTCGATGTCTAAGTTTACAGGGCGATGCAAAACAATATTGCCATCTACAGTAACAGAGGCACTAATTGATAGAGTGGGTTTGTTATCTGACTTGTTTCCCCAGGAGCTTTCACTTTCTTTATAAACAATGTCACCCGCAACATGGGTTGAACCAGACAGCGTAATATCTCCATTTAGTGTTTTGATGTGCTTTTCGATGGTTGTATCTACAGCGGTGATATCACCGTTCACAGTTTCAACGCTAGCGCCAATCGTGCTTTGTGTAGGAAGCGCGACATTCCCATTTACCGTCTCGATACCCTTAACCACGCTCAGATTCGAATCTGCAGTAACATCGCCATTTACAATATCAATATTTCGGACAGTCACATGGTTACCCATTTCTAGGTTTCCATTAACAATACTAATTTCATCTGCGCCGCCATGATCGCTTATTTCTACGTTGCCATTTACCGAGGAAATGTCGCCGGCGTGTTTTCCTTCGGCAATGTCGATATTACCCAGAATTGAACTAAAATCACTGCCTTCCAAAGCGTTTGCGTTGCCGACATGGACGACGCAGCCACTTAGTAGAGTGGCGGAGAGCAACATAGCAGCACTGGCAATTATCGACTTTTTCATATTCTTATATCCTTAATGGTTTTTATATATTCTAGATAGCACGGTCTAATGATGTTGGTGCCAAACACAACTTTTGATGTGGCGTGTTATGTGTTCATCGGTCTTATCGCCCCCATCACCCGTATTACCTGAATCACGTATCGTGCCATTCTTTAAAAGTTAATAAAATCATAAGGTTAATCTAATTTTATGAAAAGGGAGAGCAAATCTAGTAGCGTGATGATTAGTTTTGTAGCTTTTATTACCAATAGATAGCGCATTTGACCATCGGAATTAACATGCACTTAAGTGTAGAAGTGGACAGACACTTATTTAGCTTTAAGAAGTGAGCTGGACGCTCTAATTTAGTGGTAAAGCTCCAACAAGACTGTTTATCTGATTATTTTTCCACATAGTATCAAGTTAGAAACTTTGTATGTCCGCGCTGTACAGGTGCGACGTGATTAGTTTGTAGAAAAGCGTGTGTGTGTCCGCGCTGTACAGGTGCGACGTGATTAGTTTGTAGAAAAGCGTGTGTGTGTCCGCGCTGTACAGGTGCGACGTGATTAGTTTGTAGAAAAGCGTGTGTGTGTCCGCGCTGTACAGGTGCGACGTGATTAGTTTGTAGAAAAGCGTGTGTGTGTCCGCGCTGTACAGGTGCGACGTGATTAGTTTGTAGAAAAGCGTGTGTGTGTCCGCGCTGTACAGGTGAGACGTGATTGGTTTGTAGAAAAGCGAGTGTGTGTCCACTGCGTACAGGTTGAGAGTTGAGCCTATTTAGGTGCTTGGCTTTGAATTGATGTTGAAGCACTCTATTTGGGTGAATAGGCCTATTGTTTGCATTCCGAAACCTGAATATGAAAAAACATTTTTTACTTTCTGGGCTAAAAGAAGATAAGGTCGATACTGGCAACGCGAACGACACATTGAAGCTATGTGGACCCTGTTAGGCAATGGTGAAGAGCGTACCTGAATGGACATAAGGTCCTTTTGCTAAAGAAGACTGGGCGCCACTTATGGACCAAGATGGTAAACAAATAATTTAAGCGGAGTAGTTTATGACGGACAAATATGCACAGCTAAACCAAGCCAAAAGACTTGCGTTAGCCTGTTTGGTTTTTGCCGCAAGTGTATTTGTCTTTACGGTATTACTGCCCAAGTTTTACCCAAGCTTACAGGATGCGTGGTGGTTAGGGCTTATAAAGATGGCGAGTGAGGCCGCGCTCATCGGTGGTCTGGCTGACTGGTTTGCTGTAACTGCGTTGTTTAAGCCAATACCAGCCCAGTATCCCATTCCCCATACTAATATAGTGGCAAGCAATAAATCGGTCATTGCCAACAATTTATCACTGTTTGTTAAAGAAAAATTCTTTCACCCAGAAGCAATTGAAAAGCTAATTCGGGACAGCGACCCCGCTAAAGGAGCGGGAAGGTGGTTGTCTCAAGACAGAAACGCTAGTCGATTGAGCCGTTTTCTATGTGACGCTTTTGCAGGCGTTTTGCGTGTGCTTGATGACAAACCAGTAAAAGCTTTTATCGCTAAAACAGTGCAGAAGGGTATTAACCAACTAGACCTTAGGCAGCTGATGGCAACCTCGCTAAGCGCTGTGACGAAAGAGCGCCAACACCAAGTTGTCCTTGATAGGGTATTAGGGAAATTAGCCAAACTGCTTGCAGAGCCAGAAACTCAGATTTATATAGCAGATACGTTAGTTGTTTGGTTAAAAACTGAGTACAGCCGCATCGAAAAACTATTGCCGTCTAGCTGGCTAAGCGAACAGGGTGCACTCATTGCTGTTAAAGCGGTTTCTAGTATTTTAGAAGATATATACGAAGATGAGCATCACCCCATTCGCCATGCCTTTGATGAGCAGGTTCACGAATTCTTGTACGAATTACAGCACAGCCCATTAATGGAAAAAAAGGTAAACAGCTATCGCGAAAAAATCATCAATGACCCGGCATTAAATACCTATGTTCAGCAGTCATGGGCCAAATTCCATCAATGGCTTTTAAGGTCGCTTGAAGAGCAAAATGGCAAGGCAGAAACAAAGGTGTCTGGCCTTATGAAAGATTTGGGCACAACGTTAACGCAGGACAGTGAGTTAGCAAAAGCGTTTAATAAGCATATTGGTGAAGCGGCGAAATACATGGCGCCAGAATTGGCTGAATTTCTAACCCGTCACATACGCGACACAATTAATAGTTGGGATGAGCGCGAGATGGCGGAGCAGGTAGAGCTAAATATCGGTCGTGACCTTCAAAAAGTGCGAATTAATGGCACCATCGTCGGTGGTTTAATAGGTGCGATACTGTTTGGGGTCGAGGCATTGCTAGGACTATAGACGCTGCCTTTAGCAACATTATTGGCAATGCAAGCAGAAGGGGGCAACCGAATTTGCCATTTGAATTCGAAGTGATTGCTTGGTTCAGAGGCTATATACCTGCAACGGAAGGCAGCAATAAGGCCTACTTTGCTGTTAGTGCAAATACCAAGTTATCGGCGTCTACTTTGCCTTTTAAGCCGCCTTTAAGCATTGAACGCTCTAACCTTTTAATGTGGTAGTCGCCAGAGTAAAGTAAATCAACGGTTTTCTCGTTTACGCTAAATGGAGGGCCAGCCATTTCATTCTGGTCATACTCGAATGAAATAATTAGCTGAGGCGCGCATTGAGTAATAGCAATTAGGTGTGCAGCGTATTGCTCGCGAAGGGGGCTAGGCAATGCAACCAAAGCTGCTCTATCGTAAACCCCCGAAACATTACCAAGGTCGCTTGATGTGAGTTTAAAAATATCGCCCACGAATACGGTTAAGCCGTCTTTGGTGTAAGCCTTACCCTTTGCAGTGGTAGTAACGTTAGGCTCGGCACCAAGCTCTTCAAATAGCTGTATGATAGCCACTTCACTCAGTTCAGCACCTACCACCTCACAACCTTGAGAAAGCAACCAG
Organism: Alteromonas sp. BL110; assembly: GCF_003443615.1. Classification (NCBI taxonomy): domain Bacteria; kingdom Pseudomonadati; phylum Pseudomonadota; class Gammaproteobacteria; order Alteromonadales; family Alteromonadaceae; genus Alteromonas; species Alteromonas sp. BL110. The sequence continues at coordinate 244,655 of NZ_CP031967.1, read as the reverse complement.
CCGATGTCACGGGTTTTCCCACATAGCGGAACAAATATACGTTTCAAAGCCGAGTTAGCGCTTTCGTCGTCAAGCAGAAAAGACGCATACTTAACGAGAAGCGCGTTGCCTTCGGTTTCATGAAATCCAATTTCGTTCTTTTGCCATTTACTATGCCAAAAACTGTGTTCCATATAGGCCTCAATCAGGTAAGTGATGTAACTCGAAAAATAGGCGTTGTTACCAAGGGTATTAGAAACTAAAAAGGTAGCGTCAAGACGCTACCTTTTTAAATATGATTAGTTATCAAGCGGGGTGTTGAAGTCTTCAGATAACTCGAAGTCACCTTCAACCGTGGTGACTTTGTTATCTACGAAGTTTATCACCATTCGCTTTTGAAAATCTTTACCACGCTTTTCCATACCGCGTTTCATATCGTAAACGTAGTACCAAGTGTCATCGTCGAACGAGTCTTGAACAACAGGATTACCTAATACATAAATAACCTGTTCTTTTGTCATTCCAACGCGAAGCTTTTCTACGTCTCTTTGATCAAGGAAATTTCCTTGAGGAACGTCGATCCGATATATCCAGTTCGAACAAGCGGTTGATGTAAGTGAGATACCAAGAATTACTAATAGGTGTTGCAACTTCATGCGTTAATTTGTCCACTATTGCCTTTGTTAGTGCCAACAAAATTCGCGAAGGCGAATTTCGAGACTGTTTTATTGCAAGCGCGAAGGCATGCTACATTGACAACTATGACCAATCAACTGCATTTTAGTTCGATGCTGCGCTTTTAAGCAGTTCTTTTGCATTTGCTAAGGCCGATTTGGTTACTTTGTCACCAGCTAGCAATCTCGCTAGCTCATCAATACGGTCTTGCTTAGTAAGCGGTAGCATTTGCGTTTCTGTGCTCTCCCCATCAGTAAGCTTAGTGACGAAAAGCTGGTTATGCGCCTGCGCAGCTACTTGTGGTAAATGCGTTACACACATAACTTGTGACTGCTTGCCCAATTTGCGTAATAGGCCACCAACGATAGACGCAGTTGGCCCGCTGATACCCGTATCTACCTCATCGAAAATCATGGTGGGCGTGGCGTGGTTGTCACTTGCAATTACCTGGATAGCTAGCCCTATACGCGACAGTTCACCACCAGACACCACTTTTTCTAACTTGTCTGCATCCTGTCCAGGGTTGGTAGATACTTTGAATTCGACAGTATCAAGACCTGTACTAACTGGCTTCTTAAGCTCATCGTACTGAATTTGAATGTCTACTTTTGCATGAGGCATATTCATTTGACGTATCTGAGCTTCAATATCTCTACTTAACTTACCTGCAGCACGTTGCCTACTTTCAGACAACCCTTTGGTCGCAGTTAGGTACGTTGCTCTCGCTTCTTCTACTTCACCTTCAAGTGTCCCTAACAGCGTTTCTTGTTCAGATAATGAATTGAATTCGGCAGCTAATTCTTGATGGTATTGATATAGCCCTTCTGGCATCACATTGTGTTTGCGCGCAAGTTCCATCGCCTTAGCATAGCGCGCCTCAACTTGCTGAAGGCGAAACGGATCGATCTCTAACTGATCGCAGTAGCTACGCAGCTCCCCCGCAGCTTCTTCTACTTGAATTGCTGCGTCGTTTAATAACGCTATCATAGGCGTTAAGCTTGCATCGTGGGCTTCTAATTCACCTAAGCGCTCAATGCTGCTTTGAATCACTGATAATGCGTTGCCTTCGTCGCTCTCATATAGGTTGTACACACTAGTCTGCGCTTGTTCTAAAAGACTTTGACCATTGCTCAATCGCTTGTGTTCTATTTCTAACTCTTCGAACTCGCCCTCTTCAATAGCAAACTCATCAAGTTCTTGAACCTGATAGGTTAACAGCTGAATTCTATCTTCACGCTGTTGAGCTTGCTCTTGAAGTGCCTTTAGTGTGCGTTGTTTATCACGCCAAATTGAGTAAGTTTCTGTAACTTGCGTTAACAATTCATCATGCTTAGCGTAGCCATCAACCAGTTCTCTTTGGTAATCTTCTTTCAACAGTTGAAGATGGGTGTTTTGACCATGAATGGCCAACAAATACTTGCCTAAGCCTTTCAACTGCTGAAGTGAAGCGGGAATACCATTGATAAACGCTTTTGAACGACCTTCCTTAGAGATAACTCTGCGAATAAAGCAGCTATTCTCATCCTCATCTGAGGTGAGCTCATGTTCATCGAGAAAGGCTTTAGCTAATGTGTTATCGCTCAAAGAAAAATGTGCGATGATCTCAGCTTTCGTACTGTCTTTACGCACGGCGTTTGCGTCGGCACGTTCACCTAAGCACAAGCTTAACGCATCAATAGCGATTGATTTACCTGCGCCGGTTTCACCGGTTATTGCAGTAAGCCCGTTTTCCAGTTGAACCGATAATTGTTTTACAACAGCAAAATTAGAAATAGAAAGATGCGCTAACATAACCACACTCGAAAAAGTTGAACATGATGATATATACAGTAACTGATAATATATACAGTATTTTGGCCATGTAAAGTTAAGTCGAGAAAAAATTACGCTAAAATGAAGGTGTATAATAATAAATGTTGTTAAATCAGTGGTTTGTGTTTGGTGTGTTAGTGGGGTTATTAGTAACTCGGTAAAGAGAGAATAAACCGGTCGCGTGTTTTACAGAAATTTATACAGTACTAAGTTAGATAAAATATTAATAGCAAATAGGTTTGTAGCCCAGTACGCTATTCTACTCTTGTGTTTATTAAAACCAAACAGCAAAAAGGAGAGCCTAAGCTCTCCTTTAGAATCCTAACTTTAATCAATTCACAGATAGTTAGGTGTCTATCTAAAATTCAATAATTAACGCTTATTGCTGCAATTCACCGCTTCCAGATTCAATGTGCGCACGGACAAACCACTGAAATTGTTCTAAGTCTGCCAGCTGGCCGGTGATCATATCTTCTGATACTGGGTCAATCTCGCCAAGAAGTTCTAGCGCTTTTCTGTGGTCGCCGTTAACGCCATCATACACAGCATCTAAAGCTTTAAGGTGGTCAAGTACTAAACCCTTACCTAATTCATAATCTTTCCAGCTACGACCGTCTACAATTGCTTTAGGTGTGCCTTTAGGTACGCCGCCTAATGTGGCAATACGTTCGGCAATGGTGTCGGTCATTTCGCGTACTGTATCTACCTGTGGGTCTAGCATTTCATGCACGCCAATAAAATTTGGACCTACCACATTCCAGTGAATGTGCTTTAAGGTTAACTGTAAATCTAATAGTGCAACCAATCGCTGATCCAATACCTTAATTGTTTTGGCAGCAGCATCGTTGTCCATTCCCGGGGCTGTAAATTTGATATTGGTGTTACTCATGATATCTCCTATTGAATGCAAATAAATCAGCACGATGAAAAACATCGAAAGGGTCAAAGTCTCGCTAACCCTGTGCCAACAACTTAGTTCAACGGTTGCAACGGGTATGCCGAAATCTGAGACTTTTATAAGTACGCGTTTTTAATAGAAAAATATGAAGAGATTAAAAAATCTTTATTTTTCAAGCCTGTAGCATTCAAGAAAAAGCTACAGGCTAGTGTAATAAATGCACATTAGATAACATGAATGGGGGGCTAGTAAAGTTTACTGCCCCAACCCAACTTTTTGCGAAGTACGTTGAAATAGCTGTAGCCCTTGGGGTGAACTAAATGAAGCTTATCTACGCTCTTATTAATGCGGATTTCATCGCCGGGTAACACAGGTAGAACAATGTGGCTATCGCAGCTCACTTGTAACGAGTCACTGTTTACCTTTGATACTTTCATCGATACCTGACTGTCTGCATCAACAACAATGGGACGACTGCTCAATGTGTGAGGAAACATAGGTACCAAGGTAAGTGCATCTAGCGTTGGCATGATGATGGGACCGCCTGCGGATAAAGAGTAAGCTGTAGAGCCTGTAGGTGTGGCGACAATTAATCCATCGCTACGCTGACTAAATACAAATTGCTCATCGATATAAATTTCAAATTCCATCATGTGGGCAACTTTACCGTGGTGCAGCACCACTTCGTTTACGGCAGAGTTGTTACTTTTGAGCTTTTCGTGCCGATAAACTTCGACTTCAAGTAAGAAGCGCTCTTCAACCACGCATTCACCATTAAAGATAAGGTCAAGCTGTTGAACAATATCATCAGGGTGAATGTCTGTTAAAAAGCCGAGGTTACCTCGGTTTACGCCCACAACATGAATGTCAAAGCGAGCGAGTACGCGCGCAGCACCTAGCATGCTGCCGTCACCACCTACTACAACGGCAAGGTCAGCCTCTTTACCAATAGTAACAAGGTTACAGCTTTTGAGGTTTTCAGTTTCAAGCTCTTCAGCAATATTTTCCTCAACCAATAGTTTGCAGCCTTTTGCCAAAAGAAATTCGGCAAGAATATTCAAACTGTCATGAGTTGCAGCGTGCTGAGGTTTTCCAATTAAAGCAACGGTTTGATAGGGCATGGAATGCTAATGTCCTTTCATTTCCAATGGTCGGACATTAGCACAGGTATTTTGCAAAAGAAAAGCGTAAAACGTTGCAGAGCACCAGGTTTAGCGATCTTCTAACCGATTATAGTCGAGAAGGCCTCCTTCAATAGAGTAGTGTTCCCTGAACCATTGAATCACTTTGTCGTGAAAGGCCAAAAAAGTTTGTGGGTTGTTCGGCTTACGTTAATAACGTTGAAAAGGTGCTCGGATTGAGGCAAAGAGATAACATTATTTTTACATTGTCATTGCTTTAGACATCTCGGCAGGTATGCTGGAGAAAAGCAATCACAGGAGGGAAGCATGTCTCATCAAATTATTTTGCCTAGAGTGATGCATATAGGGAAGGGCGCGAGTCAGCGGGTGGCTGAAACGCTCAAAGGCCTTAACTGTCGCAAACCGTTATTGGTTACCGATAAGGTGATGGTTGAATTGGGATATAGCGCTGCCATAGTGCAAGTGCTAAAAGAGGCTGGAATCAGCGCAGATGTATTCTCAGAGACGGTACCAGAACCAACAGTAAAATCGATTAACCGAGGTGTGGATGCATTTAAAGCTGACGATTATGACAGTATTATCGCCTTAGGTGGCGGAAGCCCTATCGATAGCGCAAAAGCCATTGCCATATTGGGCAAATATGGCGGCGAAATGCGAGACTACAAATTTCCACGGGTTGTTGATGACGCGGGTTTACCGATTATCGCTATTCCCACAACGGCGGGCACAGGCTCTGAAGCAACGCGATTTACTATTATTACTGACGAAGATACAACGGAGAAAATGTTGTGTGTTGGTCTTGGGTTTATGCCAACGGCAGCGTTGGTCGATTATTCGTTAACGCAAAGTTTGCCTGCCCGCGTTACCGCCGATACAGGCATTGATGCGCTCACTCACGCTATTGAGGCGTTCGTAAGCCGCAAAGCCAATCTTTATAGCGATGCACAGGCACTGTCAGCCATGGCATTAATCGCCCCCAATCTGCGTACCGTATTTGCAGATCCAACAAATGAAACGGCGAGAGAATCAATGATGCTGGGCTCAACGCTTGCGGGTATTGCTTTTTCAAACGCATCAGTGGCCCTTGTTCATGGAATGAGTCGACCTATAGGCGCTGCGTTTCATGTCCCTCACGGTTTATCGAATGCCATGTTATTGCCTGCGGTTACCGCCTTTTCAATTCCAAGTTCACCAGTGCGCTATGCCCAATGTGCCCGCGCCATGGGTGTTGCTACGCAAAGTGACTCAGATGAGGTTGCGAATCAAAAGCTTATCAACGAGCTAAAAGCGCTGAATGCTGATTTACAAGTACCAACGCCAAGCGAGTTCGGAATTGATAAAGAGACGTTTTTCGCTTCGACTTCAACAATGGCAGAACAAGCTTTGGCATCTGGCTCTCCCGGCAATAACCCTCGCGTACCCACCATTGAAGAGATGGTCGCCATTTATGTCTCCCTCTGGGAGTAGTGTTTTTGCTAGAAGTTAAAACGAAAAAAAGACTGCGCCTTGCAGTCTTTTCAACACGGAGAGAAACACGCTACAACCACCAATCGTAAAGCGTTAAATTCACTATCAGCTATCGCGCCGTCCACCCCCCGTCGAGTACCATGGTTTGACCGGTAATATTGCGGGCACTAGCAGACATTAAAAAGCTTGCGGTATCAGCAAGTTCTTCAACGCTAACAAATTGCTTTTTAGGCATGGGTTCTAACATGATTTTTGTAATTACCTCTTCCTCGGTGAGGTTATTTTCTTTCGCCTGTGCTGTAATTTGCTTTTCTACTAGTGGGGTCTTTACGTAGGCGGGGCATAGGGTATTGATAGTCACATCACAGTCAGCCGTTTCAAGAGCAATAGTTTTTGCAAACCCCAATAGTCCATGCTTCGCCGCTACATAAGCAGATTTATATGGCGAGGCGACTAAAGAGTGGATAGAGCCCACATTGATAATGCGCCCGTAGTTTTGCTTACGCATTGCTGGCAAAAACGCTTGGGTTAATAGAGCAGGGCCAACAAGCATGATATTTATAAGCTGCTGCCATTTATCTGAAGGGAAGTCCTCTATACGAGAAACGTGCTGTATTCCTGCGTTGTTGATTAATACATCGACGTTGTGTTTCCCTAGTACGTTAGGTAGCGCAGCAACTTGCTCTGCACTGCACACGTCTACTGCCACTGCGCTGGCCGAACCGTCTAAATGTGCAAGTTTAGTCACGGCCTCTTTAGCTGCTTGTTCATTTATATCGGCAATGATCACATGATGGCCTTGTTTCATCATTGACTCGGCAATGCCAAAGCCAATGCCACTTGCGCCGCCTGTGATAAATATTGTGCGCTTACTCATTGGTACTCCCTTCGGCTTTAATTGATGAGGTTGCACTATTTAATGAAAACAACAGCTTTTTTACCGCCTTTATTTGCGCGCCGTCTCTGTTCGCATAATCGCTTGATGCATAACCCCACCAGTCCCAACAGCCCTGTGGGTTTAGTGGCATAAATAGTGACTTTTTCGTTTGTGGATACAGCACAACAATATTGTTGTCATCAGCCCATTCATTGAGCCCTGTTTGGGTAGTGTAGGCGTCGCCTACGGCATCGGCATACTGATTACAGCCGTGAAAACTAATATGAGCTCTGCACGGCTCGCCTTGTGCGCAGCTTGCCGGTACATAAACAAAGCCTTCGCTTGCCAATGTTTTTGCATCGTTACCGGCCACCTTTTGCTGGTCGATGAAGTATAAATGCCCTGAAAGTGTCTCGTCGGGTGCAGAAACACCTTCTACAATATGGGAGAGCATGGCGCCTGCCGCATCGTAGTCGCAGTTTCCGATAAAGGGGCTCTCTGATTTCATGCAGTCCACGCCGTTATTTTCTGTGGGAAACAGGTGTGCCATGGGTCTGTCGTTGACGTAAGTAATATTTTGAGTGTCTGTCCACAATTTGTATTGCTCGAACAGTAAGTCGCTCACTTTTGCAATTACTCTGTTGTCTTGCGTGCCGTGAAAAAGCCAAACTTTTGTGCCTTTCATATTAGAAAGCGAAGCTATTTTCCCCTCAGCTTCATATTGTTCAGCTTTCTCATTTAATGCTTCAAGGTTAATTTCTCCCTCTACCTTATTCACGCACTGTGCTAGGGCAGTGGTTATGTCACCGTGGGCACAAAAGTAAGGGCCGCCAGCAATCACGCCAACGCCTTTTACCCAGTCGCTGTGTGCTAACTGAAATTGTGTTGCCATGTAGCCGCCTGAGGATAAGCCTGATACGGTGACATTTTCTAAATCGAGGGTAAGTGAAGGGATATCGTCCTGCGCTGTCGACGCTGCGCTGACGATCGGCGCTGTGAAGACTAACGCGCTCGCGCTTAACAAAGATAGACAAAGCGCGTGGCGTAAAAAGGGTGAAGGTTTCATCATTGCATTGCTACCTTATCATTTTCTAAAAATTGACGAATGGCTTCGGCTTGAGCAGATACATTCGTCACGCCTTCTAAATGCCCTAATTTTCCATTTAGCGTAACCAATGTGCTGTCATTATTTATTGAAGTTAAACCTTGGTGTGCACCTTGCGATAAGTAAGGCATAAGAAGTAAATCAGTTTGTGCTGGAATAAAGAGCGTTTTTGCCTTTATAGACGCCAGCCCTTGCTTAAGATTATCTTGATGCCCAGTAATAAAAAGCTGACAAGCGCGAACCAAATATAAAAGATGGTTGGCATCCATTTTTTGAGCGCGCGCTTTTGCTCTTTCGCGAAGCCAGCTAACAATACTGTGAGATTGGCGTATGTCATTTAGCGGTGCGGACTCAACATTTTTAAAATCCAATGTGTTGCCTTGTTCATTGAAAAACGAGGGTGTAAGAGCGTTTTGTGTAATGAGCATAAGCGAGGCTGCTAAGCCATCAAGGGGAGCCTCTTCTTTGTTGTAATCACCATTGTTCCAGTTTTTATCAAGCGTAATTGGCGTTGCCCAGTGTTCCAGTGCTGCGGTGGTCCAAGCATCGCTTTGACCTGCGCCGATAACTGAAATCATACGTTCAACCCAGTCGGGGTAAGCGCTCGCCCAATCTATAGCCTGCATAGAGCCCATAGAAGGTCCAATAACCGCGTACAGTTTGCTAATACCTAAGCTTTCAAGAAGTGCTTTTTGAACATTGACAAAGTCACGTATGGTGACAACAGGAAAGTCCAGTCCGTAAGGTTTTCCTGTGTCTGGATTTATTGATGCAGGGCCTGTGGTGATCACGTGAGGGTCGTAAGCATTTAAGTTGACCAGCGTATCTACGCTTATTACATAAAAGCGGTCTGTATCAATGGCTTTTCCTGGGCCGATAATACTATCCCAGTAGCCTGACGCTGTGTCGTTTTCATCATACTTTCCTGCGGCATGAGAAGTGCCAGAAAAATAGTGGGTAATAAGTATCACGTTACTTTTGGTGTCGTTTAGTGTTCCGTACGCTTCCCAACCTACTTTTACGTTTGTGATTTGTTTGCCGCCAAAGGTGGTGAAGTGGGGCATTTCAAACATCTGCTTTTCTACTAGCAGAGCATCTTTTTGCTCAATCTCATTTGCGATCACTTGAAAGTGTAAAGTTATGAGTAGCGGCGCTAGCAATCCCACTATGGAGCACAGCTTTCTAGCTAAGTAAAAGTCTACCTGTTTGGGTAAAGTTATAGATTTAGTGTTCGATATAACGCATGGCACTCTTAATGGTTTATTGTTGCGCTTGCTTCCTCTCCACAATAGCTTTGGAGCACACTTAGTTTTCCAGTTCATTTTCTTTAATCCTTCATCATTTTTCACTGCGCAGCCTTTTTAGCAGTGTCTTTATATAAGGTGACCCTAGCTTCGCCTTTATCAGCGCTTACCCTTTGCGCAATTTCGTTTTTATCAGCTAAGTCCACGTGTTACATAAAGCTAAACAAGCCAATCGCCATTGCCAGCCCAATCACTGGCACCACTACAGTCAGGGCGCCAACCGCCCAATACGCTGCTTGATGGGTTTCGTTACAAATGGCGCGTATGGTTGTTACCACATAGCCATTGTGAGGCAATGAATCTAATGCGCCAGAAGATATAGATACAATTCTATGCAGCTGTTCTGGTTCTACGCCTTGCTCCATGTAATGTGGGGCCACTAAGGGTAAGGCAATAGCTTGTCCGCCAGATGCACTTCCTGTTAACCCAGCAATAACGCTTACGGCAATGGCGGCACCAATAAGCTCGTTACCAGGAATTTGGGTCATAAGCGCAACCGTTGTTTGAAATGCGTCGGTGTTTTTTGCAATGGAACCGAAACCCACAACTGCGGCAGTGTTGCCTATTGCGATCAACGCCCCTGTCGTACCTGCATTAATGGCGATAGGTAAACTGCGAAAATGTTTGTAGTTAATCGCTAATAAACACAGCACCCCGCCGCCTAACGCCAAAATAAGTGCTAGTTGAGCGAGCTCTTCATGGAATAAAAACGAAATGACTAGCACCACAACCAGCGGAACAATGCCGGTAAGCGGGTGAGGTAGCGCCCTGTCTCGTACTTCAGGGTCGCTTGCTCTGGCTTCAAACACTTCGCCGTTATTTATGGCTTTTCTGATCATTTTAGCAAGCCACCAGTAGCCAAAACATGCCATGAATATGGCTACGACAAGACTGACTTCCCATGCAGCAAAAGGGGATGTACCCAAATATTTAATGGGGATCCAATTTTGAATTTCGGGCGAGCCTGCCGAGGTCATAGTAAATGTTACCGACCCAAACGCCATGGCCGCTGGTATGAAGCGGCGGGGTATATTGGCATCTTTAAACAAGCTCACCGCCATCGGGTAGACAGAAAACGCTACCACGAACACGCTAACACCACCGTAGGTCAAAATAGCGCAAGCTAGCACAACAGCTAATACAGCGCGTTTGTAACCAATTTTGGTGATAATCCAGCGAGAAACAGCATCCGCTGCCCCAGTGTCTTCCATGAATTTACCGAATAATGCGCCAAGTAAAAACATAAAAAACCAAGATGCAATGAAGCCTGAGAAGCCACTCATATAGGTTTGAACAAAATTTACGTCGCCAGTGAAGACGCCGATATTATTGGTGATGGCCACCACAAGCGCGCACAAAGGTGCAGCAATAAAAAGGTTCATTCCGCGTATTGTCAAAACAATAAGCAATAACAGACCGCCTACTAAGCCAATCATACTTAACATAGTTATAATTCCTTAAAAAATCTGTGACCGCAGATGAACCGAAACAGTTAAGTTGATTAAAGATTTGCCCCACCCCAAACCACAAAGTGTATGCAAATCAGATAAAAAGCATTCATAACAGACATAAAGTTTGACGTTACTTTTATCAAAATCCCATAGTACGATGGTACTACATACTATTAACAATTAATTAACTAAAGTGATTTTGACCGTAGGCAATACATCCGACAGTGACGTGAGCCTATTGCTCTTTGCGGATTTGGAGTACAGCAAAGACCAACAGGCCCTAGAACTTAGAACAACAAGGACTCACTATGTCTAAATCAACACACACTAACAGCTTGGTATCACCCTACCAGACATATTCCGCCGCAGTTACATCAGGTAAATACAAAAGAACTTCAGTAAAACGCCCCGTGCATAGCTTATGCGCCCTTGCGGTGGCTAGCGTATTAAGTACCGCGCCAGTATTCGCTCAGGAGGATCAGGCCAATGCTGACGCACAAGAGCAAAAAGGAAAGCTAGAGCGCATTGAAGTGACTGCGCGAAAAACCGTAGAGTCGTTACAAGCAACGCCGGTTGCTATTACATCTGTTGGCGCTGCCGAGCTTGGCGAAAAAGGGATTAGCGTACTTACCGAGGTACAGCAGTTTTCACCGAATACAACGCTGCAAACCAGTCGTGGTACTAACTCAACCTTAACGGCATTTATTCGCGGACTGGGTCAGCAAGACCCGCTTTGGGGCTATGAACCTGGCGTAGGTATTTATGTTGATGATGTCTATATTGCTCGTCCTCAAGGAGCCGTGCTTGATTTGTTAGATGTACAGCGTATTGAAGTATTACGAGGACCACAGGGAACGCTTTACGGAAAGAACACCATTGGTGGCGCAGTTAAATACGTAACTAAAGAAATGACCGGCGATACGCAAATGAACGTTGAGGCTACCGTAGGTAGCTACAGCCAGCGCGATATTAAAGTGACAGGTCAAATTCCACTTATTGAAAACACTGTGTTTCTTGGCGTGGGTTATGCCAATTTAAACCGAGACGGTTTCGGTGAGTACCTAGTAAGCGCGTTGCCTGATCAAGACAAAGAAAACTACAACAAAGATCTTTGGGCAGCCCGCGTAACACTTGAGGTACATCCTAGTGAAGATTTGTTTTTCCGTATTGGCTGGGATAAAACCGAAGATAAATCAAATGCTAAGGGCGGCTATCGTTTAATTCCCAGTATTTTGACAGATGCGCCCGTACCCGATTCGGTTTACGATTCTTACACCAGTTTACCTACATGGAATAAAGTCGAGCTAGAAGGCTATAACTGGCTGGCGCGATACCAACTGAATGATAATTTAGAGCTTAAATATATTGGTTCGCACAGAGAGAGTTATTCACCTACCAACATTGATTTCGATAATACACCTCTGCCTATTTTTGATGTGCCAGCAGAATACGACGACAGTAACGATACTCACGAGATTCAAGCAAACTATACAGGGAACGCGTTTAGCCTAGTGTCAGGGCTTTATTTTTACGATGGTGAAAGCTGCGGTAACTTTGATGCAATTTTAGGTGTGTTAGGACAAGCGCTGGGTGCACCAGGTTTAACTCGCGAAGTGACGGGTTGTAATAACTCAGAAAGTTGGGCTGCCTATGCGCAGATGAATTACGACGTTACCGATAAGTTATCGCTTTCTCTTGGTGCCCGTTACACCGACGAAGAAAAGACAGCCACTGTAAACAACGGTTTGGTCTTCGCCAATGTTTATCCTTATACCGATTGGATAGATGGCTATGTGCGCCCTGATGGACAATTAGTGCCGCAAGTACTTGGGACAGACACCGATGGCGATGACCTGTTAGATGCCCCAGCGGTAGAAAGTTGGTCTCGCTTTACTCCTCGAGTGGGCGTGGAGTATCAAATGGACCGCGATACCATGTTCTTCGCAAGTTATTCACAAGGCTTCAAATCGGGCACGTTTAACCCTCGTGCTCAAACTAACGAGCCTGGTGTTGAACCTGAAGTCGTAGACAGCTTCGAAGTTGGTGTGAAGAGCGACTTAACCGATGCACTTCGCATGAATGTCACTTTATTTTCATATGATCACAAAGATCGTCAGTATATTGGTGTAGAAGGGGATTTATCTGATCCAACAGCCCTTGACCAACGTCTGCGCAATGCTGCAGAAACTGCAGCAAAAGGTGCCGAGTTAGAAATGACGTGGGTAGCAACTGATAACCTTCAGTTTGACGTTGCCTATGGTTATATTGACTTTGAAATTAAGAAAAACAATGCAATCCCTCCGTTAATTGGCCTAGCAAGTACGCCAGAGAATACCTTTAATCTTAACGCCAACTACTTACTAGAAACGCGCTTTGGGGATATTACTTTTAACGCTAACTACTACTATCGCGATGATTACTTAATATTTGAAACCAGCGACCTTATCCAACAAGATGCCTATGGTCTGGTGAACTTAAGCGCCCGTTGGGAAAGTGTTGAAGGCGACTGGTATGCTGGATTGCACGTCAAAAACCTGACCGATGAAGAGTATCTGGTTGGCGGTTATGACTTTGTCACTCAAGACGGTGAAGGTAACTTTGGCCCGGGCCTTGGTGGCGATACCACACTTATCGGTTATTACGGTGACCCGCGTACTGTGCATCTTACGGTAGGTTATAGCTTCTAAACGATATACTTGATAAAAATTAATGCCACTTTTCACGCCTAGGCCGTTGCGCTTAGGCGTGCTCACTTTTACTAGACTCGCTTCTGTGAAAATGTTGACTAGCGGATGTGTAGATCAGTGAAGAGTGTCATGTAGATTATTGCACCAATAACATTACCTTTTTTAACCGGCGTGTTAGTATGTTAATTAACAAAGTGGTTACAAGTTGATAGCATTATGTCCGTGAAAATTTTGATTGCTGACGATCATCCTCTGTTCAGGGCCGCGATGTGCCACGCGTTAACTAGTGTGGGACATATTGAGCTTGTAGAGACGTCCACATTCCCCGATACGCTTACTTACCTTGAGTTAAATGACGACATCGATCTACTTTTCTTAGATCTCACCATGCCCGGCAATGAAGGGTTGAATGGCCTTGCGGAAGTACATGCGCGCTACCCTGATGTTCTTGTTGTTGTGGTTACTGCGCAAGAAGAGCCTGATGTGATGGCAAAGTCGTTTGCGTTAGGCGCAAGTGGGTTTGTTCCTAAATCTGCCTCAGTAGACTGTATCATTGAAGCGGTAGATACGGTACTAGATGGAGAAACTTGGATACCGTCTTCGGTTCAGAGGCCTTCGGATCCGCTACAACATCCTGTAGCCTCTAACGCAAGTAATGTATCCGACCAAGATGACTTCACGGTTAGGTTAAAACAACTGACTCCTCACCAACTCAAAGTGTTGCAAATGGTATCAGACGGTTTGCTCAACAAGCAGATTGCTTACGAACTTGCCATTTCTGAGTCCACCGTCAAACAGCATGTGTCTGCAGTGTTGAGAAAGCTTGGTGTTATCAACAGGACCAAGGCGGGCATAGCATTTAAAAATGCAATACATTTGAGCTAGTAAAAGCTTAACAACTTAAATTATTAAACTGCGTTACTAATATTGTAAGAATAGGCACGACTTCTCGTCAGATATGTTGAGCTAGAAGCCAACCAATTATTGACGTTTACCTTTATTTACGCAGCAATTTACCCCCTAGCATCGAACTGTATCTAAAGTTGTGCTAGCGTAAATAATTAGGAGCATAATACTAAAACAAAAGGAATATTGATGAAGCGTTTGTCACTTTTTACTTTTCTTCTACTTTCTTCTTGCCACGTTTTTGGAGCAGTCACGCAGTGGGTTGATTTCACGTTAGATAACGGTCATGTATTTCTTCCCGTTACCATTGACGGCATTGAATCGCGGGTAATGCTAGACTCAGGCGCACAAATTAATAGCATCAATCGCGCCTTTGTAAGAAAGCATGATTTAGAGTTCGATAAAGGCAGACCTGTAAACGTGAAGGGGGTTTATGGTGTTGAAAAAAGAAAAGCCTATAACAATGTTAACGTTGAAATTTTTGGAACCACATTTAATTTAGATTCGCTTGTTGAAACCAACCTTGGTCATCATTCTAACGGCATGTTACTAGGAGCCGGTTTTTTCAACAGTTTTGTTGTTCAATTAGACTACCCGCACAGAAAAATTCGCCTTGTTACCCGAGATTCGGTCAATATGAAGGGGGTGGCTAACGTGCCAGCTACCACTCAACAAGGCACGGGTATGCCCATTGCACAGGTTGAAATTAACGGCGTACCGCTGTGGCTTCGTATAGATACTGGTAATGCTGGCACAATATTAATTAACCGCCGAGCCGCATCTAAAGCAAACTTACTCGAAAAAGTAGAGGGTACAAGTACCTCATTTGGGGCCAATAGTTCAGGTGTAAACGAATTCGCCACTTCAGACATGGTAAAATTTGGACCGTTTGAAATTAGCAACGTTAAAGTAAGCTTTCCAGCAGAAGGGCAAACCACTAACTTAGAAAGTCAGTATAAAAGAACAGGAAGTCGTATCGGTGGAAAAAAAGTGGTAGGTCTTATTGGTTACGACTTGCTTAAAGATTTTGTTGTTACGTTGGATTATCGCTACGGTCGGCTCCATATCAATGTACCTCAATAGCGAGATTTAGCCTATGGCTACGCAATAGAAGCAAAACTAACAAGTAATTTTTTAACTTTTTTGAAGTAGTCATTTTAGTAGCCAAAACTAACCTAAGCGTTCCGCGTTATAATTACTCAGTCTACGGTTTTTTTTGAGTCAGCGAGAGCGACTGTTTAAGCAGTCGTTTTAGCGCCGCTGGCTTTAAGGGTTTAGGTAGGTAACTAAATTCTAACGCAGCCGCTTCTTCTCTTATCTCGTTGCTTCTATTTGCGGTGACTAATACCTTTAATGCAAAACTCACGTCTTCTTCAGATAATATCGTCGCTACGTCGAAACCTGTTTCTCCATAGTTTAGATGGTAGTCAGCAATAAGTACGTCAAAACGCTGGTTTGAAACACTGGGAGCTTCGGCGCCACTGGCTATCAAGGTTGTAGTTGCTCCCCAATCGCCAAGTAGTGCACACATTGCATTAGCCACTTGCTCATCATTTTCGACCAGTAAGAAACGTGTGTTTTCCAAAAACAGTTCTTTGTTATAACTCTCCGTTTCCGGCAGTTGTTTTGAATTAACACTAGCATGTACTATGCGTGGGGCTGTAATACTAAAACAGCTACCTTTGCCCGGTAATGAGGTTAGCCCTACTCGATGGCCGAGCAATCGACAAATCTTCTCTACAATAGTTAAGCCTAATCCAATCCCTTCACCTTTGTTTTCGTCTAATTGGTGGAATTCACTAAAAATTTCATGCTGCTGGTGGGCTGCAATGCCTAAACCGGTATCGTAAACGCAAAGCTTTATTGTTTTCTCGATATTAGCAGTTTGTATGCGCCTGACGCCCACTAAAATACTGCCTTGTGGAGTGTAACGAACCGCATTAGACAATAAGTTTTGCAGCACACGGCGCAGCAAGTTCTTATCTGAATACACCATGACACTCGTTTTTACATATCTTAGGGTAATCCCTTTTTGCTTTGCGATAACACCGAACTCTTGTACCAGCGACGACAAAACTTCATCAATTGGAAATATAGTGTTTTGAGGTGTAAGCACCCCAGCATCTAATTTTGTCATATCAAGGAGCATGGAAAGTAAGCTTTGAGCGTTATCTAGTGAGTTAACCACGCCTTCAGAGAGCGGGGCGAGTTCGCTACCCTGCGTTTTTTTACTTAGCATGCTGGCAAATAATGCAGCGGCGTTAAAAGGCTGCATGAGGTCGTGTCCCGCTGCTGCTAAGAACTTGGTTTTACTTTCGTTGGCTTTATCCGCTTGGTGTTTTGCTTCTTCTAACTCTGCAGTACGCTTAGCAACCCTTTCCTCCAAATCTTCTTTTGCACTTTCTAGTTCTTTTTGAATGGCTATGTATTCGGTGATGTCACTATAAGTGGTTACATAGCCGCCGCCTGGCAGCGGCGCCCCGTTTAACTCTATGACTTTTCCATCAGGTTGCTTGCGAATATACTTGTGGCGAGTACCTTTGAGCATGTAGCTCACTCTTTTATCAATCGTTGAGGGGTTAAACAAGCCCCGTTTTGCGTTGTAACTCAGTATGTCGGTAATTGGCATACCCGCTTTTAAAAAGCCCTTAGGGTAAGCAAAAAGCTCTACGTACCTGTCATTCCACGCCAGCAACTGCAGCTTGTCATCAAGTACACTAATTCCCTGTTCGATATTTTGTACCGATGACTGAAGTACCTCGTGATTGAACTGAAAAGACTGAGATGCTTCTTCTACCCAGTCAACTAATTCCGGTAGGGTATCATTACCCGTATCTGCTATAGCGCCTAACAATATTCGAGCACTGGGGCCTCCCACCTGAGCTGAAAGCAATTTATTGGCTCTATCGATAAGTGCTTGACTTGCGTAACCGCTGCTTGATGCACTCTCAACATCAATCGTAAGCTGTTTCACAAGCTGAGAATGGGTGGCGCTTTCTAGTACACGTTCAGTAAGCGCCATTAAGTCACGCACTTTAACGAGTAAATTTGGGGCCGCGTTACTTTGCACAATAGCGTCGGTTTTGTTTGCTTCGGGTCGCGAAGAAATGAGCGCGACAATAACAAATGTAATGCAATTAGCCAGTAACGAGAAAGCAAATCCCACCCCGAGAGCTTGGTCGGTTGGAGCAGGATTAAAATAGTAGCTAGAGAGCAGGCTGGGGTAGAGTAAAAATATCGCCCAGCACGTTGAACCCACTAATAAAGCGGATATAGCAGCTGCCTTGCTGCTGCGCCGCCAATAGATTCCGAACATTAACGCGGGCATGCATTGGGCCAGCAGGGCGATAGCAATTACACCACTTTTAACCAACGGCGCTGCCTGACTTATATTAAGGTGGTACCAGAGCGCAATACTAAGAACGACTACTACGGTAATACGGCGTATAGATAGGATTTTACCTGGTTGCATTGACTGGTTTGGAGAAGTTTTTAGGCGGGCTTTTAGCCACAGTGGTGTTACTACATTGTTTGATATCATTATGCCCAAGGCTAGCGTTGCGACAATTACCATACTTGTGGTGGCAGAAAGACCACCGATAAAAGCAAAGGACGACAGGGCAATATTTTCAGCATGTAAAGGTAGTGCAAGTACATAGGCATCTGAACTTGTGGTTGCTGGAAGCAGCATTTTACCCGCAAGTGCGATTGGTATAAGAAAAAGGGTCATACCAAATAGATAGAGTGGAAATAGCCACCTCGCGGTTCTAAGTTCACCCTCACCGTTTTGTTCGACAAAGTTCATATGAAACTGTCTTGGTAAAACAAACATAGAGCAAACGCCCAGAGCAACATGTGACACATAAACCCAAGGTGCGCTATCAGCATAAATGATTTCTCGGGCACTGGCATTAGATACGGCGTTTGATATTAAATCAATCACGCCATTAAACAAAAAAAAGCAAACAAAAATGCCCACAGCCCAAAGCGCGACCAGCTTAATAATTGACTCAAATGCTATGGTAAGCAGCAAGCCGGGGTGCTTATCAGTTAAGTTTAACGTGCGCGTACCGAAGGTTATAGCAAATATGGCGAGCAAGCCGGCTACGTAAATGCTTAACCAAGGCGTAGTGGTTTGGGCCTCGCCGGTGAGTAAATTAATAGACTTTGTAATAGCATCTAATTGAAGGGCAATGTAGGGCACAACGCCGAAAAAACACAGTAAAGTGATAAGTGCAGCAATCAAATGAGAGTGTTGGTATTTGAGCGAGATGAGGTCGGCTAAGGAACTGATATTATGCTGCTGGCATAACCTGCTAATACGAAGCACCATAGGAAACGCAAAAGCCATAGTCAGCATGATTCCAAGATATGTAGGGATGACTGCCCAACCGTATTGTGCTGCCTGAGAGGTGGTACCGAAAAATGCCCAAGATGTGCAGTGCACGCCTAATCCAAGACTGTACAGTACAGGGTGCTGTCTGTTATCGCGTAGACGCTTGTCGCCCCAAAATGCTAAAGCGAAAAGTGCGATAAGATAAAAGCCAACAATAGTCCCTACCGTCCATATACTTAGCATTGAAAGTCCGTGTAATAGCTCGTCCGTGTAGTTGCACGCATTTTTAAAACTCGCGACTGTGCAGTTTATGTAATCCTACAATAACATGATCTTTACATATGGCGCATCTCCCACGATTTTTTAAAAATCACCCACAAAAATATTGTGGATACCCTTGAACACCCTAAATCTAGCCCCATAACTAAGCGCAACAGACTCATTCCCACTAATTTAATTTGGCTGGGTAATGCCTAATTTAGAAAAACGTTTGGAGGTAGGCATGAGCGATAATCGCGACGTGCAGGCAGAACAAGAAAATTCAGTTGATGAAACTGTACAAGGCGCAGAAGAAGCGCAGGTAGAAACGTCAGAAGCAGAAGGCGTAGAACTAGATGAAAATGCACAGCGCATTTATGAGCTAGAAACCGCGCTTTCTGAAGCCCAAGCAACGATTAAAGAACAGCAAGATGGCGTGCTTCGTGCCCGTGCAGACGCTGACAACGCACGTCGTCGTGCGGAAGGTGAAGTAGAAAAGGCACGTAAATTTGCCCTTGAGCGCTTTGCGGGCGAATTGCTTCCGGTTATCGACAACCTAGAACGCGCAATCGAAATGACTGATGGCGACAATGAAGCCGTGAAGCCGCTTCTAGAAGGTGTGGAAATGACCCACAAAACTTTCTTAAGCACTATTGAGAAATTCGGATTAAGCCTTATTGATCCGCAGGGTGAAACCTTCAACCCAGATTTGCATCAGGCTATGTCTATGCAAGAAAGTGCAGACCACGAGCCAAACACAGTAATGGCTGTGATGCAGAAAGGTTATCAAATTAATGGCCGTTTGTTACGCCCTGCCATGGTTATGGTATCGCGTGCGCCAAGCGGCGGTGTGGATACGCAGGCTTAAAACGCTCTTTGCGACGAACACACAAAAATGCCAGTTTTTTTACTGGCATCTATTGAAAAGACGGGGAATAACCCCACTAAAAGTACAGTATTAAGAAAATCATTCGGAGACACGAAATGGGTAGAATCATTGGTATCGATTTAGGTACAACGAATTCATGTGTCGCAGTTCTAGACGGCGACAAACCTCGCGTAATTGAAAACGCGGAAGGCGATCGTACAACCCCTTCAATCATCGCTTATACAAACGATGGTGAAACGCTTGTAGGTCAATCAGCGAAGCGTCAGGCGGTAACGAACCCTGAGAACACGCTATTCGCTATCAAGCGTCTAATTGGTCGACGCTTCCAAGATAAAGAAGTACAACGCGACATCGACATCATGCCTTTCAAAATTGTAGGTGCTGATAACGGTGATGCATGGGTAGAAGCGAAGGGCGAGAAAATGGCGCCTCCTCAGATTTCTGCCGAAGTGCTTAAGAAAATGAAGAAGACCGCTGAAGACTATCTTGGCGAAGAAGTAACTGGTGCAGTAATTACTGTTCCTGCTTATTTTAACGATTCACAGCGTCAAGCAACTAAAGACGCGGGTCGTATTGCAGGTCTTGAAGTTAAGCGTATCATCAACGAGCCTACTGCTGCTGCTCTTGCTTACGGCATGGACAAGAAGCAAGGCGATAACGTTGTTGCGGTATACGACTTAGGTGGTGGTACCTTCGATATCTCTATCATCGAAATCGATGAAGTAGACGGCGAGCACACGTTTGAAGTACTAGCGACTAACGGTGACACACACCTTGGTGGTGAAGACTTCGATAACCGTGTTATCAACTACTTAGTTGAAGAGTTCAAGAAAGATCAAGGCATCGACCTTCGTAAAGACCCACTTGCTATGCAGCGTCTTAAAGAAGCCGGCGAAAAAGCGAAAATTGAGCTTTCTTCTTCACAACAGACAGAAGTTAACCTGCCTTACATCACAGCTGATGCAACAGGTCCTAAGCACTTAGCCATTAAGCTTACTCGTGCAAAACTTGAGTCTTTGGTTGAAGACCTAGTGAAAAACTCGCTTAACCCACTTAAGCAAGCACTAGCTGATTCAGACCTATCTGTAGGCGATATCAACGACATCATCCTTGTTGGTGGTCAAACGCGTATGCCGCTTGTGCAGAAGTATGTAACTGAGTTCTTCGGCAAAGAGCCACGTAAAGACGTTAACCCTGATGAAGCAGTAGCGGTAGGTGCGGCAATTCAAGGTGGTGTACTTTCTGGTGATGTTAAAGACGTACTACTTCTAGACGTTACGCCTCTGTCTCTAGGTATCGAGACAATGGGTGGCGTAATGACTGCGCTAATCGAGAAAAACACGACTATTCCTACTAAGAAGTCGCAAACCTTCTCGACAGCGGAAGACAACCAGTCTGCGGTTACCGTACACGTACTACAGGGTGAGCGTAAGCAATCAAGCGGCAACAAGTCTCTTGGTCAGTTCAACCTTGAAGGTATTCGCCCAGCAGCGCGTGGTGTGCCGCAAATCGAAGTAACCTTCGACCTAGATGCTGACGGTATCCTACACGTGTCTGCGAAAGATAAAGACACAGGTAAAGAGCAGAAGATCACTATCAAAGCTTCTTCAGGCCTAAGTGATGAAGAAGTAGAAAAAATGGTAGCAGACGCAGAAGCGAACAAAGAAGCTGATGCGAAGTTTGAAGAGCTAATTCAAGCGCGCAACCAAGCTGATGGTATGATCCACGCTACACGTAAGCAGCTTGAAGAAGTTGGCGACGCACTAAGTGCAGAAGACAAAGCGCCAATTGAAGAAGCCCTTACTGCGCTAGAAACAGCGTCTAAAGGCGAAGACAAAGCAGAAATCGAAGCGAAAACGCAAGAACTTATTCAAGCGTCTAGCAAGCTGATGGAAGCGGCGCAAGCTCAACAAGCAGCAGCTGGCGGCGCGGAAGGCGCTGAGCAGCAAGCTTCTTCTGGTCAAGCAAACGACGACGTTGTTGACGCAGAATTTGAAGAAGTGAAAGACGACGACAAGAAGTAAACTGTTGTGTCAGGCCCGTTAATTCAAAGTAGCGGGCCGTTTAAGCAGTTCAGGCGCATCAGGAATTTCTTGTTGCGCCTTTGTTGTGTAAATAACTTGGTGTAAATAATTTGGCGTTAATAAATGTCTAATCAGGTTATTTTCACAACAGTCAGATGTAGATTCGGCGAGCATTATATGCTGGTCGACAAAAAGTAGGATATGTAAACGATATGTCGAAACGAGACTACTACGAAGTACTCGGGGTAGATAGAAGCGCAGGCGACCGCGAAATTAAAAAAGCGTACAAAAAGCTTGCGATGAAGTATCACCCTGACCGTACGCAAGGCGATAAAGGCCTGGAAGATAAGTTTAAAGAAATCCAGGAAGCCTACGAAATTCTGTCAGATTCGCAGAAGCGTGCAGCATACGACCAATACGGCCACGCGGGTGTTGATCCAAACCGTGGTGGCGGCGGCTTCGGTGGTGGTGCCGACTTCGGCGATATCTTTGGCGACGTTTTTGGTGATATCTTTGGCGGCGGTGGCCGAGGTGGACGTCAGTCGCGTGCTCGTCAAGGGTCAGACCTACGTTACAACCTAGAGCTTAGTTTAGAAGAAGCGGTGCGCGGTAAGAGCGTTGATATTCGTGTACCTACGCTGGTTGAATGCGATGTGTGTGATGGGTCAGGTGCGAAAAAAGGTTCTTCACCTAAAACCTGTCCAACCTGTCACGGTAACGGCCAGGTTCAAATGCGCCAAGGTTTCTTTGCTGTGCAGCAAACCTGTCCGACATGTTCAGGCAAGGGTAAAATTATTGAAGATCCTTGTAACAGCTGTCACGGCCATGGTCGTAAAGAAAAGACCAAGACTCTTAACGTTAAGATTCCAGCGGGCGTAGATACAGGTGACCGTATTCGTCTTTCTGGCGAAGGCGAAGCGGGCGAGAACGGTGCGCCAGCAGGTGACTTGTACGTGCAAGTACACGTTCGCGAACACGACATCTTTAAACGTGACGGTAACAACCTTTACTGTGAAGTACCGCTAAGCTTTACTACAGCAGCACTTGGTGGCGAACTTGAAGTCCCTACTTTGGACGGCAAAGTTAAGCTAAAAATTAGTGCCGAGACACAGACTGGACGTATGTTCCGCTTACGCGGCAAAGGCGTTAAGTCAGTGCGAAGTGGTGCTATGGGCGACTTGATGTGTAAGGTTGTGGTTGAAACACCGGTAAACTTGTCATCGCGCCAAAAAGAGCTACTGCAAGAGCTAGAAGAGTCTATGGGTAAGGCGTCAAGCAAGCACAGCCCGAAAGCGCAAGGTTTCTTCGATGGCGTGAAGAAATTCTTTGACGACTTAACCAACTAGTTTTGCACTTATTTAAGTTTCAAAGCCCTCCCTGAGAGGGCTTTTTCGTATCTGAGTATATATTTGCTAAAACTGCAATTTGTTAAGACGGGTTTACTCTGTAAACAAGATAATATTGAGTGTCTGTCCGAATCTGTACTTTATGGAAGTAGGGCGGGTGTCGTTCGAACCTGTACTTTATGGAAGTAAGGCGAGTGTCTGTCCGAATCTCTACTTTGTGAGAGTAGGGCGTGTGTCTGTCCAAAACTGTACTTTGTAAAGGTATAGTAAGTGCGTGTCCCTTTTTCATTCGTTATGGAAGTAAGGCGAGTGTCTGTCCGAATCTCTACTTTGTGAGAGTAGGGCGTGTGTCTGTCCAAAACTGTACTTTGTAAAGGTATAGTAAGTGCGTGTCCCTTTTTCATTTGAATATGTATTGAAAGCAGGGTTACGCGCGGCTAATCCCTTGAAAGCGTTTGTTCACCGTTAAATTTCTTGCGCTAAAACGAACTATTCGTCACGATAGGCTTATAAGTAAAAGGTAAAATATCTACAAACTTAAAAGTAGATAACCAGTATTCAAAAAAAAGGGAACAGGCATGAGACTATTCAATAAAGCGATGATCGTAGCAGCAACCGTTGGTGCAGTAATTTCAGGCTCAGCGTTAGCTGAAGTCACTGAAGCTTCTTCTGAAAAGCACGCTAAAGCAGCAACTCAGTACCGTCAGGCTGTCTTTCAGTTAGTTCGTAGCAACATGGGTCCATTGGGCGGTATGGCAAAAGGCGCACTTCCATTTGATGAAAGCGTGATGCAAACCAATGCTGTACGTCTTGAACAACTTGCCGACATGATGGGCGACTATTTAGCTGTCGATACACGTAAATTCGACGTAGACACAGGTGCGAAAGATGAGATTTGGGAAAACTTCTCAGATGTAGAAAAAAAAGTGATGGCACTTAAAACGGCAGCACAAGGTCTACAAGCTGCAGTGGAAGCAGGTGACAAGAGCGCGTATCGCGGTGCTATCGGCAAGATAGGTGCAAGCTGTAAATCTTGTCACGATGACTACAAAAAAGACTAAATTTTAGGTGCTGTTGACGTCAGTGCTTTATCACTGTTCAACAGCACTTATCCCTTCAGTACCCATCCTTCCAGCCCCCGTTCTTTCAGTAAACTTGCTAAGGTTTAATAATATTTGAATTATCGTTTTATACAATTACGCCAGATAGCAAACGCTAATTTTCAGTCTTCTTAGTTCAGCCTCTTCGGTTTAGGCAGATTTGTGTACACATTGTGCACGGCGTGCTGGAAATTTGAACAGTTTTTGTCTATGTTTGTAGATGAAATACTGACGTATTAATAACCCATATTCACGATAACTATCTTACCTACAAATGCACCTAAAAAGCATTTTTATAAGGTAACGTGTCACTGTTGGAAAATAACGAAGCGTTAAAGCGTCGACAATGCTCCACCTGCTCAGCTATATCTATGGGGGAGGCGCTTTTGTATGCGAGTTTTATTGGTTTTGAGGACCTTATTAGATGGATTTACGCAGTGAGCGTATGCTTTCCACAATGCGGACAACGCAGAATACTATTTCTGTGTTATTGACTGAAAGTAGGAATAAAACAGAGTCGCTTTGTATATTGTTGGTTTCAGTAAACCCGAATAGTGGTCGCGCCACCATTATTGCAAGCGATAATGAACACTCGGAACTCGAGTCACACCGTATCGTTTTCCCGCCTCATATGCTACTTATGCTGCCTTTGACACCTATGAGCGCGCCTTTACCGGTAAGAGATTTTACTTTACCTCAATCGCTCGAACATTTTCGTGAACACTATGTTGTTGTTGCAACTGTGAGAGATATGCAAAATGAGATGTTGGGAGTTGTGCTCACGTTTGTGAAAAGCAGCAACTTAAATGCGCATCAGCATACCTACATGGATATTCTGCGCCAGAAGGTCGAATTAAACTACCTTTCTGAGCTTGCTAGGCATCCTTATTCAGATAAGTTATCAGAGCAGTTGTCGCTTCTTGAAGAAGTAAGCGCTATTTCAAAAGTAGGCGCGTGGCAAATAGACAGATTTACAGGCGCGTTTTCCTCTACTCAAATCATGAGAAGCTTGCTGGGACTGCTGCATTCAAAAAGCATTAGCCTACAAGATGTACTCGAAGTCATTTCTTTTGAAGATAGAGTTGCCCTTAAACAACGAATTTTTAAAGCAATAAAGAAACATAGTCATTTTGCCAAGCACATCACTATTACCGATAAACAAGGACGAACTAAAAATATAAAATTAACCGTATTTTTGCAGGTCGAGTGTCAACCTAGTCTTGGTTTAAAACTAACTCGATTATACGGTGTCGTCCAGGATGAAACGGAAACTCAGCGACTTTCTGATTCTCAACAAAATTACACAGACTATCTAACAAGTATTTTGAATGGTGTTGATAGCATTGTGCTTAGTATTGACAAAAGTGGCACCATACTATCAGCAAACGAACCTGTTGCTTCTGTATTGGGTTTTCAGCCAGAAGAATTGATAGGTCAAGACATTAAGCTACTAGCGACAAAAGTTCAAAATAGGGGTGAGACTTCCTACCTGTTAAATTTAGGCGAAGGAGTGGAGCGTTGCTCCGAGATTAAGACCATAAACGAATGCTTACGTCACAAAAACGGTAAGAGAATAGCGTGCGACGTAAGCTTAAGAGCATGTAAGGTACATAATCAAGAGTTAGTGATTGCTAGTATTCGCAGCGTTTCAAATTTGCATTTTGAAGTAGATCGCTTTAGACAGTTAGCGTTAACAGACCCTTTAACCGGCCTTTCAAACCTTTATCATTTTGAGCAATACCTTTTAGAGAAAGCTGCATTAGCATCGTCTGAGAAGGCGCTTTCTGTTTTTATGCAGGTTAGCATTGTCAATGTTAAAGAGTATGAAGACGCATTTGGAGAACCAACAGTTGACTATATCTTACGTATATTAGCCAGCCGCTTTGTTCGCGCTTTTGACGTCAGTAAGCAGCTGAACGTGAGGGTTTTTATATACGACCGTGGTAATTTTATTCTTCACTTGGAAAATTACTTTAAGGATGACCATACGGCGAAAAATGCTGCCCAGCAGTGTGCTCATTATCTCCGAGATAACGTTTTGGTTCCTATCACTTTACACAATAGTTCATTGGCTATTGAAACTAAGACGGTTAGCTGTGCCATTCCACCAAAGTACTTTTCGTTCAAAAAAATAAAAGAGCTAATGTCTAGAAAGGTCATCAATGAAGGTATTGCTTATTTGGACGAGGAGAGAGAGCACGCCTATTCGCATATCAATGGCAGCGATATTGACCGCTATAACTATATAAAACATTCTTTAAATAGAGCCATTGCCAACAATGAGTTATTTATAGAGCTTCAGCCTCAGTATTGTGGTAATGGAAATCTTATAAGCTCTGAAGTGTTACTCAGATGGCATCATCCTCACCTTGGCGTCGTTATGCCCGCAGAATTTATTCCAATTGCCGAGCAGAACGACTTTATTGCTGACATTGGGTTATGGGTTTGTAATGAAGCCTGTAAATTATTAAGCGAATGCCACACAAAAAGTATAGACACTAAGTTATCAATAAATATAAGTGCGAAGCACCTAGCACGGGCTGACTTTGTCAGCAAATTTGTTGCAATAGTGAATAGGTGGAGGGTGGCGCACAAGTGTCTGAAATTGGAACTGACAGAAGGCGCAGTGATAAAAGGTGTCAATATAATACAGCGCAGAGTACGGGACTTAGCGCAGCAAGGTTTCAGTTTATCTATTGATGACTTTGGTATTGGTGATTCAAATCTTAGTTCTCTTCAAACGCTTCCAATTAATGAACTGAAAGTTGATAAAGTTTTTATTGAAGCAATAGAAAACTCGAAAGAGAAAAACGTGCTCGTCACAAATATTTGCAATATGGCGAAGGCGCTGAAGCTTGTTACTGTAGCAGAAGGTATAGAAACCACAGGGCAATTAAACGAAGCGAAGGCGTGCGGGTGTAGCGCTTTTCAAGGCTATTACTTAGACAAGCCGATGAGCGTAGACGCGTGGCGTGAAAAGGTTGTCCAGGCGCAAAACCAGTTATGAAGAGAAGGTTAGTTAACCGTAACCTAGTTTAAATTGGTGACGGCGTTGCTTATCCACGGCGTATTATTATTCGCTTGTAAATGTTTATTTAAATTTAATATTATGTAAATCAAATTGTTATTTAACTTACGCCATAAGTCTTATAAGTATGTCTGATTAAACTGAAGTAGGGTGAATATAAACCCTACTCAGGACATGGATATGACATATAAAAATGAATACATTGCCTCTACCCAGCATCCAGATAACTTTTGGTTAGATCAAGCACGCGAAATAGCGTGGTTTCAACCTCCAGAGAAGGGATGCCAAAAAACGGAAAACGGCTATTATGACTGGTTTAGAGGAGGGCAGCTCAATACCAGTTACCTCGCGCTGGATCACCACGTCAACAATGGTCGTGGCGATAAAACCGCACTTATTTACGACTCACCAGTAACGCAAACTACCCAGCATTTTACTTACAATGAACTACTTACCGATGTTGCACAATTTGCTGGAGGTTTGTGTCGCCTAGGGGTCAATAAAGGCGATCGCGTTATTATCTATATGCCAATGATCCCTCAGGCGGCTATCGCAATGCTTGCATGTGCTCGATTAGGGGCGGTTCATTCAGTGGTATTTGGCGGTTTTGCAGCGAATGAGCTTGCTGTACGCATAGATGATGCGAAGCCAGTGGCTATTGTTACAGCGTCCTGCGGCATAGAAGGCAGTAAAGTTCTACCCTATAAGCCTCTTGTAGATGAAGCGATAAATATATCAGAGCACAAGCCTACGGCATGCATATTGTTTCAACGAGAGCAATTGACTGCTGAGTTAAATAAAGATACTGATTACGACTGGCACACTTTAGCTAACAATAGCGAGCCTGCCTCTCCCGTCGCCGTCGATGCAACTGACCCTCTTTATATTCTTTATACTTCAGGTACAACTGGAAAGCCCAAAGGCGTGGTTCGAGATAACGGCGGTCATGCAGTCGCATTACACTACTCAATGGGCGCCGTATACGATACCAGTGAAGACGACGTATTCTGGGCTGCATCGGATGTCGGCTGGGTCGTCGGCCACTCTTATATTGTCTATGCACCGCTAATAAAAGGTGCAACCACTGTATTATACGAAGGTAAGCCCGTTGGTACGCCAGATGCCGGCGCGTTTTGGCGCATGATAGAAACTCATAAGGTGAATGTACTTTTTGCTGCACCCACCGCGTTTCGAGCAATTAGAAAAGCCGACCCCGAAGGGACGTTTTTATCAAATTACGACACATCGAGTTTACGTACTTTGTTTATGGCGGGTGAACGGCTCGACCCGCCCACGTACTATTGGACAAGTGAAAAGGTGGGTGTACCCGTTATCGATCATTGGTGGCAAACCGAGACTGGCTGGCCCATTTGCTCGAATCCAATGGGGCTTGAACCAATGAAGACAAAACCGGGGTCGTCCAGTGTGCCAACACCAGGCTTTAACGTTAAGGTGTTAAAAGGGCCCGATGCACCTCAAGCAATAGGCGATAAGGGCGCTATTGCCATTCAATTACCACTTCCCCCAGGCTGCTTAACTACGATATGGCAAGATCATCAACGGTTTGTCGATGGCTACTTACGCGAATTTGAGGGGTACTATAGTACTGGAGACAACGGATATGTGGATGAAGAAGGTTACGTATTTATTATGGGGCGTACCGATGATGTTATTAATGTCGCTGGTCACCGCTTGTCGACCGGTGAAATGGAAGAAGTGCTTGCGGCGCATCCAGATATTGCCGAGTGCAGTGTGATAGGGGTTAATGATGCACTGAAAGGGCAGCTACCGGTAGGACTTGTTCTTCTAAAAGATGGTGTGAATGTGGATGAAAAAACGCTAGAGCAGGATTTAATTCAGCGAGTTCGCGATAAAATTGGCCCAGTAGCATGTTTTAAGCGAGCGATTGTAGTGAGCCGTTTACCGAAAACCCGGTCAGGTAAAATTCTTCGAAAGCTACTGCGCCAAATTGCCGCCAACGAAACTGTCGCCGTACCTTCAACTATCGATGATCCGTCAAGTGTAGAAGAGATAGAATCGATAATGCGAGACAAAGGATTAGTGCATGAACCGGCTTCCATATGACGTCACAGCAAGCCTCAAAAAGATGTAAGGGCTTAAAGAGAGAAGGTTAAGGTAAAGAATGCTAAATGCAGTTTCCAACTACATTTTCTTTAATCAATAAAGGGGCTTACGCCCCTTTATTTTTGAAATGGTGCGTCTGTTATGACGCAATCAATTGCTTAGCTTTAAGCAAGTGATAAAACCTTGTCGTGCAGCTCAATAGTAATATTCGTTTACTTGTGGAGCGGGTGGGTATACTTCAATCGCCACATAAACGACAGTCGCCGCAACAAGCGCCACAATAAGTGCGCGTAACAGTCGAGAGTCAGCGATACCTGCCGTCTTCGATTTATTTATCGAGTCTTTACTACCGTGCACCATGGCGGGGACCAATTTTTGCTTTTTATATATGCTGTAAAAAATAACTGCGCCTATATGCAATGCGATGACGTAAAGTAACACGTCAAACGCAAGGTGATGTAGGGTATTCATTAAACCCAATGTTTCTTCACTGGCTAATTGCCGATAGGGACCATCTAAGAAAATATCGTCCGTCATAAATAGCCCAGATACGGCTTGTATGGTTAACAGTACAAGCATGACAATAACAAACCAGCCGCCAAGCGGGTTATGCCCAATAGCAGGCTCCGACCGCCTGTTAAACAGCGTCTTGACATAGCTAAAAACCCTTTTAGGGCCGGTAACAAAGCTACTGAACCTGGCGTGCCGCGTGCCAACAACACCCCATATTAGACGGAAAACAATGAGAAATAAGGTAAAATACCCTATGTAGAAGTGCCACTGGACTTTGTTTTCGAGCCACTCAACCGTGGCATATTGGGCCAATAGGCTCGCGACAATCAGCCAATGAAAAAGGCGGGTGGGTAGGTCCCAAACAAGGGTTTTCTGCATCGTCATTTTATTTCACGCTTTGTGGAGGTCTGTTTAGCTTAAGTACACGTCAAAAAGTGTTTAGAAAGTTGAATAGACCTAGGTCATTAAATCTAAGTCATAGCGTCGCCTAATTTGCCGGTTAACACAAGAAAGCCCAACCACATAATATTATGTTTTATCTTAAGCCCGACCAAGTACTAGCCCGCAATAAGTTAGCTTATTACTGACTAGATGAGGTTTGAACCAATATTTTAGTACATTGTATTTCGAGTAAATTAGTTAAGCGAAAGGGGAGCGGGGGCGATTGGTTTCTAATTATGCGTATTTAATATGAATCTCACATTGCAATAGTACCTGCATTTGGCAAAATGCCTGATAGTTGAAGGTTAATAAAAGTGTAAAGCTATAAAATGAAAGTAGGATTATTTGGCGCCAACGGGCGTATGGGGCGCGTATTAGTCGAAGCGTTGGATTTAAGTGAAAACGCTGAGCTTAGCGTTGCTACAGTACGCGATGATTCACCTTGGGTTGGCCTAAACGTAGGTGAACTGGCCGGTATTGGTAAAAAAGACATCGAGTGCACTGCGCTTTCGAATTTAAGCGGCAACGACGCAGATGTGATGATTGACTTTACTTTGCCGTCGGTTATCGAAAGTAATCTCGCGTGGTGTGTAAAAAACAATATGCCTGTCGTAATCGGTACTACCGGTTTGAACGATGCCCAGTTAGCGGCATTAGATGAAGCCGCAAAGCATATTCCTATTGTATTCGCTGCTAATTACAGTGTAGGCGTAAATTTAATGCTTTCACTAGTTCGCCAAGCTGCGAGCGTGTTAGGTGAAACGGCAGATATCGAAATTACCGAAGCACACCACAGGTTTAAACAAGATGCACCTTCAGGCACAGCAATGGCTATTGGTGAAGCTATTGCCGACGAATTAGGTCGCGACCTCAAAACTTGTGCTGTATACGGCAGAGAAGGAAAAGAGCCTGAACGGGATCAAGGTACCATTGGATTTGCAACAGTGCGTGCCGGAGACATCGTCGGCGAGCACACTGCATTATTCGCGGATATTGGTGAGCGTTTAGAAATTACGCATAAAGCCTCAAGTCGCCTTACTTTTGCTAAAGGTGCTGTGCATGCTGCAAATTGGTTGTATGGAAAACAACCTGGTCTATACTCCATGGTTGACGTTCTGGATTTAAAGCTATAAGCGTTAATTAAGGTTGGTGTGAAACCGTTTGGGTTTACGTAAACTTTAAGACGTGACTAAAGTGTTAAACTAAAGTTGCACTTTTAATGAGCAATAAGCTGCACTTTCGGTGGTTCTGGCCAAAAAAGGTGGTAAAAGCGTTATTTTAGTAAATTATTACAAATAAATTTGCCATTTTCAGTCAGTGATGTATACTCGCCGGAATTTGCCAGAATTTCGTATTCTGAAGCTGCCAAAACGGCTGAAGAGTGCGGTTTTATTAGCTGCAAAGATCGTAAAACGGGATGTATTGTTATCAATAACTCCCGTTTTTTGTGGGGTTTGTGCAAAAAACTGCACAAACACATAGTTATCCTTAATCTGGAGGTTGACTTGGCTAATTCTGCCCTTTTGGTGTTAGAGGATGGTTCTGTTTTTAAAGGTACGGCGATAGGCGCTACAGGCTCCGCCGTTGGGGAAGTTGTTTTTAATACTTCCATGACCGGCTATCAAGAAATTCTCACCGACCCATCCTACGCTGAACAACTCATCACACTTACTTATCCACACATTGGCAACACCGGCACTAACGAAGAAGACGTCGAAGCAGATAAAATCTGGTCGAAAGGTCTAATCATCCGTGACCTACCTCTTGTTGCTAGTAACTTTCGTCAACAGCAAACTTTGTCTGAATACCTTAAAGCGAAAGGCGTTGTGGGTATTGCTGATATAGATACTCGCCGTTTAACGCGTATCTTGCGAGACAAAGGTGCACAAAATGGCTGCATTATTTGCTCCGATGAATTAGACGAGTCTAGCGCACTAGCGCAAGCAAAAGACTTCCCTGGCCTTAAAGGCATGGATTTGGCAAAAGTAGTGAGTATTACTGAGCCAAAAACATGGACCGAAGGCAGCTGGGTACTTGGCAAAGGCTACGTAACACCAAGTGAGTTCAAATATCATGTTGTTGCTTACGACTACGGCGTTAAAAACAACATTCTTCGCATGCTAGCTGACCGCGGTTGTAAAGTAACCCTGGTACCGGCGCAAACGCCCGCAGAAGATGTGCTGGCTATGAATCCTGACGGTGTATTTTTGTCAAATGGCCCGGGTGACCCAGAGCCATGCGATTATGCAGTAACCGCAATTAAAACTATTGTCGAAACCGGTACGCCAGTATTTGGTATTTGTCTTGGTCACCAGCTGCTTGCTATCGCAAGTGGTGCAAAGACAGTGAAGATGAAGTTTGGTCACCACGGTGCAAACCATCCGGTTAAAGACCTTAAGCGCAATGTAGTTATGATCACTAGCCAAAACCACGGTTTTGCTGTTGATGAGTCTAGCTTGCCAGATAACCTAGAAGTAACTCACATTTCGTTGTTCGACAAGTCGTTGCAGGGTATCCACCGCACCGACAAGCCTGCGTTTAGCTTCCAGGGTCACCCTGAAGCAAGTCCAGGTCCTCATGAAGCGGCACCGTTATTCGATCACTTCATCGAACTTATTGAACAACACAAGCAGTAGGAATTAGCCAACTATGCCAAAACGTACCGACATAAAAAGTATTCTTATCATTGGTGCTGGCCCTATTGTTATTGGCCAGGCTTGTGAATTCGACTATTCAGGCGCGCAAGCGTGTAAAGCTCTTCGCGAAGAAGGCTACCGTGTTATTTTGGTTAACTCTAACCCAGCAACCATCATGACCGACCCAGAAATGGCAGATGCGACTTACATCGAGCCTATCCACTGGGAAGTGGTTCGCAAGATCATCGAAAAAGAACGTCCAGATGCCATATTGCCTACAATGGGTGGACAAACTGCACTTAACTGTGCGCTTGAGCTAGATAAGCACGGCGTACTTGAAGAGTTCGGTTGTGAGCTTATCGGTGCAACGGCAGATGCTATCGATAAAGCAGAAAACCGCGAGCGCTTTGATAAAGCAATGAAAAACATCGGCCTTGAGTGTCCACGTGCGGAAATCGCGCACACCATGGACGAAGCGCACGATGTATTAAGCCGCATCGGCTTCCCTTGTATCATTCGCCCCTCTTTCACCATGGGTGGAACTGGCGGTGGTATCGCGTACAACATTGACGAGTTCAATGAAATTTGTCACCGCGGTCTTGACCTTTCTCCTACCAACGAGCTTCTTATCGACGAATCGTTGCTAGGCTGGAAAGAGTACGAAATGGAAGTGGTACGTGATAAAGCAGATAACTGCATCATCGTATGTACTATCGAAAACTTCGACCCAATGGGCGTGCATACCGGCGACTCAATCACAGTAGCCCCCGCACAAACCCTGACCGACAAAGAATTCCAGCTAATGCGTAATGCCGCTATGGCTGTACTGCGTGAGATTGGTGTTGAAACCGGTGGTTCAAACGTACAATTCGGTGTTGACCCGAAAACAGGTCGTGTAGTCATCATCGAAATGAACCCACGTGTGTCTCGTTCATCTGCGCTTGCTTCAAAAGCAACCGGTTTCCCAATTGCGAAAGTAGCCGCAAAACTTGCGGTAGGTTACACGTTAGATGAATTGGCGAACGACATTACAGGTGGCTTAACGCCAGCGTCGTTTGAACCTTCTATTGACTACGTAGTGACTAAGATCCCACGCTTCAACTTTGAAAAGTTTGCCGGTGCTAACGATCGCCTAACTACCCAAATGAAGTCGGTAGGTGAAGTGATGGCCATTGGCCGTAACCAGCAAGAGTCGCTTCAAAAAGCGCTACGTGGTCTAGAGGTAGGCGCGACAGGTCTAAATCCAATGGTTGACCTTGAAGACCCAGAATCACGTAATAAAGTGGTTTACGAGCTTCGCCAACCGGGTGCAGAGCGAATTTGGTACATTGGTGACGCATTCCGTATGGGCATGACGGTTGAAGAGGTATTCAACCTTACAAACATCGACCGCTGGTACCTCGTACAGCTTGAAGATCTTATTCTTCTTGAAGCAAAAGTAGCAGAGCTTGGTTTACCAGGTATTGATGCTGACTTAATGCGTGCGCTTAAGCGCAAAGGTTTTTCTGATGCGCGCCTTGCCGAGCTTACCAAAGTGGCAGAAAGCGACATTCGCGAAACCCGCCGCGGTTTCGGTATCTCTCCAGTCTACAAGCGTGTAGATACCTGTGCGGCAGAATTCTCTACCAGCACAGCCTACATGTACTCAACGTATGACGAAGAGTGTGAGGCAGCGCCCACTGACAAAGACAAGATCATGGTATTGGGCGGCGGTCCAAACCGTATTGGTCAAGGTATCGAATTCGATTACTGCTGCGTTCACGCAGCGCTTTCAATGCGTGAAGACGGTTACGAAACCATAATGGTTAACTGTAACCCTGAAACAGTTTCAACCGACTATGACACGTCAGATCGCTTGTACTTCGAGCCAGTAACACTGGAAGATGTACTTGAAATCGTCGCTAAAGAGCAGCCAAAAGGTGTTATCGTGCAGTACGGTGGCCAAACGCCACTTAAGCTGGCCCGCGCTCTAGAAGCAGCTGGCGTACCGGTAATCGGTACCTCACCAGAAGCTATTGACCGTGCTGAAGACCGTGAGCGCTTCCAGCAAATGGTGAACAAGCTTAACCTTAAGCAGCCTGCAAATGCTACGGTCACTAATGTCGAGCAAGCGCTAAACATGGCTGAAGAGATTGGCTTCCCGCTAGTGGTTCGTCCAAGCTACGTGCTTGGTGGTCGAGCGATGGAAATCGTGTATGACATCAAAGACCTTAAGCGTTACCTAAACGAAGCGGTTAAGGTGTCTAACGACGCGCCAGTACTGCTAGACCGCTTCCTAGACGACGCTATTGAAGTTGATATCGATGCTATCTGCGATGGCAAAGAGGTTGTAATTGGCGGCATCATGGAACACATCGAGCAGGCCGGGGTTCACTCAGGTGACTCAGCGTGTTCACTGCCTCCCCACTCGCTACCAAAAGACATTCAAGATGTTATGCGCGAGCAAGTTAAAGCCATGGCGCTTGAACTTGGTGTAGTTGGCCTAATGAATACGCAATTTGCGATTAAAGACGGTGAAGTGTACTTAATCGAGGTTAACCCTCGTGCAGCGCGTACCGTACCTTTTGTATCTAAAGCAACGGGCGTTCCACTTGCTAAAGTTGCTGCACGTGCGATGGCTGGTGTGAGCCTAGCCGAGCAGGGCGTAACAGAAGAAGTTATCCCACCTTTCTACTCAGTGAAAGAAGTCGTACTTCCTTTTGCTAAGTTTCAAGGTGTTGACCCACTACTAGGCCCAGAGATGCGTTCTACAGGGGAAGTAATGGGCGTTGGTGATACTTTTGAAGAGGCGTATGCAAAAGCTAACTTGGGTGCAGGAGCACCACTGCCTAAGCAAGGAAAAGCGCTTATTTCAGTACGTGATACCGACAAGCCTCGTATGATTGCGCTGGCAAAAGCGTTAGTAGAAGCTGGCTTTAGCATTGAAGCTACCCGCGGTACCGCTACTGAGCTTTACGATGCGGGCATTATGAGCACTGTAGTAAACAAGATGTCGGAAGGTCGTCCTAACATTGTTGATGCTATTAAGAACGGCGAATACGCTTATTTGATTAACACAACAGAAGGTCGTCAAGCCATCACAGATTCAGTATACATTCGTCGTGAAGCCTTGGTGAATAAGGTGACTTACACCACGACAATGAACGCTGCGTTTGCAACTATCCGTGCTAAGTCTGCCGATGACCGCAATAAAGTGGCATCAGTTCAAGAACTACACGCTAGACTCAAACACTAATGACATACGCTAGGATACGAGGTATCCTAGTAATATTACATTTGTGTGAATCAATAAAAAGTGCGCCTTCGCGGCGCACTTTTCTGTTTAAATTACTAGCTAAGTGAGACGGTATTCATGAGTCAGTATCCAATGACAGCGCGCGGCGCTCAAATGCTGCGTGACGAATTAAATGAGCTTAAAACAAAAACACGCCCACGTATTATCGAGTCTATTGCCGAAGCACGTGAGCACGGTGATTTGAAAGAAAACGCTGAATATCACGCTGCCCGTGAACAGCAAAGCTTCTGTGAAGGCCGCATTCAGGATATTGAAGGCAAGCTTTCAAATGCACAGATTATCGACGTAACTAAAATGGAAAATACCGGCAAGGTTATTTTCGGCACAACGGTTACCATTTTAAACGTTGATACCGATGAAGAAACAACTTACCGCATTGTTGGCGATGATGAAGCTGATATTAAGAACAACTTAATTTCAGTTAATTCGCCTATTGCTCGCGGTCTTATCGGTAAAGAGCTTGATGATACGGTAACTATTCAAACGCCAGCTGGCGCGGTTGAAGTTGAAATCATCGAAGTTGAGTATATTTAATTACTATCGGTCAGTGGCGCAATGCTACTGACCTTATTTAAACGCATATTTTAAACACTCAAAATCTTTTTCTTTCTCTTTTAATTTGTAAATTCTCAACAAGTCATTGCCCAATCTACTTACTCTAAGTATGCTTTTTCCTTTTATTTTCGAAAGGATGCATCATGGCTTATGATTTTGGTTCTCAGACGCTAGGCATAAAGAACCCATTTAAGACAGAAGGAACGCTTAGAACGCTTGGTGGTGTTTTAACGCTGCTATTGGCGGTTTACGTTGTGTTTTCGGTGCCAGCAATATTTGAAGCTAACAAGGTAAAAGGCTATACCTTGTTAGCGGTAGGCTTTATTTTAGTGGTATCGGGAATACGACACACGGCAGTTGGTATCCTTCAACTAATGCGTTTTTTCGTGGGAAGAACGGTTCCCACGTCTTTGGCGTATAACTTTTCAAAATCTGAACAAGATGCCGCCCAGGCAGAAAAAAAAGCGCTGCTTTACTCGAAAGAGTCATTGCACTCTATGCTTATGGGTAGAAGGAACACGACATTTGAGGAGCCAAAAGGTTGGCTCGCTCGGTTAGTCCACAGTATTTTCCCTAAGCTAGTTTTCTTACCTTACCCACTACGTCATTTAGCTCAAGAAATTCTCGCTATGGGAGCAACGCTTATCGTGGGTTTGGTCACCTACGCTATCGTTTATTTCCTCGTAAGTAATGGCTTTGCTGGCGAAGTAGCAAAAATCGTCGTTATGCCTATTCTTTCTTTAATCCTGCTTATTTATTTTGTTGCTAACTGGACATCCACCGCAAAAGGGATCCACAACGAAGGGAACTCTCAACTAGCTAAAGCGGGTGGTTTGTCTATTGGTGTAATCATCGGCTTAGCGTTAGTCGTTCCGCTTGGCGCAGGTGTTTTTCTTGACGGTATTGTCGGCAACAATATTAATAAGCTTCAAACCTGGTCGGAAGAGCACGCTTTTTTTAGCGCATGGCTCAATTTTGTTTATCTATTTATTAGTATTGGTGTGGTAATAGGTCTTGTATTTCCTCTGCTTAAAAAGCGCATGGATTTAGTCACCCCTCAAACCGAAGTGAGTGAATTTAGAGCAAACATGCAGGAATCTGTTCACCCCAACGAAATCTTCATCAATATTGAAAATATTGTTTTGGCCAACCGTCGCTACAAAGAAGTTCCAAACAGAATATATGCCGACTTTGTGCCTAAGCTTAAAGAGCAAGCGGAAGGGAAAGGAAGTTTCGAAGGGGAGTTATTGATTGAAACTCAGCCAACCCTAAGTGAAGGTTTGGCATTGCCGAAAAGTGCGAAAGTCGCGTTAAGTGCTATGGCGCAAGTCGCAGTTGTTGTTGCTGCAGTATTGTTTTACTCATCGGGTGTACAGCTTGCCGAGTTGCTCCATCTGATTATCAATATTGGTGTAGACAACAGCGCGTTACTTAATAATGCATTTTCGATGGTTAACAATTTGCTCATGCTTGTATTTGCATGGCTTACTTTCAGAGC
The DNA here is from genome assembly GCF_003443615.1 of Alteromonas sp. BL110. Taxonomy (NCBI): domain Bacteria; kingdom Pseudomonadati; phylum Pseudomonadota; class Gammaproteobacteria; order Alteromonadales; family Alteromonadaceae; genus Alteromonas; species Alteromonas sp. BL110. Next base: position 206,348 of record NZ_CP031967.1, on the reverse strand, counting down.
AGCAGGCAGTATTTTAAATAACGCCTCTCACATGTTTTGGGGTGAGTTAAATTTTAATTCTTTACTCATGTACATGAAAACGGAAGGTACATATACCGAGTCGAGAGTATCAACAGGGATGGCCATTCACGATTCTACGCGTTCTGAAAACGTTGTAGTAAGAAGTAGTATTACGCCTTGGATTATTACTAGCCGAATTAATACATCAATATTTGCCACTAGTGGTATGAACAATCTGGAAGCTCCGCGTTTTGTTATGGGAATGAATAAAAACGACGGCGAATTGAATGAAATTGTTGATGAAATAAAAGCATTTTTACGCGGTAGAGAAACCATTGCGTCTATCACAAATGAATCAGATTTAGCGAACGCGAGCACCATTCACCAAGTCAATCAGCAGACCCGTGCATTTAATCAAAACTCAGACGAGCGTTTAACGCTTAAAGACACGGAAGAAAGCGCAGGCTTCCTTAGAAACGAGAAAGACAGCGAGTGAGGGGGAATTGTGTCAGATATTAAAACGCTAGATACAAAAGTAGTCTATGAAAACAAATGGCTTCGGGTAAGAGAAGACAAAATACGTCGTAATAGCGGAAATGAAGGTATATATGGTGTGGTGGAAAAACCAGATTTTGCCATTATTTTACCGATTGAGGGCGACACAGTGTATATGGTCGAGCAATACCGCTATACCATTAAAGAGCGACAGCTAGAACTTCCACAAGGAGCATGGGAGAGCAATCCCGACGCTGACCCTGTGGAGCTTGCCAAGGGTGAGCTTAAAGAAGAGACGGGCTTGACTGCTGAGTCAATGGAGTATGTTGGCTTTCAATATCTTGCCTATGGTTTTTGTAATCAGGGGTACCACATTTACGTAGCGAAAGGGTTGACCCAAGGCGAACAAAAACTAGATGTTGAAGAAGAAGACTTGCAGGTTGTTCCGCTTTCCTTAACTGCTTTAAAGGAAAAAATCATTAACGGAGAGATAAAGGACGCTAGTACCTGTAACGCTGTAGGCTTAGCCATGCTCAAAGGGTTTATTTAAACGCGCTGTTACAATTCTTAGGTTGTCTTTTTTCTGCATAAGAGGTTAGGGTAGGTAAATCTACTATAACGTTAATATAAAAGAGATATTCATGACAATTGAAGGAAGCTTCTCCATTACGCAATGGGACGAGGACACGCTAAGTGAAAGAGCAGAAGGAATTAAGGTATCTCAAGCTAGTATCAAACAGGTCTATTCAGGTGATATGAGTGGCGAGTCTAACGTTGAGTTTTTAATGTCTTATCAATCGCAAATGTCAGCTCAATTTACGGGATTTGAAACTTTTGTCGGTGTGATAAATGGGTTGCGTGGTACCGTTACTTTTCAACACAAAGGTAAGTTTGAAAGCGGTGTTGCTAGAAGTGATTTCGAGTCTATAAAAGATTCTGCGACGGGCGAACTCGTGGGCAAGACTTTGAGAGGCAGCTTTACGTCGGGAGAGTCAGGTAAAGCTGATTACACTCTTGAAGTAGATGATGCCTAAGCGGTGGATGATGTAGCTAACACTAAATGAGCAGGCAATAGCACTATCTACGACTTATAAAAACAAAAAAACGGCGCCGTAAGGCGCCGCTAAAAGTTGGGAAACAAACCAAGAAACTATTTATTAATTCTCAAGTAAACGAGAACCAATTTCTATTTGGCGAGGCTTCTTGGCTTCAGGTATGACTCGCTCCATATCGATGTGTAATAGGCCATTTTCCATATCTGCAGCTAACACTTTTACATGATCGCCAAGCTGGAATTTACGCTCAAAGTTACGCTCTGAGATGCCTTTATGTAAGAACTTACGTTCTTTACTTTCCTTGCTTTCCGCTTCCGTTTTCTTCGTTCCGGTAATGGTTAATGTATTCTCTTCTACCTGAATAGATACATCGTCTTTACTGAAACCAGCAATCGCCATGGTTACCCGGTACTTGTCATCGCCAAGCAACTCGATGTTATAAGGCGGATAAGTGCTCTGTTTCTCTGCACGAGAAGCTGCATCGATAAGTGACGCTAGGTGATCAGAGCCAATGAATGAACGGTAAAGTGGAGATAGATCGATAGTACGCATAGTCATATCCTCAAAATTAAGCAATATGTTTAAAATTAAAATGCCCCGACTCTGCGGCGGCGGTTTTGTCGACCTGACTGTTCAGCGCCGACAAATCATATATAGGAATGGCCGAAATATTTTTCAAGAAAGAAAGTTGATTTTTTTGCAAAATAATTCCAATAAATTCCTAAGTTGTTGAAATATATGGATTGTTAAAGTGGCAAGGTTTTCTAAACAATTGTAGGTTAGCCGTTGCTAAGCGAAAGTTTTCCATAAAACCCTATATAAAATAGGTGTATGCGATAATTTTTATAAAACATTTAGCAATTGTTTAACCCCTCTAATTGTTTAGAAATGCTACAATTGGTTAAACAGAATGTCTTACCACTTTAATTGAAATTACAAAAATGAAAAAAGAAGTTATTGTTTTAAACTGTGGCAGCTCTTCAGTAAAGTTTGCCATTATCGACGCCGATACTGGCGAAGCAGGGCTCTCTGGCATTGCAGAAGCGTTGGGAAATAGTGATGCGAGTTTATCTTTTAAGCTAAACGGTAGAAAAGAGAAGCAGGCATTGCCAGCAAAAGCAGGGCATACCGAGGCGCTTAACGCTATATCTGAAATTATTGCAAGCACAGGCGTACAGCCTATTGCCATTGGTCACCGTGTTGTACACGGGGGCGAAAAGTTTAAAGGCGCAGCTCTTGTAGATGATAGCGTGCTCGAAGCAATCGAAGATTATGCGAGCATGGCACCGCTGCACAATATGGCTAATCTAAAAGGCATTGTGACCGCTCAAGCTGCGTATCCAGATTTGCCTCATGTCGTAGTATTCGATACTTCCTTTTTCCAAACACTTCCTCAAAAAGCCTTTATCTATGCTCTACCGATGTCGCTTTATCGTGAACATGGCATTAGACGTTATGGCTTCCACGGAACTAGCCACAAGTTCATACTTGATAGCATGGCGAAAATTCTTGAAAAGCCAGTTTCAGACACCAGCATAATCAGTGCGCACTTAGGCAACGGCTGTAGCGTGTCAGCAATTGAAAAAGGTCAGGCAGTAGACACCAGCCTTGGCTTCATTCCTTTAGAAGGGCTAGTAATGGGCACGCGCTGTGGTGATTTAGATCCTAGCTTGCCCGGTACGCTTCAGAAAAAGCTTGGCAAAACCGCAGACGAAATTAGCGACCTGTTAAACAAACAGTCAGGTCTACTAGGTATTTCAGAACTAAGTAACGACTGCAGAACCCTTGAGGATGCCGCGCTAGAAGGTCATGAAGGCGCACTGTTGGCAATCGAAATTTTCTGCTACCGCTTGGCTAAATACATAGCAGGCTACATGGTAGCTGTGCCAACGTTAGATGCTATTGTCTTTACAGGCGGTATCGGAGAAAACTCATCTCTCATTCGAGAGACCACAATGGGATATTTCACTCACTTTGGTATTAGCCTTGATGAGCAGAGAAATACTGATGCGCGATTTGGGCAAGGCGGAAAAATTTCTACTGATACAGCATCAACCTCTGTTTATGTCGTACCTACTAATGAAGAGTGGGTAATTGCAGCTGAAGCTGCAACCTTCGCGTAAATTCAACTAGCAAAGCCAGCGGTCAGACGTTGGCAATAGCAGGAGTAACTATGTCTCGCAGAATTATGTTGATCCCCGTGGGCACCAGTGTGGGCCTAACTACGGTCAGCATGGGTCTTGTTCGCGCAATAGAAGAACAAGGTATAAAGCTTAATTTTTTCAAGCCAGTGGCCCAGCCAAGAAAGGGCGACAATGGGGAAGAGCGCTCTACAGCGATTATTGCCCATCATGCCAGTGTCTCGCCAATTGAACCGTTCGAACTTGAGTACGTTGAGCGTATGATCAGTACCGACAATACTGATGAGCTGTTAGAAGAAATTATAGAGCGGTTTGAAGAAAAGAGTGTTCAAGAAGCGGTAACCGTCATTGAAGGGCTAGTGACCACGCGTCATCATCCCTACGCGGAGCGTTTAAACCTTGAAATTAGCCGCGCTCTTGATGCCGATATTGTTTTTGTGGCTGTGCCTGGCAACGAGTCGACAACAGATATTAATCACCGTCTTGAAATCGTTGTAGACACCTATGGCGGTCATAAAGGTCAAAAAGTGGTTGGCTGTATCTTTAACAAGGTTAATGCGCCTTTTGATGAACATGGTCGACTTCGTGCCGATATCGGTGCAATAGAAGCGCCTGAGCATGATGAGGAGCGCACGCAGGCACTACGAGACCTGCCTATTTTCAAAAAAGGCTTGAGCCTTCTTGGTACGGTTGATTGGAGCGCAGACTTAGTGTCTCCTCGGGCTACAGATGTAGCAAAGCACCTCAACGCAACCCTGCTTAACGAAGGCGAGCTGGCAGAACGCAGATTAAGCAGCGTTACTTTCTGCGCGCGCGAAATTCACAACATGACGCATACCCTTAAACCGGGTGCGTTACTTGTGATGTCAGGCGATCGCGGCGATGTATTTGTGTCTTGCTGTTTGGCTGCGCTAAACGGGACTAAGCTGGGCGCGCTATTACTTACAGGTGGCTACCAGCCCGATGAAAATATCATGGCATTATGTAGTCAAGCCATGGAAACGGGCCTGCCGGTCATGCTTGTAAATTCGAATACATGGCAAACAGCCCAAGCACTTCACGCATTCAACCAAGAAGTACCGGTTGATGACAGCCAGCGTATTGAGAAAGTAATGGTGCATACAGCGGAAAGCTTAGATGCAAGCTGGGTGAATTCACTAACGCAAAAAGTTTCTCGCCAGAAGAAGCTGTCTCCATCGGCGTTCCGTTTCTACCTTACTAACCGTGCAAGACAGGTTAATAAGCGTGTTGTGCTCCCAGAAGGTAATGAGCCGAGAACCGTTGTAGCTGCATCAATCTGTGCCAAACGTGGTTTAGCACGACCTGTGCTTATTGGTGATGAAACAGAAATTCGTCGAGTAGCAGAGCAACAGGGTGTAGTACTAAGCGATGGCGTAGAAATTGTTTCTCCGAGTGAGATTAAGGATGACTACGTTGAAGGTTTAGTGGCTCTTCGCGGTTACAAAGGCGTTACTGAAGTGGTTGCAAAAGAGTTACTGGAAGATAACGTGACTTTAGGCACAATGATGCTTCAGCAAGACGATGTGGATGGACTAGTTTCCGGCGCGGTAAATACCACGGCTAATACAATTCGCCCAGCGTTACAGCTAATTAAAACGGCTGAAAACGCCTCATTAGTATCGTCAGTATTTTTCATGCTTCTGCCTGACCAAGTTTTGGTTTACGGTGACTGTGCCATTAACCCTGACCCCAATGCTCAGCAGCTAGCCGACATAGCAATTCAGTCTGCTGAGTCTGCGCAGATGTTTGGTATTGAACCAAGGGTAGCTATGATAAGCTACAGTACTGGCTCTTCAGGTGCAGGAAGCGATGTAGAAAAAGTGCGTGAGGCTACTAAGATTGCGCAAAAACTACGCCCTGATTTACTTATCGACGGCCCTCTTCAGTATGACGCTGCGGCCATTGAAAGTGTAGGTAAGAGCAAAGCGCCTAATAGCCCGGTAGCGGGTAAAGCAAACGTATTTGTTTTCCCAGACCTAAACACAGGTAACACCACTTATAAAGCGGTGCAGCGCAGCTTCGACTTAGTGTGTATTGGCCCAATGCTGCAAGGCATGAGAAAGCCAGTTAACGATTTAAGTCGCGGTGCGCTGGTGGATGATATTGTATTTACCATTGCACTTACTGCTATTCAGGCAGCGGGTAACGTTTAGTTAAAAACAGTGAACTACCTGTGACTTGAATGCTAGTCAAGGTTTAGCAAAAACGGCGCAGCTTCGAGCAAAGCTAGCGTCGTTTTTATTTTAAGGGGCTTTTTGACCTATACCTATAGCTAAAACAAAGCCACAGGGATTATTTCTTCTGGCGACGCTTTATCATTACCGCGGCTATTAACAGGACAAGGGTAATCAGCCAAACACCTAACTCTTGCAGGTGGTAATACGGTGTAAAGCCGCGAGTTGCAACAACTGGCGCCGATATATTACCAGCCATGAATTGAGGTAGGCGAGCTGTCACTTCGCCTTTATGGTCTATAAAAGCTGTAATGCCGTTATTTGTAGCTCTAACAACAGGGCGCCCCAACTCAAGAGCACGCATTTGCGCAATCTGCAGATGCTGCGCAGGGCCGTGAGAATGTCCAAACCACGCATCGTTACTTACTGTAATGATCATGTCGGTATCTTCATATACGTTTGCCATCACTTGGTGAGGAAACGCAATTTCAAAACAGATAGCGGGCGCTAGGTGAATGCCATTAGCTTCAAGATTCGCCTGCTGATAGTCACCGCGAGAAAATGATGACATAGGCAAATCGAATAGAGGGGCTAGGGGGCGAAGCCAGTCTTCAAAAGGTACGAATTCGCCTACAGGCAAAAGATGGTGCTTTGAAAAGCGATTATTGTGGAAATATTGGTAATCAGGGTACCTAGCATCTGGTGTACGTTTACCTAGCACAATTAGGTTGTTCCAGGCTTCATCAGTTTCCCAGTTATAATTAACTATACCTGTAATAAGTGCCGTGTTCTCTTGAAAGGCTCTTTCGTTAACTTTGGCGAGATAAGGTTGGGCTAAAGGCTCAAGCTTGGGAACGGCCGCTTCTGGCCAAATAACCAAGTCGTTATCCCATAGGCTTTCGGTTAGCTTCCAGTAGGTGTCCATAGTAGGGCCATCTTGCTCCGGCACCCATCGCAAACTTTGCTCAATATTTCCCTGCGCCATGCCAACAGAATACGTTTTGTTTGGGGTAACCCAAGTATGTTGTTTAAGCAGGTAGCCACTAGTAAATAAGCACAGTGCAACCAGTACTGCGTTGGCGAAAGTTCGCTTATTGTGAATGAGCGCAAATAGGGTAGCGCTAATAACGATCAGCGCGCTTATACCCGTTTCTCCAATAACAGGTGCAAAGCCAGACAGTGGACTATCTAGCTGGCTATAGCCTAAAGATAACCACGGGAAGCCACTTAGCATCCAGCTTCTAAGCCACTCGGCTAAAACCCAGAAAAAAGGCAGTGCCATAGGCCACAATTGGGGAGAAAAGTACTTGGCGGTGAATTTAGTGGCAAGAGCGGGGTATAACGCCAAGTAACCACAAAGTAGTGCCATTATGGCAATGGAACCGATAAGAGGTAGCCCACCAAAATCGGCAATGCTCACATGCACCCAGCTTATGCCAGCGCCAAACCAGCCTGCACCAAATAACCATCCAGCTAAAAACGGTCGATGTTTCAGCTTTATGACTTGACGTATAGCGAGTGCGAGGGCAGGTATAGTTAAAAGCCACATATTAAATGGGGCGAAAGCCAGCGTTAAACTTGCACCGCTTAACATAAGAAGAAAGTGAGGGATGAACCGTTTCAGCATATAAGTCATCTGATGGTGGTTGATAGGTTTTGTTTTACACGGGGTAAGCGCTTAAAAATTTGCGCTACCCTATGCTGAAATAAACGTTATTGTGACGACGTCTCTATTCCAATGAAGGCACTGAAACCTTAAGTTGAATAAGTCGGCGCTTATCTGAGTTAGTCACTTTAAACTGAACATCGCCAATGGTGATTTCATCATTGGTTTCAGGCATATGACCGAACGCTTTAAGCACAATACCACCAATGGTATCGGCTTCTTCTTCGCTAAACTTGGTTTCAAAAAACTCGTTAAAATCGTCCACAGGGGTTAATGCTTTAACCGAGTATGTCGATTTATTTAATGGGCGAATATCATCGGTACCGTCTTCTTCGGTATCGTACTCATCTTCAATTTCACCCACGATAATCTCGAGAATATCTTCGATAGTCACCAAGCCAGATACACCGCCGTATTCGTCTACAACAATAGCCATGTGATAGCGTTGTTGTCTGAACTCCTTTAGCAGAACGTCAACACGTTTGCTCTCTGGAACAATAACCGCAGGGCGCAAAATATCTTTTAAATTGAATTCTTTTTCTGCATTAAAAGCAAATGCAAGTAGGTCTTTAGCGAGTAAAATACCTTCAATATGGTCTTTATCTTCACTAATGACGGGAAAGCGGGAGTGAGCGGATTCGAGCATTAAAGGTAGAAATTCTTCTACCTTCTTTTCTACGTCTATCGTGGTCATTTGAGCGCGAGGGATCATGATATCCCTCACTCGCATTTCATTTACCCCAATTACCCCTTCAATCATTTCTCGGGTTTGTGGGTCTATGATATCGTTTTGTTCAGCATCGGTAATAACCGATACTAACTCTTCTTTACTTTTCGGCTCGCCAGAAATCGAATTCTTTAGTTTATCTAACCAACTCTTGCCTGATGAGCCGTTGGTAGAGTGAGGATTATCGTCGCTCATAATGTCCGTTTAATTGTTAGGTCAACGCCAACGTTAAAATGGTTCGTGTTGGTCGTCAATGTTTTATTGTCATTAAGTATTAAAGTACTTATATAACATGTGGTTATGATTGTTTATCAATCGTTGACTTCATAAGGGTTATCTATGCCAAGGCAAGCAAGAATATCAATTTCTTTGCTTTCCATTTCCTCGGCATCTGCATCGACAATATGGTCATAACCCATTAAATGCAATAGCCCATGAACCGTCATGTGCGTGTAGTGATCACTCACTCTCTTTTGCTGCTCTTCAGCTTCACGACTAATAACAGGGGCACAAATAACCAAGTCGCCCAACAAGTTGATTTCAATGCCAGGAGGCGCTTCGAAAGGAAACGATAGCACGTTTGTCGGTTTATCTTTGCCCCTGTACTCACGGTTGAGGTTTTGGCTTTCTGCTTCGTCGGTAAAGCGAATCGTAATTTCTTGCTCGCTCAACCCTTCATACTTAAGCACAGCATTAGCCCAAAGTTCGAGCTCTGAAGGTGAGGGGATGGCAGATAAGATAGCCTCGTCACCTTCAAATGCTTGTTGTACATCAATAATGGCTGTCACTATGCGTTGTCGTCTTTTGTTTGAGCTGAAGTGTTGTTTGACTGCTCATGGTTGTTGCCATCAGCTCGCTCAGGGCTGTTGTCGTTACTTCGCTCAGGGCTGTTGTCGTTACTTCGCTCAGGGCTGTTGTCGTTACTTCGCTCAGGGCTGTTGTCGTTACTTCGCTCAGGGCTGTGGGCTGACTGTTCACGCTGAAGTCGCAATGCTTCTTCTTTGCGCGCTTTACGTAGGCGCTCTTGTTCAGCGTCATGCACTTCGTAAGCTCTTACAATACGGGCAACGACAGGGTGACGAACCACGTCTTCAGCATGGAAAAAGTTGAAAGAAATGTCATTTACTTCGCTCAATACTTCAATGGCATGACGAAGGCCTGATTTTGCACCGCGCGGTAAGTCTACCTGCGTGATATCACCAGTTATCACCGCTTTTGAATTAAAGCCAATACGGGTTAAGAACATTTTCATTTGCTCAACCGTCGTGTTTTGGCTTTCATCCAAAATGATAAATGCGTCGTTTAGCGTACGCCCACGCATGTAGGCTAATGGCGCTACTTCAATAACATTGCGCTCCATAAGCTTTTCTACTTTTTCGAAGCCCAGCATTTCAAATAGGGCGTCGTAAAGTGGTCGCAAGTAAGGGTCTACTTTTTGCGATAGATCGCCAGGCAAGAAACCAAGCTTTTCACCGGCTTCAACCGCAGGACGGGTAAGCAAGATTCGGCGAATTTCTTGGCGCTCAAGTGCATCGACAGCCGCGGCTACCGCTAGGTAAGTTTTACCTGTACCGGCAGGCCCAATACCAAAGGCAATATCGTGGTTAACAATGTTTGCCACGTACTGCGCTTGGTTTGGGTTACGCGGTTTTATAACACCGCGCTTAGTTTTAATATTGATCTCTTTGCCATAACCACCCGTTGCGTCTTTTTCAATAACGCGGGCTTCTTGAATGGCAAGGTGAACTTGCTCTGCTTCTAGCTCAGGAATACGACCCTTAATAGGTTGTGTTTCTATATAAAGAAGCTTAAGTAATTCGCTAGCACTTTTTATTTGCTGCGGTTCACCCAACACCTTGAACGCGTTATTTCGGTAGGTAATTTCTACACCCAGCCTGCGCTCAATTTGTTTAATGTTGTCATCAAAGGGGCCACATAAACTCGACAAACGTTTGCTATCTGCCGGTTCTAAATCAAATTCGTTACTAACCAATGTACTCAAGCTACTCTTTTCCTCGCTATAAAATTGTTTTTAGGCTGGGTTAAATTGACCCACGCCAAGCTCATTAGGCAAATCTGCCTGATGCTTTGCCATGATAGATTGGGGCGAAACTGCAACACGCAAGCCCATTTCACTTTCTCTGCGCACAACTTCACCACGTAGTGAGTTGGTAAATACGTCTGTGATGTTTACATCAACGAATTCGCCAATCATATCTGGTGTGCCTTCAAAGTTTACTACGCGGTTGTTTTCAGTACGTCCAGAAAGCTCCATTGGGTTTTTCTTAGACGGGCCTTCAACCAAAATCCGTTGCTCTGTGCCAACCATGTGACGAGCAATACGAAGGGCTTGCTGCGTAATACGCTGCTGAAGCAGGTGAAGACGTTGCTTCTTCGTTTCTTCACTTACATCATCAACAGCGTCAGCAGCAGGTGTACCTGGGCGGGCACTGTAAATAAAGCTGAAGCTAAGGTCATAATCCACTGCCTGAATTAAATCCATGGTAGCTTCAAAGTCGGCATCGGTCTCTCCAGGGAAGCCAATGATGAAATCGCTCGACAAGCTAATGTTCGGGCGAATTTTCTTCAGCTTACGCATTTTCGACTTGTATTCAATTGCCGTATGCCCACGTTTCATTAGGTTCAAAATACGGTCAGAGCCGCTTTGAACAGGCAAGTGCAGGTGGTCAACTAACTCAGGAATAGACGCGTATGCTTCAATGATATCGTCAGTAAACTCAACCGGATGAGATGTGGTGTAACGAATACGGTCGATCCCATCGATAGCAGCTACTAGCTCTAGCAACTCAGAGAAACGACAAATTGTGCCGTCGTAATTGTCACCGCGATACGCGTTAACGTTTTGACCTAGAAGATTTACTTCACGTACGCCTTGACCTGCAAGCTGTGCAATTTCAAGCAGCACGTCGTCAACAGGGCGGCTTACTTCTTCACCACGGGTGTAAGGTACTACGCAGAACGTACAATATTTTGAACAGCCTTCCATAATTGAAACGAACGCCGTGGGGCCTTCAGCACGTGGCTCAGGCAGGCGATCAAACTTTTCAATTTCAGGGAAGCTCACGTCAATCACTGACTTTGCGCCGCCTTGAAGTTCGTTGATCATTTCAGGCAAACGGTGCAGCGTTTGAGGGCCAAATACCAAGTCTACGAACGGCGCACGCTGGCGTATGGTGTTACCTTCTTGAGAAGCCACACAGCCGCCTACACCAATAATAAGTTCAGGCTTGTCTTGCTTTAACGTCTTCCAGCGACCAAGTTGATGGAAAACCTTCTCTTGCGCCTTTTCGCGAATAGAGCAGGTGTTAAGCAAAATAACGTCGGCTTCTTCAGCACTTTGTGCAGCGCTATAGCCATGCGTTGAGTCTAGTAAGTCTGCCATTTTTTCCGAGTCGTACTCATTCATTTGGCAGCCCCAGGTTTTGATATACAGCTTTTTAGTCATAACAACTATTCGATAACCTGTTAGTGTTCCTGTAAGTGAATGCAGTATCACCTTTGTTCAGTTAAGGTGTCTGCCAGAATGTTATCCTACATAGGGCGTTGAAAGCGCCCATGCAAAATGCATCGGAAATGTCAGTTACAGGAAGATGTTCAAAATAGCCGCATATTTTACCTGTTATGCAGGCATATTCCCAGTGTCTTACGACGATTCGTGAAGAATTGATCTAAGCCAAGCCTGTTGTACGTTTTACTTCACAGCGCTTTGTGTTTTAAGACATAATGCAAGTGCGTGTTTTAAGGAGAGTAAATGGTCGATTTTTGTATAAATGGCGGTGGTATGGTAGGTGCAGCACTCGCCCTAGGTCTGGCCCAACAGCAGTTTAAAGTAGCGGTAATCGAGCCTTATTTACCTGAAACATATAAAGCTGAAGATGGCCCAGACTTACGGGTCTCAGCTATAAGCGAGGCGTCGGTTACCCTATTAAAAGCATTGGGAGCGTGGGACCATATTGCTGCCATGCGCGTGAAACCCTACACAGGTTTAAGTGTATGGGACCATCCGTCTCATCGAACAGATTTTACCGCACAAAGTATCGACATGCCTCAGCTGGGTTTCTTTGTAGAAAACCGATTGTTGCAACTAGGTTGCCACGAAGCACTAAAGCAGTATGACAATGTAGAGCTTATTAGTGGCCACACAGTGCAAGACATTCAGTTAGCTAATACTGCTACCGTTAAACTATCTAGCGGCAAAACGATAGAGGCTAAGTGGCTTATTGGTGCCGATGGTGCAAACTCTCAGGTAAGAAAGGCGGCCGGTATTGGCACCACAGGTTGGCAGTATGCCCAACAGGCAATGGGTATAACAATCAAAATGAAACAGCCTGTAGAGCCTGTGACTTGGCAGCAATTTACTTCAAGCGGCCCAAAAGCGTTTTTGCCTATGTTCGACAATTATGCCTCGCTTGTGTGGTACGACTCGCCCGACGAACTAAAACGTATAAAAAGTTTAAAAGCGAGCCAACTTGAAAGCGAAATCCTTGAAACGTTTCCTGATGAACTCACTAAAAATGACAACAGCTTTTCTGTTGTAGATAAAGCGGTTTTTCCGCTTACCCGTTCTCATGCGAATCACTATGTTAAAGGCTGCTGTGTGTTAATTGGCGATGCAGCGCACACCATTAATCCATTGGCGGGGCAGGGTGTGAACTTAGGCTTTAAAGATATAGAGGCGTTTTTATCGGTTACCGCTAAGATTAATTTCAGCCACAGTACTGGTGAACTGTCGCTTACGGATAAACGATTTTTGCAAATGCTCGCGAACGACTATGAAAGGCCACGAAAGCGAGATAACTTGGTAATGATGAGCGCAATGGATGGTTTCTATACCTTGTTTAGTAACGATATTGCCCCCATTAAATGGGTAAGAAACCAGCTGCTTTCTGTGGCGCAGCGCATGGAGCCTGCTAAACAACAAGTGCTTAAATATGCGATAGGGTTACGATAATGGAAGTATTAATTTTACTGGCTGTATTGTTTGGTGCATTGGCATTGATTATACCGCTAATAGAGCGCTCTAAAATGCGCATTAGTAATGAAGACGCGGCTAAATGGGCGAAGTGGATTTGGCCTTTAATGGGAATATTGCTTGTTGCGCAATTACTGCGTTTGCTCTTCTCCTAAAAGCTTTTGCTTAGGTTTTGAAAAGTCGCAAAATCTTGCCATTTGTTTAAGCTAACTCTATTCATAATTAAAAAGGTTCAAAGGAATGACCGTACAGTTCTCGCAAGGATTTTCTAATCAATGTCCGTTAGTTAGTTTAAAAGGCTATAGCCTTTACTATATTTGGCAAGGGCACCCATCAGTAGAAGGCGAGCAACACTTTTATCAGTTAAAAAGTAAACCTGACCCCGAAAAGGTTGAGGTGATGTCTGCCTGTTGGGATGGCTATGCAGGCTGTTATCAGCTAAGTGTTGAAGGAAGACTTATTCTTACTCAGTTTTATTATTTTCTTCCCGACGGTTTGGGGGAGTCTGATGCCTTACTTGAGGAGCTGCAAGGCGACTTTTACTTAGAGTTTAGAACCCACTTTGAAGGTGACCAGTTATACGTCCCCTTTGTCGATGGTAAAGTAATTGATGACCAAGAACAGTGGGTTGAAATAAAGGGGACCCAATTTGATTCAAAAGCTAGCGAAAATAATTTTTTCGCTTGGATAAAGAGAGTTATTCCGAGGCGTTTGTTTAATTAAGCCATATTCTATGCAACTGCTTTTAAAGCACTCATTGTGAAAATACGCTGTTTCAGCCTTTTTCAACCCCTTTCAGCCGTAATCCACATTAATGCGTTTTTTGAGGCCATTGCCCTTTTAAATCGATCATTACTTTGTCGATCATCTGAATAGTTGCTGTGTTTTCATCTTGCATAAGAGCGAACGCACGTAAACCTACGAATTGATTTTGAAGCCACTCTGCGGCCAGTTTCGTTGGCGTATGTTTAGGCAATTCACCTTTTTCGATACAGACTTCGATAATACTTCTAAAACCATTTTTAAGCGCTTCCATGCTTTCGAGTACTGCTTTTTTAGCAACATCACCAATAATATCTAATTCAGCAATAGACTTAACCAGCAAGCACTGGCGCATGTAGCGCTGCTCATCTGGGCCGGTTAATGCCGTTTCAAAAAAGCTGTAAAGCGCGTGCAAAGGCGATGCTGCTTCTGCTACTTGTCTCAAGCGGTTCGCACTGTTCTGTGCATACTGTTCAATAACAAGCTTGAATAAACCTTCTTTACTTTGAAAGCGAGCGTAGATACTGCCGGGGCGCATATCTAACGCTTGTTGAATATCGCGCATACCCGCAGCATGAAAGCCTCGTTGCCAAAAAAGCGTAGTGGCTTTTTCAATAATGTCATCGTGATCATATTTCATAGCTGCATACCTTATGCGTGAATATTTTGAACATGTGTTCAATTATCGCTTGAACGATCGTTCAAGTAAACATATTATTGATCTCACATTAAAGAGGTAAGGGTAATCAAAAGGGTTACTTTAATTTCTAGTCACATCAATAGGAGAGTGATATGAGCGATTTTAAATTACATACAAAAGACACAGCGCCAGAAGCGGCAAAGCCACTAATCGATAATTCGGTTAGCGCATTCGGCATGCTTCCTAACCTACATGCAGTAATGGCAGAAGCGCCAACGTTGCTCGAAGGTTATCAAGTACTACACAAGCTAGCCCAAGAAACGTCCTTCAATGCAGAAGAACTAACAGTAGTTTGGCAGGCAGTAAACGTAGAACACGCATGTCATTACTGCGTACCTGCGCATACAGGCATTGCTAAAAGCATGAAAGTAAGCGATGACTTGATTGAAGAGCTACGTAACGACGAAACATTGTCTGACAGCAAATTAAATACGCTGAAAGAGACCGTACTTGCCGTAACTCGCGGTCGAGGTAATGTTGATAGCGCGCAGTTAGATGCGTTCTACAGCGCTGGTTATAAGCATCAGCAACTGCTCGAAATTATTCTTATTTTGGCGCAAAAAGTGATGAGTAACTATACGAATCACTTGGCCGAAACAGCGGTTGATGAACCGTTCAAACAATTCGAATGGTCACCTAAATAAGCGCACTACGCGAACTATTAAAAACGGAAGCCTAGCTTCCGTTTTTCGTTTTTGTAATCGCTAAATACGCTAGCCAAAACGCTTAGATATCTGCGCACTTAATGATGGTTAAGCCTCAAACAGCAAATAGAAGTTTTATGTGTATCTAAAAACAATGATTTAAGATGCCAAAGGTAGCTGGGGGCTCAACTCTTCTACGGTTTCACTCGCAACAAACTCTTCATAACCTTTTTGCTGCAGCAACACTTTCAAGTCATTGCTGTTTGAACATTTGTTTTGCTTCGCAATAGCAACCGCTTCAATGAAACACGATAGGTGAGTTATCGATTGTGTTTGTGTCATGTCTACTTCACTTCTGATTTTTTTGCGTTAGTTGACGTTACTTTCATAACAGAACTATGGCCTAGCCTAAAGTCACTATTGTGACAACGTTATGACGCTTTTATGAAAAACCTAACGGAAAAGTTCAAAACCTCTTGAAATGTATATACATAGACTATACATTTTCAAGTTGAATAATGTAGTCTACTTTTAGAGCAGGTCGTAAATGTCTGAGAAAAACAATAAAAAGAAGAAAAAGAATAGTCAGATGATTATTCGTATTAACGACGAAGAGCGAGCGCAATTTATAGAATTGTGCGAAGAATTAGACACGTCTGCTGCTCGCGAAGTTAGGCATTTTATTCGAGAGTTTATCGCTAAGCACGGCGAAAAATAACGGCGTTACCAAACATGGTGCGCGTAAGGCCAACACTACAAATAATGATAAGGAACTAAATCATGGCTAAGAAAAAAGAACTTAAAAAAGAAATAAAGGTAACTAAAGCTAAAATTGCTAAGCAAGAAGGGAAGCTAAAAAAGTTAAAGAAGAAGCTTAAAAAGGCGTAACTGCCACCCCCAGAAATATGATAAAAAGCGCTCTCTACAGAGCGCTTTTTTGTATCCCTATCAGTCTGCCATCCATGGCCCGCGAGAGTTACAAACCCTTATTATTGGCTTTTTTAGTCTAAAAAAAGATAATTCCGTCCCTTCACCTTTAAAAATCTACCTGTCGTCGATATTACGCTTTTATTACTACTTTAGTATTGTGCGAGCGAATCTATTTGTGATTTACTCAGTTCGAAAGCACCTGGTGCTTTTCATCTCTAATAATAATAAGTCTAACCAGACAATCTGACGTTTAGCAGTACCCCAACAACAGAATGAAGTTATTGTATTTAAACCCAAATCAACGCGGTTAAGTACAAGACAGCACACTTCAATAAGTAAAATTTAAAAGAATTCAGGAACAACACAATGCAACAGGCAAAATTTAACGCTTCTGCTTTTAAGCTTTCCCTTATTGCTTCTGCAATAGCTGGAATGCCTTTTTCCACGTCGGTTCTTGCACAAGACCAAGCTTCTGTTGATGAGCAAGATGTTGAGCAAATTCAAATTGTAGGTTCACGACGGGTTGGCCGCACCGTCAATGACTCGCCCGTTCCTATCGACATCATCGACGCTTCTTCGATAGAAGCGACGGGCCTAACTGAAACCAACATGATTTTAAATCAGTTGCTGCCTAGCTTTAACTTTCCTCAGCCCTCTATTACCGATGGTACAGACCACGTACGACCAGCCCAACTGCGGGGCTTAGCACCTGACCATACTCTAGTATTAGTAAATGGAAAACGCCGTCATACCTCTGCTCTACTTAACTTAAACGGCTCGGTAGGGCGTGGCTCTTCAGCAGTAGATTTAAACGCTATTCCTGCTAACGCTATCAAGCGAATTGAAGTATTGCGCGACGGTGCTGCGGCGCAATACGGTTCAGACGCTATCGCTGGTGTAATTAATATTGTATTGAAAGACGCGGCCGAAGGCGGCGAAGTGTCGGCAACTTATGGCGCTAACGTAACAACAATGGACGGTGTACCTAACCTTGAAGGGGTAAGTATTGGCGCTGACGGTAATTTAGCATTTGAAGAAGGCAGTGACCGAGAGGTAACCGACGGTCAAACTTTCACCCTTCGCGGAAATGTCGGTTTTGAGTGGGGCGATGATGGTTTTGTAAATGTTTCTGCTGAATATCGTGACCGCGGTCAAGCAAATCGCGCGGACTACGATCAGCGAGAAAACTATGCGCGCGATGCAGAGGGGAATTTAGACCCTCGTGAACTTACGGTTAATCGCTACAATCACGTTTACGGAAATGGCGAGGTAGAGGACTACGCGCTGTTCGTTAATGCGGGTAAAGCGCTTACCGATAGCGTTGAGTTTTACACCACAGCTGGCTATAGCACTCGTGACTCTCTTGGCAGTGGTTTTTATCGTCGTGCACAAGATTCGCGTAACATTGTTGAGATTTATCCTGACGGGTTCTTACCCGCTATCCAAACCGATATTACCGATATATCGCTTATCGCTGGAATTAAAGGCTATGGCGACGTTTGGAACTACGACTTGTCAGTGACCCATGGCGGTAACGAGCTAGAATACGGCGTAGTAAATACATTAAATACGTCACTTGGTCCAACAAGCCAGACTGAGTTTGATGCCGGTACGCTAGAGTACGATACCACTATCATTAATGCAGATGCCTCTCGGCTAGTAGATACAGGTTTATTTTATAGCGAGATGAACTTTGCAATGGGTGCAGAGTATCGCCATGAAGGTTACGACATTACAGCCGGTGAAGAAAACTCTTACATTCAAGGTACCTTTGGCCCCGGTGGGGCGGTAACTGACCCGGTAGACGGGCCATTTGGCGCGGCTGGCGCGCAAGTATTCCCTGGCTTTACGCCAGAATCAGCGGGCGATAACAGCCGCCACAACTACAGCTTTTACGTTGATGTAGAAGCTGACGTAGTAGAAAATTGGAACGTAGCGGTGGCAGGGCGCTATGAAGATTATTCTGATTTTGGCAGTACGTTTAACTGGAAGATGTCGCACCGCGTGACGCTTAGCGATGCTTTTGCGCTTCGCGCGTCGGTATCAACAGGCTTCAGAGCGCCGTCTCTTCAGCAGCAATTCTTTACCTCTATTGCTACCGTATTTGTTGATGGTGAGCCAACCGAAACGGGCACATTTGCACCATCAAGTGATGTGGCGCAAGCGCTTGGTAGCCCAGGTCTCGATGCAGAAGAGTCGAATAACTACAGTGCTGGTTTTACCTACTCGCCTACAGCTGATTTCAATTTAACCGTAGACTTCTACCGTATCGATATCGACGACCGTATTGTGTTGTCGAACAATCTTTCGGGAGAGGCAATTGAGGCATTACTAGAGGGAACGGGCGCCAATCAAGCACGATTCTTCCTAAATGCGATAGATTCACGCACAGAGGGTGTGGATATTGTCTCTACCTATACGCTCAATACGTCAGACTACGGTGCGTTTAACTTTAATGCAGGCGCTAACTTTAACGACAATGAAGTAACCAGTGTAATCGACGCGCCTGATGTACTTCAAAACGCTGGGTTTGATCAGGATAACTTGTTTGATGATGTGGAGCTTCGCCGTTTTGAAACTGCTTCCCCTGACAGCAAGCTTAATTTAGGCGTTACGTGGAATTACGACCGTTACACTACAACGTTACGTACCACCCGTTATGGTGAAGTAGAAGATCCATCATCAGTTGAAGCAAGAAACGAAATCATTCCTTCAGAATGGATTACAGATTTAGACATCCGCATTGCGCTAACGGAAGGTTTAACCGTTTCAGTTGGTGCTAACAATGTCTTCGATGTATACCCAGAGGCAACACGTGACTTGGTAGATGATGTAACTACTTTCTCTCGCTTGTTCCCGTATTCAAGCTTTTCGCCTTACGGCTTCACCGGCCGCTATGTTTACGGAAAAGTTGCATATCGTTTTTGATTAAGTGCTTTTAATTATGCGGTTTTAACTAAGTGCTTTTAATTAAGCGCTTAGGATGTACGTAAAAATACTCGAGAAGTTAATTTGAAATGCCCCCTAAGGTTAGATATACAACCTTAAGGGGCTTTTTATTTGCGGGGCAAGACGCTATGTGAGGGCAGCGCAATACCGTTAAAATCAATAGTGTATTACAGTGCTGCTATAAGTCTTTCACCTTCAATTTTACCCTTTAATCTTCATCGTTTTGTTTTGCGGGTACATCATCCCGGTCAAAGGTAACGGTGCATCTATGCGCATCAAGAAGTGCAAAATCTTCTTTGGGAATAAAGGCGTCGTAATCGCGTTGAAGCTTCACTTGTGCTTCTTTACGGATTTTACTGCGACGGATAGCGGTTACATAATTGCGCATTTCATAGTGGGTAGAGAGTTCAAGTTCAGGAACGGCCACAGGGTTACCGTTGTCGTCTTTAGCTACCATGGTGAAGAAGCTATTGTTAGTGTGCTTAACCTCGTTTGTTTTTATGTTCTCTGTAGTTACCTTTATCCCCACAACTAACGATGTGTTCCCTACATAATGCACAGTAGCATCAAGATGAAGAAGATCACCAACCTCAACGGGCTGCAAAAACTCAACACCATCCACAGTTACCGTAACGCAGTAAGCGCCTGCGTGCTTACTTGCACACGCGTATGCGACCTTATCCATTAAAGATAAGATAACGCCTCCATGCACTTTACCGCCAAAATTTGCGAATGACGGTACCATTAATTCAGTCAGTCTTGTTCTCGAAAAAGCGACACTACGTGCAGTCATAAACAACCTTTAATCTAAAACCCTTGAAAAACACTGGGTAAGCGTTCATATCAGTAATAGTTTTACCCTACCACAAATAATAAGGAATGGTTTTGTCACAAACGCATTTTTATCAACCAAAAGAAGGTCATGGCTTAGCTCACGATCCGTTTAACGCGATTATTGCTCCTCGTCCTATAGGGTGGATTTCTACAAAATCAAAAGCGGGTGTGTTAAACCTTGCCCCTTACAGTTTTTTCAATGCTTTGAATTATACGCCGCCAATTATCGGCTTTTCTGTAGTAGGTAGTAAGAAAGACTCATTGGTAAACGTACAGGAAACAGGTGAGTTTTGCTGGAATCTCGTATCGCAAGATTTAGTTACTGCAATGAATACAACGAGCAAACCTCTAGCGCCAGAGGAAAGTGAGTTCGACCATGCAGGTCTTCAGACCATAGACAGTGAAATAGTGCGGGTTCCTCGTGTAAAGGCGAGCAAAGTGAGCATGGAATGTAAACTTACCGATGTGGTACAGCTTAAGTCAGCGACAGGGGACACAGTTGGAAGCTGGTTTGTCATGGGTGAAGTCGTAGGTGTGCATATCGATAAGTCACTCATTGAAGATGGCGTTTATAAAACCCTAAAGGGGGCTCCTATTAGCCGTGGCGGTGGACGAGGAGACTATTTTAAGGTCTCCCAAGACAACTTTTTTGAGCTGCTAAGGCCTGAGTGATTGAGGTGGCGATACTATCTAGATAGTTGGTTGAGGTCTTCTTGTAAGGCCTCTATTTGTTCTAGCACTGCTAAAAACTTTTTTCCAAACTCTGTAACCTGGTATTCGACCCGAGGCGGAAGTTCGTGATAAACCGTTTTTTTCAAAATACCAAATTCAGTATTTTTCTTCAGGCACTGATTTAATACCTTAGTGCTTAGTCCGTCTACAATGCGCACCATTTCACCGGGTCGGTTAATACCATTAGCTAAGAGTTGGTAAACGGTGAGCGACCATTTACAGCCGTAAATCGTTTCTACCATGCGCGCACTTTGTTGAGACGGGATCTTTCGCTCGATTTGTTTTTCTTTAGAATTCATAAAGATGTACCTAAAAGTACTTACTGTACCAAATTATACTTACTATTCATCGAGTTATCTAAGGCGTAAGGTTATCACGAATTGAAAACAGTGAGAGGAATTAAAATGTCACATTCGAACACTTTTTGTGAAAACGGTAGTGCGTTGATTGTCGGCGGCTCTAGTGGCATTGGTCTTGCCACCGCTAAGCTATTGGTGAGCGAAGGCGTTAACGTTACGCTTGTGGGTAGAAATAAGCACAAACTGAAAGAAGCGGTAGAAGCGCTAAGTACATTCGCAAATACTTCAACAGTTAATTTAAACGCCATTCAAGCTGACTTGTATATCACGGAAGACGTAGAAAAATTGATCAAGTATGTTGAAGAGGCCGCTATGCCTATCCATTATTTAATTAATGCCGCGGGTTATTTTAACCCTAAACCGTTTTTAGCTCATACACGTGAAGATTATGATATTTATCATGAGTTGAATAAAAGCCTATTTTTCATTACCCAAGCGGTAGCAAAAAAGATGTCACAACACCGCGCTGGTAGTATTGTTAATGTTGGTTCTATGTGGGCTAAGCAGGCTGTTAAGGCAACGCCGTCGTCTGCTTACTCCATGGCAAAAGCAGCGTTGCATTCACTTACTCAGCATCTGGCCATGGAGCTTGCCGACGATGGTATACGTGTAAATGCAGTATCGCCAGCGGTAGTTAAAACACCTATTTACAATGCATTCGTACCAGAAGAGCAAACCGATGAAGTATTAGAAGGTTTCAATGCGTTTCATCCGATAGGACGTATAGGAACTCCAGAAGACGTAGCCCATGGCATCCTTTATCTGTTATCAGAAAGAGCTAATTGGACTACCGGAACCGTATTAGATATTGATGGCGGTGTTATGGCAGGTAGAAACTAATAAATAGTACGTTTTCATTATCTTGCGTTGTCTTCACCTTGGTAATATAACGCGCGATAATGTTTGCGCCTAGTTAGTGATACCGGCTTGCACGAAACAAAATGAGATGAACAACGATGCTAAATATGAATTTTGATGAACGCTTAGTAATCAACTCTGACCTGCAAGAGTGGCAGGCGTCACCTTCGCCAACGGTATGGCGCAAGCCTTTAGAGCGTGAGGCAAAGGAATCAGGGCATACCACTAGTATCGTCAAATACGAGGCGGGTGCTAACTTCAAGCAGCATAGCCATCCGTACGGAGAAGAAATCCTTGTACTAGAGGGCGTTTTCTCCGACGAGCATGGAGACTACCCTGCCGGCACCTATCTGCGTAACCCTCCTGGCAGTAAACACAGCCCGTTTAGTAAAGAAGGCTGCGTGATTTTGGTTAAACTGAATCAATTCGATAAGCGCGATTTGGCTGAGGTTAGGGTGAACACTAATACGGCAGAATGGCTTCAAGGGCAGGGCGGTTTACAAGTGATGCCGCTACACAACTTTGAACACGAGCATGTAGCTTTAGTCAAGTGGCCCGTTGGCGAAGTGTTTAAGCCTCACAGACACTTTGGTGGTGAAGAGATTTTTGTACTGTCAGGGGCGTTCAAAGATGAGCACGGTAAATATCCCAAAGGTACGTGGATAAGAAGCCCACATATGAGTCAGCATCATCCCTACGTTGATGAAGAAACAGTGATTTGGGTTAAAACCGGGCATTTGCCTGTAGCATTGTAAATACAATAATTAAATAGATCTTGAAAAGAGGGGGATAACTGGTTAACTTTTCGGCTCTATTTTCAACAGAGAAGAACTGAGCATCTTAACAGTGTAAAGACACGGATAGTTTTAGCAGTCGCGTTTTAGAATAAGTTTACTTCTCTGAACCATTACCTCTTCTATTTTTGTTCTACGTTGTTCTTACAAAGTATGCTCTAAGCTATGAGTGTAATATGAACAAATCAGCTAAACTACTTAAATATAGTACGGTTGCAATAATTACGTTGTCGGCATTAACAGCGTGCGGTGGAGGAGGTGGTTCCTCATCCTCTTCACCTACCCCTGTAACACCTACTAACCCAACAACACCCACAACCCCTCCAAGCGGACTTTTTAGCAAGTATGAGGGGCTTAAGAATGAAGCGGTAGTAGACAGCACGTCGGCCTATGATATTGCTTATTATGTAACATCGGCTCTGGATACATCCGTCATGTTAGTGCATTCAGACGAATTCCCTTATGCCCGCTTCGATCGCGTATTAACCGACCACGAACAACCTACAGGAGAGGATTGTGAGTCTGGACAGTTAATTGTTGGTGAATTAAATAACGATACGTCTGAAGTTGAATACATTAATTGTGCTTTGGGGCCTTATACTTTTAATGGCAAGGGAAAACTGTTTGTGTCGTCTGTGTCATCTAACGGTGAGTCGTTTGAGGGAACCTTGTCATTCGATAGCTTAACCATCGACAACTCACGAATGGTTGCAAATTTTGAGGGGACGATTGAAGCATCTGTAGGTGAACAATACACCGAAGCTGCCACCTTAAACGGACTGCTCACCTATGCGTCTTCAGGTGTTGTAGTGTTTATTGATGATTTAGACATCGACACCACTATATCCGAGGACAATCCAGTGCTAGTTCCTGAAGGGAGGATGTATATCTCTCCTTATGGCTATATTGATATTACCACTATGAGTCCAGGTTCGTTTACCTCCCCGTCTATTGCTATTGCTATTACGGGGTCAAATTCACTCGTAATCAAAGAAAAGGAGGGTGGGGCCGTTTCCATTGGCCTGTTTAGTGACATAAACTCCGCTGAAGAGCCTACGCTAGTTATCCCTTTTTCATTTATTGGCGAACAAGACTACCTGCGTGATGACAATAGGGCGCCAGTTGTTAGCGTAGAATCAGCATCAATTGAAGCTGACCGCAACGTCTTTACGTTATTAGATACAAGCGAAAGCAGCGATACTGATAACGACCTTCTTACTTTTCAATGGAGTGTTCTATCGGCCCCTGACGGTGCAGACGTTACATTTCAAAATAACGGTTTTAGTAACACTAGTGTAAGCATGTCGCAGTCAGGTCAGTATCAACTTCAGGTTATCGCTTTTGATGGCAAGGTTGAATCAGCTCCTGAGACGGTTTCAGTTTATGTCAGACAAAGCCAGCCACAAATAGAGCTTGCGAGCTTAGCGTCTAACCTGCAGGTGGGTGAAGTATATTCAAACAATATAGAGATAATAAATGCAGAAGGTAACGGGCCATACGAATTCAGGTTAGTTACGTCGCCGCTAGATATGCAAATAACCGATGACGGAACCATTGAATGGGAAGCGTTTGTTCCTAATTTTGGCTACCCGCTAAATGTTAACTTTGAAATAGAAGTGAGAAATCGCGATTATGCAACAAGGCTCAAGCACACACTTACAGTAGCTACCAACAGCACAGCGGCCCCTGTTGTAGAGAATTTAACTTCAGACGCCGATGATTATGAGGTTTTGGGGAACATTGACGCTAAAAGTGATGGCTATGCAGTGGGGAGCTTAAAGGGTTTATTTAGTTTAAACGAAAACAGAAGTACTTCATTCACTAAAGTAACGACTGCAGAGTTAGAGCCTACATTCATTTCTTTATCGACTACATCTCTTGATATCTACGGTTGGGAAGTGTTTGCTTCAACATTAGTGAGAAAGAGCTTTAACAGCAATGTAGTTGCTGAATACGCGATAGACGTAAATGGCAGTCCTCCAGAATTTAAATTTTTTGAAGCGAACGGCGTTAGTTATATTCTCGTAAGGGTAAACCAGTACATCTTCATTGTTGAGCAAGACAGCATGCAGGAAGTGGCTCAATTAACCCTATGGGGCCTTGAAGGAAGCGGACGAATAAGAGGGCTTAGTAGCTATACTTGGCAGGAAGACGACTATATTGCAATGGTAGTCGACGACCATCTCGTTATTTTACAAAAGACACCTGAAAGCTTTGAAGTCGTTAGGAAAGTGAAATATCCAACGGATCGAGAGGTGTATCTTGTGTCCGATGAACCAGCTATTGTGAATACATACTTTGATGAATACCCCTTTGTATCTATCATGGTAAGAGAAGTAATAAACGTTAACAGCACCAATCCACAAGAGCTTCTTTTCAATCACATTTATAATGTTATCGATGATAGCTTCGTTTCTGTTTACTCTGATTCAAGCGTCGCGTTACCAAGAATTACATCAGCAAATCGCTTCGACTATTGTAGCGAGTTTACTGATACAAAAACTCACGGCATAACATATGTCATTACCCCAGAGTTTAATTTAGCCGATGACTTGCAATATGATTCTCGCCAAGCTAAATCAAAAGTGTATGCGTTAGATATACATTCGGGGGAGCTTGTTTGGGAGTCTGACTTCTTATTAGCAGACTCAGAAAGAGACGGCAGTTTGAACAATAATATTTACTGTGATGATGATAGTGACGGTAATGTTAGGTTAACTTTTGCTACCGGCAAGGTACTTTATCAAACCCATTAAAATTAGTTTATAGAAATAAGAAGGGGCATCACTGACGCCCCTTCTTACTTAAAGTTAAGCCTTGAGCTTAATCCCACACGCCATCTTCAGACTTACCCTGAATCTCACAATCCCCCACTTTGTATTCCATATTAGCGCCAGTGTCTTTTTTCTTAAAATAGTCTTTGCTGATAGAAACAATGGTTGGGGTCATCCATACAATAGCGATGATATTTATAACCGTCATTAAACCTAACGCCATGTCGGCCATGGCCCATACCTGAGGTAGCGCTGCTTGTGCACCCCAGTAAATCATGCCTAAATAGCCAATGGTGTAGACTAGACGCCCTATTTTGTTATCTAGCTTGAACATGTGTAGGTTACTTTCGCCATAGGCGTAATTTGCTACCACAGAAGTAAACGCAAACAAACTGATAGCGGCTGCTACAAAGTCTGTACCGCCTTCACCTAAGTGACTGCTCATAGCGTCTTGCGTTAAGCGTATGCCTTCCATCTGATCAGAACTTGAACCGCCAGCAAGTAGAATGATAAACGCAGTCGACGTACACAGTATAAGTGTATCTAGGAAAACGCCAAGCATCTGGATGTAACCTTGAGAAACCGGGTGATTAGGGTTTGGAACTGCACTTGCCGCTGCGTGTGGTACAGAGCCGCTACCCGCTTCATTTGAATAAAGGCCACGCTGAATACCATTTTTAATGGCAGCACCTAGTGCGCCAGCGCCAGCTTCCTGCAAGCCAAATGCTGATTTTATAATATCAAGCAACATAGCGGGCAGTTCGGAAATATTAATGAAGGTAATGGCAAGGGCCACTAGCACGTAGCCTATCCCCATGAAGGGCACTACGAATTCGGCAAAGCGGGCTATGCTTTTAAGGCCACCCACTACAATTAAGGCTGCCAGAGCAATAATGGCCAGTCCTACATATTCGGTGGGGAAGGAGTAAGCATTGTTTAATGCATCGGTAATCGTGTTGGCTTGAACGGCACTAAATACAAAGCCGTAGCCAAAGAACAAACACAGAGAGAATGCGACGGCTAGCCAAGTTTTGTTTAGGCCTTGCTTTATGTAGTAAGCAGGGCCGCCACGGAACTCGCCATTTTCGTCGCGCACTTTATAAAGCTGACCTAATACGCTTTCTGCAAAGCCTGTAGCCATACCTAATAGGGCAATCATCCACATCCAAAAGATAGCACCAGAGCCACCAAGTGATATAGCAACGGCAACACCTGCTAAGTTACCCGTACCCACACGGGCAGATAAACTAGTACATAAAGCTTGGAATGAACTGATCCCGTCTTTAGTAGAGGTGTTACTGCCTTTAAGCAGGCTGAACATATGACCGAAATGTCTAAGCTGCACACCGCCTAGCTTTACGGTAAACCAAATACCACATGCAAGTAGCATGATAATGAGTACCTGGCCGTCTCCCCAAAGAATATTATTAACTAATGAAACGAATTCGTTTATCACGCACTTTCCTTCGTTATTGTTTTAATTGTAGCTCGGCGTGTAAAAATGAACTGAACATGACAGGTGCGTTGTCAGAACAAACGTTTAGGCTTTAGCAAAAAAATATTTCCTAAACCTTAGAATAAGCCGATCTATATCGATAAAGAACCAATACTAGCACGACAGCTAAATGATTGGACAATGAAAACGTACTGAAACTATGACGTTTTATGCTCTCATATAGCAAATTTATTCATTTAAAGGGAAGAAGGCCAGTGTTTTGTTATACGTAGGCAAGCAGATACAAAAAAGCCGCTCGAAAGAGCGGCTTCTTCAAAAATATGGCTGGGGTAACAGGACTCGAACCTATGAATGGCGGGATCAAAACCCGCTGCCTTACCAACTTGGCTATACCCCAATTTTGGTGCGGAAGGAGAGACTTGAACTCTCACGCCGTGAAGCACTGGAACCTAAATCCAGCGTGTCTACCAATTCCACCACTTCCGCAATGTAGACTTCCAATTAAGGAATGTAAAAGTTGGTGGCTACGGCGAGATTCGAACTTGCGACCCCATCATTATGAGTGATGTGCTCTAACCAACTGAGCTACGTAGCCTAAACTTTTATCTTCAATAAAAAGCCGCTCGATGAGCGGCTTCTCAAGAATTTGGCTGGGGTAACAGGACTCGAACCTATGAATGGCGGGATCAAAACCCGCTGCCTTACCAACTTGGCTATACCCCAAATGGTGCGGAAGGAGAGACTTGAACTCTCACGCCGTGAAGCACTGGAACCTAAATCCAGCGTGTCTACCAATTCCACCACTTCCGCGTAGACGCTAGCTATAATAGTCATTCAAAAAAGAATGGCTGGGGTAACAGGACTCGAACCTATGAATGGCGGGATCAAAACCCGCTGCCTTACCAACTTGGCTATACCCCAGTCGTGGTGCGGAAGGAGAGACTTGAACTCTCACGCCGTGAAGCACTGGAACCTAAATCCAGCGTGTCTACCAATTCCACCACTTCCGCGCAGCTAGACTTTCCTAAAAGAGATAAACGAGAATTGGTGGCTACGGCGAGATTCGAACTTGCGACCCCATCATTATGAGTGATGTGCTCTAACCAACTGAGCTACGTAGCCTTGCTATTCTCTTCCCTCTCAGGAAGTGGCGCGTATTATGCGTATATGACTGGCAACCGTCAACCCCTTTTTTACTAACTTTTTTTAAATGCTCATTAAGTGTGCGTATTAGGGCGAAATACGCACAAAAAGCCGTGATTTTGAACAACTTGCAAGGGGTAATGCCCTCTTTTACCAGGCTTTAATACTGGGTTTTGTCTGGTAATAACACACGTCAATAGGGCGCGGACCATAGGTATTGTCGTGAAAAAACGGGTTATCTAAGTTTCTTCCCGTATTAGCCCGCTTTTTGTATTCTTCGTGGTCTGGCGTTTGTAAAAAGTAAGGCGTGGCGTTGTTATTATGTATAAAAGCCTGCTTAATTTTACTCTTTTGAGTTATGTCATCTAACACACCACCTGTGGCCATATTGCCTCTCGGTAATTTTTGAAGTAGCTCCATACCTTTCACTACGCGACCGACTACCGACATGTTTCTATCTAAATGTCGTGGCGCTTGACCAATTACAATATAAAACTCGGTACTGGCGGTATCTATTTCGCTATTGCGAGCAAATGCCACAACGCCAGGGCAGTGAAGCCCCCACATTTCCTTTCGGTTTTTATCAACGCCTACAGGGAATCCGTCTAAAAAGCCAGTGTGAGGTGCAAACATATCCTTAGATTCCACTATGTTTACATTGCTATTAAGTGGCTGGGTAAATTCGGCCCTGATTGGCTTAAGTAGACTTTCAGCAAACTCAGTTGCGTCGTGAGTATCATTGCTACCTGCTTGTGCAACAAAGCCGTCTACTACACGATAAAACGCTTGCTCGTTGTAAAATCCCGCCTCTATAAGGGCTTTGAACCTAGCCACGTGTTTTGGCGCAAGGGTAGGATGAAGTGCAATAACCACGTCGCCATGTGCGGTTTTGAAAGTTACCGTATTAGCTTTGGGGACTTGATACCAACTATCGGTATTACTCACCAATGTTGGCGCTATTTCACTATCGCTAATGTTAGCTTGTGTGGTTCCCGCTTTAATCTGAGTTTCACCGGCAAGAGAAAAACTAGCAAAACCCAGTAAACATAATGCTCTAACCGAGGCTTTAAATAAAAATTGTCGTTTTTTAAGTTGTGTGTATCGTAGTGACGTGACTTTCGATACTGCAAACGGGTGTAAATTACAGAGCTGTTTACAAATCATTGTAAAATTCGTTAGTTTTTTTATTAGTTATATCAGCCCTATGTATGCTTCACAATTGTTTGCGGCAAACAAAAAAGCCACCTTGCGGTGGCTTTAGTAAACAGTGCTTATTTCTACATTAGAAATTACACGTTAAAGCGGAAGTGAATAACGTCACCATCTTTAACAATGTAGTCTTTACCTTCAAGACGCCATTTACCTGCATCTTTAGCACCTTGTTCGCCGTTAAACTCGACAAAGTGGTCGTAGCTCACTATTTCAGCGCGAATAAAACCTTTCTCGAAGTCGGTGTGAATTTTACCCGCTGCTTGTGGTGCAGTTGAACCTTCAGGGAAGGTCCAAGCGCGTACTTCTTTTACACCTGCAGTAAAATAAGTTTGAAGTGTAAGCAAGTTATAGCCGGCACGAATTACGCGGTTAAGGCCAGGCTCTTCTAAGCCCATGTCCTGCATAAATTCTTCGCGCTCGTCATCTTCAAGCTCCGCGATATCAGACTCAATAGACGCACAAACAGCTACGACTGTAGCATTCTCGCCTGCAGCAATTTCTTTCACTTGGTCAAGATACGGGTTATTTTCAAAGCCGTCTTCATTCACGTTTGCAATGTACATGGTTGGCTTAAGCGTAAGCATGTTCATGTAGCTAATTGCCGCCAGTTCTTCTTTACTAAGCTCTAGTGAGCGAAGCAACAAGCCTTCATCTAGGTGGGGCTTAATCTTTTCAAGTACTTTCATTTCGTACTTGGCATCAGCGTCGCCACCTTTAGCGCGCTTCGCTACGCGGTGCAGCGCTTTTTCCGTTGTTTCTAAATCAGATAGCGCAAGCTCGGTATTAATAACGTCGATATCATCTTTCGGGCTTACGCGACCGGCAACATGAACAATATTTTCATCGTCGAAGCAGCGTACTACGTGACCGATAGCGTCGGTTTCACGGATGTTAGCTAGGAATTTATTACCTAAACCTTCACCCTTAGATGCGCCTTCTACCAAGCCCGCAATATCAACGAATTCCATGGTAGTGGGAATAACGCGCTGTGGGTTTACGATTTCAGCCAACTTGTCCAAACGAAGATCTGGCACAGGTACTACACCTGTGTTTGGCTCGATGGTACAGAAAGGGAAGTTGGCCGCTTCGATACCTGCTTTTGTTAATGCATTGAAAAGTGTTGATTTACCTACGTTTGGTAGGCCAACAATACCGCATTTAAAACCCATGGTATGGATCCTTAGTTTGGAAAAGTGATAACTGGCTAGGTTTACCCTTTGTGAGAGTGCAACCTGTTTTGTGCTTGCTTAAGGTCTTCTTTCAGCAATATTTCTGTACAGCGTACCGCTTCATCAACGGCGCTTTCAATAGCTGCCTTTTCATCTGCTGGTGGTTTACCAAGAACATGGCCGGTTACTCGGCTTTTATGACCTGGATGCCCTATACCTATGCGCAAACGCAAAAAATTCTTGTTGTTACCCATTTTAGCCACAATGTCACGTACGCCGTTTTGACTAGAACTTCCACCCACTTTGTATTTTGCTACGCCGGGGGGCAAATCTAATTCGTCAAACGCTACTAATATTTGTTCTGGTTCTATGCGGTAAAAATTAGCCAGTGCTGCTACTGCTTGTCCACTTTTATTCATAAATGTAGTGGGGTAGAGCAAACGGACATCTTTGCCTGCAATGGTAATGCGAGCAGTTTTACCGAAGAATTTGGTTTCTGGTTTTAGCGGGGCGTTGTAGGTGTCGGCAAGTTGGTTGAGAAACCATTCACCGGCATTGTGTCGGGTATTTTCATATTCGGGGCCCGGATTACCCAGGCCCACGATTAGGCGGATATCAGCCAAGAGGATTATTCCTCTGAAGCTTCTTCTTCGCCGTCTTCTTCTGCGTCAGCCGCTTTAGGAGCAGGCTTAACAGTCACAACTGCTAGGTCGTGAGCTTCGTCGTTCTTAGCAAGTTCTACAGAAGCAACGCCAGCTGGAAGTGTTAGGTCAGAAAGGTGTAGCGTTTGACCCATTTCAACAGCAGCCATGTCTACTTCGATGAACTCAGGAAGATCTTTAGGCTGACAAGTAACTTCGATTTCAGTTACGTGGTGCTCAGCAATACCGCCAGCTTTAACAGCAGCAGAAGCTTCTTCGTTTACGAAGTGAATTGGAACGTTAGTGTGAACGTCTTGACCAGCGATAACACGTTGGAAGTCAATGTGCATGATCTTTGGCTTGTACGGGTGACGTTGCATATCTTTAACTAGAACTTCAACAACTTTACCGTCTAGGTTTAGCTCAAGAACGTGTGAGTAAAACGCTTCAAAGTCAGCAGAGTTGTTTACTTTGTTGTGATCTAGTGTGATAGAAACTGGTGCTTCTTCACCACCGTAGATGATACCAGGAAGCTTTTCTTCGCGACGTAGGCGGCGGCTCGCACCTTTCCCTAGGTCTGTACGAACAGAAGCATCTAGTTTGAAATTTGCTTCAGACATTGTCTGTCTCCAAAAATGTAAATGTAATGATGTGGATTTTTGCGACCAAAACCCACTGTAATTTGATGTTTAATATGCGTGAAAATATATTTTTACGCACAATAAACCATCTGCCCAAAATTCAAGGGCGGCGAATTCTAACACCACCTACCACAACATACAATTACCAACGCAGATAAAAACAGAAGTGAGTAAGTATTAAAAGCGCGCCGAAGCGCGCTTACATTCTACCAGGGTCAATATAATAGACTGCCTTTTATCCGAGCTATTTATTGTGGTCAATCAGCTTTATATTGAGACCTTCAATGTTTTCGCTTATTTCGTCAGCACAACCCTATAATGGGCTTTACCTTCTCGAAGCCGTTCAATGGCATCATTTACATCATCAAACTTAAAGGTCTCGATAACAGGTTCAATATTATGCTGGGCCGCGAAATCAAGCATAGTTTTGATGGTTGCTGGGCTACCTACCGGTGAACCTGACACGCTTTTTTGCCCACCAATTAAATTAAATGCACCTATATCAAGAGGTTCAAGGGTAGCCCCTACAAAGTGAAGCCGACCTTTCGGTGCCAATGTAGATAAATACAGATTCCAGTCTAGCTTTACATTGACGGTTGAAATAATGAGGTCGAACCTACCGCGCGCTTTCTTTATCTCGTTTTCATCACGGCTATTGATTGTATCTGATGCACCTAACTCTAACGCTTCTTTCTTTTTTGATTCGCTTGAAGTGAACGCGACTACTTTGCATCCCCAGGCGTTTAAAAACTGTAGAGCAAGATGTCCTAGACCACCAATGCCGATAACTCCAACTTCACTTGCTGGGCTAATGCCAAACTGGACAAGGGGGTTGAATACAGTAATGCCGCCGCAAAACAAAGGCCCAGCCTTCGTGCTATCGATAGAATCGGGAAGAGCAATAACCGCCCGCGCCTGAGCGCGTATTTTATCTGCAAATCCGCCGTGTCGACCACCTATAGTCATAGTAGCGTCGGCACACAGGTTGTGATCGCCCGCTTCGCAAGTTCTACAGCTATTACAATAGGCTGAATGCCAACCTAAGCCTACGCGCTGGCCTACCTTAAGAGAAGTGACATGTTCGCCTACTTGACTAATAGTACCTACCACCTCGTGTCCCGGTACAAAAGGGTACTCCGTCATACCCCATTCATTATCAAGCATGCTTAAATCACTGTGGCAGATGCCACAGCTTTCAACGTCTATTTCAACATCATGCGAAGCAAGTTCACCGGGTTCGTATTGAAACTTTTCCAATTTTCCGCCTGCTTCTTTAGCGGCATATGCATTAATCATTAACAACCATCCTTTTATTCATAGCAGAGTATTTTTAGTGCAAGAGCAAAGGGATGTGCAGCTTAGCTCTCTGCCTTATTACAAGAACAAGTTATTTGCTACTTGTTTCGCATAGAGCGCGATCATTTTGTTTGTAGGTTATCAATGACTTTGCTGGTATCAAGCACTTTAACGCTTGATACTTGAAGTACAGTACCAAATTGAGTGAACGTCATCATATCAGGCTTAGGTGTACCTTTAACTTCAACAACAAGGCCATTCTTTTGATAGGTTTTATCTAGGCCATGAAGTGTATAGCGGTCGCCATTCTCAGCAATAAAAGCAAAAAAACCACCTTCTAAGTCTTTATATATGATGCTGCCTTTCATAGAAACTTCACCTTTTACGTTCTTCTCAACGGCTTCAGCTTGTGTTACAGGCTCGGCAACCAATTCTTTAGGCATAGATTCAGCTCCAGTATCCGTCTGCTTTTCTTTATCAACCATGGTGACGTCCTTATTCGTTTCTTCTTGAGAGCAAGCTACAAGCGAAAGTACAGAAGTAAGCATAAGTGCGAGTTTAAGGTGATGTGTTTTCATTCTTATATTCCTCTATTAAATAAGAGTAGGGTTTTATCGTTAGTGCGTATTTAGCGCCGAGTTAGTGCCTAGTGCGCAGCTGTGTATAACTTTTAGCTTCCGCTGATTAAAACGTTTCTTTGTTTTACAGTTTTCCATGGCGTTTAAGTAATTTCTACAAAAAACACAGAAACCTATACATATTTTTCACGTTACAAAAAAAGTTAGGCTTATTTTTTTGAAGAAAAAGTGTTTTGATTTTTACAAAGGCGAAGTTCTTTTTAAAAACGATGAACAATATTTTCATTCCACAGAAACTGAATGTGAAAAGGTCTTATAAATCTGCTTAAACCTTTGTTCATGGGGTGGGGGCAATAACTTTTTTATGTTGAGCGATGTAGCAAAAGCAT
This sequence comes from Alteromonas sp. BL110, assembly GCF_003443615.1. Taxonomy (NCBI): domain Bacteria; kingdom Pseudomonadati; phylum Pseudomonadota; class Gammaproteobacteria; order Alteromonadales; family Alteromonadaceae; genus Alteromonas; species Alteromonas sp. BL110. Next base: position 172,215 of record NZ_CP031967.1, on the reverse strand, counting down.
AGCACTGTTCTTCACCAGAACAGGCAAAAAAGGCTGGGGTAAAGTTTCACGTCCCGTGCAGCCCCACTATTATAAAGTGATTGGCACAGAGCCTGCTTTATTACCATTGACTAATGTAATAACAGCGAAATGGCTCTATTTATTTAGCCCAAAATCGATGTATTACTCAGCTGGCATAACCTTTAGACTTAGTTTGGGGTTATCTAAAGCAACGTTTTTAAGGAGAGAAAATGAAGCACTTAACTAAAATTTTTGCAGTATCGAGTTTGGCACTAGCGGCAACTGCATGTGACGTGAACAAAACTGAAGATGGCGAAATGCCGGATGTTGACGTTGAATCTGGTGAACTTCCGGAGTATGAAGTAAAGAAAACCGATGAGGGACAAATGCCGGATGTTGACGTTGAAGGTGGTGAAATGCCTGAGTATGACGTTGATACTATGGACGTGGACGTAAAAACAGAGACTAAAGAAGTTGAAGTGCCTGTAGTTGACGTCGATATGCCTGAAGACGACGAAGAAGACGAAACGGGTAACTAAACAAAATTTCCCTTAGAAAAAGCGAGTGAAACGGTGCTTTTAATAACATCGTCTCACTCGTTTTTTAGTTTGAATTAATATTCAAACATCGCTGAAATGGATTCTTCGTTGCTAATGCGTCGAATGGTTTCAGCGAGCATTTCAGAAAGAGTAAGCTGTTTTACTTTTCCGATTTGCTTCATATCCGCACTTAATGGGATTGAGTCGGTAACGATAATTTCGTCGATAACAGACTCTTTAAGGTTGTTTGCAGCGTTACCTGAAAAGATAGCGTGAGTCGCATAAGCATAAACACGGCGAGCACCATGTGCTTTAAGTGCTTCCGCTGCTTTTGCAAGCGTACCGCCTGTATCAATCATGTCATCAACGATGATGCAGTCTCTGTCTTTCACGTCACCAATAATATTCATTACCTGTGCTACGTTCGCTTTAGGGCGACGTTTATCGATAATAGCAAGATCGGTGTCGTTAAGTAGTTTCGCAGTAGCACGTGCACGAACAACACCGCCAATGTCAGGAGAAACAACAACAGGGTCGGCAAAATCGCGTCTTACCATGTCAGCAAGAAGGATAGGAGTACCGAATGCGTTATCCACCGGAACATCAAAGAAGCCTTGAATTTGTTCGGCGTGTAGGTCGATAGTAAGTACGCGGTCAACACCCACGTTTGACAGGAAGTCAGCCACTACTTTCGCAGTAATTGGCACCCTAGCTGAACGAACACGACGGTCTTGGCGTGCATAACCAAAGTAAGGAATTACTGCTGTAATACGACCAGCGGATGCGCGACGTAACGCGTCGATCATCACAATAAGTTCCATAAGGTTATCGTTAGTAGGCGCACACGTAGACTGGATAATAAAAACGTCCGAGCCACGGACGTTTTCATGAATTTCTACGCTGATTTCACCGTCACTGAAACGGCCAACTTTGGCATTTCCAAGTTTGGTGTAGAGGCGATCGGCAACTTTCTGGGCAAGTTCTGGTACGGCATTACCTGCAAAGAGCTTCATATCTGGCACAAGTGGTTCCTCAGTGCGTTGATAAAAGAGGTTTGGCTGGGGTAGCAGGACTCGAACCTACGAATGGCGGGATCAAAACCCGCTGCCTTACCAACTTGGCTATACCCCAATTTTTAAGTTCTTGTCCGATGTGGCGTACACGCTATTTTTGTTGTTCTAATTTGTCTAATAGTGGTGAGCGATTCACACCTTTTGCGACAAAACTCTGCCAAGGTTTAGGCATTTTAGCCCTAACCTGCTCGGCAGAAGCGTAGTCAGAAAAGGTGGCAAATACGCAAGCACCTGTGCCCGTCATTCGCGACGGTGCGTAGTGTACCAACCACTGTAATAATTTTGCAACTTCGGGATAGCGATTCACGACTAATTGCTGACAATCATTCCAAGTTTTTTCAAATTTGTAGTCTTCCCAACGTATCGCTGGCGTATTTCTGGGCAAATCGGGTGAAGTGAATACCTCAGCCGTACTTACGTGAACGTTAGGGTTTGCCACTAAATAGTACACTTCTTTTTGAGGTGCTGGCGTTATCTCTTCTCCGATCCCCCCAGCAAATGCTGTCAAACCCCGTACGAAAATAGGTACATCCGCGCCTAAACGTAATCCTAACTCGGCAAGTTCGTCTTCACTTAGCCCTGTGTTCCATAAATGATTAAGCGCCACCAGGGTTGTTGCTGCATTCGAAGAGCCACCGCCAATGCCGCCACCCATAGGAAGGCGCTTGTCCAAAGAAATAACGGCACCTTTATTACATTTTGTTTTTGTCGCCAGCAGTCGCGCTGCTTTTATAATCAAATTCTCATCATCGGGTACACCTTTTAATGGTACTTCCATACGAATATTTGAATTATCAAAACCTTTTTTGTTCTCATTACCTATGTCAAAGGCAAGTGCATCGCCGTAATCGAGCATTTGAAAAAGGCTTTGAAGCTGATGGTATCCGTTGTCGTATCGGCCAAGAATGTGTAAGAAAAGATTCAGTTTAGCGGGGGAAGGCCACCAATTTTTTGACGTAATCACAGATGCATTCACTACAGAGTCCATTGGTAAATTTTTATTTTTAGTTGGGTTTTCGGCATATTCGGTGTTTCGTTCTGGGTAAGCGTTATGCTGTGCGGTAGCCATACAGACGTATCACCTTCTAACTCAATACTACCATAGTTGCCGTAAGTCACCTGCCAGTTACGGCACCCTTGGCAATAGCTTTCAAGGGTATTCACCAACCCTTTTTCGGTTAACGTGTATTTATCGCCTTTAAGGGGCAGGCCTTTTACCCAAGACAACAGTGGCTCTACCGGTATTACCATTCCGGTAATTCGATAAATTAGAGGTTCTGGCAGCGCATCGACATAGGTTTCTCCATCGGCCTCTAAAACCGATTGTTTCTGATCTACGCTAAGATTAACTAAACTTACTCCTAAAAAATTAGTTAATCGAAAATCAAAATCGCCGAAATCGTTTTTCCAGACTAAATTGAGACTGGCCGCGTCTTTTCCTTGGCGAAACGCAATTTTTCCGCGCATTTGCCACTGTTGGACTTCAGCCACTTTTTCGAGTTGCGCGGTAAGGTTCACCGCGTTTTCTGGGCCTTTCGGAGCGGTCGTACATGCACTTAATAGAAAGCAAATGGCGAACAAAAAAGAAAATAAGCGAATCATTAAGGCAACACACCCGTATAAAAATAAAACACATTTAGTTATGACATTATGGGAACACAGTTTCACCAACACTTTCAATCATTTTGGGTTTTTCGTACAATGCCGCTCCGACGTTGCCAGCACAGATTTTAATGACTTTACTCGCCCTCGGTATTAACCACAAAACAGCACCAGTAGCACTTCGCGAAAAAGTGGCTTTTACACCAGATTCTCTGGTGGAAGCGCTTGCGAGTTTAAAAAGGCTGGATGGCATAGATGAGTCTGTCATTGTATCCACCTGTAACCGAACTGAACTCTACGTCAATACCCAAGACGATACGGGTCAAAAGCTTCTACAATGGTTAAGTGACTTTCATCATTTAGATGTTGAAGAGATTGCCAGTAATAGCTACGTGCTCGCACAAGACGAGGCTGTAAAGCACATAATGCGAGTAGCCAGCGGCCTTGATTCACTGATTTTAGGTGAGCCTCAGATTTTAGGGCAGGTAAAGCAAGCGTTTGGCGATGCTAAGCATTCAGGTATGGTGAGCAGCGAGTTTGATAAGTTGTTCCAACATACTTTTTCAGTGGCGAAGCGAGTTCGCAGTGAAACTGATATCGGGGCAAACGCAGTTAGCGTAGCCTATGCCGCCGTACAGTTGGCCAAGCATATATTCGCTGAACTACCAAAACGTTCAGTACTATTAGTGGGAGCTGGCGAAACCATCGAACTTGTCGCTCAGCATTTGAAAGAGCAGGGCGTAAGCTGCTTGGCCGTGGCAAACAGAACGGTGGCTCGCGCAGAGGCCTTAGCCGAAACACTAGATGCGAGCGTGTTTACCTTATCTCAAGTACCAGAGCACTTAAAAGATTTTGATATCGTGATAAGCTCTACCGCGAGCCAACTGCCTTTAATTGGCAAAGGCATGGTGGAAAAAGCGCTTAAACAGCGTAGAAACATGCCAATGTTCTTGGTCGATTTGGCAGTGCCGCGAGACATAGAGTCAGAAGTAAACGAGTTAGGTGATGCCTATCTTTATACTGTCGATGACCTACAACACATTGTTCAAAAGAATTTAGAAAACCGCGAGCAAGCTGCAAAAGAAGCTGAAAAGCTTATCGACAAGCAAGCTGGCGATTATATGACATGGAAACAGTCGCAGCAATCTATAGATTTAGTAAGACAGTATCGCCAAAAAGGCATGGCGCAGCGTGACGATATTGTGGAAAAAGCCAAAGCGCAATTAGCGGAAGGTAAGAATGCCGAAACGGTATTAGAAGAAATGGCGTATAAACTAACCAATACGCTGTTGCATTCAACGACCCTAGCGTTACGCGAGGCTGCCATGCACGATGACCCGGCGTTAAGCCGTTGGATGGGACAGGCATTAGATTTATCTGACTTTTCGTCAGACAATAATAAATAAGGTAATAAGAAGCATATGAAAGAGTCGGTAGTTAGGAAACTCGAACACTTAGTCGAGCGTTTCGAAGAAGTTCAGGCGTTACTCGGTGACCCTGATGTTATCGGCGATCAGGATAAGTTTCGCAACTTGTCAAAAGAGTTCAGTCAGCTAGAAGATGTTGTTGCTGGTTTTAATGCATATCAACAAGCACAAGAAAACTTAAGTTCAGCGCAAGAAATGCTGAATGAAGACGATGCTGAAATGCGTGAAATGGCACAAGAAGAGATGAAAGAAGCAAAGGCAGAAATTGAACGTCTAGAAACTGAGCTTCAGGTTTTACTGCTGCCTAAAGATCCAAACGATGACAATAACTGCTTCTTAGAAATCCGCGCAGGTGCGGGTGGCGACGAGGCGGCAATATTTGCTGGCGACTTGTTCCGTATGTATAGCCGTTACGCAGAAAGCCGCGGATGGCGTGTTGAGTTGGTGAATGCCAATGAAAGTGAACACGGTGGCTACAAAGAGGTAGTTGCTAACGTTAGTGGCGATGGCGTTTACGGTGTGCTGAAGTTTGAGTCGGGCGGTCACCGCGTACAGCGTGTACCTGAGACCGAATCACAAGGTCGTATTCACACCTCTGCGTGTACCGTTGCAGTATTGCCTGAAATCCCTGAGTCAGAGGCTATCGAAATTAACCCGGCTGAGCTTCGTATCGATACCTTCCGCGCATCGGGTGCAGGTGGTCAGCACGTTAACAAAACTGACTCTGCTATTCGTATTACTCACTTGCCAACAGGTTTGGTTGTGGAGTGTCAGGACGAGCGCTCTCAGCATAAAAACCGCGCTAAAGCTATGTCAGTGCTTCAAGCGCGTTTAAACCAAATTGAAGAAGAAAAGCGCGCGGCAGAAGAGGCTTCTACCCGTAAGAGCTTAGTCGGTAGTGGTGATCGTTCAGAGCGAATTCGTACTTACAACTTCCCGCAAGGTCGTGTTACCGATCACCGTATTAACCTGACTATCTATCGTTTAGATGAAGTAATAGAAGGTGATCTAAAACAGCTCGTTGATCCGATTTTGCAAGAACATCAGGCTGATTTATTAGCCTCGCTCTCTGACGAATAATTTCGTCTTACGGCCAAAGTAGTTTAAAAAATAATGCGCATAGATAGCGCCCTGGCATGGGCTGTTGAGCAATTGGAGGGTGGAGAATCACCCTCTGTTGATGCCAAAATTATGTTGGCCAATATTCTCGGTAAGTCACAAACTTATCTGTTTACATGGCCAGATAAGACCTTAACCGCTGCAGAGCTCGCGCAACTTGAAGCAGCCGTGACTAAAAGAAAACGCGGTGAACCTGTTGCTTATATTATCGGCAAGCGCGATTTCTGGACCCTGTCACTATTTACCTCGCCGGATACTTTGATTCCGCGCCCTGACACTGAAGTATTGGTTGAGCAGGTGCTTAACTGGGCCAGCGAACACCCATCTCAGCCTCTATCAATCTGTGACTTAGGAACAGGGACGGGCGCTATTGCTCTGGCGTTAGCAAGCGAATTACCTGAAGCATCAGTTACTGGTGTGGACTTCCAGCAGGGAGCGGTAAAACTTGCTACTCGTAATGCACAAGCTAACAACTTAATTAATGCCCGCTTCGTGCAAAGTGACTGGTTTAGTGCACTTGACGGCCAGACCTTCGACATCATTGTTTCAAACCCGCCTTATATTGAAGAAACCAGCCCGTATCTTGATGAGGGCGACGTGCGTTTTGAACCGAAAACAGCCTTGACCTCGGGTTATGATGGTTTAGACGATATAAAACACATCATCAAGAATGCACCTGAATACCTCAAGAAAGGGGCTTTGTTAGCCTTCGAGCACGGCTTCAGCCAAGGAAGTGCGGTTAATACACTGCTCACTGATGCAGGCTTTGTTAAGGTTAAGACTGTCAAAGATTTCGGTAACAACGACCGCGTGACGCTAGGCCAGTGGCGTTAGCTCTCTAATTACCTTCATCACGCATTAAATTGGCAGTAACCATCGCTATTTAATTGCAAACTTGCTTATATCTGGTTTTGCATTAGTATTTGTGTAGCATCAAAGAAAACTAAAAAGCGCCAAGTTAAACAATCTCTTACAGGACAGGACGTACCAGATGAATGATGACTTTCTTTTCGCAGAAGACGACGATGAAAATGAAGTGGATGATCTGGGTAGCTGGAAAGTACTTATCGTTGATGATGAACCTGAAGTGCACGCCGTTACTAAGCTGGCGCTGAATGATTTTAGCTTAAATGGTAAATCCCTAGAGTTTGTTAGCGCATACAGTGGCGAAGAAGCCAAATCTATATTTAAAACCCATGACGATATAGCCGTTGTGTTACTCGACGTAGTGATGGAAGCCGATGATGCCGGCCTTCAAGTGGCTGACTACATCCGCAACGAGCTCGACAATCACTTCACTCGCATTATTTTACGTACTGGCCAGCCAGGCCAAGCACCAGAAAAAGATGTCATCATCAATTACGACATCAATGACTACAAATCAAAAACCGAGCTAACGGCGCAAAAGCTATTTACTGTTATTATCGCAGCGCTTCGCTCTTATCGCGATATTATTGTTATTGAAGAAAATAGGCGTGGTCTTGAAAAAATCATTGATGCATCTGTGGATTTATTTTCTTCACGTTCTCTCGAAAAATTCATGCAGGGTATTATCCAACAGCTGGCTTCGATTTTAGGCTGTTCGAAAGATGCCGCCTATATCACTACTGCGGTTGCCACGACATCGCGAACAATCAATACAACTAATAGTCAATTGGGCGAAGACGAACTGTATGTGTTTGCAGGAAATGGCGAATATGCCAGCAAAGAAGGCGTACCGCTAAAAGAGGCGATTAGTGCAGAAGAATATGCCTTGTGTACACAAGCAATGCGCGATAAGCAGATTGTATATGCAGAAGATCATGTGGTGGCTTACTGCAACAGCAAAACTCACGACGGTGCACTTTTGTATTTGTCTGGCTTGCCCAGAAGAATTGGTGATAATGATCGACATTTGGTGAAACGCTTTTCAGATAGTGTGCAGCTGGCGTTTGACAACGTACTAAAAACCGTTGATGTTGAAGCAACGCAGAAAGAAATTATTGAACGCTTAGGTCGCGCTTTAGAGCATGAATCAAATGCGTCAAACCACCTAACGAGAATGGTTGAGATGGCGCAACTATTGGCAGAAAAAGCAGGGCTTAGTGAACAGGAAGTTGATGCTCTGCGCCTTGCTATACCACTGCATGATATTGGTACCTCTATTGTGCCAAAAGCTATTTTACAAAAAACAACGCCTTTATCCGAAGAAGAAATTTTTAACATACGTCAGCATGCAGAGTTTGGATATCAAATTTTGCAAGACTCAAGCCGCCCAACAGTTCAGCTTGCCGCTATGTTAGCGAAGCAACACCATGAGCGCTGGGATGGAACAGGGTATCCTGAAGGGCTAAAAGGCGAAGAAATAGATATTAAAAGCCGTATCGCCACCTTAGTAGATGTGTTTGATGCCCTGATAAATTCGCGACCCTATAAGCCTGCGTGGACAATTGACAAGGTGGAAGCAGTATTAAAAGAGGAAAGTGGTAAACACTTTGACCCTCATTTGGTTGAATGTATGCTAAATGACCTTTCCGCTTTTATAGCAATACAAGCTCAATATCATGATGCGCAATGATGCATTTCCCCGTTATTTACGTACTGTAATACGTTACAATAACAGCGTTTAAATACGCGCTATAAAAATAAGGCAGGTGTAACCAAATACACCTGCCTTTAAGATTACGGCTCGTACCTTGAAACGTGATTCTCAGATAATTGTGCATTGCTAAAGCTCATATAAAAAAAGACCTTAAAGATGTCGTCCAAAATTCAACCGTCTTTAAAACGCGTCGTGATTTTCATATTAAAGATTAAGCAATGCCCATTTAGCACATGTGTTAGAGTAACGAGCAGCAGGCTCATCATCTAATAAAAACAGGAACACACTATGTACATGATGGCAAAACACCTTCATCTAACCGCCGTTGGCTTAAGCATTTTATTCTTTGTCTTTCGGTTTATTTGGAGCCAATTTGACGCTACTGCGTTAAACAAAAAATGGGTGAGAATTCTTCCTCATATTATTGATACCGTGCTATTAGCCAGCGCAATTTGGCTGTGTGTTATTCTATCTCAATACCCATTTGTTAACGCATGGCTCACATTCAAGGTCATCGGCGTAGTGCTATACATTGTGTTTGGGTTGTTTGCCCTTAAAAAGGCTAAGACAAAGTTGAGCAAGTGGGGCTTCTTCGTCGCAGCATTGGTGGTACTAATGGCAACAGCTATGGTTGCGGTAACTAAACAACCTCTTTTTTAAGATTTAATTGGAAATAAAGAATGTCTGAATCTCAACAGATTATTAATGTAGGTAACGTCGAGGTTGCCAATCATTTACCTTTCGTATTGTTTGGCGGGATGAACGTACTTGAGTCACGCGACCTTGCGATGCGTATTGCTGAGCATTATGTTGAAGTAACGCAAAAGCTCAATGTACCTTACGTTTTTAAAGCCTCATTTGATAAAGCCAACCGTTCATCGGTGACGTCGTACCGCGGTCCAGGTATGGAAGAGGGCTTACGTATATTTGAAGAAATTAAATCGACCTTTAACGTTCCGCTCATCACCGATGTACACGAACCGCACCAAGCTGCACCTGTAGCCGAAGTGGTTGACGTTATACAGTTGCCGGCTTTCCTAGCACGTCAGACTGACCTTGTTGTTGCTATGGCAAAAACGGGAGCCGTAATTAACGTTAAAAAACCTCAATTTTTAGCGCCACACGAAATGCGCCATATCATTGGCAAGCTAGGCGAAGCGGGCAATGATAAGGTGATACTTTGTGAACGCGGTAGCTGCTTTGGTTACAATAACCTAGTTGTGGATATGCTTGGTATGGACGCAATGAAAGAATATGCGCCAGTGATATTTGATGCCACGCACGCCCTTCAGATGCCAGGTGGTCGTGCAACGTCTGCAGACGGGCGACGTGCGCAAGCTGCTCAGTTAGCAAGAAGCGGTATGGCGTTGGGCTTAGCGGGCTTGTTTATTGAAGCACATCCTAACCCTGATGAAGCATTGTGTGACGGACCTTGTGCACTGCCGTTGGCGAAATTAGAGCCATATTTGCAGCAAATGAAAGCGTTAGATGAATTAGTGAAAGGTTTTGACGCGTTAGATACAAGTAATACCTAAGCTGGTGTTGATGGCGTATGCCGGTGCAAGCACCGGCATGCGTATCAGGTGTGTGAGTTGCTTATTCCGCTTCAGAAGCGGTTGCGCGCTCTTCACCTTTTGCCATTGCTAATAAGTTTTTGTGAAGCTGAACCTGAATCTCTTCAGCTAAGATTGCCTTTGATTGCTTCTTAACAACGATGTGAGCATCGTTTTCTGGCAGGACTTCAGCCATTTTTACACTGGTCATTGCAGTGTTGATTAACGATTGTAGATTGATCTTTTCCGGTTGTGCGTTAGCATTTGCGGCAGCGCTTACGAAAGCCATTACAGAAACGCTAGCTAAAAGTAGTTTTTTCATTTTCACACCTAATAAAAATAATTAAAAATTTGTTGGTTAATGTTAAAATGTTTAACATTTATGCACCATAATATACTGAAATTAAATGCTCTTTTTTAATTTCGGGTAAATTATAGTCAGTAGGTGGTGAAAAATAAAACGAGTAAAAGTATGGGCTGTCATTAGAAAAACTAATGTAACTGTCATGCTTCGTTCACACTGGATTTGAAAACGATATATGCACCGACGTTTACCCCCTCTCAATGCCTTAAAATCGTTCGAAGCGGCGGCGCGGCATTTGAGCTTTACCAAGGCAGCCGACGAACTGTTTGTTACTCAAGCAGCGGTGAGTCATCAAATAAAAGCGCTTGAAGATTACTTATCTATGAAGCTGTTTCTAAGAAGAAATAGGACTCTGCTTCTTACCGAAGAGGGGCAAGCCTATTTCCTAGAGCTAAAAGATATCTTTAAAAACTTACAGGACGCCACAGAAAGATTGCTTGCGAAGGGCAGTAAAGGTGCCATCACAGTCGCCATGCCACCGAGTTTTGCAAGCCAATGGTTGGTACCCCGTATTCATAAATTCAGTTTGGCGCACCCGGATATTGACGTGCGCATCAAAGCGGTAGACTTCGACGAAGGTTTCTTAGAAGACGATGTGGACGTTGCAATATATTATGGCAAGGGGCGTTGGGCTGGGCTGCAAGCTGATCAGCTGCACCGAGAGTTTTTAACGCCTTTGTGTTCACCCATGCTTTTCCAAGGGCCTAAACCTTTATCCAGCCTGTCTGACTTACGTCACCACGTGTTGCTTCACGATTTAAGCCGTACTGCTTGGAAAAACTGGCTAAAACATGTTGGCGTTGTGGGCGTGAATGTGAATCATGGCCCGGTTTTCAGCCATTCTATGTTGGTATTGCAAGCTGCTGCGCTAGGTCAAGGTATCGCGTTGGGTAACACCATACTCGCTAGACCAGAAATTGAAGCAGGGCGATTGGTAATGCCGTTTGAAGAACGGGTAGAGAGTAGAGACGCATTTTATTTAGTGTGCGAGGAATCACAGGCTGAATTAGGAAAAATTGCAGCGTTTAGAGACTGGATTTTAGCCCTAGTTGAATCTGAACAAGAGGACTTGTTGTAGTATGGCTAAGTTAAAAGAAGGCACTACACAAACCAATACAGAGGCGAGTACAAACGACGTGGTTTTCGATATGGAAGTGCACGCTGCCAAAGCGCCTGTCGCATGTTTAATACTTGGGCATGGCGCTGGGGCAGGTAAAGAGCATGAATTTATGCAAGACATAGCAAATGAACTTGTTGCTAAAGGCATATCTACGGTGCTTTTTAATTTTCCGTATATGCAAACCATTAAAGCTACCGGCAAGCGAAGGCCTCCTGATAAAGCCGACAAACTCATGTCACACTTCGCTGCGGTAATTGAAACTTGCAGCAAAGATAACAAAGCCCTGCATAACTTACCCGTGTTCATCGGCGGAAAGTCGATGGGCGGGCGTATGGCTACCATGGTGTATGAAAGTATAAGCAACGTAAAAGGCGCAATAGCGCTGGGCTATCCATTTCACCCACCGGGGAAGCCGGAGAAAACCCGCACAGAACACTTGCTAACAGCGGCGAAACCTCTGCTTATTATCCAAGGGGAAAGAGATACCTTTGGTAATAAAAATGAGATTGTAAGTGATGAAGAGAATTACGCACTATCATCAATTATTGAATGCGTATTTTTAGAAGACGGTGACCACAGCTTCAAACCAAGAAAGGCCAGCGGTAAAACCCAACAACAACATATTGTGAAAGCTGCTGAATTAACCGCGGTTTTCATAACCCGCAATCTGTCTAGTTGATATTCAAAACAACATTTGAAACGAAAGTGAACGATTAAATTAATGAGTAACGAAAAATTTAGGTTGGCTAGCCTTGCTAAACCTTATCTTGTCATTGGAGCGGCGTTTGCAGGCTTAGCGGTTGTGCTAGGGGCGTTTGGCGCACATGGTTTAAAAAGTGTATTGAGTGCAGAGCAACTCAGCACATTTGAAATAGGTGTGCGCTACCAAATGTATCACGCGTTAGCTTTGATACTGTTGCCTGCTCTGTCAGCTTATGTCTCATCGAAGTGGGTTAATCGTGCGGCGTTTTGTTTTGTTACCGGTACGGTATTGTTTAGCGGAAGTTTATACGCGCTCGCCATCAGCGGTATTAAATGGTTTGGTCCAGTTACCCCATTAGGCGGCCTATTCTTTATCGCTGGGTGGACTTTATTAATGATTGGTTTGCTTGTGGGGCGGTCTAAAGAGAACGAAAGCGCACAGCAAAACTTATCTGATTTAGACCGGACAAATGCTAAACACATGGCGCAAGCCGAAACAAACGATAAAAACAGAGGAGCAGGTAATGTCTAATGCTAGTATTTTAGGCTATTGCCGACCGGGGTATGAAAATGACACGGCGAACGAACTCACATCGAAATATGGTGAAGCGCAGTGCTACGGTTACCCTGTGTCTAAGAAGAATAGTGGCTTTGTGCACTACCATTTATACGATGCTTCGCAATTAGAGCAAACCATTACCCAGTTTACTGTTCACGACAGCATCTTTCCTCGCCAGTTAGTGGCTGTTTTTGCAATATTAACCGATATCGAAAAAGAAGACCGAGTAGGGCAGGTACTCGAAGCACTAAAAGAAGTAGAAAAGCCGTTTTCTATTTTTGGTGCCATCGATGTGGAATATCCCGATACTGAAGATGGGAAAACGCTCGCTAAGTTTTGCCGTAAGTTTACCGTACCTCTTCGCCAAGCGTTAAGGAAGGCAGAGTGGCTTACTGCAAAAGAAAATGTAGGTAAACCTAAACTGCATATTTTCTTTGAGTCATTTGAAATTTGTCATATTGGCTATACATTACCTAGCCACGCAAGTCGTGATCATCTCGGTATCTGCCGATTAAAATTTCCAAGCGATGCGCCTAGCCGGTCTACGCTTAAACTCGAAGATGCACTTGTAAACATGCTGAGTGACACTCAGCAAACGAAAGTACTTCGAAACGGTGGGCGTGCGGTTGACTTAGGGGCGTGTCCTGGTGGTTGGACTTATCAACTGGTGAAGCGCGGCATGTATGTGGAGGCTATCGATAATGGACTCGTAGCCGATAGTTTAATGAGTACCGGGTTGGTTGAACATCACGCAGCAGACGGGTTTACCTATCGACCACAATTTGGTCGCGTCGATCTGCTTGTTTGTGATATGATAGAACAACCCGATAGAGTAGCGAAGTTAATGGGGGATTGGCTGGTCAAGCACTGGGCAACCCACGCCATTTTTAATCTAAAGCTACCTATGAAACAGCGCTATGAAACTGTAGTTGAAGCCATGGCGTTGCTAAGTAGCCGTTTAAATGCCCTAAATGATGCATTCGCGGTTAAAGTTAGGCATCTCTACCACGACAGAGATGAAGTTACAGTAACAATTGTTCGCACTTCAGCTGATGAGGTGTGATTTTGTTATTTTTCAAAAAAGTGTCATAACTAATTAAGCTATTGATACTTATAGAAAAGAATTGATGCTGGCGCGGATTTTGGCAAGCGAATTTTAGGTTTATGCTAAAAAAGGTGTAAATCTGGTATAGAAATCCTTTATAATCCAGCCGTTTTTTTACTCTGAACCAATGAAAGTGAACTAATGTCAGACTTATCTTTATACAGAAACATTGGTATTTTCGCCCACGTAGACGCGGGTAAAACTACCACAACAGAACGTATCTTGAAGCTTACTGGTAAAATCCATAAAACTGGTGAGGTTCACGATGGTGAATCAACAACTGATTTCATGGAGCAGGAAGCTGAGCGTGGTATTACCATCCAGTCAGCGGCAACAACCTGTTTCTGGAAAGATCATCGCATGAACATCATCGATACTCCGGGACACGTTGACTTTACAGTTGAAGTATATCGTTCACTTAAAGTACTAGACGGCGGTATCGGTGTATTCTGTGGTTCTGGCGGTGTTGAGCCTCAGTCAGAAACTAACTGGCGTTATGCTAACGAATCTGGCGTTGCACGCTGTATTTTCGTTAACAAGCTAGACCGTATGGGTGCAGACTTCTACCGTGTTGTTGGCCAAGTTAAGAAAGTACTTGCTGCTAACCCGCTAGTAATGACACTTCCAATCGGTATCGAAGACGAGTTTACAGGTGTTGTAAACCTTCTAGACATGAAAGCGTACATCTGGGATGACTCAGGCCTACCTGAGAACTACGAAGTAGTAGATATCCCAGAAGATATGGTTGAGAAAGCTAACGAGTACCGTGAGCAACTAATCGAGACTGCAGTTGAGCAAGACGACGATCTAATGATGGCTTACATGGATGGCGAAGAGCCGTCTCTTGAAGACATCAAGCGTTGTATCCGTAAGGGTACTCGTGACCTAGCGTTCTTCCCGACATACTGTGGTTCTGCATTTAAGAACAAAGGTATTCAGCTAGTTCTTGACGCGGTTATCGACTTCCTACCTTCTCCAACAGAAGTAGACCCACAGCCTCTTACAGATGAAGAGACTGGTGAACCTACTGGTGAAGTAGCAACAGTATCTGTTGACGAGCCGTTCCGTGCGCTTGCGTTCAAAATCATGGACGACCGTTTCGGTGCCCTAACGTTTATCCGTATTTACTCTGGTAAGCTAAACAAAGGCGACACTATTCTTAACAGTGCGACTGGTAAGACTGAGCGTATCGGCCGTATGGTTGAAATGCACGCTGACGAACGTACTGAACTTACTTCTGCACAAGCAGGTGACATCCTAGCTGTTGTAGGTATGAAGAACGTTCAAACTGGTCACACGCTTTGTGATCCTAAAAACGCTTGTACACTAGAGCCAATGATCTTCCCTGAGCCAGTAATCTCGATTGCTGTTAAGCCAAAAGACAAAGGCGCTAACGAAAAGATGTCTATCGCTATCGGTAAGCTAGTAGCGGAAGATCCATCTTTCCAAGTTGAAACTGACGAAGATTCAGGTGAAACCATCCTTAAAGGTATGGGTGAGCTACACCTTGACATCAAAGTAGACATCTTGAAGCGTACTTACGGCGTTGAGCTAGAAGTTGGTCAGCCTCAGGTTGCATACCGTGAAACTATCACGCAAGCAGTTGAAGACAGCTACACGCACAAGAAGCAGTCTGGTGGT
Organism: Alteromonas sp. BL110; assembly: GCF_003443615.1. Lineage (NCBI taxonomy): Bacteria > Pseudomonadati > Pseudomonadota > Gammaproteobacteria > Alteromonadales > Alteromonadaceae > Alteromonas > Alteromonas sp. BL110. The sequence goes on along the minus strand of NZ_CP031967.1, from coordinate 156,830 downwards.
TCTGGTCAGTTCGGTAAAATTGATTACCGCATCAAGCCAGGCGAAACTAACTCTGGCTTTACGTTTGCTTCTACTGTTGTGGGCGGTAACGTACCTAAAGAATTCTTCCCGGCGATTGAAAAAGGCTTCAAGAGCATGATGGAAGTAGGTCCACTAGCTGGCTACCCAGTACTAGACGTTGAAGTTGAGCTATACGACGGTGGTTTCCACGCAGTTGACTCATCAGCAATCGCGTTTGAAATTGCAGCGAAAGGTGCATTCCGTCAGTCAATGCCAAAAGCCGGTCCTCAAATTCTTGAGCCTGTAATGAAAGTTGACGTATTCAGCCCAGAAGACAACGTTGGTGACGTAATCGGTGACCTTAACCGTCGTCGTGGTATGATCAAAGACCAAGAAGCTGGCGCTACTGGCGTTCGCATCAAGGCTGACGTACCTCTGTCTGAGATGTTTGGTTACATCGGTCACCTACGTACTATTACATCTGGTCGTGGTCAATTCTCTATGGAATTCAGCCACTACTCAGCATGTCCTCAGAACGTAGCTGACAAAGTAATTGAAGAAGCGAAAGCACGTAAAGACGCTAAGTAATTAGCCTTTGCGAACGTTAGCTAGCTTGCGTTAGCTAACGCTTCAAAAAAATACAAAAAAGCCGGTCATTCGACCGGCTTTTTTTATGCCTCTAGCTCAGCGTTTTAGTACATTTTATAAGGCAAAAATTTACCCGACATAACCACGCTAACGCGGTCGCCTTTCGGATCGTTCTCACGTTGTAAATCCATCGAAAAGTCGATGGCACTCATAATACCGTCGCCAAACTCTTCATGAATAAGTTCTTTTAAGGTAGTGCCATATACATTGACGAGTTCATACCAGCGGTAAATTAGCGGGTCGGTAGGCACTTCTGTTGGCAAGGAACCTTTGTAAGGTACAATTTGGAGCCAAGCAATGGCTTCGTCGGTAAGCTCAAGTAATTCGCCTACCGCTTCGGCTTGCTGTTTTGTCATTGCCATTTGACCTAAACAGGCAGCTGTACTCCATTCTTTTGATTGACCAACTACTTCAGCTATCTGACTCCATTTTACACCTTTCAAAATCTTAGCTGATTGAATCATGTCGGTAACTTGGGTTCTCGATGTAATCATTAGTATTTCCTCAATGGGTTAGTTAAATAAAATGAGCGTTATTAGATTGCTGACAATAAGGGCCAGTATTAGTGCTTTGTAGACAAAAAGTGGATGGCGTTTTACTAAGGGCTGATAAGTTGTGTGCTCAGAAGGATTTGGGTAGCGCAGCGAATGAATGAACTCTGAAAGCGAAGAGTAGCGTTTGTCGGGATTTATGTGTAAAGCACGCTTAAGCGCACTATCAACCCAAGTGGGTATTGGTCTTTTAGGATCTAACGCCGTCTCGTATTTTAGCTTTTTCTGTTCAGCAAAAGTGTGACAGTGGGCAAGCTTGGAATGGTAGGGGTAACGACCGCATAAAAGGTAGTAAGTGAGTAAGGCTAAGGAAAATAAATCAGAGCGCTCGGTGCCTACATTTCCTAAAAAGTATTCTGGTGCAGCAAAGAGCGCGGCGCCAGGAATAGGCGCATCGCTATAAAGACTGGGTGCATCTTTTAAGGCTGCTGAACCAAGATCAATAAGGGTACAGTGACCCTGTTCGCTGATAATTATATTGTCGGGGCGTATATCTCGGTGAAGCATCCCCTGGCGATGCATCGCTTGTAACCCTTTACCGACCTGTTCAATGATATTTCTAATTTGCTCTAATGAGGGCGTAGGGTTATCGATAGACCATTGCGTTAATGTTTGTCCTTGCACATAGCTACTTACGCTATAAAAGGCTGTGGGTGTGTTTTGACAACCCAAATCTGTAAAAGTAGGGCTTTTTACAATGTGGGGCGAGTTGACCCGCCTTAAAAACCAATTCTCTAATAGAAAGCCGTTTAGCATTTCAGGTGATTGAGAAAAGTCAGTGGCAGGTGTTTTAACAACCACAGTGTTATTTGTGCTTGCAACGGGCGAAGGGCTTTGCATAGCGATAAACACATGGCTTCGCGCAGAAGTATAAAGCTGACGTTCTAGTTTAAATCCATCTATTTCATCACCTATCTTTAGTTCGGCAAAAGCTAACTCGTCGATAGACTTTGATGGTAATTTACTATTGTAATGACCGACAGTATTAGATACCCGATAACTATTGCTATCTGTATCCTCAACAGCTGAGAGCACGGTTTGTTCACCGTTATGTCTAAACTCTACCTTTATAAGCAGAAGGGTGAGGTTATCAGCGCTTCCATTGTTAAACGCCTCGTGAACAACTAATGCTGCCTGATTTTCAGATAGCGTAGGTGCATTATTAATTTTATTGAGTATGCTCGGTAGCGCTACGAATTCATAAACGCCATCGGTACTTATCGCAATGGTACTTGGTGAGGTTAAAGTTAACGATGTATGGTCAATTTCGATACTTGCTTTCACGCCCAACGCATTGGCAAGATAAGTCTGTGACGGTTCACTATCTGATACTTGTCGGTGAGGGCGAGTTAGTAATATTGGGTCTTTAGCATCGTCAGTCATAACCTCGATTTGACTATCTCCAACGTGAAACACGTCTAGGTGATTGCCGGTTACGATTGCTACTGAGAGGGTACAAACATAGCCTTTTTCCGGGGTGTAGCAAAACGCGCTTTTCTGCGTTCGAGTATAAAGCAGTGCATTAATTTCTTTAATAATAGTTTCGGCGCGGGTTTTAACCGTCCATTGTTCGGGCGCTATGTTAAACAGCGTAGTAAATTGGCGAGTAGCAAAATCGCTAGCGACTTGGCTTACCGTGCTACTGCTGACACCGTCAGCAACCACAAAAATACTATTTTGATTTAGCTCGTTAGAAGATAAATGATAGGCGTAAGCATCTTGGTTTATCTCTTTAACGCCAGATGTTGAGAACGCACTTACAGAAAGTGTGCAAGGTAGCGAGTAGGTCGAGGTTTGTAGCGCTGCTTGCTCATTCATATTCAATTGCTTGTTACCTAGCTATATGGTCATTGGCTTAACGACTTAATTTAGAAATGGAAGAGGGTTGCCATCACGACTTAACATAAGGGTTATTGTCGTGACGGCGGTTTGGTTACGTAGTTTGAGCTAAATATCTTGTTTAGATAGGTAGCGTTTGAGATGCCGCAGCTTTATCAACAGGGATTGTACGCTTTGGCAATGTCTTCACGTGGGTGGTATAAAGCGTAAGGCCAGTAAATGCTAAGCCGCCTACTAAGTTCCCCAGTGCTGTTGGAATTTCATTCCAAATGAAATAATCCATTACAGAGAAATCACCGCCCATGATAAGACCAAATGGGAAAAGGAACATATTTACCACAGAGTGTTCAAAGCCCATGAAGAAGAACAGCATGATAGGCATCCACATAGCCAACACTTTACCGCTTACGTGGGTTGAGATCATCGCTCCCACTACGCCTAGCGATACCATCCAGTTACATAGCATGCCGCGGATAAAAATAGTGAACCAGCCAGCTGCACCGTGCTCTGCGTAGCCTAATGTACGGGCTTCACCAATACTGGCAACCTTAGTCGCGATCGCGCCGCCATCTACGTTATAGCCCATGGTAAAAATAAACGACATCATAAAGGCAACGGTTAATGCGCCGCCAAAGTTACCTAAGAACACTAAGCCCCAGTTCCGCAATATCTGTTTTGGCGTAACCCCTGGGCGCTGGGCAAGCCACGCTAGTGGCGTTAATACAAATACACCGGTTAAAAGGTCAAAGCCCATAAGGTAAAGCATACAAAAGCCTACGGGAAAGAGCACGGCTCCTAGAAGGAATACTCCAGTTTGAACGGCTATGGTAATTGCAAAAACGGCAGCCAGTGCCAAGATAGCACCTGCCATGTAAGCGCGTATTAAAGTATCTCGTGTAGACATATATATTTTCGCTTCGCCTGCATCGACCATTTTGGTCGCAAACTCAGCGGGGAGAAGATAAGCCATGGTTTCACCTCACATTGTCGTTATTGATAAGTTGCCAGTTGTGGTTCAAAAGTTAGCTATCTACATGCACTCTTGCAGATCAAAAAAAGGCGTCCGCAGCACTCTCGTTAGAAAGAACTGGGGACGCCTTTGTCCAAAAATTTTGCATTGTAGTAGCTATCTGATGTAATTTTTTAAAACGCTATGTGTGTGCACGTTTTTGTACACTTAAGCTCTAGAGCGGTCATACTAGGGAGCTCTTTCGTAGAACTTTTACTATTTATGGTTTTAAAGCAACTGAAGAATTGCCAAAAAAGTGCCAATAAATAAAAAATGAGCAATGGTGTTAAAAAATCCATTTAAAACATAGCATTAAGCTAAAATTTTGAGTTGGAAGTAAAAAATGGCTTCATTGAAAGTTCTGCCGCTTGCACTAAAAAGGTGGGAGTATGAGTGTTTAAGGTGCAATCCCGCTGCCAGTTTCACAGACCCAGGTGCGTTTATGCTCTGCGTTTTTATTTAAGTGCCTGTTTGAGTGTTTTTAATTGCTGCTTCATGATTCCTCGTCGGTCAGAACTTCGATTTTTCTTTGCGTAATGCTCTCGTTCAAATTGCTCACACAGTTGTCTAAACGAATTGGCTGCGTGCGGGGTCAAAAAAACGCTGGTTTCATTTCTATAGGCTGATAACGTTTTATTCTCTCTATCTACTCCGGTTTTGGTTTCAATAAGCTTTATCGCTTTTAGCAATATGCAATACGAGGGGGACAAATGAGATTTTTGTTTTTTAGGGAAAAAGTATAGCGCTAATATAAGCCCGATAAGGCCGAAGGCGGATAAAAATACCGCTTGCATTTTTTGCGGAGTTAGCGCGCCTAATAGCTCCTCTAGCATGTTTGTTTGGGCTGCATTATCAAAGCCCAGCACCCACTTGCTCCACGAATAGTCGAGTTGCTGAAACCAGCCTTGCAAGGTTGCAAAAAAAGCAGAATTACCAAATTCGCTCAGTATGGTGGTGTGACGGGATTCTCCTAATTCTTCTAATGCCTGTTCAAGGCCAAAGGATAAGCGAGATGGAGCAACCATACTGGTGGGGTCGAATCGTATCCAGTTGCCTTCTATTAAGGCTTCTACCCAGGCATGGGCATCGTACTGCCTTACTTGAAGGACATTATCGTTAAGTAAGCTTCCACCTTGATAACCGGTTACCATTCTTGCCGGTACGCCGGCTGCGCGAAGCACATAGACCATAGCACCAGCATAATGAGCGCAAAAGCCAGCGCGTTGCTCGAACAAAAAGCTGTCGATAGGATCAACAGGCATAGCGTTCGGGGAAAGGGTATAGCGGAACCCCGCTTGATTGAATTCGCGCATTATCGCATTGACCAATTCATGCGTATTGCTGTGTTGATTAGCCAATGCTTGTCCCCAAGCTCTGGCTTTAGAGTTGCCGTTTTTTGAAACTTGCAAATTTAGTTGGGCTTCAAAGTTTCCTATTCCATTAATAATGGGGGCGCTTGGAAAGTAGCGTAAATAAAACGCTTTCTTGCTTGAGATGGGCGTGTTGGCACGCAAAGTATAATCAAATAGCGTGTTGACAGTAATACTGTTCTTAAGGTTATTAGGCGATGAAGGCTCAAGACCAAATAGCCACCTTTGCTGAGTAGGCTCTACAATCAATTCATAGTCAGTTACAGCAGATAACTCTTTATCCGGCAACATGGCCAGGGGCGCTGCCTTTCCCATAAGCGCTAACTGTTGCTCAGCTTGTTTACGTTTATCACTTATAGACCAGGTTTTTCCATTAAAATGTTCTAGTGTTATTGCACGCCAGTATCTTAAAGGCGCATCTGGAACCTCATCTGCGCTATCGAAGGTGGCACTGAAAGCGAGTTTAGACGAGCTCGCAAGTGAGGCTATATCACCAGGTGTCACTTTATCGGAGAGCCCGGTTTCCGTTGATTTTGACGTGGGCATTTGCCAAAGTGGAGGAAGCTGAGGCAATAACAGGAATAAAAGTAGCGCAATAGGAAAAGCTTGAGCAATGAGTACACTTACGAACTTAAAGCTTTTCGCAATAGACACACCACCGCCATGATAAATGGCCGTCGCGACGAGCAGTAATGCTAATATAGCCGTATAGCCTATCCATGCAAACACGCTCAGTGACGAAATAAAGCCGCAGCCGATCAAGAATAAGCAGGTACATATGAGCAGGTGAAAATCTCGCTTATTCTTAACGAGCATGATTTTGAGGGCGCACGCTACCGTCAACAAATTGATCATGCTATCAAGAAGACCTACTGAGAACCCGAACCAAGACAAAGCAAATACGGCAAGTACAGCAAGCAAATTCACAGTACGTGAAGTAGGTAAGCTATGCAGTGTGCTAAGGCCTGCAACTCGCACAACCACAGCGCATCCGCCAAGCATCAATACCCATATCATTAAAGGCGAGGTAAGCGTAAGTAGTATTGATGAAAAGGCTGCGCAAAGTAGAAGAACAGCTAGAGATTGGCACTGGTAGAAAATGTTTTTAATAACCGCTAATTGTGAGAACGGGCTAGGGGTAAGGATATTCATTTTAAAGGCCTTACCGTTTTCTTTCGTTTAGAGGCTAATGAAACGGGTCTCTTTACGTTTTGAGATAGCGTCGAAGCATTAGGATTTGAATTGGCTGCTGGAGCTAAGCACGCAAGTGCGCTAAGACACTTATGACCGTGCTTAGCTCCGTGGTAAGGTGCAATATGGAGCCCTCTGTACTGTAATCCGAATACACGGTCCTCGCATGTCCATGCCTTGACGGCATCAGTAAGTGCTGAAACGGCGGTTTCTATATCCACATTCGACGGCATTGACAATATATAGCTGTCGCTTTGCAGGGAAGTAAAAGACTTAGAAACCCAGTTCCCATTTTTAGCCACATGTTTCCACGATACTCGGTTGAGTGGCTGTCCAACTTCGTAATCCTTCAATGCGTAAAAGTCTTCGCTACTGGTTAGGTTGCTTAATTCGCTGACACTTTCTGATTCATTTTTATTTGCAATCTTTTCGATAGTGATAGGGCCTTCCTGAGGCTTAGCATACACAATAACTTGCTGGTTAAAATCAAGGTGAGTCCAGCATTTATAAAGCCCAAGGGGAAAGTCACAAGAGATGGTCATTCGTCCTAAAGCAAATTGTCCCCGCATTGGTATGTGTAATGGAACCTTGAGGGTTTGTTTTTGGTCTTTTTGCGAACCTGAATATCCAGTTAATGCAAAGCTAAAGCTTTGCTGTGAATTTGCAGCTTTATCTTCATCACCTATCGTTTGAGTGTGCGTATCTCCTGTGCGTACTACATTAAGCCATTTTATCGATAATACACCGTTGCAGGCTTTCGTCGGTGTATTCCTATGGGAGATAACCTGAAGTTGAATTTCACCGTCCAGGTTGCAGTGAAACGAGTCAGGAGAAAGGGCTTTAAGGGCTAGCCGCGCAAAGTTTTGATGAGTGTAAAATAACGTGAGCAGCATAATACTTAAGCACAAATAGCTAAGCATTAACATTAAGTTGTTTTGATAGTTGGTCCCAAGTAAAAACAAGCACAGTGACAAAATAATAAACGACCAGCCAAACCCACTTGGTAGTATAAAAATACTGTTCAAGTTTAGGTGATGTTCGGGGGAAGCCGGAACACGCTTATCTAGCCACTTCAATAGTCGGTGTTTGAAGTAATTTGATAAGGAGGCAGGCACTTTACGCACGTGTAATACTCCAACAATCCATAGATACTACGCTGCTAATGGGTCGATACTACTAAGTAATTTTTGGCTCAGTATCTCTCCATCAAAAGTTTGGTTATGTTGTCCGTGAGTCCCCTGGTGGGAAGACAGGGTTAGCCGGTGTGCGGTAATGGCTACAAATACAGCCTGCACATCCTCAGGCGTCACGTAATCTCTTCCAGAAACGTATGCCCACGCTTTGGCACCTTGAAGTATCGCTCGGCTGGCTCTCGGTGAAAGCGGGTTAGGGTAGTCGCCGCTTTCTCTGCTCTCGCTCACTAGTCGCAAAATATAATGTAGAATGGCATCGCTCGTATGAATAGTAGACACATCTCTTTGCATCCCGTTTAAATTTGCTTCACTTAGAATCTGGCTAAGAGGCGTAGACGCGTCCTGCTGCATTAGCATCGCTTTTTCAGCTTCCCAAGCTGGATAGCCCAAAGAGATACGCATAAAGAAACGGTCTAACTGTGACTCTGGTAAGGGGTAGGTGCCGGATTGATAACTAGGGTTTTGCGTAGCAATCACAAAAAAAGGCGTGGGCAGTGGGTGGGTAACACCATCAATACTCACTTGCCGCTCTTCCATTGCCTCTAATAGGGCACTTTGGGTTTTGGGACTAGCTCTGTTTAATTCGTCGGCTAGTACTACTTGACTGAAAATGGGGCCGTGTTTAAAGGAGAAACGTTTTTGCTCATCTTTTTCATGGCTGTGAAAAATGTTTACGCCCAACATGTCGGAAGGAAGCAGGTCTGACGTAAATTGGATGCGTGCATAGTGAAGACCGAAAACTTGTGAGAGGGCATGAGAAAGGGTGGTTTTACCCATCCCTGGTAAGTCCTCAATTAACAAGTGACCGTTGGCCAGTAAACACGTAATGGCAAGTTTCAGCTGGTGCTCTTTACCAATAATCTTTTGACTAAGAGCTTGCTGAATACGAATAATATCTTGGCGCATAGTTTTGTCACTTTTATTTAAAAATACTCAGTCATACTAACGATGATAGCTTTAACCATACTAGCAACGATAGAGTATCGCTTTCTATTCTTATACCTTTGTAAATTTATACGTTGGTATGTAATAGGTCTGTTCAATGTTTAATATTCACGATTCCTAAAAACATCTGTTATTAAGTGCTGCGTAGTTTAACTGTGTTGTCTATAATGGTGCCTCTTAAAAAGGAAGTAGTTATGAAAAGCATTGAAATAGATGACGATTTATATGCCTTCATCGCCAGCCAGACTAAGCATATTGGTGAGAGTGCATCGCAAATTTTAAGACGTTTACTTTTACCTGAAGACGGGGCTGTATCGCAGGGCTCAGAGCCTAGTGTAGCTTCATCTACGCCTGCAAAAACAAGCGAATCAAAAAGTGCGGACGTTACAGAGTCGACAAGTAAACCAAACTCGGCGGTAGAAGCAGAAGTGGAACCTAAAGCACCATTAGCCAAGACTGCTACAAAAGCGTCTAACGCTTCGGTAAGGTCAACGGCGAATAAAGCCTTGGTAAATAGAGCTGCTGCGAAGAAAGCGCCAGCAAAGGCCACGCCTGCAAAAACTGCTGCAGCAAAAGCATCCGCCGGCACCAGAGCAGTGAAAAAGCCAGCGGCAGCTACTGAAACATCACTTTCAAACGAAGCCCACACCAAGCGAGACATTTTGGATGCCGTGTCAAAAGATGCATTAAGCACCTTCACTAAACGGGTTGATCAGTTCTTGTTTGTTTTAAGTGCAGCGCACAAGCTTAATGCAGAAAATTTTGCGCGTGTTGAAAGTATTAAGGGTAAAAACCGTACTTACTTTGCGACAAGTAAGGAAGCGTTACTTGAAAATGGCAGCAGCACTAATCCCAAAGCTATCCCAGATAGCCCATTCTGGGTAGTGACAAATAACAACACTGCTAAGAAAACGAACATGCTGGAACAAGTTTTGCGTAACCTAGGTTATCAACCTGATGTAATTGAAACCGTCGTTGCGCGTTTCTCTTCAGAAGGTAAATAGCAAGCCAAGCAACAAAACAACGAAACTTCTAAATAAGGACTTTTTTCATGGCATTACATCCGCAGGCTGGAGAGCATGCAGCAAAAGAACAACTCATTAACGTACCACAGTTAGTGAGCCAGTATTACAGCTACAAACCGGATATGAATGACCCGGGCCAAGCGGTATCCTTCGGTACTTCTGGCCACCGAGGTACGGCGTCAAACGCTACCTTTACTGATACTCATATCAGTGCAATTTGCCAAGCTCTGGTAGAATACCGCAAGCAGGAAGGTATCGACGGTCCGCTATTCGTTGGTAAAGATACCCACGCGTTATCTGAGCCGGCCATGATTACTGCCATAGAAGTTTTATGTGCCAATGGTGTAGATGTTGTGGTGCAACGTGCAGACAACGAGAGCATGGGCTACACGCCAACACCTGTTATTTCCCGCACTATCATTCGTTATAATCGTGCTGGTAATTCAGACAAGGCGGACGGGATCGTCATTACGCCTTCTCACAATCCTCCATCAGACGGAGGCTTTAAATACAACCCTCCACACGGCGGTCCTGCAGATAGTGACGTAACTAAGCAAATTCAAGATCGCGCTAACACGCTAATTGCTGATGGCAACAAAGATATCCAGCGTATCGATATCCGCCAAGCTACCGAGCGCAAACTGGTACGTGAAGAAGACTTTATGGAACCGTATATCGAAGACTTAGCAAATGTCATCGATATGGAAGCGATTGCACAAGCGAACCTAAAACTAGGCACAGACCCACTAGGTGGCGCTGGGGTAGGATATTGGTCGCGTATTTCTGAGAAATACGGGTTAAACATCACGGTGGTTAACGATGCTGTCGACCCTCAGTTCGGCTTTATGCGCCGCGACAAAGACGGCAAGCTTCGCATGGATTGTTCATCTGCTTACGCCATGGCAGGGTTAATCGAACTTAAAGACAATTTCGATTTAGCGTGGGGCAACGACCCAGATTTCGACCGCCATGGTATCGTGTGCAAAAGTGCAGGGCTTATGAACCCTAACCATTATTTGGCCGTGGCAATAAATTACCTTTATACCCACCGTCCAGACTGGCCAAGTGACTTGAATATCGGCAAGACACTAGTATCTAGCAGCATGATTGACCGCGTAGCGAATAGCTTAGGTAAGCCGCTGGCTGAAATGCCTGTAGGCTTTAAGTGGTTCGTAGACGGGCTATCTAACAGCACTATTGGTTTTGCTGGTGAAGAAAGTGCGGGTGGTATTTTTCTAGAACGTAACGGTAGCACTTGGGCTACAGATAAAGATGGCTTTATTCTTTGTTTATTAGCAGCAGAAATTCTAGCCGTTACAGGCAAAGATCCCGGCGAGCACTACAACGCGCTTACGGAAAAGTTTGCATCACCGGTATACAGTCGTGTTGACGTGGCGGCAACTCTCGAGCAAAAGCAAAAACTTTCGGCGATGGATGCCTCTGTAGTTACCAGCGATACACTAGCAGGCGAGCCTATTACTTCAGTGCAAACTCATGCGCCGGGTAATAATGCAGCCATTGGTGGCGTCAAAGTATCAACAGAAAATGGCTGGTTTGCAGCGCGCCCCTCTGGCACAGAGCAAATCTACAAAATTTACGCAGAGAGCTTTAATGGTGAAAGCCACTTACAAGAGTTAATTGGCGAGGCTGAAGCACTGGTAGGCAAAATTATCAAATAAGTTCAAAAATAAAGCGCTTTAATGCTCGACCTGTAAATAAAATGTTAAAAGCCGCATGATTGCATACGAATTCATGCGGCTTTCTTGTAATTTTAACAAAATAATTACAACATTTAGTGCGAGGCACTGCTATATTGCTGTCATATTCTGAAGTTATTCTGTAATTAAATTACGTTTTCGGTGTGTAAACACCACTTCTACTTAAGAGTGAGACGCAAAATGAACGCAAAAGCGACCAAAACGCAACCCTCTCCAGCGATCGATAAGGCTGCATTCAAAGCAGCCGTTATCAAACATTTACACTGCACGCTCGGCACCGACGAAAATAAAGCAAACAATCACGCTTGGTGGAAAGCAACCTGTGCAGCAATTCAAGAGCAAGTACTTGAAGGATTGCGCAAGACGCAAAAGAGTCACTATTTGAACGACACCCGCGCCGTTCATTACTTTTCGGCCGAATTCCTAATGGGCCGTTTACTTTCGAATAACCTGCAAAATTTTGGCTTGTTCGACGTTGCCGGTGGTGCTCTGAAAGAGCTAGGCGTTGAGATTTCAGATATTCTTGAAGAAGAGCCAGACATGGCCCTTGGTAACGGCGGTCTTGGCCGATTAGCGGCGTGTTTTATTGACTCTCTTGCTACCATGGAATTGCCTGCTATTGGTTATGGTATTCACTACGAACACGGTTTGTTCCGACAGGAAATTAAGAGCGGTGCACAAATCGAGCGGCCTGATAGTTGGCGTGATTACGGTAATCCTTGGGAAATTTGCCGCCCAGAATCTATACAAGAAGTTTCTCTTTATGGTTATGTAGAAACTAAGTATGGCGAAAATGGTCGCGTGCTTAAAGAGTGGCACCCTGGATCCATTGTAAAAGGTGTACCGTGGGATATTCCGGTTGTAGGCTATGAAGGTAAAACTGTAAACGTACTGCGTTTGTGGCAGTCTGAAGCGTCTGATTACTTCAACTGGGACGTATTTAATGCAGGTGGTTACGTTGATGCACAGCGTGAAAACGTGCAGGCAGAAACTATCTCAAAAGTGCTTTATCCAAACGATGAAACCGAAGCGGGTAAAGAGCTACGCCTTATTCAGCAATACTTCTTCTGCTCGTGCTCGCTTAAAGACATTATTCGTCGTTACAAACGCGCCCACGGTGACGATTGGAGTCGTTTTGCAGATCAGGTTGTTATTCAGCTTAACGACACACACCCAGCTATTTCAATACCAGAACTAATGCGTATTCTTGTGGATCGCGCAGAGTTAGGTTGGGATGAAGCGTGGGGTATTTGTACGAAAGTATTCGCCTATACTAACCATACCTTGCTGCCAGAGGCACTAGAAAAGTGGCCTGCGCGCATGATTGAGAAAATTCTTCCTCGTCACCTGGAAATCATTTATGAAATCAACCACCGCTTTATGGCAGAGGTTGATAAGAAGTGGCCTGGCGACAATGCTATGAAAGCTAAGCTTTCAATCATCGAGGAAGGTAACGAGAAGATGGTGCGTATGGGTCACCTTTCGGTAATTGGCTCGTTTGCGGTTAACGGCGTGGCAGAAATGCACTCTCGCCTTGTTAAATCATCGCTTTTCCCCGAATTTGACGAACTGTACCCGGGTAAGCTTACTAACGTGACCAACGGTATTACGCCACGTCGCTGGTTAAAAGCGTGTAACCCTGGGCTGTCTAAGCTTATTGATAAGAAAATTGGTGATGATTGGCCGCGGGATTTAGACAAGCTTCAGGGCTTGGCAAAATTCGCAAGCAACAAAACGTTCCAAAAGCAATTCATGAAAGTGAAGCTTGAGAACAAAGAGTTGCTCGCAGAAGAGATTCGCAAGTCACTGGATATAGAAGTAGACGTAAATGCTATTTTCGATGTGCAAATTAAGCGTTTGCACGAGTATAAGCGTCAGCACTTAGCACTACTAAATATTATGGCGTTGTACCGTCGTATTCTTGAAAATCCTGATTACGATATGCACCCACGTGTATTTGTATTCGGTGCAAAAGCAGCACCGGGCTACAAGCTTGCTAAGGACATTATTTATGCGATTAATAAAGTCGCTGACAAGATCAATAACGACCCGCGCGTAAATAACAAGATCAAAGTGGCATTTTTACCAAACTACCGCGTGTCATTGGCTGAGAAAATGATTCCTGCGGCCGACGTATCTGAGCAAATCAGTACGGCAGGTAAAGAAGCATCAGGTACAGGTAATATGAAGCTTGCACTAAATGGTGCGGTTACTATTGGTACCCTCGATGGGGCGAACGTTGAAATCGCTGAAGAAGTAGGCGATGACAACATCTTTATCTTTGGTCTTACTGTAGAAGAAGTAAACGAACTTAAAGCCAGCGGCTATAACCCGCATGATTACTACTATAAAGATCCTGAAATTAAAGCTGTGCTGGATTGGTTAGAAACCGATTATTTCACTCCGGGTAAACCAGGTGCTTTGGTATCTATTAAGCAAAGCTTGCTAGATAACGGCGACCCCTACATGGTACTAGCGGATTTCCGCGCCTATTCTGACGCGCAGATTGCCGTCGATGCCGCGTATCGCGATAAAGAACGCTGGGCAGAAATGGCGATTATTAATACAGCGAAAATGGGTAAATTTACCTCAGACCGCTCAATCCGTGACTACGTAGAGCGCGTTTGGAAACTTTCACCGTGTAAGATTGAAAGCTAATCGCAGAAGCGTATAGAAAGAACCCGGCAGTGTTAAAATTGCCGGGTTTTTTTATTACCTTTTAAAAAGCGTCTATATTGTTATATCAAGCAATATCTTACTGCATTGCCTTATTCGAAACATTCGCTTGTTATCTTATTAACCATAATTAACTAGTTACGGGCCAAGCAAGGGGACAGAATAAGAAAATGTTGTGTAAAAGCATAAGAAGGTATGCAAAATAATACGCAAGTGTCGTTGCGCCATTTGTATCGACATGGTCTTATATAAGTAGTTGTTTTTAGTACCTAGAAGCGTAAAGCTCAAGGAAAACATCATGAGCCAACATACATCACTGGCAACCATCCCCAATCGCTATGCGTTTATCGATAGCGTAGTAAAACGAGCGTCTCAAAGCACGTCTATTTCTTTGATGCTGGTTGATGTTGTGCGTTTTTCAGATGTAACAACGAGTTTAGGCATTCACGTAGGTGACCGTTTCCTTCTTGAAATTGCCAACCGTATCCAACACCTTTTTGGGCAACATGTGCTTATTGGCCGAATCAGTGGTGATGTATTTGGTATTGTTTTTCCCAATGAAAACAAAGAAGCCGTGATGCGACAAATGTTCGAGCGCCTTGTAGAGCATTTCAAAACACCTATGCATTATGATGGCACGGCATTTATCGCTGATTTTAATGTGGGTGTGGTATGCGGCGAAAAAGACGGGTTTGAGATTACAGCGTTTATTTCACGGGCAGAATCTGCGTTAAAGCAAGCCAAAGAGAATAAATACGAAAACTACTTTGCACTGACCAAGTCAGACAAATCTGATACTGGCAGAAGTTTGGCGCTAAAAGCGGACCTAAAGCGAGCACTTTCTCAAAATGAACTTGAGCTTTATTACCAACCCAAAGTTGATTTGAACACCCTTCATGTAGTGGGGGCTGAGTGCCTGTTGCGTTGGAACCACCCTCTCGATGGTGTTCTGTTTCCAGGTCCTTTAATTGAAGCGGCAGAATCATACAACATGATGAATGAGCTGGGCTATTGGACGCTGGAGCAAGCATTCAGAGCACTCGCTGAACTAGACGTGCTGAGAATGCCCATTGTACTGTCGGTAAACATTTCACCTACCCAGCTCTATGACAATCAATTAATACCTACATTGACGATGTTAAGCGATACGTACGGTTTGCCGCTGTCCCTTATCGAATTAGAGCTCACAGAAGACGTCGCGCTATCCAATTCACTAATGGTGAAAAAACAGCTAGATGAGTTAAGAAGTCTCGGAGTCGCTATTTCGGTAGATGACTTCGGCAAGGGGTATTCTAATCTTGCCTATATTCGTGACCTAGATATTGATGCTCTTAAAATAGACAAATCTTTTGTGATGGAGTTAGAAACACATCCGGTCAATAGGGCGATTATTGAAGCCGCGAAAGTAATTGGGCGTGCCAAAGGCTGTTGCGTGGTCGCTGAGGGCATTGAAACCGTAGAGCAGCTTCACATTCTGCGAGAAGTTGGGATATCCCAGGGGCAGGGATATTTGTTCTCTCGTGCTGTACCCTTTACTGAATTTGTTCAACTTACCCAGCAAGAGATCATCATAGGTAGTTCGCCAAGAAGGGCACAGGCCTGACTACTATCAGCGCCTATCAATCCTAATCAACCTAAGTCGTCTTTTAGTTTTTTGTACCTTTGCACCGGTTTTACCCCAACCTAGTAAACCGTATCAGGTCAGATCTTGTTTTTTACCCCATCATTACACAGTCGCGCATTCAACTAGGATTTCGCTGCCAGTGCGTGAAAGCGTTATTTATTAGTTACAGCCCAACGCAATAAAACCTTGAGATTAGATGATTTTGATAGACTGTCTGGGTACACTTGAGCCACTCGAGATTAGACAAAGTCAACAAAGCTCACATTTATGCAAGAACTTATCGAAAACGGCCAATTTTTAACACTTTCTCGCCGCCAACCGGCGTTATTCGAGCGCGCTCACCAATTTACGTTAGCTAATGGCACTGAGGTTAGTATCACTGCGCCTGGCATCATTAGTTTTTCCGTACAGCCTACCTCTACGCCCAATAAGCGCATTGTTTTGTCCTGTGGAGTTCACGGAAACGAAACAGCGCCTATCGAAATTTGTGATGACTTGGTTAAGGGTATTCTTACTGGGGCAATTACGCTTGCACACGATGTACTGTTTTTATTCGGTAATTTGCCGGCCATGGATATTGCTGAGCGCTTTGTCGAAGAGAACATGAATCGATTATTTAGCGGGGCGCATTCAAAAGGCGAAGGCCTAGTGAACGCTGAGCGCGTGCGCGCTAAGCAACTTGAAGAGGCGGTGGCGTCTTTCTTTGAAGCAGCTGAAGGCACCCGTTATCACTATGACCTACATACGGCGATTCGCGCCTCTAAAAATGAAAAGTTTGCGGTTTATCCTTATCTTCACGACAGAGTTCACAGCAAAGGCCAGCTAGCCTTTCTAGCAGCATGCGGCGTGAAAACTATCCTTCTTTCTGAAAGCTCAACCACCACGTTTAGCTATTTCTCTTCGTATCAATATAACGCCCATGCGTTTACCGTTGAACTTGGAAAAGTACGCCCATTCGGGCAAAACGACATGAGCCGATTTGCCGATGCTAAAAACGCACTTACGCAGCTTATAACTCAAAAAGACTTTGCGCCTTCGGTGAATATGGAAGACCTTGATATCTATCGCGTTAACCAGATTATAAATCGCAACGAAGAGCAATTTACGCTTCATTTCGACGACGATACACCAAATTTCACTGACTACGCTAAAGGCACTGTGTTGGCGTCTGAACCAAACAAAGAGTACGTAGCAGAGCAAGACGGTGAAGCCATTGTATTTCCTAATGCGAAAGTTGCCATAGGGCAACGAGCCTTATTAACCGTTGTACCTACCACATTGGATAAGTTAGATGTTTAAACTTGATAGTCGTTTACACAATGATACATTTTTTGTCTGTGATCTCTCGCTGTGTCGTGTACTGTTAATGAACGACAGCCAGTTTCCGTGGCTAATACTGGTGCCTATGAAAAACGATATCGCGGAAATTATCGACTTATCAGAAAGTGAGCAGGTGGTCTTACTAAGAGAATCTGCGCTGGCTTCAAAAGCGATGCAAGCCATATTTTCACCATTAAAACTAAATGTAGCGGCATTAGGTAACGTGGTAAGGCAGTTACATGTACACCACGTCGCCCGTTTTGAAAACGACTGTGCTTGGCCAAAACCTGTGTGGGGCAATCAGCCTACAGTGGCCTATGCCAGCGATGAAGCGCAGGCGCTTGTTGAGACCATCAAGCAATGGTTTAAAGATAACAGCTAGGGGCGTATGCCTGAATAGCGGTAAATTAACAATTCACATTAAAAGGAGTTACGCATGATTGTTTCAACTACCCCAACCTTAGAAGGTCACAAGATTGAAGCCTACTACGGTATTGTTGTGGGCGAGGCTGTAATGGGCGCAAATGTGTTTAAAGACCTCTTCGCATCTATTCGCGATATCGTGGGTGGTCGTTCAGGGTCTTATGAGGAAGAGCTTACTACTGCACGCAAGTTAGCGTTTACCGAACTAGAACATGAAGCAAGAAGCATGGGTGCAAATGCTGTGGTTGGTATCGACCTAGACTATCAAGTGATTGGTGATAAAGGCAGTATGCTAATGGTGAGTATCAGCGGTACAGCAGTAAAAACGACGCCTGTATAAGTACAAAAAGTGTATATATTTTAAATTATGCGCTTTTAAATCAAACGAAGCGAGGTCTTTAGCCAGTTGGACATCAACAGTGGCAATGCCTCGCTTTTTAGTTTTTGTTTACCCTCAAAAAAACCTGATTAAGGAAATAGAATGCTAAGAAAATGGATGTTTGTCCTATTTGCCGCATGCTCCTGCCAACTATTTGCGCAGGATGGCCTTCAGTATCAAAAACCGTCTAAAGAAATTCTAGATTTAGTAGATGTTACGCTAGCGCCGGCTACTCTTGTGGATGATGCACAGAAGAATATGGTGCTGTTGTTCCGCGATAACTATAAGTCGATAGAAGACTTATCTAAAGAAGAGCTTCGCTTAGCAGGCCTTAGAATTGACCCTGTCACCAATATTGGCAGTCGCGTCACTTACTACAATAAATTAGAGGTTCAGCGCGTAGGGAGTCAGGACGGTATTACTGTTAAAGGCATGCCTGAAACTCCGCGTTTAACTAACTTTTCGTGGTCACCGAATCAGCGCTATATGGCGTTTACTCACACTACAAATGAAGGTGTAGAGTTATGGGTGCTCGATATAAAAGCAGCGGCAGCGAGAAAGCTTTTTGACAAACCCATTAACGCGAATATGGGTGATACCTTAAATTGGAATGCAGATAGTCTTTCTCTTTTGGTTAAAGTCGTGCCTAAAAATAGAAAAGACTTAATCGACACCAGCGTAGCTGTGCCAACAGGCCCAACGATTTCAGTGAGCGACGGTAAAAAAGCACAAAACCGCACATACCAAGACTTGCTGAAAAACAAAAACGACGAGTTTAATTTTGAGCAATTAGCCCGTTCTGAAATTTATAACGTGCCATTGAAAGGAGAGCCTTCACCTTGGTTAGCGTCAGGGATGTATGGCAATATTAGCGTTTCCCCGGCCGGTGACTACGTAATGGTTGAGGAGTACAAGCCCCCGTTTTCTTATTTAGTGACCTACCGCCGCTTCCCCCACACTATTAGCTTGTATAATAAAAATGGAACGCTAGCTAAAACACTTGTCGACGTTCCGCTTATCGAAGACTTACCACAAGGCTTCATGGCTGTTCGTACCGGACCTCGCGATGTACAGTGGCGCAACGATAAACCAAATACAATTGTGTATGCTGAAGCGCTAGACGGCGGAGACCCAGACATAGAAGTAACGCACCGAGACAAGCTCATGCAGCTTGAGCCGCCATTTAGTGGCGAAGCTGAGCAAATTCTAAAAACAGAAGACAGATTTTATCGTTTTATTTGGAGCAACGACAGCCTTGCGGTAGCGATGGATTATTGGTGGAATACTCGTAATCTTAAAACCTATTTGTTCAGCCCTGATCAAAGTAAACCTGCGAAGATTATCTCAAACCGAAGCTATCAGGATAAATACAGCGATCCAGGCAGTTTTGTTACTCGCAAAAATGGATACTTCAAAGATGTCCTTGCGTTAGATGGAGAGAATGCGTTTTTGCTGGGAGATGGTTTTACGCCTGAAGGGCAGTTCCCGTTCTTAGATAAATTAAATCTTAAAACCCTTGAAACATCGCGGGTATATTCAAGTGAGTACACCGACAAATTTGAAGATTTGCGCGATTTCAATATGGAAAATGACCGCTTGCTGGTAAGAATAGAGTCTAAGCGAGACTACCCGAACTACTATTTCCGTAACTTAAAAGATAACACGCTGACTCAGCTAACCCACTTTGAAAACCCTTTCGAAAGCATTCAAAACGTCAAGAAAGAAGTGATTACGTACAAGCGTAACGACGGCTTAGATTTAACAGGTACCTTGTATTTGCCAACAGATTACGAAGAAGGCAAACGCTACCCAATGATCCTATGGGCCTACCCAGAAGAATTTAAGGATAAATCGAGCGCAGGCCAAAATACACAAAACCCTAATCGTTTTATTTATCCATGGTACGGCTCGCCTATATATTGGGTAACCAAAGGCTATGTTGTGTTAGACGATGCTTCTTTCCCTATTGTAGGGGAAGGGGATGAAGAGCCCAACGACACTTTTAGGACTCAGTTGGTTGCCAACGCAAAGGCAGCAATTGATGCGCTAGACGAAAAAGGACTTATTGACCCAGCGCGAGTCGCAGTAGGCGGTCATAGCTATGGTGCGTTCATGGTGGCAAACCTGTTGTCTCATTCAGATTTATTTGCAGCCGGAATTGCACGCTCTGGTGCCTACAATCGTACACTGACGCCATTTGGCTTCCAGTCAGAAGAACGCCATTACTGGGATGCGCCAGAAGTGTATTACACCATGTCGCCATTTATGCACGCTGAGAAAATGAAGACGCCACTTTTACTAATACATGGCGAAGCGGACAATAATTCGGGAACGTATCCTATGCAAAGTGAACGTTATTTTAACGCACTGAAAGGCTTAGGCGCAGTGACGCGATTAGTTATGTTGCCTAAGGAAAGTCATGGCTACCGTGCAAAAGAAAGCGTATTGCACACCCTGTGGGAGCAAGACCAGTGGCTTGAAAAGTATGTGAAAAACAAAGGCACTAAACAAGCACAATAATCTAGACTATATATTGTTAGCATGATTAAAAAAGGTGGCACTGTGAAGTGACCACCTTTTTCTTTTGCTGTACAACTCATTTTTATTTGGGCAGTTTTACTGCCAATAGATTAGGTATTTATCTAGCGCTTATCTGTGCCCATCTTTTCTTCTAAGGTCGCATCGCTAGTACTCGTATCAACATCACCTTTGTCAATAGCAATAGTATCAATAATTACGGCACAAGCCGCGTCACCGGTAATGTTCAGGGCGGTACGGATCATGTCAAAAATCCTGTCGAGGGCAAACAACAAAGGTAAGCCTTCAATAGGAATGCCTGCAGCGAGCAATACGGCAACGACCA
This sequence comes from Alteromonas sp. BL110, assembly GCF_003443615.1. Classification (NCBI taxonomy): domain Bacteria; kingdom Pseudomonadati; phylum Pseudomonadota; class Gammaproteobacteria; order Alteromonadales; family Alteromonadaceae; genus Alteromonas; species Alteromonas sp. BL110. The sequence continues at coordinate 136,056 of NZ_CP031967.1, read as the reverse complement.
GGAATGACGGCCCGGGTACACCTGCTTGCCCAACGGCGCCAAGAGTGGAAGTTAGGATAATCGCAATATAAGCACCCATTGATAAATCAATATTGAAAAGCTGCGCAAAAAACACCGCCACTAAGCCGTAATAGATGGCGTTACCGCTCATGTTGATAGTGGCACCTAACGGCAATACGAACGACGCCGTTGCATTTCTTACACCGAGTTCGTTTTCCACAGTATTCATAGTAACAGGCAGCGTTGCCATAGATGATGCAGTTGATAACGCCACTGCCTGCGGCTTTTTCATCGCAACAAGAAAAGACTTAGCCGAGGTTTTTGTGAATAACTGAACCAATAGGGGGTAGACCACAAAACCAAACACTAAAATAGCAGCAGTAAACACTAAGAAAAGTTTGAACACCACCATGAGCGCGGAAAAACCGAATGTGCCTACTGCTTCTGCCATCAAGCCAAAAACGCCGATAGGGGCAATTTTCATTACGCAGTTAATCATCCACACCATGGCATCAACAATGGTGTTTACCCCATTTAAAATAGGCTCTCGGTTCTTTTTAGGCTGCTTGGAAAGGGCAAGACCGAAGAATAAGCAAAACACTAAAATTTGTAGAATGTTAGCGTTAGTTAATGATGCAAACACATTGGTCGGGATCATGCCTGTTACGGTTGCCCAAAAAGAAGGGAGTTCACCTTTAGAGGCATATTCGCCCGAGAACATGCTCTGTACCGATGATACGTCGATACCTATACCCGGCTTAAATACTTCACCCATTATTAGCGCAAGTGCTACGGCAAGGGCCGAGGTTAAGCCAAAATAGGCCAGAGTGGATAACCCCACTTTTCCTGCGTTGGTGCTGTTACCAAGCCCCGCTGCACCAGAGATAAGTGCCACGGCCACCAGTGGAATAACCAGCATTTTTATAAGGTTGATAAAAATAGCTCCCAAAGGTGCGAACATTTCAGCGCTTGCACCCATAAAGGCGCCAACGGCAGTACCGATGAACATAGCAATGACAACTTGCACGCCTATGTTGCTAAGTAAGGATTGTTTATTAGACACGTCTAGAACCTCTTAGAGTGTGTATTTGTATTGGGAAGATAGTGAACGGTCTGTGTTATCAGTCAGACTAAACGGCTTTCCTTGCATCACAAGGTATCTAACAACACCTAATTTAAAGGAAATGAACTAGGAGTTCGCTTTAAGCGCCACTATCGGTAACAGAGCTTTAAGAAGAAGCTACTTCACGTTTTTTTGCCGTTATCGCTATTATTATTATGTGCGCTAGGCTTTTCATTGTTTGTAACTGAGTTTTTATGACTTAAGCCCTGAGCGCTAGAATCCTGAGTAACCTGTGTTTGCACTAACGGGGTATTGTCGCCGCGCTTTTCAGACTCAGCATGTAGGTGGTCAGTATCTCTTTTTGGATTGTCGTACTCGTCACCATCTTCATCATCAAAAGGCTTAGAGGGGGTAGGGAATTTAAACTTAGCACTGTATTTAAGTAACGTGATATTTCCAATAACTACGCCCAATACTAAAACAATAACGATAATGACCCAGGTAGTACTCATATAAATTCCGTAGGCTAGCGCCCTTTGTTCAAAACGTAGCGATTATACAAGTTAGGCAGCTGCGGCAAAATACATGCTTTACCTTCTATATCGCTTTGTTCAATGGCTTGTGTAAAGCCGTCTAGGTTTCTGGCATTTTCAAAGTTACTTGCTGTGCTTTTAAAGCTCAAATGCCAAGGTTCAATGGCCACACCTCCACGGTTGACTGAGAAAGGTCGGTAGAAACCGAACTGTTCCATATTATCAGCTAGCCAACAGGAAAGATTATGGCAAGGGCCGCCGCTAAGGTATTCGCTTTCTACAAGACTAAAGTCGCCGCCCCAATTATGCACAGCTGCTCTGTCATAAACGTCAATATCGGTACCCCAATGATGACGACTGCCGCCAGGTAGCGCAGACCAGGTCAAAATAGCATGAAGTTTTTCATGGTCACTTAGCGTTTCGAAAGAGAGTTCTGTACCGTTGTTATCAAGAAGTTGCGCTTTCCCCGTCCACTTGCGGTTAAAAATGGCGGTTTGTCTGTCAAAATCGCGAAAACTACTGACTAACTGTAAGTCTACACCGTCGTTATGCGCCGCATCTTGCATAGCAAGAAAGGGGGAAATGACATCCTGATGAAGCCTATGGCCATTGCCAGCATCAACAAGGTAGTCGTTGTGCTGGCCTAGCCATGCGTGTTGCGGTATCTGATTCATATAAAACAAAAAAGGCTATTTAGCCAGTAAGCGTTCTAAAATACCGAAGTACATATCGGCAAGCTGTTCTAAATCAGCCATTTTTACGCATTCGTCAATTTTATGAATAGTGGCGTTAACAGGGCCTAACTCTATAACTTGTGCACCCGTAGGCGCAATGAAGCGACCGTCAGATGTGCCACCGGCAGTAGAGAGTATTGTAGGTGTGCCTTTAACTGCTTCAATCGCACCTTGCGTCGCCTCTAATAGCGCACCGGTATCGGTCAAAAATGGCTGACCGTTAAAGGTCCAGTTTATTTCGTACTCGAAATCGTGGGCATCTAAAATAGCGGTGACACGTTCAATAAGAAGTTGGTCGGTCACTTCTGTTGAAAAACGGAAGTTGAAGCAAACGTGGAGTTCGCCCGGTATCACATTACCTGCGCCCGTACCTGCGTGAATGTTTGAAATCTGGAAGCTGGTGGGTGGGAAGAAGTCGTTACCGTTATCCCAGTGTGATTTTGCTAATTCATCAAGTGCTGCCATAGCGCTGTGCACAGGGTTGTTCGCTAAATGAGGATAGGCAACATGACCTTGCACGCCCTTTACAACTAAATCACCAGTTAATGAGCCCCTACGACCATTTTTGACAATATCACCGACTTCATCTGTTGAAGAGGGTTCACCAACAATACACCAGTCAATCTTTTCATTTCGGGCTTCTAGGGTGTCGATTACGCGAGTGGTACCGTTAATAAATGGGCCTTCTTCATCGCTCGTGATAAGGTAGGCAATACTTCCCTTATGGTTTGGGTACTTGTTAACAAATTCGCGGGTGGCGACTAGCATAGCAGCAAGGCTGCCTTTCATGTCGGCAGCGCCGCGGCCGTGCAAATAGCCATCAACTTCTGTCGCGATAAAGGGTGGTGTTTTCCACGCCGATTCTGGGCCGCTCGGTACCACATCGGTATGACCAGCAAAACAAAATACGGGGCCTTCTTTACCTCTGCGAGACCACAGGTTAGTGGTGTCTTCAAACACCATAGTTTCATTATTAAACCCTAGCGTGCCTAAAAACTCACTCATGGCCTCTTGGCAGCCTGCATCTTCTGGCGTGACAGAGCGGCGGTTTATTAATTGCTTTGCAATTTCAATAACAGAGTCGTTTAACAAAATATTTCCTCATACTGTGCAGGCTTAAACCCAATGTGAAAAGCATTGTCGTGATAAAGAATAGGGCGTTTAACCATAGCAGGGTGAAGCTCTAGCAAGGCTAATGCTTTATCTTTATCTAAGCTCGCTTTCTCTTGCTCTTCTAGCTGACGATAGGTTGTCCCACGTTTGTTCAGCATCGCTTCCCAGCCAAGCTCAGATTCAGCGCGTACAAGAAAGTCGTTGTCGATACCGTCTTTGCGGTAGTCGTGAAAGGTGAACGCGATATCGTTATCTGCTAACCATTTTTTTGCTTTTTTGATGGTGTCACAGTTTGGGATCCCATAAAGGATTGTGCTCATGGTGATTTATTCCGTACTACATTGTTGTTTATCGATAAAGACACGGCGGTAAGCGTGCCATTAAGTCTAGTCTTGATACCGGTGCATAAAAAGAAAAACGCTAAGCGCGTCTTGAGCACCAACAGGATTTCAGCTGTCGAGTTTTCTTATTTGCTACATCATACAAGCAGTTGGTACGTTGTTAAACTTACTCTCGATGGTTTTTTAAAAGTGAAAAACTGTGTACAGGTTAATGATGAAGTTATAAATAGAGTGTTAGTAGTGTATCTTCACCGGCTTCTACGAATTTTTGGTGGGTACGCAGTACACCGATGAGCGCCTGAGCATTAAGTATAGTTAACGCACAGGTGTTGCTTACACCACGCTGTTTCAGCCAGGCTGCATTTACGGTAAAAAGCACCTGTTTGGGTTTAATTTGCTCGCCACGTTTTAATGAGCTGACGAATTGTGCGCCTAGCAGATGTGTTGTATCACCGCCGTATTTAATTTTGCATTTAAGACCAGCGCTAGACTGAATATCGATGGCGTAATCTAACGGCGAAATATTAATTACTTTGCCAGCAAAGGGCGAAATTACGGTATTTGAATTAGAACTTATTGCTGCGCCTGGCCCCATAAGCCCATTTTTGTAAAAAGGGTCATCAATATCCGAAAGCGATACTACCTTCCCTGAAAACGGACTTAAGGTAGCAAATTGCTTGGCAAAACTGTCTGGCGCGTACTGTAATTGCTTAGCGTTCACGGTTTCAAGTTTCCTGGTTTACGGTATAGCCAGCGCTTTTAAGGGCGCTGATAGCATCTTTGAGTTTATTATCTTTCACCAAAAAGAAATCAGTATCAAAGGTTGAGACAACGAAAATTGCGACCTTAGCCGATGCTAATACCTCACCAATTTGTGCCATGATCCCTACCATAGACAAGTGTAAAGGCCCTAATAGCTCAAGGGCGCGCCAATCATCATCGCTATCGAGGGAGGGAACATGGATAGAATCTGGTACAACAATAGATAACTCATCTTCTGTTTTACCTAGAAAAAATAGTGGACTGTTGAGTACAGATGCTGGGATATCACTTTCTGGATCCAGGCTATGAATTGTAAACAAAGATTCTCTAACTAGCAGCGTTTGTTTTGGCATGAAAAACCGGAAAAAAGATAACTTCGAAGATATTCACATTAAACCACTAACTGTGATTAAGTGCTACGTGTTATCCACTTAATCTGTGGATAAGTTTGTTGAGTAGTTTGGGGTCTTAATGTAAGTAATTGATAATAAATAAATTAATAAACTGTACAAACATTGGTCAGTGGATAACATTCTCTAATTAACAAGCATTTTCCACAGGTCATGTCTACAACTAAAATAAAAAATGTTTGGTGATTTTGCAATTTCTTAGCTTGACAAGCGTCACTTTTTTAAAAAATTTAGAACATTAATAAGCGACGACTAACCAGGGATCTGCCACGTAAAAACTGTTGCTTGAAACTGTAAGTAGGTTAAAGCGATCTTTTATTTAACAAATATTTTGGAAAGTACTAAAGTCAGAAACAAGGTGGAGGGGTTACTCCAAAGTGCGGGAACAAGATTTGGGTCAGTATTTGGGGCAAGGCAAAGCAAAAGTAAGATGCAGCTATAGCAAAACAGTTATATTGCACGTTTATCGCACTTAAAGTGAAAAATAAAAAAGGCAGCGTGTAGCGCTACTCGCTGCCTTTCTCGATAGCAGACTAAACAATTTTGTTTGCCTAGAGCGACGGGCTCGCTTGCTTAATAAGCACTAAGTTACTTGTTTAGTACGCCACGGTTAACTTGATCCCGTTCAATAGATTCAAACAGGGCCTTGAAGTTACCCTCTCCGAAACCTTCATCCTGCTTGCGCTGAATAAATTCAAAGAACACCGGCCCAAATACGGTTTCAGAGAAAATCTGAAGTAACAAGCGCGGTTCACCATTTTCGGTAGTTCCATCAAGCAAAATACCGCGCTTTTGAAGTTCGTCTACGTTTTCACCGTGCCCAGGCAGTCGCTCTTCCAGCATTTCATAATAGGTATTTGGTGGAGGGGTCATAAACTTCATACCCCTTGCTTTGAGCTTATCTAAGCACGCTACCAAATCGTCACAAGCGAAAGCGATATGTTGAATACCTTCACCGTTATACTTCATTAAGAATTCTTCAATTTGGCCGCCACCGCCAACCGCTTCTTCGTTTAGCGGTATACGAATTTTACCGTCTGGCGCTGTCATGGCTTTCGATAGTAGGCCAGTATACTCGCCTTTAATATCGAAGTAGCGAATTTCCCTGAAGTTAAATAGTTTTTCGTAGAATCCTGCCCAGAAATCCATGCGACCGCGATACACATTATGGGTAAGGTGGTCGAGGGTATGGAATCCACATCCTTCAGGATGGCGGTCTACCCCTTCAATCCAGTTGAAGTCGATATCATAGATGGTGTTCTCGCCTTCATAACGGTCTATCATGTACAGCATAGCGCCACCTATGCCTTTTATTGCAGGAAGTTTCAATTCCATTGGGCCGGTGTGGGTGTCCATAGGTTGTGCACCACGAGAAAGTACCTCTTTATAAGCATGCTGGGAATCTTTAACGCGAAAAGCCATACCACACGCTGAAGGACCGTGCTCTTCAGCATAGTAGCCCGCATGGCAGTTTTTCTCGTAATTACTCAACAAATTAATGTCGCCCTGACGCCAAAGCTCAACGTCTTTTGATTTGTGGCGCGCAACAAGCGTAAAGCCCATCGCTTCAAAGATAGGCTCTAATACGCCTTTTTCTGGCGCTGTGAATTCTAGGAATTCAAACCCATCCAAACCAATAGGGTTTTCAAATAAATCAGCCATAGCGATACATCCTCAACGTAAATCATGTTTTATAATTGTTACTTGATTGTAAGGTCGCAGTGAAAAAACAAGCAATAGGACAGGCGTATGTGCGTTGTACTGATGGAAAGCGAGACTGTAACGTTTAGTTTTCAGCTATGTGTTTAACGCGAGGCAAGGGCAAGCTGACTTGCCCTAGATATCTGATTGTACGGGAAATTCTACAACAATGTTGGCTAATGCTTGTGTTCAGAAAACAATACAGCTAGCAAAACGAGTAAACCTTTTAATACTAGCAAGCATAAGCGAAGTAGTGCGCTTACTTCTGACCATCATAGTATTTCTTAAGACCTTTCCAGCACGCCAAATAGTCTTGCTGGCGAATGTCATTATTTAAAGCAAATTCAGTTGGTGCAATGGCATAGCGAGACTCAAACATAAACGCCAATGTGTTTTCGTAGCGTTGGGGGGTTAAGTCAGCGTTAGACGCTTTTTCAAAAACTTCAGCTTCAGGGCCGTGAGGCGTCATGCAATTGTGAAGGCTCATACCTCCAGGTACGAAGCCGTGTTCTTTTGCATCGTACGTACCTTCAATAAGCCCCATAAATTCACTCATAATATTTCTGTGGTAATACGGTGGACGAAAGGTGTTTTCCGCTACCATCCATCTTGGCGGAAAAATAACAAAGTCTACGTTCGCTGTGCCTTCTAGCTCAGATGGTGAGGTAAGAACCGTAAAAATAGACGGGTCCGGATGGTCAAAGCTCACGGTATTCATTACGTTGAAACGAGAAAGATCGTATTTATAAGGTGCAGAATTACCTACCCAAGCCACCACATCAAAAGGGGAATGATCAAGTTTGGCTTCAAACAGATTACCGCAGAATTTGTTGACCATAGTATGAGGTGTATCATTATCTTCAAACCAGGCCGTGGGGTAACAAAAATCTCTCTGGTTAGCATAGCCATTTGCGCCAACTGGGCCGCGTTCAGGTAAGACAAAAGGGTGACCGTAGTTTTCGCATATGTATCCACGAATTGGCCCATTGGTAGGGTTAACCGCAAACCGAACGCCACGAGGAATAACCGCAATTTCACCCACAGACAAAGTGAGCTTTCCGAATTCCGTGGTTATTAGCATGTCGCCAAGCTGAGGTACAATAAGCATTTCACCATCAGAAGAATAGAAAACACGGTTGTGCATATTTGCATTGGCACTATAGCAATGTATGCCCATACCAACCTGTGCTTTAGCGTCTCCATTAGTGGCAATGGTGATAAGTGAATCTACAAAGTCTATGTCTTGTTCAGGGAGAGGCACCGGGCTCCACCTCAATACATTAGGTGGGCAATGCACATCAGTCTCTGGCGCAGTTCTTACCAGACCATTATCAATTTTTTCAAAGTCACCCATGGCGATAGATGGGCGTAAGCGATACGTCCAGCTACGTCGGTTCTCAGACCTTGGAGCGGTAAATGCGGTGCTGCTAAACTGTTCAGCATAAAGCTTATAGTTCACTTTCTGTGGACTGAACTGACCTTTAGGAAGTGCGCCTGGCAGCGACTCAGTTTCATGCTCGTTGTTAAAGCCCGTCAAATAAGACAAGTTGTCCATATACCCTCCAGTAGGCGGGAGCAGTGGTGGGCTCTGCTCACTGACCAATAATAAAGTAGTTACAAATGAAACTATATGTTTTAGGCTAGAGGTAAATGAAATGCAAATCAATAATCAGTATGTGATTGGCGTGATAAAGGTAAAGCAAGCTTCGGTACGCTAGCTTTACACTCATTGTAATAGGCGTTAACAGGCCTACTTTTATAAAAGGAAATAGCACATGAAGCTAGAAGATATGCTTGCCTATAAAGTAGCCATGCTAGCAAGTGATTTAAGCGAGTCGCTGGCAAGCGAATATGCTGAGTATAAGCTTACCGTGCCAGAGTGGCGTATTCTAGCTACGTTAGGAGCGACCGGAGATAGTTCGTCAAAATCGCCGCTAACCGCAAAAGAACTCGCTGCAGCAACGCGTCTTGATAAGGTTCAAGTATCACGAGCGCTAGAGCGCCTGGTGAAACGAGACGCTATCCATAAGCGTTCCTGTGAAGATGACAAGCGCGCTACCCTCATTTCACTGTCGATGGAAGGAAAGGCAATTTACCGAGCTTTATTACCTAAAATCGTTTGCTGGCAGAATAAGCGACTGGAAAATATCACTGATGATGAGTACCAAATATTTCTAAAAGTGATAGATGCGCTCAGGCCTTAAAATTCGGGTGAAGTCGTTAGTAGCTCTGGTCTGAGCAGGCGTGTGCTTCTCGCCATAAAGGTTACTTTTACCCCCTTAACTGTTAAATTCCTCTGAACAAATCAAATGGTACAGCTTTGGCGTTTATTCACCATGCCTTGTTACCTTATAAAAATTCAACAATCGCTATTAATCATTGTTTGTACTAAAGCTTCATTTAAAAAATTAGCAAGGAAATTGAGTGGCACCCCTAGACATATACGCAGGTAAAAAAGCACGTGAAACCATAATGAAGAACGGGTTCACACCAGAGTTGTTCAGGTATTTTTTAGGGGCATCTGGCGGCCCTAAGTGGTTTTCACTTGCGGGCTTAGACCGCGTGCTATTTCCCGAATGGTTTGCCAACGTTGAGCATCAAATACATGTTATAGGTTCATCTGCAGGAGCGTTTCGTGCAATTTGCGCTGTTCAAAATGACCCATTAGCTGCCATAAACCGCTTAGCTTCATCATATTCAACCACTACTTATAGCAGTAACAAGCCAACGCCTCGAGAGATTACAGCTAAAGCCGAAGACTTGTTGACCGAAATGGTAAACGAGGCAGGCAAGCAAGAAGTGCTGTCCAACTCCCGTTTCAAGGCCCATCTTATTGTTGCGAAGTGTTTAGGGGCGACCCGTTTTGAAAGTAAATTCAGGCAGCTTTCGGGCTTAGCCATGAGCGCAGCGGCTAACACTGTAAATCGCAAAAATTTGTCGCGCTTATACACCCGCTATGTTTTTTCTACCCCGAATACGGACTTTTCCATTAACGACCCATATCAGCTTCCTACGAAATACCATGATCTAACACAGGGAAATATACACACAGCACTACTTGCATCGGGTTCTATTCCTATTGTGATTGAAGGCGTTCCGGAAATTGAAGGTGCACCTGTAGGTATGTATCGCGACGGCGGTATTATCGACTACCACTTTGACCTGTCGTTTGGACCTGATGACGGCTTAGTGCTGTATCCACATTTTTATGATAAGCCGATACCTGGCTGGTTCGATAAAGGTTTAAAGGGCAGGGTACCCCATAGTTCAAGCTACGATAATGTGGTGATGTTAGTACCTTCAGCATCCTTCGTAGCGAACTTGCCTTACAGCAAAATTCCAGACAGAAAAGATTTTGAAGTGCTCGATGCAGACACGCGCATTAAATACTGGCAAACGGTATTGAAGGAAACCGACAGGCTGGGTGAATACTTTATGCGTGCTGTAAAGGACGGAACCTTAGTGGACGCTATCAAGCCACTTCCATTTAACATGATATAAAATGGAACAGCTATTCGTTAAGTAAACGGCTAATTGCTGTCAAATTAGTCACTTGAACCTTCTTTTAATAAGTTTTTCTTGCAGGTGGCGCCTATGCTAAGTATTATACGCGCCGTTGTCCGGCATTCGCCCACCTCAAAGGTGCAACACAGTTCTACATGCGTCTATAGCTCAGTTGGTTAGAGCGCTACCTTGACATGGTAGAGGTCCCCTGTTCGAATCAGGGTAGACGCACCATCTATTTTCCATCAAAAAGATTTCAACCTTTATCGAATCCTATTCGTGCTATTTGCGCGGTATGGTGTATTTGCAATTACAGTATTCATTTATTCGTCTGTGTTCGGTATTACGTCTTATAAGACCATCTAGTTACTGCTTTTAGACTACACTGAGATAATGCTAACAATTTTTTTTTGAACGCTGAGTACTTAAATAGTAGTTACGGGAGTACGATGAGCTTGCAGAGATACGAAGAGCCCTTGTTGTTTGGACAGCATGGTGCTGCCGAGAGGCGGTTCCTTGAGCTCATTAGTGCCTTACCAAAAGTATCTGTGCAGGGGTACGACAAGTACCGTAATGTAATTTACTGGAATAAATCAAGCGAAGATATCTACGGCTACAGCGAGGTCGAAGCGCTGGGTAAAAAGCTAGAAGACCTCATTATCCCAAACTTTATGCGAAATGATGTTATCGAACTTCATCAGCGCTGGATTGAGTTTGATGAGCCTATACCTTCTGATGAATTGGTATTAAAGAAAAAGGGCGGTCAGCCCATTCACGTTTTTTCTTCTCACGTTATGTTAAAGCAGGGCACTGATTCGCCAGAGATGTATTGTGTTGATATTGACTTAAGTGAGCAGCACGAGATACGTCAAGAGCTGGAGCGAATGGCATGCACTGACTTACTCACAAATTTACCCAACCGGCGCGCTTTAGAACAATGCTTAACCTCTGTTATTGAAGATGCAAGGTCGTCCAACACAGGTTTTGGGCTGTTCTTTATCGACCTAGATATGTTTAAAGAGGTGAATGATACCCTTGGGCATACGTGGGGCGACGAGTTGCTAAAGTCGGTTGCTAAGCGCTTGTCAGGCTGCATAGATAGCGTTAACGGCGTGCTAGCCCGATTTGGCGGCGATGAGTTTGTGTACCTCGCTAACAATGTATCATGCGAAAGTAAGTGTGAGGAAATCGCGAAAACGTTGTCCGACTGTTTTCAAGAAAGTTTTGCGCTAAGTACTGAAAATGTCCATATCACCTCTAGCATTGGCATCAGTTTGTATCCCCGTGATGGTGATGTTATTGACGACCTTTTAAAGCATGCCGACGCTGCTATGTATCAAGCAAAGGCAGAAGGGCGTAATAGGTATCACTTTTTTACCAGCGCTTTAAGTCAGCGGCTTCGAGAGCAAAGAAATATTGCTGTTAATTTACGCGAATCGCTGCGCAATGATGAATTTAAGCTTGTATTTCAGCCCCAGGTCGATTGCAAAACAGGTGAGTTTACTTCATGTGAAGCACTACTTAGATGGTGTCCCGAAGATAAAACCAAAGCTGTCCCTCCTGATGTCTTTATACCTATCGCTGAGCGCGGTGAGCTTATAGGCTATATAGGAAATTGGGTGCTTAGAAAAGCATGCCAGCAGGCGCAGGCGTGGAAGCAAAAGGGGATTGAAATTCGTATCGATATAAACGTGTCAGGCAAAGAACTAGAAAAAAGCGCGTATTTCGAATGCCTTACTGCTTATCGGGCCGATTACAACTTATCGCCTAAAGATATTGGATTAGAGCTCACTGAAAACGTGCTAATTAAGTCAGACAATATTATTTTGGAAGACCTTCGCGCACAGCGGGATTTAGGCGTAGAAATCTCTATTGATGATTTTGGTACTGGCTATTCCTCGCTAAGCTATTTAAAACACTTTCCGGTAACACATCTAAAAATCGACCGTTCATTTCTAGAGGGCGCACCGGAAAATGAGTACGATAGCGCACTTATGGAAGCAATAGTTAATGTGGGCCATAAACTAAACCTGAAGATCGTTGTGGAAGGGGTGGAAACAGAAAGCCAGTCTAACTACTGCAAATCACTTAACGTAGAATTTGTACAAGGCTATCTGTATTCGAGGCCTATAAGCGCAGACGCAATAGAAATCCTGTATAGAAAACAGAATCGGTAGGTCTTAAAAAAGCGCTTGAGACGTACACTTTGTACTCTGGTTATCAACCTGAGTAGTTATTTTTAACGCACCTACGCCTTAACGCTCGGTAAGCATCTATCAAGCTTTATCAAAAATCGACGTATTAATATACATTCCACAGCGCTGGTTTTGCGAAATAGTAGCCTTGCTGATGATCTACCCCAAGCTTATTCAACGCCACCGATTCCGCTTCGTTTTCTACCATTTCCGCTATTACTTTTACGTTCAAGCCTTTTGCAATGCTAACAAGGCTTGAAATAAAGAGCTGGTTGTCTTTATTTGTATGAATGCCTTGCGTCAATCTGCCAGAAAGCTTTACAAACTGTGGTTGAATCGCCCGAAGGCCAGAAAGTGAAGCAAAATTATCACCAAAGCGCTCAATGGTAATTCCACAGCCTATGTTGATTAACTGGCGGCAAAGCGATTCTGTAACCTCTCTATACTGAATTAACGCGGCATCTTCTACTTCAAAATTCAGTCGATGGCTTAGGGTCTTGCGCTTAGCGACTTCCTTTACTAACCAGTCTCTAAACTCGGCATTCGCAATTGATGCTATGCTTAAATTTACAGCAACATGTTGAGAGGTTACCTCTAACTTTTTCAGTACGATAGTAGTGACAAGCTTGTCTACCTGTGGAATAAGATCCAGGCGCTCCGAGGCAGGGATCAACTGTGCCATCGGGATTACGTCGTTCGTATCTTTATCCTTGAATCGCCCAGATGCTTCGTAATAGGCCGGGACGTTTTGGTCGGTATTCATTACAGGCTGAATCATGATATCTGCGTACTGCTGCGACACGATATAATTCAGTCGTTCACGCCACTGCGTATTGCTGTGCACTTTTGATATTTCTGATGCTAACTGCCAGCCGTTTTGGGTTTTCATTGCAGTAATAAGTGCGCTATCCACACTTTCCATAATTTGCGGCATTGTCATAGTACCGACAAACCGCGTGATCCCCATGAAGGTTGCTTTTGTACCATCTCGAAGCGGTGAGGCGCTTGCACATTGTTTTGCAAGATTAGTAAGCATAAGTTCACGGGCTGCGCTTTCCATTGCTTCACTAATTAATGCGAAATCACCGCCCGACAATCGAAATACAAAGCGAATATTGTGGTTGTTCTTGGTTTCTTCTACCAAAATATTCGCCACCGCTTTTATGTAATTATCGCCCGGCACCATACCCATTTTCGTATTTATACTGCCTAAGTGAGCTAGTCTGACAATAATAAGCTCTTTTTCTTGCGCAGAAGCATTGTCATTTAATAGAGCGCGCATATGACGCTCAAAAGCACTTCTATTCGCAAGCATGGTAAGTGAATCTTTACTGGCTTCTTTTTTAAATAATTCAGACTGACGCTTTAGCTCATCGAATTTAGTAGATAATGTGCCTGCAAGTGAGTTAGCAGCTTCGGTTAATGGCTTAAAATCTTCACTCGACGCCGTTATTTCAGGCGACGTAAAATTATGACTGCCAATCTCGTTAAGTTTTTTAACAGTGTCATCAACGGGTCGCTTTATGCGTCGGTTGACGAGTACAACGAAAAGTGAAAGAAGCACTGCAAGGACGAGAAACGCAGCAATATTTTTGACGAGTACAGTAAAAAAACCATTAGCAAGCGTACTTTTACTTGTTGTAAGTACGAGGTTATTCTCGCTATTGTATAAAGCGACGCGCTTTACGAATGCAGGGCTAGGGTCGAGGTGTGAGTACCACGACGGCGCAGTGTTTTCACTTACGGCTTTTGCGCTCAAAATTTCTTTACCGTCTGGGTCAATAACCAATGCCGCAGAGACTAAGGGCTGTGCCGCGGCACTTTCCAGTAATGTTTCTAGTGCTAGACGCTCAGCTTGAGGGGAAAGAGGAACCTGTTGAACAACAGCCTGCTTATAAACTAACGCGCTTTTTTCAGCCTGCAGCATTACCGCCTCGGACGCGTTTGATTGTAACTCACGTAATTCGACGACAGACAATGCAGTAAATGCTAAAAACAAAAGGGCTACAATACCCAAATTAGTTTGGCTAGATAGCTTCATTACTAGCAGTTAACTCCTTCAACTGAAAAATTGATTTTCGCTATAGCGGTCGCTTAGCCTTGCAATGCAACAATATGCGAGTCACTTTCAGCAATACTTACCTAAAGCGGAAGGGACTTGACATAATTGTAGCGTACACAAGGGATGAGTGCGAATTATACAATGTAACCACAAATGTATAGTAAAACAAAATGTTAAGCGAGAAGTAATAACGCATTTACCTTGTCTATACTTTTTACCTGTTACCAAGCCACCACGTCTTATTTGGGGCTTCGCCAGCACGCTTTATAGGCACTATTTCACCAAAGATAGGAATACAGATAGGGATACCTTTCGTACCAGCAAGGTCTGTAATTTTTATTAAAGGCTCATTCCAATTATGCAGTGCTAAATCAAAGGTGCTGTTATGCACTGGCATCATAACACTGGCTTGAACATCAATATGCGCTTGCAAGCTTTCTTTAGGCAGCATATGTATGTCAGACCACAATTCGTTATATGCGCCGGTTTCAATCATCGCCAAATCAAATGGGCCATATTGATCACCAATCGCCTTAAAGCCTTCAAAATAGCCCGAGTCACCGCTGTAAAAAATGCTTGTAGTTGGAGATTTGATAACCCAGCTAGCCCACAGGGTTTCATCTTTATCAAATAAGCCTCGCCCGGAGAAATGCTGAGAAGGGGTTGCAACGATTTCAATATTGCCAATTTCGGTATTTTGCCACCAATTCAACTCTACAATCTTGTCTGTATTTACACCCCAGTTACGTAGATGATTACCTACTTTTAGCGGTGTGATAAACACGTCAACCTTGCTTTGAAGTATTTCGATACTGCTCTTATCTAAATGGTCGTAATGATCATGACTAATTATCACTGCATCGATTTCAGGTAAATCTTGAAGTGATATTGGTGCATCATGAAATCGCTTGGGTCCTATCCATTGCACAGGAGACGCTCGTTCACTAAATACCGGATCGATTAATATAAAACGCTCGGCAAGCTTCAACAGGGTAGTAGAGTGACCTAATTTTATCACGCTATCTTCTGTTACAGCGGCAAGCATTTCGGGTGTTAGTGCTGATACAGGAATATCAAATGTCGGCGTTGCTGCATCTCTATTGTCCTGAAAATACGCTTTGGTCACTTTCCACATGTCTCGCCATGTCGTCTTGTATTCAATATTAGTATTAGTGAATTTTTCAGGTTGTGACGCATTTGCAGCATGAGTATTAGAAAAGCTACAGAGAGATGCCATAAATAAAACTCCAACAAGAAAGCGTGAGCGAATAGTCAAGTGCATGACCGCCTTTTATAAAGTATACTGCACAGTGTAGTTTACCTATGATAGGCAATTTATTTTAAAAGTAAACTGAATAGTGTAGTTTAGGTGTGGTTTTAGTAAGAGGGAACGGTTGTAGGCTTTGAAAAAATAAAGCCAGCATCAGAAGCTCTCTTGACGCTGGCTGTTAGCGATATTTTATTTACACCGCAAAATTTAAGCTACAGTAGCACTTAGCACTACAAAAAAGCGTACAACTAATTTAATTAGTTGTACGAGCTTTTTACTCAGACTTAATGCCGTGGAACGTACAGTGCAGCACAGGTAAAATCAGCAATGTAAGTACGGTAGCGACGGTCAGGCCGAATACAATAACTACCGCCATTGATGCGAAGAACGCGTCAGAAAATAGGGGGATCATGCCTAATATCGTGGTAATAGCAGCCATAGAAACAGGCCGTACACGAGACACCGACGCAGCAACTACAGCATCGAATGCACCGCTATTCCCTTTCGCCTGTACATTTATTTCCTCCATTAAAACAATACCGTTTTTAAGTACCATACCGATAAGGCTTAAGCTGCCGAGTAGCGCCATAAACGTAAACGGTGCGCCAACCAGCACTAAGCCGCCAATAATACCGATAGTAGTGAGCGGTATTACGCCCCATATGGCTAATGCTTGGCGTAGCTTGCCAAACAACAATACGGTAATAATAAACATGCCTAAAATACCCATGGGCATGCTCGCAAATAAAGCGCTTTGAGCATCCGTTGAAGTTTCGTACTCGCCGCCCCATTCAATACGGTAACCATCAGGTAGTTCAAGATCATCTACAAGAGGTCTAACTCTCGCCTGTACACTAGCAGCTGTCTCACCCGATAAGGGCAGAGGTTCTGCATAAACGGCAAGCATCCGCACTCTATTGCGGCGCTTTATGATGGGATTATCAAGGGACACATCTACATTGCTAATAACGTCAGCCATGCTGATGTACTTACTTTGTTCTTGGCTCCACACGTTAAGCGAAGCAAGGTTGTCGATGTCATAACGCTGGTTTGGGTCGTTTCGCATAACAATAGGGATCAAATCACTCCCTTCGCGATAAAGGCCAACAGTTTCACCTTCGTTATTCAGTAGGAATGCGGTGTGCACGGCATCCCTAGTCACACCAATACGCCGGGCTTGTTCCTCCAGAAATACAGGTTCAACAAAAGGCACTTTGTTACTCCATGACAATCGCACGCTGTCCATGGTTTGTTCTGCTTGGAAAATGGCTTCAACGTCGCTGCTAATTTCACGTAAAACTTCAGGATCGGGCCCGTATATTCTGGCTTCGATCGCCGCTTTTGCAGAAGGGCCTACCTGAAGCGCTTGCACTTTGTATTGTACATTAGCGAAGGTTTCGCGAAGTAACTCAATAATTTCTCGCATTCTGGCATCGCGAGCTTCTACCGTATTGGTCTCTACAATAAGCTGGCCGTAACTCGCGTAGCGATCTTCAGGCGAGTAAGTTAGTGTAAGACGCTGTGCTCCTCCGCCTATTACGCTGGTGACGTTTGCGATGTCAGGCATATCCATCACTTCTTCTTCTAAACGGCGTATTGATTGTTCAGTCGTTAGAATGTCGCTCCCTTCTGGCAGGCGTAAGTCAACAAAAAAGAGGGGGGTAGATGAATTAGGAAAGAACGCGTTTTTTACAAACTTACCCGAGGCGACACTTCCGACTAAGGCAATTACGACAAGTACTATAGTGATATACCTATGGTTAATCGCAGCGGTTAGTACTCGTTTGTAAACGGTGAAGATAACACCTTTGTAAGGGTCATCGTCTTCATTGTCTGATTGACGTTCTTTATCTGTATTAAACAGTAAGTCGAAAAAGAATGGAGTAATGGTCAGCGCAGTGATCCAGCTCAAAAAGAGCGAGAAGCACAGTACCCAGAAAAGGGACCCAACAAATTCACCTGTTGCATCAGGGGAAAGCCCTATAGGTGCAAACGCGGTGATGGCTATCACAGTGGCGCCGAGAAGCGGTAAACCGTTTTGAGATACCACGTCCTTTGCCGCCTGAAGCTTGGTTTGTCCTTTTCTAACGCCAATTAGCATACCCTCGGTTACCACGATGGCGTTGTCCACCAACATACCAAGGGCAATGATAAGCGCCCCTAAAGAGATTTTTTGCAGCTCAATGCCTTTCACCGACATTAAAATAAAGGTGCCGAGAATGGTTAATACAAGAATGAGCCCCATTAGCACGCCGCTTCGCCAGCCCATGAAAAGCAGAAGCACGAAAATAACAATGGCCACTGCTTCAACAAGATTGATAAGGAAACCGGTAACAGAATCGTCGACTACCGTAGGCTGGTTGTAAACCGTATTCAGGCTCATACCAAGCGGCATGCGCTGTTCTAGCTCGGCAATTTTGGTATCAAGTCGCTTGCCCACATCAACCACGTTTACCGCTGATGCAAACGATACACCGATAGAAAGGGCAGGGGTGCCTGAGCTGTGGTACAAAATAGACGGCGTGTCATTAAGTTTTCGCTCAATCGTAGCAATATCAGTTAGGCGAATAAGCCCGCTTGCCGGTGAGCCAATCACTACTTGACCTAACGCTTCTAAGTCATCAAATTCGCCGGTGGGCTGAATGGATAAGCGTTTGCCTTGAACTTTAATTGAGCCTGCATTACCCACCACGTTTTGCGCGGTAAGAAGACCAGCAATAGAGTCGGCCGAAATGTTAAGGGTTTTCATTTTATCGTGATCTAAAGACACAATAATTTGCTCGCTAACTGTGCCTGCAATCGACACCTTTTTTACGCCTTCTACAAGCTGAATCTCGCGCTGCATTAGGTCAGCAAAATCTTCTAACTGTTTTAATGAATAGTCTTCGCTTTGTAAGGTCATTAAAAGCCCATATACATCGCCAAAGTCATCATTAACTATTGAAGTCCCGGTTCCAGGTGGCAGATATGCTTGTGCATCACCCACTTTACGGCGCAAATTGTCCCAGTATTGCTCTAGGTCCTTAGCCTGAACGCTACTTTTGAGCTCAACCGTAATCTGCGATAGCCCCACCATGTTCACAGAACTAATGCGTTTTACGTTGGGTATACGCTGAATAGCTTTTTCAAGCTGAAGGGTGACTTCTTCTTCAACTTGCTCAGGTGTCGCGCCAGGATATTGTGTCATTACCAGCGCACTTCGAATTGTAAATTCAGGAAATTCCAGTTGTCCAAGCCCCAAGAAAGACACAATGCCACCAACACCTAGAATGATGGCGACCATCCAACTAATGACTTTTTGACGAAAAAAATACTCGACCATGATTTACAGGCCTCCTTCTTTCGTCCACTCAGTAACCATCTGGCCTTCTTTCACTAAGTGAGCACCTGCGGCGACAATTCTATCGTCGTCCTGCAGCGGCCCTTCTACTAATAAGCCACTAGAAATGCCTCGTGTGATCATAACCTCTACAGCTTCAACTGTGCCTTTCTTCGCGTTGTCACTGTCAGGTTTGAAGCGCCACACAATGGCTTTATCAGGCTCTGCATTGTCAGTCACCACTGCGCCAAAGGGTACTAGCCAAAGCTTCGCATCAGACTCAATAAGCTTCGACATATCAAGTAGTACCGTGGCGCTCATGCCTGAAAGCACATTGATGTCATCGGGTTCGGGTAGGGTAATTGTCACTTCATAACTAAGTTCACCCTGGCGCGTGGTGCTTTCGTGGTCCTTGTACATGGCCGCGTAACGTTTTTCAGGCATACCAGAAAACGTGACCCACGCCATTTCTGAGCTACGATTTTTACGGGCTCGCGAGCGGTCAATCATACGCATTTTTTGCTCTGGCAACTGAAATGTAACGTCAATAGCGCCTGGCCTATGAAGCTCGGCGATGGTTTGCTGAGGCACAATCACCTGGTAGTTTTCAACAGGTACAGATGCAATAAGCCCAGCAAAAGGTGCGCGAAGCTCGGTATAGCTTAGCTGGTCCTGTGCGTTGGTAAGGCTGGCTTTAGCGGCTAAAAAGTTGGCTTTCGCTTCATCAAAGGTAGAACGGCTTACTGCACCTTTTTCAACCGATGCTTCCATACGTTCAAACATAGCGGAAGTCACATCAAACTGAGACTGGGCGGTGGCGAGTTGTGCTTTAGCGTCTCTATCGTCAAGTCTGGCGATAAGCTGGTCCTCTGTCACTTCCTCGCCTGCTTTAACCTTGAGTTCTTGCAGTTTGCCGCCAATTCGAAACGAAAGGTTTGAATACTCAGCAGCTTCCACTTGTCCTGGGAATTTTGCAATGGTCTCGTCTGAATGTTGAACTTTATAAAGCGTTACCGGTGTTGATGAGACGGCTTTAGGTGGAGTGGGGGCGTCTTCGCACGCACTTAAGCCAGCAAGTGCGGCAAATGCAACCACAGCGCGCATAGCTACACTGTTAAAGAGACTCTTTTTAGACAACATGGTAACTCTCCATTTAAATAAACCACTTTTTATCCCCATTTTGGCAATGGGTTATCTTGTAATACGCGCATACCCTTCCTTTTTTTTAGAAGAATGGTATAGAAATCTAATATACGCTTACTTCAATGTACTTAAAGGTTATAGCGTTATTTATCGTTTTCGATCAGAATTTTTGTTCGCCAGTATAGGTGTTAATCGGCGGATACCAATTAACGCCCTCAAGCCTTAGTGCAAATGCACAACACCAGCATCGCAGAGTAACAGGCAAATCACTTACTTGTTTTACCTGGTTTTTCATCGGGCGCAAGTTTCTCAGCATACCCTTTTGGTGGTGGCGTCCAACCACGCATCTTTGAATGTTTGTCGTGTAAATCTGCTTTCAGTGCATCTTCAATGAGCGATTCTAGTTCACTGAATAGTTTAAGGTAATTGTTGTCTATCCTTTCGCCACTCGCGTCATCAACCCACGCGTGATACAGCACGTCGTTTTGTTGAGATTCAATATTCTTGTAGGCCATTTTCTGTCGCTCTACATGGAAGGGGTGGATATTAAGTGAGCGTAATGCTTCTGCGCCCATTTCTAGCGCACTGTGATAGGTTTCTGATACAACAAAATCTGCACCTAACTGGCGCAATCGATAGCCATGCCCTCGGTCAAACGCTCGGGCAAGCACTTTTACATTGGGAAAAGCGTGCTTGGCATATTTCACCATCTCTGCGGCTGTATCTCTATCGTCAATGGCGATAACCAATAAAGACGCTTCCTGTGCTCCTGCGGTATGCAGTATGTCAGGTTTAGATGCATCGCCGAAATACGCTTTATTGCCGAAGCGTCTGAAAAGGTCTATTTGCTCAGAACGTATATCGAGCACAACCGTTTTTACGTCGTTAGCCACTAAGAGACGGTTTACTATTTGCCCAAAACGGCCAATGCCAGCAATGACCACGGAGCCTTTTTCGTCAATAACATCTTCATCACGCTGTGATTTTGCATTTTTATAGTGAGGAATTATGGCTTTGTCGAATAGTATAAAAAGCCCTGGCGTTAAAAACATAGAAATTGCCACGACTAAAGAGAGCACTGAAATGATGTCGCTGGGTAACACGTAATTTTGCGACGCAAAACTTAATAGCACAAAGCCAAATTCACCCGCCTGCGCCAGGCTGAGGGTGAATAGCCACTTATTCTTGCCCTTTATTCTAAAGATTAAGGCAATAACAAACAGTACGACGGCCTTAACAAGCATAACCGCAAGGGTTAACCCAGCAATTAACATCGGGTTTTCTGAAAGCAAAGAAAAGTTAATGCCAGCGCCTACTGTAATAAAAAATAGGCCCAGCAATAATCCTTTAAACGGCTCGATGTTGGCTTCGAGCTCATGTCTGAACTCACTGTTAGCCAAAACCACGCCTGCTAAAAATGCGCCTAGAGCAGGGGACAGACCCACCAGCCCCATTAGCGCGGCAATTCCGATAATTAGCATAAGCGCGGTGGCGGTAAAAATTTCCCGCAACCCCGATGCAGCAACAAACTTAAATAAAGGGCGACTTAAGTAGTGCCCACCAATGGTAAGAAAGGCTATTGAGCTAATGATTACCAAGCCATAAGCCCAAGGCGCAAGCCCTTCTGCTAAGTTAAAGCTATCGTGTGCTTCTGCTGCGCCATGTTCGCTGCCTGTGGCGACCAGTTCTGGTATGGCAAGAAGGGGGATTAGCGCAAGCATGGGAATAACAGCTATATCTTGAAACAGTAAAACCGAAAACGCGCTTTTTCCGCCTTGAGTTCTTTGAAGCCCTTTTTCTTGTAGTGTTTGTAGAACAATGGCGGTCGAAGAAAGGGCAAAAATTAGACCTATAGTAAGAGCAATGCCAAAAGGTTGTTCAAGAAACAAGGCGACGCCAGTGATAAGGGCAGTGGTTAACGTTAATTGCAAACCGCCTAAACCCATAAGTTTAGCCTTCATGGCCCATAGTGATCGAGGTTCTAGCTCCAGCCCCACTAAAAAAAGCATCATTACTACACCAAATTCAGCGAAATGCTGTATGGCAACTGTCTCATCGCCAACAAGGCCAAATACTGGCCCTATAATAAGTCCGGCAATTAAATAGCCTAATACAGATCCTAATCCAAGGCGTTTCGCAATTGGCACTGCTATTACAGCGGCGATTAAGTAAATAAATGCATATAGAAAGTAGCCAGTCACGTTATTCTCCTTGAGATGTACAAAGGTCTGCGAGATTCTCGATACGCTTTGCTCTTTCTAAATCGAGGGTATTGGAGGTTAATTTGTGAAGCAGCGTTGTCCACTTGCCCCTATGCTGGGCTACCCGATGCTCTTCTTGGGCGGTACGGGAGCCAAATATTGCAAACGGAGCAATGTAGGTCATATGCGTGATTTGCGCCATTTGCTCTAAAGGTTGAAGTAGTTGTCTAATGGTGTAGTGATTGAAACCGTCGGTTTGATAGGCCTCTTCTTTACCGCCTGCACTTAGCGCACAAAGAAATAACTTATCTTTAAGTGCAGTGCCTTCGTGGCCGTAAGCGAATCCATATTCCAGTACCAAATCTTGCCACTCTTTTAAAATAGAAGGCGTTGAATACCAGTAAAGCGGAAACAGAAAAACAATAACGTCATGATCGATCAAACGCTGCTGTTCCCGCTCGATATCAATATTGAAATCGGGATATTCCGCGTATAAGTCAACGGCAGTAACGTGTTTATTTAACTGGGCTTCGTGGAAAAGAGGCACGTTCACTTCAGAGTGCGTTTGTGCGGGGTGAGCGAAAAGAACCAGTACTTTATTACTTCGTTTGGTATCTTCTATGGCGTCAAGGTTGGTCATACATCTCTACTCAGTTTTACTATCCGTGTCTCTAAAAGCTTTCCCTGCCACTCTATTTTATAAAGCAATATAAACGTCTAGAGCAAATCAGAATTAATACTTCTTCAAAGTTATAAGGTTACTAAAGATTATTAGGTTGAAAAAAGTAACCTAATTACCATTATGAACCTGAAAACGGATTATTGCTATGACGGAACACTATTTTTAACTTTGCTTAAAACGATATGAACATGAAAACACCAGTAAAAACACTCGCACTTGCATTATCATTACTTTCTCCTTTTGCATCGCTTTCCTCTCACGCGCTGCCTCAAGGCACAGAACTCAAAGCTGGAGCTGCCGTTTGGAATTTGTTTGATGACGCAGACCGTTACGCATTGCATGTGGCCTATGTTCACAAATCGCTCGAATCATTCTATGGCGTCCGACCAACAGTTCTTTTGGTAAACGCAGATCAAGGCCAACATTATTTCGCAGCGGGTTTGGCAAAAGATGTCTACAAATACAATAACTTTTCTGTCCGCGTTGCGTTCCATGCCGGCATCGTTGATGAGTCTGAAAATTTGGGCGACACCATTGAGTTCTACTCATCACTTTCTGGTTTATACAAGCTCTCTGAAACGTTTTCGTTAGAGGCTGAAGTTGGTCATATTTCTAACGGTGGGCTAGGAGATACTAACCCGGGGTCAGAGTCATTTGTATTAAGTACTCACTATCTTTTCTAGCGGTGAGCCTGAATACCCTAACAGTTTGAATAAGCGCTGCTTCTTAATATAAGACAACCCGCAAGTGTGCGGGTTGTTTTTTCTTTACTTATTTATGCCACGCTTAATATCAGTGTTTAAGTATTAATACTAAGTAGCTAAATCCTATGCGTTCAGCGCCTTTTTAACGTCGCTTGATAACATAGGTAAATGTCGCAACCTTACGCCCACTGCATCATAAACAGCATTACCTACTGCTGGTGCCACGCCAATAACGCCTGGTTCGCCTAGTCCTACTGGGAATTCATTACTTTCAATAAACTCAATATCCATATCAGGAACGTCATTCATTCTAAGCGGCTGGTAAGTGGTTAAGTTTTTCTTTGCCACGTAGCCGTCTTTTATTTCATTATGCTCGAATAACGCAAGACTCGTTCCCCACAGTAAAGACCCTTCCATTTGTGCCATAGCACCATCAGGGTGAACGACAATGCCTGCGTCGGCTACTACCCATAACTTTTTAAGCGTGACCTTACCACTATTTTTATCTACGTGAACATGCGCGGCAGTTGCAAGCCATGCTGGCATGGTTCGCTCTTGGCCTGCACTTACACTAAACCCAATACCTTCGTTCTCACCAAGTACAACATTAGCCGTCTTGGCTTTAAGCTTTTTCAGAGTGTGCGCTAGGCGAGTGGCACCACCAACACTTTCCGGCGCTTTGCCCGCTTGCTTACCTTTGCCGTCTAGCATAGACAGTCTAAAGTCTACAGGGTTTTGGTTCACTTTATGGGCTACTTCGTCGATAAAGCTTTCAAGCCCCCACACTATCCATCCTTGTCCTACAGAGCGAAGCCATCCAGGGGTAAAGGTCTCCTGTGCGACTTTGTTATTAATAACTCGGGCGCGGTGATGTTGCATGGTATACCAGTGGTCAGCACCTGAAGCAGAAAAGGGATCGAATTTGCCTTTACCATCAACACCGTCGGGCATAAAACCTGGTGCCATTGCCAATGTTGGCCAGCCGGCAGCAAGTGCATGCTCCATACCTGTGAAATTACCAGCGTCGTCGAAATAGGCGTTAAATAATGATGTCGACGCTGAGCGAGGTTGGTCGAACATGGCATCGTCTGGACGCATGAAAAGCATTTTTACAGGTTGCCCAGCGGCTTTTGCGGTCAATAGAGCAGGAATTATCCAGTCACCAAATAAACGGCGGCCAAAGCCTCCGCCAAGATAATATTGGTGAATAACAACGTCGGAATCAGGCACTTCTGCGGCTTTTGCTACTGCAGGCAGTGTAAGTCCTTGCCACTGGTTACCCGTATGAATATGCCATTTGCCCTCTTTAAATTCAGCAATTGCGTTTAGCGGTTCTAATTGAAAGTGGCTAGCTGTTGAAGTGGTGTACAGGGCCTCGATTGAGTCAGCTGCCTGCTTTTCAGCGTTTTCGATAGACCCCTCATCGACAAATAGCGTACCTTCAGTTGTGTCTCGGCAGATTCGCTCTCCCTCTTTTTGAATATCAGCTTCGCTCACATTCACCGTCTTACCTGCGTTGTAGCTGACCTTCACTTTATCGACAGCTTTAATCGCCGTTGGATAGTCAGAAGCCAGTACCGCTACCCACCCTTCGATGGTACCTGAAGGGTCGCTGAGTACTTTATATCCTTTGTAGCCGGGCAAAGATTTAGCTTGGCTGTCATCAACCTTAGTGACTTTACTGCCATAACGCGTAGGTGGAAGAATAGGGCGAGCATACAGCATATTGTCTACTTCAACATCAATACCATAAACCGCTGTACCATCTGTTTTTGGAGGTATATCGAGCGCTTTGTATTGGTTACCTAAGCCAATAAGGTGCTTCTTATTTCCAGGTTTTATCTGTAAGCTTTCTAATTCGTCCGCCGAATAGACCTTATCAATATTACCGTTCGCCACAATGTCGCCGTAGCTAATTTTCTTAGTGCCCGACACTACGAAGCCCGCGTTAGCTTCACAATCTGATACCGGTACGCCTAATAACTCAGCACCTGCACTAAGTAGCACTTGGCGACCCGCTGCCCCTGCTTGTGACATAGGTTTGTAGGTTTGGAAAACAGACCATGAACCGCCTGTCACCATGTAACCCCATTTAGGGTCGGTATCAACGTGCACAATGGACACCTTATCCCACTCACACTCTAGTTCGTCCGCTAAAATACGCGCTAAGGCAGTGCCCACATGCTGTCCCATTTCAGCCTTAGCGATATTTATCGTTACATGGCCTTGGGCGTCCATTTCAAACCAGACGTTAGGTGAAAAGGTTTTATTTGCAATGGCTTCTTTGGCCGATAAAACGGATGGAATTGCTGAAGCACCAAACGCCATGAAAAGTGACGTCTTCAAAGAACCCGCCATGAATGAGCGACGAGACAGATTGATAGTGTCTTTTTTCTCTTTAGATAAGTCTTTTATGCTCATGCGTTTTCACCTTCTGATGAAGCCTTAGGGTCGTAATGCTGTACCGTTGAAGTTGCGGCGCGCTTGATCGCTTTTTTTATTCTCGTGTAAGCCATACAACGACAATAATTGCCATTCATGTGATTAACGATGTCTTGGTCACTAGGATTTGGGTTGTTATCCAGTAGTGTCGCTGCCTGCATAATTTGACCAGACTGGCAGTAGCCACACTGTGGTACTTGCTCCTCAACCCAAGCCGATTGCAAAGGATGCTCACCGTTTAAACTTTCGATTGTATTGACCTTCTTTCCATCAACGAGAGAGACTGGGTAAGAGCACGAACGAATAGCATTGCCATCGATATGAACGGTACATACACCGCACATGGCCACGCCACATCCGAATTTAGTGCCTTTTAAGCCAAATTCGTCGCGAATCACCCAAACAAGGGGGGTATCTGAGGCAGCTTCCGTCTGCACTGTTTTTCCGTTTAACGTAAATTCAATCATGGTTAATCATCACCGTGAAGTTAGAGTCTAAATGCTCTCGCCAAGGCTGGTCTTGGTTTGAACGATCTGTTTTGCCTGTGTTTTTTTCCCAACATCGTCGTTTATCCGCATTAGTCTTATGCTTTGGGCCTAAGTACTTTGTGAACCTTTTATTTATAAAGTAGACTAATTGACAAGAGGTATACGACTGTTAGTCAAAATGGTTTATGTGGTATAGTTTAGTTACCTTGTTCAACTAAGCAATTAGTTTACTTTTAGTTACTAGGTGCTTTTTTAAAGGACATTAATGAAAACTGAAATAAAAACAGACGCTAAGGGTAGAAAAACCGTACTAAATACCTGCACAGAACCGTGTGCGATTGAGCGCGGTATGCGCTTGATAGGCGGTAAATGGACAGGCTCTATTATTTATCATTTAAAAGATGAGCCAGTTAGGTTTAACGACTTATGTAGAATGCTAGGTGGCGCCAGCCGCAAGATGGTAGATCAACGTCTGAAAGAGCTTGAAAACAACGGTATGGTTATACGCAATGTTATCGACTCTCGCCCTATTGCTGTTGCCTACAGCCTAACGGACTTTGGTCGCTCTGCGTTAGATATACTCGAACAGTTAAGAGTTTGGTCGGAAAATCACACAAACGATTAATGCCGTAAATGAACGTGTAGAACAATGGAGACGGTGAACATCATTGTTCACCGTTTCCTCAAAAAACTCGAAATAACAGCTTTTTAAAGTGCAATAACTAGATTGACACGAGTGGCAACCGCATTACCTTCTCAACAAGGTTACTCGCTTTCTTCTGGAAATCAGTAAAGTGTGCCGTGGCTTCATGAGCATCAAGCGCATCTTGAGATTCCCATTTTTCTGTAATAACAAATACACCCTCTTCGCTTGAATGTAGGTCATACATCACAGCCCCTTTTTCTTCGCGGCTAGCGCTAACCAAAGGTTTTAAAACATTTAGCAGAGCTTCTTGTTGATTAGGCTGAGAAAAGATAATAACTGAGAACTCGATCATAAAATTGTCCTTAGTAAAAAACACTAAACATATGCACGGTTTAAATTTTTTGTAGCGCTTAAAGATGATTCGCCACTTTTTTAAGGCAAGAGACTTGTTACCTCATCTAGAACTACTTAAATGCATGCTCGCGCAAGCGGGTGTTAGTGATATCTAAGCCATTTTCTTAGTTATTCGCGATAGCCAAGAAAAAAAACTAATCTATACTTATATATACTAAAGTATAAAGCAGCTGAGTGCTTAATGTGAGCACTACACTTATTTAAGGCGAAGGAATGCAATTACCTAGCGGGGCGATGCCCTATGTTTGAAAAAACCTTTTACTCTTGTCCAATAGGGCTTGCTCATGTGAGTGTGGATGGAAGCTTCATTCGGGTAAACAAACCATTGTGTGATTTTTTAGGTTATTCAAATAGAGAACTCACCAAACTTACGTTTCAAGAACTAACTTCACCAGACTATTTAGACCGAGATCTGGGTTACTTGGAAAGCCTCTTAAAAGGCGAAATTGATAACTACACGCTCGAAAAGCGCTACGTTAGGCGCGACGGAGAACAGGTATGGGCCCAACTAACTGTTTCTTTGGTCAGAGACGAACGGGGTAACCCAGAGTACTTTATTTCTGTGGTCGAAGATATTGATGAGAAGAAGCGTATTCAATCTGAGCTTTTTCAAGTCGACGCTTTGTTCAGTAAAATTGTTAGCGCGTTTTCCAACAGAACCTTCATTTGGGTAGCGACGCCCGATTTAACTAAGCTGGAATATGTCAATGATGGGTATGAGAAGATTTTCGGTCGCAATGAATATGAGCTGTACTGCAACCCCATTGGGTTTATTGACCATGTTCACGAAGATGACAAAGCTCGGGTGTTTAAACTGTTCAGTCAGCGCCCTTTGCAAAACTGGGATATTCAATATCGTATTTATGACGCAAAAGGCGAAGTGAAGTATCTCCACGACCGTGGTAGCTTAATTTATGACGATCGTGAGATGCAGTCGCTTATCTTAGGTACAGCAGACGATATAACGAGAGAGAAAACACAGCAGCAAGCTTTAATGAGCGCTGTGACTAAATTAGAGCATCTTTCTAAAACCGATTCGCTCACAGGACTTGCCAATAGAAGAGAGATTTTTAGTCAGTTAAGTGATGAGATTTCTCGCATGGGGCGCGGCCAAAAAGCGTCGACCCTTGTTTATATTGACCTAAATAAATTTAAAGAGATTAACGATAGATATGGCCATAAGATAGGTGACAAAGCGCTAATTGAGTTCTCTAATAAAATGAACTCTCTTTTGCGCGATAGCGATAGGTTTGGCCGTATCGGTGGTGATGAGTTCGTTATTATGCTTTACGGCACGGATGAAAATGAGACTGCTGCCTTTTTCGACAGAATTAGAAACAATAAATTTGAAGTTAATATCGATGGTAACGAGGTTGTTTCCATTAGCTTTAGCGTTGGGTGGGTGCAGTGGAACGAAGGTATCGATACAGTTCAAGAATGGCTAGATCGAGCTGACGGGGTAATGTACGAAAAAAAGCAACGAGGGCAAGTTGTAACAGCGATAGATAACGAGTGGAATAAAGCGATGTAGCCAAGCAGCTACATCGCTAATCGTATTTTACTGCTGTCGCTGGGCAAACCAGCGAGCGATAACTTGCCTTTCTTCTTCCGTCATATTTGTCTTGTTCAAAAACGGCATGTCTTTGGTCACAGTGGTTCTGCGAACCACTTGTGGCGCAAACCTTTCAACGTCTTCCCACGAATCTAACACCACGCCTAACGGCGCAACTTTAAAAATATCGTCAGTTGGCGTACGCGAATGGCAGCTTACACAGTGGGTTGTTATTAAACCTGCCACACGTTCATCACTAATGGGTGAAGCTGATTCGGTGGCGTCTTCGTTTGACGAAGCAAGGTCTTCTGAATGAACAGAGCTTACCGCTTCACTTTGAGTCAACGGCTGTGTAGATGTCGCTTGCGGCCACGACACCCACAGTGCAATTGCTAACATGGCAATGGCGCCAGAAACTAAAATACTTGGTTTAGTGGTACCCACGTGACGCAGATTAAAGAAATGACGTATCCAGGCAGCAGCGGCCATTATAGCAATAAGCACAAGCCAATTTTGTGGGTGCTGATAGGTCATTGGGTAATGATTCGAAATCATAATAAACAGCAAGGGAAGCGTGAAGTAGTTATTGTGTACTGAGCGAAGTTTGGCACTTGCGCCCCACGCTGGGTCGATATCTTTCTTATCGGCCACTGCCGCGACCATTTTGCGTTGGTTAGGCATAATATTGAAAAACACGTTACCTGCCATGATAGTGCCTATGAGGGCCCCAACGTGGATATAGGCGCCACGACCGCTAAACCATTGGGTCGACAAATAGCTAACAATACAGACAAGAGCCACTAATCCTATACCGAAGGCGAGAGGATATTTGGCTAGGGGGCTACGACACGCAAACTCGTATATGGCAAGCCCACCAAAGATTAGTCCAAGTCCTAATGATATTGCCATAGCTGGCGACATGGCATTGACCGAAGGATCAATAAGGTAAGCGCTGGCACCGAAATAATAAACGATGATCAATAGGGCAAAGCCGGATAACCAAGTCGTATAGGCTTCCCATTTAAACCAGTGCAATGTTTCGGGCATTTTTTCTGGTCCGTAGGCATATTTGGCGACCTCATAGAAGCCACCACCATGAATAGCCCACAAATCGCCCTTAATACCTTTGTCTTGTTTCCACTTAGGTGGTGTTCGCAAGTTGTTGTCTAGCCATATGAAGTAGAACGACGCACCAATCCAAGCTACACCGGCCACAACGTGAAACCAACGTACAAATAAACTTATCCAATCTAGCCACGGCATTATTATTCTCCTTATTTAGGGCCAAGTGGCCCTATAGTAGCGTGTTACTAATTATCTTCTTTTGCGTAGCGGCAGTTACCGCTTATCCATGTTTGCTCGATAGCGCGGTCATCACCTAAAATACTAAGCGCGAAAAATACATCATCGAAGTCGGCGTCTTCTTTTATACGCAATCGTGTTAACTCATCGAACCTTGGCTCAACGATAATAAAGTCAGCGGTAGAACCTGGGTTTAAGTTACCAATTTCATGGTCAAGCGCATGAGCCACAGCCGCGCCCTGGGTCATAAGGTAAAAACCTTCCAGCGGGCTGATAGGCTCGTTGCGTAACTGACTGACCTTGTAGGCGTCGCCATAGGTCTTGAACATGTTGAACGTGGTACCTGCGCCCACATCAGTGGCCATCGCAACATGTACTTTGTTAGCACGCGCTGCGGCCATATCAAAAAGCCCACTGCCTAAAAACAAGTTGGACGTAGGACAAAACGCAACCGTAGCACCGCTATCGCCTAGGCGGGCCCATTCGGTAGGCGTAAGGTGAATACCGTGGCCAAACACTGCACGCTCCCGCACCAGGTTGTAGCTGTCGTACACATCTAGATAACCATCGGCGGTTGGAAATAAACTTTTAACCCATGCAATCTCGTCTAAATTTTCAGATAGGTGGGTTTGAATGAATACGTCGGGATACTGCTGGGCAAGTTCGCCTAGTGCGGCAAGCTGGGCTTCTGTGCTGGTAGGGGCAAAACGAGGCGTCAGTGCATAGCGGTTACGCCCCCTGTTGTGCCAAGTTTCAATTAACTCTGCACTATCAGCTTGTGCTGTGTCAGGGCAATCGTTCAGCGCACTGGGGCAGTTTCTGTCCATACACACTTTACCTGCCACTATCGCCATATCAATTTCACTGGCGGCGCTAAATAGTGCTTGGCTACTGCTTTTGTGAACAGTTGTGAATACAAACCCGGTGGTAGTACCGTTTTTTAGCAACTGGTTTAAAAATACTTTAGCGATAGTGTTGGCGTGTTCACTATCGGCAAATTGCATTTCTGCAGGAAACGTATAGTTTTCAAGCCAGCTTAATAGCTGCTCGCCGTAATGGGCTATGCTCTGCGTTTGCGGATAATGCAGGTGGCTGTCTATCAAGCCGGGTAAAATCCACTTGCCAGAAAAATCTGTCACAGTGGCGGCAGGGTAGCGCTGCGCAATGTCGTTAAACGGGCCAATGTCTTTTATTTCTTTATCATCTACCAACAAACCACCGTCTTTAAAAATGGCGATGTCATTATCAAATTGCGTGGTTTGTTTAGGAAAGTGCGCAATGCTTGCACGAAAAAGCTGCATGTTTGTTAGCTGCCCCTGTAGCTGCTGAAACCAAATGGAGAAATAAGAAGTGGTACATGATAGTGACCACCATTTTCATCAAGTTCAAACGTAATATCAATGTGTGGATAAAAACTGCTGCCATGAGTTTCTATTAGGTACGGCTTGCAGTGAAAGCGCAAGGTATAAACCCCTGCAGCAAAGCCATTTTCAACACCCCAATCGTTAAAGCGGCCGTCATTATCTGTTTCACCAGAAAGGGTACTGCCGTCCGGTAATGTTAGGGTAAGTGCAATACCTTGTGCGGGCTTGCCCAGTGTGGTGTCAAGTACGTGGCTTGAAAGCGTATTCATACTGTATTCCTTTAATTTTTTTCAATTCGTATTACTGTTGCACGTGGCATAAGCGTCTGAGCTCACTATTAAGCCTTCGCGTTAATCCAGTGCTTTATTAATACGCAAAAGGGTTATCTTTATTTGCTGTGCAGCAGCATTAGATATTTCTTGCTGCGTAGTATTCGGCAGCCTTGCTTGCAATGCTTCTAACATGGTTTGCGCAGAAAGCCCGGTAGCGCAGATAATAAAAATAAATCCATGCTTGTCTAAATAGGCGTGATTAGCTTCTTTCAGTTGATACAAAACGGCCTCAGACGCACTAGCCGTGCCTGATTGTTCGCCGGCAGCAATACCTTTAGTGTTGGCAAACTTTTTACGCAATGAGTCTACGTCACCAATCATAGGGTGTGCCGTGAAGGCTTCTAGGTAGTCATCATCGCTACATTTCGTCCAGGCATCTTTCGCTTGATTAACCAGGGCGTTTTGATCGCTGTAGGGGCGGGCTTCTACCATTTGGTAGATCCATGCTTTTGCCGCGCAGCATTGCTCAAACCAAGAAAATGCTTCGTCAGCGCTTAGTGTATTTAATTCAGTAAGTGTCACTGCTGGTATCCTTTTCTATTTACAGCTCTTTCACAGCACTTTAGCAGGGTGCTTTGTGTGTTCACCCGTACATGCGTCAGTAATTGTCTCTGCGCTTTTCACTGTAGCCGCTGCTGTGTCGGTTGCATGAAGACTTTCAATGATTTGCGCTGATATAGATACGGCAACTTCAATCGGGCGCTTTCCAGGAATATCCCGATTACCAATAGGCGTGCACAGTCTTGCCAATGCTTTTTGGTCAAACCCGCGCTGGGTAAGCTTAGTAATAAAACGCTTTGCTTTGGTATCAGAACCTATTAACCCAACAAAAGGCAGGGAAGGCTGTTTTAAAGCTTGCTCAGTAATACGGTAGTCCAGTTGGTGGTCGTGGGTGAGTATAATCAACCAGCTATTTTCATCTAAATGTCTCACCTCGCTTTCCGGCGCTTCCTCCACCACTTTCTGTACATTGGCAGGTAGCGTCGATGGGAATAAGTCTTCTCGATTGTCTATCCACGAAATTCGCACAGGCAATTGCGCCAAAATAGGAACCAGCGCTTTTGCAACATGGCCTGCGCCAAAAATGGCGATGTGCTGCTGATGAACATTACACACGTCAAACAGTACTTTTACTGCACCACCACAACATTGCCCTAGCGAACTGCTTAATGGATAGCTGTGAAGTTCAGTGCATGTTTTGCCTTTAGCAAGAAATTCACGGGCGCGAGTAATTGCATCAAACTCAAGGTGTCCGCCACCAATGGTATCAATACTATGTGAAGCGGTGACCACCATTTTACTGCCTGGCTCTCTAGGAGTAGAGCCCGCTGTACCCACAACGGTAACTAATACATAGCCCTCATTTCGCTCCTGACACTCGGCTATTGCCTCGTGCCAATGCGTAGCGCGAAATGATGGGGTTGCGCGAAATGATGGGGTTGCGCGAAATGATGGGGCTGCGCGAAATGATTGCCCTGCTACGCGAGTCATACAGCAGCACCCCGGATATCGGCTTGCTGATCTGCTTGTTGAATAGCAGCGAGAGCATTTAACACGCGCTCAGGTGTTGCTGGCGTATCTAGCTGCGGGTCAACCGTGTAGCCAGATAGACTAGAAATCGCGTCTTTTAATGCGCACCACACTGAAATAGCAAGCATAAACGGCGGCTCACCCACGGCTTTTGAGTGGTAAATGCTATCTTCCGCATTTTCTCTACCAAAAAGCTTCACATTAAACTCTTTTGGTGTATCGCCAATGGCAGGAATTTTATAAGTCGCCATATTTTCACTTATCAGCTTGCCCGCCTCATTCCATTTTAGGTCTTCTGTGGTAAGCCAGCCCATACCTTGGATAAAGGCGCCTTCAATTTGGCCAATATCAATGGCAGGGTTAAGGCTATTGCCCACATCGTGAATAACGTTAACTTTATCTACTGTGTATTCGCCGGTCAGTGTATCGACCGAAACTTCGCTCATTGACACGCCGTAAGCAAAATAGAAAAACGGGCGGCCATCGCCTGTTTCACGGTTGTACTGCAATTTAGGTGTTTTGTAGAAACCGCTTGAAGACAATGACACGCGGTCAAAGTAGGCCAGCTGGACCAGCTCGGTAAAGGCAATGCTGTGCTCGTTTAGTACAACATGTTGATTGATGAACTGCACGTCACCAGCGCGGCCCTCTAGTCCTAAGCTTTTGGCATAGCATTCAGCCAAGCGGGTTTTTAATGTAATACACGCGTTTTGTACGGCTTTTCCGTTCAAGTCAGTACCGCTTGATGCGGCTGTTGGCGAGGTGTTCGGCACTTTATCCGTACGCGTAGCGGTGACTTCAATCATATCCAAATCTAGACCAAACTCATTGGCTGTAATCTGGCCTATTTTAGTGTGCAGGCCTTGGCCCATCTCCGTGCCACCGTGGTTTACCTGAATACTGCCATCGGTATAAATGTGCACTAAAGCGCCAGCTTGATTTAAGTGCTTTGCGGTAAATGAAATACCAAATTTAACCGGCGTTAGCGCTAGACCCTTCTTAACAACGGGGCTTTCGCGGTTAAACGCTGCAATGTCGTCCCGGCGCTGCCAATACTGCGCACTTTCTTCTAACTCGGCAATCATATCGGGTAAAAGGTTGTGCTCTACCTTCATGCCATATGGAGTAAAGCTACCCGTGGTTGGGCCGTATAAGTTACGCTTCCGTACCGATAGCGGGTCGCTGCCGATAGCACGTGCAATTTTGTCAATCATGGCTTCAGCCATGATCATTCCTTGCGGGCCGCCAAACCCACGATAAGCGGTATGCGATACCATATTGGTTTGCAGTCTGTGACCCACAATATCACTATCGCCTAAGAAATAGCCGTTGTCAGCATGAAACATGGCCCTATCTACTATTGCATCAGACAAGTCGGGCGAGTGCCCACAAATACCATTAATGGTCATGCGGGTGGCTTCAATTTTACCTGTTTCGTCAAATGCCACGTTAAACTCGTTTTCAAACGGGTGACGTTTACCCGTAACATGCATATCGGTGAAGCGCGGCAAGCGAAGCTTCACCGCGCACTGATTGCGCGAAGCAAGCAAGGCAGCAATACAGGCCCATTGTGCTGCTTGGGTTTCTTTTCCGCCAAAGCCGCCACCCATACGTCTCATGTCTACCATTACGCGGTGTAATTTAACATCTAGCACCTCTGCAACCAGCTTTTGCACTTCACTTGGATGCTGACTCGATGTGTAGATTTTCATACGATCTTCTTCATCAGGGATCGCAAGGCTCACTTGTCCTTCTAAGTACATGTGTTCCTGTCCGCCAATGCTTAGCGAACCGTGTGCTTGGTACTTAGCTTTTTCAAGAGTGCTGTCAACGCGCGCAGCATGTTGGCCAAATCTATGTAAAGGGCGAACGAAAGTTTGCTGCTGGTGGGCGGCTTCAGCATCAAGTACAGGTGTAACTGCGTCAACTTCTATCTTGCCTTTTAGCGCAGCTTGTCGGGCAAGGGGCACTGTAGTGGCAAGCACTGCAAACACGGGTTGACCGAAGAACTTGATTTCGCCGTTCGCAAGTAGTGGGTCGCCTTCAAATACAGGGCCAATGTCTTTATGGCCAGTTACGTCATCAATGGTGATGACATCAATAACGCCTTCGCTTTGGCGTACAGCGTCAAGGTCTACCGAGTTGATAGTACCTTTGGCGCACTGACTTACACCGACTGCCGCATAGAGCGTACCCTGTGGTTCAACTACGTCATCGACATAGTTGGCGCTGCCCTGTACCTGACGTGTTGCACTTTCATGCTTTTTAGATACGTGAACAACACTTTTTTTGTCGTTTGTTTTTAAAGGATTTGGGGCATCAATTAACTTACGCATGTTGCACCACCCGAGTTTCAATTTTGTTTTCAGTTTGGTTTTCTAGCCAGAAGCGGTGCCACAAGTTAGCTAACACGGTTTTACGGTATTGTGCTGTCGCGCGCACGTCATCAATGGGAGCAAATGCATCGAACAAGACCTGCTTACCTAAGGTTAAGCATTCTTTGCTCGAAAACAGCTTTCCTTTTAAGACATTTTCCAACGCTTTGCAGGTTGAAGGCACAGCAGCCACACCACCAAATCCACTGGTAATCGCTTCGACCTTGCCATTTTCAAGCGTAACATTGAATACTGCACATACTGCCGAAATGTCGTCTTCAAAACGTTTTGATATCTTATAAGCGGCCAAGGCTTGATTAGGCTGTTTAAGCGGTATTTCTATTGCACTTATCCATTCATCTTTAGCAAGCACCGTTTCCCGATAACCCGTGAAAAAAGTGCTAATTGGAACCGTGCGAACACGCTCGCCATTGTCCAAATGCAATATAGCGTTTAGCGCAAGTAGTAGGGGAGGCATATCACCAATAGGTGATGCGTTGGCGACATTTCCACCAAGGGTTGCCTGATTGCGAATTGGCAAAGACGCAAAGCGCGTTAACAGTTCAGCTACTTGTGGAAATGCGTTTAGTAAAAGTGGTGCCGCATCATTAAGCGGCACAGCTGCACCAATAATAAGAGAATGCTCGTTTTTGGTGCATTGTTTTAGTGCATCGATATGCGTGACGCTGATTAGCGCTTCTACGTTTTTTAACTGTTGGGTGAACTGCAAGCTTAAATCAGTACTTCCTGCTACTAACTGTGCGTTAGGGTTCGCCTTAATAAGTGTTTTTAATTCTTCCCGCGAGGTTGGCGTATATATGTTGCCTGTGCCAGAAGGTTTTTCATCTGACAAGGAAAGTAATGTGGCAAGAGTTTTCTCTTGGCGCGCTGAGAACTGATCGTTTGGTGCTTGTTCGCACACCGCAAGCGTGGCATCGATAATAGGGCGGTAGCCAGTACAGCGACACAGGTTGCCAGATAAAGCATGTAACACATCATCGCGATTAGGTTGTGTATTGCTGTGGTATAAAGCGAACATCGACATGATAAACCCTGGCGTACAAAAACCGCACTGTGAACCATGATGGTCGACTAGCGCCTGCTGCACGGGGTGTAAGTGTTTACCATCGCTTAAATGTTCAACGAACAATAGCTGCTTACCGTGAACTGCGCTCATCAAAGTGATACAGCTATTCACCGTTCGGTAGTTAAGTTTTGTTGCGCTATCAGATGATGCCGGTTCCACAAGCACAACCGTGCAAGCGCCACAATCGCCTGCTGCACAGCCTTCCTTAGTACCTGTTTTCTTGCGATGTTCCCGTATGAACTGTAGAAGGGTGAGATCGGCTCGCGCTTCATTTAACTCGACAACATCGTTATTTATTAGAAAGCGAATCATACTCACACCTTCTTGTTATATTCATTCTTGTATTCATTAATATAGCTGTATTTTTCTAAGAAAAGTAGACCATTTGGTCAATTTATTGCTTATAAAAAATGGCCGAGTTATAAAAGGCCATGATTTTGTGCAAATTTAGCCGGAAAAATAGGTGAGTGCTTTCCCGAAGCTTTTTACTAAGCAATGCATCTGTTGATAAGAATAAGGCAAGATTCGTGCTAGGTTTTAAGCTAAGCGCAGAATAAATGTTTTTGGGATGGCCCATTTTATTAGTGGGGGCCGCAGATAGTGGGTAACTCTGAACTTTAAGAGCATAGCAACACATTGGTAATAAATGCTAACCTATCGAAAAGGCATGCAGCATTTATCCTGCCTGTACGCTTGCAAAGTAGATTGCAAAGGAATTTAGATAATAATGATGAAGGTAAAAAGTGCTGACTCAGGTGTTGGTGCTGTTAACAGAAGAAAAATACTCCAAGCCGCTGAAAAATGTTTCGCGCAGTTTGGATTTAAAGGCACGGCAGTACAGAAGATTGCCGATGAAGCTAGTCTTCCAAAGACCAACGTTTTGTATTATTTCAAAACGAAACAGGAGCTTTACGTCGCGGTATTAGAAGAGACGCTTTCATTATGGAACTCGCGTTTTGACAAAGCGACAGTAGAAGATGATCCCGCCGAAGTACTTGCTAATTACATAGCGGAAAAAATGGAAGTGTCACGCACGCACCCGATGGCTTCAAAGATTTTTGCCATGGAAATTATTAACGGTGCGCAGAACTTAAGTGGGTACTTTGACGAAGAGCATGCTCTATGGATGAAAGGACGTCTTGAGGTCATCGAAGCGTGGGTACAAGCTGGTAAGTTACCACCGGTTGAAGGCGAATACCTGCTCTATACCATTTGGGCCAGTACCCAACACTATGCTGATTTTTCAGCGCAAATTACCCGTCTACGGGGTAAGAAAATGACAAAAGCCGATTTTGAAGATGCCACAAAACAAGTGGTTAAACTTGTGTTAGGCGGCTGCGGACTTGCGGTACCCGAAAGCTTTGAGGTGTAGTATGACAGAATCTGTTTATCCTCGTGATCTTATTGGATACGGTGAACATGTCCCCCATGCGAACTGGCCGAATAACGCAAAAATAGCCGTTCAGTTCGTCTTGAACTACGAAGAGGGTGGCGAAAACTGTGTGCTTCATGGTGATGAAGCATCCGAAATATTCTTATCTGAGATTATCGGTGCGCAGGCTTACAAAGATCGACACCTGAGTATGGAGTCAATTTACGAATATGGCAGTCGTGCTGGCTTTTGGCGCTTACACAGGCTGCTAAACAAGTACGACATTCCTGTGACAGTATTTGGCGTTACCATGGCTATGCAGCGACATCCTGACGCCGTGAAAGCCATGATGGACTCAGGTTGGGAAATAGCCAGCCACGCCATGCGCTGGGTGCACTATCAGGATATGAGTGAAGATGACGAGCGCAAACAAATCGATGAGGCGATTATTCTTCATGAGCAGTTAACGGGTAAGAAACCCGTAGGATGGTACACAGGAAGAACAAGCCCTAATACGCTAAAACTAATAGCAGAGCGTGACGATATTTTATATTGCGCCGATTCTTATGCTGACGACTTACCCTATTACGACTGTCACTACAGTAAGCCGCTACTTATGGTGCCTTACACGTTAGACACAAACGATATGCGCTTTGCCACACCTCAAGGTTTTAACAGTGGTGAACAGTTCTTTACCTATTTAAAAGACGCGTTTGACGTACTGTACGAGGAAGGGGAAGAGGCGCCTAAAATGCTTTCAATTGGTCTACACAATCGCATTATAGGTCGACCTGCAAGGCTTGCTGCGCTTAAGCGTTTTATCGAG
Organism: Alteromonas sp. BL110; assembly: GCF_003443615.1. Lineage (NCBI taxonomy): Bacteria > Pseudomonadati > Pseudomonadota > Gammaproteobacteria > Alteromonadales > Alteromonadaceae > Alteromonas > Alteromonas sp. BL110. The sequence continues at coordinate 96,589 of NZ_CP031967.1, read as the reverse complement.
TACGTGAAATCACATGACAAAGTGTGGTTAGCCACACGAGAACAGATTGCGCGTCACTGGTTAGACACTCATCCTAAAGACGGTAGTGACAAGGCGCGTTCTTAGCGTTTACAGTACGCCCATTGTAATAGACATAAAGTAAGGTGGAAGATAAGGGGGCCAATAGGTTGCTTTCACTTCCACTTAGATAAAGGATAACACCATGAAATCAAAATTAGCCATCATTGCTTTAGGTGCACTAGCACTGACCGCATGTTCAAAACTAACTAAAGAAAACTATGACAAGTTAGAGATGGGCATGTCTCAGGACGAAGTTGAAGCTATTTTAGGTTCTGCCGACAACTGTGGTAAAACAATGGGCACCATGGCGTGTACATGGGGCGCTGAAGACAGTAAACATGTGAAAATCGTATTTATGGGTGATAAAGCAGTTACCTTCACATACGACGGTTTAAAGTAAACCAATAGCTGCAAATTAGTAGATGTAGCATAATTCGTTTTGAATTCGGATGAGGCTGTAAAAATTGTCGCAGCAGAGCTTAATAGCAGCTCATTTGCCTATGTAATAACGCTCACTTAGAGTATCGATGAATATTTCCTTAGGTGCGATACCAAATTTGGCAGTTTTTGCCGTTGTAGACAATCTAAGTACTCATCCGGAGTCATCGCGGGACTGCGCATCGCGCCACGCTGTTTTTGCGCTGCTCTAAGTGCAGTTGCTGGATCTAACTCAAACATATCTGATAAGAACGTATCTGGATGAATGGCAGACAAACCCAAATTTTCTAGGTATTGTTTAGGAAAATCTTTTAGGTTGAAGGTAATGATGCCTTCAGCTTGACCTTGTATAGCGGCTGCTACCACGTGCCTATCATCTAGATCAGGCAAGTCAATTCCATCAATTATTGATTCGTATCCTTCGACAAGAAAATCGGGCGCGTGCCGGTCCATCGCCGCACGGACTTTAGATAACTTTTCAATCGTTAAATCAGGTCTATTTTTTAATAAATTTCAGATCCATTCATCATGAATTTGATTTGTCCACCTTGCTCTATATAAACCAGTTTGAGCTAGATAAAGTAAATAACTGCGTAAAGGCGCTGGATACAATACACATGCATCCAGAACGACTGTATATGTCGCCATTTTCTATTCGTATCCCAATCCTAATTCCTGATCGAGTGCAGTCAGTTCATCCAAGGCAGCGAGTCGTTTTGCATCAATTTCCTGTTTGTAATTCATTACATCTACAAACGCTACTTTACGACGGTTACCCGTTCGACTATGAGGGATATCTCCCGAGTCTAATAATTTAATTAACGTAGGTCGCGACATATTTAAGATATCAGCCGCTTCCTGAGTAGTTAATTCTGCATGTATCGGTGTAATGTTGACACTATTACCTTGGCCGAGTTGCGTTAGCACCTCAATCATCAATTTAACCGCGCTAGCAGGCATTTTTACTTGGTGCGTTTCACCATCTTTGCCTACTACATTGAAGTCCTGTATTTCACTGTTAATTTCTAATACAGCAGAAAGTTCTTGGCTACTTAGCTTGGCCAATGCAATCTCTTCGGCAGTAGGCAAGGACTGTACATTTAACATAGTCATTGTCTCAGTTTTTCAGTTTTTCAAATATGAAGTCTTGGTATGTCTTTCGGTTCAAGTATCGAATCTATTAATTTGTTTAGTTGGTTAACTCAGTAAAGTGAGCTGATTAACCTCATTATTTGAAATATTCGAAAGAATGTCAAGTATTCGAAATATTCGAAAATCCGCACAATGGAATAAAGCTCTCTAAGATGAGAGCCTAGCAGAGTTAATCGTGCGATGATGGGTGTGTTTGCTCTTAAACACTCCTTAGCTTACGCATGCACGTAAATTTGGGTTGTTGATATGTCAGCATGACTAAGGAAGTCTTGCGCATGATGAATGTCAACGTCAGTCCCGCTATTTACCATATGGGTGGCTGCTGCGTGACGGAATTGATTGCAGGAACCGCCTTTTCTGACACTTGCCAACTTAATGTATTTGCTACACAACTCCGATAACTGAGTCGGGCGATACGGTTTTCCAATATTCGCTAGATAAAAGAAAGGTGGCGTTTGAGCCACCTTTCTTGCATCTAAACCAAAATTTTGTACGCAATATCTTTTACACGCAGCGATAGATTATTTTAAATCCAGCAAGTACCTAAGTAAGAAAACAATAGCCAGGGCATAAGTAAGTGGGGTTACTTCTTTAAACTTACCCGTTCCTACTTTAATACCTACATAGGTAATGAAACCAAGGGCAATACCCTCACTGATACTAAAAGTGAGCGGCATAGCGATAAGTGCAACAGACGCGGTGGCCAAAGCCCCTAAGTCATCGAAATCTACATGTCGAATCGAATCCATCATTAAAATGCCTACCATTAGCAGTGCTGGGGTAGTGGCCATTAGCGGAATCACCTTCATTAACGGTGTTAGGAAAAGCGACAGCAGAAAGCATACAGACACTACCACTGCGGTGAGACCGGTTCTTCCTCCAGACGATACGCCAGTTGCTGATTCAACATAACTTGTTACCGGCGATGTGCCTACCATTGCGCCAGCAATACTTGCCGATGCGTCGGCAGTCATAGCTGAGCCTATTTTAGGTAGCTTGCCTTCAGGCGTTAGTAAATTAGCCTTACGAGATACGCCTATTAACGTGCCTATAGTGTCGAACATGTTCACGAACATAAGAGCGAAAATAAGGTCCCAAGTCTCTGCTAGGTGATCGATTGGGTACCAGAAATCCATTGCCATAAACGTGTTCGACATGGACTCTGGCATGCCTACAACAGCAGAGGGTGTGGAAGTTAGCATTCCGTTTTCCGTAGGGACAAATGCACCGATTAACGTTAGCGTAACGATTGAAATTAATATAGCGCCGGTAACGCGTTTAACCATGAGGACGATGGTAAAAATAATACCAATAAGCGCAAGCATAACAGCAGGCTCAGAAAGATCACCAAGCTGAACAAAGGTTGCAGGGTTATCAACAATAAGTCCTGCATTCTTAAGGCCGATAAAGGCAATAAACAAGCCTATACCACACTGAACACCTATTTTGAGAGAGGGCGGAATAGATTCAGCTATTTTTGTTCGAACGCCAGTGAGAGAGAGTATTAAGAAAAGAATACCGTTCCAGAACACAATGCCTAGAGCCGCTTCCCACGGAATTTCACGACCAAGACAAATAGTGAAAGCGAAAAAAGCGTTTAAACCCATACCTGGCGCTAGTGCAATAGGGTAGTTGGTCATTAGCGCCATTATTAATGTGCCGATGCAGGCCGCGACTGCTGTCACTGTAATCAGGCCTTCTACCGGCATACCACTCAGGCCCAAAATACCTGGGTTTACCACGAGGATATAAGACATAGCCGCGAACGTAGTAAGACCTGCAATTATCTCAGTTCTTACCGTCGTGCCGTGCTCCTGCAGCTTAAAAAGCCTTTCAATTACATTGTTGGACATCAAGAGTTCTCTGTTTGTGTTTCATTTAGTATTTTGTGCGTTTGAAAGCAATAAACTGACCAATTAGTCAACTTGTTGGTGTGTTTTGTGCTAACTTACATTTCAGTACAATGATTTAATAACAATCATTGTGTGACTCAAGGTCACTAGCCAGGCAGCACAAAGCCAGCCAAACGGTTAGTACACAACATAGATGATGTTAAAAAAACCGCAAACAAAAACCTAAATGAGCAATAGAACTCGTTTACAGATAGCATTAAAGATAAACTATTACGCACCAATTAAATGCTGTTGCATTGTTATGGTGCAAATAAGTGAGGGGCCATGTCGCTGTCATCAATAATTAAAAACATACCAAAGGCCGAACTGCATCTGCATATAGAAGGTAGCTTAACGCCTGAACTCATGTGGCGCCTAGCTGAAAAGCATAGTGTATCACTTCCTTATGCAAGCGTGGAAGAGATTGAAGCTGCTTATAATTTCAAGGATTTGCAAAGCTTCCTCGATCTTTATTACGCAGGGGCAGGGGTATTAAGGGATGAAGAAGATTTCTTTACGTTGATGTGGGAATACTTATCGCGGTGCGCTGAAGAGAATATCGTCCATGCTGAAATTATGTTTGACCCTCAAACCCATACCGAGCGGGGTATAGGTTTTGATGTGTTTATGCCTGGCTTTTTACGAGCTATCCAAAAAGCAGAAAGTGAATTTGGCATAAGTAGCTATCTAATCATGTCGTTTTTGAGGCATTTGCCCGAAAGTGAAGCTTTCGAAACACTAGAAGCGGCAAAACCTTACTATCAGCACATTACCGCAGTGGGTCTTGATAGTTCAGAGTTAGGGCACCCGCCGTCTAAGTTTGAACGCGTTTTTAAAAAGGCGAAGTCCCTTGGCTTTAAAATTGTTGCCCATGCAGGGGAAGAAGGGCCGGCGTCTTATATCTGGGAGGCGATTGAACTGCTTGACGTTGACCGCATTGACCACGGTGTACGCTGTCAGGAAGACCACGCGCTTATGGCGCTTTTGAAGGAAAAGCAAATACCGCTTACCGTGTGCCCACTGAGCAATTTAAAGCTATGCGTAATTGACGATATGAAAGAGCATAATATCGTGCAATTATTAGACGCTGGTTTGCTAGTGACGGTTAATTCCGATGACCCCACCTATTTCGGTGGTTTTTTGAATGAAAATTTTCAAGCGCTTCATACGTCGCTAAACATAGATGAGGGTACGATTCGCGTGCTGGCCGCAAACAGTTTCAAGGCAAGTTTCTTACCGCAAGAAAAGAAAGATGCACTGGTTAAGCAAGTAACAGAAGCTATCTAAGTGACCCGTAAAGCTATAGCGCGAGCTTTTCAAAGTAATTTTTGTTGAGCTCGCTTCGCCTTACGATTGCATCGTAACCAGAGTTTGCTCGATTAAGCTGTCTAGTTCTTCTACATCTTGAGCTATCTCAGTTAAATCGCCCTGTTTGGCTTTATTTTCAATAGACGAGGCTTTTTCTCGAATCGCATCGGCCCCTACATCCCCTGATACGCCTTTCATTGCATGACTGGTGAACTTTACTGCATCTACGTCTAACTCAGTTGCGGCCTTTTGTAAGGCTTGTTGTTTCTGAGTTATTTGAGCTAAAAACATTTCAACGATGCGGTTTAACAACCCTTCGTTGCCCCCAAGCCTATTCAAAGCAGCGTCTCTATTCCATAATTGTTCTTTTGGAAGCGCCTTGTGCGTGTTTAACGTATCCATTCTTATCACCAAGCAGTAAATACAGGGTTTAATAGTAGATTAATTGTGCGTTACCAAAAGCATTGCAGTCAATGAGTTACCCTCCAAAATGTGCTTTATCTAACCAAAATAGACTAAAGATTAATGTTTTTTTGAGTATGCCGGACGATACTAAATAAGAATTTTTAATGTAGTGTGGTATTTCTCATGGAAAATGAGGCACAAAAAGTAGTCATCATTGACGATGAACCAACAACACTCTTGCTACTGGAAAATGCGGTAGAATCCCTAGCAGAAGTCGTGACGGTCTCACAAAGTGCAACAGCATTTTTTGTAATACAGTCGCAGCAGCCTGATTTGATTGTCTTAGATATCAGCATGCCTGAGCTATCGGGCTTTGAGGTATGCAAGCAACTTAAAGCATGTCCGAGTACAGCTTCAATTCCAGTTATCTTCGTTACCTCTCATAGCGACGCTGAAAATGAACACTGTGCGTTGTCGCTTGGAGCGATAGATTTTATCTCAAAGCCTATTGATATAGAAATGTGTCGGATGAGGGTGAGGAACCACCTCACGCTTCAATCTCAAAAAGCCTTATTGAAGAAGGTTAACCAAGAACTTGAGGCTGAAAAAAAACAACTTGCCATTACATTGAAATCCATAGCTGACGGCGTAGTCTCGATTAACGCTTCAGGAGATATTACATTCATAAACCCCGTAGCCCAACGGCTAACCGGTTACAGTATGCAAGATGCCTTAGGCAAGCCTATTGATGAAATAATGAACCTGCGCGATGCCTCAAGCCATGAGCCGCTGTTAAATCCAGCTCTTTACGCGCTTGAAGTAAAACGCCCCGTGGCGATGTCGTACAATGCAACTCTTGTCAGTAGGCACAAGCAGATTTTCAGGGTTGAAGACACCGCTTCCCCAATTGTCGACGATGAGGGCAATATTAACGGTGCTGTTATGGTTTTTCAGGATGTTTCTGAAGCTGTAGAAATGGCGGTGAAGATGACGCACTTAACCAACCATGATCAGCTTACAGGTTTGCCCAACCGTGTGTTGCTTCATGACCGCATCGTCCAAGCTATAGCTAGAAGCTTAACTAGTAAGCAAAGTAACGCGTTACTGTTAATAGATATTGATAATTTTAAATACCTCAACGATAGCCTAGGGCATCAGATTGGCGATTTCGTCATATCAACGGTAGCAAAGCGTCTCGCAAACACCCTAGAGCAAAGCGCGACTCTTGCACGCGTAGGCGGTGACGAGTTTGCCTGTCTTTTATCGGATATAGGCTCTGAGTTCAGTGCAGATAGTATTGCTATGGCTTGCCTCCAAGCAGGGAGAGAACCTATAGAAATAGATGGAAAGTCCCATCGGTTAAGTCTAAGCATAGGAATAAGCTTGTACCCACAGGATGCGGTGAATGCAGAAGAGATGATGCGTCATGCTGATTCCGCAATGTATCGGTCGAAATCTAAAGGAAAGGACACTTTCAGCTTTTTTTCAAAAGACTTGCAGCACGCCATGCATCACAGAGTCGAAATGGAAATTAAGCTTAGACAAGCAATTGAAAACAACAGTTTAGCTATCTATCTTCAGCCAAAGTACGACTTTAATAGCGATGAAGTTTTCAGCGCCGAAAGTTTAGTTAGAATGTTTGATGAAAACGGTAATGTTATTGGTCCCGACGAATTCATCCCCCTCGCCGAAGAAACCGGCCTAATACATCAGCTTGGTAAGCAGGTGCTTCAGAAAAGCTGTGAATTCATTGCGCGCTGCAATGAACACGGCCAGCGCTTCAAAGTGGCGGTTAATGTTGCTGCCAAACAACTAGCAAACCCAGGGTTTGCAGATGAGGTAGCAGACATCATTAAAACAACGGGTATTGAAGCCAGTTCAATAGAGCTTGAAGTGACGGAGTCGGCGTTAATGCACGACTTTGAGCAAACACGTGACCTTCTGGTTAAACTAACGTCGCTAGGCGTTACTTTAGCCCTCGATGACTTCGGTACTGGATATTCAAGTTTATCTTATCTGCGTCAGTTTCCGCTTAACGTGCTAAAAATAGATCGGTCGTTTGTTATCGATATGGATAAGGAACAGCAAGCTCACGATATCGTTACCGCTATCGTACATCTAGCGTTAAGTTTGGAGCTAACTATTGTAGCAGAAGGCATTGAAACCCAATCACATTTCAATGGATTAAAAGCACTAGGTTGCCATCAAGGCCAAGGCTATTACATGTGTCGCCCCATAGCTATGAACGAATTTTTTACACGATTTATATGCGATGAAGAAGTCGCTTGATTGAAGGCGGCTATCTCAACTTAATAAACCCTTCATTCGTTAGGTGTTTTTCCTAATACCTATAGCTTGTCTAATATTAACCTTTTCAATATACATCTTTTTTTTAAATGTTAGACTGTGAAGCAATGCTATAACTATTAAAAAAGCTCTATATTACAATGCTAGAGCGCTTGTATTGCTAGCGGCTCGCATTGGAAAAAACAATGGACAGAAAAGAAATTAAACCCTACTCACAGTGCAATGTGCTTATTGTCGACGACGAGCCAATGAGCCGAATGCTATTGCAGTCGATACTTGAATCTGAATTTCATTGCGCAACCGTAGAATCTGGAAACGATGCCATTTCCTCTTGTGCCGAAAGCCTACCCGATTTGGTTTTGCTCGATATGAATATGCCTGATATCAGTGGTCTAGAAGTGTGTGCAACATTAAAAGCTTCTCCCGAAACCAAAGATATACCCGTAATATTTGTCACTTCGACTATGGATATCGAGAGTGAAAACGCATGTTGGGAAGTAGGTGCATCTGATTTTGTGATGAAGCCAGTAAATGCGTCAACGCTAACTCATCGAGTTAAAACTCACCTTCAAAATAAGCTGCGCACCGAGTTTCTTGAAATGATGACGTTTCACGACCAGCTTACTGGACTTTACAATAGAATGTACCTAACTAAGGAGATTCCTTTATTGATAAAGCAGGTGGCCAGAGATAAAGGCTCTGTGGGTGCAATCATGCTCGATATCGATTATTTCAAACTCTTTAATGATACTTATGGTCACCTTGAAGGTGACTTGTGCCTTCAAAAAGTGGCAACGATAGTATCTGATACGGTCAAAAGGCCTAAAGATGCAGTGATACGTTTCGGCGGCGAAGAGTTTTTAGTTATTCTCCCTTACAACGATCGTCATGGCACTAAGCTTGTGGCAAACCAGCTAGTAGATGCGGTAGCACAAGCGAGAATTCCCCACGGTAAAGGCATTGAAAACCGCGTTTCTATCAGCGCAGGTTTTGCGGTTTGGAAAGCATCGGAGGTGGTTGAAGACAACCTTGCTGCCCTAATTGAAGATGCAGATGTGTCGTTATTTGAAGCTAAAGAATTAGGCCGAAATCAAGCCAAAGGTTAAACACAGGTCAAGGCCGTAAACTATCCTATTGTTTAATGTCGAAAGTGTTGTTACCACGCTATCATCAAAGTAACGACGTACTATTCTCGAAATTTGTGATGATAGCGGATAGTACCCCTCTGGTACACGTTTGAAGCTTAGGTAAAGAGCAATGATTTATTTCGACGAGCAATCGAGTTTGAATGTGAAGCTGGAAGAGCAGCTAAAAGCATCGCTCACTCAGTTATTACAGCGTGGTTGTGACTCACTTGGTATATTTCAAGCGCTGCTTGTGCACCTAGAAGAGGACACCGTCAACATTCTTGTCAAAGCTTCATCCGCTTATCCCCCCAGCTTTAAATCTATTCCCTCATTCGCAAACTGCACGCCAGTGGACAATTGTTTTCCCGCAAGCAGTGCTAAGTGTTCCTTAGCATTTAAGCAGTGGTTTACGACCTATTTCAGCGCGGAAAAATACATTAGAGGGCAAGTCCATAAGCTTGATGGCGGATACGTATGTTTAGTGTTCATCAATGCATGCCCCGACCAGCCAAATAACTTGGATAAAGTGGCGTTACTCGATGATTGGTTGTCCGTCACTTTGGATAAGTTTCACATTGAAAAAGCTGAATCAACTCAAAACACGCTGTACGAAAAACTGCAAAATGTTGCGAATGTAGGTACGTGGGAAGTCGATCTTATTACCAATGAATTAACTTGGTCATCCCAAACTCGTCTAATTCACGAAGTGGACGACAGCTATACGCCCTCATTAGACACGGCAATCAACTTCTACAAAGAAGGGTTTGATAGAGATGAAATAAGCCGTATTGTTTCTCACACCACAGAGACTGGTGAGCCATGGAGTGCAACGCTTGAACTTGTTACCGCAAAAGGTAATTCGGTGTGGATAGAAACCCACGGTATGGCAGAAATGAAGCATGGAAAGTGCATTCGTTTGTTTGGAACCTGTCAAAATGTGAATAAATCGGTTCAGCTTAGGTTAGAGTTGGATGCACGACGCAAAGAGGCGGAAGCCGCATCCAAAGAGCGCGGGATGTTGCTTTCAAGAATTAGCCACGAGCTGAAAACCCCCTTAAATGGCATCACCGGCATGCTTCAGGCGATAAAGTTTGAAACGAAAGACAATGTGAGGATAAGAAAGGCTGACATTGCATTGCACAGTGCAGATCGTTTGTTATCGCTTATCAATGACGTGCTTGATTATACATCAATTATCAATGGGGAGTTTAGCCTGAAGCACAGCGATTTTTGCGTTCGTTCTTTGTGCGAAGACATTGTAGATGTATTCAAAACTAAATGTGCTGAGAAAGGGGTGCGACTTTACGCTGTACTCTCTTTTGACGAAAAAACTTATGTGCACGGTGATGCTGCAAGAATAAGTCAGGTAATAACCAACTTATTGTCGAATGCCGTAAAATTTACCGCGAAAGGCTACATTTCAGTTCAGGTAACGCTTAAACATCAAAGCGACGTTCCTATTCTACTTGCTTCAGTCGAAGACACCGGTGTTGGCATGAGTGACGACATACTGTCACGGATTTTTAGACCGTTTCAGAATGATACCGCTAGCGCATCAGAAGAGCTAAACGGCAATGGTCTTGGCCTTTCTATCGTAAACCAACTCGTTGATAAGATGGGCGGCGAGCTTGAAGTACGCTCAAACGTGGGTAAGGGGACATGTTTCGACGTGGCTATACCCATAGAGATGGCGTCATTAGATGAAACAGCCAATGGCGAGGTGGAGCTGTCCTCTGAGCTTTTAAGTGTACCTTTAAATATATTAGTAGTTGACGATAACGACATAAACCGCTTGGTTTTAGGCTCTATGCTAGAGAAGTTTAATTACCTACCGGATGAAGCAGAAAACGGAGAAGTAGCGGTACAAATGGCGAGAGCCAAGAAGTACGATATTATCTTTATGGACTGTGCTATGCCGGTATTAGATGGCGTAAGTGCAACGAAAATAATACTACAAGAAAACCTAATGTCTAAGCACGGCCGGATTATTGCGGTGACCGCCAACACGACAGCCGAAGATAAAACTAGCTGCAGTGAAGCGGGTATGCAGGATTTTCTAGCTAAGCCCGTAGTGCAAAATGATGTAACTTTACAGCTTAAGTTAGCGCTAGATGCAAAATCAGTAGCGGCTTAGGGCGCTGTAATGGCTCGAAAGCACAGCGCCCTGTTTATTCTGGGATAGCTATATTCTGGAATACGAACGCCAGCACAAATGTGAGCTTTATGGACAAATAAGCAGACTTGGCGCTAAGGCTAAATAAAGGTTAAGCGATTAGTTAGCGCCAGGGATGTTCTCTTTCACTGATTCCCAGTTTCCAGTGATATAATTTACAACACGAGAGCCCACGTTGTATGCGGCTTCAATAGCGGCATTCATTGCAGCATAACCTTCCCCCGAGCTTTCAAGTTTCAAATTGTCTGATGCACTTAACGATGGTGGCTGCATAGTAAAATTGCTCGCGGTTCTTAAAATCATTACGCGGTTTTTATCTACCAAGCCAGCGTTATCTAAATAGGTCAAACTTTGAAGCGTAGCCGAGTCTTCCATGCCCGATGTCACGAAGTTGCCTTTGTCTTTGGTCCAATATGCTACCCACTCATTTGCCCATGTGTTTAGTTTCTCACCATGCCAGAAAGTAGAGGCAGATAAATGGGCACCCATAGACACATTAGGAAGCATCCTTGCATTGGGTGAGTGGGTGTATTTTGCCCTTAGCGCATCCATTGCATCGTTATTTAAAAGTTTGGTGTCTTTGGTCAGTGAATAGGCCCATTTCGCCAAAGGAAGGTTAAGTGCGTAAACCTCGCCGTTCGGGCTATTATTCACATCCACTAATTCGGCGTTGTCATAAGGTGCGTGGGTGAAAAGGGGAAAGTAACCCGTGCTCCACGTTGAAGGGATTTCTCTTGCATCAATTTGATGTGCTAGATCACCATCTACCACGTAATCGGTCCAAATAGCGCTGCCAATAGTATTATCGGCAGGATCGACGCCTGCAATACCGGCTACTAGCCAGTAGGCTTTTGACAAGTCGAAGCGAGGGTCAAGCCCTAGTGCCATTATTGCTGCCGACGCACGCGCAATGCCCATACCTGTCACAATGCCAATAACGCCGGTTTCTGGGTTTGCGTAAATATCGTGAAAGCCATGTGGCTGGGGGTATTTCATTGTGAGTTTTTGGCGAGCTTTCCATAATTGGAATTCACCTGGGGCGTCACCTTCATCATCACCAATTTCAAACATACTCACTACTACCACTTTAACTTCCATTGGTTGAGGTATGTCACTAGCGTGAGCATCGGTAAATAAAGTACTCAATACAACACCGACTAACGTAGCCATTATCAATGGTTTATTAAAAGCAAAGTAGTGGCTGAGTTTAGCAAGGCGTGCTCGTGCTCGTTGTTTATAATCTTGGATGAGATGGGGCAAAGACATAAAATACTCCTAAAAAAAGAGCTCAGGTTATAGAAAACTGAGCTCTTTAGTGAATGTGATGCAGTGAGTTAAATTGTCGCACTCCTACCTTGAATAGAAGTGCGACAACACCACAACTAAGCGTAATTAGAATGAATAAGTAAATTTAGCATTCCAGTGACGCGGTAGTTCAGGTAGAACGATTTGGCTACCGAATAGGTCAGGGAAGTTAGAACGGAAATAACGTTCATCAGTCAGGTTTTTAACGGTTAAGTTAAATGACCAGTCTTCTGCCTGATAAGATAAGCCAGCATTTACTAGTGTGTAAGCCGGTAGCGTTACAGCTGCGGAGAAACCTGATGCTACTTCTTCAACATCTACAACGCTTACGTTAGCGGCATAACCATTTTGGAAATCGTATGTCGCGGTTAGCGTATAGATGTTTTCCGGGATACCTGCTTTACGACCATCTGTATTGTTAAAGCCTTCTCCGATAAGGTTAAGACCAGTAACGTTACCGCCAAAGATCAATGAAGGATCCTCAAGGTTAACCAAGTCTTCCGCACCCAAGAACCCAAATTGGCTACCATCTTCAAGCGCGGTAAGGTTTATTACCTTAATGTTGGTGTAACCTGCAGATACAACCAAGTTGTCGTTTACTACCCACCGAAGTTCAAATTCAGTACCTTTATTGTTGGTGGTGTTGTTTGTTGTCGTGTTTTGGGCGTTAAAATCAGTGCGCTCTTGCTCAAACGATGAAAGTGCAAAATATAATGTATCTTCTAACAGGGAGCCCTTGATACCAAACTCAAGAAGTTCAGATGTATCGAATGCACTGCCGTCGCCCAGTTGTCCTACGCCAATTTCTGCGCCTTGACCTGCTACAAGCGTGGCCTGTTCTGCTGCGGTTACATAAGGGATTAGGCCGAATTCGAATTCGTAAGAAAGGCTGGCGTTCCAAGACCATCCGTCTACCGTTTCTTCAGCGTATTCTGGTGTTTCGTCACCTGTTGCACCTAACAGAAGGTCGGTACGTGAAGTACTTTCAATATCGATAGTATCGTAACGTAAACCTAATACTAGGTTTAAGCCCCAGTCCCAGGTTAAATCGGTCATTGCCGCAATACCTAGGTCTAGGTAGTTACCTACATCATAGTTATCGTAATTTTTACCTGAACGGGTAGACAATAGACGCTTGTCTAGCGCAGAAGATGGCATGGTCAGGTCGCGGCGATTGAAATACTCGTAAGTGAAATCATCACCGTGTTTGAAATCGGTATAACGTACGGAAGGCGAGAACTGAAATTGTGCTAGTAGTCCGTCGTTTTCGTACTCTGTAGCGAAAATTAGCTTGTCTTCAACAACCCAGCTATCGTGGAATTGTGAGAAACCGTAGGCATTTTCGTTGATGTTGTCGTAGGCATCATAGAAAAGTTGGTTGCGAATTTCCCAGTTATCCGTGTAGTAAATCGTGTCAAAGTAAAGCGTAATAGCTTCGTTGCCAAGCTGATCATCAGGCGCGACCAATACTTGGTTTCCGCTAAGGGTTGTTGTGCCTACGTTTTCTAACTGCATCAAAGCAGTTGCTTCATCATCTGTAAAGCTAGACGCGGGTACGTAAAAGCCGCTTTCACCACCAATGTTTACCGCACCGTATTCTTCGTGGCTAATCTGGCCATCGCCATCTGTATCTAGCGGCTGTGCTGTACCTGTGATGTAGGTACCGTCATCCACCAACTCTTGCGTTAGTCGGTTCCAGCCAGCAACTTGGTTACCGTCATAATCGTGGTACATACCACCAAATTCGAAGCGAAGATTGTCGGTAAGATCAATATTAAATGATGCTTGTAAAACCGTTTGGTCGGTTTGCGTATTGTCGTAATAGCTGTCTGAATTTTCGAGTTCGCCGTAAATGTAGTAGCCCATATCCTTACCTGCTACACTAGTCGGCCCGCCAACCTCAGCGGTTAAAATGCTTTTATCCCAAGAACCTGTGGTATATGACAATGCACCAGTAGGGGCATCTAGATACTGACCGCCAGAAGCACGGGCAGATTTAGGATTAAAGTTCAGGTAACCACCAATTTTAGATGGGCCATAAATAGGCGATGCAGGACCACGTACAATATCAATACGGCTAGAAGCACCAATTGGGGTAGGGTAGTTACCAGGGTTATCTAGACGCTTAACGCCACGAAAATATGTTTCGCCCGGTGTACCACGTACGTCAAGTGAGCCTGCAACACCAAAGAAAGACTGGGTGAACGTACCTGGTGCGAATGCTACTAATTCATCAATATCAGAAACGTTAAAACGCTCCATTTGTTCTTGAGAAATAGTGGACGCAGAACGGGGCGTTTCAAGAATAGACTTACCAAAGCCAAATACTGACTCAACGTCTTGGCCGGGTAAGCTGCCTAGCGACCCAGTTACCTGGATCTTTTCGACATCTTTTTCTTTAACCTCTGTCTCTTCTTGTGCAAATGCTTGAGATGACAATGCTACCGCCGTTGTCATCGCTAAGGCTTTTGCTAGAGGAGATAATGCGAATGTAGTGTTTTTCATGGTTTCCTCGTTATTTTTAGTTGCCCTTTTTTTAGGGCTTTATCGACGCACTATTTCTATTGCGTCTTGCTGTATGCAAGAGGTTTAGCAGAATGAGTGCCAACTTCTTAACCAGTTGGTCAACTTTTAGTCTGCCCTTAAGTTGCTGAATTATATGGATTTAAAAACATAATATTGTTCTTATATTGTTATAATTGTGTTAACTAATAAGGTTTTTCTTATTTTTGCACCTTCGCGGTGATTTCTACCGTAGTTTTGCACTATAAAGGGCAGGGCGAAGTACTTGCTGCTGCTTTATACCTAATATCGCTTTGCGGGAAGACGTTACTGGATTATTGCGATTTTCTTTGTTGCTCATCTTTATCCCGGGAGACGCGGGTTTGACCGCGCTATCCAAAGTTTCTTCAGCTTTAGGTTCTGAATATTGATTCGCGGTTTTTGACGACGCTTCTAATTTAGCGTCAACGCTTTTTTTGCCAGGCAAGGTTAAATCCAAGATAACCGCCGTAAGCCCTGCAGATGTAACCGGAGAAAGGAGAATATTTTCAAGCCAGTTAGGCAGTTGGGCTAAGGCTTCGGGCACCATCATTACCCCAATTGCCATTCCAAGGGCACACGCCGTAACCAAACTGCTGCGTCTATCCAACGCATAGCTGGCAAGAAGTTTAAGACCGCCTACTGCCACCATGGCAAACATCACTAATGTTGCGCCACCTAAAACAGGCTTAGGGATAGCCTGCAGTACACCACCAACAATTGGAAAGCAGCCAATAAGTACAAACAACGCTGCAACGAAAAAGCCCACTTTGCGACTAGCAATGCCGGTTAACTGTATCACTCCGTTATTTTGACCAAAGGTTGTGTTCGGAAAAGTATTAAACATGCCCGCAAGCAGTGAATTTACGCCGTCGCCTAAAATACCGCCCTTTACTCTGGCTAAGTAAATTGGACCGCTAACCGGCTGCTTACAAAAAAGGCTGTTGGCAGTAAGGTCGCCCGCTGTTTCTATTGCGCTGAATAAGTAAATTAGTGCAATTGGCAAAAATAAGTTGATATCAAATGAGATGCCAAAGGCAAACGGCGTAGGAATTGCGACAACGGATAACGAGGCAAGGCCGCTAAAATCGAGTCCTTTTGTAAAGCCGACATAGGTTGCACCCATGGCCATGCCAATAAAAATAGCACTTAAGCGAAGCCAATGATTGTGAGATGCATTTAAAAATACAATGACAAGCAACACGCCAAGGCCAACCGCTAAGTTATCAGTACTCGCGAAGTCTGCGGCGTGAAAACCGCCTGCAAGGTCTGTCATACCCACATTGATTAAGCTAAGCCCTATGGCTGTAATCACAATACCGGTAGTTAACGGGGTAATAATCCGCTTAAGTTTATCGACAAATAGACTAAATACGACCTCAACCAGCGCTCCTGCCATGGTGAGCCCAAACAGAAGCGCTAAGATATCTTCTGGCGCACCGCCATTTGCTTTCACTTGGTTTCCCGCCAAAATCAGCGCGCTGATGAAGGCAAAGCTAGTTCCTTGGATGGCTACCAATCCACTACCTACCGGTCCTATACGCTTTGTTTGTATTGCAGTACCTAGGCCACTAACAAACAGCGCCATGCTGATAAGGTAAGGTGTATATTCGGTAAGACCTAGGGTAGATGTGACGATGAGTGTTGGGGTGATAACGCCAACAAAGCTGGCTAATAAGTGCTGAAACGCCGCGGTAAGAGAGGGAAGAAATGCCGGGCTATCATGGAGATCGTAAAGTAATTCGCTGTGATTTGAAGACATGGTCAATATTTCTTAATAACAGTTGCTAACCAATTGCAAGTTGCAAGATATTGACCAGCTGGTCTGCTAAATGGGGTAAGTGTATCGTGCTGTTTTTAATAGGAATTTTTGTTCTTTATGAGTTTTGCGATAGTGCGAAGGAATTGATAAGCCCCAATTTGGTGCTTAAACAAAAAAATGCGCTAAATTAGCGCATTTCTTAGAGAGATTTTAACGTTTGTTTTAAAGCGTTACGCCTTCCTCTAGGGTGACAAAAATTGAGTGACGCACCTCGTTGTACATTGCACGGGAGCAATGACCTTCACCCTCGGTATCTTCTAGTAACAGTACATCGCCTGCTCCAAATACATGGCGCTCTCCGTTTGATACGGTAAATTCGGCACGACCTTTTAAAATGAAGAGTAATTGTCGTGCAGGCGCAGGGTGCCATTTGAAGTCATAGTCGGCAGGTGTCTCGCGAAAGATAATTTTATCTGCACCAAACTTTTCTGAAAGCATACCGATAGGGCCGCCGTCTTTTAGCGCTATTTCAACCTCGCCAAAATGGCTCTTGCCCGCTTCATCGTTGTAAATCCTTGTTATTTTCATTATCGACCCTTGTTTAAGACTGTACTGATTTGGACATTACGCGTGCTTGAGTTTGCTTATGGTTTTATAAAGTACCGACAAACTGGCAGCTACATCATCACTAGTAATAGACTCAGCAGGGTGGTGGCTTATGCCGCCCTTACAGCGCGTGAACAACATGGCTACTGGGCAAATATCCGCAATAGCCATGGCGTCGTGACCGGCACCTGAAGCTAGAACTCGTGGTGCTATACCGCTTTCTTCAACACCGCGAACGAGCGCTTGCTTTAACTGACTATCGCAATGTACCGCAGGTGCACTATGGGTTTGCTCCCGGGTGAGTGTTAACTGCCTAGCTTGCGCAATGTCATCAAATTTTTGCAATATTTCTGCCAATACTGAATCGCGTAAACCATCATCTTCGCTTCTAATATCAAGGGAAAATCGTGTGCGACCCGATATCACGTTTACGCCGTTCGGCGCATTTTCAATTTTACCTACGGTGGCCACAACGCCAGGGCGTTGTAAGCTAATGCTTTCTACCGCCAATAGCATTTCTGCACTTGCACATAGAGCGTCACGACGCATAGACATGGGCACAGTGCCGGCGTGTCCCGCCATTCCTTCAATGGTAAAGTTAAAGCGCTTGGCACCTGCAATAGCACTTACTACACCTACAGGCAGATTTTCTTGCTCTAAAACGGGGCCTTGTTCAATGTGAAGCTCTAAATAGCCCAAAATGTCGGTGGGGGAAATAGCCGCACTGTTAACCGCATCGAAACTAAGGCCAAAGTTAGTCATGGCTTGCTCTAGGCTGATACCATTTTCATCTTTTAAGTGACGCCATTGCTCCTGCCACTTGCCGGTTAGCGCGCGGCTACCTAATAGCGTGGTGCCAAAACGGGTGCCTTCTTCGTCACAAAAGCCCACAATATCAATGTGAAAAGGAAACTTGGTTTGTGTGCCGTCAAACATGGCAACCATTGAGATAGCGGCAACCACACCTAGCATGCCGTCGTACTTTCCGCCGTTCGGCACAGTGTCGAGATGGCTACCTAGAATCAATCGTGGTGCATTAGGCACACTTGAGGTATAGCGCCCCCAAATATTGCCAACAGCATCTTGCCAGGTGGTCATGCCTGCTTCAATCATCCAGCCAGACGCCAGTTGATTGGCAAGCTTGTGCTGCTCGGTTAAATAGCGCCTGTCTAAGCAACTAGGGTCTTGGCTTAAGGTGCCTAACATTTCGCACCTTGCCATAACCTGCGTGGCTAATTCAGAAAACTCTGCGAATTCACCCATTCGCCGCTCCCGCAGCTTTAGCCTTGGCATAAACACTAAGTGCAGCGTCTACGCCTTTACCCGCAGGTAGCGAGAACCCTTGCATGCGAAGTGCGGTTTCAAGCGACTGAAGGGTATGCAGTACGGCATCTTCTCTGGCGTTGTAACCCATAGTACCAATACGCCAAATTTTTCCTTTTAGTGGCCCAAAGCTAGTGCCAATTTCAATATTGAAGCGCAGCAGTAGGGTTTCGCGCACCTCTTCACCGTGAACACCATCGGGAATATGAACGCCTACTACGTTGTACATTTTGTGCTTAAGGTCGCCGAAAGGTTCAAGCCCCATAGCCTGAATACCGGCTAGCATGGCGTCGCCAGCCACTTTATGTCGTGCAATAACGTTTTGCTGACCTTCTTCTAAATGCAGGCGCGCACATTCACGGGCGCAATAAAGCATACTTGCCGCCTCGGTATGATGATTTAAGCGCTCTTCACCCCAATAATCCATGATCATGGGCAAGTCAAAATAGTTCGAGCGAATTTTAGGGCCTCGTGCAGCTTCATGGTGCGCATCGCGAATACCGGCTTCAACGTGGTGGCGGGTACGTACGGTTTTAACGAATTTATCGCTTAACGTAATAGGTGCACTGCCTGATGGGCCGCCTAAGCATTTTTGCAGGCCAACGGATACTGCATCTAACTTCCATGCATCAACATCAAGCGGGTTTCCACCTACTGACGCAGTTGCATCGCAGTAAAATAAAACATCGTGAGCTTCACAAATAGCGCCAATATGCTCAAGCGGTTGAAGCATGGTGGTAGATGTATCGCCTTGCACTATAGCAAGCAGCTTTGGTTTTACTTCTTTTACTGCTGCTTCAATTTGCTCAGGCGTAAATACTTCGCCCCAAGGTGCTTCGATAGTGTGAACTTCTGCATCAGCGCGCTCGGCTATTTCAGCAAGCAAGTGACCAAAACGCCCGAAGATAGGCACAAGGACTTTGTCGCCAGGCTCTATGGCTGAGACCAAAACCGCTTCAATACCCGCGCGCGACGTACCGTCGACCAAAAAGGTTTGCTGATTTGTGGTATTAAAAACGTCGCGATAAAGTTGCATAACCTCATTCATGTAGCCCGTCATTACTGGGTCGTATTGGCCCACTAATTGTGTAGACATAGCGCTTAGTACACGCGGGTAGCAGTTAATAGGACCTGGGCCCATTAGTAAGCGAGGGGGCGGAGAAAGCGGTGCTAAAGCTCCGTTAGAATTTGTGTTAGTCGCTTTTTGAGACATTTGGGCACTCCTAGATAAGCACTTGCGCTAGCATGCGCAAGCCAGTGATGATGAGAACAACAGCGAAGATTTTCTTAAGTAAACCTGCGTCTAGCTTGTTGGCAATGGTTGCGCCGACAGGAGCAAACAAGACCGTTAGCGGAACAATGCAGGCAAAACCTAATAAGTTTACATAGCCGTATGTTGCGAAGGGGGCGTCAGCAGGTGTAGTTCCTACGAATAACAGCGTAAGTGCCGCGGGTAGCGAAATGATTAGGCCTACCGCCGCCGCAGTCCCCACAGCTTTGTGCGCAGGGTAATTACAAAAGGTAAGTGTAGGCACGGTTAGCGTACCGCCGCCAATACCTACCATAGAGCTAAATAAACCAATACACGTTGCCATTACTGACTGACCTGCACGACCTGGTAGCCCTCTAAATAGCGCGTCTTTTTTGCCAATAAGCATGTTAATCGCCGATAAGGTGGCGATGGTGCCAAACAGTAAAGTAAGGAACGTAGGGTTAACTACTGTAACTGCATAGCTTCCCGCAAGTACTCCAACTAAAATGAATACCGCCCAGGCTTTAAGCAAAGCGAAGTCGACATTGCCTTTACTGTGATGAGCGCGAATAGAGCTAACTGAAGTAGGAACAATAGTCGCAAGCGATGTCGCCGTGGCTATTACCATTGCGCTTTCAGGCGACACGCCTAAAGCTTGGAATAAGAAAAACAGGACTGGCACAATAACAATGCCGCCACCTACGCCAAGCATACCGGCCAGTATGCCAGCAAATACGCCCGTTCCCGCGAGCGATAATATAACCGTGAGGTTATCCATTAAAAACTGCATGTGATTTCTATCTCTTTAACAATTATTATTTAAATATTTTGTATGCGCTGAACTGTTACGGATGCGCCTTTACAGACGCATTCCAATTAACACGGTCAAAGCAACGAGGTTTAGGCTACGCGGTCAAAGCAACGCGGTTTAGGCAACGCCCTTAGTTTGATGAGCGTTAAACGACACAAGTTAAATTGTGCACGCTGGTTAATGCATCGGCTGCGCTGCCCCTAGTTGTAAAAACAAACCTAAGCATGACCGAAGTAAGCTTTACCATCACTTCTTGGGTCACTTGCACCGCTTACAGAGCCCTCTGTGCCGCGAATAATGGCACCCGCGTGGCCCATAAGTTCGTTGCAAGGGTCTACCGTAACCATATCGTGCCCCCGGGCCAGTAAGCTTTCGCCCACATACTCAACTAAATCGCGCTCTGCTTTTAAGTTGTGGCTTTGATCGCCCCAGGTTCTGCCAAGTAACCAACGGCCAAGAGAAATCGCTTTGTCGATAGGCTGTCCATGGTAAATATGGCGGGCAAATAACGCGGCTTGGGTTTGAGGTTGACCCTCACCACCCATGGTGCCGTAACTCATTCGGCGTCCGTCGATAAGCTCGGCAAACGCAGGGTTTAACGTATGGAACGGCTTTAAGCCAGGCGCCAAATATTGATTACTGTTTGGGTCTAGCGAGAACGACGTGCCACGGTTATTCCACACAATACCGGTTTGAGGGCTAACTATGCCCGAGCCAAATTCCCAATAAAGCGACTGAATGTAGCTCACCATGCGCCCTTCTGAATCGCAGCATCCCATCCATATGGTATCGCCGTGCTTGGCTTCGTGAGGCCACGGCAACGCTTTATCTAGTGATATATTTTTTGCCATTTCATCTAGCGCGTCGTCACTTAACAGACTTTGTAAATTAACCGGTGTACGCGACGGGTCGGTTACATTAGCATTGCGCGCAATGAAAGCTTGTTTGGTGCACTCAATAAGTAAATGCACCATGTCGGCATCGGTACTGCCTAAGTGCTGAACTTTGTCATACAGCGCCAAGATAATAAGCGAAGCTACACCTTGTGTGGGTGCAGGCAGGTTATAAAGCTTGCCTTTGCTGGTAGACACTGACAATGGCTCAACAATCGTCGCTTTATAATTGTTGAAATCCTCAAGACGAATAGGGGAACCCGCCGCTTCAAGGTCTTCAGCGAGTTTTGCCGCTAACTCACCGTGATAAAAATCATCAAGCCCTTTGTCTGCCAGATGCTTTAAGGTTTCTGAAAGCTTTGTCAGTTTTAAAATTTTACCTTTTTTAAGCGCCTTGCCCTTAATCAAAAACTGCGCGAAATTTTCATCCAAGCTTAGCTCGTCGAAAGTTTTGTTGCTGGCATCCACTAAACTTTGGGTAACTTCAATCCCCCAATTAGCTTGGCTTATCGCCGTATCGAACAATGTACTTAACGGTAAACCGCTTTGCCATTTGTGGCTTATTTCAAGCGCAGCTTTCCAACCGGCAACTGCGCCAGCCATGGTTAATGCAGACTTTCCGCCTCGGCTAGGTATAGCATCGCTACCTTCGTAAAATGCAGGCGTTGCGCCTTTTGCTGCCACGCCTGATGCATCGATACCTACTGGCTTTTTGCCCGGTTCACTGATGAGCCAAAACCCGTCACCGCCCATGCCGTTCATATGCGGGTATTCAACCGCGATAGAGGCCGCAGCAGCAACCATAGCTTCAATAGCAGTGCCGCCTTTTTCTAGTATGTTTAAGCCCACCTGTGATGCTGCAAAGTGAGGGGCTGTAAACGCAATATTGGGTTTTTCACTCATAATTATTTCCTTCAAAAAATCAGCAACCACGCTGTCTTGTTCAGCCTTAATTGGCCTGTATTAAGCAACAGCCAAACAAAAGCAAGGCAAAAAGACGTACGTTTTGGTCGCACTTGCGCTTACTGCTATCAACTTGAATGCGATAGGGCGCTTAGTGCTTTATTCAAGTGCGCTTTAACCCTTACTTAAATAAAGCCTGACGCGCTTTACACGTTTAGCGATTGGTTAGCGTTTTAGCTAACGCGAGAAGTGCAAGATCGTTGCCTTTTTTGCCCACAAGCGATAAACCGCATGGAGCTTTGTGTAGGGTAAACAACGGTAAATGAAGCTGGGGTAAACCCGCAAGCCCGGCTACCGCAGTAAATGCCAGCAGAGCGTTTCTATCATTTGCCAGAGTCGTATCGTCGGCGTCACATCGAGGAGCTACGCCGGGTGTTGTGGGAACAACCAAAACGTCTACTTCTTCAAATAGCGTATTTAGATGATTTATTACCACGGTTTGTTGCGCTTTAGCTTGTTCTACATCTTGTGTGGTTATGGTTTTACACCAATCCAAGCGCACCATAATATCGTTAGCGATATCGGGTTGAGTGTTTTCAATCCATTCGCCATGCTGCTGCCAAATTTCGTTGCCTTGTAAAGTGCGAAATGTAGCGGCAGTTTGTAACGTGTTTAAATTAAGCCGTGCTTCTGGCAGCGCAATACAATTATTATTGTCTTCAAGTGCTTTAAGCCAGGTTTTACACAGCGATTTGTGAGCAGTTTGCTCAAACAAATGCGTTGCTATACCTAAACGAGGTTCGTTGGGTATGTCGGTTTGCGTAGCGCTCTCTAGACAAACATCGGCCACTTTCGCCAGTGTATCTAAATCCCTTGTCATCCATCCCACGGTATCAAACGAAGGTGCAAGTGCTACCATATTGTCGCAAGCGACGACGCCGTGTGTGGTGCGAAGCCCCCACAATCCTTGGTAGCTTGACGGTACGCGTATAGAGCCACCTGTATCAGTGCCAAGGCCGATATCGGCAAGGTGTGCGCTAACGGCAACCGCAGAGCCCGACGAAGAACCGCCAGGTATGTGAGCTGGAGCTACCGGGTTTACAAGGGTTTCATAATGTTTATTTTGCCCGTGTAAGCTGTAGGCCAGTTCATCGGTAATGGTTTTACCTTTAAACGTGGCGCCTGCTTCAAGCATGTTCGCTACACAGCTATTCGTGCTTTTGGGTACAGAATGCGTTGCCAACCAATCAGGATTGCCCGCCGCTGTTGGTAAGCCTTCAACATCAAATAAGTCTTTTACTGCAAGCCCTAAACCGCTAAGCGGTTTTGCTGCGTTACGCGCTTTTGTTGTACCGTCGGCCACCCCTTGACATGCCACGTTAACTGAAGAAGATGTCTCGTCTTCACCGTTACTAATGCCATTGAACGTTGCTTCTAGATTTTTAATTGCCTGTGTGAACTTTGCATCACAGGGCTTCAGTACAAAAGGAGAGCTCACAGCGCGTTACTTATTCGTTATTGTTTCTTTATTAGTCTTTCCTTCATGAAACAACTGTTTCACTATAAAGTCAAGAGAAACGATCGTTGCTTTTAATTTGAATAGGCAAAAATTAACGAAAGAGAATAAAGAAAGACGTGATCAAGAGAAAAAAACAGAGCGCCGCGGTTTAGCACGTTTACCGGGTTATGAAATTTTTCGGCGCTTTCTCTTCGTTTTCTTTGTCTAGGGCGACGGGTATAAATAGCTTGGGGCTAAACGCAACGCAGGTAATGAGGAGTTAAAAGCCCTGAGGGTTCTCTTTCAAAAAGGCAATTTCTTCGGCTGTAGACTCTCGCCCTAACACCGCATTTCGATGAGGATAGCGACCAAACCTTTCAATGATTTCTTGATGGCGCTTTTCAAAAGTATATTCCCGCTCAAGCCCTTCTTGCGAGAACAGCTCCATCGCGACATCGTGAATAGCTAGCGACTCACTGTGCATAAAGGGCATATAAAGAAACGCCCGCTGCCAAGGCGTGAGCATTTTATCAGCTTCTACGCTTACCGCTTCCTGCGCTAATACCAGCGCGATGCTGTCGGCACTAAATGCATCTGGTTGATTGCGATAAATATTTCGGGAGAACTGATCAAGAAGAATGATTTCGGCAAGTCGACCCGTTGCCGTAGCGCGCCAAGGCCACAGCTCGCCGCGCGCCGCTGCTGTATGCAAAGCAGAAAACCGTGAAGCAATGGTTTTATCCAGTGCTATATCTTCTTTAAACCATTGTTCCGGTGACAGTTCACCAAACCAAAAGTCTAGTATACCGTTAGCCTCTTCCATGACTACTTGCGTTTTATCCATATTCACCTCAACTACACGCTTACTGCAGTAAAATTAAAGTCATTAAGACTTATACCTTCTTTTTACCGAAAAAGTTCCATTTTTGCTTGCGAAATCGTAATTATGTGCTACGACCGCTTATATATTATTGCTTAAAAAGTATGCTGTGGGAAGGGTTAACGCTTAGGGCTTTCTAGTTCATCCATTTGAATATAGATATCAGTTATAGCATCAACACGGTCTGCTGCCTCACTGCCTAACTCGTCGTAGGTAAGGTTACAAAGGGATGCGACTAAGCTCATTGGGGCGGCGTAGCTATCGAAAGGCGAGTCACTACCAATGTGGGTTACAAGAAGGTGGTCAACATCGTGGCGATAACCTTGGCCTGTAGGGTCGGTTATAAGCACAGTTTTGCAGTGTTTAATGCTGTTTAGTACAAACTTGAACTGGCGGGTCCTGCGGCGAAAGCCAAAAAGTACCACTAGGTCGTTTTCAGTGAGGTCGATAAGATCTTCGCTAAGGGTCTGCCCGGGTTGGGGTAGTACGCGAACCGACGCCCTAATTTGTTTAAGCTGTTGCCTAAAGTGAAGGGCTATAGGATAAGCGTTGCGAAACCCAATTAACGTTACTTGACCGGCTGAGGCAAGCAGCTTCGCGATGTCTCTTAATGCGTCTGACGATGTGCCTTCAAATGTATTGGCTAAATTTTTACTATCACTTTCGTGTTGTAAAACACTGCTGGAAGGGCTTACCACAGGCACGCCTTGCTCACGAAGTTGCACTAATGCGTCTTTTGCTTGCTGGTGCGACTCGAATCCCAACTGTCGAAAGAACCTACTTACGGTAGCTTTTGATGTTCCGGTTTTTTCTGCAATAAAAGAAGTGGACTGGCTAAGCACGGCGATAGGGTTTTGCTGGATGTAATGCGCGATAGATTTGCCCGAAGGCGATAACGCGGCATAGTGTTTTTCAATTTGTTGTAAAACGTCGCTAGGGCTATTTTTTGTCATTGGTATCGCCTTATACATCTTGTGCAATTATTTCACGACTTTTGTTCGATATACAAACACAACGTGAAATCACCCAAACAATTCCACGTAAAATCACCAAGGTTTATAAGATAAACACATCAATAATGAACAAATACGTGATTAATTGCCGCGCTGCAAATTCCATTTATCGAAACGAACTTTAAAAAATCTATAGTCATTAAAAGGTTACGACAACGTCGTGCCGTATTGGGCTAAAGTTGCATCTAATTACTTCTTCAAGCCAGGCACTTTGGCACTACACTTTCATACATACTAACGGTAAAAATTCACGAAAGTGTCATCGGTTGGTAACTATTTTATTGGCTTCGCTGTTTTTTCAGACTCATCGTCTATTTGGAAAGTTCTTCAGCGAGTTCAGTATGTTTTAAAGAAAGAGGTGAGTTGTGGCAAAGCTGTGGTCTGAATTGATCTTGCTATTTGTAGCAGTTCCTTTTGCCGTTCTCTACTGGATTAAACATTTTGCAGATTATCTCATGCCTATCTTAGGGGTAATGGGGCTTTGCTGTTTAGCTGTTTTGTTAGCAGATAAGCAATTTAAACGCGTTAAATTGTGGCATTGGGAAGACTATCGAATACATTTTAAAAGTACGCTCAGGCTTTTTTTGCCTTGGGCGAGTTTGCTTGCGCTTGTGGTTTATTTTTCAAAGCCCGAATTATTTTTACACTGGCCTATGAATCAGCCATGGATGTGGGTAGCTACGTTGCTGATTTACCCCATAGTGTCGGTTATCCCGCAAGAGATTATCTTTCGCACCTATTTCTTTCATCGTTACAAACGTATTTTGCCTTCCAAATACGCAAGATGGGCGCTAAGTACCTTTTTATTTGGCCTAGCCCACTTGGTATACGGTAACTGGATTGCGGTAGTGGTCTCTTGGATTGGCGGAGCCATCTTTGGATACAGGTACATGCAAACAAACTCAACACCGGTTGTGGTTATTGAGCATGCTATATGGGGAAGCTTCTTGTTCACCATTGGATTGGGATCTTATTTAGTCATTGCTTCGTAACAAATTTCGTTAATAACAACCACACATGAACACCAAGGAGTAGGGTTATGTTCAGCGCTTTGCAAGCTTCGCTATCGCCCATTGCAGATAAATGCTTGGAGAATTTTTCCTTCTTAAGTGGCTCAGCCTTGAGCAACCGCGTTGTGCAAACTCTGTTGCAACAAGAAGATGAGGCTGGCGGTATTAACAGTTTGTCTAGCGCTCAGTCGTTACTTTCGCAGCTGTGGGATAGCTTTGTATATCGTCTACCTGGTTTGGCACTAGGCATAGTCATTATGGTGGCCTTTATTCTTTTGGCGCCGCACATTGCAAAGGTTTTAGTTAAACCGTTAACGCGAACTACCACATCTCCGCTACTGCGCTCGGTAATTCAACGGGGCGTTAGCTTGGTTTTAATACTACTTGGTATTTATCTGTTTCTGTTTTTAGCTGGACTAACGGGGTTTGCCATCGCCGTGGTGAGCGGGACCGGTGTGGTAGGGCTTATTCTTGGTTTTGCGTTTCGCGATATTGCAGAGAATTTTATTTCAAGCCTTTTGCTTACTATTCAGCGCCCATTCCGAATAGGCGATATAGTACAAATTAATGACTTCACCGGCATTATCCAAAAAGTGACGGCACGGGCAACCACAATGGTGGACTTCGACGGTAACCATATACAAATACCTAACGCGACTATTTATAAAGGCGTGATTAAGAACCTAACAGCTAACCCTCTTATGCGAGGGCACTTTGTTATTGGTGTAGGCTACGACGCTGATATACAAGAAGCACAACAAATTGCCCAAGAAGTTATAGCGCAGCAAGATAACGTATTAAGCGACCCTGAACCGCAAACTCTTATTGATGAACTCGGTTCGTCAACATATAACGTGAAGGTGTATTTTTGGGTGGATGTAGAGAAAACCAGTGTGTTGAAAATGGCATCTGTACTAATGCGCAATATCACGCAGGCGTTCTTAGACGCCAACATCAGCATGCCTGATGATGCCCGAGAGCGCATATTTCCAGATGGCATGCACCTTAGTGTTGAGCAAAGTGAATCGGCGGGCTCGCAAAGCCACGAAACAAGCTCAGAAGGCAGCCCAGAAAGTCAAAAAAGCGTGTCTGCTGGGTTCTCGGGCGGGCACGAATCCGGTCATGGAGACGAAGATGACCATGCAAGTGACGAAAGTGGTCGAGCTAAAAACACTGAAAGCGCTGCCAATATGAAGAGCCACAACAAGCCTCAGTTTAAAAATAAGAACCCGCTGGGTCACAGTCCAGCTGGTGATTATACCGTTGAGTCAGGCGATGCTTCAGAACAAAGTAATAAGCGAAAAGATGCGAATGATCACGCAAGTGATGTTCAAAAAAGAAATCGCAAACAGCGAACGCCAGTTAAAGATGACGTATCTTCAGAAGCCCATGAAATAAGAGAGCAGGCTCGCAAGTCGAGAGACCCGGAAGCAGGTGAAAATATTCTTTAGCGTGCGCTATGGTAAAACGTTAAAAGGCTAGCTGATATAAACAAACTTATCGGCAACTGTAGCTTCAGTTGCCAATAAGTTAGCACGTGAAATTACAGCGACATCTTATTACAAATGCTTCAAGCGAATTTCTGCTTCAGGTTTTAAAACGCTATATCTAAATTAAACTGGCGCTACGGGCGATAAGTTACACCTGCCAAGAAAGCCTTGCCATAAATTTACATGAGCTTTCATAGCGTGACTGTATTCGTCGAAGCCATCTTCGGTTTGCAGTCTAATATAGCGTTTGAACTCTTCATGTAATGATGGCTGTGCAAGCCAGTCTTTCCATAACGGTGCTAGCTTGTAATGGTATTGGTTGACCAAGCTACCTACAGGCTGTATTTCCTCTATAAAAAATAAATAGAACACATTGCGCAGTATTTTTGCTTTATCACTAGCGCGGCCATCCGGGCAACTTACAGCATCAAGTTCACTGGTTAGCATATTCGTAAGTATTGAAAGGTTTTGCGTTAACGTTTGCTGTGTGTGCCAAAGCGTAGCGGGTAAACGGGCTGAACGTATTATTTGAAGTTGTTGTTCTAACACGCTGCTGTCAATAGAGCCCTTGCTGTTAGCTGAACTTTCACTGCTAACATTTTTGTTGCCGGTAACCCTTCGGCCCTCGTCACCAGAACTATTGCTAACGCTTTTTTCATTCTCTAATCCAGTTTTAGAGCCGCGTAGTGAAGTCGGCTCGTCAGAAGAAAATGGCACATTGTTTAAGCTGCTCAAATAAAACAGCGCATTAACACTTGAAAGGGCATCTTTATTATTTTCAACGGAAAGCAAGCGTTCAGGTGTATTCAGGGCCAATCGTAATTCCTGACTTCCTTGAATAAGGTTCGCCCAGGTTTTGCTGTAATCTCGTGACTTTTGTTCTCTCCACGATGCAATAGTTGCAGCCAGTGCCCGACTGCTACTGTTCGCGTTCTCACCAGCGCTTTTACTTTCACTTTGGTTAGCACCGTCTTCTTTCGCGAGTGCTGCTTCACAGCTTTTCAAAACGTTTAGTAGCTTGCTTTCGTAAGCTAACCTTTGGGACGGCAGCTGACTTTTTCCTAATGAAGTATTGCGCTCGGCAACCACGGTACCTAACTCACAATCTTGCAGCGCGTAAAACTCGCGCAAGTTAATGCTAACGCCCTCTATGGTGTGTTTTAGCGTTGCCGAATCAGCGAGCCTAGGAAGCGGGGTAGTGATCTTGTCGTTGAAAGTTTCGGGGAGGGGAGTTTCCAGTACTCTAGAAAGTCGTTCTGCATAATCTTCAATGCTTTGCTTTACCGTACTGCCTCCAAGGCAACCGAACAAGGTAACTAAGCCCGCGCTGACGATGCCAACGCGGCAGAGGTTCATGAATCCACCGCGTAAAGCTTTCATGCTGATGCACCCGTATGAAGGCCGCGGCCACCGTCAACATAAATGATTTGCCCAGTAATATAGGGCGCCGACACTAAAAACGACAGAGTATTCGCAATATCTTCAGGCGTACCTAGTTCGCCCAATGGAATGCTTGATAGCAGTTTATCTTTTTCTGCATTATCCATTTCCCGTTCTGGCCACAAAATGGCGCCAGGGGCGATACCGTTAACTCGTACTTTAGGGGCTAAATCTATAGCTAGTGATTGGGTAAGCGAAGCAAGGCCCGATTTAGCAATTAAGTAAACGCTGTGTTTAGGGAGGGGGCGGTCTATGTGCATATCTACTAAATTAATAATACAGCCCTTGGTCGCTTCTAAAGCTGGCGCCAGCGCTTGTGACAAAAACAGCGGCCCTTTTACATTGCTACCTACTAAAGAATCCCAGTCACCTTCTGAAATATCGCCCACTGGCGTAGGGTAAAAGCTTGAAGCATTGTTAACTAACACATCTAGCTGGCCCCACACATTTAAGGCACGCTGGCCTAATGCGTTTACCTCGTTTGAGTTACAAAGGTTAGCTTGTAGGCAGGTGGCAGAATCAACACGCTGACTATTTAATTTTTCAGCTAGCGCAAAGGCATCGTCTTTGGAATGCCCGTAGTGAATAATAACGCGATAGCCTTCGCTATGAAGCTTACACGCCATAGCGGCGCCTATACGTTTCGCTGCCCCGGTTATAAGTGCTACAGGGCCTTGATTTGTCATAATAAACGCTACTCTCTATTTTAAATCGTGTGGCGGCAATGAGGCTGAGTGCCGTTTAGCCTTAATGCCTATAGATGTCTTCTAATATTTGTTCGGCTTGCGCAATATAATGCGAACCGAATAATAACCCGTGATTTAAAATATGGTAAAGCTGATAAATTGGTTTTCTTAAAGTGTAATTTTCTTCAATTGGCGTGTGCTGGTGGTAGCCATCAAAGAAGGTGTCGGGAAAGCCACCAAACAGCTCAGCCATAGCTAGGTCGGTTTCGCCGTCGCCAACATACACTGCTGGGTCGAACAAAACAGGGCCCTTTTTATTAAAGCCGGCATTACCCGCCCATAAATCGCCGTGAAGCAGCGAAGGGTGGGGTTGATGTAAGCTTAATAGATGCTTTACTTTCCTAACGATATTCTCAATATCACCGTGTTGTTTTGACCACAAGCCATTTGACGCCAAGCGTTCTAACATACTGCCAATGCGTTTCTCGGCAAAAAAGTCAGCCCAGGATGCCATGCGTCCGTTGGTTTGCACGCTGGCGCCAATATAGTTGTCGTGGGGCCACCCATAGCTGGTGTAGGCGTTAACGCTATGCAGCGCAGCAAGCTGTTGGCCTAGCTTAAAATAATCGCCTGCGGCAGGTTCAACGAACCGAATATGAGAAAGTACTAAATATTCCATATTGGGCGACTCGTTAGCGGTAATACCGTGGCAAATTACTTGCGGAGTAGAAATAGTGTTTGTGTTGGCAATAGCAGTAAGCCCTTCAGCTTCATGTGAAAGTTGCTGTGTGTCGTCGTAGCGCCTTGTTTTGACAAAGTACCTATGGGCTTCATCTTTTATGATAAAGCTTTCGTGAGTATCGCCGCCGCTTACACGCTCGGCTTTCTGGCAGCTGAAAAATTGCTGGGTCTCATCTGAAATATGCTCGCTAATAAAATGCCACATATTACACACTCTGCTTGGTTTAATGCTTAAGCTCAATGCGGAAAGGGTGTTCTGCAATTATTGGCCTCATGCCGTGTAAAGTGCATATAAGTGGTTAGCTTATCCACCGTTATCGCCTTCAACTAAAGTATGGGTTAAAAATAGTGAAATGCATAAATTCCTCTCTCGAAATGTTGCTTTTTGAATAACAAAGCCGCGTTAATTAGCTAATAAAGTTAGCGAATAAA
Source organism: Alteromonas sp. BL110 (assembly GCF_003443615.1). Taxonomy (NCBI): domain Bacteria; kingdom Pseudomonadati; phylum Pseudomonadota; class Gammaproteobacteria; order Alteromonadales; family Alteromonadaceae; genus Alteromonas; species Alteromonas sp. BL110. The sequence goes on along the minus strand of NZ_CP031967.1, from coordinate 65,141 downwards.
GGCTTTTCAATATTGAAGTTGACCATACACTAGTTATAATCCACCCCTTGCTTTAACAAGTGAAAGCTAGCAGATGCTTTGTTTAGGCTCTTTGAAGTTAAACAAGCGTCGTTTTACATAAAACAAGCTTCGATAAAAATAAAGCGAGTTTCGAGTGCTAAGAAGCACGATTAAATTTTCAAAACTATGCATGTGGCGCAGAGTAGGCGTCACCACTGTAAAGGAATTAAAATGCCTGTAATTACCCTTCCTGATGGAAGCCAACGCGCTTTCGATAACGCTGTTTCTGTACTAGATGTTGCAAACGACATTGGCCCTGGTTTAGCCAAAGCAACCATTGCAGGGAAAGTAAACGGTGAGCTAGTTGACGCCGTTGATATGATTGACGCGGACGCACAACTTCAAATTATCACTGCAAAAGACGATGAAGGTTTAGAAATTCTACGTCACAGTTGCGCGCACTTGTTAGGTCACGCTATCAAACAACTTTGGCCTAACACCAAAATGGCTATCGGCCCAGTTATCGACAACGGTTTTTATTACGACGTTGATATGGAAGAAAGCCTAACCCAGGAAGATTTAGCCAAATTAGAAAAGCGCATGCTTGAACTGGCTAAAACCAACTACAACGTGGTTAAAAACAAAGTGAGCTGGCAGGAAGCACGCGATGCATTCGAAGCACGCGGCGAAAGCTACAAAATGGAAATTCTTGATGAGAACATCAGCAAGGACGACCGCCCAGCACTTTATCACCACGAAGAATACACAGACATGTGTCGTGGTCCTCACGTGCCTAACATGAAGTTCTGTCATCACTTTAAACTAATGAAAGTGGCAGGCGCTTACTGGCGTGGCGACAGCGACAACAAAATGCTTCAGCGCATTTATGGTACAGCGTGGGCTGACAAGAAGCAGCTTAAGTCTTACCTACAACGCTTAGAAGAAGCGGAAAAGCGTGACCACCGTAAAATTGGTAAAGCACTTAACTTATTCCATTGGCAAGAAGAAGCGCCAGGTATGGTGTTTTGGCACAACGATGGTTGGTCAATTTATACCGAGCTTGAAAGCTTCGTACGCAAAAAGCTTCGCGAATATGGCTACGATGAAGTAAAAGGCCCATTAATGATGGACCGTACGCTTTGGGAAAAATCGGGGCACTGGGACAAGTACGCTGAAAACATGTTCACCACTGAATCTGAAAAGCGTGAATATGCGGTTAAGCCGATGAACTGCCCTGGCCATGTTCAAATTTTCAACCAAGGTTTGAAATCGTACCGCGACCTACCGCTTAAAATGGCGGAGTTTGGCTGCTGTCACCGTAACGAACCATCGGGTGCACTTCACGGTCTAATGCGTGTTCGTGGCTTTACACAAGACGACGCTCATATTTTTTGTACAGAAGAACAGATCCTTCAAGAGGTAAGTGACTGTATTAAGATGGTGTATGAGACATACGCGGCGTTTGGTTTTGAAGATATCAAAGTTAAGTTGTCTACTCGCCCTGAAAAGCGTGTAGGTGCTGACGAGATTTGGGATAAATCTGAAGCTGCGCTTGCGGAAGCACTTAAAGCTAACGATATCGAGTTCGATTATCAGCCAGGCGAAGGTGCGTTTTACGGTCCGAAGATTGAATTTACCCTGCACGATTGCTTAGACCGTGCATGGCAGTGCGGAACCGTACAGCTAGATTTCTCAATGCCAGGTCGTTTAGGCTCTACCTATGTGGCAGAAGATGGCGAGCGCAAAGTACCGGTAATGATTCACCGCGCTATTTTGGGTTCACTAGAACGCTTCATTGGTATTTTGACCGAAGAATTTGCAGGTTTCTTCCCACTTTGGTTAGCACCTCAGCAGGTTGTAGTAATGAACATTACTGACAAACAAGCTGATTACGCATCAAATTGTGTAAAAAAACTGCAAGATTTAGGGTTTAGAGCAAAGTCTGACTTGCGTAATGAGAAGATCGGCTTTAAAATCCGCGAGCACACACTTAAGCGTATTCCATATATGCTAGTTGTGGGCGATAAAGAAATGGAAGCGGGCGAAGTAGCAGTGCGCTCTCGTCGCGGCGACGACCTAGGCAAAATGAGCCTGGAAGACTTTATTGCCATGGCTCAACAAGAAGTTGTAGAAAAGACAATTAAATAGTTGAGCAATTTGTGTATAATACACAAGTAAGGTGTCTGCTTTTGGTTTTACTTTAGGTCAATCGACCACCCCAGAAGCAGACAAAAGAATTAAATGTTTGGAGGAATAGCACATTAAAGGCGCTAACAACAAGGCTCAGGGCGACAAAGCCCGCATTAACGATGAGATTAAAGCCAGAGAAGTAAGATTAATTGGCAAAGACGGTGAACAGGTTGGTGTGGTTTCGCTAGCAGATGCTACGCGTGCCGCTGAAGAAGCGAGCCTAGATCTAGTAGAAATCAGTCCGAATGCCGAGCCGCCAGTCTGTAAAGTTATGGACTATGGCAAATTCCTCTTCGAAAAAAGTAAAGCTCAAAAAGAGCAGAAGAAAAAACAGAAGCAAATTCAGGTCAAGGAGATTAAATTTCGCCCTGGCACTGATGAAGGCGATTACCAGGTAAAACTGCGCAACCTGCGTCGCTTTCTTGAAGGTGGTGACAAAGCCAAAGTTACGATCCGCTTCCGCGGTCGTGAAATGGCGCACCAAGACATCGGTATCGATTTGCTAAACCGCGTTAAAACGGATTTAGAAGAGATCGCTACATGCGAGTCTTTCCCACGTCGTGTGGAAGGCCGTCAGATGATCATGGTGCTAGCCCCAAATAAGAAGTAGTAACGGTCTAAAGTTTTAAGGAATCTGCACCCTTAAACACCTTGCTGCTAAACATTAGCCGGTATGAAGTGACTGCAACACGAAAAATACCGATATTAAACAATGCGGAGTTTTAGCAATGCCTAAAATGAAAACTGTAAGCGGTGCCGCCAAACGTTTCAAGAAAACGGGTTCTGGCCGCTTTAAAAGCAAACAGTCTCACTTACGTCACATTCTGACTAAGAAGAGCTCTAAGCGTAAACGTCACCTTCGTGGCAAAAAACTGGTTCATGACTCTGATACCAAATTGGTTCAGCGCATGTTGCCTTACGTATAAGACTTAGGAGACTGATTAATGGCTAGAGTAAAACGCGGCACTATCGCACGTGCTCGTCACAAAAAAGTCCTCAAGCAGGCAAAAGGTTATTACGGCGCACGTTCACGTGTATATCGCGTAGCGGTACAAGCTGTAACTAAAGCTGGTCAATATGCTTACCGTGACCGTCGTCAGCGCAAGCGTCAATTCCGTCAACTATGGATTGCACGTATCAATGCTGCTGCTCGTCAAAATGGTATGTCATACAGCCGTTTCATTAACGGTTTGAAGAAAGCGTCTGTTGAAATCGATCGTAAGATCCTTGCCGACATCGCAGTACATGACAAAGCAGCTTTCAGCGCACTAGTCGAAGCGGCTAAAGGCGCATTAGCTTAATTATTAACTAATTAAGTTTAAGTTCTTTCGGAAAAAGGCGAGCAGGATGCTCGCCTTTTTTCGTTTCTGGGGTTTAGATAAATCACTCTATTCGTGGTACTTACCTTCTCGCTGGCTTTGCAAGCCTTTAAGCAGCTAACATAAATAACTTACTGAAAGCGTTGCTGCAAATACTTAATAATTTCTGAAGACTCGTACAACCAAATATCCTTTTCAGCAGTTTGTATGCGTAAGCAAGGGGCTTTCACTTTTCCTCCGCCTTGCGCCAATTCATTACGATACGGTGACCCACTCGATACGCTGCGCTTACGAATAGGCAAATTCATTTTATACATAGCGCGGCGTGTTTTAATACAAAAAGGGCATGCAAAAAATTGATAAAGTGTTAATTCTTGTACGGCTTTTTCAACCTGCTGTTGTTCTTGTGGCAATCGTTTAAGTTTTCTGCCACGAGTAATTAAATCAAGCAAGGCGATAACACCGCCAAGTGCGTTGCGAATTAGGGAAATGAATAAGCTCAATTTTATGACTTTTAAGGTTAAGAAATACAGCGGCGCAGTATAGCAAAAATTTTATATAGGATCTTATATGAAGGAATTGCGAATAAGCTCCTGATGTAAAAGCATAGCAATAAAGTAAGTAGCAACAATGCATACCAATAATTCAACAATTAACCTTGCCGATAGCGCGATTTCCAACAAGCAACGCTCGTCAGGCCTATTAAGAGGTTTCCTTACCTCGAATGGACAACCTGCTATTGTGGTTTCGATTGTTGTAGGTAATAGAGCCTTTATATCCCCAAGTACAAAAAAGCAGAGCCAAAGCTCTGCTTATATTTATTTCGTTAGCGTATAGCGCTCTCTCTTACTTTTTCTCTACGCGCCCGACTGCACCTCTATAAGCTCTAGAGGGATTTTTCCTGAGCCCTTTCGCTACTGATAGTAGCCATGGAATAGTTGGCTGATACCAAAAGAGTTGGATATCCTTTGTGAAGAATTAATTTACTGTGGTTAATTGCTTAATAAACTTACTCTGTTCAAGCTTTTCACCTAGCCTCTTAACCCCTAATCTCGTTAGATGATTTTTGTCGTAGAAATATACATTTGAATCCTGATCAGCAACTTGGCACTGACTTTGGTTACAGAAGAAGTCGAATAGGTTTATATAGTCGTATCCTAGCGTCGACTGGTTTGCGAAGAGCTGTTTATGTTGCAGTTCATAGTTGTAGTCAGACGAAGTAGGAATGTGCGCATAAGCTATGCTAGACAACTCTTTTTCTGACTCATAAGAGTTGAATAACATCAACGGTACTTCCGTTGCGAATGATTTTCCACTGATAACAAGTATATTAACCGTTTCGTTAAGCTCTTTTATTTGCTTAATCGAATCTAAGAGGTACGAAATGAAGTCATTGTGCCAGTGCATAGCTAAAACTATCGTATCTGCCTTCCTAATTGTTTCATCCGTCTGCAAACTCGTTAGCGCAGTCTTGCATTCGGAAACTTGCTTTCCTGACAATTCTTTTGACAGAGAAGAGAACATCTTGTCTAAAGAAGGATTATTTAAATAAACGCTTCTACAACGTGAGTATATTATTCGACTGACTAAGTCAATTTCTTCAAAACTTTCAGTTTCAGATAACATGTTAATAAAGTCGCCTGCCTGAGAGTCACCAATAACAAGTACTTTTTTACGACCGTCCTTCACAAACTCGTCACCATTAAGGCGTTTATGAAGTTCCCAGGTATATACTCCATTACCTTCAGTATCTTTATTCACAAGAGTATTCTTGAATATGTTTTCTGGAAGTCCAAATACCAAATTAGTATTAAAGTAGATGAAAGATGTGGCCAGTAGTGGAATCAGGGTTATATAAGTTATCTTTTTATTTAATAGATCAGATATAGACTTAAGCGCTGAAGTAAATTTAAAGCTTTCTATAAATCGATAACTTAAAAAACCTAAGATTAATGTTAAAACTAAGCCAAATAATGTGTACTCAACCCCTAACTTAAAGTAACTAATTGCTACCACAATAGGCCAATGCCATAGGTAGATAGAATAGGACCATTTCCCTATATACTGGAAAGCTACATTACCTGTTGAAAGACTATTTGTCCTATAAGCTTGTATGATCAAATAAGAGCCGAGTACGGGGAGAAGTGATAAATATCCTGGCCATGCATTAGACGATGTAATGAAGACGTAAGACACCAGTATCAATAGAATACCAATATATTCCGTTAGCCGTTTATGACGCTCAGCGAGCTGAAGCGGATATAAGTAAGCTAAACCGCCAAACAGCATCTCCCACGCTCTTGTATGAATTAAGAAATAAGATGAATCTGGCCATCGAGAAGATGCAATGGCGCTTATAGCAAAGCCTATAACTGTTAATGCAAGAATAGCTTTTTTTGAATTAGAAACACTAAATACCGAGCGTAATGCTAAAAGCAAAACTGGGTAAATTAGATAAAACTGCCACTCTACAGAAAGTGACCATGTATGAAGTAACCATTTTCTGTGAGAATCTACATCGAAGTAGCCAGACTCCGTCCAATATACAAAATTTGAAAGGAAGCTAATACTTGCTGCACTATGTTTAGCTAAAGCTTTATATTCCAAAGGGGGAAGGAAAAATAAACCGACAGTCATTAAGCAAATACATAAAACGGCTAAAGCGGGAATTATTCTATTTGCCCTAGCTAAATAGAAACGGACAATAGAAAAGCCACTTTTTTCCATGGAACTAAACAATATACTTGTCATTAAAAAGCCTGAAATGACAAAGAATACGTCGACGCCAGCAAATCCACCCGGCATCCAAGATTCATTAAAGTGGAATAAGACGACAGAAATTACAGCTATAGCCCTAAGACCATTAATATCTCTTCTAAATTTCATACTACTTTCAACGTCACTACTTTTTTAACATACAGGAATGCGCCTATTTATTATGGTATGCCCATAAAAACTATTACTTAATAGGCGTTCTTATTAATGAAACCATTGAAAACAGTCATAAATACTATTTTGATATCAAACCAAATAGACCAGCGGTGTATGTAATCTAAATCATATTCTACGCGCTGAACCATTTTGTTAGTGGTTTCAGTTTCACCACGCAGGCCATTCACTTGTGCCCAGCCTGTAATTCCTGGTTTAACCTTGTGGCGTAACATGTAGCCTGTAATGATCTTACGATATTCCTCGTTGTGCGCCACAGCGTGAGGGCGAGGGCCTACAATCGACATACGGCCTTGCAGAACATTAATAAACTGCGGAAGTTCATCTAAAGAGGTTCTTCTTAAGAAACCACCAATCTTAGTTAAGCGCGCGTCATTTTTAGTGGCTTGTTTTACAACTGCACCATTATCTTGCGTAGTCATAGACCGGAACTTGTACACTGTAATTTGTTTACCATCTAATCCGTAACGCTTTTGTTTAAAAATTACGGGCCCTTTAGACGTAAGTTTAACAGCTGCTGCAATCGCCAACATGGGTATAGAAATCAGCATAAGAATTAACGAACTTAAAACTACATCTTCAAAACGCTTAAGTACGTCGCTTGCACCTTGGAACGGTGTGTCGTAAACACTTAGCGCCTGGACGTTACCTACCGTCTGCCAGCGAGCGTTTAGTAGGTTGTACATGAAGAAGTTCGGAATAACATAAACGTTTGCCGTAGTATCACTACACTGCTCTAGTATGCTGCGAATCCGGTTTTCTGCACTCATAGGAAGGGCAATGTAAATGTAATCAACTTCATTGCGCTTTGCCATTTCTATCGCGGCTTCTATATTTCCAAGCACCGCGCCTTGCATTTCGTGAGGCAGTCTTTCTGCTTCTCTATCGTCAAATAAGCCATTGAACTTAATACCCAAATGCTCATTTTGCTGTATCTGAAGTGCGACATTTGCGCCAAGTTGAGTTGCGCCAATAATGATTGAACGACGAGAGTTAAGGCCACTTTTACGAATGCGAAACAAAAATTTACGCATTACAAATCGCCACATTATCAACACAACAAATGACGATGCGAACCATAATAAAATTGCAGGCGGTGGGGTCTTAATTTCTTGAACAAAGAAATACCCCATCGTCATAGTACCCAAAATACTCAATGCCCAAGTGATAGCCGCTGCTCTAAGCATCTCTTGGGTTCCATGCCCACGCCAAGACCGATAGAGCTCTACGCCTTCTGCCGAAATTTGAAAGCAAATTACATTAACAAATAAAAGGATAAGGCTTGTAGTGTCTATCTGGTTTCCGTAATACGCAGCAGATGAATAATAAAGAATAGTGACAAGGGAAAGGTCAATAAGTCTGTAAACAGTAGAAAAACCACTTTGGTTTCTAACAACTAAACCACCGTTGGTGTTGGGTTCAACCGGATGAGCTTTAATCGCTTTGTTAGAATCTACTCTATTGTCCATTTAGGTAATCTCTAGGTGAAAAGTGAAGGCCGCCGTGAATGGATTGGTTATCTTACTAACTTGATCCAAATATTACGTAAACAGTAAAAACAGCTAATACATTTGTCTAAATCTAAGCAAGAGTCATGCCTGGTGGTGTAGTCACCTCTGCCACTCACTCAACTATACGTAATTAACTTAGTTATTTTAGATTCATCGTTTGCCATTGTAACAATATTGGACCGTTATTGTAATTTTATTACAGCAAGCGACTTTATTTCGTACTAATTTGGTGCAGAAAGAGTAGAATGACGCCCACGCACTTTCCATTAGTTATATAAATACGATAGCATACTAAGCAGAATAGCGTGACGACATATAGCTGAAACAATACCTAGGTACTTTAGGAAATACTTTTGCTTTGGCTGATGTGTTAGTAAGTGAGAGAGTTTAACTTAGATGTGAACGAACCAACTTCTTACACATCAAAGCACGATCCCGCAAAATCGGCACGTCTATTGCTCACGGTAAGATATAGTTTAGGAAAATCGGTAAAAAAACACCAAAAGTTGTAAAAGATGCAATTTTTCTCTTTATAGAATTATTTGCTTGTGCAATGTGTGAAACCGAAACGAAGTTACAGTTTATAGTTTGTCATTATAGATAGGTCATCGAAGGAAGGAAAAAACATGTTTAAAAGGACCAAAAGCATCATAGCAATGTCGGTTATTTGCGCCACTCCGACACTATATGCCCAAGAGGCCGGTCGAATTCAAGCTGGGCAATTCGATTTAATACCATCATTTACTTCATCGATGGCCTATGTTGATAACGTTGCAAATGCACGGGATAACCAAAGTAAAATCTATAGTTGGAGAGCGATTCTTTCACCAGAGTTGATTGCTGCAACAGAGGTCGATGGAAATCCTATTCAGGTGGGTTACAGATTAGAACGAGGCGTTTATTTCTCAAGCGATAACGACGATTACACCGATCATTTTGTAGAAGCATCGGGCGATTTCGAGTTGAACAGCCGTCATCGCGTAAGTGCCCTTGCTCAATATGAAGATGGTCATGAAGATCGAGGAACCGGTTTTTCAATTGGTTCAGGCTTGGAGATCACCACTCCGGATACTTACAAAAGCACCAACCTATCAGCTGAATATAGCTACGGTGCGGCTACTACTGACGGTATGATAACGTTAAAAGCTCGTCGTCAAACCCTAGATTACGATAGAACCGAAGATGCTTATATCATTCGCGACCGCGCGAAAAACATGGTTGGTGCTGAATTTGGTTATCAGATTGGTTCTGCGACGAGCATGGTTTTGGATGTAACCAAGACTTTCATTAAATATGACGAACAGCTTGATTTAGTTACTCGCGACAATGATGAAACTCGCATACTTGTAGGTGTTGTTTGGGAGAGTACAGCGGCAACTACCGGCTTCGCGAAGGTAGGCTATAAAGAGAAAGACTTTGACAACGAAGCACGTGGTACTTTCTATGGTACCGACTGGGAAGTGGGTATTGATTGGCAACCTGTAAGCTATTCAACTGTAAGAATTTCTACCAGTGCAGATACATTTGAAACCAACGGAGAAGGTGACTTCATTCGAGGTCAAAATTATAGTGTGCGATGGAACCATGATTGGTTAGAGAGAGTCAGCACGTCTTTTAGTGTTACGCAGCAAAATGACGAATATGTATTCAATGAAATAGATATTGTTAATAGGGATGACGAATTGATGAACTACTCTGCAGCGCTAAATTATCAAGCACGTAGATGGTTAAAATTCAGCACGTTTTATCAGTACACAGATAGAGATAGTAACAGAGATACTATCGGCTACGACAAAAGCGAAATTGGTGTAACAGTAGAGGTAACACTGTGAAGCAAAAAGCGGTTAGCTTATTTTCATTAATATTCTTACTTTTTGGCTCGTTACAAGTAATGGCCCAAGAGGGCAATTTAAGTATGAGCCAATATCAGTTGGGCTCTGGCGATAGAATTCAAATAAGCGTTTTTGGGCAAGAAGACCTTTCAATGGAAGTTCGCCTGCCAGATGTTGGTACTATCAACTATCCATTTCTTGGTGAAATAAAGCTTGTAGGTTTAACTGCAGCACAAGTAGAGCAGCTTATATACGACGGTTTACTAGGTGACTACCTTGTTAACCCATCTGTTTCTGTAGCTATCGTGGAATATCGCCCGTTCTTTATTGATGGCGAAGTTAAGCGCCCTGGCGGTTATGCTTATCAACCAGGGTTGTCAGTAAACAAAGCGGCCGCGTTAGCAGGCGGGTATACCGAACGCGCAGCGCGAGACAAAATTACCATCATTCGCGAAAAAGACGGCAGAACTAACGAGTTCACTGTAACGGTTAGCGACATGATCCAACCTGGTGACATTATCACCATTAATCAGCGTTTCTTCTAAATTATACGTAGCGTTCAGGAATAAAAATGGCAGTAAATAGCAGGGAAGAGTTAAACGCCGGTGTGTTTGAAAATGAAACCATCGACATTGCTCACTATTTAGGAATTATAAAGCGTTACGCATTTCGTATTATTTCGCTAGCAATTGCGTTCACAATACTTGTGGCGCTTTTGGTAATGCGCATGACGCCTATGTATACTTCTACCACCACTATATTGGTTGAAGCAGACAAAGCAAATGTTGTTTCAATTGAAGAAGTCTATGGCTTAGATACCAAGCGTAAAGACTACATGCAAACTCAGTTTGAAATATTACAGTCGCGTCAAATTGCAGAGCGTACGGTGGAAAGCTTGTCATTATGGAATAATGAAGAGTTTATGCCAGCCAAAGAAGAGCCAGGCCTGGTAGACGGGCTTAAAGCGAAGCTTTTGGAAGCACTGCCATTTTTGCCGCAAGAAGACCCAAAAGAGCTTACCGAAGAGCAAATTTTAGCGGGTAAAAAGCGTAAAGCAACGTCGTTATTAATGAGAGCATTGTCAGTAGAGATGGTTGATAACACGCAAGTAATGCGTATTACCGTTACTACTGAATCTCCGCGACTGTCGGCTGAATTAGCCAACGCTGTTGCTGACGTGTACATCGAAAACTACCTTCAAGCTAAGTTGGATATGACAGCAAAAGCGACGTCTTTTCTTACAGAAAGCTTAGAAGGTTTGAAGCAAAAGCTAGATGTTGCAGAACGTAATTTAGCGAAGTTCTACGAAGAAAACCAAGTAGTAAACATTGACGGTGTAGTAGGTTTAGCGTCTGAAGAACTAGAGCAGCTAAGTAAGCAGTTATTAGATGCGCAAACGGCGCTTAAATTAAACGCGGTTATTTACAAGCAAACGCGTAATGATGTTTCATTGGATGACATTGCACGCCTGCCTGAAGTGCTGAACCACCCGACTATTAGAGACGTACGCCGCGATGAAGCTAAGGCGATGACGCGAGTAAGTGAGCTTAGCAATGTATACGGCCCGAAACACCCGCGTATGATTGCAGCAAATGCCGAGCTTTCATCAATTAGGGAAACACTGAACGGTCAAATACGCGACCTTATTAGAAGTATTACAACGCAATACGAAGTATCTGAAGATAGGGTAGCGCAATTAGAACGAGAAGTGTCTCGTGCGAAAGCTGAATTCCGCGACTTGTCTGGATTGGATAATCAGCGCAAAGCCCTTCAGCGCGAAGTTGATATTAATCAGCAGCTATACAATTCATTTTTCACACGTTTAAAAGAAACAGACGAGCTAGGTGGGTTTGAATCTGCAAACGCCAGAGTATTGGATGAAGCGCTTCCAAATTACGCGCCTTCAAAACCAAACAAGAAATTGTTAATTGGCGCAGCTTTCGTATTCAGTGTTGGCTTTGGTGTGTTCCTAGCTATTGCGATGGAAACGCTTAATAGCGGTATACGCTCGGTGGAAGATGTAGAGCGCAAGCTTGGTCAACGTATGTTGGGCCTTATTCCTTGGCTACCACACAAGAAAAAGACTGATTTGCCCGTTCGTTCATTCTTCGACGGCAAAAAACATCAGTTTGCCGAGTCTGTTCGCACATTGCGTACTAGCTTGTCGCTATTGAATCTAGACAAAGAGCAACAAGCCATAATGGTAACCTCAAGTGTACCTAAAGAAGGTAAAACGACGGTTTCTATAAACTTGGCATTCGCCTTAGGCCAGCTAGATAAAACGATACTTATCGATGCCGACTTACGTCGCCCTAGTGTAGGTAAACAATTTAATATTCCGAACTATCAGCCGGGCGTAGCAAACCTTATCTTAAAGTCTCATACATTAGATGAGTGCTTGGTTAGAGATGAAGAGTCGAATATCGACATCTTATCAGCAGGTACTATACCTTCTAACCCGCAGGAATTATTGTCGGATAAAGGTTTCAACGAGCTTATAGCGCTGTTAAAAACACAGTATAAGTATGTTGTAATTGATACTGCACCTACTCAAGCGGTAAGCGATTCTATGCTAATTGCGAACTCTTGTGACTCGGTAATTTACGTTGTGCGTGCCGACAGTACCAGTGAAAAGCTTATTAATAATGGGTTGTCTCGCTTCTTACAAGTAGGCCATCGCCTTGATGGTGTAGTACTAAATCAAGTAGACTTACGCAAATCAGGAGCAGCACAAAGGTACGCTGGGTTTTATGACCAATATGGGTATACCAGTCATAAAAACAGCTAACAGCATTTATTGATAGACTTACATAGCCACATATTGCCTGGCATCGACGATGGTGCCAGGTCTTTAGACATTGCCTTGGAAATGGCGCAGCAAGCTGTAGATGGCGGTGTTCGCCATATGGTTTGTACACCACATATTCACAAAGGCTACTTTGACAATACGTTTAAGTCTATCGAACATACTTTCCTAGAATTTAAAAAAGAAATAAACCGCGCGTCTATTCCTCTTTCTCTTTCTTTTGCCGCAGAAGTGCGCGTCAACGAGCTAATTCCTATTTGGTACAAACAAAAGGAACTGCCTTTTTTAGGCGATTATAACGGCAAGCATATCCTGCTACTGGAAATGCCACATAGTCATATACCGCAAGGCTTGGAAGTGCTTATAAAATGGCTCTTGAAAAATAACGTACAGCCACTTATTGCACACCCAGAGCGCAATCGCGAACTGCTAGCCGAGCAGCACAAATTTAATTGGCTGAAGCGACAGGGCTGTATGTTTCAAGTAACCGCAGGTGCGTTAACAGGCCGCTTTGGCGACAAGGTAGAAGATTTCGCATTAGCTATGATGCGAAACAAAGCGTTTCATGTTGTAGCGTCAGACACCCATGACCTTGTACGCCGCCCTAACGATATGAGCGCCGCCTACGAAGTTGTATCGACATTCAGTGATGAGTTCGCAAAAGAGGTTTTTGTAACGCGACCTGGTGCTATAGTGTCGTTCGAACCAAAAAATGAACCAATCAATGACTAGTCGTTTGCTTAACACTCTCACAAATAAAAGCTTAATACTGAAGTGGATAACGGTGCTACTAGCCGCATTCTGTTTTTTGTGGAGCTTCCAGCTTTTCATTGCGGGTAACGCGTATTACAGTGTGAAAAACGATATTGAGGGGTGGCAACTAAGCCCTGACATGGCTTCAATAAACAGAATTGACAGGGGCCTCGGTAAAATTGGAAACGCTATAGAGTATTTCCCAGATAACGCTTTGTATTATCAAATACAAGGGCAGCTATTCGAGTGGAAAGCCGTTGTTGAAAAGAGAAATGAAGAGTCGAGCGATGCTGAATTAGGCTTAAAGAGCCATAGTGATAACTTAAACAATGCGGCACAAAGCTATGAAAAAAGCCTGTTATTAAGGCCTACTTGGAGCGGCAGTTGGCTTGGCTTGGCATCGGTAAAGCTGCTGCGTGATGAGTTAGATGATGAGTTTTATCATTATCTAAAAAACGCGAGGCAAGCCGGCCCACAAGATGCCATAGTGCACAAGTTTATTGTGGAATTCGGCTTAGAAATGTTTAGTGCAAGGTCTATTCACTACGTAAAAATTAAAGAGCAATTGAAACAGCATTTGAATTTAGGCCTTCAAAACCCGCTAAGCAGAGATTTTGTATTAAAGGCAATACAAAAGCACAATGCGAGTGAAACCGTTTGTAGATGGTTGCGCGATGCCAGTTACCCAGTTCGAAAACGCATTCCTAACTGTATAACATATAATTAGCTAGCCTTTTCCGTTTAGCCAATCCCACAAGCCTAAAGAAAACCCTTCAAAAAGGTTTATACCCAGCCAGCTTTTCAATACATACAGCAGTACTAAGCCCAACACTAATGAAACGCATAAAAACAGGGCAATGATCGCTGCCATCACCAGTTTGCCTATGCGGCTCTCGGTACGCGATAGGTCGCGCTTATCTCGGCCTGCCAATAAAACAAAGTAATATCGGCTTCGTAGTAAACCTATAGTGCCTCTTACATCAACTTTGTGGCTACCCCATCGCCGACCGGCAAGGGCTGTGTTTAAGTGAAACAGTTGGTCGTCAGTAAAAGAATCGGCAACATTTTTAGGCATACGTTCCAGCATATGTTGAACGTTTGGCTCTTCTTTTATCGGTCGCTTTATCTTTAATACCACACAAATCCCCTTGTGTTATAAAACCAATGCTGGTTATTTATCTTGTCTTCCCATAGGTATATCGCGGCTTAACGCACCTAGCGCTAACAGTATAATAAATATAGCGGTATTTGCTGGTGCTTGCAGAGGAAAGTCTACTGTACTGTGTAATGCCATCCCTATAACCGCCATAACAGTTGCAAAGGCTGTTCCTCTTGGCAGTGGATGTCTTCGGTGTCGTATTGCGCTTAAGGCGCTTTTCGCGCACAGCAATACAAGCACGGCTATAATGGCTGCGCCTACTATGCCAAACTCAATAGCAAACTGAAGGTATTCATTGTGAGCATGATCGTAAAAGTGCTGAATAGATTCACTTTGTACCTGAGGGTATACCGTATAAAAGGTGCCTCCGCCTGTACCGATAATTCCATATTGCGAAAGAAGGGGTAGGGCATCAGTAACCACTTCATCCCTACTTTCTTGGGTTAAGTTTGTTTGCTCTATGCGTTGCTGTACTTGTTTTAGTCCGAAAAGGCTACTAACAATAAGAATGTCGATTACCAGCATACTGATAAATAGCACTACATAGCTTTTTTGGCGCGGTTTAAAGTAAATTAACCCTAGTGTGGCGGTAATAGTCATCGCTATGAAAAAGGCGCTGTTACCCATTCTAGAGCGAGACATAACTAACGCGATAACCATAATGATAATACCAATACGAAACAGCACTTTATTGCTTAACCAAAAACGCACTATTCTACGTAAACGCTCTCTAGGGCTAGAGCCGCTTCGAACACGTAAACTCGCTATCATGTAACCAATGGCAGCGCTTAAACATAGCAAAAGAAAATTAGCGTAGTGGTTCTTATATACAAAACTTCCAGTGGCAATATGCGAAACAGGTAACTTAAACACCAAGCTATACTGTAAGCCAGATAATACTTCTAACGAACCATATATAGCCTGAAACACGCCAGCAGCACTTATCACTATTAATATGTATCTAAGTCGCTTGCCTGTATTAACCAAAGTCAGCGTTATAAAAAATAAGAAACAATAGGCGAGGGATTTAAAGAATATTACATCGCTTTGGCCCACATCGAAGCTAAGAGGTAGCCATTGCGAACTTATATTTTCCATGCCCTGAATATTTTCATTAAGTAAAAAATTAACGCGTTCGGGGCGTAAAGCTTCAACCAAAGAAAAGGGCAGAGGGACTATATTGATGAGCTGCCAGGTTAAAAATACTAACCAAACAATTACCAGCAGTTTGTATTGTGTGTATAGCTTTGTAAGTAGAGATTTGTGCGTAAGTAATAAGATGCCGCCAAGAAAGAAAACTGACATTTGCATTAGCGCCCACGCCCACGGGCGATTGGCACCTAGTGATAAAGGCAGCCAAAACAAGGTAAACAAAAGAAAACCGAAAAGAAACTTTTCGGTTTTCTGGGTATTTAAAATAGGCACTTACAACGTACTAGCGCGAAATTTAAATGTAATGGACTTTTAGTTCGCTGAAATAGTGGTGTCGCCACCGCCAGCGCCAGCAGCTCCCGTACCTACACCTAGCGGTGAGAACGTATTTCCAGCCGCACCAGCAGCAGTTGCAGTTAAGGTACTAGGGTCTACACCCGCATTAATAACTGCTAATAGTGCATCTTCTTCGCTAATAACCTGCATCTGAAGGGCAATGTTATAAATCTCGTTAGCATCTTCTGGGAACATCAAAATAGCAATGGTTACAACCTGCGCAGCTTGTTCAGGCAATGCTGTAAAACCTGCTATAGCAAGTTCAAAGCCGGTGGCGTTATCATTCAAAAGGCCCACCAATGATTCGAAAGCATTCTGATTTTCACCTAAATAAGCCATAGCTGATGCATCAAAAAATAGTGCTTCATCAAGCACAGTCTGGCTTACTTCACTAGCTGCTTGCTCAACCGCGGAACCTTCTTCAATCTCAGTAACCAAAAGGTTTCTAACTTGTAGGCCTGGTACGCTACCTTCTTGTGCAAAAGAAACTGTCGAAAAAGCGATTAAAGCGCTTAAAAGCACAGATAAAAAAACGTTGCTACGCATAACTTATCCTTAGATTAAAAACGTCGGCTTAGCTTCTTGCTAACGCCATATGGCCATATTGTACAACAAGTGAACGTACAAGGTCTCGCTTTTGTTGTACATCTATTCACTTATGCTCATTTTACGCGTGTATTAATACTGCCACAGCGAAGGTTTCGCAAAATAGAAACCTTGCTGATATGAAACATCTAACTTTGATAAAGCGACACATTCCGCTTCATTCTCAACAAGTTCAGCAATAATATTAATACTTAACCCACGAGCGATACTCAATAAACTACTTACAAACAGCTGACTGTCTTTGTCTGAGTGAATATCTTTCGTAAGTTTGCCGGAAATTTTTACAAAATGAGGCTGAATAGCCCTCAATCCAACTAATGATGCAAGATTGTCACCAAAATGTTCAATAGTTATCTTGCAGCCTAAATTAACCAGCGACTTGCAAAATGATACCGCATCGTTTTTATGATGTATTAACGCAGAATCTTCTAATTCGAAGATCAAATAAGTGCATAGCGCTTCATTTTGGTTCAGCAAACCTAATAACCACTGTCTAAACGAAGCATTAGCTAGCGACGCGTTCGCAATGTTAATGGCAACATTACGTTTATCTTTTGCTAGCTTATTAAGCACTAGGCTTACCACCAACTTATCTACCTCAGGAATTAAGTTCAAACGCTCTGACGCCGGAATTAATTGAGCCATTGGTATAGGGTTGCCAGTATCTCTGTCTTTAAATCGCGCAAACGCTTCATAATAAGCGGGCGAGTTTTGTTCAACGTTCATCACAGGCTGAATAAGTATATCGGCGTACTGCTGGTGCAAAATTTGGTTTAACCGTTCTTTCCACGCCGTATTGCTGTGAATGTGAGAAAGCTCAGACGCAAATTGCCAGCCATTGGGTTGCTTTGTGGCTGCCATAAGCGCGCTATCAGCGTTTTCCATAATTTCAGAAAAAGATTGCTGGTCATTGAATTGCGCTGCACCTATCCATACTGCCTTACTGCCATCTTTAAGCGGGTTGTAGTGAGACAAGGTGGTATTAAGTACCTGAAGGTGCGCTTCACATTCTTGCTTTGTCATAGCCTCTGTAACTAAAACAAAATCAGCGCCCGATATCCTAAACAAAAATGATGTTTCCTGAATACTAGATGAGAAGTTTTTAAGCTCATCAGCTACACCAGTAACATACTTATCGCCATCCTGTGCGCCTAACGTCATGTTTATCGCGTTTAGTTGTGCAAGTCGTATTAAAATCACATAGCCTTCATCCGAGGTGGCAGTTTTACTTAGTAGCGCGTTCATATGACGGGTGAAAGCGTTTCTATTTTGCACACCGGTAAGACTGTCTTCAAAAGCTTGAATTCTGAACTGCTCGGCCTTTTGGGTTAGCTCTTTAAACATTACCTCAACAGACGAAGAAAGTCTGTTTACCGCCTGAGTTATAAAAGAAAGTTCTTTCGTGAAAGGTTTGTAGTTAATGTGGGAAAACTTTTGATTTTGAATATCTTCAATTTTGTTTACCACAATGCGAAGGGGTTTTGTAATGGCAGTAATGATAAACAGCAGAGCAATATAGGCGAACACGAAGGCTGCAAAAAACATAAACGCACTTTGTTTAACGCTTTCCCACAAGGTTGCATTAGCAAGCCCTGGGTGACTTTGAACCGCAAGCTCACCCGCCATCGTCCAACCATTATTCAATTCAGTTTTCTCTACCGGTGGTGTAACTTCCACAATGTTAGTAAACCAGTCTGGCACTGAATCAATGGTATTAGGGTTGCGCCTTTCAATCAGTAAATTCCCTTCCATATCGGTAATGGTTATGTATTGGTAAAACCCTCTATCAAAAATAGCGTTTACCATGGTTTCGGCTACCGCAATACCGTTGTCTTCACTTAAATATGGGGTGATAGATAGCCCCAACGAAGTCGCGGTATCTTGAGCGTGGGTGGCAAGCTGCTCGTTTACATACTCTCTAGTTAACTTAACGTTTATTATGAAAGAACCAATAAAAACCAGTATCAAAAAAACGAGTAAGCTTGTACTTAATTGGGTAGATAGTCTCATTATTCTTCTTTATCTCCGTACATAACGCGGTCTAGCCGCTCTACCATATCGTCCCACATCTTCATCGGGCCGCTTCCCCTCAGCTTGCGGCCCGTTCCCATAGCTTTCGCAGCCCACAGGCCGTTACCATTAAAGCTATAAATGGGTGACAAATCTCTTCTTTTATTAGCAGGCAATATACGCCTATTTATATTATCCAAAACAAGTGGAATAGAGGTTGGGGTTTCATAATACGCCAAAACCATGTGAGGTTGGCGTAATTCTAGGGCGGTTACATACATTAATCGCAACTGTTGTTCAGGAACGCCAAGTTCAATTAAAGAGAAGTATTTGGCAATAGTGTAGTCTTCACAGTCGCCAGCACCCGTAGAAATAAACTCAATTGGCGTTGCCCAATAGTCTTTTTGTTGCCAGTGAACAAGGTCGTCTACAAAATCAAAACGGTTAAAAAAGCGGTTTATCTGATAAAGCTTTTCGTCTAGATCTTCGCTCTGTAACTCATCAACCAATTGTCGCCATTTAGCAACGTCTTCGCTAGCTTCAGTTCCATAAATTGAGCCTATACGGTCATAAACTTGCGGTGTGAAAACGGTTTTTTGTTGGGCGATTGGCGATGTAACCGCAAGTAAAGTAAGACCTACAACAACAGCCGAGCGAACAGCGGTTAGCATGCTGCGCACAGTTGAATGGGTAAGAAAAGGAAAGCAAAAACGTTTCTTTTGGTGCAAACCGTGGGTACTTTGTGCAATAGATTAAGGCAAGTGTAAAAAATCTTTCACTACCATGCGATAGCATAGCTTGCCTACCAATAAGACAATGATGGCAAACTTATTAAGAACTTGAAAGGCATTTTGGAAGCCATAAAGTTTTTTTGTTCGTTATTGATCTTTTTGGCACATTTTATGTTTAACCTATCTTCGAATAGAATTTTAAACATATAAGTACAGGGTGTGGGTTATGAACTTGCACACCTTCTGG
Source organism: Alteromonas sp. BL110 (assembly GCF_003443615.1). Lineage (NCBI taxonomy): Bacteria > Pseudomonadati > Pseudomonadota > Gammaproteobacteria > Alteromonadales > Alteromonadaceae > Alteromonas > Alteromonas sp. BL110. The sequence continues at coordinate 45,540 of NZ_CP031967.1, read as the reverse complement.
TATCATTACCAAGCTTTGTAGTAAATTTACAACGAAAAGGAACTTTCATGGAGTACTCAGCGCGTCCAGCGGTGTTTATCATTAATTCACTTGAAGGCGGTGGCGCTGAACGAGTAATGGTTAAACTGTTAACCATAATGCAATCTTATTTCGTTGCTAAAAACATTCCTGTACATCTGATTCTGCTAGACGATTTGCCCGAATCTCAAGTTTGCCCCCAGTACGTTAATAAAATAGTGCTTAATTCCCAAGGCAGTTTAGTTTCAGGTTATCAACAGCTTAAACCTGTTTTAGCAGAACTAAACCCAGAATATTGCTTTAGCTTTTTAACGCGAAGTAACTTCTTGAACGTTACGTTAGCCAAGCGCTTAAAGTTTAAAGCTATAATAAGCGAGCGCGTTAATACCACAAGCCATCTTTCTGGCGGCCTAAAAGACAGTGTTAGCCGACTATTAGTTCGTTTGCTTTACAATAAAGCCGACAGCGTAGTAGCTGTATCTGAAGGTGTAAGAGCTGACCTTATCGATAACTATTCAGTATCAAGAGATAAGGTATCGGTGTTGTACAACCCTTACGATATCGACCAGCTTCAGGCCCAGGCTTCAGAAAGTGTGTCGGACCTACCAACTAAACCTTACATTATTGGAGTAGGGCGCTTAGTTAAGAATAAAAACTTCTCTCTGCTTATTGATGCTTACGCCAAGGCAAACATAGCAGAAAACTTGGTGATTTTGGGCGTAGGCGATGAAGAAGCAAACCTTAAAGCGCAAGCTAAAGAACTAGAAATTGATAGCAAGGTTCAGTTTCTTGGCTTTAAAGCAAACCCATACCCTTATTTAAGTAATGCCGAATACTTTGTAAGTACGTCGAATGCTGAAGGATTTCCCAACGCCATTGTTGAAGCTATGTGTTTAGAAAAAGCAGTAATAGCAACAAACTGTGAGTCGGGCCCTGCGGAAATTATTGCCGAACAATATCCTTACAGAGTAACTGGCGCTAGTGAGGAAAAAAACGGTATTCTGTGTGAGTTAAATAACGCTGAAGGTGTTGCAAGCGCGTTAAGCTCATTCAGTGATGAAACTGTTCGGGTATCTTACGCTGCAAAGAGCAAAAACTGTGCAAAGCAATTTTCTTACAATGCCTTTCAAGAAAAAGTAATAGCCATTATTGAAAAGGTTTGTAAATAAACATGTTCGAAGGGTTAAAGGTAGTTGTTGGCCTAATAAGCTTCATTATGGTGTATCGCACCATAACGGGGAACTGCAATAAATATTTGGCGTTTGCTATTTGCGCTATATGGCTGCGATTTTTTTTGTCAGCGTTTCATAGTATTACTTACCCTTCTTTGGTAGCGGGTTTTTCGATTAATGCGCTTTCAAGTATTTCTGTAGCTGGGCTTGGGCTTTTCTTTCTGCCGTTTGCAGTATTTACCTTACGTAAACTACTTCCTTTCTACTTTCTGTTTCTTGCCATTGCAATAAGTGGCTTTGTCAACATGTTGATTCCAGGCACTATAAACGTCTTAGTTAAATGGTGTTATTTCTTGGTGTTAACTGGGGCTATATTTTTATCTGTAAGGGCTCAAGGTCACAGTGTTACTTTCAAAAAGCTATTAGTGTGCTTTTTTATGCCTGTAGCAATGCAAGTGCTGTCTATAGTGCTTGGGGAAGTGAAAGCTACAGAGAATGACGGCTCGGCTAGCTATATTGGCGGGTACAACCACGAAGCAGCTTTCTCTATGATAATAGTTAGCTTCATATTTGTACTTGGGTTAACAGAAAGACATGCTATCAAGTTTCGAACTACACTTTTTACGATAGCAGTTTTTCTACTTATACTCGTTAATTACAGAACTGCAGTGTTAACAATTCTACCCATTGCTGCAATATTCTATTACTCGTTAGTAGAACAGCGTTTAAAGCCATCTCAAAAAGCCCCTGTTTTAACAGTTGTTTCTATGTTTCTGATTTTTGCTTTCGTTGCACTTTCTTTTACGATGAGGGAAAGGTTTGCCGACGTTGGAACGTTAGCATCGAACTTAGACCTAATATTTAAAGCACCTGCTTATTTTACTGAAGCTGAAAAAGACATTATGTCTTCAAGAGTATATTTGTGGAGCCAATATATAGATGCTTTGACAAATTCAGACTTGCTTCAACAATTGATTGGTTATGGACCAGAGGCGTGGAATGGTGTCTTTAAGCATTACGCACATAACACATATGTTTCTTACTTTTATGAATACGGATACATAGGGCTGTTCTCATTTCTTTTCCTATGCTCGTATTCTTTGATTATCACGGCTGGTGTAAAAGACAAACGCTTGTCAAAAATCTTACCACTCTCTTTGATTGGTTTTCTAACAATGAATTTAGCGACAATGCCACTATGGAATATAGAAGGACTAATATTCTTCGCAATTTTGATAGGCGTTTCTTTAGGAAATACTACCCCTGTAAAAGCGCGTTATAGTTTTAGAAACCAGTTAGCACTATTAACAACAACGGATTAGTTTTATGAAGATATGCGCAATAGGTCTACGCGGTATTCCTGATGTTATGGGGGGAATAGAGTCTCATTGCCAACAGCTTTACCCAAAGATGGTAAAGCAAGGCGCAGAAGTTACAGTTCTTGCGCGCTCGCCTTATGTTAGTCAGAAACGATATAAATATGAAGGTGTAGAAGTTATTAGTGTTTGGGCGCTAAGGCATAAATTGCTAGAAACCTTCTTGCATACCTTCATCGCTATTATTTACGCCAGACTTTTTTTAAAACCAGATATTGTGCATTTGCATGCCATAGGGCCGGCATTATTTACGCCATTAGCGCGATTACTTGGTATGAAGGTTATGGTTACTCACCACGGGGCAGACTACGACAGGCAAAAGTGGAGTCCATTCGCTAAAAAGGTACTAAAGTTTGGCGAAAAGATGGGTATAAATTATGGCAATGCTGTTTTAGTCGTAGGGAAGACCCTAACAGAGCAGTTGAAATTACGTTTCCCAAATGACTCAGATAAACTGCAATACGTTCCTAACGGCATGCTACCGAAATTTGCTGAGAATGTTTCCGACTCTTTTCTTCCTAAAGATCTTGGATTGAAATCACATAACTACGTGCTCGCGGTGGGAAGATTAGTGCCTGAAAAAGGATTTCATGATCTTGTACAAGCTTACAAAAGTTCGGGTATAGCGGAACCTTTAGTGATTGTTGGTGATGCTGATCACGTCGATGAATATGCATCAACTTTATTAAATAATAGAGCGGAAAATGTAATATTCGCAGGACGTCGAAGCGGAAACGAATTACACGCCTTATTTAAGTACGCAAATGTATTTGTTTTACCTTCTTATCATGAGGGGCTTCCTATCGTAGCATTAGAGGCAATTAGCGCAGGAACGCCAGTTTTACTGAGCGACATATCCCCTAATAAAGATATAGAGGCTAAAAGCGATAGCTATTTTCGTGTCGGAGATATTGAAGAGCTGTCAACTAAACTTAATAAATTAGCAAGTTTAGATTTAAAACTTGACCAGCAAAGTTTCTTATCTCGATTTGATTGGGGAAACATTGCTGAAACAACTACCTCTATCGTAAGAAGAATAGCAAAAGTCAAAAAATAGGTTCATGGTAATGGTGTAGGCGAATGCTACAGCATTCTGCTACTAAGAACCGGTGTATCCAGAGGGAAGAAAGTGGCAAAACCATTAGTTAGTGTAATTATACCAGTCTACAACGACGAAAAGCGCATTATAGATTGTGTGAATTCGGTATATGAACAGTCTCAGAAAAATTATTCTTTAGAAGTCATAGTAGTAGATAACGGCTCTTCAGATAACACCCTTGCTATTATCGAAAGTGAACTTAAAACTAAGTATAAAGACTTGATATTGGAAAGATGTGAAGTTCCAGGTTCCTATGCTGCGCGTAATCAAGGCTTGTCGGTGTGTAACGGCGACTTTACTGCTTTTACAGATTCGGATTGTATTGTTTCGAAAAACTGGATAGACGCCAATCTTACGAAGATTAAAGGGGAAGGGGTTACGACAATAATAGCCGGTGAGGTCAATTTTTTTAAAGAGAACGAAAAATTTACTGAACAAAGCGCTATTGATTTTGAAAATACTTTCTCAATGAAACAAGAAGAAAATGCTAAAAATGGCAAGTGTATTACAGCAAACTTCTTCTGTTATAAGAAATTCTTCGATTCCGTGGGTGTATTCAATTCTAAATTAAAGTCTGGGGGAGATGTAGAAATAAGTCAGCGCGCTGTAACTAAGGGGGGAGCAGTAATATTTAACCCTGAAGCATCAGTCAATCACCCATCTAGAAATGTCCATGAATTGATTGTCAAACGTAAAAGAATTATAGGTGGAAACTGGGAGACAAAGTTAAAACGCTCGACAACTGTAGAAAGAGTCGCTTTTTTAGTTAAACTTTTAAAAATGTTTCTTGGGCGCGGAAAGAGCGTCTTATTCAATTCTAACCTAACCCTCAGTAGGAAAGCAGGCCTAATTTATCTACTGTTCAAAATTTGGATAACTAGTAATGTTGAGTTCTTTCGTCTTTTTTTGGGTAAAGAGGCTAATAGAAGTTAGTTTTAGTATTTCATTTGACCACAATTTTCAAATCTTAAGTATTAACGGAACAACTAAATAATGAAAGTTTTAATAATAGGCAATCACTCGTGTGGCAATAGAGGTGATGGAGCGATACTTCGCGGTTTAATAGAAGAGCTTGAAAGGCATGATAAGAATATTGATATTGATCTTATTTCGCGTTTTCCAATTAGTTCAGAAATACTATTAGGCAAAAAGTTCGAGAATGATTGGTTATATAGATACAAAAGTTATTCAGGCGGTTTGAAAGGAAAGATTAAGAACAGGCTTTTTAAAAATAAACTCTTTCAGCAGCTTTTGTCTTCAGCTAAAGAGGGCGAAGCTGACAAAAACCTACCTGTTGAATTTAAAGACTATATAACTTCACTGGCAAAATATGACTATGTAATTCAAGTTGGCGGCTCTTTTTTTGTTGACTTGTATGGTCTAGGCCAGTTTTATCACGCATTTTGCGCAATAGCTGCCAAACGTCCATTGTTAATGCTTGGCCATTCAGTAGGACCTTTTGAAAATGAGTTATTTTGCGAAGCTGCAGAACTTGTTTTTTCAAAAGCTAAAATACTTGGATTGCGTGAGCCAGTAAGTAAAGGGCTTCTTGAAGAGAAAATGCCTCTGCCTGAAGGTTTTTTTGAAGGAGCAGACACTGCGTGGTTAGTTGGTCGTAATAAACTTGTATTAGAAAATCAAACTTTAGACGAGTTTGTGGCTAGTGGAAAAACAGTAGCAATCACATTAAGAGAGCTTAAACCATTTGATAAAAGGTTGGGTATATCTCAAGAAGAATATGAAACTGCTTTTGGTAAGTTGTGCAATAGTCTTATTGATAAAGGGGTAAATGTTCTAGCGTGCTCTACTTGCACTGGAATAGAGGGTTACCAAAAAGACGATAGAATGGTAGCTTTTAGAGTAAGTAAGCTTATAAAAAACACTGACAAATTCAAAGTTGTTATGGACGAGTTGAATGATGTGGAGTTAGGCAATCTTCTTAGTAAATGCGCGCTGACAATTGGAACTAGGCTCCACAGCGCCATAATATCTATGAACTTTGGTACACCAGCGTTCGCTTTAAATTACGAGCACAAGTCTGAAGGCATAATGAATCAACTTGGGTTAAGTGACTTCGGGGTTCCATTAGTAGAATTAATAGACAAAACTTTAGAGCAAAAAGTATTCAGTGTATTATCTGATATCGCCTTAGTGAATGAAAATGTACGTATTGCTGTGGAATCAGAACGCGAAAGAGCCCGTAGCATGATCGCTCACTCATTAAATTAGAATTTTTGTCAATAATTTTTACACTAATACAAGGTGCTTCTGTAAGTTATTGTATTTTCTGTCTATTTTTATTGGCACGCGGTTTGCATATAGCTGATTAGTGGTTTGACCTTTTAGTTTTGTCAAAGGATTTAAAATGAAGTTTATTTCTAAAATTGCGTGTATCGCGACGTTGTTTTTAGTGAGCAGCGCGAACGCTGCTTTTATTGATTTTAATGATTACTCTGCGACAGAGTATAGTAACCAGTATAAAGCAGGCACTGCTACGGTTGATAATGGCGGAAGTACCCTAACGTTAGATGGGAACCTATGGGTAGACATCTTAGTTAATACTACTCTGACAAGTACTTCTATTTTGAATTTCACGTTTGAAGCGAATGGTTTAAACGCAGAGTTATACGGCATTGCTTTTGATATTGATGATAGTTTTTCTGTATCAGAAATGGGTGATTTTGCTTTTGTGGGCGGGTCGCAATCTACTATGTTCCCGAGCGCAAATGTTCTTTCTGACTATGAAAGTGGCGATGGCGTTGTTAACTTTTCAATTGAGATTGGACAATATATTACTGGTTCATTTAACCGTATAGTTTTTATTCTTGATAATGATGAAAATTGGTCGGGTTCTGTTGCTTCATTCACCAATGTTGAAATTTGTGACAACATCTTAGTTTGCCAGTCTTCTTCAGTAACTCAAGTAGCTGAACCAAGTCATATTGGTTTTGCGGGCCTAGCTATCATGCTAGTTGGTGCGCTGAGACGTAAAATCAAAAAGTAAACCAACATCGATATGAAAAAGCCGCTCATTGAGCGGCTTTTTTTGTGTTAATCTTCCTGTCTGCTTTAATGGGATAATTTTAAATGGCATTACGTTCAAAAACGTTAATGCCATCCGGCCTTTACCATTAACGATACTTTGCATAAATGCTTTTTCAAACGCGAGCTAGCTTGCATTTCCTTGTTTCAAACCGTTGGGTTATTAAAGTAGTGCAACAACATTTGTCAAATAAGGTAGCGAGTAGCCTACTGTTTATTAAGCAGAGTGCTTAGCTCCTTCCCCAGCTTTAAAGAGTTGAACTCGTTTTCAACCTTCTTTCTAGCTTCCTTTACAACGTCGTTTAGATCGTCACTATTAGCAACGTTTTTTATAGCCATTGCAATAGCTTCAGGGTCGTGTTCTGGGACTAAAAATCCGCTTACACCATTTTCGATTAGTTCAGGGATACCACTGTGATAAGTACTAACAACTACTAAGCCAGAAGCCATAGCTTCCATCAAAGCTACCGGTATTCCTTCCATATCTCCCTTGCTATCAACTATCGATGGCAATAAAAATATATCTGATTTTTCAAGGCTTTTTTGGACGTAATCTGGCGATTGAGCGCCGTGGAAGGTTATACGATGATCTACTGAAATGGCTTTACTCAATGTTACAAGTTCATCATGTAATGCGCCACCGCCTATTATGTCTAAATGGAAATCATCAGATAAATAGCGCATTGCTGAAATAGCATACTTAAGGCCTTTCTTCTCTGTTGCTCTTGCTACACTAATAATTCGAATGGGTTTGTTCACAGGTTTATATTTTAGTGATAACTTGTCAACATCTACGCCCATTCGCAAAACTTTTATCGATTCGCTGCTAGCTCCCCATTGCTCTAAGCGCTTTTTCCAAAAATTGCTTATTGGTAGTAAAGTACTATCTTTTGCTAGGTCAACGTACTTATTTTTCCACAGTTCTATATTTTCATATTCACTAATCTCGTAACCATGAAAAACTGTATTTAAATGACCAGATAAAATGCCTGAGTTTTTCATTGCCTTAGCAATCACACCGTTATTTCCGAAGTGAGCAATTATGCTGTTAGCACTAAAATTTTTTGTTTTATTTTTCCAAGAAGTAATTGCTATTTCATAGGCTAAAGTTATTTTGTTGTTTTTCATAAGGTGAACTACTAAATCAGCACATGGCGCTAATTTTTTTTCATAAGTTCGAGACAATATTAGAAATTTTGCTATGAACATCAGCTTAAAGGGTTTTTTCACTGATTGAGCACCCTGTGGGCTAATAAAGTGCGTCCTAGATAAAAGGTTGTTCCGTTCTAACGACGCTAAATGAACAGTTTCTTTTTCTTTATAGAACGAAACTATCTGGACGTCGAACCCATTATCTATAAGTGAATTCACTTGGTCTATAACAAAGGTCTGCGAAAGAATCGGAAACTTTTTGACAAAGAATATAACTTTTTTCAACGAAACTATCCTTTTTTTAATCGAAGAAGGCCATCTCTAATAGAAGAAATGTATTTGAAGCATAGGAGTGATACTAAGAGCGTTACTAAACCTACGATGCCTTCCCGTACCAGAAAGATATCGATAGTTACGTTTAAGAAAAGCATTTTTAGTAATATTAATGGAATCAGCAGTAGTGAAAAAGGGATCGCCAAACTGAGTATAATGTCAGTCAATGGGATGGTTAAAACTTGCCCTACAACCAACTTGTTTGCAGTGGGTATAACTAGTAGCTGGAAAATAATCAACGCTACAGCGAGGTGAATTACACCAAAATATGAAGAGCCGTATATAACTGCAATATTCGGAATCATGATGCCAAGATTCCAGTAAAAGTTAGCTTTGGTTTTTCCAGAAGAAAGAACAATGGGGCCTATCAAATTACTAGAACCTACTCTAATAAACCAAAAAGCACCTAATAAGGATAGAACTATGTATTGCGAGGCGTACTCGTCACCCAATAACAACGAAGCTACTAAATCAGAAAAGACAATGATTGGCACATAGAAAAATGCTAATACAAATGATTGAGCGCCCATGAAATCCAAGTAGGTTTCTCTTAAGCGATTTGCATTAGACTGTAATCCCGCAAAAGTTGGCAGCGCTACCTTATTTACTATTGGTTGTACTGCCATAGCTGGCCGACTGGCCAATTGCTTGATGACATGGTAAATGCCAAGGTCGTTCGCGCTCAATGTAAGTGACAATATGAGGACATCTAGTTGACGTCGAACGATATTTAAGCTTTGTGTTCCAAATTCGAAAGCACCGTAGTTAAATGCTTCTCTTATAATAGCTTTTTCAAAAGAGGGGCTAAAGTTCACGACTTTACTAAAAACAATAATCAAACCAATAAGCCTAAATATATAATAACTAATATACGATACGAGTAAGCAGAAAATTTCTAGCTCGGTGGTATTGATAGCGATTAGAAAAGATAGAGATTTGGCTGTTATTTCAATCTTTGCAACCTTATCGTGTGAAAATTGCTTGAGTCCAATAGCTTGGTATTGAGACGATAGTGCTGAAAGTGGAAGCAGAATTGCAGCCAACTGCATTGGCCCTTCGAGGATAGGGTAGCCAAGTAGTGTGGTAAGCATTGGGCCTACAAAATAAAAAAATAAAAATGCTGCAATGCCACTACATGCAACCATCAGAAAAATGGTATTAGTGCCACGTTGACTTATTTCTTTTTTATATATTACAAATGAGGATATGCCGCCAAGGGCCATAGCTGTGAATACTTCGATAGCTAAATTGACAATAGCGAAATATCCATAAGTAGAAGGCTCGATATAACGGGTTAAAATTGATATTTGTAATATTGTTAACAGTATAGTTACCATGGTGGCGACGGTAGTCCATTTAGTAGCGTTAACTATCCTGCTCATAAAATGTTAAATCCTTTCATGTACTTATTTTTTAATTGAGTTGTTATAAAACTGTATCGATGGTAGCTTTAGAAATTGCCAGTTGCCGAACATTTAGCAATAAACATACCTTGATTTTATGTGGTATGAGTGTGCTTAAATAGGAATAATATGTAATGAATGTTCTACTATTATTAAAATTGCCTAGCTTTCAGGAATGATAACATCAATTATTGAATGCAAGGTGACAAATTATTCGTAAAAATGGAAGGCGTAACGTGCTTACGAAAGTATAGTTTCTGTAAGAAGTTATTCTTGTTGAATAGAAGCGCCCGTCTTTTACAATTTTGGTAAACATCCTGAATCAATGGTTAACAGTGACCCGCGTTTTACCGATAGCCAAACTATTAAGCCGAGAAGAAGTTACTCCTAACCTTTCAGGTTACCTGAGAGCTATACTAAGGCCTTATTAAGAATTAGAAAATACGCTTTCTATTGCCAATCACAGTTTCCTTTTATTTGATTTTTATCGCTTTAAAAGCCGCTTTATCTCTATTACGCCAGCTCTCAATATCGTCATTATCTAGTACTAGTATCAAATAGTTCACTTTACCTTTTACATATTGCCCAATAGGAAAAGTTATAGTGCTTGATTTTGGGATAAAAGAATCTTCACCTCTGATCCCCCAAGCCTGTTTACCATAAAATTTAACCACTCTAGAGCTATTTAATTTAGTGTCTGTCTCAAAGCCAATACCAACTACCTCTGGGTTACCTTCTACTTCAAGCTCCAATTCTAATACAGAGTCTTCGGTTAATACGTAGCTAATAGGAAACATCTGCCAATTGTTGCCAGTCAAGGTAACGGTATTGTCGTCGGAAATGGTAGTAGTTCCGTAGCGATACTGTTTAGGAAAACCCGTATACTCAATCTCGCTCGCTTTAAATTCCCACACTGTTGGTGGCTGCACTACGACTGCTTGTAACGCTACTTCCGTAGAAAAGTTAGGTATTTTAAATTCTTCGGGTACATATAAAGTAGGTTCAGACGAACTTTGCAGTGACTCAATGTATGAAAAATCATCAGAGTAGGGGTGTTCAACAACGTTATCTAAATTAAATTCGTATCTTGCGTCACCAGAGTTCTCGTTAAAACAAAGGTCGTTAGTGCTTGTACTGCCTATATATTTTTCTTTATCAAAAATACAGTAGCCAACTGAATAGCCCGTATTCTTAGTCAATATAATATTGTTCTGGGTGGTAACCCAAAATGTCGTGTCATTATTTACTTTCGATGCAGCAATGCCATTACGCTCTACGTCAATAACATTTTCGAAAACATAGGTTCTGCCTGCTGGTTTAGAAATTAGTCCTCCAGCTTTTATTGCAGTCCACTCTTTACCTGTTTCGTCACCTAAATTGTGTATGTAGTTATGAAAAATATAGCTGGGGCCTAATGTATTCGGCGCTATGCTAATACCAGCATAGCCTTGCTCCATTTCGTTATCGTATACCAACACATTTTGTTGGCCGCCATCTATTTCTATCAAGTCGTCATTTGCATAGGCTAGGTAGTTGCCATAGATTGCCGAGTTCTTAACGAAGCCACCACGTCTTTCGAAGTTTTTTCTGCCCTCAATAACATCATTGAACCTGTGGTCTGGCGCGCCGTAAAAGCGATTATTTCTAACAATGAATTCGCCTCTGTATGCATCGCTATCGTGGTATGCCCAAACTTGTAGCGCATTTGCACCTTTAGGGTGACCTACTGCCCAGCTATTCGCACCTAAGTTAGGGCTATGGACTTCACATTCTTCAATTACTGCAATTCCACTTCGTTCTAGGTAAATACCCGAATCGTAATTGATAGGTGAATTATTAGTAGTACTTGAATAGGCTACACCGTTTCTGATATCTACGGCCTCTCTACCATACTCCGATACGTTGCAACCTTTAATCCAGATATGGTGTGCTTTCTTTGCAAATATACCGTAACGTTGCCCGCCCTTAACTGTAAGGTTTTCTAGCATAACATACGAGTTGTTACCAATATTCACAGCAGTAAGTACATCGTTGCCAGCTTCAATAACGGGGCCGTCGCCTATAATTTTTGCATAGCCATCTGCGCTACCTTCTATATTTAGCGCTTCTAAATCTAGTTGGCCGCCAGAGTAAATTTCAGAAAGGTAATAAATTTTGTTTGGGTCGATAGGGGGCGTATTTGGTTTTGTGGTGGTTTGAAAGGAATGTTCAACGATATCGCCATAAGCATCCGTAATCGTCACTTCAATATGGTATGTAGTGTCTGCTTCTAGGTACACTATACTTCCAGCAAACGACCCGTAAATGGGCTCCCAAGATAAATCTAGCCCTTCACGCCAATAAGTATCATCTTCGGCTCTAAATTTGACGGTGGCGGTACTTTCTTCATCCTGGCCGTAGATAACTAACCCTATAGAGTTAATAAGTGGGGTAGCAGTATCTTCAAAGCCAGAAGCCGAAGCGGCAAAAACTATCGAAGGGTCTAACCCTGCTGTAATCGCAGCCTCGTAAATATCGTTTTTGCTCAAACCTGAATATGTTGAAATTATTTTCATCCACTTTGCTGTATCGATTGGGTACAAAGCAAATAGCGCAGAGGCTTGGTTAGAGGTTAAATTGGCGAACAGCGTTTTCTTTGCTTCTTCACTAAGTGGTGGCTTACGTGATAACACTTTTTGCTTATACAGTTGGGCTATTTCGTCGTCGTACTTTTCAACAACGGTTGATAGGTTTTTGGGGCCTTTGTAATCAGCTAGTAATGAGTTTACGGTATTGTTGTCATTAATATTTGCATTAAGATAGTTATGCAAAATATCACCGGGTTGACCGCCCTTTGTATAACCTTTGTCATTCTTGTTCACTGTGGCACAAGAAAGCATTAGAAACGACAGTAAACCAATAAAAGCGAAGCGAAAAATAGATGGCTTTGAGTTAGCAGAGTGCATGGTATATCCCTATAGATTGCAAAACATGAAAGGAAAACTAGGGCTGTATTAAAAGGGTAGTGCTAACGTTGGTACGTAGCAAGGCGGTGGCTAGGATCTTTACAATTTTAGTTTGCTTCTGCTGGTAAAACAGCCCGCCTTATTGTGGTTCTTTGAAGTTTTAGAAAAAGCGGAATCTAAATTGCTTAATCTAAATATTTGAAAATGGACTATTAATGATTGTTTGTTATTAACTCACCCATTTCAAGAATAATATTAAGAGTCAATTTGGTATACTCGTTTGTAAACCGGACAAAGCAATTGCTTCTATGCACTAAAATGGAAATTTTATGAAGAAAAAAGTAGCCGTTATTCACCCTGAAGCAGGGTTTTCATCAAGCGGCGGATCTCAGCTCAGTGCGTATGAAATGGCGGAACATCTTGCCACATTTTTTGACGTAAAGCTTTTAAGCTCATCCAAATGTAGTGAACACAGTGTAGTAATTCCCTGTATTCCCAGAGGGAAAGTGAAAAAAGCACAGCGCAATAAAACCATTGACTGGTTGCTAACGCGCTTTGTTTCTAATCCATCTTTGCTTATCGAATCGCTAAGTAGCTTCTTAACATACACGCCATATTTAATGTTTAAGCGGTGCGATGTCATTTACCCTAATAACGATTATGGTGGCTTAGCAGTAGCAGCAGTAATTAGAAAGCTATTTAAGACTCCCATTCTTTATACCGAAAGGGCAGGGATGGTATCAAACGGTAAAGTATTACGTCGCAATTTGAAATTTAAGCCCGATTGCTTGGTTGTGTTTAACCAAGAAACCAAAGAGTATGTTCATTCTATAGCACCTGAACAACGGGTCGAGATTATCCCTAACGGTGTAAACTTAGCTAAATTTAGCCCGCAGGGCGAAAAATATGAGCATGGTTTACAGGGCAAAGTGTTATTAACTGTTGGTGCGTTAAATAGGCAAAATCACAAGCGTATACATTTAGCCATCGAGGCAGTAAGTCAACTAAACGACGTGTCGTTACTTATTTGTGGTGACGGCCCAGATGTACAGTACTTTAATGACCTTTGTACACAAAAGTTAGGTGTGCAACGCTTCAAAATCGTTAAAGTCGACTTCGCTGATATTCCTAATGTTTATCGTTCAGTTGATGCATTTACATTGCCATCTGAAGACGAGCCTTTTGGGCGAGTATATCTAGAAGCAATGGCTAGCGGGTTACCTGTTGTAGCTACCGATGACTCCATGCGCAGAACACTAATAGGTAAAGCCGGGGTGGTTTGTAACGTTGAAAATACTGAAGAATACGCTGCTGCCATAGCCACTACACTATCAACCGACTGGGCCAACGCGCCAATAGAGCAAGCGGCTGATTTTAGCTGGGAGAGTGTGGCAGAACGTTATGCGGACGTAATAAATAGTTTATAAAGTTTTACTTCTAACGTAACAGTGCGCTGTTAATATCGATAACAGCGCACATGATAGTTTTGTAAATGCTGCTTACTTGCCGAACTTCCGACGAAGCCTATCTTTCCCTAAAATAACCTTGGCTGTTGCAACTAACCCAGCTTCTCTCACAGACAATCCAATCCAACCCAGCTTATTATTTTTCTTGCCAATCTGACTAAGTATTTGATTAGCAACACGGTCGTTATAAGCTTCTTTGCCTAATAGCGCTTTATGTTTTTTAAATGCCTTAAGCCTTGGAAAGACTTTTTCTAAGGGCATATTGGCTACTTCGGTAGAAATGCTAACGTGTCCTCTGCGATAGAAATAAATATCTTTAGGTATGTTTTTGAACACAGCATCTTCTAGTGTAATACGAACGAAGAAGTCCCAATCTTGGCTGTTCTTTAATTCTTCATCAAACATCAGCTTTTTAGCTAATGAAGCCTTGCACGTAACACCACTCATTCCGCAGAATTTATTACCTTTTTTGATTACATCGGTGGTAATGATTTCAGTTTCGTTAATGTGAATTTTATCCGGTGTTTCAAGAAATCGATAACCGCAGGTCACGGCATCTGCATGTTGATGCTCTGCAATGTGCTGTTCTAGATAATCATTGTCCCATACATCATCGTCATCTAAGAACGCAATAATATCTGATGTCGACTTGGATATACCTAAATTACGTGCCGCGTTAGCACCTGATGCAACTGGAACTTTAACGTAAGTAAATTGCTCACTTGGAAAAAGAGATAATACTTCTTCATAACTTACTGACGAGCCATCATCAATAACGAACACTTCTTTTGGCATAACAGTTTGTTTTAATACTGCAGCGAGTGATTCTTTGAGGTAGTCTGGGCGATTATGCGTTGTGATTACAACAGACACAGTGTTTGGCATTTTCACTTCCGTATTTAAGGTGATTGTATTGGCTAAAGAGCACTCCCACACAAAGTAAAGCAATATATGTACCGCCAAAACTTTTGAAGGTACATGCGGCTTTTACTTCCTTGCCCCAATGATGCACGAATATTGAAGTCACTGCATTAGTTTTGTCAAACGTTAGACCTTGAAGAATATTGTCTTACGCGTTTCTATACGACTAAACCAAAGTAATAGTAGCGATAGCAGTAAAAGTGAGTCTATTGTTGGCGAACTTACCTTAACCGTTTCCACACTCGTTAGAGTAAATCTAACGGTAGAATCTACAGGATAAGTAACTCCAGCATTTACATCATCAACCCTTTCAACAAGTTTAAGTGAGCCGCCACCTTTTTGGGTTCCTGTAGTAAGGTCGTTATCGAACCATGAAACTGGCGAAGTGAAATCAGGCATTTCGTCTCGTAATAAGGTGTCTTCATTAAAGGCTAAGAAATCATTTATTAAGTCGCGAAAGCCGAAGCTCAAATCCTGTGTTCTTTCTAAACTACGATCCGAAAAAAGGGTAGTTTTTCTAGCGTAATCTTTAAGCGATATGCCATCGCCAATATAGCCATCGTCATAAGTTGGCCCATCGTACATTTCTAACATTTCTTCGGGATAATATTCATCATACTCTGGTTGATAAACCCCTTCGTTGTTCAACTTAAAGAGCATATCACCAAAACTAATGCTAGATGTTATTGCTGGGCGGTCGTTATCGTGTACAGACCACCAGTAATAGCTTGTCTCAAGCCTGCCACGAATTGGCGCTGAAGTGTCTAACGTGAAAGAACCCGTTACCTGTTCTCCCAGTAAATCAAACGGGTCGAAAAACTCCAGCGCTGAGTTTTCTACTTCTGAGACAAACCCGTTGAAGTTATAAGTTACAATTGCACTGTTCACCGAAAAACTCGCAAAGATGAGAGCAATACTACTTAGCAGTTGACGATACGATATATTCATAAAGTAGCCTAAATGATTGCTTAAAAATTATACTTTAGTCTACTGATGACTACGTTGCTAGAACTTCTTTGTTATATCGTACGGGTTTCAAATAACGTTGTAAGTTATCCCGTCGTCTGTTTAAAACCCACAAAATTTCGCCATTATCAGCTATATAGGGTAGCGGTAATGTCTGTCACTCGTGTAAACTACCGCTTTTATTTCAGGCAAGCCTTAGCGCACAGAATAATTCTTCCTATGCTTTGGCCATGCAGTCATCATGTAAATTGAGGAAAACATGGAGCTTGACGCTATTATCAATCAGGCACAAAGCCAGATTGACGCTGCACAAGATGCAGCCACATTAGACCAAGTTAGGGTCGAATTCATGGGTAAGAAAGGTAAACTTACCGACTTACTTAAAGGGCTTGGAAAGTTATCGAACGAAGAACGTCCTGCCGCTGGCCAAAAGATTAATCAAGCAAAGCAGGTTATTCAGCAAGCTATTTCTGCAAAAGGTGAGTTTTTACGCACTGAAGAGCTTAATAAAAAGCTAGCAGAAGAGGCCATTGATGTAACTTTGCCTGGTCGTACTGAAAAGCCAGGTAACTTGCACCCGGTTAGCCGCACTATTGCGCGTATTGAATCTTTCTTTGGTGAGCTTGGTTTCTCGGTTAAAACCGGCCCTGAAATTGAAGATGGTTTTCACAATTTCGACGCACTGAATATTCCTGCGAATCACCCAGCGCGTGCCGACCACGATACCTTTTACTTTAACCCAGACATGATGCTTCGTACGCAAACCTCTGGTGTTCAAATTCGTACTATGGAAGCGGAAAAGCCGCCATTGCGTATTATCTCGCCGGGGCGCGTGTATCGTAACGACTACGACCAAACTCACACGCCAATGTTCCACCAAGTGGAAGGTTTGATGGTTGATAAGAACGTGAGCTTTACCGACCTTAAAGGTATTTTGCACGACTTCTTACATCACTTCTTTGAAGAGTCGCTAGAAATTCGCTTCCGTCCGTCTTACTTCCCGTTTACCGAGCCATCAGCTGAAGTAGACGTAATGGGTAAAAACGGCCAGTGGCTTGAAGTACTAGGCTGCGGCATGGTGCATCCAAATGTACTTAAAGCGGTGGGTATCGACCCTGAAGAGTACACAGGTTTTGCCTTTGGTATGGGCGTAGAGCGCTTAACTATGCTTCGTTACGGTGTTAACGACTTGCGCGCGTTCTTTGAAAACGATCTTCGTTTCCTTAAGCAGTTCAACTAAGGCAGAGAGTACACATGAAATTCAGTGAAAAATGGTTAAGAGAGTGGGTTAACCCGTCGCTGTCGGCACATGAGCTGTCTGAACAGTTGAGCATGGCTGGCCTAGAAGTAGACGGTGTTGAGCCAGTAGCAGGCGATTTTAAAGGCGTGCTAGTAGGTGAAGTAGTGGAGTGCGGTCAGCATCCGAACGCCGATAAACTGCGCGTAACTAAAATTAACGTAGGTGGCGATGAGCTACTTGATATCGTTTGTGGTGCGCCTAACTGCCGTCAGGGCATTAAAGTAGCAGTTGCTGTTGTTGGCGCTGTGTTGCCGGGCGACTTTAAAATTAAAAAAGCGAAGCTTCGCGGCGAGCCGTCATTCGGCATGCTATGTAGTTTCTCTGAGCTAGGTATTAGCGACGACCACGACGGTATTATCGAGCTTCCAGCCGATGCACCTATTGGCGAAGACATTCGCGATTACCTTGGTCTTGACGACAACGCCATTGAAGTAGACCTAACACCAAACCGTGCAGATTGTTTGGGTATTCGCGGTATTGCCCGTGAAGTAGGCGTGCTTAATAACCTTGACGTGTGCGAGCCTGAAGTAGCTGCGGTAGACGCAACTATTGAAGATAAATTGTCAATTACGTTAAGCGCGGATGACGCATGCCCACGTTATTTGGGCCGGGTTGTTAAAGGCGTAAATGTTAAAGCTGCATCGCCACTGTGGTTAGTTGAAAAGCTACGTCGTTGCGGTATTCGCAGCATCGACCCAATCGTTGATGTGACTAACTTTGTATTGCTAGAGCTTGGCCAGCCAATGCACGCGTTTAACCTTGCCAGCATTGAAGGCAACATTAACGTGCGTATGGCGAACGAAGGTGAAGCCCTTACGCTACTTGACGAAACCGAAGCTAAGCTGCAAAGCAATACTTTGGTTATTGCTGACGACAACAAAGCGCTAGCAATGGCAGGTATTTTCGGTGGCCTACACTCAGGTGTAACTACTGAAACTCAAGACATTTTGCTTGAAAGTGCGTTCTTTAGCCGTGATGCGATTATGGGCCGTGCCCGTCAGTACGGTTTGCATACCGATGCGTCGCACCGATACGAGCGTGGTGTAGACCCACAGCTTCAGCGTAAAGCCATGGAGCGCGCTACTGCACTAGTACTAGAAATATGTGGTGGTGAAGCTGGCCCTGTTGTTGAAGCAGTGGCTGAAGACAAGCTACCTAAGCAAGCTACGGTTACGCTACGTCGCGAACGTTTATCTCGCGTACTAGGCATTAGCATAGATGATGCAAAAGTAACGGAAATGCTTAACCGCCTTGGTTTAGACGTTACTCAAACAGAAGCAGGCTGGGAAGCGGTTGCGCCAAGCTATCGTTTCGATATTTCAATTGAAGAAGATTTGATTGAAGAAATTGCCCGAGTTTACGGCTACAACAACATTCCAAACGTGGCGCCAAAGGCGACCTTGGCTATGTTGCCTTCGCAAGAAGCTAAGCTGCCGCTAAACACTATGAAGTCGTTGCTACTTAGCCGTGGCTATAATGAAGCGATTACTTATTCGTTTGTAGATCCTAAAATTCAAAACGCATTATTCCCAGACGTGAAAGGCATGGTGTTACCGCACCCAATTTCATCTGATATGTCGGTAATGCGCGTAAGTTTATGGCCGGGTTTGCTAGGTGCTACTGCGTATAATCAGAAGCGTCAGCAACAACGTGTTCGCATGTTTGAAACCGGATTACGCTTTATTCCTCAACAAGATGCGCCAAATGGTGTATTGCAACAACAAGTAATTGGTGGTGTAGTAGCAGGGCGTCGTAATGAAGAACATTGGGACTTGGGCGACAGCCCGGTTGATTTCTTCGATGCAAAAGCCGATGTTGAGGCGTTGTTGGCACTTACGGGTAAAACCGGTGAGTTCCAGTTCGTTACAGGGCAGCATAGTGCGTTACACCCTGGCATGACGGCAAAAATTTTGCTTAATGATGAAGAAGTTGGCTATATTGGTGCTATACACCCGCAGTTTACTAAACTGCTTGGTGTTAACGGCCGCGTATTTGTGTTCGAACTAGTGGTAGATGCCATTACCGATCGTAAATTACCGTCAGCCGTACCAGTATCGCGCTTCCCATCAAATCGCCGTGATATTGCTATTACGGTAAAAGATGAAGTGCGTGTAGGGAATGTTCTTTCTTACATAGAAAATATTGGCGTAAATCAACTAGTTGCTCTAAACTTGTTCGATGAGTACAAAGGCAAGGGAATTGAGCCTGGCTATAAGAGCCTTGCTTTGTCACTTCATTTACAAGATCCGGATAAAACCTTGGAAGAAGCTGAAATTCAGCAAGCTGTAGATACTGTGGTTAAAGGTCTGGAATCTGAGTTTGGGGCCGCGTTAAGAGAGTAAACTATGGCATTGACCAAAGCCGAGATGGCTGAACACCTATTCGAGAAACTAGGCATTAACAAGCGTGATGCGAAGGATCTGGTAGAGCTTTTTTTCGAAGAGATTAAAGGCGCTCTGGAATCTGGTGAGCAAGTAAAACTGTCAGGTTTTGGCAACTTTGACCTGCGTGATAAAAACGAACGTCCTGGCCGTAACCCTAAAACCGGTGAAGACATTCCAATTAAAGCGCGCCGCGTGGTGACATTCCGCCCGGGTCAAAAATTAAAAAGCCGAGTTGAAAACTCAGAGCCTGTCGACCAATAATCTTTAGGTCGTTACAATACTGAAAAAGAGCGAGATCTCTCGCTCTTTTTGTATTGCCTCTTTTTTACAGTGCATCCGCACTGATTTCTATATGCAATGTTTTTGGAGGAAAGTGTGAAAAAAGCACTTGTCGTTCTTGCTATTATTATTGCCGCTACCTTTTCATGGTTCGCTTATTTGTCGCTAGATGCAGACAAGCGAGATCAAGATGAAGCGCAAGTTCCACTTATTACGGTTATGGAAATTCTTCACGCAAGCGATTTGCAGCAAGGCGTAAAACAGGCTGTTAAAAATGGCGACGCTGAAGCTGTAGATTCGTGGATGGCTCAGGCCAGTGAAGTAGGGCAGGCGGCTAACCTATCATCTGAAGATATGGACTATCTTAATTCAGATACCGCGAAAGATTACGTGGTATTTAATGCTAAACGTCAGCTGTACAACGAAGCCTTTGAAGCGCGCTATTACGCACTAGAAGATGCAGAGCCGTTAAAAGCTCAATACCCTGAAGCGAAAGATTTATTCCCACGCACCGATGCGTTGATTCAAAAGCGCGATGACATTATTCAGCAAATTGCCGTAGCTATTTCGGGCAACGAACAACCCGATGAAGCAGCGCTTGAAGAAGCGCGCAAGCAATGGTTAGCGCAGGCGGGTAATTAGGCAGTCGCTTAACCAATTACAACAGTTTTTGTTTTTACTAAGTTAACTTACCGAAATATCTGCAAATTTAGCGCTCGTCAGCAAAGCCAAATCGGCAGGAGCAAGGGCCACTTCTAACTCACGCTTTCCTGCGCTTACGTGCATAGTGGTGAGGCTTTCAGCGCTTATGTGAATTACGCTTGCTAACCGCTTTTTCTGCCCTAACGGGCTTACACCACCTAATACATACCCCGTGGCAACCATTACCGCGTTTGCTTGCGCCATTTCTACCTTTTTTACGCCTAACGCTTTTGCCATTTTCTTTTCGCTTAGCTTGGTGTTTACCGGTACTACAGCAACAGCCAGTTTATTGTTGTCTGTACTAACCACTAAGGTTTTAAATACGGTGTCGGCGTTTAGGTTTAGCTTTTCAACCGCTTCTAGCCCGTAGGATGCAGCATTTGCATCGTGGTCGTACTTTAATACCTTATGCGCTATACGCTTTTTGGTAAGTAGTGTGATTGCAGGTGTCATTCAACCTCTTTTTTATAGAACGTTCGGCTGTGTATAGGTTCGCTTGGCAGTAAGGGCGTTGCCGCATGTGTGGCATAGTCGCTAAAACCTGCTGTAAAAAATTCTGACAGCGGGTGACCGCTCTGCCCACCAGGTAAGGTTAGGATGGCATCTTCTAAATGACCAGGGCTTACAAAGAATCGCTCCGATGCACCAAAGCTAGGCGCTTGAACCGCAGGCATGTAAGTATCACCAAAGCCTTCCACTTGCTGCATATTTAACATGCTGCCAAGTAGTGGAATTTGACTGGCGAAAGGGTGCTCTACTGATAAAGCATTGACCTTACCCCAAGCTAAGGTTTCCATGTCAGCTTCTACCGGAGAATACTTATCTAGCAATTTGTGTTTAGCGCGTCTGTACGCATCTACCAGTAATTCGTCGAAACTTTCAGTGTCGGCAGGCAGCCATGAGCCAGGCTGGCTATGAATAAGCTGCCAAGTGGCAGGCTCAATACCTCTAAGTAGAGTACGGCTGTTTACGCCTTGTTGGTCTAGGTGTGAAAGCATGCCACCAAAAAGTGTTTGTATTACCTCGCGCCTAAAGTGCTTCACTAGGGTGTAGCCAACCGAGTCTTCACATGCGCATTCTTTCCATGCGTTTAAATAAGCCAAGTCTGGTTTGAACTCAATATCTTGCATATTCAACAACCCGTACAAAAGGTGCTGCCAAGGTATGAGGAATCGGGCGTGATTATCTAGCTGAATAGCGTAAAAGTCGGTTTCACTGAAAGTGTCTTTTTCAAAAAGCCGGTCTCTTATTTGTTGCCCGCGCGCACCAAGAGCATAACCACCATCACCCCACACTTTGAAATCTTCAGCTGATATTACTCTGGCATTGGCTGTCCATATTCTTCCCATTTCTGGGTTTAACAGCACTGGTAGTTCTGTCGCACGTCTGGGCTCCCCCGCGTTTTGCTGTTTTATGGCGGTGAACGACGCTTGCTGCCTATCCATTACCGCGCCGCCAGGAAGCCACGCAGCATTGCCGGTTTCATCAACAATTACTAGGTTCTGTGTTGGAATGGCAATGCGCTTGCCTGTGTTTATTGCGGCTTGAACATTCTTTGTAGTACCAAAATTTATAATACCCAAATTGGCTGCAAACGGGTGGTGAGCTACCCAATTTAGTGCGTAACGCTTGCCGTTAAGTTCTTTTACAGGGCCGTATTCGCTTATTTCAAATGTGAATTCATGCTCGCCATCGGGCAGGGGAATACGCTCTGTTACAGTATCGGTAGGCGTTGTTTCTTCTAACTCAATCCAATCGACATTATCTAGGTTAGCGTTAGTAAAACCCCACGCGATATGGCCGTTAGTACCCACCACTATTCCAGGTATTCCGGGTAAAGAAACGCCAGTTACCTGCACATTACTACCCGATTCCTGATAGTTAAGCTGGGCGCGATACCAAATAATAGGTACCCGCAAGCCTAGGTGCATGTCGTTCGCTAGAAGGCCTGCACCTGTTGTTGTGTGACTTCCGGTAACCGCCCAATTGTTACTGCCAATATCAGGTAGCTCTGTACCGTTATATTGAGCCCGAGCAATAGCTGTGTCTTTATTGATGGTTTTACTTGGGGTAGGTTCAGCTGTGCCATATTTATTGGGTGAAAATTCGATAGATGCTGAATTTTCACTTTGATTGTCGCTTATGGGCTCAACTGTTTTGTTTTCCGAGCGCTGTTCAGTACTCTCATCAATAATTCGAGCTGGTGCAGTGGTATCTGTATGAAGCGAAGCAGGGTAGTCTGGTATTTCAGCTTCAAGTAAGGGAATTTCGCTAGCGTCTAATGCTGCCTGATAGTTACTTGGCTGGGTAATAAAGCTATATATATCATTCCCGAACGTTGAAAGCAGCGCTTCTCTGGCTAAGTCTAGTTCTACTTGGGTACCTTGTAAGTCTAAATACATGCTGTAAATAACTAGAATGCTGTCGGTGGGCTGCCATTGTTTTATGTCAACGCCTGCCGCTAGGTACTCAAATGGCGGTAGGGTGTATTCACTTAGTGCGTCATTTACACCGTGTGCGTAGCGTACTAGCAGTTCTTGCTGCGTTGAAGGCAGGTCCTGGAATACGGTTTTTGCTCGTTTTTCGAATTGATGAAAGCGTGCTTTTTTATCTATATCTAAAGCCAAATTGCCCACCCATTGCGACAAACTCCCCGATGCGGCACGTCGCTGTAAGTCCATTTGAAAAAAGCGGTCTTGGGCGTGGGCAAAGCCTAAAGCGTAGGCGGCATCAAAAATGTCATTAGCATTGATGACGGCATGACCTAAGCTGTCGCGGCTTAGTTCCGTAGGTGCGTTTACGTGGTAAGTGGCGCTATTTCCATCAAGCGCAGGCAAACTTAGGCGAAGCGTTATATAAAGCCCAGACGCCACTAATAAAAGCAGTGTGAAAACACTTAAAACCAACCACTTGACCCAATTTATCACGTGTAAAACTCCCTATTTTTCTCTATCCTAACCACAGAACTAGCAAAATTGAAGTGATGTTTTATGACACATACAAAGGCGGTGCCGTGGGACCATTAATGTTGGATTGTCAGGCTGAAGAACTTGCGCCTGAAGAAAAGGAAAAGTTAGCCCATCCCGTAGTAGGGGGCGTAATTTTATTTAGTCGTAATTATCATGATAAGCGCCAACTTTCTGCGCTTGTTCAAGACATAAGACGCTATGCCAAGCGCCCTGTTCTGATAGCGGTTGATCACGAAGGAGGGCGAGTTCAGCGCTTTCGTGAAGATTTTACCGCAATACCTGCCATGGGCAATATTCTAAAACAGTCAGAACACCAAGATGAAAGTGCTGCATATGCTAAAGCATGCGGGTTAGTGTTGGCGCATGAACTTAAAACATTAGATATCGATTTTAGTTTTGCACCTGTGCTTGATATTAACGGTGTATCGCAAGTTATTGGCGATAGAGCATTCGCTGATAGTGCAAACGACGTAATACGCCTTGCTTCCCACCTTATACAAGGGCTTAAAACCGTAAATATGCCCGCTATTGGAAAGCACTTTCCAGGGCACGGTAGTGTCGCACCCGACTCGCATATCGCATTACCGGTAGATGAGCGAGATTTCGATGAGATACGCAGTACCGATATGGTGGTGTTTGAACGCCTAATTGAGCGCGCATTGCTTGATGGTGTTATGCCTGCCCATGTTATTTACAGCCAGGTGTGCGATAAGCCTGCAGGGTTTTCACCGAAGTGGCTACAAGATGTACTTAAGCGTGATTTAAGTTTTGGTGGCGCGGTGTTTTCTGACGATTTGTCTATGCATGGTGCCAGTGTTGCCGGAAGCTATGTTGAGCGTGCTGAAGCTGCGCTAGATGCTGGCTGCGACATGGTACTTGCTTGCAATAATCCAAAAGGGGCAGAAAGCATTTTGGATGGATTAGAAGCGCGCTTTTCTAACTTGAGTGACAGAGATTTACAGAAGCAAGAACGGGTTATGGGGCTTTACGGGCGGGTTATGCCTGCAGGGCTTAATGATAAGTACGACAGTGCCGTTGAGTTGGTAAAGCAATTAAGCGAACGGTAGGTTTTATGCCTACCGTTTTTTACTGAAAGCAATTCGCTGATTCGTTAACTTAGTATCTTAGCTAACCGACCGTCAGTCATTTAATAAGCTGCTATGAAACGGACTTTAAACCTTTGTTTCCTCTACCCCAGCTTCTACATTCATGAAGCGGGCAAAGGTGAAAAGGAAATCACTTAAGCGGTTTAAATAAGCATGAACCACTTCTGGTACGTCGTAATGTTTAGATAGGCTGATAACAGCGCGCTCAGCACGGCGGCACACCGCACGGCACACGTGTGCTTGCGCAGCAGCTTTACATCCGCCAGGTAGCACGAAGGATGTGTTAGGCGGCATTTTACTTGTAATGGTGTCTATCAGGCTTTCTAAGCTTTCAACATCGGCTTGCGTTAATGTAGAGCTTGCCGATATGGCAAAACCAGCTTGAAACAGGTTACGTTGAACATCGTGCAGCATAGGTTTATGTTGGTCTGCGACATATGCGGCTAGCAATCCAATATGGCTATTGAGTTCGTCCATGTCACCGTAGCTTTGTACGACCAAATCATCTTTATCAACACGTACGGCTTTGTCGGCATAAATCTGCGTACTGCCTTTATCGCCAGTGCGAGTGTAAATCTTCATAGAAATCTCATTTTTTAAGTGAATTGCTTGTGTTGTTTTTTAAACGCTTTGCGTTTTATGCTGCAAACTCGCAAACTCGCAAACTCGCAAACTCGCAAACTCGCAAACTCGCAAACTCGCAAACTCGCAAACTCTCCGATAAAAGTTAGCGACTCACCACTTTTTGAGGTGGCAAGTGCCAATGTGGAAGCGAACGATACGCTATTCGCTAGCGCCTGGGCGGTTATAGCGACGAACCTGTACCACAAAACCAAACAGCGGGTGGTCGAAATAGTGCAGTTGGGTACTGATAACCCGGCGTTGTTCAGCTAACGGCACAGAAACTAGTTTGTATTCAGTACGCGAAGGCTGGCCTGCGGTTAAGCTGCTGCTAGATTCTTCACTGCTAAAATAACTGAGCGGCACCGGCTGTCTGTAAAATATTTCACCGTCAACATGCAGGTAGGGCACGCGGTTGATGTATTTGAGAAAGACTTTAATAGTGCCGTCAATTTCCCATATCGGAGTTCTTAGCGATGGATCTAGTGCGTTGTCGTCATCTTGTTCCACAATTATGGGGGTATCAAGCGCTTTGAACGCATCATAGCCAATAGCTTGTGGGTTTGATAACCGTCGCTCAAGATCTGCAAAAATATCTGAAGTGGTGGCTAGTTCGCTTATGTTTTGCGTTGTTGCACTGCTAACGTTCGCCGAAAACTCATTGTCGGCTGTGGTGCTTGTAAGAGATGACTGCGCTTCACCTGTGCCTAGCGTATTTTGATTGCTTTCGCCACTGGTTAAATTTGCGGTTGCGTCATAGCCAAATTCCGCTTCGCTATCGGAAGAGTTAACCAGCGCTGCGCTGCGTTGCTGCTTTCGCATGTCGCCGTTTAAATCGAACTGCTGCGCGTAATTTTTTCCGCCGTAAAGTCGAACATCAAAAGCGTTATTTTTGCCGAATATAACGGGCTGACGCCAAGTTGCATGAAACAAGCGTTCTAGCTGTCGGTTCGAGCGTATCTGGCGTGAGATAGATGACAGCGCCTGCTGGTTACTGGTAAGCAGGTGCGCTTTTGTCGCTAGGGGCCAGTCGTGGCCTTCAACCACAATGGGTAAGCTAGCAGGGGCGGGTAGCCTGTTGTCTGGTTTGTTTACCTTCCATACTATTGCTGGCTTAATTGCAGATTGCATTGCGCGGGTTTTCGCTGTGCTGCCGTTTTTCATTGCCTCATTGTTTACGTCGCTCTCAGTCGAGGCCATAACGTTCAGTACAGTGGTAATTTCAGCGCTAAGCCAAGGCTTTGCTTCTTCACAATATTTAAATGCAGGTACAGTGACAGGCGTAGTTTGTTTTACCCCGAAAAACGAAGTCCAGTAGCTAGCGATGGTTGCTGCATCTGGCGCGGTACCCGTAACTTCTTCATTTAAATAGCCAAGGTTATTGCTATAACCTGCCGATGAATAAGCCATGTTATCTTGGCCTGACGTAAACGCTTCGCCAGCCTGCGTATTAGCATTTACCGCTTGGCTTGAAGTAGTGTTGTAAGTACTGCCGTTATCGTCAGAGTAAGATGTTGTTGGCGTATCAGTGTAGTGAGCGGTGCTCTGCTCGCCATGTGATAGTGATAAGAAATCCACATCTTTTGAAGGAATATCAAAAAGGGTTTCGTTTGGCCATTTTACCGTAGAGTCTGCACCGCAAACCGCTAAGCCTTGTTTTAAATAACTAATATCTGGTGCAATAACATCGCTGATGATGTCTGCCTGAGCACGAGGGGCCGATAAATTATCAGCCAGTGAAAACTGCTCTTCTAATTCAGTAAGTGCCATGTTGCGTTTAAACGCAATCACTTCCACATCAAACCACCATTTATCATTGGCGTGGGCCGTGGTCGAAATTGTTGTTAAAAATGCGGCGCTTATTGATGCAACTATCGGGCACCAGCGAGATAACTTCATGTTATCGCGACTCCTTTGCAAAATCGGCAATAATATCGCTAATAAACGCGATGCGCTCTTTAGCTGTTTCAGTCTTTTTCACCAAACGCAGTTTTTGGCTACCTTCAAATTTAAAGGTATTCGGTTTGGTTTGTACCAGGCTGATAATAAAGCCCGGGTCGACCTTAGTGTTTTCTTTAAACTCTATGGTACCGCCTTGGGCCGACAAGTCTACTTTTAGAATGCCTAACTCTTGGGCTTTTAGTTTAATTTCAGCCACTTCTATCAGATTTTTAGCAGGCTCTGGTAAAAGCCCGAAACGGTCAATGCACTCTACCTGGAACTCGTCAATATCGTCTTGGTTAGTACAGCTTGCCAAACGTTTGTATAGCGATAGACGGGTGTTAACGTCGGCAATGTAATCTTCAGGCAGTAGCGCAGGAATACGCAGCTCCACCTCAGTGTGCCCTGATGTTGCATCATCGAGCGATGGCTCTCGACCGTCTTTAAGGGCATTAACCGCTTTATCTAGCATATCCATATATAGGCTAAATCCAATGCTGGCAATTTGCCCCGATTGGTCGTCGCCTAAAAGCTCTCCTGCACCTCGAATTTCTAAATCGTGGGTGGCAAGGGCAAAACCAGCACCTAAATCTTCAAGCTGAGATATGGCTTCTAAGCGTTTCACTGCATCTTTGGTCATACGCTTTGGATGCGGTGTTAGCAAGTAAGCATAGGCTTGGTGGTGTGAACGCCCGACACGACCGCGAAGCTGGTGAAGCTGCGCTAAGCCTAAATGGTCGGCTCTATCCATAATGATGGTGTTTGCGCTTGGTACGTCGATACCTGTTTCAATAATAGTGGTACAAACGAGTACGTTGTAACGCTGGTGGTAGAAGTCGCTCATTACGCCTTCGAGCTCGCGCTCGCGCATTTGACCGTGCCCCATTGCGATACGCGCTTCGGGAACAATCTCGGCAATCTCTTCCACAGTTCGTGCAATGCTTTCCACTTCATTGTGAAGGAAATAAACCTGACCACCACGTAAAATTTCACGCATGATAGCTTCACGAATAACGGCTTTATTACGCTGTTGCACAAAGGTTTTAATGGATAAACGACGGGCCGGCGCGGTGGCGATAATAGATAGGTCGCGCATGCCCGATAACGCCATATTAAGCGTACGAGGAATAGGCGTGGCGGTAAGAGTTAGAATATCTACATCGGCGCGTAAAGATTTAAGCTTCTCTTTTTGACGCACGCCAAAGCGGTGTTCTTCGTCGATGATCACAAGGCCCAAGTCTTTGTACTTAATATCGCTAGACAGCAACTTATGTGTGCCTACCACGATATCGACTTTACCTTCGCCAATACGCTCCACCACAGATTTCTGCGCTTTGCCGCTTACAAAGCGACTCATTACTTCAATTTCAAACGGCCAAGCGGCGAAGCGGTCTTTAAAGTTTTCGTAATGCTGTTGGGCTAGCAGGGTAGTGGGCACCAATATTGCCACCTGTTTGCCCGCGTTAGCGGCAAGGAATGCGGCGCGCATGGCAACTTCGGTTTTACCGAAACCTACGTCACCACATACCAGGCGGTCCATGGCAGACGGGCTGCCCATATCGTGCATAACTGCTGCAATGGCTTGGGCTTGATCGGGCGTTTCTTCAAAGGGAAAGCTGTCTGAGAATGCTTGGTAATCGTCCCAGTTTATATTGTAGGCAAAGCCCGGTTTGGCAGCACGGCGAGCATACACATCGAGTAGTTCCGCAGCCACGTCACGGACTTTTTCAGCCGCTTTTTGTTTGGCCTTTGTCCATGCGTCAGAACCTAATGCGCTTACTGGCGCGCTATCGGCATCACCGCCGGTGTAGCGAGAAATTAAGTGCAGCGATGCAACGGGTACGTACAATTTCGACTGTTTCGCATATTCAATACACAAATATTCAGTAGCAACGCCGCCGGCATCTAAAGTTTGTAAGCCTAAGTACCGGCCTACGCCGTGGTCTAAGTGCACCACTGGCTGGCCAATAGAAAGCTCGGCTAGGTTTCGGATAATTGCACTTTCATCGGTAGCGGTGCGCTTATCACGTAGGCGGCGCTGGCTAACCTTTTGGCCTAATAGCTCCGTTTCGGTAATAAATAACAGCTCACCTTCTTGGGTTTGCCAGCGGAAGCTGTTATCAACCATACCCACGGTGATACCAATATTGTCGTGGCTTCCAATAAAGTCGCTAAAGCTATCTACAATTTTGGGTTTTATGCCTGCTTTGGCAAGTACCGTCAGCAAACCTTCTCGGCGACCTTGGGTTTCAGCACAAAACAGTACTTTAGCCCCGTTGTCAGTGGCCTGATTTACGGTTTTAATTAAACGCTCAGCAGGGACTTTCTTTTGCGAGTTAATCGCGATGTCATCAAGCTTTTCGCATTGAAGGTTGCTAGAACCTGATTTTTCTTCAAGTACCTTGCTGGACAGCGACGCACGAGGCCATTGCTTAATAGCACCGAATAGCTCGTTAATGGGTAAAAACAGTTCATCTGGCGCAAGTAGTGGGCGAGCGAGGTTATAGCGATACTGCTCGTAGCGTTCTTGCACGTCGGCCCAGAAAAACTCGCTAGCGTCTTGCACGTCGCCGTGAAGTAGCAGCAGGCTTTTCGGGTGAAGGTAATCGAACAAAGTCGCGGTTTGCTTAAAAAACAGGGGAAGGTAATATTCCACGCCGCTTGGCATAGTGCCTTTGCTTACTTGAGTAAATACGCTTTCAGATGCGTTATTGGCATCGAACTTTTCCAAGAACTGTTGGCGGAAAAGGGTTATTGCTTCTTTGTCTGTAGGAAATTCTCGAGCGGGCAGCAGGCGAATTTTGTTTACTGCTTCGCCAGAGCGCTGAGTTTCGGTATCGAAATAGCGGATAGAGTCGATTTCATCATCGAACAGGTCTATTCGAAACGGCTGGTCGCTACCCATAGGGAACAGGTCGATAATGCTGCCGCGTACCGAAAATTCGCTGTGGCTCATCACCTGGCTAACGTGCAAATAGCCCGCTTGCTCTAAGTTTCGTCTAAATTGGTCTCTGTCTAAGGTGTCGCCTTTATTTAGCATAAGCAAATACTTTGCTAAATAATCGGTAGGCGCAAGGCGCTGCATTAGGGTGTTAACGGGTACGATGAAAATACCATCGCCTTGCTGCGTAAAGCGGAATAGGGTTTCTAATCGCTGAGACACAATATCTTGATGAGGCGAAAAGGAATCGTATGGCAGCGTTTCCCAGTCTGGAAACAGAGTAATGGGCGTATTTTTTTGACTATCGCTTAAGAAGAACGCTATTTCTTTTTCAAGCTTCATTGCCGATGGCGTGTCGGCGGTGATGAGTACAATAGGGCCTTTATATTGGCTAAGAGCCTGGCTTATACATAGCGCAGCGCTGCTGCCTTGAAGTTGGCCCCAGTGTTTATGATCTTGTGATGAGGCTTCTTTTTTAGGCGCAGGTAATGGAAGCGATAATAAAGTGGCTGTCATGACGTCCTGTTTTCTAAATGCAAGATGAGTTTTACGGCTTATATACTGTTGCTAGGGGCTATTCAGATCCCGCTTTTTTTTCTTTTGCGCGTTTTCTTAGTTGTTGCGTTTGGATATGCAAACTGGCGCGAACCAAAAGCTCCTGATCTTGCTCTCGAATGGTATTAAAAATAAAGGCGATATGGTAACTATCTTCAACTTCCTCGCAAGTAATTACTTCACCAAAACAGAAAATTGCTGCAGCTTCGGCATCAAGGAAAAGCTTAAGTTCCGCTTTCGTACCTATATCAAGCGCTTCGGGTGATTCGATAATCACGCCACCACCACCGAGTTTTACGGTTTTGAAGCGATGTTCGGGTTCATCTTGCTGGTGCAATACAAACGACATCATCAGGTCAATTTTTCGTGACTGATGATTTAAGTATTCGGCCAAGGTTTCAGCGTGATCGCCTAAATTTCTTAACGGGCGGATGGCCTGTGCTTCTAACGCGGCCATTTCGCTGGCAATGCGAAATGCATAGGGCATCGAGTCTTCAAGATTTTCCTCATCAGGTATTTTTTCGTGTTCACCTAAAGGGCGCACATTCGCATTTATGCTGTGCGCGATAGAAAAATACTCGTCGAATTGGGCTTTTTTTTGTTCTAGGCTAAGTTCGCTCACATCATTCCTCTGCCACTATTTCTTGTGCCGCTAGTAACTTATAAGTAGTATACCGTTCACACGTAGTATACCCACTTTACTATTTTGGGGTTAACCCGTCATCTCGCCTTTGGGCTACTTATCTGAATTATTTATTCACTAAGCATAGCTAAATGTAAGGCAGATTACCGTATTACTGAAAAGCAAGGCGCTATGTTTTATCCTCTTTCTGCATTCATTGCTTATCGTTATGCCAAGTCTAACAAAGCAAGCCAAACCAGTTTCGTTTCATTTATTAACCGATTTTCAGTGGCCGGCATCGCGCTAGGGCTAATGGCGCTTATTATTGTCGTATCCGTAATGAACGGCCTAGAAGGGCAATTAAAACAGCGCATACTAGGCATAGTCCCGCATATCGAAATTACAAAGACACCCATCGAAATTACAAAGACACCCATTGCAAGCAACAGCCTTAGCAAGACACCCATTCAAAAAGAAGTTGCAGAGACACCCACGTTAAAGATGCAAAACAGTCTTAGCGGGACACCCACGCAAAAAGAAGTTGCAAATGAAGCTACAAAGACACCCATCACAACCGACAAACTTAGCCAGACACCCAATGTCAAAGAGGTCAGAAAAACTGCGGAGCTTACAGAGACACCCACCCAAAAAGCTACCGAACCTAAACCCCTATCATTAAATGAAATTAGCATGACACCCATCGAAGGCGTTGTTGCCAGTATGGATTACAGAGAAGCGGAAGCCGTAGTGCAGTCACGCTCAGACTTGCGTGGCGTGCAGGTTCACGGTGTTCAGCCAGATGTGATGCTTGAGCACACCTTAGTTGCAAACCATATGGAACAAGGTCGATTCAGTGACCTCGCTAAAGGCAGCTTCGCAGCTATTATTGGGCGTTCTCTTGCTATTAAGCTTGAAGCGCGTGTGGGAGATAGGCTGCGAGTTATGGTTGCAGGGGCCAGCGTTTTTACACCGTTTGGAAGAATGCCAAGTCAGCGGCTTGTGACTGTAGTGGGTGTCTTCGATATGGGCTCGCAAATGGATGACAAGGTAATGTACATGAACCTTGATGATGTGAATCGCTTAATGCGCGACCCAAAGGGAAACGAACAATCATTGCGTTTCTTTCTGAATGACGCGTTTAACTACCAAACTGTGGTTGATCAATTAACTGATAGGGTGGGTGTCTCTGTAAATAATATTAGAACGTGGCGTGAGCGCCAGGGGCCGCTATTTGATGCAGTAAAAATGGAAAAGAACATGATGACACTTATGTTGCTACTTATTATTGCTGTAGCGGCGTTTAACATAGTGTCTGCACTGGTAATGGTGGTAACCGAAAAGCAGGGTGATATTGCGGTACTGCAAACTCAGGGCATGTTGCCCAGCTCGGTAATGTGGATTTTCGTATTAAATGGCTTATTTAATGGTATAAAAGGTGCAGGTATAGGGCTTATCTTGGGTGTCTTTATTACTCTTCAGCTAAATAATATTCTGGACGTAATAGGTTCACCCTTAGCACTTGCAGCTGATGGAAGAGGACTGCCTATTGAAATGGACGTCGTGCAGATTATCAGCATTACGTTATTGTCTTTGCTGCTGTGTGTTTTAGCTAGCGTTTATCCTGCGCGCAAAGCGATGAAAATTGCACCGTCGCAAGCTCTTCAAAACGAATAAATAGTTGAATTTACCGTGCAAAAGACCGTGAAATTCACTATACTCGCGGTCTTTTAAAATTTGCTCAGTGAGACGTCATGAACAAGAATTTTATCACCTCGCAATCGCTTCTACAGGATTCCTTTCGCTTAGCGGCAAAGGTGTATGAAGACGGCTTCCGCCCTGACTTTATTATCGGTATTTGGCGTGGTGGTGCTCCAATTGGTATCGCAGTTCAAGAATTCTTTGAATTTAAAGATACGTCAACCGACCATATCGCGGTACGTACTTCGTCTTACTATGGAATCAATAAACAGTCGAAAGAAATCCGTGTGCACGGGTTACACTACTTGGTTGAAAATGCCAACGCTGACGACAAGTTATTGATTGTTGATGATGTTTTTGACTCAGGCCGAAGTGTTGATGCG
Organism: Alteromonas sp. BL110; assembly: GCF_003443615.1. Classification (NCBI taxonomy): domain Bacteria; kingdom Pseudomonadati; phylum Pseudomonadota; class Gammaproteobacteria; order Alteromonadales; family Alteromonadaceae; genus Alteromonas; species Alteromonas sp. BL110. The sequence continues at coordinate 12,146 of NZ_CP031967.1, read as the reverse complement.
CTTATCAAGCAAATCAATAAGCTAATGCGCTTAAACATGCCAAAAGATATTCGCATAGCGTGCCCGTGGTATAAGCCTCAAAACAACACTACTGATATCGTGCCAGATTACTACGTAAACGAAAGTGATGAATGGCTAGTATTTCCTCACGAAATTGCTGGTTTGTCAGAAGAAGAGATTCGCGAAGGAAAAGGCGAGTTGGCTGACGTAATGGATATTTTGTTCCAAAAGTAGCCGCTATATAGCTTTAGTAGCCGTTACGAATTGCTATCGAACGTATCTAAACCGCACGATTGTGCGGTTTTTTTATTGGCTAAATTCGTTGGAAACGAGAGGGTAAACGTAGTGCCCACGTTAACTTCACTATCAACGCCAATAGTGCCACCCATAGCTTCAACAATAGAAAAAGAAATATAAAGACCTAACCCAGTCCCTTTACCGGTAGGTTTAGTGGTGTAAAACGGCTCGAAAAGCTTTTGCAGGGCATGTTTTTCGATACCACAACCCGTATCTTTAACAGTGATAACAGTATGATTGTCGTCTTCAAAAGAAGATATGGTTAGCTTGTCACCATCTTCCATCGCTTGCGCAGCATTGACAAAAAGGTTAACCAACACCTGATTCAACTTTCCTGTTTTACCCTTAATTAAAGGGACCTCTGTTAGGTGCTGCTGTATTTTAATGCGGTGCTTTAATTCGCTATTAACTAACCTTAGAGCATGTGCAATACAATCATTTACGTTGATAGTTTCGTCATCAGGGATGTCTGCATCATGAGAAAATGAACGAAGGCTGGTGATTATATCAGTTACTCTGTTTAAGCCTTCTTCAGATTCCCCACAAATATCTGCAATTTCTTCACTTAGTGAATCAATCTTATTGTGTGATTGCCACAACATTGCTTCTTGGGCTAACTTTGTTCTTTCTTCATCGCTAACGCTGGATGCCAACCTCAGCACTATGTCTTGCATTTGAGAGAGAGCAGGCAATACGTTCCTTAAAAAATGAATGTTACTGTTGATAAATGCTACAGGGTTATTAATTTCGTGAGCCACGCCTGCTGCCAATAATCCTAGAGAGGCCATTTTTTCAGAATCGATAAGGCTTTTTTCTACTTTAGCTTTTTCTTCTTTCAACCTTACGGTTTCAAGTGTCATTAATTTTGCCTGCATCCCCATTGCCATTTGCTCGGTGAAGGTACGATACCTATTGGCCATATCTACGTATTCTCGGGTGTAGTAACCCAGCGATTGATGGCAAAAAACAATAACGGCCTGCTGCTGATCTACTTTAAACGGGCAATAGAGTACTGATGTGACGGGAGTCTCAAATAATGGCAAGTGCTGTTGCCAAGTAGGCTGTTGTTGAACGTTAAATAATGCAACGGGTTCACTTTTGACTGCTCTAGAAAGTGTATCGTCTATCTTCCAAACAGTGTTGAGTAAAGGTGCATGGGTACTGTTTACGCATCTCATTTTACCCGCACTTTCGTTCTGAAGAACGAAGCATGCTTCGTAATTATAAAGCCCTTTAAAAACACTAAACATCTTTTTGAAAAGATCTGCTTCATCCTCGGCGGTAAGCAGCACCCGCGTGCCTTCTAACAATGCATCGCTTTCTTTTTTATACGCCTCAGCTTGCTGCTTCAAGCGGTAAACAAGGGCTAAGTCTTCTAAGACATTTTCGTAATCTTTATTCATTGAGAAAACACTACCGCTGATATCATAAGGTTACCGTGTCTATTCTTACCGTCTAAAAAACGCCCTTGTTCGCCAAAAGTAAAAGGGCCACAAATAGGTATCGAGGGAAACGTTTCTTGCAATGAGTTCAACATAGCGTTTATCTCATCGCCCACCATTAATCTGCATCCGGCGCAATAGATCATCAATACGCCAACAGGCTTCTTGTTTTCCGGAAGCAGCATGATTGCATTATTAATAACCCGTTCTGCACGGGAGGTGAGACTAGAAATATTGCCTTCCATTAATACCAGTTCTTCGCCTTCTTGGACTTCGGAAAAAACATGAAGGGTGCCATCCTGGTCTACCGAGTCGGTGTGGCAAAGAAGATAGTTAACCGCGCCATTGTCTAGTTCAACAGGCTTGCCTAAAGGAGCCGATGACGTAAGTCCTAATATTTGCCCGCCTGTTAGCTGGTTTGAAATCAGGCCGTTTGTCGCAACATTGTAGATAGTACTCGCTTTATCATTATCGAGTTGTTGAAGTTGCCTTCCTTGCGCTTTTGTGGCTTTAAGCACGGTTTCGGTAGGTTTATAACCAGAGCTATAACTTAAGCCAAGCGGCGTTGAAGGATACAAAACTGCCGCGGCAACGACTTGAGACCCTGAACATGTTTTAGTGACTATGCGCCAATTACCTGAAACAGTATTGTCTGCCATTGAGCCCCCAAAGATGGGTACCTTTGTTCCGACAATGCTAGCAAAACCCTCAAGTATTCTCTCTTCATTGCCTGGGGGAAGCGAACACCATATAAGTGCTGGGCTCTCATAAGGCCTCTCGGCGTGCGCCAATGCTTCCTTCAATGCAGTTGCTCCCGCCTCAAATGGTGTGCTTTCAGCTATGTCAGCGCTGCCAACACCGTAGGCCCCGTTGTCATCATTTATGCAGAACAAAGCAACGTCACAGTGGGGCGAGGCTATGTTGTCATCGCAAAGCAACGCGCCTAAGCAGGAACTTGAGATAAAAAATGGTGGCGCAGCATCGCCAATGGCCGATGCAAGCGTTTCTAATGGTAAGTCAGTGTTACCGTAACCAAGGAGTAATGAAGGCCGTTTATTGGTTAAAATATTTTCTAGTTGCGATGCTACGCTCACAGTACCATCGCACTCTAAAGCAAGTGTCTGAATATTCATCTAGCTCTACCACTGAACTTCTCACTCTAATCATAGATTGAAATTGGGAAAAGCTTATTAACTATTAGTTTAATAAGTTCAATAAATGAAGTGACTAATGGGTAGAGGGCTTAATTATCGAGATAAAATTTGTCGTGGAAGGTATACACCCACGTCGGCTGGTAGATAACGAGTAGGGTAATAGCCATTCCATTCAAAAGAGCTTCTGGAAACACTAATAGCGGGATGAGTAAAATGTAGTTATCAAAAACGATGTCCCATGTGTATGTACCTTCAAAATAGTAGAAGGCACCCAGCGATAATGTTTTAAGAGCGATTGAAAGTGCTGCAGGAAAAAAAGCACACACAAAAATATACACAAAGAGTTGCCTGGGTATGCGGTGGAAAGACAACATATAGAAAAGGTAGGTTATTCCAATAGGCAAGATAGTTCCAAGCAGGCCATTAACACCGAAGTTTTCCCATGTACCATAACCTATTAAATTTGCACCCAAAAGCGCGATAAAAGAAGCAATGATCGCGTTTCTAAAGCCCAACATAAGAGTGAGAACAGATAGGCCTAGAAAATGTACGTCTAGGCCTTCAAAAATACCTGCTTTAAACAACCAAAGCACAAATAAAGAGGCAGCAGTGCCGAACATAAGGTGTTGCTGCAGCTTATTGCGAGCAAAGTGAGTAAAGTCGATATGCTTAACCGCGCCCAATAAAAACGCGCCATAAATCAGCAATGCCAACAACTGTAATGAACTCACTGTTACTCCTTAATCGGCGCTACTCTATTTGCTATCGGCCAACTATTATTTATATTCAGCCCAAATTGGGGCGTGGTCAGATGGCTTTTCAATGCCTCTTAATTCATAGTCAATCCCAGCGTCGTGCAGACGTGAATGCAAAGCTTTTGTAGCCAGAATCAAGTCTATGCGCAGGCCGCGGTTATCGTTAAAGCCTTTTGAGCGATAATCAAACCACGAAAACTTGTCATTAGATTCTGGGTTAAGTGTTCTAAAGCTATCCTCAAAACCCCAGTCCATGAGCGTATTCAACCATTCGCGCTCTTCCGGTAAAAAGCTGCACTTACCTGTTCTTAGCCAGCGCTTTTTGTTTTCTTCGCCAATGCCAATGTCGAGATCCGTATGGGAAATGTTCACATCGCCCATCACAATTACGTTCTCATCCGGCGTGTGGGTTTCATTCAAATACGTCATTAAGTCTTTATAAAACTTGCGCTTAGCAGGGTATTTTGTTTCGTGTTTTTCGTTCTCACCTTGAGGAAAGTAACCGTTAAGGATGGTTACAGGCTCGCCAGTTTCGTCGGTGGTTTTTAGCATGATCATTCGACGCTGCGCGTCTTCGTCATCGGTGGGAAAACCCATAGTTACAGAAAGCGGTTCTTTCTTTGCCAAAAACGCTACGCCATAGTGACTTTTTTGACCATGAAAATAAACGTGGTAGCCCATGGCTTCCACTGCTTCAACTGGAAACTGCTCGTTGTGGACCTTAATTTCTTGCAAACCAATAATATCTGGTTGATGTGCGTCGATAACCGCTTGTAGTTGGTGCAAGCGGGCGCGTATGCCGTTTATATTAAATGAGATTACTTTCATGCTTATATTTTTGTTGTTTCAACGTTACATCAATTCTATCAGAAACTAAGCGGACGCTTAACGAAGAACTGCCAATATATTAATGCATTCAGGCGATTGACTGGATTAAGTTTATTTATAGCTATATGGCTATGAATAACCTGAAATAACGCCCAAGGGGGCAGGAGAAAGGAATTGCTACGGGAAAAGTTTCCTTTTAAAGAGGAGGCTAAACGCTGCTTCAGGCAGCGCTATCCTAGTTAACCGCAACCGCCTGCGTGGCGTCGTGTACGACAACATCGGCTAATGAAATCAGGTATGTAAACCATGCGTTCGCATCTGTCACTGCATCTGCAACAAAGGCTTCATCTTCTAGACCGAGTTTAGGGATTAGCCTATCGACTTCTTGTTTGAATGACACCCATGCTTTCGCACACCCCGCCATCGCTTGGTAATAGTTTGTGGGTATATCGCGCTCCATGGCGTTTAACCTGCGTACAATGATATTCGCTCCCATTGATGAGCCTAACCAGACGTATATGGCCGATATAGCTTGGCTGGTTGGCGAGTTGCTGCTTAAGGTAGATGGTTTATTGGGGTGGATGTCTGCGTAAGCCTTGGTTTTGTATGTATCTGAAGCGTGGGTGTCTCTGGTAAGCGAACTTTTGGTAAGCGCAAGAATGTCTTTATTTAACGCGTTTTGAATTACATCACTGTTTATCATCGATGCTATTGGTGTAAGCGCTGGAGCTCTGAGTTCTGCTTGCTGCACAGCTTCTGCCGCAGCCTGGTGGAACATACTCATGATCTTTAGAATAGCGAGATATGCCTTTTCATCGAACAAACTATCATCGTGATAAATAGAAAAGGGAAACGTGTTTTCCAAAACACTGTGGTTTGCCTGGGTGTCTTGCTTAAGTGCAGTGAAAAGATTGCGCATGGTTTAAATATCTTGGCGTTGTAGCTTTCTAGTCATTATCGATTTGGCTTTACTTTAGCATGGGTGTCTTTGTAACCGGTAGTGAATTGAAGAAAAGCGAGTTAATTTCAAATTTTCTCGTTTGATTAGTAGTTTGCATGGGTGTCTTTGTAAGAATGGGTTTGTTGCTTTAAGCATGGGGGTATTTATAAGGGTGGGTTTGTTGCTTTAAGCGTGGGTGTCTTTGTAAGGGTGGGTTTGTTGCTTTAAGCGTGGGTGTCTTTGTAAGGGTGGGTTTGTTGCTTTTAGCGTGGGTGTCATTGTAAGGGTGGGTTTGTTGCTTTAAGCATGGGTGTCATTGTAAGGGTGTCATTGTAAGGGTGGTTTGCTGCTTAGCATGGGTGTCTTTGCAAGAGAGGTTTTGGTGACTATTGCATTGCGCCTTTTGCTGGTGCGGGTATACTTGCCCGAAATTTTGAGATAGGTGAATAAACGTGTTTCCAGAAACAATTGCAGATAAGTTGAGCTATGCGGTCATTGAGCAAGCGATGAAGCTAAGTGCTGAAGAACGACAAGAGCTTGTTGTTAGCTATATAGCGAAAGCAAAAGAAATATGGATGATACAGGGCAGTGAAGGCTTTGTTATGTTCGAAGGCGGCGAGAGTGTTCAATTACCTGTGTTTCCACATCGCGATCTCGCGCAAAAGTTCGTAGACATAAACGAAATAGAAGGCCAATGCGTAAGTGTTGAGCTAGCCGAATTTGCAGAAACTTGGCTGCCTGGTCTTACTAAAAATGGCGTGGAACTGGTTATGTTTCCAACTACAAGTGACGTTGAAAACCTAGTTATGACCGCAGAAGATTTGGCTGCCGAAATAAGCGGTAATTAATCTGGGCGTTTAGCATATGAGTTCGGATGATACCTTACTTCCTTTAGCTTCCTCGCTTGCCGCCTCAAAAGGATGGGATGACTTCACGCGCACGCTTATGCTAGCGGGTAAGTCTCTAACTCCTCTGCCTGAAAGTGAACGCACTGCCGATACTGCGGTCGAAGGCTGTGAAAGCCCTGTGTGGTTAGCTTATTCGACTGAGCATGGCAGTTTAATGGCGTACTCGCCAAGCAAGGTAATTCGTGGAGTACTTGCTGTCTTGCTTGAAAAAGCTAATGCCTTGCCCGACACGCAGCGTGGTAATTTTGACTTCGAAGGTTACTTGTCTCGCTGCCAGTTAGAGCGATATCTAAGTCAATCGCGGGGAAACGGGATAAAGTCAGTGATCACAAAGTTGAAGGGCACATAGGCCTAGCTTTTTGCTCCTCTATTTGTTCTTCGCCTCAATCCACTGACTCATATATTTGCTAGCAGCAAGCGTCTGATGCCACAACAAGCTTTGCATAAACAAAGTACTTCTATGATTATCAAGCTCTTGTTTCAACTCACTTATTCTCTCAATAAGCGACACTTGCGGTTGCTGTTGTCTAAACGCGTTAAGCGCACTGGCAGCTTGGTGATTTGCTAAATTCCAGGCTTTTTCATCTTCATAAAGCGCTACGGATTTAGCAACATAGTCTTGAACAACGGTTGCTTTAGAAGTATCAGTATCGCATAAGGCACCAGGCCACAGTGTAGACTGAAAATGTGCGGTGTTGTCTCCTTCTATTGCTCTCATATCACTATTTGCATCAATGTTATTTTGAGCAATACCTTCTGCGCCAATCCAGGTTGTGATGCTAGGCGTGCCGCAGCGCATCGCATCTAGCAGCTTTCCTTTTACGCCCGCGCCGAACCGCAAGGGGGCAATAAGGACTTTGGCATTCGTCATTACAGACTCGACATCCTTCGTCCAGCCTTTCACTAAAAAGCCTTGTTTCTCGTTGTGAAGTTGCGTTGCTTTCTTAGGTGGGTAAGCACCGAAGATATGTAATTCAGCATGGGGCAACGCTTTTTTGATTGAAGGCCACAGATGCTGCTTTAACTGCAAAACTGCGTCCCAGTTGGGCGCATGGCGAAAATTACCAATATGGATAAAGTGTGAGCGTTGTTCGAATGATGGCGTGGAGCTAATAGACCGACCAACTACAAGTGGATGGTATTGAAGTTGCGCTGAAGGTACACCGTAGTGCTCAATCAATAAAGACATTTCTTTTTTTGAAATTACCAAGGTCAGATCGCTTCGAATAATGGATGCAATTTCTCTTTGGGCCAGTTCGCTATGCAAGTGCGCTAGGCTAGGGTCGCCATGCTTTTTGACCGCCTCATGTCTTGCTTGGCGAAGACTATGCAAATCTTCAGTGTTAAGCACTCTAAGTGCATCCGGGCAAACTTCTTTTACTCGCCAAGAAAACTGTTCTTCAGTCATGTAGCGGTCGAAAACAACTACGTCTGGGGCTAAGTCTGCTATAAGAGTATTAAACGAACTACAGTTTAGCGCGACAGGCTGAACATTTACCGCCATTGCTTGAAGATCGGCTTTGTGCTCGCTATCGGTAGCAGCTGTTAAGAAAGTCACGTTGAAGTTAGCGGCTAAGCATCGATCAATAATAGACAGCATGTTCTGTCCTGCTGCGGAGGAATTTGGCTCTGGCCACACATAGCCGACTACAACAACTTTTAACATGGTATGGATTACAACTCTTATTAAAAAATGTGCCTGAACTGCACTGTTATGTTGCGGCAAATATTATCACAAAACACGGACCGCTATTGCTTAAAGGGGGTGTGCCTTAGAAATTCTAATTCTTATAGGTAATTACCCTAAGTTTTTCTTTGAAATAGAATTTTAGGTTTGTAAAAACAAGCTGCTAGTTATAATACGCAACGCTTCAACTTTTTTAAGGGATACCAGTGGGGCTTGGTAGCTTACGGTATTACCACAACTGATAATGCTCAGAGTTGGAGAAACAGCCTATACTCTTCGAGAGTAATCAATTAATCATTACTTTTTTAGACTTTTTAACCTTCTGATTAGTAAAGAAATCATACTTTTTTACTAGGTAATATTAATTGACCTCCTCAGTTTTAACGCCTATACCTTATTGTAGGTCATGGCGAAAGGAGATGCCTTGAACACAACAATGACAGAGACTGCATTGAAGAGAGTGCACGAATGAATTTAGATGAATTAGTTTCGAAAGCGGAAGACCTCTTTGTTTTACCAGATTCGGTAACGCGACTTAAAGCTTGTATGGATGATGAAGCTTCAAGCATTGACGATATTGGCGATATCATTGCTTTCGACCCGTCATTGGCCACCCAGTTACTCAGAGTGGCAAACTCAGCGCTCTATCGTTTTCCCAACAAAATTGACACGATTACAAGGGCTATTCAGGTTGTGGGTACCCGTTCTACCTACGACTTAGCGTTGGCTTATGGGGTAAGTCAGGCATTTAGCGATGTGGATGGCCAAGTAGTAGACTTAGATAAGTTCTGGGAACAAAGTGTATCTTGTGGGTTACTAGCCAAGTACTTCGCCGATATGCGTAATATCAGAGAGCCTGAAAGACTCTTTGTTTCTGGGCTACTTCACAATATCGGGGAGCTAGTTACCGTTTCGTTAATGCCTGAGTCAGCAACCCGTTGCCAGGCGTTTAACGCACGGGTAAGCCCCGCCGAGCTTCAATTTGGCGTGTTGGGGTTTACTTACGCAGAACTCTCGGCAAAACTGATTGAAAAATGGGGTATCCCTAGTTCAATTTACACGCCTATCGCCAGTATTCACAGAGGCGAAGAAGCAGACACAGGTGTAGAAGAGAAAATTCTACAGCTTTCTTACGTGCTAGCGCTAGACAATGTAAACCCAGAAATTTACCCAAGCTATCACAATTTAAAACCTGAGATGCACGAGGCGTTATCGCTAAATCGAGAGGATTTGGAAGACGCGCTAGACATAACCAATCTTCAATGTATTTCGGTTATCTCACTGTTTAACCCTAACGCGTTTATGCTTTACTAAGACTTAATAGCCTCTAATCATAGATATTGCCGTAGCGATTAATCGAAAATCGCTACGGTTTGTCTGCTAATTGCTATCACTTCGTTATCTTTATCCCAAATCGTCGCTTCCGTATGGCCATAACCGTCAGCCGCCTGCCTTGTATGGGCTTTGTAGCCGAACCAATCAGTAGGGCTTACTGGTCTATGCGGGTGGATAAATTCTAAATTCCAGCTAACCGTGCTAGCCGGTGCCGGCAACTTCATCATTTGCAATAGCGTGGGCGGCCAAGCATCGATCATGGTAATGATGTGCGCATCAGTTATCGCTTCAGGTGCTTGTTTAAACCGCATGAAGCCGTGGTAGTGACTGGTTTTTCTGCGCGTAAATGGGATACCGCCATCTTCAATGGCTAAATCAAAGTAACGTAAAAATTTTGGCGTAACCTTAGGTATTTGCGGAATGAACTTCGCTTTATTAGGCAAAGGCATATCGTGCTTTTCCCTATTCTCTACCTTAATACCAGATTCTCTTGCAACCCCGAAACAAGCTTGGGAAAAGACGCAGCTTTTGCCGTCTTGAATGGCATGCGCAGTATATTGCGAGACATTCTTACCCGTTCTCAATAGGGTAACTTCGATAGAAAAGGGGGCTTCGAGCGATAAAGGGCCAACAAAATTAGTAGTAAAAGAGCGTAGTACACGATTATCAGTCACTTGTTGCTTCACAGCGGTATAAAGCATGCCAGCAGAAATACCGCCGAATGCCGTACGTCCTTGTCCCCAGGTTTTGGGAATGACTAACCCGTCAACCTTCCAGGTATTTTCCGATGTTTGTGATAATTGAGGAATATTAAGCAATTCATCTACTGTCATAGTGTTGTATCTGGTCTGATGAGTTAAGTGGTTGTCATCCTACCTTAAGCGCTATAGAACGAAAAGCCTATGTTAGAAATTTCCGTTATGTTAACAAATAAGTAACAATTAGTTGTTTATTTTTTTACCAGGTGCGTAGACTGGGCCATCGTCACTCAAAAGGACTGTTATGGCCCATACGCACGTTGAAGGTATTCCTGCTAACGAAGCTGGAACATCTAGAAGTTACCGCAATTACGTTCTGTTCATATTAACCTTGGTGTATGCCTTTAACTTTATAGATAGGCAAATTATTGGAATATTATCGCCCTTTATTAAAGCTGACTTAGGGTTAGATGACGCCCAGTTGGGATGGCTTAAAGGTATCTATTTCGCGCTACTTTATACCGTAATGGGTATTCCAATTGCGTGGCTTGCAGACCGTTATAGCCGCGTAAATATCATCGCAATATCATTAACACTCTGGAGTGGTTTTACTGCCGCATCTGGTTTGGCAGCCAACTATATGCAACTTGCTATTGCTCGTATTGGTGTTGGTATTGGGGAGGCTGGGGGAAGCCCACCGTCGCACAGTATAATTTCCGATCTTTTTCCTAAAGAAAAACGTGCGGGAGCGCTTGCAATATACTCTTTAGGCATTCCATTTGGTGTGATGCTGGCGTTTTTTGCCTCAGCATTCTTTTTACAGGGCGGGTCTGCTGACTGGCGTACGGTAATGTATAGCGTGGGTATACCAGGCGTGTTACTGGCTATTTTGCTGAAGTTGACAGTAAGAGAGCCCGTTAGAACAGTTTCTGCACCAAGTGCGGATGACGCTAATAAGCCGAGTGTTAAATCGTCATTGAAAATGCTGCTAAAAATACCTACGTGGTGGGGGATGGCATTAGGCATTTCATTTGGTTCGTTCGGTAACTATGCAATATCGACATGGGTCATTGATTACTATGTTCGAGCATTTGCAGGTCTTGATATAACTCAGCTTCTTATTGTATTTGGTATTATTAACGGTACCGCTTATGCATTGGGCGTGTGGCTAGGTGGTTATATTGCTGACAGATGGGGTAAGCACAATAAGAAAGCTTATGCGTTATTGCCTGCTATCGCGCTTATCATCGGCGTACCTGCCTTTTATGCATCGTTACAAGTTCAAGATTTGTGGTTATCTGTTGGACTAATGGCGCTGCTGTTATTTACAAGTGGGTCTTACTTAGGGCCAAGTTTTGCGATGGCACAAACCCTTGCGCCGATAAACGTAAGGGCGATGTCAACGGCACTCTTCTTCTTTGTTTTGAATATCATTGCGTTAGGTGGAGGACCTACACTTACCGGTATAATAAGCCAAGCGCTCGTGCCTTCATTAGGCGAAACAGAGGCATTAAGGCAAGCACTGATTTACCTGGTAGTTCCTTACGCCATTTCAATTGCCGTGTTCTTATGGACAAGCACTAAAATTGTCAAAGATTGGGAAATGGCAGAATCTAGGGGCTTGTAGTATTATCGACCTTTCATGATAAGGGGCTGATTATAGGCCCTTTATTGTTTGAAGTTGAAGGAGTTTATTGGTGTCATCGTCTGAGTTGAGTTTTCATTTTGCCCATGCAAACGGGTTTCCTGCGGGCAGTTATAATGCAATGTTTTCGGCGTTACCTAGCCACTTCAATCGTTTACACGTTGAGCGCTTTGGGCATGACCCTCAGCTTCCAGTGAATGGCAACTGGCGCAACCAAGTTCAAGAACTCATAAAACACATTAGGAAGGAAAATAAGGATCCGCGTGGTGTCTTTGGTGTAGGGCATTCGTTTGGTGCGGTAATCACCTACATGGCGGCCTGTGAGGCGCCTGAACTATTTAGGGGCGTTATTTTGTTCGACCCGCCGTTAGTTGTTGGTCCCCTGAGTTATTTCTTTAAGTTTGCTAAACATACGCCTTTAATTAATAAGCTAACACCGGCAAAACTTGCGCAAACG